>NZ_JARBWD010000001.1:1340306-2680612 GCF_030140925.1 Parerythrobacter aestuarii
GGAAAGCGGCATCACTTCGCTGCAGATGGACATCAAGGTGGCCGGCATCACCAAGGAAATCATGGCGAAGGCGCTGGAGCAGGCCAAGGCCGGCCGTGCGCACATCCTCGGTGAAATGAACAAGGCGCTTTCGGGTGCCCGTACCGACGTTTCCAAGCACGCTCCGCGTATCGAGACCATGCAGATCGACAAGTCGAAGATCCGCGACGTCATCGGCACCGGGGGTAAGGTGATCCGCGAGATCGTCGCTGAAACCGGCGCCAAGGTCGACATCGACGACGAAGGCGTGATCAAGATTTCGTCTTCGAACCTCGACGAGATCGAAGCCGCGAGGAAGTGGATCGAAGGCATCGTCGAAGAGGCGGAAGTCGGCAAGATCTACAACGGCAAGGTCGTCAATATCGTCGACTTCGGTGCGTTCGTGAACTTCATGGGCGGCAAGGACGGTCTCGTCCATGTCAGCGAAATGAAGAACGAGCGCGTCGAGAAGCCGACCGATGTCGTCAGCGAAGGCCAGGAAGTAAAGGTCAAGGTGCTCGAGATCGACCAGCGCGGCAAGGTCCGTCTGTCGATGCGAGTGGTTGACCAGGAAACCGGCGAAGAGCTGGAAGACACCCGTCCGCCGCGCGAACCGCGCGGTGATCGCGGCCCGCGCGGTGATCGTGGCGGTCGCGGCGGCGATCGTCGTGGTGGCCGTGGTGGCCCGCGCGGCGGTGGCCGCGATCGCGGCGATCGTGGTGGCAAGGACGATGGCGGTGAAGCCCACGTCCCTGACTTCCTGAAGGACTGATCCTTCGCACAAGCAAACAGGGAAGGGCCGCTCGACAGGGCGGCCCTTTTCGTATCTAGGACCCTTCCATGCTGCCCCGCGAAACAATTGCCATCGCCCAGATCCCTGACGGAGAGGAGTTGACCCTCGTCAGCCACGGACGCGATTTCATCATAATGCTGGGGCGGGACGAGCTGATGGGCACCCGCATGCAGTTCAGCGAGGAACAGCTGGCGGAGCTGACCTTGCAACGGATCAATGCCTCGCGTCCGCGCGTGCTGATTGGCGGTTACGGGATGGGCTTCACCTTTCGCTCAGCGCTCAAGCATGCGCCTGAGCAGGCCGAGGTTGTGGTCGCAGAAGTCGTGCCCGAGATCCTCGATTGGGCGAAAGGGCCACTCGCGGAACTTACCGGCAGTTGCCTCGAAGACACGCGCGGCGAAGTGATTCTCGCCGATGTCGCTGCATTGATCGACGACGCGGTGGACGGCACGACGCGGCGCTATGATGCGATCCTGCTCGATGTCGACAACGGCCCTGACGGGATCGTGCGCGACGGTAACGAGCGGCTTTATACCAAGACCGGCCTTGGCCGTGCGCGCGACGCGCTCAACCCCGGCGGTGTGTTGGCGGTGTGGTCGGCTGCACCCGATCACAAGTTCACCCAGCGGCTCAAGGGCGCCGGTTTCGACGTGGAGGTAAAGACCGTCCGTGCCCGACCCAACAACAAGGGGCCGCACCACACAATCTGGTTTGCCACACGTTTGCGGTAGCGTTCTTGCGCGGTTCATTCCCGATGTGACAGGGTAGCTCTGGTCGTGACTGGATTCGGGGAAGGGGGAACCGATGCGCAAGACCTTGCTGGCTGTTGCAACACTTCTGGGAGCAAGCTGGGCTGCACCCGCACTTGCGAGCGGTGACTATTGTGAACCTCTCTGGCGGCCAGAGAATCCGGACCTGAACTGCGCCGGCTCAATCCCCATCGCGCCAGGCAATGATTCGCGGATCAACCTGTTCCTGCTGCTGCAGGACCGCGCTGGCAATGACGGCGCAGGTCTCGCCTATCCCGACACCCAATGGCGCAGTTTCTATGGCCGCAACTTCATGCGCTGGAACAATCTCTACGACGCCTGGTATCCGGACGGAGGGGAATCTCTCAACTTCGGCTATGGCTACGCCGGACGATGCCAGACGGAAGAGAGCGGCAAGACCGCTTTCCTGAAAGCCGTCGATGCGTTGCGCGGCCTGAAGGGCGAAACACGTACCCTCCTGTCCACTTCGCGCGATCGGCTCGGCGAAATATGCGACAGAAGCCGACGGGAGGCGAAGCTTCCAAGCGATGGCGGCTATTTTCTCAACATTGGCGCCAACGGGATCGGTGATGCGCCGTTCGGCTTCATGGCCTATCTCGAAGCCTCGGCGAGTTTCTATGGTGGCAACTGGGACCGAGCGACTGACTATTACGGCCTGATTCACGCTGCGGATGTCGATGATTGGCTGACCGAAACCTCGAAATACATGGTCGCTCGCACGCTCCTGAACCAGGCCATCGCCAGTGCGGAAGACGACTGGGGCTGGTTCCCACTGGCCCAGGTCGATGCCGAAGTGGCCATGCGGTCGGAGAAGGCTTTTTCCAACTACTTGGAGGCCTATCCCGAGGGGCGTTATGCTGCGTCGGCACGCGGTCTTCTCCGCAAGGCCTTGTGGCTGCAGCGTGACTACGCTCGACTTGGCGCGACCTATGCAGATGCCTTCGCCGCCGTCGATCCTGATACGCCGGAAGCTGCGCGGCTGATATCGGAAATTGACGATAAGTACCTGATCCGCAATCCGGGCAAGGTCAACGATCCCTATCTAGCGGCCGCGAACCTGCTGTTGCGGATGCGCAGCGAGAACTATTATTTTGCCGGTGACGATGCACCCGAGCAGCTTACCCAGACCGAACTGGACAGCCAGGCCCTGGTGTTCGCGGATCATCCCGAGCTGTACGGTTTCCTCAAGGCCAGCTTCGCTTTCTATGTCGACAAGGACTATGCGGTGGTGCGCGAGCTGCTGCCCGACGATGCCCGACAAGACCGCTACTCCCCCCTGGCGTTCAGCCGGCAGTACCTGCGCGGGCTGGCGCTGCATGCGCTGGGGGACCGCAACGAGGAAGGCTTCTGGCGCGAGCTGATTGGCGGTGCGCAGGGGCTCTACCAGCGACCGGCAGTCGAGCTGGCACTGGCGCGGGCGCTCGAACAGAAAGGTGAGGTAGGCGACGCCTTCGTGGCCAACTCCCCGATCCGGGATTGGCGCATCCGGCGCATGCTGCTGGGCCTGTCAGCAGGGCCAAGGCTGCTCAAGCAGCAGGCACGGGCCGATGGCCCCAACAACGAAGCGGCCTTCGCCCTCTTTACTGCCCTGTTCCGGCAGTTGCAGCACGGTGAATATGCCGGTTTCCTGGAAGACTATCCGCTCGCGGCAAAATACCCGTCGGACCAAGACAGTGGCTCGCTGTGGGGTGTGATGGATGCCGAGAAGGCCCCGGTTTACCTGTTCCGCAGCGGAGAGTTCTCGGCTGGCTATGCTTGCCCGTCGCTGGAAGCGACCGCGCAGGTGCTGGCGCGCGATCCGACCAGCAGCAAAGCCCGCCTGTGCCTGGGCGAGTTTTATCGCCTCAACGGCTTCGACGAGTTCGAATTCGTGCGGTCCTGGTACGGCGAAGACGGGGCCGGGCAGCTCGGCACGTCGACCAGCTATCCGGGCAAGGTCACACACCGGCTCGACCTCTACCGTGCGGTCATGGCCGACACCTCCGCTGCGCGCGGGGACAAGGCTTACGCACTGTATCGTGCCATCCGCTGTTATGCCCCCAGCAACAACAACACCTGCGGTGGCGAAGGCGTGGAGGAGAATGTTCGAGCGGCATGGTTCCGCCGTCTCAAGCGCGACTATGCCGATACCGCGTGGGCGAAGGAGCTTGAATATTACTGGTAGGCTGTGGCTGGCAGCGCTTGCCGGGCTGGTGCTGGTGGCCTGCAATCCGGCCAGCGACCGAGAAGCGCAAGTGGTCGACCCCGCCGACTACAGCGCCTTCTACCTGTGGAGCGGTGTCGAGCCGGTGCCGCAGATGCAGGGTGCGGATGCGGTCTATGTCCTGTGGGGCGAATTGCGGCTCGACGAGCCGGACCGGATCGTTCCGATCCTGCGTACCGTCCCTTCAGGCGAAGCGAAGGAGTTGTGGCTTGTGGTGCGGGCGGAGCGAATTGGCTGGGGCGAGGGTGCCTATCGCCAACTGCTGGAAACCGCCGGGATCTGGAACCGGGACGGGCTGCTGACAGGCGTGCAGGTCGACTTCGATTCCAGCACCGGTCGGCTTGATGGATATGCCGCATTCCTTGCCGACCTGCGTCAGCGCTTGCCGCGCGGCCTGCAGCTATCGGCTACAGGGTTGATGGACTGGCCTGCCAATGCGTCCGACGACGACCTTTCAGCCATGGCCGGTGCGCTCGACGAGATCGTGGTGCAGACGTACCAGGATCGCACCACCTTGCCAGGCTATCAGCGCTACCTTTCTGCCACCGAGAGGCTTCCGCTGCCCTACCGCGTGGCGCTGGTCGAAGGCGGGGAGTGGGACCCGCCGGCACATCTCCCCGACGATCCCCGCTTCAAAGGCTACGTGGTGTTCCTGCTGGCTGGAGCGCCGCGTCAGAAGCCATAGACCAGCGTAAAGCGAGTCAGCGTGTCGGTCTTGACCGCACCCGGCGGCGGGTCGGTGTCGTGCTCGACGGTGTAGGACACCCGGGCCTTCAGCGCTCCTGACAGGCCAGCCTCGAGCCCGGTGGTGGCGATCAGGCTGGTGTTGTCGCCTTCGAGGAAGACACTGGCATCCTGCGTCAGCGCGATAGTCTCGGCGACCTGCCAGTCGAAGTCGGCGGCGGCGAGGCCGGCGAGGCTCGATTGAGTGCTACCGATGACCCGCTCGGTGCGACGCCACGCCGGACCTGCCTTCACTTCGAGCGATGTGGTGTCGGTGTCGAGCACCCGGTAGCCAAGCCCGCCGGAAGCGGAATAGCGCGCTGAATAGCCCTGGAAACGGTCACGTTCGTATTGTGCCAGCGCGTAGGCGTAGAGATCGCCGCTGATGTCGTAATTGACTTCGTAGGCGGCAAGGTACTGCTCGCGCGTGGTGACCCCGTTGGAGCGCTGGTAGTCGACCAGCGCGCGCAGCTTGTGCCGCCAATCGATGCCCTTGCGAGCCAGCTTGAGCCCGGCGCTGATCCCGGTGTTGGAACTGTTTCCGGTCGCGCGGAAGGCGCCGATCTGGCCTTCGCCGCTCCAGTTGTCGAACACGCCGGCCTGGCGGATCTGTTCTTCTTTCGCTGCGGCTTCCTGTGCAGCGAGTGTTTGCTGCACCGAGGCGAATTCCGTAGCGATCGTGTCGAGTTCGGCTGCGTCGTCAGGGTGAACCTCGCGGGCCAGGTCGAGAATCGTTGCTACC
The DNA here is from genome assembly GCF_030140925.1 of Parerythrobacter aestuarii. Taxonomy (NCBI): domain Bacteria; kingdom Pseudomonadati; phylum Pseudomonadota; class Alphaproteobacteria; order Sphingomonadales; family Erythrobacteraceae; genus Parerythrobacter; species Parerythrobacter aestuarii. The sequence goes on from NZ_JARBWD010000001.1 coordinate 1,345,556, forward strand.
TTCCCAGCATCGCCCGAGGCGATTGCCGCTTCGATCAAGGCGCGGGTCGATTGCGGCAGTTCGGCCAGCGCAGGCGTGGCAAGAAATCCCGCCGCAAGCGGCAGGACGACAAGTGAAATTCGCATGAAAACTCCTTTGCGCGCTTAACGCCTCAGGCGAGGGCGCGTTCCGGCGCGGACTACTCAGCCGATGATCCGCGGGGTGCCGAGGTAGTCACGCTTGCCAAGTGGCACGCCCTTCATTCGCAGGATGTCGTAGAATGTCGTGGCATGGAAATAGAAGTTGGGCTGGCTGAAACTAAGCAGGAAATTCTGCCCGGTAAATTCCATCAGTCGCTTGCCGCCCAGCACGAAGCCGATGGTCTTGTCAGCGATCGCTTCAAGCTGCTCGGGCGTAACGGCGGCCAGCTCGTCCTGGGTGCGCTTGAGCTTGGCCCGCATCGCGTCCCAGTCCTGCGGCAGTTCAGTGAAATCGGGCGAGAACTCGCCGGTCGGCAGCAGGCTGATGACGTAGGCCGAATGGGCCCACACGCTGCGGACATGCCATGGCAGGTTCCACATGTTGTCCGCCAGCTTGGCTTCGATCAGTTCCGAGGCTTCGCAGCCGCTCTCGCCGCAATGCGCCTCGGCCTTGTCGATCACGCCGGCCATGCCGCCGAGGATCTGTTGGCAGCTGGGGACAAAGGCATCGTACAGGGTCAGGGACATGGCGGTTTCTCCTCAAGTCAGAAAAAGGCCCGGCTGCAAAGGTCGCAACCGGGCCCATGAATTCGTAGCTTAGCGGACGCGCGGGCCGCCAAATGGCAGCGGCGGCGGGGGCCGGCGCGCGCCACGCGGCAGCTGGGCCTGGTAGGCCCGGCCGCAATGCTCGACGCAATAGGGGAAGCCGGGGTTCACGTCTTCGCCGCAGAAATGGAAATCGGGCTCGCCCGGGTGGCCCATCGGCCAGCGACAGACCTTGTCGGACAGATCGAGCAGGCTAGTCTTGTCGGCAATCTCGGGGCTCGGCTTGGCCGGCACCAGTCGGCGCGGCGGGGCCGGCGGGATCGGCGGCTGCTGGTCGCCGGGACCCTGGCGCAGGAAGCCACCGGGGCCAACCGAAACGATCTTGGGCAAGTCGCTCTGGCCGGCGTTGGGAAGCGGCTGCGACGGGGTGCCGGAATGGGGATTGCTGGCAGGAGCGGGCGCTGAAGCGGGTTTCGCCGCCGGCTTGGCCGCAACGGGCTTGGCAGCAGGCTTGGCCGCAGCCTTCTTGGGCGCAGGCTTGGGTGCCGGCTTGGCTGCGGCCTTCTTTTTCTTGTCGTTGGCCTTCACTGGGGACGGTCGCGACTTGAGGCCCAACCGATGGGCCTTGCCAATGACCGCATTGCGGCTGACTCCGCCCAGCTCATCGGCGATCTGGCTGGCAGTCGCGCCGCTCTCCCACATTTTCTTGAGCTTCGCGGTGCGTTCTTCGGTCCAACTCATAAAGGTACTCTTGCCATCCGTATTCGTGTGTGCGGGCCATATAGGAACGATCGGTCCATCTTGCCAGCCTTGCGTCGAGCGCCTACCCGCGCGTCCATGAGCGATCAAGCGAACACTGGGGCTGAAGGCACTGCCGTCGATAAAGGCACGTCGCCTGCAAGGTTCCGACCTCGTGGTGAACCGGTTTTCACCGGGATCAACTGGATAGGGCTGTGGAGCCTGTACCAGAAGGAGGTCCGCCGCTTCATGAAGGTGCAGACGCAGACGATCTGGGCCCCGGCGGTCACCACCTTGCTGTTCCTGGTCATTTTCTCCGTCGCGCTGGGGCGGTCGGGTCGCGAAGTGCTGGGCGTTCCCTTCGCCAGCTTCGTGGCGCCGGGGTTGATCGTGATGGGCATGATGCAGAATGCCTTCGCCAATAGCTCTTTCTCGCTCCTGTCGGGCAAGATCCAGGGCACCATTATCGACCTGCTGATGCCGCCGTTGTCGGAAGGTGAGCTAATGACTGCGATCATCGGTGCGGCTGTCACGCGCTCGATCCTTGTCGGTCTGGCGGTGGCCGTGGCCATGGTGCTGTGGCCCGGGGTGACGCTCAGCATCGAACATGGCTGGGCCATCGTCTGGTTCGGGCTGATGGGCGCGGTGATGCTGGCGCTGATGGGCCTGATGACCTCGATCTGGTCGGAAAAGTTTGATCACAATGCCGCCATCACCAACTTCGTAATTGCACCCCTCAGCTTGCTGTCAGGCACATTCTACGTGATCGACAACCTGCATGGCGTATTCCAGGCGATCAGCCGGGCGAACCCGTTCTTCTACGTGATTTCGGGCTTCCGCTACGGCTTCCTCGCGGAAAGCGACATCGGCGATAGCGGGCAGCAAGTACTATACGCTGCCCTTGGACTCGGCGTGATGAATCTGGCTTTTGCCTACATCGTGTACCGGGTCCTGAAATCCGGCTGGAAGATCAAGGATTGATGCCGGCGGTCAGTGTGTAAGTGCGCGGCGCATCTTGTAGCGACCGCGATCGAAGCCTTCGAACAACTCCGGGATCTGCGGGTGGTCGATCGGACCACCATCGCCATCGGCCACGAGGTTCTGCTGGCTGACATAGGCGACGTAGGACGATTCGTCGTTCTCGGCGAGCAGGTGGTAATAGGGCTGGTCGCGCCGTGGCCGGATTTCCTGCGGGATTGATTCGTACCATTCTTCGCTATTGGCGAAGACCGGGTCGATATCGAAAATCACACCGCGGAAATCGAACAGGCGATGGCGCACGACATCGCCAATGGCGAAACGTGTGCTGAGCTTGCGGGGAGCCTCGATCTGGCGACCGGCTTGCGGCGAGAAGAAAATCGCGCTGTCCATCGCGCAAATATAGGTCAAGTTTGCAGGTGCACAATGGGACCAAGGTCCCGGTCCCCCGATTTCGCGCAAAACGGGGCTTGGCAAGGGCGTTGCTCTCGGCTAGCAGCGCGCCCTTCGACCGGTCCGGAATTCGGTCCGCTCCTCGCGGAGAGGTGGCAGAGTGGTCGAATGCGCTGCACTCGAAATGCAGTATACGGGCAACCGTATCGAGGGTTCGAATCCCTCCCTCTCCGCCATTTCCTAGCAGCATTTCTCCCTGAGCCAGGTCGCGACGCCGGGTCATCATCGAACACTCGCTGAAGCGACGTTTCACGGCCCCATTACTGCTGTGACCAGAGGACCTCGGTCCAGCCGGTCGAACGGGCCGGCGACAGCGGCAAGGCAAAGCAGCTGCCAGGCCATTGAGCCGGTCGCTTCTTCCACCGTGCATCCACTGCTTGCTGGCGGCGGCGCGGTGTTCATCTTGCCGTCATGGGCATGTTCTCTAAGATGATCCGGGGACGGTTATGGAGGGCTCGGTGATTCTTTCTCGATCGGGCCGGCTTGCCTTGATTGCTTTGCTGGCCCTGGCATCTGCTCCCGTGCGGGCGGACGTCATGGAAATCGGAGATGATGGCGCGCGCTGGGTAGCGGGCGGGCCGGGTGCTGTACCCGGCAGGTCGGAGCTTTCCGCCCTCCAAGCACAAGACGGCAAGAAAGTGGTTGTCGAAGCCGATATTCCTGCGGTCGCCATTTCCGATCCTGCGCTGCACGCACTTGGCATCCCCTTGATATACCAGGCCAAGGTGCTTGAACTTGCCAATCGCTTCGACCTTAGCCCGAGCCTGATCGAAGCGCTGGTGTGGCAGGAAAGCCGCTGGCGCCATGGTGCGATCTCGAGCGCCGGGGCACGCGGACTGGCGCAACTCATGCCGGGGACCGCGCGGTACCTCGGTGTCGATGCCGATGATGCGTTGCAGAACCTCGAAGGTGGAGCGCGCTACCTGCGCGAACAACTCGACACCTTCGATGGCGATCTCGAGAAGGCACTGGCGGCCTACAACGCTGGGCCCGGCCGCGTGATCGCTGCGGGCGGCGTTCCCAATATTCGCGAGACCAGACTTTATGTTGCGGCCATCATGGGGCGCTTGTCCGATCATTCCCGGAAGGAATACCAGTAGAATGCGTTTGATCACCCGTCTGGCAGCGCTGGCAGCCCTGATCTTCCCCACCACCGTGCTGGCAGCCGATCCGGCAGGTTCAGGTCCGGTCGTCAATGCGCTGGCCTGGCTGCAGGGTACGCTGCTGGGTTCGGTTGCGACGGCCGTGGCGGTCATGGCCGTCGCTGCCGTCGGCTTCATGATGCTGACCGGCCGTATCAACTGGCGCTTCGGCGCGACCGTGATCATAGGCGTCTTCATCCTGTTCGGCGCGACCACCATCGTGGCCGGCATCCAGAGCGCGGCGGGCTGAGCTGACGTGACCGATCTCGTCCGCCATCCGGTCCATCGCGCACTGACTCGGCCCCAGATGTTCGCCGGGGTGACGATGAACTTCTTCATCATCAATTTGATGGTGACGACGATCGCTTTCCTGATCCTGAAAAGCTTCTGGATCATTCCCATCCCGATCGTCACCCACGCGATCGGCTATTTCGTGAGCCTGCGCGAGCCGCGCGTGTTCGACCTGTGGATTACCAAGGTTTCGATGTGCCCGCGGGTGAAGAACTATAAGCGCTGGGGGTGCAACAGCTATGCACCCTGACCTGGAAAGAGCAGCCCGATGAGCAACTGGATCGGCCCCGCCAGCTGGAGCGAGAAGGAAGCTCGCGCCGGCGACCGGCTGCCCTATGCCCGGCTGGAGGATGAGAACACGCTGTTGCTGCGCGATGGCTCGCTGATGACGGTTATCCAGGTGCCGGGCTTGCTGTTCGAGACCGAGGATTCCGAAGCGCTCAACGCCCATGCCGCGACCCGCGAAGTGGTACTGCGCTCGACGCTGGATTCGCGTTTCGTGCTCTATCACCACGTTATCCGCCGGCGGGTGGCGATCGAGCTGCAAAGCGAATTCCCTGATCCGCTGAGCCGGCATATCGACGCCCGCTGGCAGGAGAAGCTCGGATCGGGCTCGCTGTTCATCAACGACCAGTTCATCACCCTGATCCGCCGTCCGGCGCGGGGCAAGGCCGGTTTAGCCGAACGGATGGGCAAGTTCTTCAGCCGCCGCGGGCAGGACGAGCTCACCGCCGATCCGCGTGACCTGCGCTCGCTCAAGGCGGCGATCGGCGGGCTGCTGGCGTCGCTGCAGGCCTATGGCGCGAGCGTGCTGGGCGAATATTCCGGGCCCTCGGGCGCGACCAACAGCGAGCTGCTGGAGCTGCTCTCCGCGCTCTACAATGGCGAGATGCGTCCGGTGCGCAAGCCGGCGGACGATACCGATGTCGGCTTCATGCTGCCTTATCGCCGGGTCTCGTTCGGCTTGGACGCGCTGGAGCAGCGCGGGGCGGGGCAGCCCGATTTCTCCGCGATCCTGAGCCTCAAGGACTATCCCGAAGCGACCTCGCCGGGCCTTCTCGACGGGTTGCTGCGGCTGCCCTGCGAGATGATCGTGACGGAGACCTACGCCCCGCAGGAGCGGACGACCGCGCGCGAGCGGATCGACCTGTCGCTGCGCCGGCTGCGCTCGGTCGACGAGGAAGCGACCGCCGAACGCGTCGACATGATGGCGGCGCGCGACGCGCTGGGCAATGGCGCGGTCGGCTTCGGCGACCATCACCTTTCCGTGCTGGTGCGCGAAAGCAACCTGGCCCGGCTCGACGATGCCAGCGCCGCCTGCGCCGCTGCACTGGCCGATACCGGCGCGGTGGTAGTGCGCGAGGACACCAATCTCGAACCCGCCTTCTGGGCGCAGTTCCCCGGCAACGAGAAATATGTCGTGCGCCGGGCGATGATCTCCAGCGCCAACATGGCGAGCTTCGGTTCGCTCCATGGCTTTGCGCTGGGTCAGGCCGAAGGCAACCACTGGGGCGATGCCGTGACGCTGCTGGAGACGACCAGCGCGACGCCGTTCTTCTTCAACTTCCACAATGGCGACCTGGGCAATTTCAGTGTCATCGGCCCGTCGGGTTCGGGCAAGACCGTGGTGATGAATTTCCTCGCCGCACAGGCGCAGAAGTTCAAGCCGCGCACCATCCTGTTCGACAAGGATCGCGGGGCCGAGCTGTTTATTCGCGGGATCGGCGGTCGGTATGACCGGATCTATGCCGGCGAGCCGACCGGTTTCAACCCGCTGGCGCTGCCCGATACCGCCGCCAACCGGGCCTTCCTGCGCAACTGGCTCGGCGTGCTGCTCAAGGCCGATGGCCCGGAAGAGCTGCAGATGATCGCCCATGCGGTCGACGCGGCTTACGAGAACGATGCCTCGCTGCGCCGCCTGCGGCACTTCCGCGAGCTGCTTAGCGGTTCACGCCGCCCCGAGGCGGGCGACCTCGCCGATCGCCTCAGTGCCTGGATCAACTCGGGCGAGAACGCCTGGCTGTTCGACAACGAACTGGACCGGCTCGATCTCGACAACCGGGTGCTCGGCTTCGACATGACCGCGCTGCTGGAGAATCCCAAGCTGCGCACGCCGACCATGATGTACCTGTTCCACCGCATCGACGAGCGGTTGGACGGGCAGCCGACCATGATCCTGATCGACGAGGGCTGGAAAGCGCTTGACGACGAGGTCTTCGCCGCGCGCATCCGCGACTGGCTCAAGACGCTGCGCAAGCGCAACGCGCTGGTCGGTTTCGCGACCCAGAGCGCCGCCGATGCGCTTGAGAGCCGCATCTCCACCGCGCTGGTCGAACAAACCGCGACGATGATCTTCATGCCCAACAGCCGAGCGCGGGCGGAGGATTATTGCGACGGTTTCGGCCTTACCAGCCACGAGCTGGCGCTGATCCGCTCGCTGCCGGCGCACAGCCGCTGCTTCCTGGTCCGCCAGCCCGATGCCAGCGTCGTGGTCAGGCTCGACCTCTCCGGCGCGCCCGAAGTGCTGACCGTCCTTTCGGGCCGCGAAGGCACAGTGCGGCGGCTCGACCTGCTGCGCGAAGCAGTGGGCGACAATCCGGCCGACTGGTTCCCGGCGCTGACCGGCCATGCCTGGCCGCTGCCCGCCGAGACTGAGGCTGACCTGCCCGAAGTCACTGCCTTCAAGCAGGCTGCCGAATGAGCGCGCAGTGCGATCTTGCAATGTCGGAAGCGGCCGGCGGGATCGCCGCCGCGCTGCAGGCTGTCGACTGCGTCGCTTCCGAGGTCACTAGCGCGGCTTTCGGGCGACTGTTTGCACCCGGTGGACAACTTGCGACGGTTCTTACGATCCTGCTCACCCTCTACGTCATTTTCTTCGCCCTGGCACTTATCACCGGGCGATCGAACCTGAGCGTGAGGTCCATGTTGCCGCGGATCATCCTTGTCGGGATGGTACTCACCTTCTCAACCAGCTGGGCGGCATTCCAGAGCGTGGTCTGGAACCTGGCGCTGGGCGGTCCCGACTGGCTTGCGGGCGTCCTGACCGGGGACCGAGGGTCTGCCACCATGACCTTCGCCAGCAAGGTGGACGTGGTGTTTCTCGCCGTCGAGCAGGCTTCGCAGGGCCAGATGGATTTTGAGGCATTTTCGCCGCCGGGTATGTTGTGGCTGGGGGCCTTGCTTTTCATGCTGGGCACGGTGGGTGTGCTGGTAACGGCCCGAATTGCACTGGCAGTCTTGGTCGCGCTGGGGCCGATCTTCATCGCGATGGCCCTGTTCCAGGGCACCCGAGGCATGTTCACCGGCTGGCTCAAAGGGCTGGTTATGCTGGCGTTGACACCGCTGTTCGCGGTGCTGGCAGGAAGCGTGATGCTGGAGCTGTCGGTACCGATCCTTTCGGCCCTGACGCAGGCGCAAGGTGAGATCCCGGCGCGCCCGGCAATCGCATTCTTCATGGTCGGCGCGGTGCATGTCGCGCTGATGGCGATGGTGCTCAAGGTCGCTGGCACCATGGTGGCCGGCTGGCGTGTCTTCGGCATGGTCTCCGAACCGGGCGAGCGGAGCGGCAAATCGGCGGTAGCCGACGCGCCCACTATGGTAGTCCGCACCGAACAGGCCGCCGCCGCGCAGGTCCCCGCCGGGACGACCGTCACCAGCGCCCGCCGCACCGCCGCAGCTGCCGCGATGCCCTATCTCGCCGCCAACGACAGTGGTGCCAGTCAGCCCGCCAGCGTCCGTGAAACCCGCATCGTTGCTGCCACCACTGCAGGGGGGCAGGTCAGCCCCGCATCTTTGCCAGCCTCGCGCACGCGCGGGCTCGGCACGCGCTTCAGGGCAGCGCCCCATCGCCCTGTGGAGAAGCTGAAATGAACCGCGCTGCCATCCCCGCCGCGCTCGCGATGCTGCTTGCTGCGACCCCGCTGGCGGCACAGGATTCGCGCCTGGTCGAAGTCGAATATGACGAAGCGCGGATCTTCACCATCCAGGGCCGCACCAAGGTGCAGGCGACGATCCAGTTCGGCGAGGACGAAGCGATCGAGAATGTCGCCATCGGCGATTCCGCTGCCTGGCAGGTGACTCCCAACAAGCGCGCGAACCTGCTGTTTGTGAAGCCGCTGGAGCCGACCGCGTCGACCAACATGACCGTGGTGACCAACAAGCGCACCTACCTGTTCGACCTCGTTGCAAGCCCCAAGGCCAAACCGCTCTACATCCTCAGCTTTTCCTATCCCGAGGAAGAGATGGAGGCAGCGGCGCAACTGGCTGCATCTGGGCAGGCCAACCCGGTCGAGATGGCGGCGGCTACCGATCCCTATGCGGTGGTCGATCCTGCCGCGCTCAACTGGGAATGGCAGAAGACCGGCGATGCCAATCTGTTCCCGGCGCGTGCCTTCGACGATGGCGATGCTACCTTCCTCGAATGGAATGAGGGCGTGCCTGTCCCGGCGATTCTGGTGAAGGATTTCGAAGGCACCGAAGGCCCGGTCAATTTTACCGTGCGCGGCAACACCGTGGTGGTCGACGGAGTCCCGCGAGAGATCATCCTGCGCTCGGGCGAAGAGATCGCGACGCTGGTCAACACCGGCCCTACGCGCCAGGAAAAGCTCCCCAGCCAGGCCTCGCTTGGCGGTGAGCAGCAGAAGAAGCGATAGGAAGGATACCAGTCATGCGCCTTGCCATGCGTCTTCCGGAAAAGCCCGCCGCCAGCGGTGCCGCCAATGATCTCGACCCGCGCGAGATCGTGGATAGCGATGTGACCGATCTTGCCTCGCGCACCGCTTATCCGGCCGTCGCGGCGAAGAGCGGGCGGTCCGATGCGCTGGGGCTGGTGGCGGGGATCGCCATCGTCGCCGCATTGGGAGGGGTGACGTTCTGGAGCATGAACGCCGCGCAGGTGCCGCCGCAACAAGGCGTGGGGAGTGCCGATGTTGCACCCCAGGCCGTCGCTCCAGAACCGGTGCAGGCGCAGCCACCGGCTCCGGCGGCCCAGCCGGCAATCGCGCCGCGCCCCGATCCGGCCCCGGCTGCGGTGCTGGCGCGCGATCCCAATGCTGCGACGATGGCAGTGCTCAACCCTAATAGCGCCCCGACGCTGGTGTTCGATTCCAGCGCCCGCGCGACGTCGCCTGTTGCCGGGCCTCCGGGCACGGCTTCGGCCACGGAGGGTGGCGGCGCGACCGGAAATTCGGTCAATGACTTCGCGAGCCGTATCGGCGGGGTAGGTGGCGGTCCGGCGCAGGCGACCGCCATGGTCAACCCGACGACCACGGTGACCCAGGGCACGTTGATCCCGGCGGTGCTGGAAACGGCTATCGATACCGATGTGCCGGGCTATGTCCGTGCGGTGGTGAGCCAGGACGTGCGCAGCTTTGACGGCAGGAACGTGCTGGTGCCGCGCTCGAGCCGCCTGATCGGGCAATACCAATCGGGCGTGCAGGGCGGGCAGAAGCGCGCCTATGTCATCTGGACCCGGCTGATCCGGCCCGATGGTGCGTCGGTCAATTTGCAGTCCCCTGCCGTGGGCTTCGACGGCACCACGGGCCTCAAGGGCGATGTCGACGGGCGCTTCTTCCAGCGCTTCGGCTCGGCGCTGCTGCTGTCGGTCGTGGGCGGGCTGTCGACCATCGCCAGTGGCGGTGCCTCGGTGGTGATCGGCGGGGCCGGCAACGGTGCGGCGGCGGCGGCAGTGCAGCAGGACAGCCAGGTCGGCCCGCGCATCCGCGTGCGGCAGGGCGAGCCGATCCGTGTGTTCACTGCGCGCGACCTCGACTTCTCGCCGGTGATGTGAGCCACGATCCATGGCTGCCGACGTCCATCCCTTTGCCAAGTCCGAACCGCTCGCGGCGGACAAGAGCGTCTATCTCGAGGCCTATCTCGAGCCGTTCCGGCGCTGGCTCGATCGCGACACGGTCACGGAAATCCTCGTCAACGGGCCGGGCGAAGTGTGGATCGAGGATGCCGCGCATCCCGGGATGCAGCGGGTCGAGACGCCGGAGATCGATGACCGGCTGGTACAGCGGCTGGCCGAACAGGTCGCCCGGGTCAGCCATCAGGGCATTAACCGCGAACACCCGCTGCTGGGCGCGACGCTGCCTGACGGAGCGCGCATCCAGTTCTGCGGCCCTCCTGCCAGTCGCAGGCACTGGGTCATGGCGATCCGCCGCCATCGCCGGCTCGACCTGCCGCTCGATGCCTATGATTCCGGTCCGCTCAGTCCCCCGGCGCAGGAACGTATGCCCGATGCGCAGGCCGAGCCTATCGCGTTCCTGCGCGAAGCCATCCGCCAGCGTCGCACGATTCTGATCTCGGGCGGAACAAGCACCGGCAAGACCACATTCCTCAACGCCATGCTGGGCGAGATCCCGCGCGAGCAGCGCGTGGTGCTGGTCGAGGATACGCCCGAGCTCAAGCTGCCGGGCGAGAACGGCGTCGGCCTCGTCGCGGTGAAGGGCGAACTGGGAGAGGCCAAGGTCACCGCCAACGAACTGTTGCAGGCGGCGCTGCGCCTGCGCCCCGACCGCATCGTGCTGGGCGAATTGCGCGGGGCGGAGAGCGTCAGCTTCCTGCGCGCCATCAACACCGGGCACCCAGGCAGCTTCTCCACCATTCACGCCAACTCGATCACCGGCGCGCTGGAACAGCTGGCGCTGATGGTGATGCAGACTGGCATCGGTCTCAGCCGCAGCGACACCATCGCCTACGCCGCCAGTGTCATCGACATTGTCGTCCAGCTTGGGCGAGACGAGGATGGCAAGCGGGCCATAAGCGAAATCGCGATGGCCAAGGACTTGCTGGACTGACGGCACCGCCACGACAGCTTGCCCGCTAGTCCGGGCCCGTGTTGCGCCCGGAGACCGGAGAAAATCGTAGGACAATCCCACCGTCTCCCCGGCAAACTCTCAAACCCGATTGCAATTCCGCCTTCAGGGCAACAGGATCGCTCCTGAAGAATGGGAGGGGACCATGGCCGATACGCCTGACAATGACAGCAACCACGCGCGCGCATACTGGCGCGCCAACATCCGGCTGTTGCTGACGCTCATGGCGATCTGGTTTGCAGTCTCTTTCGGAGCCGGGATCCTGTTCCGGCCTTTCCTCGACCAGTTTATGCTCGGTGGTTTCCCGCTCGGCTTCTGGTTCGCGCAGCAAGGATCGATCTACGTCTTCATTGTGCTGATCTTCTATTACTCGTGGAAGATGCATCACCTCGAACAGGCGTTCGACCTCGACGATGACGACGAAGAGGCAGCGGCGATGGAGGGCGATGCGTGATGGAAACGCAGACCCTTATCTACCTCTTCGTCGGGCTCAGCTTCGCGCTCTACATCGGCATCGCGATCTGGAGCCGGGCGGGTTCGACATCGGAATTCTACGTTGCTGGCGGAGGGGTCAACCCGGTCGTCAACGGCATGGCCACCGCCGCCGACTGGATGAGCGCGGCGAGTTTCCTCTCGATGGCAGGGCTGATCGCTTTCATGGGTTATGACGGCTCGGTCTATTTGATGGGCTGGACCGGCGGCTATGTGCTGCTGGCGCTGTTGCTTGCACCGTACCTGCGCAAGTTCGGACAGTTCACTGTGCCGGACTTCATCGGCACGCGGTACTATTCCAACTGGGCGCGAACTGTCGCGGTTATCTGCCTGATATTCATCAGTTTCACCTATATCGCCGGGCAGATGCGCGGGGTCGGGATTGTGTTCAGCCGGTTCCTCGACGTCGAGGTCGAACTCGGCGTGGTGATCGGCATGGCGATCGTCTTCGTCTATGCCGTGCTCGGCGGCATGAAAGGGATCACCTACACGCAGGTGGCGCAATACTGCGTGCTGATCTTCGCCTACATGGTGCCCGCGTTTTTCATCTCGATGATGGTGACTGGCAACCCGATCCCGCAGTTGGGGCTGGGCTCGACCGTCAACGACGGGTCGGGGATGTACGTCCTGCAGAAGCTCGACCAGTCGCTGCAGATGATGGGCTTCGGGGCATACACCGCGGGGTCGAAGTCGATGATCGACGTGTTCTGCATCACCGCTGCGCTGATGGTCGGCACAGCGGGCCTGCCGCATGTGATCGTGCGCTTCTTCACGGTGCCGAAGGCCAGCGACGCGCGCCGTTCGGCAGGCTGGGCGCTGGTCTTCATTGCGCTGCTGTACACCACGGCCCCGGCGGTCGCGGCCTTTGCCCGGATCAATTTCAACGAGGCGGTGCACCAGACCGCCTATGAGGACGCGCCTGGCTGGTTCACCAACTGGGAGGCTAACAACCTCATTGCCTGGCGTGACAAGAACGGCGACGGCAAGATGCAGATTGCCGCCGGCGATGCCTTCGAAGGCGCGCCGGTCTTTGCCGAGGATACGGTCGGCAATTCGGGCGAGCGGCTTCTCGACAATGCTGCGACCGACAACGCCAACGAGGTCTATCTCGACCGCGACATCATGGTGCTGGCCAATCCGGAAATCGCAGCGCTGCCCGGCTGGGTGATCGCGCTGGTGGCGGCGGGCGGGCTCGCGGCGGCGCTCTCGACGGCAGCGGGACTGTTGCTGGTGATCTCGACTGCGGTGAGCCATGATTTGCTCAAGTCGACGTTCAGGCCGCAAATATCCGAAAAGGGCGAGCTGTTGGCGGCGCGTATCGCGGCGACGGCAGCGATTGTCGTGGCCGGGATCCTCGGCATCTATCCGCCCGGCTGGGTGGCACAGGTGGTGGCCTTCGCCTTTGGTCTTGCGGCAGCGAGCCTGTTCCCGGCGATCTTCATGGGAATCTTCACCAAGAGCATGAACCGTGAGGGCGCGATTGCCGGGATGGTGGCAGGTTTGGCCTTCACCTTCCTCTACATCGCCTACTTCAAGCTGTGGGAGCCCGAGGCCAACGCGGCGGAGAACTGGCTGCTGGGCATTTCGCCCGAGGGGATCGGCGTGGTCGGGATGTTGATCAACTTCGCGGTGGCGATTGCTGTGGCGAAGGTCACGGCGAAACCGCCCGCTGAGGTGGATGCACTCGTCGAGAGTATCCGCGTCCCGAGAGGGGCGGGGACGGCTCGATCCCACTGAGTTCCAGCTGATGAGGTCTACTCCATTCGTCATGCTGAACTTGTTTCAGCATCCCTCTCTCAACCTGTACCGACATCGGCAGAGGCGAATTGGATCCTGAAACAAGTTCAGGATGACGGGATTTTCAGGTCGGGAGTGGTGTCAGCGGTTCTTCCGCCCCTCGATCAGCGCGTCGACCACGCTCGGGTCCGCCAGCGTCGAGGTATCCCCCAGCGAGCCGAAGTCGTTCTCGCCGATCTTGCGCAGGATCCGCCGCATGATCTTGCCGCTGCGGGTCTTGGGCAGGGCCGGGGTGAAGTGCAGGTGGTCGGGCGTAGCGATAGGCCCAATTTCCTTGCGCACCCATTGGCGCAGTTCGGCAGTCAGCTCGTCTGACTCTTCGATACCTTCCATCAGCGTCACGTAGCAATAGATGCCCTGGCCCTTGATATCGTGCGGGAAGCCGACGACAGCGGCCTCGCTGACCTTGGGATGCAGCACCAGCGCGCTTTCGACTTCGGCGGTGCCCATGCGGTGGCCGGAGACGTTGATGACATCGTCGACCCGGCCGGTGATCCAGTAGTACCTATCCGCGTCGCGGCGGCAGCCATCACCGGTGAAATACTTGCCCTTGTAGGTGCTGAAATAGGTCTGCACGAAACGCTCGTGATCGCCGTAAACGGTGCGTGCCTGGCCGGGCCAGCTGCGGGTGATACACAGATTACCGCTGGTGGCACCTTCCAGAACACCGCCTTCGTTATCGACCAGCTCCGGAACGACGCCGAAGAATGGCTTGCCCGCGCTGCCCGGCTTCATGTCGTGCGCGCCGGGCAGGGTGGTGATCATGCAGCCGCCGGTCTCGGTCTGCCACCAGGTGTCGATCACGGGCAGTTTCCCCTTGCCGACGGTGTCGTGGTACCAGCGCCACGCCTCCGGATTGATCGGCTCACCGACACTGCCGAGCAGTCGGATCGACGAGAGATCGTGTCTGGTCACATATTCGTCGCCTTCGCGCATAAGCGCACGGATGGCGGTGGGAGCGGTGTAGAAGATGTTGACCTTGTGCTTGTCGCAGACCTCCCAGAACCGATCGTGGTCGGGATAGTTGGGCACCCCTTCGAACATCAGCGCGGTCGCACCGTTCTGCAGCGGGCCGTAAACGACATAGCTGTGCCCGGTGACCCAGCCGATGTCGGCGCTGCACCAGAACACCTCGCCTTCGCGATAGTCGAAGACATAGCGGAAGGTCGTCTCGGTCCAGACCGAATAGCCACCGGTGGTGTGGAGCACGCCTTTCGGCTTGCCGGTCGAGCCCGAGGTATAGAGGATGAACAGCGGGTCTTCCGCGTTCATCGGTTCGCACGGGCAATCCTCGTCCACGCCTTGCGAATATTCGTGATACCAGTGATCGCGTCCGTCGATCATGGCGACATCGCCGCCGGTGTGGCGGATGACCAACACTGCCTTGGCCGCAACCTTCTCCAGCGCGGCATCAACATTGGCCTTGAGCGGGATGGTCTTGGAACCGCGCAGGCCTTCGTCGGCGGTCACGATCCAGTCGCTCTGGCAATCCTCGACCCGGCCCGCGATGGCATCGGGCGAGAAGCCGCCGAAGATCACCGAATGGATCGCCCCGATCCGCGCGCAGGCCAGCATGGCATAGGCGCCTTCGGGGATCATCGGCATGTAGATGGTGACCCGGTCACCTTTGGCGACCCCCATCTTCTTCAGCGAATTCGCCATGCGGATGACTTCGCGCTGGAGCTCGGCATAGGTGATCCGGCGGACGGTGCCATCGGGGCTATCCGGTTCGAAGATCAGGGCAATCCTGTCGCCCCGTCCGGCGGCGACATGGCGGTCGACCGCGTTGTGGCAGATGTTGAGCACGCCATCCTCGAACCACTTGATATCGACCGGGTCGTAGCTCCAGTTGGCGATCCGGGTCGGCGGCGTAACCCAGTCGAGCCGCTGCGCCTGATCGGCCCAGAAACCGTCGGCATCCTCGAGGCTCCGGGCATACATGGCGTTGTATTGCTCAAGCGTGCAGTTGGTCCCCTCCGATGCGCTTTCGGGCTTGCGGACCCATTCGGAATGGCTGGCTGCGTCGCTCATGGTTTCCTCTCCAGATGCCGTGTCTGGCTGCCAGCCATAGGACAATTCGGGGGGCTGTCGATAGGGTCAAGTCATGCCACGCGGCCAGGCCGGGCAGGCAAGAGGCTTGCATCATGTGTGCACTGCACCAATCTAGCCATCAGGCCCCCTTGTGCCCCTGCTCGACAGGCCCGGATAATGCCGCTAACGAGCGCCGACCAAGGGCGGCTGACGAAGCCGACCAACCACTTAGAAAACGTACCGAGACATGACCGATACATTGATGACACGCGAACTGACGACTGCCGAACTGCGCTCGAAGTATCTCGAGTTCTTCCGCGCGCGCGGCCACGCGGTCATTCCCAGTGCCTCGCTGGTGCCCGATGGAGACGGTTCGGTCCTGTTCACTACCGCAGGCATGCACCCGCTGGTGCCCTATCTGATGGGCGCGCCGCACCCGGCTGGCACGCGGTTGGCCGATAGCCAGAAGTGCGTGCGCACCAACGACATCGAGGAAGTTGGCGACCTTACTCACCTGACCTTCTTTGAAATGCTCGGCAACTGGTCGCTGGGCGACTACGGCAAGAAGGAATCGATTGGCTGGAGCTACGAGTTCCTGACCGGTGAAGAGCACCTCGGCATTTCGAAAGACCTGATCTGGGTCACGGTGTTCGAAGGCGAAGACGGCGTCCCCCGCGATGAGGAAGCCGCCGACATCTGGCGCTCGCTCGGCTTCCCGGATGACCGCATCATCTTCCTCGGCCGTGAACACAACTGGTGGGCGGCTGGCCCCGAGGGCCCGTGCGGACCTGACACCGAGATATTCATCGACCGGACGCAGACGCCATGCGCTGAAGGGGCCGACAAGTGCCTGCCCGGCGTATGCGATTGCGGCCGCTGGTTCGAAGTGTGGAACAATGTCTTCATGTCCTACAACAAGCAGGGCGAGGACTTGCTCGACCTGCCGCGCAAGAACATCGATACCGGCATGGGGATGGAGCGCACGCTGGCGGTCCTGAACGGTGTCGAGAGCGTCTACGAGACCAGCTCGCTCAAGCTGATTGTCGATCGCATGATCGCGCTTTCGGGCAAGGCCCGAGACGAAGTCTATGGCGATGAGCGACTGCTCAAGGCTGTGCGCGTGCTGTCGGACCACCTGCGCACCGCGACCTTCATGATCGGCGACGAAATGAGCGTGCGCCCGTCGAACACAGGGCAGGGCTATGTCCTGCGCCGCATCATTCGCCGCGCTGTGCGTTATTGCGACGTTCTGGGCGTCGAGCCGGCTGACTGGGTCGAAGCGGCCAACCTGGTGATCGACGACTATGGCGATCACTACGAAGAGCTGGTCAAGGCCCGCGAAACCATCCTCGCCGAGCTGGGCGGTGAGAAGGATCGCTTCTCCGCCACGCTCGCCAAGGGCACCAAGATGCTCGAAAAGGAAATCGAGCGGCTGAACGCGGAAGGGAAGACTGTCCTCGAAGGCGATGTCGGCTTCCGCCTCTACGACACCTATGGCTTCCCGGTGGAATTCACCGTGGAACTGCTGGAAGAGGCCGGCCTTGCGCTCGACATGGATCGCTTCGAAGCGGCCTTTGCCGAGCACCAGGAAAAGTCCAAGTCGGAAGCGGCCAAGAGCGGGCTGGCCGACGACAGCGAGGAAAGCGTGCGCTATCACACCGCCACGCACCTGCTGCATTCGGCCTTGCGCAAGGTGCTGGGCGATCATGTCCACCAGCGCGGTTCCAACATCAATCGCGACCGTATGCGCTTCGACTTCAACTTCGAACGCGCCATGACGAAGGAAGAAGTCGCCGAGACCGAAGCGCTGGTCCAGAAGTGGATCGACGAGGACATCCCGGTCGAGACCGAGGTTGTGACCGTCGAGCAGGCGCGCGAAAAGGGCGCTATCGGCTTGTTCAACGACAAGTATGGCGGCGAAGTATCGATCTACCAGATCGGCGATGCTTCGCTGGAGTTCTGCGGCGGCCCGCACGTCAAGCGCACGAGCGAGATCGGCACCTTCAAGATCAAGAAGGAACAGTCGTCTTCGGCTGGTGTCCGCCGCATCCGCGCGTTGATTTCCTGACGGAATTTTCCGCTCCCTTGCCGATGCGCAAGATTATGTGACATACCTGCCTCCGACAGGAGGGCAGGATGGCTGGATTTGTTGTCCGCACGGGAATGATCGGTGCCGGTTTGCTGGGTGCAGCCGTCGCCATGGTACCGCTGCAGGCGGAAACTCTCGAAGAGCTGGATGCGATTTCGGATATCTCGGCCAATGAAGAGGCCGGGATCCAGGCTGCGCGCGACCAGGCGGATCGAGGCGAATTGCTTGACGCGCTCGCCACGCTTGAGCGGGTGCTGGCGGAGTATCCCAAGTCACGCGAGGCGCGACTGATCCATGCCATATATCTGTGTCGGATCGACGATGTGCAGGGCGGGCTTGTCGAGATCGGCAAGCTGAAGACAAAGGACTATGGTAAGGACTTGCTCGCTGAGGCGCGGGCGATGTGCCGCCAGGGGCAAGGAGGCGCGTCGTGAGCTACCGTACTCCCAGAGCCATCGTCGCTGCCCTGTGCAGTACAGCGCTTGTCGTGTCGCCGGTCGCTACCAACCCTGCATGGGCCCAGCGGACCGAAGTGGGCAATGCCGCAACCGTCGTTGGCAGCGTGACCATGAGGGTCGACGGCAAGGGCAAGGATCGCAAGGTCCAGCGCAAGAACCGTATCGCCTGGGGCGATATCATCAGCACCGGCAAGAAATCGCAGCTGCAGATCCTCTTGCTCGACCGCTCGAGCTTCGGGGTAGGGGCGCGAACTCAGTTGCGGATCGACCGATATGTCTACGATCCGAATGAAGAGCGCTCATTTGTCTCGACGCTCATCAAAGGCGCGCTGCGCTTCTTCTCCGGGCGACAGGACGGGCAGAAATCAGGCGAAGTGAATACACCGGCTGGGCGGATCGGGATTCGCGGTACTGCGGTTGACATGCTCGTGGGCAAGCGAGCCATGGAGATCGCCGAAGCGCAAGACTTTGCCCGCAATGTCGATAGCGACAAGGATGAAGCGACGTTCGTCGTGCTGCGGGGACCAGGCGCCAATACCGAAGGCGGACTGACCCCTGGAGTAGTCGACGTAGAAGGTGCCGGGGTCGTGGTAACCCTCGATAGCCCGGGGCTCGCGGCCTATATCCCGCGCGCGGGTGCTGCACCGATCGGTCCTTTCCGCATTTCCGACAGCGGCCTTGCCGACGTGCAGGATGAACTGGCACCGGAGGTGGCCCGCGCTGCCGAAGGGGGTAGCTTCCTTGAGAAGCTCATTCCTTTCGCGATCGGTGCCATTACGCTGGGGGCAATTCTGAGCGGGCGTGACAACGACCAGCGGCAGCCAACCAACCAGCGGCCCAATCCGGATATCCAGGACAGTTCGCAGCCACCGCAGCAACGGCAACCGCAGCCAAAACCGACCTCCAGTCCCAATGATCCGGGCGGCGGCTAACCGATCCTATTTCTCGGTTGCGACATAGACGCCGTCCCAATCGGAGGAAGGCGGAGTAGCTTGCATCCCGGCGATACGGCTCTTGAACAATGCGGCTAGCTTGGGAATGCCAGCATCGGCATAGAGACTCGCCTGTTCGCGTAGCAGCTGGACAGCTTGGTCCCATTGCCGTGTGCGATACGCCTCGAACATTGCCGTATGCGCCTCGACCAGCTGTTGGAACGAAGCGGTTGCGGCCGCGTTCTCGTCACCCAGTAGTGCGAAGATTTGCTCATTGCCCGCGCGCCCGACGACGCGGACCCGATCGATCGGGAACATGGCAAAGCCGTCGAGTTCAGCTGCCAATTGTTCACCCACGATGATCGGTACGCCATATTGCTTGGTCAGCCCTTCAAGCCGCGACGCGACATTCACTGTGTCGCCGATCAATGAGTAGGACAGGCGTTGTTCGGAACCCATGTTGCCGACGCAACACAAGCCTGAATTGAGTCCGATGCCGATGCTGACATGGTCAGGCCACACGCTTCCTTCGACCCTCGGAGCCTCACGGTTCAGAATCTCGAGCTTCGCCACCATCGCCAGTGCTGCCCGCGCGGCATTGCGATGATGATCGGGATCGTCGAGCGGGGCGTTCCAGAAGGCGAGGATCGCATCGCCGATATACTTGTCGAGCGTCGCTTTGTGAGCGAGCAATATGTCGCTCATTGGGGTCAGGAAGCGGATCAGGAAGCCGATCACCTGCTGCGGCGTGTACTGCTCGGAAATACGCGAAAAGCCACGAATGTCGCACATCAGCACGGTCATTTCGCGTTCCTCGCCGCCCAGTTCGAGTTTGCCCGGATCATCGGCAATCTGGCGCACGAGTTCGGGCGACAGGTAGCGATCGAATGCCGAGTGAATGTAGCTACGCTGACGCTCTTCGCGGTAGTACACTGCGACGGTCTGCACAGTGTAGACCAGCAATAGCGCTAGTATGGGGTAGGTCGGATCGAACAGGTAGCGTAGCTGGGTGAAACCGAGCCAGCTGCCTGCCAGCACCACCGCAATTCCGCCAGCCGCAGCCAGTGCTCCCATCACTGCGCCAAGGCGCGGGAGCAACAGGGCAAATCCGATCCCGAGAACGAGGACTAGCAGCAGTTCGAGCCCGAACGCCCAGTCCGGCCGTTCGAGGAAATGGCCGGAGAGGATCTGGTCCATCGCAGCTGCATGGACCGTGACCCCGGCAATCCTCTCGCTCAAGGGAGTTGAAACGAGGTCCTGCAACCCCGCCGCGCTGCCTCCGACGATGACGATCTTGCCCCTGACCGAGGCCGCCAGTTCCGCATAACCGAGCTGACCACCGATGATCGACCACGCGGGCAAGGCTGGCTGGGATCGCGCGGCAGGGAAGTGGACCCACATCTCGCCCGCATCGTTGACGGGGATCTCGATGTCACCGAGCCTCACCGCGACTGCTGCAGAATCGCCTGGTGTGGCTTCGCCGCTTCCATCGCTGGCAAGGAGGTTGGGCGATCCAACATCTGAGACCACCCGCGCAGCCTCCAGCGAGAGGGAGGGTATCAACTGGCCGCGATGGATCGCCACCAGCGGTACGCGGCGCACGATCCCGTCCGGGTCGCTTTCAAGGCTGACGAATCCGTTGCCAGCTGCGGCCTGCTCCAGCTCGGGGAGAGGCTGGAGCGATCCGGCGTATGTAGGGAGATAAGCGGTCGGCAGCGTGCCGTGCAGGGTAATCCCGGCCTTGGGCTCGATATCGCGTCCGCGCTTCTCGCGATCCAAAAAGAACCCGGTCACAACCGGTACGGTCGTGAAACTATCGGCCATCTGTGCGTCATGGGCAGGCATGGTTGCCAGCTCCCGGCCCATAGCGGTGTCTTGCAACCGCGCGGCAATGGCTTCGGGTGAGGTCCGGTCGGGTTCGGAGAACACGATATCAAAGATGACCGCCTTGGCCCCGGCTTTACCGAGCCGCTCGGTAAGCGTGGCGATTTCGGTCCGCGGCCAGGGCCACTGGCCCAGCCGGTCGATCGAGTCCTCGTCGATATCGACCACGGTCACGGCCTGATCGTTGTCTGTCTCGCGTGGAGCGAGCACCTGGTAGGCGTCGAACACCTGCATGCGCACGCGGGCCAAGGGAGCAGGATCGGACATTTGAAGCAGCACGACCAATGCCAGCACGGCAAGGCCCAGCAGTCCTGCCCCTCTTTCTCCCAACCGTCCTAAAAACGCCTTCATGCGTTCGGTCCCGCCCTGTCTCAACTCGGCAGCCTATGGCGCTCGCGAATTGAAAGCAAACCATGTGGAACGATTTGTGTTTCTGGCCCACCATCGTGTTGTTGATGGTGTAAAACCTGTGCTAGCCGTTGGGCTTCAATCTCGGGGGGCGGGAATGACGAGCCGATCGGCATCTGGCAAACGGGTTTTTGCGCAGCTGGCAGCAGTGCTGCTGCTGACGCTGTGGCTCCCTGCATCGCAGGCCAATGGCAATGCCCGCTTCGAAGGGGTCGCCACCTGTGCCGGATCGACCTGCCACGGCCGTGCTGAGGGCAATGGCGCAGTGGTGCGGCAAGATGAGATTGCCACCTGGCAGGAACCCTCTTCGCCCAGCGGTGCGCATAGCCGGGCCTATGCGGTGCTGGCGGGCCGGCGCGGCCAGCAGATTGCGCGCAGCCTCGGCCTCGGTTCGGCGACGTCGGCACCGGAATGCCTCGGCTGCCACACGACTTTTGTCCCCGAGGCCCAGCGCGGACCGCGTTTCCAGGTGACCGACGGGGTTGGGTGCGAAAGCTGCCACGGTGCCTCCGAAGGCTGGCTGCCGACACATTATGCCCGACCGGCGACGCATCAGTCTAACGTTGCTGCCGGCCTCATTCCGCTGGAGCAGCCGCAGGCGCGCGCGCGGGTCTGCCTCGATTGCCACTATGGTTCGGCCAAGATCGGCCAGTTCGTGACCCATTCGATGATGGCGGCGGGGCATCCGCGCATCTCGTTCGAGCTCGACCTGTTCAGCGCGTTGCAGCAACATCACGATTTCGACCTTGACTATGCCGACCGCAAGGGCCGGCTAGACAGTGTCCAGCTCTGGGCGGTGGGCCAGGCCGAGGCGGTGCGGCGTTCGACCAGCCTGTTCGCGCAGCCGGACAAGGGCATGCGCGGCATGTTCCCCGAGTTCTATTTCCTCGACTGTCACAGTTGCCACCGGCCGATCAATGACGGGCCGGAGCGTACGCTGACTTTCGAGACCAATCCGGGCCGCCCGATCCCGTTCGGCAATCCGCCGTTCAACGATGAGAACATCATCATGCTCACCGCGGTTTCGCGGGTGCTGGCCCCGGGCGCGGCGGGCGGTTTCGAAGAAGCCAGCAAGGAGTTCCATCGCGCCATGGGGCAAGGCCGGGCCAAGGCGCAGGAAGCGGCAATTGCGCTGGGCGCGCGGGCGGGGGCTCTGTCCGATGCGCTGGCCAGCCGTTCCTATGGCGAGAGCGACACCTTTGCGGTTATCGCCAATATTGCGCGCGATGCGACGTCGGATCGTTTCACAGACTATGCCGGTTCGGTGCAGGCGGTGATGGCGGTCGATACGTTGCTCAACGCGCTGGTGCGCGAAGGGCGTATCTCGATCGGCGCGGCGGCGGGTATCCGTACCAATATCAACCGCGCCTATGACGCAGTCTCCGGCCCCAATCGCTATCGCCCGGCGCAATTCCGCAGCGCGCTGAAATCCGCCACCGTCGCGATCGGATCGCTCAAATGAGCAAGTGGAGCGGGTTCAAGACGTTGGTGCTGACACCGGCCCTGGTTCTCGCAGCTTGCGGAGGAGGCGGGGGAAGCAGCAACGGCGGCGGCAATTCCGGCAATACCCCGCCTCCGCCGCCACCTGTCGGCAATGCGAATTACTCGGTACCACCCCTCGAATCGCTCAATGCAGCAGACGTCGGCAATGTCATTGCCCGGGCGGCGGCGCAAGCGGATGCGCAAGGGGCCAGTGCGACCATCGCCGTCGTCGACCGGGTCGGCAATGTGCTGGGCGTGTTTGCCATGCCGGGCGCAGGCACGACCGCGATTATTCCTGATGCGCCCAACGGCAACAATGTGGACGCGCAGGGGTTAACGATTCCAGCGGCAGGCGCGGCGATCGCCAAGGCGATTACCGGAGCTTACCTCTCTAGCGGAGGCAATGCTTTCTCCACCCGCACGGCGAGCATGATTGTGCAGCAACATTTCCCGCCTGCACCGAGTACGGCGGGGTTGGAAAGCGGGCCGCTGTTCGGGGTCCAGTTCAGCCAGCTACCCTGTTCCGACCTTTCCGCGCGCGCCAGTGACGGAATGATTGGCCCGCAACGCTCACCGCTGGGCTTGGCGGCCGATCCTGGTGGTTTCCCGCTCTACAAGAACGGTGTGGTCGTGGGTGGCGTGGGAGTGATCGCCGACGGGGTCTATGGTTTCGATCCCAATGTGCTCGACACCGATGTCGACGCAGATGAGCAGATTGCCCTGGCCGGGACCGTGGGGTTCGAAGCGCCGGTGTCGATCCGAGCGAACCGTATCTTCGTCGACGGGACTTCGCTTCGATACACCGATGTCGGTTACAGCCAGATTTCCGATGTCAGCGGTGCCAGCTTTGCCGGGACCGCTGGGGCACTGGTTCCGGTGACAGGCTATTACGCCGGTGGCGGGCTGTTGGCTGGTGCCGCTTATGGCACGGAGGCTTCGGGCATAAGGCAATCGACCGCCGCCGAATTTTCCAATGTCGATGCTTTCGTCCTGTCAAACGGGGCGGGCAGCAATCGCTACCCGGTGCGGGCTGGGACCGACGGCGCGGATATCGCCAACCCGATCACTCAGCCCGAAGCGACCGCCATCCTCGAGGAAGCCTTCACCATCATGAGCCGGGCTCGGGCGCAAATCCGCCAGCCGACCGACAGCCGCGCGCAAGTGACAATTTCGCTGGTCGATACGCGCGGCGAAGTGCTGGGCATCGTGCGCTCGCCTGACGCGCCGATCTTCGGCATCGACGTCAGCTTGCAGAAGGCGCGCACAGCCAACCTGTTCTCCGGCCCCTTCGCCGCTGGCGACTTGCAGGCGGCAGCCGGCGAAGTGCCGCAATTCGTCACCCGGCTTCGCACATTCCTGAGCGATCCCAGCGCTTTGACAGGGACATTTGCCTTTGCTGATCGTTCCGGTGGCAATTTGTCGCGACCCTATTTTCCCGATGGGGAAGTCGGCACCGCCAATGGCCCGCTGTCGCGCCCGATCGCGCAATTCAACCCGTTCTCGACCGGGCTGCAATCAGCGCTGGTGGTCGGCAACCTTGCCCAGCACCTGGGCTTCGTCACCGGCGCTGCGGCGGTCGATACCCCGCGCTTCTGCACCACGCTGCCGCAAGTGGCGCCCGACCATCCGCGCATTGCCAACGGCATCCAGATCTTCCCCGGCTCGGTCCCGATCTATCGCGGCAATACGCTGGTCGGCGGGATCGGGGTTTCCGGCGACGGGATCGACCAGGATGACATGATCAGCTTCCTCGGACTGCACAATGCGGGCCAGAGGGTCGGCGGCGAGGG
The DNA here is from genome assembly GCF_030140925.1 of Parerythrobacter aestuarii. Lineage (NCBI taxonomy): Bacteria > Pseudomonadati > Pseudomonadota > Alphaproteobacteria > Sphingomonadales > Erythrobacteraceae > Parerythrobacter > Parerythrobacter aestuarii. Next base: position 1,370,064 of record NZ_JARBWD010000001.1, read on the forward strand.
CAATGCGCCCAAGGACATCCGCGCAGACCGCATTTCCGTGGTGGTGGGCAACCGGCAGGTACGGTTGCGGTACGTGAATTGCCCCTTCGCGCCGTTTCTCGACACCGCCGACAACAACGTCTGCGAGGGGCTGTAGGCGTGTCGGCAATCCTGCTCCCCCTGCTGGCACTGGCGCAACCCGAATTGCCGCCGACTGATGCGGAGCTACCGGCGGAGGAGGTGAAGGGTGAACCCGCGTGGGAGGAAGAGCCGCCACCGGTCGATCCCGAGATCATCGATGGCCGCCGCCGCCCCGACTACACCGGCCCGCTGCCGGGCCCGGTGACGCAGGACAATGAAGGCGCGGTCCGCGCGCCGCCGCCCGAGGCCTTTCCAACCGACCAGATCCCGATCCCCGATCGCTGGCGCCTGATCGAGAGCCTCGGGTTGGCGAAGGAGAAGTGGTGGGACCCGTACAACCAGAACACCTACAAGGGTGACCGGCCGATCAACCCCGACAAGGTGCCATGGCTGCCGATCGAGGGGCACGACTGGTTCTTCGTCGTCAACGCCGTCAGCGACACGGTGATCGAGCCACGCACCTTTCCGATACCCGTGGGCGTGCAGACGACCGAGGACCCGGACCGGGTCGATGTGTTCGGCGACAAGCTGTCGACAGTATTCGCGCAGACCTTCATCGTCGGGGCTGCGCTCTTGAAGGGCAGCACCAACTTCAAGCCACCCGATGTGGAATACCGCGTCACGCTGGCGTTCAACATGAACTATGTCGACGTGCCGGAGCGGCGGGTACTGTTCGTCGAGCCGTCGAAGCCCAGCCACCGTTTCGATCACTTCGTGGGCGTGCAGGAGCTGTTCTTCGACTACCACTTCCGCAATGTCTCGACCCGGTATGACTTCGATTCCGTACGGATCGGGATCCAGCCGTTCCAGTCGGACTTCCGCGGCTTCCTGTTCAACGACCAGCAGTTGGGCGTGCGTTTCTTTGGCACACGAGACAATAACCGCTTCCAATACAATCTGGCTGCCTTCTGGCGGCTGGAGAAGGACACCAACAGCGGCCTCAACGCCGTGCTGCAGACCCCTCGCGATGACTTCCTGTTCGTCGCCAATGTCTACCGGCAGGATTTCCTGATCCCGGCGCTGACCAGCCAGATCACCGTCGCCTACAACCGCAACCGCGAAGGTGACGACATCCAAATCGACGACAACGGATTTCCCGTCCGACCGGCGCTGCTGGGGGACTTGCGCGGGCGTGACTATGACGTGGTCTACCTTGGTTACAACGCCGACGGGCGGATCGGGCGGATCAACGTGACCGCCAGCGCCTATGCCGCGCTGGGCGAGGACCGGAACAGCTTCTTCACTTCGGAACCGACCGACATTCGTGCTTTCTTCGGTGCGGCCGAACTCAGCTACGACAAGGACTGGATGCGTTTCCGCCTCTCGGGGGCCTATGCCAGCGGCGACAGCGATCCCTATGACAACGTCGATACCGGCTTCGATGCGGTATTCGAGAATCCGGTCTTCGCCGGGGCCGACACCTCCTACTGGATCCGCCAGACCATTCCCTTCGCGGGCGGGGGCAGGGCGGTTTCCGTCAATGGACGCAACGGCATCCTCAATTCGCTGCGTTCTTCCAAGGAACAGGGGCAGTCGAACTTCAACAACCCGGGGCTGATGCTGGTGGGGGCCGGGGCCGATTTCGACCTCACGCCCGAATTCCGGCTCTCCGCCAATGCCAACCACCTGTGGTTCGAGAATACCGCGACGCTGGAAACCCTGCGCAACGAGGGCTCCATTCCGAAAGATATCGGTTGGGACCTCTCCGCCGCTGCGATCTGGCGGCCCAAGGCAACGCAGAACATCGTCGCGCGGCTTTCCGCCGCCGCGCTGGTTCCGGGGGCCGGGTTCAAGGACCTGTTCACCAGCCTCGGCGGGCCGAGTCATTACTACTCCATCCTCGCCAATGTGATCCTGACCTACTGATGCCTGCCTATCGCCATATCGCCCTCGTGCTGGCCCTCGCGGTGTTCACCCTTGCCGTGTTCGGCGGGCAGATCCGCGCGGCCGAAGGCGAGAAGGCGGTCGAGCGCGACTACAGCCGCGTGATCGTGCCACCGGCCCCGGCGCGGCAGTCTGTGGCAGATATGGACGCCAAGTCCGAAGGCTGCGTCTCGTGCCACACCAAGTCCGATGCGCCGACCATGCATGTGACGCCTGCCGTCCGGCTCGGCTGCACGGACTGCCACGGCGGCGATGCCAGCGTGCGCGGGAACCCGAACCTGCCGCATGATCACCCCGATTATGTCAGCGCGCGCGACCTCGCACATGTGCTGCCGAAATACCCGGAAAGCTGGCACTTCCCGTCCTCCGCCAACCCCAAGCAGAGCTACGCGCTGCTCAACCGCGAATCGCCGGAGTTCGTGAAGTTCATCAACCCCAGCGACTATCGCGTCGCGCGCGAAGCCTGCGGGGCTTGCCACATCCAGACCATCGAAGCGGCTGAGCGCTCGATCATGGCGACCGGTGCTATGCTGTGGGGCGGGGCGAGCTACAACAACGGCATCCTGCCCTACAAGAACTACCTCCTCGGCGAGGCCTATACCCGCGAGGGCGAGCCGGCCAAGATCGTCGCCCCCGGTGACCCGCCGGGATTGGTCACGGAACGTCAGCAGGCACGCGGCGCGCTGGCTGAGCTGTATCCGCTGCCGACCTGGCACGTGATCCCGCCGGGTGACGTCTTCCGGGTGTTCGAACGCGGTGGGCGCACGATCAATTCGCAGTTCCCGGAGATCGGCCTGCCCAACCCCTCGGGCCAGATCCAGCGGCTGGAGGAGCCGGGACGGCCCGATCTCAAGCAGTCCAACCGCGGCCCGGCCACCGGGCTGCGCGTCGCGATCCCGGCGCTCAATATCCACAAGACTCGGCTCAACGACCCCTTCATGTGGTTCATGGGCACCAATGAGCAGCCGGGCGACTATCGCCACTCGGGCTGCGCCAGCTGCCACGTCGTCTATGCCAACGATCGCGAGCCGCGCCATTCGCTGGGCTATGCCCAATACGGGCGTGACGGGCAGTCGATCACCGTCGACCCGACAATTGCCGGCAAGCTCGAGCCCGATGATCATGACGACGGTCACGGCGCGCTGCGCAAGCCCGGCGAGGACCATGACGATGGCGAGAAGGGCGGCAAGAAGGAGAAGGGCCACCCGCTGAAGCACGTTTTCACCCGGGCCATTCCGACCTCGCAATGCATGGGCTGCCACATGCACCAGCCCAACGTCTTCCTGAACAGCTACCTCGGCTACACCATGTGGGATTACGAGAGCGACGCGCCCTTCATGTGGCCGAAGGAGCAGAAGTATCCCACCGCCGAGGAAGTGCGGACAATCCTCGACCGCAACCCTGAGGGCGCCGCGCCGCGCGGCAAGTGGGGCGATCTGGACTTCCTGCGCAATGTATATGACTTAAATCCTCAGCTGAAGGACACACAGTTCGCCGACTATCACGGCCACGGCTGGAATTTCCGTGCCATCTTCAAGCGCGACCGCGAGGGGAACCTGCTCGATGCGCAGGGCAATGTCGTCGCCCCCGACGATCCCGAGAAGTGGCGCAAGGAAGGCGAGGACACGTTCGTCCAGCCAGGCACCAATCCGGGCAAGACCGTCCACCTGATGTCGATCCACGCCGAGAAGGGCATGCAATGCGCTGACTGCCATTATGCGCAGGACAGTCACGGCAACGGCCTCATCTATGGCGAGGTCGCCAATGCGATCGAGATCGGCTGCAAGGACTGCCACGGCACCGCCGATGCCTATCCCACGCTGCTGACCAGCGGCCCCGCAGCTCCGCCCAAGGGCAATGATCTCACGCTGCTGCGCAACCCCGATGGCAAGCGCCGCTTCGAATGGATCGATGATGCGGGGGGCAGGCGGAAGCTCATCCAGCGCTCGATCGTCGACCCGGATCTCGAATGGGAAGTGAGCCTGGTCAAGAACGTGGTCGATCCGGCCAGCCCGTTCTTCAACGCCAAGGCTGCACGGGCCAAGCTGATGAGCCGGGCCGGGGCGGAGACCGGCAAGTTCGAATTCGGGACCGGCATTGCCGAGGAAGACCGCGCCCACCGCGAGCCCGAGATGGCGTGCTTCACCTGCCACCTGTCATGGACGACCAGCTGCGGCGGGTGTCACCTGCCGATCGAGGCCAACTGGAAGAGCAAGGTCCATCGCTACGAAGGCGAGACCACGCGCAATTTCGCGACTTACAACCCGCAGGTGGCGCGCGACCAGATGTTCCAGCTGGGCAAGCACCAGACCACCAAGGGCAACCAGACCGCGCCAGTGCGTTCCTCCAGCGCGCTGGTGCTGAGCTCGACCAATATCAACCGCGAGCGAATCTACATCCAGCAGCCGCCGGTCTCAGCCATCGGCTTCTCGAGCCAGGCCTTCGCGCCGCATTTCCCGCACACGGTCCGCAAGACCGAGACCAAGACCTGCTCCGACTGCCACCTGTCCGACAAGGACGATAACAACGCCATCATGGCGCAGCTGCTGTTGCTCGGCACCAATTACGTCAATTTCACCGGGCTCAACGCCTGGACCGGGCAGGAAGGCGGCTTCTCCGCCATCCGCGTGACCGAGTGGGAGGAACCGCAAGCGGTGCTCGGCTCCTACCTGCACAAATACGCTTACCCGGACTACTATCGCCAGTTCGTCGAGGACAATGGCCGCGAGCTCAAGGACTGGACGCGCGGCAAGACTTTCGACGAGGACCTTGGCGGCGAGACCCGCGCCTTCGAACAATTCGCCAATGTCCACGAAGGCACCAGCGATCGGGTCGGCTGCCTGCAATTGCGCGGCGAATACATGTTCGTGGCCGAAGGGAAGGGCGGCTTCCGCGTCTATGACGTCGCTTCGATCGCCAACAAGGGCGTGTCGGAACGGATCATCACCGCACCGTTTTCGCCGCTGGGGCACAACACGCGGGTGAAGACCACCAATGCCACCTGCATGGCGCTGGCGACCAACCAGCCGATCAACCCGCTACGCAATACCGAGGCGATGCGGCAGGCGAACCAGGAGCAGCCGTTCCTGCCGATCTATTCCTACGCTGTAGTGACCGATGCGGTGGAGGGGCTGGTGCTGGTCGACGTCAACACGCTGGCAGACGGGGAATTCCGAAACAACCGGCTCCGGCGCGAGAAATTCGCCGATGGAGCCGATGCATGGAACCCCGATGGCGTACTCGCCGGTGCGCGGCACGTGCAGCTTGCAGGCGAGGTTGCCTATATCACCGCCGATGTCGGATTGGTGGTGGTCGACCTTTCGAACCCGCTCGATCCGCAGTTGGCGGCTGTGCGCGAGCTCCCCGATGCCCGCGCCAGCGCGATCCAGTTCCGTTACCTTTGGGTGACCGATGCCGAGGGACTCAAACTGTTCGACGTGACCAAGCTGCGTGATCCCGTAGCGGTGCCTGAAGCGAGTGTGCCGCTGGCCGATGCGCGGCGGCTATACCTCGCCCGAACCTACGCCTATGTCGCGGCCAAGCAAGAAGGGCTGGCGATCATCAACATCACCAATCCGCTGAAGCCCAGCGTGTTTGCCAAGGTGACGCTAGACGGGCGGCTCAACGATGCCGAGGACGTGATCGTCGCCTCCACCAATGCCTCGCTGTTCGCCTATGTCGCGGATGGCCGCAACGGGCTGAAGGTGCTGCAGCTGACCAGCCCTGACAGCCAACCCAATTTCTACGGCTTCAGCCCGTCGCCAGCACCCGAGCTGATCGCCTGGGCGACGACGCCCGATCCGGCAATCTCGCTCAGCAAGGGGCTCGACCGCGACCGCGCGGTCGATGAGACCGGTGGCCAGATTGCGGTGTTCGGCCGGCTCGGCTCGCGGCCCTTCAAGCGCGACGAGATGGAAAAGCTGTTCCTCACGAAGTCAGGCGTGCCGTGGAAGGTCTCGGACGAGCCGGATCTGAGCGCATGGGTCAGCGACGGGGTGCCCTACAAGACCTCGCCCTGACGCGTTCTACTCGCGCTCGGCGAACATCTCGAACATCATTGGTTGCAGGTGCGGCTCGTAGGTCGCCAGCGTCTTCCACTCGCCAACGAATTGGTGATGGGTCACCAGCTGGCCGTCATGCCATCGGTGCAGGGCATAGCCCGGCGGCTCCTTCGACACGAGATCGCGCCGGTCGGGGTGATCCTTGTCCACCGGTCGCAAGTCGAGCGCGATGGTCGGGGCGACCGAAGGCGTGACGCTGAGCGGAATCCCGCGAAAACTGGTGTAGAACGGGCGGTGCAAATGCCCGCAGCGGATCGCTGCGATCTGGTGCTGGCCGGTCACCACTTCGCCGAAGCGGGCGATCCACGCTTCATCGGGGCTCGGGTCCATCCAGTCGATGCCTGAGATCACCGGCGGGTGGTGCATGAAGATCAGAGTCGGTGTGTCCGGCTGCTCGGTCAGACGGTCTGCCAGCCACTGCGCCCGGTTGTCGCAGAAGGCACCGCCGTGGCGGCCCGGCTCGAAAGTGTCGAGGCAGATGACCCGTAGCCCCTCGCGCTCGATCACATAGTGGACGAATTCGCCGTCTTCCGGACAATCCGGGAATGCCTTGCGCAGTGCACCGCGGTTGTCGTGGTTGCCGGCCATGGGGAACACCGGGAAGGGGCAATCGGCAAAGGGCGCAGCGAGCAAGCTATAGCTTTCCGCGTCACCATGCTCGGTCAGGTCGCCGGTCAGCAGCAGCAAATCGGGCGTGTTGGGGTGGCCGAGCAGGTAGTCGAGCGTGGTGCGATAGCGGCGATAATTCATCTCCGCTTCCCCGGCACCGCGCTCAAAGCCGATATGGATGTCGGTCAGTTGCGCGATCAACATGGCCTGCTCCCTCCCGCCATCACTGCCTCATCCGTTCGAGTATGGCGACGATGTCGCGGCGCTTGTCCGGGTGGTCCTTGGGGGCAGGGCCGTTGGGTTTGTGATAGGAATGGCACATTGCGCAGCTCGAAGGGACTTCTGCCTTCACCGCATCCTCGCCCAGATGGCAATCGCGGCATATTGCGAGACCGGGCAGCAGCAAGTCCTCCGAAGTCTTTGACTTTTCTGCATTGTGGCAGTCGGCGCATTCCTCTTCCTTGTGCGCGTCGTGGCTGAAGGCACCATGCATCAGGAAACGGTCGGGCAGGTTGACCGGCATTACGTCGGGCCGCCCGTTCTTCGTCGCGGGCAAGTGGCATTCGCCGCACACGCCACCCGCTGCCAGCGCGCGGTTGACGCCGACCAGCGATCCGCCGGGGCGACCGAAGTTGGAGTAATACCGCCCGCCTTGGGCGAATTCACCGGGACGCTTGCGTCCGGTAGCGACGGGCGGGCGCGGCGCACGGTCCATGGCCAGTAACTGCGCACGCATCTGCGCGACGTCACCATGGCGCAGGGTGCGGAATATGCCGCCGACACGGTCGAACACCAAGCTGTGGCAGCTCTCGCAATTGTCCTCCATCTCGATGGGCTTGAAACCGATCCCGTCGGGATTGGGGGTGTGGCAATTGGAACAGGTGAGGGGCTCGCCATAACCGCGACCGCGCCCCAGGCTGATTGCCATCCTCGCCGCACCACCTTGCGCTGCAAGATGGATGTCGTGCGGGAATTTCAGCCCGTTCATTTCGCGCGGCTGGTCGGCCAGCGAGATTCGCACCGGATCTTCCTGCATCAGCCTGGTGAAGACCGCCGGCTTGAACTGAGGGTGGGCAGTGCCGAAATCGCTGGCATTGCCGAGCGCGGTATCAGTGAGGCGCGTATCGAGGCTGTCATGGCATTCGGCGCAGAACATCTGGCTCGCCGGTTCCATCCGGGTCGGGCCTTCATGCTCGGTGTGGCAGGTGGTGCAGGCTCCGGGGCCTTCCTTGCCGAAGACGCCAGCGATCTTCCACAGCAAGGCATCGCCGGTGCCAAACGGCGCGCGTCCCCTGGCAATCCGCGGAGCCTCAGCATGGTCGGCGGTCTCTTCATGGCATGAGAGACAGGTCTCGTCGCGGACCGACACGAAAGCATCAACATGGCAGGCCTCGCAATTGTCCTCCAGCCCATGATGGGCCAGGCTGAGGCTGCCAGTGCTCCAGCTGGCGTCCAGCGCGACCTGGCCCGGCTCATCATAGTCGGAATCTATCCGTTCGCGGGTCAGGTGGGTGAAAACGGGGACGGCCAGCAGTACCAGCAGGATCGCAAGCGAGAACGCCCATGACAGCGCACGCTTGCTCGGCAGTGCACTGGCCAGCGCGAAACTGCGCAAGACATCCACACTGGCGGCATCGCCCTCAGCCTGGCGGACGGTGATGCCGATGGTACCATCGTCTTCCTGCGCGATCACCAGTCGGGAAGAACCCAACTCCAGCTCTGCCCCTTCGACCGGATCGACGCTTGCGGAAGTGACTGTCCGGCCATCTAAGCCGAAACCGAGCGTGCCGACAGACTCGACTGCCAGCTTTCCACCAGCCGCTGGCTCGATGGTGACATGCCGCTGTTCGACGGCAAGGTCGGGCAAGTGGATATCGTTTTCGGCCGCGCGGCCGATGGTCAGCGCACCTTTCTCGATCTCGCGTTCGCGCACGATTTCGCGCCCTGAGGCGGTGTGATCGATTGTGCGGATCAAAAACGCCATTTCTGCCGCCTCACCAGTAGTAGAACACGCTGACAACATGCGCGGTCAGCGCGGCCAGCAAGGCGATGGTGGCGGGGACATGCACGAACAGCCACACCTCGAGCAGGGCCTTGGTGCGCAGCTGGCGGCGAATCTGGCCGAGCTGGGCGGCACGGCGGCGGAGCAGGGCACGGACGCGGTCTAGTGGGTCGGCGCCATCGCCCTGCAAGCGATAATTCTCCGGCAATGCTTCGAGTGCGTGCGTGGTTGCGCAGCGGGGATAGCGCCCGGTCAGGCGAGCCCACGCGCTGTGGGCGAAAGTATCCTGATCCAGCGCAGCGATTACGAGATCAGTCTGGTCCCGCTCAAGCGGCTGGGCTGCTTGCTCCAGCTGCCGGTCGATCGCGGCCAGCGCCTCGACCATCTGGGCGCGAGTCATTTCCTTGCGGTTCGAACTGAGCTGTGTCGGCAGCAAGGCATAGGCCGTGACACCATAGATCCCAGAAATGATGACGATAATCATCAATGCCCAGGCCAGCGTATGGACATTCCAGCCGAGTTGGAAGCCGGTGTGCAGCGTACCGATCACGATCAGCGCGAGGCCGAGATAGACATGCGCAGAGGTCCACGCCTTCAGGCTCCAGCGACCTTCGGTGATGTTGCGCTTGCGGATGCCCAGCAGGCTCAGCCACACGATCAGCAGCAAGCCGATCGTACCGAGGGTATAGCCGTACCAGCTGCCGCCATTGTGGCGCGGTTCCACGTCGACCAGTGCGTAACTGAGGAAGGCCACAACGCACAGCGCCGTCGCAATCTTGAGCCAGCGCCAGCGCCGATGCTTGAGGAAGCTGACATGGTCGGCATCGCGCCGCCGCTCGTCCTCGCGAAACCGTCCCTGCGATACGCTGGCCATTACTCGACGTCCTCGGTCAGCTTGGTGACGGAAAGGAACTTGTCCGGCGCTACGCGGATCGCCGCGCCGGTCGGGCAGGCCCGGACACATGCCGGCCCGCCTTCGATCCCCGCGCACATGTCGCACTTGATTGCCAGCTTGGCCTGCTCGGTCCCGACCTTCTCGGCTTCCTTCTTGCGCCAGCCATAGCTCGCTTCGCCGGGGCCGGGGCCACGGCCGAACAGCAACCATGACAGCAGCCCGGGCTTCTTCGGCGGTTTGGCATCCATCCGGATCACGCCATAGGGGCAGTTGCGCTGGCAATTGCCGCAACCGATGCAGGTGTCATCGATGAAGACTTCGCCATCGGGCCCGCGCTGGATCGCGTTGGGCGGGCAATCGGCCATGCAATGCGGGTGCTCGCAGTGGCGGCAGCTGGTCGGAACGTGCAAGTGAGCATAGGTCCGCCCGGCCTCGCGATCGAGCCGAGACAATCCGTCATGGCTGTCTGCGCAGGCCTTCTCGCAATTGTCGCAGCCGATGCAGAGCTTCTCGTCGATCAGCAGCACATCCGTTGCTTCACCAATCCCCTCGTCCACGAGGAATTGCGCGGTCTCCGAATACATGTCGCCGGCGCTGTCGAAGCTGTCCTTGCGGCTCTCGACGAAGGCGTTGACCTTGCGGCGGCTTGCCATGTCGGCGGCTGCTTTCTCGCGCAGGCGCGGATTGCTCTCTAGCAGCGCAACGAACGCTTCGCCCGGCAAACGGATGACTTCGGACTTGATCGCAGCTTTCACGCTGGCGGTCCGCGGCATGCCGTCAATCGCCGCCATCTCGCCGAAATAGGAGCCCGCCGGGAGATAGGAGAGGAACACCGGGCGTCCGCCAATCTCCTTCTCGACCAACATCGATCCGAGCCGGACGATAAAGACATCCTTGTCGTCATCGCCTTCGGCCACCACCGTTTCTCCGGCCCGGACCTGCTGGATATCTGCCGACGCGACCAATGGCGCGACATCTTCCTTGGTCAGGCCCGATCCGAACATCTGCAGCAATTGGCGCTCGATGGAGATCGCCTTCACTTCTTCTGCCGCTGCCGGCGACGTCGCTATCAATTTGAGTGCGGCAGTTCGCGAGAGCTCTATGGCGACGACAGGTTCCGCCGCGCGAATTGTCGCACCGCGCCTGCGGCCGGAAATCAGGCCGACTTCGCCAAAGATCGAACCTTGTTCGATCGGTACCGTGATCGAGGGGTCATCGGGATCGACCTCCACCAGCACCGAGCCTTCTGCAATGGCGAAGAGAGAGGATCCGGGCTCGTTCCGGGCGAAGATAGTCTCACCGGTCGCAAAAGCCTGTACCTCGCTGTCCAGCATCAGCTCGCGCAACTGCAGCTGCGAAAGACCCTGCAGGATGGAAACATTGCTACCGAAGATGGTGAGCCACTCGTGCACCGGGCGAGTGCCTGGCAACCGAGCGAATTTCTCCGCCAGGATCGGCTCATCCGCCGGCTTCAGCTGCGCATTGCCGTTGAGGAATTCGATCACGTCGTAGCCCTGGTTCATACAGTGCTTGATCAGGGGATAGCCAGCCAGCGCCCCAATAACGTGAATGCCGCCCTTGGTGGTTTCAAAGGTCGGGGTGAGCTTGGGAAAGGCACTGCGATCCTCGCTAGTGAACTCTACGCCTATTGCCTCGACAAAGCCGCGCGGTGGTTGCGAGCCGGTGCGGGCAATGATCCGGTCGCAGCGGATCGTCTCCTGCCCGTCGCGGGTATCCAAGACCAGCTCGCCCGCACGAATCTCAGCGGGAGTCGTCTCACAGCGAATGATGATGCGTCCGGCTTCGCCTGCTTCCTCCAGCAGTTTGACGTTCGCTGGTTTTGCTCGAGCAAATTCCGGACTTCGATTCAGGATGGTGACGATGTTGCGCTGGGCCGGATCGGCTGCGAGGCCGAGGGCATTCTCGATCCCGGCATCGCCCGAACCGACCACGGTGATATGCTCGTCGAAATACTCGCCCGGATCATCGAGCTGGTATTGGATATGCGGCAGGTCGGCACCGGGGGAACGGAGCTTGTTGGGATTGCCCTGTGTGCCGATGGCAAGGACTACTGCCTCAGCGGCTATTGTATCGCCGGTCTTGAGCTCGATCGTGAAATTGCCGCTTTCGCCTTCGATCGCCGTCACTTCGGCGTTGAGCATTACATTGATGGATTGCCCGGCAGCCTGTTCATCCCAGGTGTCGAGAATGACTTCGCGCTTACCGGCCTCGAAAACCAGGTCGCTGCGCAGCACAAGGTTGGATGGCGTCGCCATCACGTGCTTGCCCTTCTGGTACTTGTAGATCGTGTCGGAAAGGTGGTCGGTCTTCTCGATCAGGACATGGCTCATGCCCAAGGCAGCAGCACGCGCGGCAGCGCTCAGGCCGGCCGGTCCCGATCCGACGATTGCCACGCGAAAAGCGTCCGCCAATCCATCCCCCTTTCCTTCCCGATGGACCCGCACACCGGCATCATAGGGTAAAACGTCCCTCGTGCCAGAGTGAATTGCCGCTCATGAACAGGGCTGCTACGCCAAATACATGGGAGCGGAAAAGGACAGGGCGGCAAGCAGGCCCAGCCAATCAAGGATCGGTATTGCGGTGCTGGGCGTCGCGGCCGTAGTGGCCGTGGTTTCAGTCGGTTACAACCTGCGGGGCGATGGCGGTGCTGCGGATACCGCCGGCGCTAGCCAGGAATTCCCGACATCGATCGATGAGCTGCGGGCAGCAGCCGACGCTTCACCGAGCGACGCCAGGCCATGGCAGGAACTCGGGTTCGTCCACTTCGAGCGTGGCGAGTTTGCCGAGGCTGCCGAAGCCTATGAGGGTGCTGTAACTCGCGATGACGGGCAGGCGGTGCTTTGGTCTGCACTGGGTGAAGCGCGGGTCATGGCGAGTGAACGCGATCCTTTGCCGCCAACCGCTCTGGAGGCGTTTCGCAAGGCGTTGGCGCTCGATCCGGAAGACCCGAGAGCGCGCTACTTCCTGAATGTGCAGAAGGACCTCGAAGGCGACCACCAAGGCGCAATCAAGGGTTGGCTGGATCTGCTGGCCGACACCCCCGCAGGTGCGCCATGGGAAGAGGACCTGATCCGTACCATTCAGCAAGTCGGGACTATAAACGGTATCGATGTAAATGCGCAGCTGGGAACCGCGATGGATGCGCGCCAGATTGCCAAACCTTCGAGCTTGCCCGGCCCGACGCAGGAGCAGGTCGCTGCAGCGGGCGCGATGCGTCCGAGCGACCAGCGCGAAATGGCCGAAGGCATGGTCGCCCGGCTCGAACAGCGGCTGAAGGGCGATCCCGGCAATCTCGACGGTTGGCTGATGCTGATCCGCAGCCGCATGACCCTGGGCGAACCTGACAAGGCCAAGGCAGCGCTCGAAGCCGCGACCCGGGCCAATCCTGACCATGCAGCCAATTTACGGGCGGAAGCCGGGAAACTCGGCGTTCGCTAGCCTCTAAAGGTGGCCCAGCTGTTCGAACAGGAAGGCGAGAAACGACAGCACGAGTCCGGCCAGGAATATCCGGTAGGACCAGCCCAGCAGGCGGTACTTCTTGCGCTGAAGCACGTTGCCGTTCTGGTAGATGTCGCGAAGCATCAGCCGGAACATGCGCTCGTCGGTCTGCAATTCATCGATCACGCGATCGGCAAACTCTTCTTCCTCCATTCCTGAAAAGACGCCGAAGAACAGGATGTTGGGATCGGTGTCGGATACGGGCCTGGAGCCGAATGTCGGCAAGACAGCCATCACCGCAAGGCAAGCCGAAACGAAAGCGAATGTACCAAGCAGGACCAGCGAAATGGGAATCGGTCCACGGCTGGCTATGCCGACGGTGAGCGTGAAGACCACGAAGGATGCGCCCATGAGCAGGTTGGCCTTCTGGTCGGCCATCTGGCTCAGCTGCAGATTGGCGATGGATACCGTGCGCACCAGATGGACCGCCTGCGGGGCGAAAGTGCGCTGGGTGTCGGGAGCCTTTGGGGTTTCCTCGTTCATACCACGCCGAACGCGAGCATGGCATCAGCCACTTTCTTGAATCCGGCGATATTGGCACCTTTCACATAGTCGACATAGCCGTCACCCTTGTCGCCATAGGTGACGCATTTCTCGTGGATGCCTTCCATCAGATCGGTCAACATGTCGCCCAGCCGACCGTGGTCCCAGGATATGCGTTCGGAGTTCTGGCTCATTTCCAGGCCGGATACGGCCACACCGCCTGCATTGGCCGCCTTGCCCGGACCATACATGATCTTGGCATCGTGGAAGACATGCACGCCTTCCAGCGTCGTCGGCATATTGGCCCCTTCGGAAACCGCGATCACACCGTTGTCGACCAGTTCCCTGGCCTCTTCTTCGTTGAGCTCGTTTTGCGTGGCGCAGGGTAGGGCGAGCTCGCATGGCACGTTCCAAGGGCGCTTGCCATCATGGAAGGTCGCATTGGTGAAATGATCGGAATACTCGGAAATCCGTCCGCGCCTCTCGTTCTTGAGCCGCTTGATCCAGTCGATCTTTTCCTGGTCGATACCGTCGGGATCGTGGATGAACCCGCCGCTGTCGGACATGGTCAGCACCTTGCCGCCCAGCTGCACGATCTTTTCCGCCGCGTGGGTCGCGACATTGCCCGAGCCTGAGATCACGGCGGTCTTACCGTCGATATCGTCGCCCTTGTGCTTCAGCATGTTGCGGAGGAAATAGACCGCGCCATAGCCGGTCGCCTCAGGCCGCATTTGCGAGCCGCCATACTCCGTCGCCTTGCCTGTCAGCACGCCTTCCCAGCGGTTGGTGATGCGTTTGTACTGCCCGAACATGTAACCGATCTCGCGCCCGCCGACGCCGATATCGCCCGCCGGCACGTCGGTATCGGGGCCGATATGGCGATAGAGCTCGGTCATGAAACTCTGGCAGAAGCGCATCACTTCGCTGTCGCTCTTGCCCTTGGGATTGAAGTTCGAGCCGCCCTTGCCGCCGCCCATGGGCAGGCCGGTAAGCGAATTCTTGAAGGTCTGCTCAAAGGCGAGGAACTTGAGCACGCTTTCGTTGACGCTGGGGTGGAAACGGATACCACCCTTGTAGGGCCCGATGGCGTTGTTGTTCTGGACCCGCCAGCCGCGCTGGACGCGGATGCAGTGATTGTCGTCTTCCCAGCATACCCGGAAGCTGACCACCCGGTCCGGCTCGGCGATCCGGCGCAGGATCTGCGCTTCGTGGTACTCTTCCTTGTCCGCAATGAAGTCGAAGATGTCCTGGGCGACTTCCTGTACCGCCTGGACGAACTCCGGCTGGTGCGGATTGCGCTTTTTCACGCCGTTCATGAACTGGTCGAAATCGACGTGGTCCGAAACTGCCATGATCCTCCCCCTCGGTCATCATCTAGATTGCCAAGCGACCACTGCCACTATCTGCCCTATCGGCGACAGGTGCAAGGC
This sequence comes from Parerythrobacter aestuarii, assembly GCF_030140925.1. Taxonomy (NCBI): domain Bacteria; kingdom Pseudomonadati; phylum Pseudomonadota; class Alphaproteobacteria; order Sphingomonadales; family Erythrobacteraceae; genus Parerythrobacter; species Parerythrobacter aestuarii. Next base: position 1,385,067 of record NZ_JARBWD010000001.1, read on the forward strand.
TGGGAATAATTCTGAATCCTTCCCGCTTGAACAGGCAGCTTGCATTTTGCGTCGAGCTCGCCTCAACTGGTTAATACTTCCAACAAGCCGGGGTGGGGTAGTGGAAGACGAGACAGGGGATGAAAACGTCGCGCCGCAGTTCAGCGCGTTTGTAAGTTATAGCCATGCGGACGCGGCGATCGTGCGCAGGCTGCACAGCCAGCTCGAATCCTATCGCTTGCCGAAAGGGTTGGGCGAGGTCGCTACCCTAAATGCAGAACGCGGCAAGCTGGGAAGGGTTTTCCGTGATCGCGAAGACTTCTCTGCCGCAGAGAACCTATCCGATGCGGTTTGCGCGGCACTGGATCGGTCGCAGGTGCTGGTTGTCGTTTGCTCGCCCGATGCGAAGCAATCGAAGTGGGTGGGGCAAGAGATAGCCTATTTCCGGGCCCACCGTCCCGGCATGCCGATCCTTGCAGCCCTGGTGCGGGGGGAGCCATCTGAAGCGTTTCCTGCCGCGTTGACGGAAAGTGGGGCTGAACCGCTTGCGGCCGACCTACGCAAGGAAGGCGACGGCTGGAAGCTGGGCTTCCTCAAGATTGTCGCCGGGATTGCCGGTGTCCCGCTCGACGCGCTGGTCCAGCGCGACAGCCAGCGCCAGACCCGCCGCGTGATGGCCGTCACGGGCATGGTGGCGGCGCTGGCCTTAATCATGGCCGGCATGACGATCATCGCACTCCAGGCGCGCAACGAAGCGCAGGCCCAACGGGCTGAGGCCGAGGGGTTGGTGGAGTACATGATCACAGATTTGCGGGAAGACCTGCAGGGCGTGACCAGCCTTTCGGTCATGGGCAGGGTCAACAAGCGAGCGCTCGAGTATTATGCCAAGCAAGATCTTTCGACGCTTGCCGCTGAAAGCCTCGAACGTCGGGCTTTCCTCCTCCACGCGATGGGCGAGGACGACGAAAAGGCCGGCAAGCTCGACGACGCACTGGCAAAGTTCGAGGAGGCCTTCCGGACGACCGAGGCATTGCTCGACCGCGACCCGGGCAACCCGGACCGGATATTCGGGCATGCGCAGAGCCAATACTGGGCCGGCTACATTGCCTATCTCCAGAAAAACTGGACCAAGGCGTCGCAATACTGGAGCGGCTACAAGCGCCACTCGGAGCAACTGATCGAGGGCGGCAGCGCGAATTTCCAATGGGTGATGGAGGCCGGATATGCCGCCGGTAATCTTTGTACGCTCGAGCTGGACAGGAAAGGGTCGCTCGAGCTGGCCGAACGGGAATGCCAGGAAGCGATCGGGCGGTTCGAAGAGGCTTGCAAGATCAAGCCGGGCCAGCGCTCCTGTATCGAGGCACAGGCCAATCGCTATGCCTGGCTGGCAGACGTTTCAGGCAGGCGTGGCGATTTCGGCAAGGCGTTGGCGACGCGCCTGAAGGGGGAAGCGCTGATTGAAGGATTGAGAGCGTCCGATCCCGACAATCTCGACCTGACAGACCTGTGGGTCGCAGCCCAGATCGCCATAGCGCGAACCGAGCGCTCGTTGGGGCGGGGGCAAGCCGCCAGTCGCCGATTGCAGCGGGCACGGCAGGAGATGCTGAGGTTGATTGCGATCGATCCCGACAACGCCAGCTGGCGCTCGAAACTGGAAATGATCGATGAAACAGGAGGTGGGAATGAGTGACCAGATTGCGCTTTCAGAGCTCAAATTACGCGAGATCGCCGCAGAAGATATCGGGAGTATGGGTGTTGGCACCCTTTTTTTCGAAGGCGGCGACAATGGCCCGATACATTCGTCCGGCGCAAGTTCATGGATCACATTCGTCCCGTTCGGCAATTACGAAGATCATGTCCCAACGCGAGTGTCGGCGCGCTTGCTGGAGATCAAGGGCAATGTTGCGAACCTCGCGGTCGAATTCACCCATGGTTCGGAACGTGCATCAACCAATCCGCCGCAAACCAAAGCTGAGCTCGACCTCTTGCTCAAGGATGAGTTCAACAAGGACGCTTTCAAGGGTCGCAAGCCAATGGGACCGCGCCCACCTGTGCCGCCAATCAAGGATCGTGAAACTTCGCTTTCGCTTGCGAGCGATGAGTGGACCTTGGTGATCATCCGGTTGCCCCACAATGCCAAATACCAATTCAATCGGCGCGGAGCCCCCTTTTCCGCGATTGGGGAACACATCAGTCGTTTCGGTGAAACCGGCAAGCTGGACACAGCGGGCAACATCATCAGTCAGCGAAAGATTGTCGAGAAAGACAGGGCAGGCAATGAAGTGATTCACGATGGCTGCAAGACGGCTTATTTTGTGATCAAGGGGATGGAGAACACCATTACGCCCTTCAACGTCCATCTGGACATAGTGGGCAAACACTCGACAGGTGAGGACTATCATATCCCCATTATCGTTGACCCCGATGTCAGGCACCCGGGTGGGAACGGGGATCCTTGAGCATTTGATATGGGGACTGCCCATACACAGATCCTTCGTCTCGCCCGTGCCGGCAATCCGGTGCGGGCGTGGCGCTTGTTCGAGGAACGAGGGCTGGGCGAGACTACAGAAGACCCCAAGGTCCTCACCCTCAAGGGTCGGTTGCTCAAGGACCTGGCCCGACTGGCTGTAGGGGATGAGCGGCAGAGCCGCTTTCGCGAAGCCTCGCAGGCTTATCGCGCTGCGTTTGCCATCGATGGAGACAGCTACCCGCTGATCAACGCCGCCATGCTGGAGTTGATGGCCGGTGACATTGCCAGCTCGCAGCGGCTCGCGCGGCAGGTGCTCGAATTGCTCGAGAGCGACCCGGAGCAAGGGGAGAACGCCTATTGGCGCGAGGCCACGCGCGCAGAGGCGCTGCTACTGCTGGCGCATCACAAGGAAGCCGAGTTATCCCTCCGTGCCGGGATCGCGCGACTTCCACTGGCATGGGAAGACCATGCCGCGACGATCGGTCAATTCGAGAGCATCCTGGCGGAGCAGGGAGCGGACAACGGGTGGCTCGATTCCTGTCGACCTCCGAGCGCGCTGCACTTCTGTGGCATTATCGGACTGGACGAAGGTGACCCCGATCTTGCCGACATGCTGGCCGCTGCGCTCGATGACCTCAAGCCCGGCTTTGGCTTTGGTGCCTTGGCGGCCGGTGCCGATATCCTGATTGCAGAAGCGCTGGTCGCGCGTGGCGCTCGCCTTCATGTTACTTTGCCCGGTTCGGTTGAGCAATTTCGGGCGGTTTCAGTGGAGCCCTATGGAGCCGGTTGGGGGCCGCGCTTTGACGCGCTGCTTGAGCAGGCTGAAACGCTCGACATACTCGACGCCGCGATCGATAATCATGACCTGCCGCTGGCTGAGGCGGTGGGCATGGGCGATTTGATCGCCATGGGGCAAACCCTGCGCCATGCGAGCATGTTCAGGAGCCGCGCCGTTGCACTCACCATTGTCGGTCAGGGAGAGCTTGCCCGGCCACATATCGAGGCATGGACGAAGACCGCGGTGCCCTTGCGACGGATTGAAACACTCCGGGTCGCGAGCCCCGTACGATCGCTGGGTGAAGCGGGAGAGCAAGACTTGCGCATGCACGCAGTGGTTGCTGCTTCGGCAGTCCCGGCGAGTGACCTGGCACGGGACCACGGCCTCGTGCCGGTAGTCGGCGCATCAGATGTGATGCTGGCAGATGTGGAGGCTGCGCTGCGCCTGATCGAAAGCCAACCCGACGGCCCCTGTGCCATCTCTATCGGGCTGATGTCCGAAACAAATATCGACACCGCCCTTGTTGCACGAACCAGGCAGATGCTGGCTGCGGCACCGGCGGGATCGATAGTAGCTGACCGTCAGTCGGCAATGATTTGCCAGGCATCGAACCCGGATCTCAGGCTCGAGGAACTGGGGGAGCTGTCTTCGCTCTCAGGTCCCGTTTCGTTGTGGTCGCTGAGCCCGGCGAGGCCCGGTCAGTAGACGAGTTCTTCGAGCAAGCGGCGCGACCGGATGGCGAGCTGTGCTTCGCTACGCTCGACGATCCCGCGCCGTTCAAGCGCGCTGATGGCACGTGAACCTGTCTCACGGGTGGTCTGTGCCGTGAGAGCCAGCGCGGAGATGACCGGGGGTGGGGCAATATTGTCACTATTGCCAGCCAGACGCAGGAGCTCGCGATAGACGCGGCCGCTGGCCGACAATGTTACCCGCGCCGATAGGCGGTCGAGCACTATGTCGAGCTGGCCGGAGAAGATTGCCGCAAGGCCCGGCCCAAGGTCGGGATGCGCGTCCATCAGCCGGCGAAGGTCACGGGCTTCTACCTGCAGCGCGGCCACCGGCCCGAACGCGCGCGCATCATAGCCAATGTCGTCTTCGTCAGGAAAGGCACCGACCAATTCCCCCGGACCGAAAGAAGAGATCACCGTCGCCTGCCCATCGATGGAAACCGCCTGCAACTGCACTGTGCCGCTCAAAATCAGCCAAAGCTGCGAATTGCGGTCACCCTGGTGCATGATGAATGTTCGTGCCGGATAGTTACGTGCGACCATGGCGCCGGCCAACGCCGCAGCAGACGGTTTCGAACAACCGAGGACTGCCTGCAAAGCCGATGTTCGTTCGTCGGTGTCCATGCGCCCCTGCCATCAAACCCAGCGCATCATGCAAGGAGCGTCAGGGGTGGTCAATTGCCCGCAACGCTCAAGCGGCTTCCTTCGCCGGGCAGTATTGCGCCAGGAACTGTTCATGGCTGGGCATGCTGTCCACGGCAAACCGGATCGATTTTTCCATTTCGTCCAACTCGGCCTTGGTCTTTGCCAGGTGCAGCGTGTCGGCAATGGCATTGTGGCCGATCATCGGAATCCGCTGGCCCATCATCACCGCGGCCCAGCTTGTCTCCGTGAACAGTTCGTCTTCCTCGCGGAAGATCTGGCCATTGGCCTTGAACAGCTCGATCTTCTGCGTGAGCGTATCGGGCACATCCATCGTGCGGCAGTAGTTCCAGAATTCCGAATCGGTCCTCTCCGTCGCCTTGTAGTGCAGGATCAGGAAATCGCGGATGCGCGCGTATTCGCGCTCGGTCAGGCGGTTGAAGGTGTCGCGCTGGGCATCGGTGATACCATCGAGCGAAAGCATCGAGATCAGCTTGTCGACACCGGTGTTGATCAAGTGGATCGAAGTCGACTCAAGCGGCTCCATGAAGCCGGCAGCAAGGCCGAGCGCGACAACATTCCTGTTCCAGAATTTCTTGCGATGGCCGGTCACGAATCGCAGGTGATTGGGATCGGCAGTCGGTTTCCCTGCCATGTTCTGGACAAGGATATCGGTGGCTTCATCCGCTTCCATGAAACTGTCGCAATAAACATGACCATTGCCATTGCGATGCTGCAGCGGGACTTGCCATTGCCAGCCAGCGGGATGCGCGGTGGCCTTGGTGAAGGGCGGGGGCGGGCTGCCGTCGTCGCGGTTGCAGGGCAGGGCGACTGCGCGGTTGCATGGGAGCCAGTGCGTCCACTCGGTGTAGCCTGTCTCCAGCGCCTGTTCGATGAGCAAGCCGCGGAAGCCCGAGCAATCGACGAACAAGTCGCCTTCCAGGACCTGGCCGCTGTCGAGCTGGACGGAGATCACATCGCCACTTTCGGGATCGAGCTTGGCGTCGACGATCTTGCCTTCCTGTCGGACTACGCCGCGAGCTTCAGCATATTTGCGCAGGAATGCGGCATAGGCGGTGGCGTTGATGTGATAGGCGTAATTGACCGGTGGCAAGTCATCGCGGGCACCGTTGCGGGTGTAGTCCTGCGTACGCGAGAAGCGTCCGAAATAGGCCGCCATGGTTTCCACATTGAAGACCTGGAGCGGGCGCCTGTCGCCTTCCTGCCGGAGCCTGTGCCAGACTTGATGGAATGAAATGCCACCCATGGAATAGCCGTAGGCGCCGAATGGGTGGATATAGCTGTCACCGACCTGGCCCCAATTGACGAACTGGATACCCAGCTTGAAGCTGCCCTGGACTGCAGCGAGCATTTCATGCTCCGGAATTTCCAGCAGTTCGTTGAAATTGACGAATGGCGGGATGGTTGCTTCGCCCACGCCGACGGTGCCGATCGCTTCGGATTCGACCAATGTGATGTCGACGAGATTGTTATTCTTGAGTCGCGAGAGCGCCGCAGCTGCCATCCAGCCAGCGGTGCCGCCGCCTACGATGATGATATTCTTGATCGCCATGGTGGTTCTTCAACTATCCCCGTTTGCGGCAAAGGCTATCGCGCGGCGCGCCTCACTGCAATCGTGCGAAAAGGTATGCCGCCTAACGATTGTTGCTAGCATGCAACAGGGCCATTGTGAACGTTCATTTTGAGGCTTGTGAACGATCACAATTAGGTCTAACTGAAACTCGAGGAGCAGCATATTCATGCGCTCCGTGGGGATTCTTGTACCACAGAGGTACAGGATGGAACTTGAGGGAGGATGGCTTTGTCACGCCGCACCACTGATACGAATTCCGTTTCGCGCCGCGTTCTTGCCCTGGGGACTGCTTCCAGCATCGCACTGTGCGCGACGCTGGCGACGCCTGTATATGCGCAGGACGCCGAGGAGGAGCCTGCGGCCGAGGGTTCGCAGGATGATTCGAACATCATCACTGTAACGGGCTTCCGGGCCTCGCTGCAGAACTCGCAGTCGCTCAAGCAGAATGCCGACACGTTTGTCGATGCGATCACGGCGGAAGATATCGGCGCGCTCCCGGATCGCTCGGTCGCCGAGGCGCTGCAGCGTGTTCCCGGCGTGAACATCGGCCGGTTCGAAAAGACCACCGACCCCGACCGCTTCTCGGTCGAGGGCACCGGCGTGATCATTCGTGGCCTGCCTTACACGCGTTCGGAACTGAACGGTCGTGAGATTTTCTCGGCAACGGGCGGTCGTGTCCTCAGCTTTGAAGATGTTTCGCCGGAGCTTCTGGGCCGCGTCGAAGTCTTCAAGAACGTCACCGCCGACATGGTCGAAGGTGCGATCGCTGGTACGGTAAACCTCGTCACCCGCAAGCCGCTTGACAACCGCGGTGTCCACATCGCCGGTTCGATCGAAGGTAACTATGGCGACCTGCGCGATGAGTGGTCGCCGACCTTCAACCTGCTGGGTTCGGCCACGGTTGATTCCGACAAGGGTACGCTGGGCGTCCAGTTGGCCTATTCCAAGTCCAAGCTGAAGAGCCGCACCGACGCGACTCAGATCGCCGACCCTTGCTACCGCGATCCGTCCTACTCGGGTGACTGTTTGCGCGTGCTGACGCTGACCTCGGGTGGCTTCAGCAACCAGAACTTTGACGAAAGCAACTTCCCGCCGGCTGGCGCGGTGGTTGTTCCGAAGGGGGCTGGCGTCCGCACCACCGACCTCGATCGCGAGCGCGAGGCATGGGCGGCTGTTGTCCAGTACGAAAACCCGACCGGCGACTTCCTGATCACCATGGAATGGCTCCGCTCGGAAACGAGCTTCGACACTGAAGAATTTGCCTTCATCGCGCCGCCTGCGGCCGATGTCGATGGACTGTTCCCAGTGCCGCGCGCGGGCAGCACGTGGACTTTCGATGACAATGGCGTCTTCCAAAGCGGTGTCCTGACCCAGCGTCCGGGCGATGCTTACGCCACGCCGTTTGGTTGGGGTGGTCTCAACGTCGAAGCTCTGCGTTTCGTGCGTTCGACCAAGTCGGTGACGGAAGACTTCTCGTTCGACCTTGACTGGAGCATCACGGATCGTCTGCGCGTGAACTTCGAAGCCCAGCATATCGACGGCAAGCTTCGCCGCGATTCGGTCTTCGGTGCGACACGGACTTGGGCAGATGTTGCTCTCGATCTCTCGGGTAATACGCCAAGCGTCGAGTTCCTCGCGCCCATGGGTGCGCCCGACGACTATTTCACCAGCGGCTTCTACAGCTACTACTGGTTCGGGCTCGACAGCCGCGAGAAGAACGAAGGTGAAATGGACAGCCTGCGCTTTGATGCCGAATACGACATCAGCGACGAGGGCTTCTTCAAGAGCGCCCGTTTCGGTGCCCGCTGGGCCGATCGCGACCGCACGACCCGGAACACCAACTTCAGCACCTGGGGTAACCTGTCAGCTCCGTGGGCTGGCCGTGCGGGCTGTGCTCCGTGGGGCGAAGGCCCAGGCTGTTTCCAGGGTCCGGGGCCGTACGTCCCCGACTGGTCGGGCTTCACTCCGGGGCGCTTCTACACTGGCCTTCCGGGCCAGGAATTCGCGATCGCAGGCGGTGTCTACACCGATGAGTTTCCGGACTACTCGAGCTTCCGTGCACCGTTCGGTGACGGGTTCCAGCGGGGCAACACGCCGATCCCGGTTCCGGGTGGCGGTTCGTGGTTCTTTGGCGGGGATGACTTCCTCGGCGAATACCTGGCCGGCATCACCGACCAGCAGATCGAAGAGATCCAGGCAGCTGGTGTTTCACCGGAGCGCTTCAACTACGGCGTAAACGGCCGTACGCGCCAGGATCCGTTCAACCCGCTGCCGGGCAACACGGTCCCCTGTGACATCGAAGGCTTCTTCTGCCCGACCGAAGTTTCGACCGTGGGTGAAATCACCAAGGCGGCTTATGCCCGGATCGATTTCGGGACCGAGTTCAGCAATGGCTGGGTGCTCGATGGCAACTTCGGCATGCGTTACGTCGAGACCAAGATCGATGCGCCATCCATCATTGCATACCCTGATCCGGGTCGCTTCGATGATGTCGGCAACGGCGGTAATGGCGACGGTGTCGTGCAGGTTGCCGAAATCCAGACGAACTGTGCTGGACCGGTGCGCATCCCGGGCGCCGTCAGGGGCTATTGCGATCCAGCATTTGCACCGCGGCTTGCTGAATTCGCCGCAGCTCACACTGGCGAGTTCATTCGCCTAGATCAGAAGATCACCTTCGATCAGTGGCTGCCGAGCTTCAATGCCAAGCTCGATGTGGGTGGCGGTTTGCTGTTCCGCGCGGCCGTCTCGAAGGGTATTTCGCGGCCCGATTTGCAGCTGCTCGCAATCAACGGCGCAGTTGGTGACAACACCGGTGCCCTGCTGGAAGCCGGCACGCTCACTACGGGGCCCTTGTTCACTATCCGAACGGGCAACCGCAACCTGCTCCCGGTGAAGTCGTGGAACTTCGACCTTTCGGCCGAATGGTACTTCGACGATGTCGGATCGCTTACGGCTTCGGTCTTCCTGAAAGACATCTCGGGGATCGTGAGCAATGGCTTCGAGGTCCGCGAACTGAACGGTGCCTCGTCGCCGACAGCGGAATATGTCTTCCAGGGTCCGTTCAACGACCAGAGCGGCCAGCTCAAGGGCTTCGAGATCGCGTATCAGCAGACGTGGGACTTCCTCCCCGGCTTGCTGAGCGGGTTCGGCGGCCAGTTCACTTATACCTATGTGGATGGCTCGGACTTCTCCAACCCGAACCTTGCTGCGGTGGGTCAGTCGTCCGTCACTACCGGTACGAATGAACTTGGAGGCGGTGCGTTTACGGCGGGTCAGCCGCTCGCCGGCATCTCCAAGCACACGATCAACGCGACACTGTTCTACGAAAAGGGTCCGTTCGCTGCCCGTGCAGCCTACAACTGGCGTTCGGCATTCCTGATCACGCCGCGGGACGACATCATTCCGTTCTCGCCGATCTGGCAGGAATCCACTGGTCAGCTCGATGCTTCGGTCTTCTATGCGGTGACCGACAACATCAAGGTGGGTGTCCAGGCCGTGAACCTGCTCGACGAAGTGACCCGGACCTCGCAGGTCGTGAACTTCGACGGATTGCGGGTCCCGCGCTCGGCGTTCCGCAATGACCGACGCTACACCTTGATCGCTCGCTTCGACTTCTAAAGTCGATGCAATAGAGGGACAGGAAATGGGCGGGCCCTTGCTTGTAGCGAGGGCCCGCTCTTTAATTTAGGGCTTAAGGCAATCGGGAGGGACAATCCGATGACCAAAGCATTCCGCCTTCTGGTCGCGTTGACTCCGGCGCTTGTTTTGAGTGCCGGCTGCAATGCCGCGGGAGACGATATGGTCCAGCCTGCGCAAGATGGCTGGGAGATGGTCTGGTCCGACGAATTTGACACCGACACAATCGACCGCAGCAAGTGGGACTTCGACATCAATTGCTGGGGCGGCGGCAACAACGAGCGACAGTGCTACACTGATAGTCTGCGCAACGCGGCGATCGTTGACGGTGTGTTGGTGATCACTGCGCTGAAGGAAGAGTCGAAAGGTCCTGCCCTGCCGTTGCACATGCGCGCCGAAGCCGATGATCCGGACGCTACGGCGACCAAGCCCTATTCCAGTGCGCGCATGGTCACTCGCGGCAAGGCGTCCTGGAAATACGGCAAGTTCGAAGTTCGTGCCAAGCTGCCCCAGGGACAGGGCACCTGGCCGGCAATATGGATGTTGCCTGAAGGGGATGCCTACGGCGGTTGGGCCAAGTCAGGGGAGATCGACATCCTCGAAGCGGTTAATCTTGGCGTGGAATGCGCGGCTGAGAAAGGCTGTGAAGAAGGTGGCGAAAACACCATTCTCGGCACGCTTCATTTCGGCGGTGCCTGGCCCGACAATGATTTCGCCAGCACGGAGATCAGCTATCCGGCTGTGCTCGACAGGGAATTCCACACCTACGGTGTGATCTGGGGCGAAGGCATCTTCGTCTGGACAGTAGACGGCAAGCCCTTTGCCACCAAGCGCGCGGAAGACTGGTTCACCACCAAAAGCGACGATCCCAATGCGCCGTTCGACAAGCCGTTTCACCTGATCCTCAACCTCGCCATCGGGGGCGGCCTGCCGGAGGAGCGCGCGTTGGGTGGCGTCGATGAAAGCGGTTTTCCCAAGACCATGGAAGTCGACTGGGTTCGTGTCTGGCAATGCGGCGAGGACCGCGATAAAGGCACGGCCTGCATCCTCGGGAGGGATGAGTAAAAATGGCCAGACGGCGACAGGCAGTCACGATCAAGCACGTGGCGGCGGATGCGGGCGTGTCCTTGCAGACCGTCAGCCGCGTCATCAACGATGGGCCCAATGTACGGCCCGAAATGAAGGAACGCGTCCAGGCGTCGATCGACAAGCTGGGCTATGTCCCTTCGATCGCTGCCCAGCGAATGAGCGGCTCGCATTCCTACCTTATCCTCGCACTCAATGACCGAGAGCGGACCATTTCGGAATGGGCAGCGCGGCAGGGTAGTGACTGGGTCAACCAGATGTTGCTCGGCGGCATGCTGCGCGCCAACGAGCTGGGCTACAGAATGATGGTGGAGCTGGTCGACACCCATGCCGACCAGATCGAGCGCGAGCTCGCCAGCACCATCGCCTCGCTTCAGCCCGATGGTGTCATCCTGACCCCGCCGCACTCTGAGAATCGGCAGATTACCGAGATGCTGGCGAGCAAGGGCATCCCGTTCGCCCGGATCGGTTCAACTGCGCCGGGGCCGGGCATTGCCATGACCATGGGCGATGAAAGCAATGCCGCCATGGCGACCGATTACCTGGTCAACCTCGGCCATGAACGGATTGGGTTTATCTCCGGACTTTCCGAATACTCGCTAAGCGGATGGCGCGTCGATGGCTGGACCCGGGCAATGACAAAGGCTGGCCTGCCAACATCGGGATTGCTCGCCAAGGGCGACTTCAGTTTCGACTCGGGGATCAAGGCCGCCCGCCAATTGCTCAGCCTGGCGAAACGACCCACCGCCATCATCGCCAGCAGCGACCAGATGGCCATGGCAACGCTGAAAGTTGCCGGCGAACTGGGCATAAATGTGCCGGCTGACCTGTCTGTCATCAGCTTCGATAACACTCCGATCGCCAATTTCACGCAGCCCACGCTCACAGCGGTTGATCAGCCAATTGCGGAAACGACATCGCGAGCGGTCGAACTGCTGATCGAGGCTGCTCGTGAAGGGAAAGTGCCCGACGCTCCGGTGCGTGTTCGCGGCACGCTGGTAGAGCGAGGCTCGACTGCCCCGCCGCGTCGGCACGACAACGATTGATGCCAGGGACAGGGGCTGTGCCGGAAACGCGCCAATCGACGCGCTTCCTGCTTCTTTATGCCCTCGCTGCGGCGGGCGGCGCGGTCGCCTACGTCCCGTTCCTGACCGTGTTGCTCCCGGTGCGCGTTACAGCGTTGGCCGGTGAGGCTGATGTCAGCTGGCTTGCCTATGTCACGCTTGGTGGAGCGCTCACGGCAAGCGTGGCGAATATCCTGTTCGGATGGCTCAGCGATCTGACGCGCAATCGCGTTCGCTGGATTTTGACCGGTTTGGTGCTGTCGAGCAGCATGTTGATGGCCATCCCGGTTGCACAAAGCCTGACCGTTCTGATCGGCACGATCGTGCTGTGGCAGCTGGGGCTCAACATGATGCTTGCGCCGCTTGCAGCCTGGGCGGGTGACTGCGTGCCTGACGGTCAGAAGGGTTTGCTTGGCGGCTTGCTGGCTTTTGCGCCGGCGCTCGGCGCCGCTTCTGGAGCGCTGGTAACAATTCCCGGGCTGGCCGATGCCGAAACTCGTCTCGTAATGGTGGTTTGCCTCGTGGCCGCGCTGGTGCTGCCGGTCGTCTTGTTCGGACGGCCGAGACCGATGCCGCAATTGATGGAGGACAGTGCGCCTGGCGGCGAGCAGAGCGATCGTCCCGTCGCGCTCAAGAGCCGCAGCGCTGTCTTGCGCATGTGGCTGGCTCGCTTGTTGGTGCAGATCGCAGAGGCAGCATTGTTTGCCTACCTGCTGTTCTGGTTCCGCTCCATCGATGCCGGTATGGGCGATAACCACACGGCACGGATTTTCGCGATCGTCCTTGGCATCGCGGTGCCACTGGCGATCTTGGTTGGGCGCTGGTCAGATATTCGCGACCGACCCATCCTGCCATTGGCGCTGGCCTCTGTCCTATCGAGCGGAGGCTTGATCGTAATGGCGCTCGCGCAGACATTGACAGTCGCGATCGCCGGCTATGTGCTGTTTGGCCTCGCCGCTTCGGTTTTCCTGTCTTTGCATACCGGACAGACCTTGCGTGTCCTGCCGCGCGCTCGGCATCGCGCACGTGATCTGGGCATCTTCAACCTGACCAACACCGTGCCATCCTTGATCATGCCCTGGCTGACGCTGGCGCTGGTCCCGGTGTTCGGGTTCTCGGGGCTTTTCTGGCTCCTCGCAGCCCTTGCTGCGCTGGCTGGTGCCCTGCTGGCGAGTCTCACCCGACTTTCACCGATTTCGTAATTTTGGGCCTTGCAATTGAGAGGCGGGCCTGTAACGTTGAGAACGTTCCCAATTCGGGATTTGGAGGGGATTAGGATGCTTTGCCGTCAGTGGCTTGTTGCGACGTGTGCTTCGATTGCGCTGGTTGGGTGTGCCGGGACTGGGTCGATTGAAAGCGCTGCGTCGCCGGCGGTTGAGACCGTACAGCTGAATGAAGAAGAGCAGGTAGCCGCGTTGCTTGCGCGCATGAGCATAGAGCGCAAGGTCGGCCAGCTGATCCAGCCGCAAATCAATTCCTTCACAGCTGAAGACATGGAGCGGTATCGTTTCGGCAGCTACCTCAACGGCGGCAATGGCGGCCCCTATGGCGATGAGTTCGCGCCTGCCTCTGAATGGCTGCGCCTCGCGGACGAGATGTGGGTTGCTTCGACACGGCCTCTGCCTGGTGACGAGCCGATTATCCCCACCATGTGGGGGACGGATGCGGTCCACGGCCACACCAATGTCGTCAAGGCGACCATCTTTCCGCACAATATTGCCCTCGGCGCAACCGGCGATCCGGAGCTTGTCCGGCTGATTGGTGCAGCTACCGCAACCGAGATCGAGATTACCGGCATCGATTGGAATTTCTCGCCGACCGTCGCTGTTGCGCGTGACGATCGCTGGGGGCGGACCTACGAAAGTTATTCCGAGGATCCGCAGGTCGCGGCCAGCATGGGCAAGGCTTTGCTGGAAGGTTTGCAGGGCTCCAGGGGTAGCGACGATTTCCTCGGCAAAGGCCGGGTGATCGCCACGGCCAAGCACTTCTTTGGCGATGGCGGGACTGCGCAAGGTATCGATACCGGCGACGTCAACGGCGATATCGAAGAACTCAAGAAGATCCACGCCGTTCCTTACCCCGTTGCGGTCGATGCCGGGGTGCAGGCAGTGATGGCCAGCTTCAACTCCATCAACGGCGTCAAGATGCACGGGAACAAGCCGTTGCTGACAGATTACCTGCGCGGAGAGCTTGGTTTTGACGGACTCGTGGTTGGTGACTGGAACGGCCACGGCCAGATCAAGGGCTGCACCGTCACGGATTGCCCGCAGGCGCTGCTCGCAGGCCTCGACATCTACATGGTGCCCGACGATTGGAAGCCGCTGCTGGAAAATCTAGTTGCGCAAGTGAACGATGGCACGATCCCGATGGCCCGGCTCGATGAAGCGGTCGGACGGGTACTCAAGGTCAAGTTGCGTGCGGGAATTCTTGGTCCGGATGCCAAGAAGCCATCGGCGCGGGCCAATGCCGGTCGCTACGACAAATTGGGCTTCGCTCCCCACCGGGCCGTCGCGCGCGAAGCGGTGGCGAAGTCACAGGTCATCCTGAAGAACAATGGTGTCCTGCCGCTCAAGGCCGGAGCTTCTATCCTCGTCGCTGGCACGGCAGCCGACAGCATTGCGCAGGCTTCGGGTGGCTGGACACTGACCTGGCAAGGCGGTGCCGAGCTGACTAACGCCGATTTCCCGGGTGCAACGTCGATCTGGGCAGGCATCGAGGAGGCGGCAAAGGAAACCGGCGGAACAGCCTCATTATCGGCTGACGGTAGCTTTACGACGAAGCCCGATGTTGCCATCGTCGTGTTTGGCGAACAACCCTATGCCGAATTCGCAGGAGACCGAAAGACGCTCGTGTTCGATGACCATGAGGGTCTCGAATTGCTTCGCAAGTTCGGCGAGCAAGATATTCCAACCGTTGCGGTTTTTCTCTCCGGTCGCCCGCTCTGGATGAACCGGGAGATCAACGCTTCGACTGCTTTCGTGGCATCCTGGTTGCCGGGCAGCGAGGGGGCTGGCGTGGCCGATGTCCTGTTCGGCAAGCGGGAAGCTACCGGCCGCCTATCGTTCAGCTGGCCGGCTGACTGTGGCGGCACGCCGGTCAATTCACCGGCTGGTGCGCAGTTCCCGTTTGGCTACGGCCTTTCGCAAAGCGATGCGCAGCCCGTCGGGGCGCTGGATGAGACCTGCGGGTACCTCGATCAGGGCCAGTCGGCGGCCTGGTATGACATGGGGCGCCTTGCCAATGGCATCACTGCAATTGCCGGTGGTGCGGCTCTGCCCAACTTGCGCGGAGAGGGCGGTGGGGTCGTTTCCCGCGGGGTCGACAAGGAGCGGCAGGAAGATGCGCGCGAGGTCACATTTGGCCCGGGCGCAACCTTGTCAATGGCGCAGGAAGGCGAGGGCGGAGGAGACTTCCGCATCCTCTACAACCTCGCCAACGCGCCAGCAGGATCGGTCACGCTTACGGTGGGTGGCAATACCGTTGACATCACCCGCCAGCTGCAGCTCAGTGCAGGCAAGGGTTGGCGTGAAATGATCATCACCGAAGACTGTGCGCCGGGGCTTGGCAACAGCCTGTCGATTGGCACTGACGCGCCAATGGTGATGCGGATTGCGAAGATTGTCCGGCAGGACATGCCGGAAGGGACGGAATGCTCTTTCTGAGGAAGGGCGGATGAATTCGAATTCCAATGGACGCTGTGCGGGATTGCGCTAGTCCATTGCCAACAAGGGATTGAGGCTCGGCCGTTGAATGCCGATGCCCGTGGGGGAGGAATAGGTCGTGACGCTCGAAACCATCGATATCGTCATCATCGCGCTGTATGCCGTCGCGCTGCTCGGCATTGCGTTGGTGGTCAGCCGCGAGCCAAAGGGGCACGAAAAGAATACCGAAGACTACTTCCTCGCCGGGCGCGCGCTGCCGTGGTGGGCAATCGGCGCGTCGCTGATCGCCTCGAACATTTCGGCCGAGCAGATCATCGGCCAGTCGGGGCAGGGCTATGCCGTCGGCATCGCTATTGCCGCCTATGAATGGCAAGCGGCTATCGTCCTGATTATCGTCGCGAAATATTTCCTGCCGATCTTCCTCAAGCGGAAGATCTACACCATGCCGCAATTCCTCGAGCAGCGGTACGGAGAGGGCGTCAAGACCCTCATGAGCGCCTTTTGGGTCGCGCTTTATACTGCGGTCAACCTGACGACCGTCCTGTGGCTGGGCGGCCTGGCTGTCACCTCGTTGACGGGTTGGGGCGTCATGGGGGCGATGAGCGCGCTGGCCGCTTTTGCCGTGCTCTATTCGCTATATGGCGGTCTCAAGGCGGTCGCGCTGACGGACATCATCCAGGTCGTCATCCTGATCCTGGGCGGCCTTGCCATCACCTGGATTGCGCTCGATGCGCTTCCGGGGGCTGACGGTGCGATGGCAGGTCTTGGCTTGCTGATGCAAGAGATGCCGGGCCACTTCGAAATGATCCTGGACGAAAGTCATCCTGCTTACGGCGATTTGCCGGGCATCTGGACTTTGCTGGGCGGGCTGTGGGTGCTGCACTTCAGCTACTGGGGGTTCAACCAGTACATCATCCAGCGCGCGCTGGGGGCTGAGAGCCTGCCGGAGGCGCAAAAGGGCCTAGCCTTCGCTGCCTTCCTCAAGATCCTGGTTCCTTTCATTGTCGTCATCCCGGGGATCGCCGCGGTGATGTTGGCACAGGGCGGCATACTCGATGGGGCGGCGCTAGCCGAAAAATCGGACCGTACCTATGGGGAGCTGATGAGCTTTGCACCCGCTGGTCTGCGCGGACTGGTGTTTGCCGCGCTGATCGCTGCGGTGGTTTCGTCTTTGGCGTCGATGATGAACTCGATCTCGACCATTTTCACAATGGAC
Source organism: Parerythrobacter aestuarii (assembly GCF_030140925.1). NCBI lineage: Bacteria > Pseudomonadati > Pseudomonadota > Alphaproteobacteria > Sphingomonadales > Erythrobacteraceae > Parerythrobacter > Parerythrobacter aestuarii. The sequence goes on from NZ_JARBWD010000001.1 coordinate 1,401,922, forward strand.
CTGTATCGCGCGGCCAAGCCGGACAAGCCTGAAAAGCACTATGTCATGGTCGGGCGTGTTGCAGCGTTTGCTGCCATGGGCCTTGCGCTACTGCTGGCACGTCCGTTCATCGGGGGCTTCGAAAGCGGGTTCCAGACAGTCCAGGAATACACCGGTTTCATAGCGCCGGGGGTGGTCGTCGTCTTCCTGCTCGGCTTCTTCGACAAGCGCAGCAATACGGCGGGTGCCTTCACGGCGCTGCTGGGTTCGCTGGTGATCAACGTCGCGCTCAAGTTCGGCATGCCGGACGTGCCGTTCATTATCCGTATCTGGGGTGTTTTCCTTGTCGCGCTGGTCGCCGCTGCCGTCGTATCGCGGCTGACTGCACCGCCTGAGGAAGAACGGACAGTGAAGCTGGGTGATATCGCCTTTGCCACCACTATGCTGTTCAACACTCTGGCGTTGCTCGTCGTTGCGATGCTTCTGGGCCTGTATATTTGGCTTTGGTGAGAAATTAGTCGAACTAGCCTGCCTAGAAATTCGTTACATTTGACGCCTTTGTCCTATTTCTGACACTTTGCCAGTGTCATAAACAACCAGAACGTTCCGCAATTCTGCGGGAAGATTTGGTGGGGAGGACTTATGTCAATTTCAGATCCGACGCTTGGCGAGATTTCAATGTTCGGTGCCAACTGGGCACCACGGGGCTGGGCGCTATGCCAAGGCCAGTTGTTGCCGATCAGTTCGAATCAGGCGCTGTTTTCGATTATCGGGACGATTTATGGCGGCGACGGCCGCACCACTTTCGCCTTGCCGGACTTTCGCGGTCGTGCGCCGCGCGGCCAGGGAACCGGGCCGGGCTTTGCGCCGGTCATGATTGGCGAACGCAGCGGTCGTGAGAACGAAACGTTGTCGGTCATGAACATGCCGAACCACAGCCACCCGCACACGCACACTGCCAGCGTTCATGGCGAAGCGCGGCTTGCCAACGAAGCGTCACCGACCGACAATGTGTTCGCTCTCGCCAACGCCAATATCTACCATGATGTGGACTCGGGACAGCAGGATGTCCTGATGCATGCCAACACCGTCACTCTGGCACAGGATGCCACACCAGCCGGTGGCAGCATGCCGTTCTCGCTGATGAACCCTTATCTTGGGGTCAATTTCATCATCGCCCTGACCGGTGTCTATCCGAGCCGGAGCTAATCCAGCCGAGATTGCGAGAATGAGGAAATCACATGTCTATCTATGATCCAACAATAGGCGAGATCACCATGTTCGGCGGCACGTTTGCGCCGCGGAGCTGGGCGTTCTGCAACGGGCAACTTCTGCCCATCTCGAACTACACGGCACTGTTCTCCATCATCGGCACCATCTACGGCGGTGATGGCCGCACTACGTTTGGCCTGCCGAACCTGCAGGGACGGACGCCGCGCGGACAGGGTACCGGCCCGGGGCTTCAACCCGTTGCCATTGGGCAAGCCAGTGGTGCCGAACAGATATCCCTTTCGGTCAACAACCTGCCCAGCCACACGCACCCGCATACGCATGCGGCGTCGGTTCATGGTGAAGCGCGGCTCGCGGATGAGTCAGCCCCGACAGACAATGTCTTCGCGCTGGCAAATTCGAATATCTATCACGATGTCGACGAGGGACAGCAGGATGTCCTGATGCATCCCAACACGGTGACACTGACGACGGATTCGACACCGGCAGGGGGAAGTATACCTTTCTCCAACCTCAATCCGTTCCTGGGGACGAACTTCATCATTGCTCTCGAGGGAATCTTCCCCAGCCGTTCCTGACGGCTTCGGCACAAACTAAAAAGGAGCGGTGCCCGATGGCCCGCTCCTTTTTTCATGTCCAAGCATTGGACAAGATATCGCATCCAATCGGGGAGCCCGCATTTGCGAGCACCCCTATCAGGATGGCGGAGTGTAGTAGATAAGGACTTCCTGCGTGAAGGTGGCAGGTCCCGTCGCCGTCTGGTCGGCGTCGAGGCAGGTCAACTCCGGCTTGCGATAGGGCCGCTTGGCGCTGTTTTCGAGCTGCTTGCTAGAACCGTGCTGCGTCATGGATCCCCCGTGGAGTTCAATCGAGTTGCTTCAACCATTCGGAAAGCACATCAATCCTTCGAGCCAGTTCGCGGGAATACGCATCGTTCCCAGTCAAACTGCCTTCGGCGGAAGACCCGTTATTTTTAAAACCGCCAAGTTTTCCGTAACTTTCGCAATCAAGGATAGACTTGAGTCGGGATGGCAGCAAGTCGTAATTTACAAAACTAACCGGATCATTGGTGGGTCTTGCATTCTCGCGCACCGGTCCCATCGATTTGCCATGCCAGATAATGCTGTCTGGCAAGCGGCCGATCTGTGAACGGCGGTGGAGCAAGCGCCCGGTTCCGGCCTGATGCTTTTCTATGCCCGGGATAGCGAGGTATGTTTCGATCAGGTCCCTGTCGAGCAGGGGCCATCGATATTCGATGCCGTAGCTGGCCGCCATGGCGGAGCAGGATTCAAGTCGGCCGGAGACATAGGCCCGAAAGGCCCGGCGCAATACAGTCTCGTTGGGTGTTCTGCCTCCGGCAATTGCGCCTCTTCCACGCTGGAAATCCTCTAGCGCGTGCTCCTCTCTGTACGCCCTAGAGAATGGTGTTGCATCGAGCTGGGCCAAGAACGCCTGTGTTGCATGCTGCGGGGATGCCAGGCGCTGCCGCACGAAGCGAACCAGGCCTCGCCCCCGGCTTGTCGGAGTGTCGCCCAAGGCGCGCAAAAAAGCCTGAAACTGACCGTGTGCAAGTAACTCGGCCAAGACTTCGCGTCCTCCCGAAGTCACTATTTCATCTCCGCCGAACCCCGACAGCAATGTCCGGACCCCGTGGTCGCTGCAGGCTTCATACACCGGCGCATGGAATGTGGCGTTGGCATGCTCTGCGGGAAACCCGAGCATCGCATTGCAGCGGTCCATCGTTGCGAGGTGCCATGCTCCCTGAGCTGGCTCGAGGGACACGTGGCCGGACAAACCGCAATGGTGAGCGACGCGTTCCTGGGCCGACGCGTCTTCTTCAAACATCAACAGGCCATAGGTCTGAAATCCCTGCTCCTCGCAAGCGGGGGCAGCGCTGGCCACGATCGACGAAGAATCGAGCCCACCCGTCAATTCTGCACCGACTGTGTGAACTGATCGGGTCCGACGCATCACGGCCTCGTCGAGGCTCGCTCGGTATCGGCCCACCTGTTCTTGCGATTGCTGCGCAGCAAAGGGCTGTGGATCCTCGAAAGCGAAGTAACGATGCGGTTCGCCGGTCTTGCCGGCTTCGATGATCAGCTCATGGCCTGGCGGCAACCGATAGACATTCGTGAAGGCGGTGCGGTGATGGTCGTGCGAATAGCCAAGCAGGAACTTGCCGATCCATGCATCGCTGGGCGTGACGTCGGGCAGTCGCAGGGCGGGAAATAGCGCGGCAGTGCTGGCCACAGCAAAAAGCTCACGGCCGTGATAGGTAAACATCGGTCGTGTACCGATTGGGTCACGTACGCACCATGTCGTGCTGGTGGCGGGATCGAAGATCACGAAGGAAAAATCGCCGATGAGCCGGATTGCCGCTCCGGTGCCCCAGGCTCGATGGGCGGCCAGTACCAATGCGGGATCGGTAAGATCCCTGCGTTCTTGCAGCCTCAGAGCTGCACACAGCTCTGCGCGATTGTCGAGCCGGATCCATCCAACGCATACGCGGCCTGTTTCCATGCATCGCGCAGGCGGGCTCTCGTTGAGGCTCTCTGGCGTATTGTGGCGCACCGCTTGAGCGAACATCGCCTGTTCGCTGCACCAATGTCCCGCCTTGTCAGCGACGTCGAATGGATCGAGCAGGGCTTCCAGCCGGGCCGGGTCGATCCAGTCCCGGGGAGTGCGACTGCCCTCGCCAGTAACGATCCCGGCAAACATCATGGCAGGCTGCGTGGAGCGAAAGTGGCGACGATGCGGTACTCTGGCAAGACAGGTCCCCCGGTCACCACCCTGTCTCCGGCGACGATCCATGCATGTGCTTTCATCGGTGCTGCCTCTGGTGTCTGTTCGCCCGGGGCAAGGCCGAAATGAACGCAGTGAGGGACGCCACGCAGTTTGAGTAGCACGCTCGCAGCCATCGCCTGAGGCAGGCAAACCGATTCCCACGGAGTCAGTGCTGCTGTGGCCCTCACGGAGCGGCCGATGCTGCGGGCAGCCCGGTCAGATGCCTCAGTTACACCAGGTGCCGGCTGACCCTGGCTCACAACCTTACCCAGGACTCGTACATAGAAGCGAAACGGCAGGAACAGGATGGCGAGGCGAGCGAGGCCAAGGAGGACAAGAGATGGCAGGACGAGCAGCTTTTCCGGCCAGCTATAGCCACGGGCGCTCCTGATCTTGTTCCGTAACCGGGTGAGGGGGCCACTCATGTCTATGCAACCCGTTCGATCAGGCCACGACGCAGCAGGTCGGTAAGAAAGGCTTCGATGTCGTTTTCAAGCTCTTCGCGATCGGGTGAATCGAACCTGCTTGCCACGTGATCGATTGCAGTCTTCAGGGAATTGGGCCTTTCAAGCAGCGTCCAAACTGCTCCGCCGACTTCGTCCAAGGCGAAGTAGCAACCTTCGCGCGTGTCCATCATAACGGTCTGGCCGTCCATCTCGACCGCTTCCAGGTGCGGATTGCGCTGCAGGAGCGTATCGGGTGCGGGAGGGGTGGGAGGCTTGGTCATGGCACTACCCGACCAGCGGCCTGCCGGCATCGTCGCAATATCCGAAGCGCTGCATTACCGCGCGGTGGTCTGCAACAATTCGGCCAATCTGGTGTTCGGTCAAGCCTTGCTGCCAGTCACCGGCTACTCCCTTGCGGAAGAATTGCGTGGCCGCCATCGGCTTCTCGCGGAAGCGGTTTGCCTCCTCCTGCGACTGCAGCTGCTCGAACCGGGTGGCGGTGATGGCTGCGGTCAGCTCTTTCGACGAGGGGGTCAAGCCAAGGTGACGGGCGATTCTTCCGAACGACAAATGCGGATCGCCGAGCATGTCTTCATAACGGACGACCAGCATGTCGAAGTCCGGATTGTCGACCCAGCTCGTGACATGCTGCGACCAGCTGAGGAGCACCTGCGGGACATGCAAGGTGATCCCGCCGTCCGGGTCGGATCCCATCTCCAGCCCCGGTTTGCCCATGGCACCGATGGTCTTGTCGACGTCCCAGCCGAGATGGTGCGAGAACGACAGGACTACATCGAGCGGGTTGCGCACGAGGTAGATACCCGGACCGCTCGCTTGCGCGCAGGGCAGCCATTCCCCGGACGGTGTCTTGCGACAGGCATCGTGAATCTTGTGAAACTGGCTGCGGCTGGCGCGTTCCGCGCTCCAGCGGTAGACCGCCGGGCGCAGGTCGAGAATTTCGTCTGGCAGGAGCTCCGACGAGGGAAAGCCCAGCGCCTGGTCGATCCAAGTCCGGTCGCTGGCGATCGTGCCGCCGGCAATGGCGTTGAAATCGGCGGTTCCGGCGTGTTCTCCGGTCAGTTGCGACAGCAGCAGCCGCAACCAGGTGTTGCCTGACTTGGGATAGGAAGCCAGCCAGTGGATCTGCGCGCTCACTCGGTTGCCCCGGCGATCACGAGATCTTGCAGGATATGATCGGCATAGCTTTCAACCGACATGTCTTTCACCGGGCGGCGGACGCGCCTGAAACGGCACTGTGCCGAAAGCGCGGCGGTTCTCGCGAGCAAGGCCGTGTTGTGCCCGAACCGCTGCAGGTCGAGTGAACGGACAGCGCAGTTTCTCAGGACGCTTAGTCGCTCCGCCCCCTTGATATCGGCAATCTCCACGTCTTGCGCCGTATGGACAAGCAACTGGTAGATCGCGCTGACGGGGCGATACGACTGTTCTGGCAAGGCTTGAGGGCAATGAAACCGTTCGAGACCTGGCCGCGAGCGTTGCAATGCGGCAATATCCAGTCCTGCAGAATGAGCACAATCGCGTGGCAGGGTCAGCGTCGGTATTCCCGGCAGAGTCTTGGCATCATCGCTGACCAGCGCGACATGATCAGAAAGCACTTCCATCCCGCGCCTGGCGAGCTCTGCTGCCACTGCAGACTTGCCGGCAGCGGTCGGCCCGATCAGCAGGATTGCTCCCGCGTCTGTGGCAACGCTTGCTCCGCGCAAAGTAGTAAGGCCGGCCAGCATGGCGGCGCAGGGCAGGGCGCTATTGATGACAAAGCTGGCGATGCTGGCGTCGTCGGCGCTGTTGGCCGGTTGATACGCGATCCCGCGCTCGCGGCAGATGTGGAACCGAACAAGACCAGGAACCGTGAAATTGATCCAGCGATCTCCCGCCGTTGCAAACGGCCCGATCGCATCGCCACCTTGGTCGATTGCCCCTGTCTGCCGGATAGCAAGGGACGTCCCTGTGCCATCTGCGCCTGCAACCGGCATCGGCAAGGGCAGGTCGGAATGAATGGCGAAACCGCAGGCCTGATAGTGATGCAAGGTTATGCCAGCCCCGTGCCAATCCGACGATTGCGACAGGATAGAGCGATTGCGACACGGGGCAAGCGCCGAGCGTTTGTCAGATGACATTGTGGGTTTGAATGTAATGTCCACTGGTCGGGAAGACAGGATTGTCCTCGCCGCTGTAGCGGCTCGTTCGTCTCGGCTGCGCCTCGACACCGAACAGGTTCGATCCTGTTCATCGCTAACCGGGGGGTGAGTGCGATATCGAAATGGATGTGATCCACTGGTCGGGAAGACAGGATTCGAACCTGCGACCCCCACACCCCCAGTGTGATGCGCTACCAGGCTGCGCTACTTCCCGAGCAGTGGAGGCGCGGCCTATAGGGTTGCATGCGGCCGTAGGCAAGCTCCGAAACCTACGAATTCATCCGCGCGATTGTGCGCATTCGCGTTGCTCAAATGCACCACTCTTGCTAACCGCCGCGCCAGTTTGGGCGTGAAGCCTTGGCGAGAGGCCTGCGCCTCACCATCTGCCAGCTTCCACCCGCCAAGGGTTACACAATTTTCCGCAAGGGTTTTCCATGGTCGACCTTCTTTCCGCTGCCGCTGCCACGGGCGCTACCCCGCCGTTCTGGATCCAGATCCTGCCGTTCGTCGGTATGGGCCTGATCTTCTGGTTCCTGATCATCCGCCCGCAGATGAAGCGGCAGAAGGAGCACCAGGAAAAGATCGGCGGGCTGAAGAAAGGCGACAAGGTCGTTACCGCCGGTGGCCTGGTTGGCAAGATCGTCAAGGTTGACGAGCACTATGCCGATGTCGAGCTTGCGCAGGGGGTGAAGGTCAAGGCTGTCAAGAGCACCATCGGCGATATCATCCCGCCGGGCGGCGCGGCGGCCAACGACTAGACTGAAGATTAAGGGACGGGACACGAGGCACATGCTCGAATTTCCACGCTGGAGAAAGGTCTGGCTCTGGGGCCTGACGCTCGCGTTTATCGCGGCGGCACTTCCCTCGCTGGTCTCGACCACATCGATCCGTTGGCCTGAGAGCCTGCCGAGCCCGACTGTAAACCTCGGCCTCGACCTTGCCGGGGGTAGCCACATCCTGCTCGAAGCCGAGACCCAGCAGGTGGCGGCGCAGCGGCTCGAGAACATGGAAGAGGCGGTGCGCAATGCGATGCGCAATGCCGAGCCACGGATTCGCATCGGCGATGTCTCGACCGCGGGTGGGCGGCTGAGCTTCCTGCTCGATGATCCTTCCGATATCGACCGTGCGCGCGAATTGCTCACGCCGATCGTGAATGGCAATGGCCTAACCCGCGAATGGGAGCTTACCGTCGTCGATACCAGCCGCATGGTGCTGACGCCGACGCAGGCGGGCCTCGAACAGGCGGTGACCGATGCGATGGACAGCGCTACCGAAGTCGTCCGCAAGCGTATCGACGAACTCGGCACCCGCGAGCCGACCATTATTCGGCAGGGCGACACCCGTATCGTGGTGCAGGTGCCGGGCTTGCAAAACCCGGACCAGCTCAAGGACTTGCTCGGCCAGACCGCCAAGCTGGAGTTCAAGATGGTCGACGAGACCGCGCTTGAAACCGATATCCAGCAGGGCATCGCCCCTCCGGGCAGCCAGATCTTTCCTTTTGCCGCCGGAACCCCGTCCGAAGGCCGGTCGGTCGCCGTCCGTCGCCTTGGCGGCATCAAGGGCGACAATTTGATCGGCGCCCAGCAGAGCTTCGACCCACAAACCAACGAGCCGGTGGTCAACATCCAGTTCGACCAGCAGGGTGGCCGCCGTTTTGCTGACCTGTCGACTCAGAATGTCGGCAAGCTGTTTGCCATCATCCTAGACGGTGAGGTGCTGTCGACACCTTCGTTCCGCGAACCGATCCTGGGTGGCAGCGCACAGATCTCCGGCAGCTTCACCGTCGAAAGCGCCAATGCACTGGCGATCTCGCTGCGGTCGGGCGCACTGCCGGTCGACCTTGCGATCGTCGAAGAACGTACCGTGGGGCCGGACCTTGGTGCCGACTCGATCCGCAAGGGCCTCATAGCGATGGCTATCGGCTCGTTGCTGGTCGTATTGCTGATGATCGCGACCTATGGCCGCTTCGGTGTTTATGCCACCGCTGCGCTGGTCATCAACGTGCTGATGATCCTGGGCATCATGGCGGTCCTCAACACCACGCTGACCCTACCAGGCATCGCCGGCTTCGTGCTGACTATCGGTGCGGCGGTCGACGCCAACGTACTGATCAACGAACGTATACGCGAAGAGCGAAAACGCGGGAGAAGGGTGATTGCGGCGGTCGAGAACGGCTATCGCGAAGCAAGCCGCGCCATTTATGACGCCAACATTACTAACTTCATTGCCGGTGTGCTGCTGTTCCTGTTCGGCTCCGGCCCGGTTCGCGGGTTTGCCGTGGTTCTTATCATCGGCCTGTTCACCAGCGTCTTCACCGCTGTCACCATGACCCGCATGTGGGTCGCTGACTGGCTGCGGGCGAAGCGCCCGACAGAGCTTTACGTGTAAGGAGGCGGACGATGAAACTGCTGAAGCTCGTCCCCGACGATACCAACATCAAGTTCCTCAAATGGCGCGTACCGTTTTACGTCGTCAGCTGCCTGCTGATTGCGGCCAGCTGGGGACTGGTGATGACCAAGGGGCTCAACTACGGCGTCGATTTCGCAGGTGGCCAGGAAATCCGCGCAACCTTCGTCGATGAGCCTGAAGCGCCGGTGGCGGAAATCCGCAGCACGCTGACGTCCATCGATGGCGTCGGCGATCCCGTGGTGCAGCGCTTCGGTGCGCCCAACGAGATATCGATCCGCGTCAAGCTGCCTCCGGAAGCGGAAGGCGACAAGGAATTCGCCGACCGGCTCACGCGCGAGATCACCGATGCCTTGCAGGCCGATCACCCTTCGGTCCGGATCGACGGGGTGGACTCGGTCTCAGGCAAGGTCTCGGGCGAGTTCCGTCAGACTGCGCTTTATGCCCTGCTGGCGGCCATGGGGGCGATCTCGATCTACATCTGGGTCCGCTTCGAGTGGCAGTTCGGGGTCGGCGCGCTGTTTGCATTGTTCCACGACGTCTCGCTGACGTTGGGGATGTTTGCGTTGTTCCAGATGGAATTCAGCCTGCAGATCATCGCCGCGATCCTTGCTATCATCGGCTATTCCCTGAACGACACGATCGTCGTCTATGACCGCATCCGCGAAAACCTGAAGAAGTATCGCAAGATGCAAATTCCGGAACTGCTGGACCTGTCGGTCAACGAGACGCTGGCGCGCACAGTTATGACCTCGCTGACGCTGCTGGTGGCGCTGATCCCGCTGTTGCTGTTCGGCCCGGCCAGCCTGTTCGGCCTGACTGCAGCGATTACGCTCGGTATCTTCGTCGGTACCTACAGCTCGGTCTACATGGCTGCCCCGATCCTCATCTGGCTGGGCGTCAATTCCGACAGCTTCGTGCCGACCGAGAGCGAGGTCGACAAGCAAGAGAAGAAAGTCCGCGGCGAGGCGTGATCACGCGCCGATGATTGTGTTGTAGTATTCGGCCAGTTTCGCGCCGTTGACCCGCCAGTCAAAGCGAGCGGCCATGGCTACGGTTGCGTCGCGGTCTGGTGGATCGGCCAGCAGGTTCTCGATGCCGTGGGCAATGGCCAAAGCGTTGCGTTCGACTATCAGCCCGGCCGCCCGGCTGGTGACGGTTTCGCGCGCGCCTCCGGCGTCGGTAATGACCAACGGCGTGCCGCAGGCGAGCGCTTCGACCCAGGCGTTGGCAAGGCCTTCACTCGCTGAGGGCAGCACCATCGCATCGGCGGCCGAAAGGACCAGCGGTATCAGGTCATGGTCGAGCAAGCCGAGGAAATGCACCCGTTCACTGACGCCCAGTTCGCCGGCCAGCGACTTCAGCCGCGCCTCGTCCTCTCCTTTGCCGACCAGAAGCAGCCGGGTCTTGGGTAACTCGGGCAGAGCACGGATGACGAATTCCTGCCCTTTGCGCGGGATCAGGGCACCGACGGTGACGATGAGGTGATCGTCATGCCGCAGGGCGATGCCAAGCTCTTCGGCCAGGCGCGGGCGCAGGTTCGGGCTGTGCAGCGGCCGGAACCGATCGCGGTCAAGCCCGGTATAGTGGACCGTTATCTTGTCTCGAGGCAGGCCGATCTCTGCCATGTCGTCGGCCAGGGCTTCGCACACTGCCAGCAGGCCGGCAGCTTTCTTGGCGGCCTTGCGCATCATGCGGTGGGCGTAAGGCAGGGTGCCCCAATAGTGGATATCCGCGCCGCGAGCCTTGATCGAAAAGGGCAGCTTCAGTTCGCGGGCAATCTTCGCAATGGCCGGTCCGTCAGGGTAGAAGAACTGCGCGTCGAGAATGTCGAACGGGCGCTCGGCATGTAGCCTCGTGACCAGCGGCAGGATAGCGCGGGCGATGGCTCCCGGGTTCAGGCGTCCACCCAGTTTCGGGATAAGGGTGAATGTGGGGCGGTGGACATGCACACCATTCTCTACGCCGCCCACTGCTGCTGCGGCCTGGTCACGATAGGGGCCGAAGACAACCGGGGGCAGCCCGATGGGATTGATGACGGTTACGTCCCACTCGCCATGAGCTGCCAGCGCCTCCATCGAGCGCGCCACGAAAGTACCGAAGCGTGGATTGGTAGCGTTCGGGTAAAGGGTCGAAAGCGACAGGACTCGCTTCACAGCTTGCGCACCAGCATTTCGGCTACGCCAATCCAGGGCGGATCGTTCACCACTTCCTGCTTCTGACCCATGCCGGGCGGGAGCAGGCCGACCAGCGTGCCTTGCCGATCGATCAGGCGGCCGAAAGCGAACCGCCCGGCCTTTTTCGGTACGAGGACATCGCGGTTGATTGCCCTGGCGGCATCTTCGGGTGCAACCTGCCGCAGCCATAGCTGGTCTCCTGGCAGGTAGGGGCCGGTGGCGGCCTCAACGGTCAGGACCACCAGCGGGCCGTCGCCGCCGACATCGGTCGGCAGAAGGGCGTCACGGGGCTTGGCCAGTGCTTCTGGCCCGTCAGTGCCGAGCGATGCGACTATCTGGGGCTGGGTGTTGGCTTCGGAGCGCACCAGCATTTCCGGATCGACTTCAAGTGCCGCAGCGATGCGGTCCATCCACTTGAGTGACAGGTTGCGCATGCCGGTCTCAAGCCGGCCAATGGTCTGCGCGGTGGTGGGCGGGTCGCAAGCCTCGGCGAGGTCGGCCAGGGTCATCCCCTTGTCCTTGCGAATATCGCGGATGCGGTTGATCATGGAACGGGTCCTATAACCGAATTGGTAAAAACATCTTTCCTACACGAACCTTACTTTGGCAACCCCCGCTGCGACTCACAGCCAGCAGGAGATGCCAATGAAGCCGCAACTGGTCGAACGCGAACTGACTGAAGAAGGGCCGCGCCTGGGCAGCGGGGCCAGGGGCAAGCGGCGTACTGTCACTGTCAACCTTGCCGAAAGCCCGCTCGCGTGGCTGCACTCACGCGGTCATCTGGATGACCGGCTGTTCGCAGCCGGGGAGCAGTTGCGCAGTGATTATGAGCGTGCGCGGCTGGGGTCCAATGTAACCATGCGCTGGGACCCTGTACGGGTGAAAGGCGGCCCGGATGTCGGGCTGAGCGCAACCGAGCGGCAGATCGCGGCAAAGGATCGATTTGATGCAGCACTTGCGCAAGCTGGGCGAGGATTGTCCGATGTGCTGTGGCGGGTGGTTTGCGCCGGGGAGAGCTTGCCGCATGCAGAGAAGGCCCTGCAATGGCCGGCCCGTTCCGGCAAGCTGGTGCTGCGGCTTGCGCTCGACCGGGTGGCCGATTTCTATCGGATCAGGTGAGAGACTTTCTTCCCTTTGGACAGTGGTCCATGCGGTCCATGTCTCGGTATGAGGGGTGTCAGGCTTCGACCAGTTCGGCGAGTTCCAGCCAGCGTTCTTCCGCCGCGTCTTTCTCCAAGCGGGCATTTTCGACGCCCTTGGAGATATCGGCGAACCGCTGCGGATCGCTGGTGTACAAGTCTGGATCGGAGAGGATTGTTTCGCCTTTGGCGATGGCTGCGTCCAGCTCCTCGATCCGCTGCGGCAGCAGCTCGTAGTCGCGCTGGTCCTTGTACGAGAGCTTGCTCGACTTCGGTGGTGGAGGAGGGGGCGGAGAAGCAGTGCTCTTTGCCTCGTTCCTCGACTTCCCAACCTGGCGGTTGCTCCGCTTTGCCTCCCAGTCCTCGTAGCCGCCAGCAACAACATCGACCTTGCCGCTGCCATCGAGGCCCAGCGTCAAGGTCACAGTCCGGTCGAGGAAGTCGCGATCGTGGCTGACGATCAGGACGGTGCCCTCGTAGTCGGCGATGACTTCTTGCAGCAGGTCGAGCGTTTCGAGGTCGAGGTCGTTGGTCGGCTCGTCGAGCACAAGCAGGTTGGACTTGCGCGCAAACTCGCGCGCCAGCAGCAGGCGCGAACGTTCGCCGCCCGAGAGGATGCCGACCTTGGTATCGACGATCTTGGGGTCGAACAGGAAGTCCTTGAGATGTGCCTGCACGTGCTTGCGGTGCCCACGTACATCGATCCAGTCGCCGCCTTCGGCCAACACCTGTCGCACTGTGCGGTCGGGTTCCATGAGGCTGCGCTGCTGGTCGATCATCACGCCGGAGAGCTTCTTGCTGATCTCGACCGTGCCGCTGTCAGGGGCAAGTTCACCAGTGAGCATCTTGAGCAGGGTCGTCTTGCCCGCCCCGTTCGATCCGACAATGCCGATCCGATCCCCACGCTGGATGCGGAGCGAGAAGGGCTTGATGATGGTTCGTCCATCATAGGCCTTGGAAATACTCTCGGCGACGATCACGGACTTGGACTTGAAGTCTTCCTCCACCGCCAGCCTGAGCTTGGCTGTCCCGCTGGTGTCGATCATTGCGGCGCGCTGGGCCCGCATCTTCCACAGCGCTTCGAGCCGCCCCTGGTTGCGTTTGCGCCGTGCGGTCACGCCGCGTTCGAGCCAATGGGCCTCAAGTTTGAGCCGCGCATCGAGCTTCTCGGCCGCGCGGGCTTCTTCGGCATAGACCTGCTCTTCCCACGCTTCGTAACCGCCGAAGCCGACTTCCTTGCGGCGAATGATCCCGCGGTCGAGCCACAGGGTCGCTCGGGTCAGGCGCTTGAGGAAGGTGCGATCATGGCTGATCACCACGAACGCGCCCTTGTAACGATCGAGCCAGCTTTCGAGCCATTCGATCGCGCTCAGATCGAGATGGTTGGTCGGTTCGTCCATCAGCAGCAGGTCGGGATCCTGGGCCAGCGCGCGCGAGATCGCGGCGCGGCGACGCTCACCACCGCTGGCACCTTCCGCAGGCGTGGTCATGTCGATGCCAAGCTGGCCTGCGATCGCTTCCACTTCGTGTTGTTGCGGCGCGTTGTGGCCCGACAGCGCCCAATCCATCAGTGTAGCATGGCCGGAAAAGTCCGGGTCCTGCTCCAGCACTACGATGCGCAGCCCCTGTTTGACCTTGCGGGTGCCCCGATCGGCCTCGATCTGGTTATTGATCAGGCGAAACAGCGTGGTCTTGCCGGCACCGTTGCGCCCAATCAGTGCCAGCCTGTCACGCGGGCCGATATGGAGGTTGATGTCCTCGCGATCCGGACCCCCCAGCAGCCAGCGCCCGCCCTGTTGCAGGCCGAGTCCTTCCCAGCTCAAGATCGGTGGCTGTGCCATAGGCCGGGGCAGGTAGGGGAGGCTGCATCCCGCGGCAAGCGGTCAGTGTCGCTAGTTAGCCTCTTTCTGCGCTTCGACCATCTGCGCGACGCTTTCGAGCAAGGCCGGGGCGTCATAGACAATCCCGTCCTTGATGGTCCAGCGCACGCCGCCAACAACCTCGAGTTGGTTGGTCTCTCGGTTCAGGCGGCGATGACCAGTACCGTAAAGCACCTTCAAGTTGTCGAGCGGATTGCCGGGCACGATCACCAGGTCCGCCAGCTTGCCATCGCGGATGATGCCGAAGGGCGGTTCCTCACCCTTGGGATCGTAGAGTTCGCGCGCGCCGTTGATGGTGGCGGCCTGGATCACTTCCATCGGCGTCAGTCCGGCCTCGCGCAGCATCTCCAGCTCAGCAATATAGGCGAAGCCCCAGGTCTGGTAGATGTAGCCCGGGTCGGAGCCGGCGGTGACCCGGCCGCCCTTGTCCTTGAAGTCGCGGGTCAGCGCGAACCACTTCGCATAGAAGCGCTTCCACGCAGCTTCATCTTCGCTGGTCCAGTCATGATAATAGCTGCCGTGATTGGTCAGGCTCGGCTCATAGAAGTCCATCAGCGAGGGCAGGGTGTACTTCTCGTGCCATTCCAGTGTGCGCGCCCGCATCACGTCGCGACTGGCAGCATAGATGTTGAAGGTAGGGCTGAGCGTCACTCCGCTTTCGACAAGGAAGTCGACATACTCGTCCCACTTCTCGCTGCCCGGTTCGACAGCCTGCGCTTCCAGCCGCGCCACCGTGGCAAAGCGCGATTGCTCGTCGAGATAATTGTAGCCGGGCGGATAGTCCGGAATCTGTCGGCCATCGAGCAGGCTTTCCATATGACCATAGAAATGCGTCACACCATCGAGACCCAGCTTGACCGCCTTGCGTGCATTCACCTGGCCAACGCCGCGCTGGCCGAGATGGGCGACGCTGCCGAGGCCCAGCTTGTCTGCCTCGTCGAGTATGGCAGCCAGCGTGGCCGGGTCTTCGTTATTGAAGAACTTGATCCCGTCATAGCCCTGCGCCTTGATCCACCGGGTCCATTCGCGGCCTTGCTCCGGGCTTGTCACACGCCCGTTCGGCCAGATATCTCCCGGTACGGCGTAGGCGAACAGGCGCGGCGCGGTGATGGAATTGGCGGCGCTGCGGCGCTTCTGGTCGAGCGAGGGATCGTTTGGTCCGCCGCCGAAACCGACTCCGCGAACGCTGGTAACACCGTGTGCCAACCACAGCTTGAAACCATAGGAGGGCTGCGGGGCCTTCGACGGATCGCCATTGTGCCCGTGCACATCGACAAAGCCGGGCAGCACGAACATGCCTGTTGCATCGAGCACCCTGTCGGCGGTGAGATTACTCCCGCCCCGTGCAATCCGGGCAATCCGATTGCCTTCTACGAGAATATCGACTGGACCTTCCGGCGGGGCGCCGGTGCCGTCGATCATCGTCGCCCCTTTGATGAGGACCGTGCCAAAGGGCCCTTCGCCTTCGCCCGCCGGTCGGTCGGGCACGCGCTCCATGCCCTGGGCCAGCGCAGGCACTGCGAGCATGGCCAGGATGGCGTAGAAGATGGCGCGAATTGTGAGCATGGTTTCCCCCTCGGTTGGCCCATTGCCTAGTGAGGCAAGGCCGCATTGCAAGCCCGATTGAAGCTGGAACTCCCCGTATCGCTACGTTAACGTAAAAGTGCATTTTTCTGAACGATACGAAATGTGAGCATTCACAGCTTGTTCAATGGCCCGATGATAGGCACGACGACATGATGAAACAGGTCCTTATCGCGATCATGGCGGGAAGCCTCGGCCTCGGCGGCGCCTCTGTACCGGCTCAGGCACAAGACAGCAGCGCCCAGGGCGAAGCGCGCAAGGAAATGCGGGCTGGCAATGTGCTGTCCTTGCGCGAGATCGAACGGCGCGTACTGCCGACGATGGGAAGCGCAGAGTATCTCGGTCCGGCCTATGATTCTGCGGCGATGGCCTATCGCCTGAAATTCATCAAGAATGGCCGGGTCATGTTCGTCGATGTCGATGCGCGCACCGGCAAGGTCCTGCGACGCACCAAGTAAACTTCACGAGGGTATTGCTCGCCCCAGTCCATTGACCTTGGGGCGCGTTTGCCGCCAATACGCACAGCGGAATCATAGGGGAACCTTACAAGATGCGTATCCTTATTGTCGAGGACGAGCCGACACTGGGCCAGCAGCTCAAAAACACGCTGGAGCAGAATGGCTATGCCGTAGATCTTTCGACCGATGGCGAAGACGGCCACTTTCTCGGCAGCACAGAGGATTATGATGCCGTCATCCTCGACCTCGGCTTGCCGGAAATCGACGGGCTGACCGTCCTCGGCATGTGGCGCAAGGAAGGCCGCGACTTCCCCGTTTTGGTACTGACCGCGCGTGACAGCTGGTCGGACAAGGTCGCAGGGCTTGACGCCGGTGCCGATGATTATCTCGCCAAGCCGTTCCAGACCGAAGAACTGATAGCCCGCCTCCGTGCGCTCATCCGCCGCGCTTCGGGCAATACGTCCAGCGAGCTGACAGCGGGCGATGTCCGCCTGGATACACGCTCGGGCCGCGTTTCGCTCAAGGGCGAGCCGGTCAAGCTGACGGCGCAGGAATACAAGTTGCTGAGCTATCTCATGCACCACAAGGGCAAGGTCGTCAGCCGAACCGAACTGATTGAGCATATTTACGATCAGGATTTCGACCGCGATTCCAACACGATCGAGGTCTTCGTAACGCGCATCCGCAAGAAGCTCGGCGCAGAAGTGATAACGACGATACGTGGCCTCGGTTACAGCCTCGACGACCCCGCCGACCAGCCCCGCGCCTGATGCAGGCCCGGCGGCGGCTGGCGGAAGCGATATCGCGTCCGTTGGAGCTGACGTAGCCGAGCCCGGCGCGGCCGAAGTGCGCGCTCCCAATACCGGCAGCCTGTCGCGCCGGATGATGCTGATCTCGGCGGCATGGATATTCGTGCTGCTGCTGGGTGGCGGGATTGCGCTCGACCGCACGCTAACCAATCTCGTCGAGAACAACTTCGACGAACAATTGGAGTATGTACAGACAGCCTTGCTGTCATCGGCCGAGATCGGTCCGGATGGCGAAGTTCTGCTTTACAGGCCGCTCGGCGATCAACGTTTCCTTGAGCCGAACAGCGGTGTCTATTGGCAGATCAGCGGGCAAGGGCACGAGCCATTTCCCAGCAGGAGCCTGTGGGACCGTAGTCTCGAGGTTGAAGGCGATCATGTCGATGATGAGCCGCATTTCTACAACAGCGCCCAGTTTTCCGAGGAACCGCTGCGGATAGTCGAGCGATCCGTGATCCTCCCGGGAAGTGAGACTCGCTGGACCTTCACCGTTGCCTCGGCGCGGGGGGAGCTCGATGCGCAAATCACTCGTATCCGCTCTATCCTGTTCTGGAGCTTCGTGGTGTTGGCGCTGGGTTTGCTGGTGATGGCAGCCCTGCAGAGTTACTATGGCCTGCGCCCGTTGCGCCGGGTTCGCCTTGCGATCCAGCGGATCCGCACGACCGGGCACAACCGCGTTACCGATCCACTGCCCCTGGAAGTGCAGCCGCTGGTGCAGGAGCTCAATGCCTTGCTTGAACACTCCGAGAAACAAGCGGAAGAAGCGCGTACGCATGCGGGTAACCTTGCGCATGCGCTCAAGACTCCTCTGACTGTCCTGACCAATGCTGCGACCGCGAGGGATCCCAAGCTGGCCGATCTTGTCTTCAGGGAAACCAAGTCGATGCAGCGCCACGTCGATCACCACCTCGCGCGGGCCCGGGCAGTGGGGCGTCGTTCTACCGGTCTGTCACGGGCAGAAGTCTGGCCGAGCGCGGAATCGGTGCTGCGAGCAGTAACGCGTATCTACGAAGAAACACGCTTTGATGTGGACGGCAACAGGTTGGCCCAGGTCGCAATCGAACGGCAAGATCTCGACGAAATCCTCGGCAACCTGATCGAGAACGCGGCCAAATACGGCGGCGGCAGCGTGTTCGTTACCATCGATGCCGAACCTGAGCGCAAAGAGTGCGTGATCTGGATCGAAGACGATGGCGTGGGGATACCCGAGGCAGAACGCGAACGCATCTTCGATCGCGGAGCGCGGCTGGACACGGGTAAGCCCGGAACGGGCCTTGGCCTCGCGATTGTTCGCGATGTGGCGGAAATCTATGGTGGGACAGTAGAGCTTGCGGAAAGCGAGGATCTTGGGGGACTGCTCGTCAAGCTCATCCTTCCCCGTTACGGCATCGAGCCAATTTCCTAGGGAAAAGGATCCGGGACAAAAGAAAAGGGGCCGGCAAAGCCGACCCCTTGAATTCTCTCAAAACCGACAGTCTTACGAGCTGGTCGGGCTTTCGTCGCCGGCAGCAACGCCGATCACGATTGCAAGAATTGCGAATGCAGCGAGGATGCCACCAGCGGCACCGCCACCGTTTTCGCTTTCACCAGCAACCGGAGCTGCGATGCGGCTCATGTCAGCCTGTGCGGCGATCGGAGCAGCGGCCAGGGAGAGTGCGCCAGCTGCAGCGGCAAGTTTGCCAAACTTCATTTTGTCTTCTCCGTCCCAAATTGGTTACGTGCGCTTCGGGAGCATTAGAGGAGCCTAGCCGCTGACGCAACCTGCTAAATTGCGCCAAAATTCCCGTCCAACGAGGTGCGGCTAAAATGGCACAGTAGGCGTTTCCACTGTATCCTGGGCCCTATCCTTTTCGTGCTTTCTCGTGATGGCGGATCACTTCGTCGATGATGAACCGCAAGAATTTCTCTGAGAATTCAGGATCGAGTTCAGCCTCTTCGGCAAGCGCGCGCATCCGGGCAACCTGTCGTCTCTCGCGATCCGGATCCGCGGGAGGAAGTGCTGCCGTCGCTTTGTAGGTACCCACGGCCTGAGTGATGCGGAAACGTTCAGCCAGCATGTGGATCAGCGCTGCGTCGATGTTGTCGATGGAACGACGATAACCTGCAAGTACAGGATCGTCGGCATGTGCGGTGAGCGGTGGGGAGGTTTCATTGGCCATCGCGTCAAAGCTAGCAGCAATTCATGGCTTGCCAAGCATCGCCGTGAAGAGCATGGGACGGGCGCGATGAGTGCCGACATTATCCCCTTGAAGCGGCGGGAAGAAGACGGCCCGCCAACGCTCGATCCCATGCTGCAGTTGACAGCGTCGGGCATGAACGCGGTCAACACCGTCATTCTTGACCGGATGCAGAGCGAGATCCCCCTGATTCCGCGGTTGGCTGGCCATCTGATTTCAGGGGGTGGCAAGCGACTTCGACCCATGCTGACTCTCGCCGGGGCCGAACTGGTTGGGTATCAGGGCGCGCGTCACCACAAACTCGCAGCCGCTGTTGAGTTCATCCATACCGCGACGCTTCTACATGACGATGTCGTTGATGGCTCTGAAATGCGTCGCGGCAAGGCGGCGGCAAATATCATCTTCGGCAATCCGGCAACGGTGCTGGTGGGCGATTTCCTGTTCAGCCGCGCTTTCGAACTGATGACGGAAGACGGCAGCCTCAAGGTGCTGAAGATCCTGTCGACCGCCAGCGCTGTCATTGCCGAGGGCGAGGTCGCCCAGCTCAGCGCCCAACGCAAGATCGAAACCAACGAAGAACGCTATCTGGAAATCATCGGTGCCAAGACCGCAGCCCTCTTCGCTGCCGCTAGTCGCATCGCAGCGGTCGTTGCCGAATGCGACGAAGCGCAGGAGCGGGCGCTGGACGATTATGGCCGTAACCTCGGTGTTGCTTTCCAGCTGGTCGATGATGCCATCGACTACGATTCGGATGCCGCCGAGATGGGCAAGGACCGGGGTGACGACTTCCGCGAGGGCAAGATGACCCTGCCGGTCATCTTTGCCTATGCGCGCGGCAATGAAGAAGAGCGTGCCTTCTGGAAAGCAGCAATAAGCGGGCATCGCACGTCGGATGAAGACCTCGCCCATGCCATCACGTTGATCGCCCGGCACGATGCGGTGGAGCACACGCGCGAACGCGCCCGGTATTTCGCGCAACGGGCGATCGATGCCATCTCGATCTTCCCCGACAGCAAGGCGCGCCAGGCCATGGCGGAAGCGGCCATGTTCGCGGTCGCACGGGGCTATTGAACACAACATCTGCACCTGACTTGCCGGTCCATGCCGTCCTGCCGCAGTTGCAGGACGCGTTGGTTCAGGGCCAATCGGCAGTTCTGATTGCGCCTCCGGGGGCAGGCAAGACAACGGCGGTCGCGCCTGCACTTCTCGATGCCGATTGGTGCAGCGGAGAGATTATCCTGCTGAGCCCGCGTCGGGTGGCAGCGCGCGCAGCAGCGGAACGCATGGCGCAGATGTTGGGGGAGAAACCGGGCGAAACAATCGGCTACACCACACGGCTCGACAGCAAGCGCTCGGGCAAGACCCGCATTCTCGTCGTGACCGAAGCGATATTCGTCAACAGGATCGTCGAGGACCCGGAACTGGCCGGAGTATCTGCCGTATTGTTTGACGAGGCGCACGAGCGGCATCTCGACAGCGACCTCGGCCTAGCGCTGGCGATCGAAAGCCAGCAGGTGCTGCGAGAAGACCTGCGACTGTTGGTCATGTCAGCCACCATCGACGGCACCCGCTATGCGCGGCTGATGGGCCCCGACACGCCGGTCATTCAAAGCGAAGGCAAGAGCTATCCCCTGCGGATCGAATGGTTCGGCAGCAATCCCTCGATCAGTGTGGAAGATCATGTCGCCAACGCGGTAATGGCGGCATGGCGCAATGAGACTGGGGACATGCTCGTCTTCCTTCCGGGCCTACGCGAGATAGTGCGGGTCCAGGAACGACTGGAAGCGAGGCTTTCAGATACGCCGATCCTGCCCCTGCACGGCCAGGTGCCCCCGAAGGAACAACGGCTCGCCATTCGGCGTAACCTGGACGGGCGCAGGCGGATCGTGCTGGCAACAGCAATTGCTGAGACTTCGCTGACGCTGGATGGTGTTTCAGTGGTGGTAGACAGCGGCCTTTCGCGGCGGGCTGAATATGATCGCACGGCAGGAACAACGCATCTCGTCACGCGCCGGGCCAGCCAGGCTTCGGCAACCCAACGCGCGGGGCGCGCCGCCAGACAGTCAACCGGCGTCGCCTACCGCCTGTGGGAAGAGAGCGGGCACAACGGGCGTCCTCAATTCGATCCGCCCGAGATCGAGACGTCCGATCTAGCACCGCTGATGCTGGCGTTGGCGCAATGGGGTGCGCGTGATCCGGCTGATCTTGCATGGCTAGATCCTCCGCCTGAACCTTCGGTCCGAGTGGCCCGTGCCCGACTGGAAGCGCTCGGTGCTATCGAGCCCGATGCTAGCATCACCGAAAGGGGGCGCAAAATTGCCGCGCTGCCGCTCGAACCCGAATGGGCGGCAGCGGTTCTTTCCGGTGCACGGAGCGGGCAGGCAGGAGAACTGGCGCGACTGGCCCTGTTGGCGCAGGAGCGGGGCTTGGGCGGTCGCGGCGAAGATTTGCAAGCAAGGCTGCTGCGATGGGTGTCCGACCGCGCGTCCCGCGCTGAGGCCAGCCGAACGCTGGCGTCCCGTTGGGCAAAGCTGGCGGAGAAACTGGTTGGCGCGCCCGACCAGGAACCAAGCGATCCAGCGATCCATCTGGCCCTTTCCATGCAGGACCGGATCGCTCGTCGGCGCGACGCGACGGGTGAGCAGTGGTTGTCTGCGGGCGGAAGGGGCTACCAGCTCGATCCCGCGAGTCCCCTGGCGCGCTGCGAATGGCTGGTGGTGGCCGATGCGCAGGGTCAAGCGAAGGGTGCCCGGATTGTCGCCGCTATCGAAGTCGCTCCGCAGGCGATCCAGGAGGACCTCGCCGCGCTGATCGAAGAATCATCGGTACTGAATTGGAATGAAGCGCAAAATCGGGTCGAGGCACGTTGCATTCGGCGACTTGGGGCGATCACGCTGAGCAGTGGTCCCGACTCGGATCCTGACCCGCAAGCGATTGTGGATATGCTTGTGGAGAAGGCTCTTGATAGATTGGGGGAAGTCCTGCCGGCAGACCTGGTTGCGCGCGCTCGTTTCGCCGGCATCGAAGCCCTTTCTCTTGCCGCGTTGCGCCAGAATGCAGTTTTGTGGCTTGAACCCCTGTTGCACGATCGGCGTTCGCTCGATCTCGAGCGTGGCAGGGTTGTCGATGCGGTGATTGGACAGCTCAGCTGGGACGATCGCCAGCGTCTCGACAGCCTGGCGCCGCGCAGTTTTGCTTCACCTGCAGGAACCACACATCCAATCGACTATGCTGCTGATGATGCGCCGAGTGTGGAAGTGCGGGTCCAGGCTCTGTTCGGCCTCGACCGGCAACCGACGATCGGCAACACTCCATTGCTGCTAAAGCTCACCAGCCCGGCCGGACGCCCGATACAGTCGACCCGCGACCTGCCTGGCTTCTGGCGTGGCAGCTGGAGCGATGTCGTGAAGGACATGAAGGGTCGTTATCCCAAGCACCGATGGCCCGACCAGCCGTGGCTAGAAAAGCCGAGCCTGAAGACGAAGAATGCCTTTGACCGGTCGCAGTAGTTGACACCCCTGCGGAAGGCGAGGCAAGGGCGACTGTCCGCCCGAGCCAATGCGCGAAGAACAAGGCGGTCGAACGTCCGCCGCCCGGCGATTGAGGGACCAAGAAAGAATGCCAGCCCGTATCTACCAGCGACCGAAGAGTGCGATGCAGTCCGGCAAGGCGCGCATCGATGACTGGGTGCTCGAATTCGAGCAATCCGAAGCCCGCAAGCCCGATCCGCTGATGGGCTGGACCGGAAGCGGCGATACGCAGGCACAGGTCACTCTGACTTTCCCGGACAAGGATGCGGCCAAAGCCTATGCTGAGAAGTATGGCATTGTTGCCCGGGTCCACTCGACGCCATCCAAAGGCCTCAAGCTACAGGCTTACGCTGACAACTTCCGCTGATGTCCACATTATAGACGGGGCGCTTGAAATCGTCGCCAATCGCCGCCATATGCCCGTCCGGGAGTCGGGTGGACGTTTGCGTTCGCTCACCGGGTCAGGTCCGGAAGGAAGCAGCCCAGGTGGATTGCGGCGGGTCGCTCGGCTCCTTTTAACTTTTTCCCACATCGACTGGCATGACAAGCGCGGCACTTGCTCCTACCTAGTCATGCATGGGTGATTCACCGGACAGCAACGACACTCCCCCGTGGGAGGATGGCGAGGAAGAGAACGCTCCTTCCGCAGCCGAGCTTGAGGCTGCCGGCCAGAATTCCATGTTTGGCGAACCGGCTGCGCCGACTGCCGAGGCGCAACCCGTAGAGGTGCCCCCGGCACCTGCTCCCGCTTCGACGCCCGAACCCTCCAAACAGCCCTATCGCGTCCTTGCCCGCAAGTACCGCCCACAGACATTTAGCGAACTGATCGGCCAAGAGCCGATGGTGCGAACGCTCGCCAACGCCATCGCGCGCGACAGGCTGGCGCATGCCTTCCTGATGACGGGCGTACGCGGGGTCGGCAAGACTTCGACCGCACGCCTGATTGCCAAGGCACTCAACTGCATCGGGCCTGACGGGCAGGGCGGGCCGACGATCGATCCGTGCGGCCAGTGCGAGCCGTGCACTGCGATCGCCGAGGGCCGCCACATCGATGTGATCGAGATGGACGCTGCCAGCCACACCGGTGTCGACGATGTGCGCGAGATCATCGAGGCTGTGCGCTATGCTGCGGTTTCCGCGCGGTTCAAGATTTACATCATCGACGAAGTCCACATGCTCTCGCGCAATGCATTCAATGCGTTGCTGAAGACTCTTGAGGAACCGCCCGCGCATGTGAAGTTCCTGTTCGCGACGACAGAAGTGGACAAGTTGCCGGTCACTGTCCTGAGCCGAACCCAGCGCTTCGACCTAAGACGCATTCCCACCGACCTTCTGCAATCGCATTTTGGCTGGGTGTGTGAGCAGGAAGGCGTCGACGCCGAAGCGGAAGCGCTTGCCCTGATTGCAGGTGCGGCCGAGGGATCGGTTCGCGACGGGCTTTCGATCCTTGACCAGGCGATCGCCCATGCCGACCTCGATACGGAGAGCAAGGTTTCTGCTGCGCGCGTGCGCGACATGTTGGGGCTGGCCGACCGCGGAGCGCAGCGCCGGTTGCTGGCTACTGTGCTCGAAGGCGATTCGACAGCCTTGTTGGCAGCGATTGCGGACCAGTATTCTCTCGGCGTGGAACCATTGGCGCTCATGCGCTCTCAGATGGAGCTGGTGCATCGCGTTACGCTTGCCCAGGTTGGAGCAGATCTTCCAGGCATCGTGAGCGAGGAGGAGCAGGCCGCGCTGGCTGATTGGTCCGGGCGCATGACGGCTGGGCAGTTGCACCGGCTCTGGCAATTGTTGCTGAAGGGCTATGACGAGGTGAAGGCAGCGCCCGATCCGCTGGTTTCCGCACAAATGGCGTTGCTCAGATTGTTGCACGCCGCCGATCTGCCAGACCCCGGTAAGTTGGCAAAGAAGCTGGAAAGCCTGGCGCAGAACCCGCCTGCACTGACACCAGCCGATGGCGCTCATGGTGCCGTGCAATCCGATGCCGCCCCCGTTAGCGCGCAGCCTTCCAATGAGACCGTCGATTTCGCAAGCCTTGTGGCACAGGTTGAGAACGCGGGTCAGGTGCTTGTTGCCAGCATCATGCGATTGCAGCTGAGAGTGATCGAATGCGGTGCGGGTAAGCTCGTCTATGCGCGAGCGCCAGGCTACAATGACGAAATCGCACCGCAACTGCGCGATGGCTTGCTGGCTGCAACCGGGCAGCGATGGCAGGTAGAGCAGCGCGAAGTCGACAGCGACGCAGCGCCGACACTGGTCGAACAGGCGGAGGCGCGCGAGAAGGCGATCCGGTCACGTATAGAAGGTCATCCGATGGTTCAGGCCGCTAGAGCGGCGTTCCCGGATGCAGAAATCATCAATGAAGACGATGCGGACACCCCCCGTCCGCAATGGAGCAAGAGCGCATGAAATCGATGGAAGAAATGATCCAGGCCGCGCAACAGGCGGCCGAGACGATTCAGACGCAGATGAACGATGCCCAGGTCAAGTTGGATTCGATCGAAGTCGAAGGGGTTGCAGGCGGTGGACTGGTGAAGGTCCGCTGCACGGCCAAAGGGCGAATTCTCGGCGTTTCAATCGACGAGAGTTTGATGAAACCCGAGGAAAAACAGATGGTTGAAGATCTGGTGGCTGCTGCGTTCAACGATGCGCGTGGGAAGGCGGATCGGGCGTCGAACGAAGAGATGCAAAAGATTCAGAGTGGGATTGGCCTGCCACCCGGCTTCAATCTTCCGGGGATGGGATAGGTTCCGGTACGGAGAAACCATCCGCAGGGGGCATGGTCTACCTGTTGAAACCCTCCACCCACTCGCCCGCCGCTTGCGCTTCTTCCTTCGCCAGTCGACCGGGATGGGCATGTCGATCAACGTCGTACGCAATCCAGCGAGTTTGCTCTCGCACCAACGACTTGTCACAACGCGCGCAATTCGTTCGGTAACTCAACCCATCGTGCCAAACTCGGCGCCGGTTGATCTTGTGACCTGACAAAGTGCAAATAGGGCTAGCCAACATGAATACGCTCCACTGTCCATAGGAGTGTTTGTGGCGACCGCGGGGTTTTACATATACCCGATTTGCAGTGGTTAATAGCATGGATGCGACAACTTTCACTTTGTCGGACCAAGCCGAATTTTGTGCAGTGCAGCATTCTTGCTCCACAGCAATGCGCTGTGCACAGCTATCGGATCAAGGCCCATTGCGAGTGAGCGGAGGGCTTCCCATATTCTGGTCGTAACGGTGATTGCCGACCATGGACCAGATATGACACAACTCTTCCCACTCCTCCCCCTGCGCGACATTGTCGTCTTCCCTGGCATGGTTGTGCCGCTGTTTGTCGGTCGCGACAAATCGGTAGCGGCCCTCGAGGCCGCGATGGAAAGCAGCAAGGACATCTACCTCCTGGCTCAGCTTGATCCAGCCTGCGACGATCCCGAACGCGACGACCTGCACGATGTGGGCGTGATTGCCCAGGTGCTGCAGTTGCTGAAGCTGCCCGACGGGACAGTTCGCGTCCTCGTCGAAGGACAGCGCCGCGCTGCGGTCAAGGAGTTGCGGGCCGAAGGCGACCTGATGATTGCCGAGGTCGATGCGATCGTTCCGGAAGTGGTGTCTGGTAGTGAAATTACTGCGATGATGCGTTCGGTGGTCGAACAGTTCGGCGACTATGCCAAGCTCAACAAGCGACTTGGTGAGGGTGCCAGCGATGATCTGCAGGATATCGACGACGCCGGGCAACTGGCAGACGCAGTGGCGGCTGCAATCAGTGTCAAGGTCGCCGACAAGCAGGCCCTGCTGGCAGAGCCTGACCCGCGCAAGCGCCTTGAGATGGTGCTGTCCTTTATGGAAGGCGAGCTGTCGGTGATGCAGGTCGAGCGCAAGATCCGCGGCCGCGTCAAGCGGCAGATGGAGAAGACCCAGCGCGAATATTACCTCAACGAGCAGCTCAAGGCGATCCAGAGCGAACTTGGCGGGAGCGACGGCGATGACGGCGATGAACTCGCCGAGCTGACCGAGAAGATCGAGAAAACCAAGCTGTCGAAGGAAGCCAAGGTCAAGGCCAACAGCGAGCTCAAGAAGCTGCGCAGCATGCAGCCGATGAGCGCCGAGGCGACCGTCATCCGCAACTACCTCGATGTCCTGCTCGGCTTGCCGTGGGGCAAGAAGAGCCGCCTCAAGAAAGATCTCGGCAAGGCGCAGGATATCCTCGATGCGGATCACTTCGCGCTTGAAAAGGTCAAGGACCGGATCATCGAATATCTCGCCGTGCAGGCACGCACCAACAAGCTGAAGGGCCCGATCCTGTGCCTCGTCGGCCCTCCGGGCGTCGGCAAGACTTCGCTCGGCAAGTCGATTGCCCGCGCGACGGGGCGTGAATTCGTGCGCCAGTCACTGGGCGGCGTGCGAGACGAAGCCGAGATCCGCGGCCACCGCCGTACCTATATCGGTTCGCTGCCGGGCAAGATTGTGACCAACCTCAAGAAGGCCGGGACCAGCAACCCGCTGTTCCTGCTCGACGAGATTGACAAGCTGGGGCAGGATTTCCGCGGCGATCCGGCGTCGGCGCTGCTCGAAGTGCTCGACCCCGAACAGAACGCCAAGTTCCAGGATCATTACCTCGAACTCGATGTCGACCTCAGCGAGATCATGTTCGTGTGCACCGCGAACTCGCTCAACCTGCCGCAGCCGCTGCTGGACCGGATGGAGATCATCCGACTCGAAGGCTACACCGAGGACGAGAAGGTCGAGATCGCTACGCGGCACCTGCTGCCCAAGCAGGTCAAGGCGCATGGCCTGAAGCAAGGCGAGTTCGAGCTGACCGAAGCCGCGCTTCGCGACCTGATCCGTTATTACACGCGTGAAGCGGGCGTGCGTACGCTGGAGCGCGAAATCGCCAAACTGGCGCGCAAGTCGCTGCGCAAGATCCTTGAGAACGAAGTCTCGACCGTCACTGTCACGCCGGAAAACCTCGCCGATTTCTCCGGCGTACGGAAGTTCAAGCATGGCATGGGTGAGGAAGAGGCGCAGATCGGAGCGGTCACCGGGCTTGCGTGGACTTCGGTCGGCGGTGAACTGCTGACCATTGAAAGCGTGACCACGCCGGGCAAGGGCGAGATCAAGACTACGGGCAAGCTGGGCGACGTTATGAATGAATCGGTCTCCGCCGCATTCAGCTTCGTCAAGGCGCGCAGCCCGGCCTATGGGATCAAGCCGTCGCTGTTCCAGCGCAAGAACATCCACATCCACCTGCCCGAAGGTGCCGTGCCCAAGGATGGTCCGAGTGCCGGGATCGGCATGGTCACTTCGATTGTTTCGACGCTCACCGGTATTGCCGTACGGCCTGATGTCGCCATGACAGGTGAAGTGACCCTGCGCGGACGCGTGCTGGCAATCGGCGGGCTCAAGGAGAAGCTGCTGGCTGCATTGCGGGGCGGGATCAAGACGGTCCTGATCCCTGAGGAAAACGTCAAGGACCTGGCCGAGCTGCCTGCGAATGTGAAGGAAGGGCTTGAGATCGTTCCCGTTTCGCATGTCGATCAGGTGTTGGAGTTGGCGCTGGTACAGGCTCCGGAGCCGATCGACTGGAGCGAGGCCGATGACCTGGCCAGCCAGCCGGCCGCAGAGGGCGCCGGCAATGCGCCGCCGCCGACCGCTCACTGACAGCGAAGGTCCGAAGACCTGCGCGCTTGCCAAGTTTGCGGCGAAGCGCGCGGGAATCCGCGAAAAATGCCTAGACACGTCTGGCAAAAAAGGGTGTGATAGCCGGCCTTGAACGAAGCGATTCACGCTCAAAAAAAGAATTCGAACGAGGGGGTTTTCCAACCATGAACAAGAATGATCTGATCAGCGCAGTCGCGGATGCGAGCGGCCTTTCCAAGAGCGATGCATCGAGCGCCGTTGAAGGCGTTTTCGATTCCATCACCAAGGCCCTCTCGAGCGGCGATGAAGTGCGCCTGGTCGGGTTCGGTACCTTTTCGGTTGCCAAGCGTAAGGCGTCAACCGGTCGCAATCCGCGGACCGGCGAGCCCATGACGATCAAGGCTTCCAACCAACCCAAGTTCAAGGCCGGCAAAGGGTTGAAGGACTCGGTAAACTAAGCCGCTGACCGACGGTCCCGCCATCCATGGCGGCCAGCAAACAGCCCCGCTCTCCGAACAGGTGAGCGGGGCTTTTTCCACTTGGACGATACAGACTACTGTTGGAGTTGAATCAACGCAGTTGGCGAAGAATCCGTCTGTTGATCGATGCGCCAGCTGAGCACGTAACCTGTCGGCGTCGCCACCGGACCTTCGTCGGTGTTGTTGGCAAGGATCGTGGCGTTGGTCACGATCCGGAACTGCCCGTCTATCGGCGCGATCTTGGGCATCTTTGGACCCTCGGCATCTTTCGGCGCGGCCTGTGATGCCATCCCCATGAGTTGACCGAAGCTGCCCATGCCGCCGGCAGGTCCGCTTGCCCCACCACTGAAGCCAGGGGCTTCGACGCGGACCACATTGCCGTCACGACGATAGACCTGCACGAACGCTCCCGGCATCGGGAAACCTTCGATGACCGGGAACAGGAAATCATGCGTCAACTGGCCGTCGAGACGATAGCTCACCTCGAACAGGCCATCCTCGCGATAGGTGACGGTATTCCACCCTTCCTGTCTCTCCAGTTTGCGGGCGAATTCGGCCACCTTTTCCGGGTCACTGAGATCAACCTCGCCTAGCATCAGCTTGACCATCTGCGCTTGTTGCGCACGCTCCATTTCGCGTGCCGGCGCGTTGGCTTCCCAATCGTCGCGTTGCTGGCTCAGTTCCGCCGCACTGCAATCCCGTTCGTCGCCATCGCCATCATAGCAGGGCTCAGCTTCGAATTCGTCCTCGCCGGCAGCTGCGCCCATTTCGGCCAGTTGACCGACACCGAGGATGCTGATCTCGCCATCATACGAATAGGCGAACCGGCCATCGTCGTTGATCATCAGTTCGGATGTGAATGTCCCGGGCGTCAAGAAACAGCCAGACAGGAGCAGTGCCAGGCATGAGACGGCACTGGTGCGGGCGAAGGTCCTGGCGGGGATGGGTGCGGTCATACTGTCTGTTCCTCTCACTCGCTGCGTGTCGATACCGCGTATAGCGCAATTGCGGCGGCATTGGACACGTTGAGGCTTTCTATTGCGTTACTGATCGGGAGGCGGGCAAGCGCATCGCAATGCTGCTCGATATTGTGGCGCATGCCTTCGCCCTCTGCACCAAGGACAAGGGCAACCGGTCCTTCGGGCAAGGCCTCTGCGAGCGTCGTTTCCGTGTGCCCGGTCAGGCCGATACGCCAATACCCACGCTCTGCCAGCGTATCGAGCGCGCGGGCGAGGTTTACGACGCGGATCCATGGTACCCGTTCGAGTGCGCCCGAGGCCGATTTTGCCACCACACCGGATTCAGGTGGGGCGTGGCGGTCTTGCGTTACAATAGCGGCCGCATCGAAGGCTGCAGCAGAACGCAGGATTGCCCCGACATTGTGCGGATCGGTGACCTGGTCGAGCACGACAACCGGCCTGCCGTCGTCCACCACGTCTTCGATATGCTGGTCGGGCAACGGTTCGCATTCCAGCACCAGGCCCTGATGCGGCGCATCCTTCGCCACTAACCGGGCAAGGTCCGTGACATCGGCATATTCCACCGGGAAATCGGGCGGCAGTTCCCCGTCGAGCGAATCGATACCGTCGCGCGTCGCCCACAGTTTGCGGTGCTGGCGTGCCGGGTTGAGCAGGGCAGCTTCCACCGCATGGCGACCCCACAGTCGCACGTAGCCGGCTGTGCCGCGGCCGCTGCCCCGACCGCCCTGCATGCGACCTGCGCGCCCGCGCATCGCTCTCTTGCGTTCACCCTTTGCCATCGTTCGAAGTCCTGTCGCGTAATGTTTTATGTTGCCCTGCCAGTCGCCCCATTGACAGGCAAGCGCCGCTTCGCCAAAGGGGCGCCTCTCGGCAAGCGGGGCCCTTGGTTGTGCCCCATTTTCCTCGCGGAATTGCTCTTGCAGCTGGCGATGTGGACAGGTGGCCGAGTGGTTAAAGGCAGCAGACTGTAAATCTGCCCGCGCAAGCGTACGCTGGTTCGAATCCAGCCCTGTCCACCACCGCCCTTTCTCAGGACCGAGCGACAAAGCGCCAGTTGGCGCGATGCAGCAGGGTGCCCTCTACTTCGGCAGTGTCCGGACCGTAGTTGAACCAGAAGCTGCCAGCCTCGGTCGTGACCCGACGCACCCCGGTGGGAAGGGCAGGCATATCCAGCCCGGCATCGGCGATCGCCCGGCTGAGAACCTCGCGGATCAGCGAACCTTCGGGCCAGCCGGCCAGGTAGCGAACAGCGCCATGCTTCCAGCTCGCGACGACGCCATCGTCGCAAACCAGCTCCGGTGCTGCGGCGCCTTCGCCATGGTCGAGCCAACGGGTCACTTCCCAGCCGTTCCCAGCGTGCGTAAGCCCTGGTCGCAGGCTCTCGCTCCGCGAAACGGCCAGGCCTGCCAACTCGCTCAGCGGCCCGGGTGCCAGCCCTTCGGGGATGGTCAGTTCCGCTGTCTTGCTGCCCGATCGCGGCCCGATCAATACTTGCGCGGAACAAGCCATCAGGGATGCGACCAGCTCGTCCGGCGCAAACGGCAGGCAGGGGACAACCACCAGTGCATAGCCATCGAGCGGCGCGCCAGGCGGGACGAAGTCCACGTTCAGCCCGCGCTCGCGCAAGGCCGAGTAACAGGCGAAAGCTGCCCACAGCGCAGACAGATTCTCGCCTTGCGGCTGGATCTGCGTGATCCATTCGGCATCATAGGCAAAGACGATAGCCACCTGTTTGACCGGCTTCCCGGTGTCGCCCAGTCTCTCTAGCGCTTCGAAGGATGCCGTCGCTTCTGCTAAGGCAGGGGCGGGCTCGGCATCGGGCCTCAGCAGCCCTGCATGCATCTGCTCCTGCGCGAAAGGAGCCTGCCTCCACCGGAAGTAACAGAGCATTTCAGCCCCGTGCGCGGCGGCTTCCATGGTCCACAGATGAACCATCCCGTCGAGCGGGGCCGGGTTGTTGCGCGCCCAATTGACCGGGCCGGGCTGCTGTTCGAGCACGCTCCAGCGGCGATCCTTTGCGCAACCGCGATAGAGGTCGTGGTGGAAGGCAGCTATGTCCGGGTGACCGGTGCGGGCGTAGGTTGTCTTGTCGGCATCGCTGAAACGGAACTGTTCGAGGAAGCCGAGCGGGTAGCTGTCCCAGCCGAGTACATCGATCTGCGCGCCAAGGGCAAAATGGTCGTAGCCGGTGTAGAAGCCCATCGCATTGTGTGTGATGTCGCGACCGGGCGAGAGGTCGCGCAGGATTTCAACTTGCGCCGCGTTGAACGCCATCACCTGGTCAGAAGAAAACCGACGAAAGGCAAGCCAGTGCGAAGGATTCGCCTCGGTCACCGTAAGGTTCGGCAATTCGATCTCGTCGAAGGAGCGATACTCCATGCTCCAGAACACATTGCCCCAGGCGGCGTTGAGGCTCCCGATGTCATCATACCGTTCGGCTAGCCACTGTCTGAATGCATCACGCGCTGCCGGGGAAAAGCTCTGCACTGTATCGTGGCACCCGTACTCATTATCGGTCTGCCACGCGACGATGGCGGGATTCCGGCCATAGCGGGTCGCGATCGCGCGGGTGATCCGCCGAGCTTCCTCTCGGTATCCCGCATGGCTGAAGCAGTAGTGCCGCCGCGAGCCGAAGTCACGCGGGCGGCCAAGCTGGTCCAGTGCGACCATATCCGGCATGCGATCGACGAGCCACTTCGGTGGTGTGGCGGTTGGGGTACCAAGAATGATCTCGAGCCCGGCATCGGCCAGGACCGCAATCGCGCGATCGAGCCAATCCCACTCGAAACGTCCCGGGGCGGCTTCTATGCGGCTCCACGCGAATTCGCCGATGCGAACCCGGTCGAGGCCGACTTCGCGCATCGTCCGGGCATCAACCGGCCAGCGCTCTTCAGGCCAGTGTTCAGGATAATAGCAGACGCCTAGCTTCATCGCGCATTACTCTTGCCAGGTCGGCGGGATCCAATGTTTCCCGCGAACACGACGCAGGGCATTGCGAATTTCGAACGCGTTAGCATAGCGCGAGTTCGAGTCTGGCGAAAATGTGCAACTAAACCACTCCCAATTGATGCATTTGCGCAACAATTGGGATTTCACATGGCGTAAAATCCGCAGATTCCCTTGAGTTGCGCGATTCTCGAGTGTCATAGCAAAAGCACAACAACACCGGATCAAATCCGGGGCCCCCGACGTTGACGCAATACAATGCGAAATTCAGAGAGAGGATTATCATGAAGTATTCGCTGTTCGCCAGCACGGCGCTTGCTGCCTGTGCATTCGTTTCCGCTCCGGCCATAGCGCAAGACGCAGATACGGCTGCGGAGCCGGAAGTCGATGACAACATCATCATCGTGACCGCAACCCGCCGCGCCGAAGACGTGCAGGATATCCCTCTGGCGGTGACTGCAGTCAGCCCGGCGCAGCTCGATCGCCAGGGTGTCGTCAACGTCCAGAACATAACCTCGGTCTCGCCGAGTTTCTCGACCTCGAACGCCCAGCTGGCTTCGGGCTCGGTCGTGCTGCGTATCCGTGGTGTTGGTACGACCTCCAACAACATCGGCTTCGAAAGCGCGGTCGGTATTTTCATCGACGGTGCCTACCAGTCGCGTCCGGGCGTTGCACTGAGCGAGTTTGTCGACGTCGAGCGCGTCGAAGTACTGCGCGGCCCGCAAGGCACGCTGTTCGGGCGCAACACCTCGGCCGGTGCACTCAACATCACCAACCGTCGTCCCGACCTGAGCGAGTTCGGCGGCTTTGCCAACGCTACCTACGGCAATCGCGACCTGCTGAGCATCCAGGGCGCAGTGAACCTGCCGGTGGTGCAGGATAGCGTGGC
Organism: Parerythrobacter aestuarii; assembly: GCF_030140925.1. Taxonomy (NCBI): domain Bacteria; kingdom Pseudomonadati; phylum Pseudomonadota; class Alphaproteobacteria; order Sphingomonadales; family Erythrobacteraceae; genus Parerythrobacter; species Parerythrobacter aestuarii. The sequence goes on from NZ_JARBWD010000001.1 coordinate 1,435,605, forward strand.
CGTTCGCCTGACCGGTGCCTATCGCGAGCGCGATGGCTACTACACCTTGCTGAATGGCGCAGGCCAGGAGATCGGCGAGTCCAATGGCGCAGACCAGTTCCTCGTCCGTGGTCAGGTCGGTTGGGAAACCGACAGCGGAATCAAGGGCCGTATCATCGCCGACTACGCCGAGAGCAACGCGCCCTTCGGTGCAGCGCTGGAAGTACTGCAATCGCCGGTCGAAACCTTCGGTCTGTTCGCTGCAGTCGGTCTGGGTGCACGCGGCGGCATGTCCGGCCCGGTCGTGGCAACCGATCCATTCGACACCACCACCGCACAGGCTGCTGCCGATAGCCGCATTGCAACTGTCAGCTTTGAACCGATCACCAAGGTTGAAAACTGGGGTATCACCGGCGAGCTGGAAATTCCGCTCGGTGCAGCGGCAGACCTTATCTACATCGGTTCCTATCGCAGCTTCAGCTCGTTCGAAGCCTATGACTCCGACTTCTCGGGCCTCGACGTGTTCAGCGTGACGGGCAACGTCACCGACATCGAAACCATGACCCACGAACTGCGCGTGCAGGGCGATGCATGGGGCGGCCGCCTGGAATGGCTGGTCGGAGCCTATTACTCCGATGAAGATATCACCCAGGCCGCTTCGTTTGAGCTTGGCGAGGACTATGGCGAGCTGATTGGTGCATTGTTCTTCGCGCCGACCGGCGGTGCCCTGGGTGCCAACCCGCTGACCCTGCTATCGGGCGGTGTCGACCCGGCTGGCACGACCAACACCAACCTTTACAGCCAGAGCAGCAAGAGCTGGTCGCTGTTCACCCACAACACGCTCGAAATCACCGACGGCCTGGATTTCACCGTGGGCCTTCGCTACTCGGATGAGAGCAAGGATGGTGCGTTTGCGCAGGGCAACAACAGCAATACGATCTGTCCGGCGATTCTTGCGTCGATCGGCGCAGGTGCGGTTCCGGCTCCGCTGATCCCGAACGTTTTCGGTACCGGCTGCTTCGCCTTTACTGCTCCGGCTGATCTTCCGGCTGCAGCAGTGTTCCCGCTGCCACGCACCTTCGCTGGTGAGTTTAGCGACAGCGAACTGATCTACACCGTCAAACTCGCCTACGAGTTTGCCGCCCCGATCAACGTCTACGCCAGCTTCACTCACGGCTATAAGTCGGGCGGGTTCAACCTCGATTCCACTGCTGCTGCTGGCGGTGCCGATCCGCGCTTCGCATCGGAAGAAGTCGATGCCTATGAAATTGGCATGAAGGCACGCCTGCTGGATAATGCGGTCACGCTCAATGTCGCCGCATTCCGTGAGGAATTCAGCAACTTCCAGGTGCTCGAGTTCACCGGTGCGCAGTTCACCACGTTCAACGTTCCGAAGGCCAACACCCAGGGTGTTGAAATCGAATCGACCATCCGGCCGAACGACAACTTCACCTTCAACCTCGGCCTGACCTACACCGACGCCGCCTATCCGGCAGATTGTGCGGGCACGCTGACGTCGCCGAACGTCCTCGCGCTTTGCGGCAACTCGCTGACCAACGCTCCGGAATTCGTGGGTATCGCCGGCGGCCTGTACGAGACGGAGATCGGCAACTCGCTGCGCGTCTTCATCAACGGCCAGGTACGCATGGAGAGCGATCGCCGGACGTCGACCCAGGCGGTCGATCCTTCGAACCTCGCTGCACGTATTCCGGTTCCGTTCGACCAGCAGGATGGCAATGTGAAGATCAACCTGCGGGCCGGTCTTGGCGATATCGACAAGGCGTGGACGATCGAGGCTTGGGCGACCAACATCACCAACCAGATCACCCGCGGCGTGACCTTCAACACCGTGCTGCGTTCGGGCTCCCGGTCGGCGTTCATCCAGGAACCGCGCAGCTACGGCCTGACGGTACGCACCCAGTTCTAAGGCATCTCGCCTGAACAAATCGAGCGGCCGCTCGCACCTGCAGGTGCGGGCGGCCGTTGCATTTGTGGCAAGCAAATGGCTTGTCGCGCCCGCTCGCTGCAACTAGGCAGGCGCGCATGAAAACAACAGGTCGTCCCGTGATCTCCGCTACCGGGCTCTTCACGCCGGCGGAATCGATCACCAATGAAGAGCTTGTCGCTGCGTTCAACGCCTATGTCGACAAGCACAATGCCGAACACGCTGATGCCATCGCGGCAGGCGCGATAGTGCCGCTGGAACACAGTTCGGTGGAATTCATCGAGAAAGCGAGCGGGATCAAGGCGCGCTATGTGCTTAACAAGGCGCCAATTATCGATCCCGATGTGATGGAGCCCCGCCACCGCGAGCGGAGCAACGACGAGCTTTCGCTGATGGCGGAAATCGGGGTCGCAGCCTGCCAACAGGCTTTGGAGCGGGCAGGGCGCGATCCGGCAGACGTCGACGCCGTTCTGTGCGCAGCATCGAACATGCAGCGCCCCTATCCGGCGATGGCGATTGAGATCCAGCAGGCGCTCGGCATCGAGGGCTTCGGCTTCGATATGAATGTTGCGTGCTCTTCCGCCACATTCGGGATCCAGACGGCTGCAGACTATATCCGCGCAGGCAATGCCAGAAGCGTCTTGGTGGTGAGCCCGGAAATCACTTCCGGTCACCTCAACTGGCGCGACCGCGACAGCCATTTCATCTTCGGTGACGTGGCGACTGCAGTTCTGGTCGAGGATGTGGCAATCGCTCCGGCCGAACATTGGGATATTGTCGGCACCAAGCTTAAGACTGTTTTCTCCAACAACATTCGCAACAACTTCGGCTTCCTAAACCGTGCCCACCCCGAGAGTCACGGCAGCGATGACAAACTTTTTGTCCAGGAAGGGCGGAAAGTCTTCAAGGAAGTCGTGCCCATGGTGGCGCAGATGATCGTCGATGAATCGGAGCGGCTGGGGATTGAGCCGACCACACTGCGCCGGTTGTGGTTGCATCAGGCCAACACCGGAATGAACCGCCTGATTGCGCATCGGGTGCTGGGCCATGAAGCGAATGAGGATGAGAGCCCAACGGTGCTGGACACCTATGCCAATACCTCCAGCGCCGGGTCGATTATCGCGTTCCATCGCCATTCGCAGGACCTCGTGCCGGGCGATACCGGGCTGATCTGCAGCTTCGGTGCCGGCTATTCTGCTGGAACGGTGTTTGTCCGCAAGGCTGGTTGACCGCAGCAATGCTTGCTGCGGTTTTGCTTGTCCGCATCTCTCACACTTCCTAGGTATCCTCGCATGGCAAATGATCTGCTCGATAATAAGGGACGCGGCGAGGCCGGCTGGAGCTGGCCCGCAATTCACCCCGAAGGGCGCAAATACGGTATCGTGGTCGGCATTGTCTCGATCGTCACGGCATTGCTCGCATGGGAAACTATTGCGTGGCCGCTGGCTTTCCTGACGCTTGGCGTACTGGCGTTTTTCCGTGATCCCGAGCGCGTGGTCCCGCAGGACGAAAAGGCGATCGTGTCGCCTGCAGACGGCATGGTTTCTCTCATCAGCGTTGTGCCGCCTCCGCCGGAACTGGTCGGCGAGGATAGCGCCGGCAATCCGGGACTTGGTAGTGACCCGGTCACGCGAATTTCGATCTTCATGAGCGTGTTCGATGTACACATCAATCGCGCGCCAGTCGCTGGCCAGGTCAGCCGCCTGGTGTATGTGCCGGGCAAATTCCTCAATGCCGATCTCGACAAGGCCAGCGAGGAGAATGAACGCCAGCACTTGCTGGTAACCCGGGGCGATGGTGTGCAGATTGGCTTCACACAGATCGCCGGATTGGTTGCGCGCCGCATCATCCCGTTCGTGAAGCAAGGCGATATCGTTGGTGTCGGGCAGCGTATCGGACTGATCCGTTTCGGCAGCCGTGTCGATGTCTATTTGCCGGCCGGCACATCACCTGCGGTGATTCTGGGGCAGAAGATGATCGCCGGTGAAACCGTGCTGGCCTACCTTGGTGAAGACAAGCTGATCGAAGGTGCGGCGCAGTGAGCAAGGAGGGAGCGCGGCTCGGGCCAAAGGCGGCCGAGGACGAGCTCCCTGAAACGGGGAGGGGCAAAGGATTGAGCCTGCGGGCCGTCCTGCCCAATGCTATCACCGTTGCCGCGCTATGCGCCGGACTGACCGGGATCCGTTTTGCGATTGCCGGGGACTGGAAGTCGGCTGTGCTGGCGATTGTGCTCGCCGGCATGCTTGACGGGATCGACGGTCGGATCGCGCGCCTGCTCAAAGCACAAACACGGTTTGGTGCCGAACTCGACAGCCTCGCTGATTCGCTGTCATTTGGGATGGCGCCAGCGATCGTGCTCTATTTGTGGTCTTTGCAGGAATTGCCGCGACTTGGGTGGTTTGCCGCGCTGGCTTTCGCTGTGGCTTGCGCGCTTCGACTGGCGCGTTTCAACGCTCAGATCGATGTCGACGAGCAACCCCACAAGTCTGCCGGTTTCCTGACCGGAGTGCCTGCACCTGCTGGTGCAGGCCTAGCCTTTACTCCGGTCTATCTCTGGATCGCGACGGAAAACGAGCTATTCCGCGATCCCTTGATCGTGGGTCCGTGGATGGCAGTCATCGCCGTGCTCATGATTTCCAACATGGCGACCTTTAGCTGGAGTTCGATCCGCCCCCGGCGGTCAATCAGGCTTGAAGTCATCTTTTTTGCCGGCTTGTTGTTTACCGCCTTGCTGGTCGAGCCATGGTGGACCCTGGCAACAATCTGTCTCGGTTATCTCGCCCTCATGCCTTTGGCTCTGGTTCGATACGGCAAGGTCAAGCAGCAACGCAGAGACGCGGCGACGGGCGGCTGATCGCGCGCTTCGGGGCGTGTTCGCGGGTCCAGACCGAAAATTCTACAGTCCTGACCGTTACAGGCCGGTCTGCAAGACGGACCAGCTGTGCTTGGAGATCACGGTAGGCGTTGCGTCCGCGCAGCCAGGAATCGCACAGCGAAACGGCAGCGAAAAGGCTGACAGCGCTAAAGAGGGTTACGAGGGAGAGGAGTAGCATGTCTTCGTCTTTCTTTCTGTCAGCAACCCTGTTGAGGGGTTGTGGATATGTTGGGGAAACTCCTCGGCATCCCAGTTGTTCCCGTTGCGTTCCTTGTTCCATCTATGTTCCGCTTGGTCAAGCCCGAAAATTCCTGCTTTGTTCTTGCCGCTTGATGAGCAGGCCAATTTAGGGCTGGATTTCTGCCCCTGTGCCCTCTAATGGCCCGCGCATTCGCGGTTCATCGCGGGCATTCCGCCCAACAGAGCCATGAAAATCCACATGGAGAGCACACATACCGGTGCCGCAGCGGGATATCCGCACGGTTCCAGCTTTCCAGAGGCATAACCGGAAAGGAAATACCTATGGCGGCTCCTACCGTCACCATGCAGCAATTGATCGAGGCCGGCGCACACTTCGGCCACCAGACCCACCGCTGGAACCCGCGGATGAAGCCGTATATCTTCGGCGCCCGCAACGGTGTTCACATCATCGACCTGTCGCAGACCGTTCCGCTGATGGCGCGGGCGCTCGACTTCGTCGACGCTACCGCCAAGGCTGGCGGCAAGGTCCTGTTCGTCGGCACCAAGCGCCAGGCGCAGGAGCCGATCGCTGAAGCAGCTCGCGCTTCGGGCCAGCATTTCGTCAACCACCGCTGGCTGGGCGGTATGCTCACCAACTGGAAGACGATTTCGCAGTCGATCAAGGAACTCAAGACCCTCGAGGAAAAGCTGTCGGGTGACACCCACGGCCTGACCAAGAAGGAAATCCTCCAGCTGACCCGCAAGCGCGACAAGCTCAACCTGTCGCTCGGCGGTATCCGTGACATGGGCGGCGTTCCCGACGTGATGATCGTGATCGACGCGAACAAGGAAGACCTTGCGATCAAGGAAGCCAACGTGCTGGGTATCCCCGTCGTCGGCATCCTCGACAGCAATGTCGACCCGAGCGGCATCGCGTTCCCGGTGCCGGGCAATGACGACGCTGCGCGTGCCGTGCGCCTCTACTGCGATGCGTTTGCCCAGGCCGCCTCGAAGAATGGCGGCGCTGGTAGCGATGTAGGCGAGATGGAAAACCCGCCGGCGGAAACCGCTGACGCCTAAGCGTCACCGAGCCGACACACTATCGCTCTAGCTGCCCGGGTCGAAACGCCGACCCGGGCGCAGACCCTCTTAAGTTTACCCAAGGAATTGAATCATGGCTGGTTTCACTGCCGCTGATGTGAAGAAACTGCGCGAAATGTCCGGCGCAGGCATGATGGACGCGAAGAAGGCGCTCGAAGAGACCGGCGGCGACCTCGAAGCCGCTGTCGACGCGCTGCGCGCTAAGGGCCTCGCTGCTGTCCAGAAGAAGTCGAGCCGTACGGCGGCTGAAGGCCTCGTCGGCGTTGCCGTCGAAGGCACGAAGGGCGTGGCTGTCGAAGTCAACTCGGAAACCGACTTCGTTGCCAAGAACGAGCAGTTCCAGGACTTCGTCCGCAAGACCACTTCTGTCGCGCTTGGCGTGGATGGTGACGATATCGAAGCGCTCAAGGGTGCAGCGTACCCGGATGGCGGTACCGTCACTGACAAGCTGACCAATAACGTTGCTACCATCGGTGAGAACCAGCAGGTCCGCCGCATGAAGACCGTTTCGGTCGAGCAGGGCGCTATCGTGCCCTATATGCACAACGCTGCAGCGCCGAACCTCGGCAAGATCGGCGTGCTGGTTGCGCTCGAGTCGGACGCTTCGGCTGACGTGCTCGAGCCGCTCGGCAAGCAGCTGGCGATGCACATTGCTGCCGCGTTCCCGCAGGCGCTCGACGCCGATGGCCTCGATGCCGACCTGATCGCCCGCGAGCGCAAGATCGCTGCCGAAAAGGCTGCCGAAAGCGGCAAGCCGGCCGAAGTGCAGGAGAAGATGGTCGACGGCGCGATCAAGAAGTTCGCCAAGGAGAACGCACTCCTCAGTCAGGTCTTCGTGATGGACAACAAAACCCCGATCGCAGACGTCGTCGCGGCGGCCGGCAAGGAAGCCGGCACCACGATCACGCTGAAGGACTATGTCCGCTTCCAGCTCGGTGAAGGCATCGAGAAGGAAGAAAGCGATTTCGCTGCTGAAGTGGCTGCTGCCGTCAAGGGCTGAGCGCACCTCACACCACTGGAAATCGAGGCGGCCGCCGGACGAGAGTTCGGCGGCCGTTTGCGTTTGGCTCCGAAGGTTAGAGCCGCTCCTGAACCTCGATCCCATCTCCCTCCGGCTCCAGCGAAAACACCATCCCGCCTTCGCCTACGGTGATCTCGCCGTCGAAGTTGTCCTTCGCATCGCCGAGGAACGCCGGATAGATGAAGCTGGTCGGCAGTGGCGGGACCAGGTGAGAAAGCACCAGTCGCTTCACGCCTGCGGCCTGCGCGCTCTTCGCTGCGTCTTCGGGTGAAGCGTGATAGTCGAGGATGTCGCGGGTGATCTTGGCTGTGTTGGCTTGTCCACGCCGCTCCAGCGCAGCGGTCATCTTGCCGACCAGCCGGGGCTGCAGCGCGTCGTGGACGAGGATGTCGGCGCCCTTGGCCGCCTGCTCCAGAGTGGCTGACTTGGCCGCATCGCCGCTGATCACGATCGAACGCCCCTTGTAGTCGAAGCGATAGCCGACTGCCGGCTTCACGGGGTCATGATCGACGCGGAAGGCCGTGATTTTCAGCCCATCGCTATCCAGCACCACCACAGGCGCATCGCCGGTGGCAAAGGGCATCGCCTGCGCGCCCCCGCCGGTAGGAGGGACGATTTCCTCGCCATGGTGCGCGATGCGATAGGTCTTGTCGGTGGCGTAGAAGGCGTTGAAGCCTTCGATGACCGTCTCGACCCCTTCGGGTCCATAGACGGGAAGCGGCGCGGTCGATGTGCCCTGGGTCCAGTAGAGCAGGGCGAGCGGCCCCATGCCATCGATATGGTCGGAATGAAAATGCGTCAGCAGCACGCCGTCGAGGCCGGCAATGTCGAAGCCCATCAGCTGCAAATTGCGTGCGCCGCCTTCGCCGATATCGACGACAAAGGCCTGGTCACCTGCCACCACAACGTTGCACGGCCCGGCGCGATCGGGGTCGGGCAGGGGTGATCCGGTGCCGCACAGGAGCAGGTGCAGGCCGTCGTCCAGAACCATGGTATTGCCGCCAACCCGCGCGTCGATGGCCCGGGCGAACAGCCATTCGCCGATGGGGCGCTGGAACACAGTCACCAAGCTCGCACCGACAACCAGCAGAGCCAACGAGGCGAAAAGCAGTTTGCGTTTCATGTCCTATCTCTCCCATCCACAGCGAGGCCTTTCCCTTTGCGCCACTGTAGCTTGCTCGCTAAGGGACTTGCCAGCCTGAACGCAACACGGATTCTGGAACACCCATGCCCCTCAAATCTGCCAAGCGCATCCTCCTGAAACTTTCAGGCGAAGTGCTGATGGGCGACCAGCAGTTCGGGATTGATCCGTCCTTCGTGCTTGAACTGGCGAAGGAAGTGCAGGCGGCAAAGGATCAGGGCCTTCAGATCTGCCTCGTCATCGGTGGCGGCAATATCTTCCGCGGCATGGCAGGGGCGGCACAGGGGATGGACCGCGCACAGGCCGATTACATGGGCATGCTGGCGACGGTGATGAACGCGCTGGCGATGCAGAGCGCGCTGGAGCAGCTGGGCGTGCCGACCCGGGTACAGAGCGCGATCCAGATGGACCAGGTGTGCGAGCCGGTGATCCGTCGTCGGGCCGAACGGCACCTCGAGAAAGGCCGCGTGGTGATCTTCGCCGCCGGCGTCGGCGCACCCTATTTCACCACTGACAGCGGGGCGGCACTGCGGGCGGCCGAAATGCGTTGCGACGCGCTGCTCAAGGGCACTAGCGTCGACGGGGTCTATGACAGCGATCCCAAGACCAATCCCGATGCAAAGCGCTACGATACGGTGGGTTACGGCAAAGTGCTGGCAGACAATTTGAAGGTCATGGATGCCTCCGCCGTGGCGCTGTGCCGCGACAATGATATTCCGATCGTCGTGTTCTCGATCCGCGAGAAGGGCAATCTTGCCCGCGTGCTTGCGGGCGAAGGCGTGCAGACGGTCGTGCAGAACTGACAAGACTTGAAGACCAGAGGAAATCTGAAATGCCGAAATACGACAAGTCCGATATCGAGCGCCGCATGGCCGGTGCCGTCGAGAGCCTCAAAGGCGATCTCTCGGGCCTGCGCACAGGCCGCGCCAACACCAGCCTGCTCGATCCGGTGGTGTGCGAAGTCTATGGCGCAATGATGCCGCTGAACCAGGTGGCTACGGTTTCGGCCCCAGAGCCGCGCATGCTGAGCGTACAGGTGTGGGACAAGTCCAACCTGAGCGCGGTGGAGAAGGGCATCACCAAGGCCAACCTCGGTCTCAACCCGATGATAGACGGGCAGACCATCCGCCTGCCGATGCCGGACCTGACTGAAGAGCGGCGCAAGGAGCTCGCCAAGCTGGCCGGCCAATATGCGGAGAAAGCCAAGGTGGCGATCCGCAACGTCCGCCGCGATGGCATGGAAGCGCTGAAGGAAGACGAGAAGAAGAAGGAAATCTCCGAGGACGATCGCAAGCGCCTGGAAGACGAGGTCCAGAAACTGACCGACAAATACGTCGCCGAGACCGACAGCGCGGCCGAGGCGAAGGAAAAGGAAATCATGACGCAGTGAGCGTCGTGATACCGGGGGAGAGGCCATGAGCGAGGCGGACAGCCGCGCCCGTCATGTCGCCATAATAATGGATGGCAATGGCCGCTGGGCCAAGCGTCGGCACTTGCCGCGCGCCATGGGCCATCGTCAGGGTGTGGAGGCGGTGCGTCGACTGGTGCGCTCGCTGGAGGGCACCGGAATCGAGTGCCTCACCCTCTATGCCTTCAGCTCGGAAAACTGGAAGCGTTCGGAAGACGAGGTCGATGACTTGATGGACCTGATGCGCAAGTTCATCAAATCCGACCTGCCCGAATTCATCGCCAACGATGTGAAGCTGCATATCCTGGGCGATTGGCGCGCGCTGGCACCGGATATTGTTGCCATGCTTGAGGATGCGCTGGAGAAGACTTCCGGCGGATCGCGTACCATTGCGGTGGCGCTCAACTATGGCGGGCAGGCGGAGATCGTACACGCCGCACGTGCCGCTGCGGCGCAAGGTGAGATCACGCAGGAGAGTATCGAAGCCAACCTGTTTTCCGCCGGGCTGCCGCCGCTTGACCTGCTTATTCGCACAAGTGGCGAAGTGCGATTGTCGAACTTCCTGCTGTGGCAAGCAGCCTATGCCGAAATGCTGTTCGTCGATACGCTGTGGCCTGACTTTACACCTGAGCACCTGCAGCAGGCGCTCGATGACTTTACCAACCGGGAGAGACGCTTTGGCGGACGGTGAGACAGTCGCGATGGAAAAGCCGAAATCGGATCTGCCGGTGCGCCTGGCTTCAGCGCTCGTCATGCTGGCGATCCTCGGCGTGGCGCTGTGGTTCAACAACCCGTACAAGATGTGGCTGATTGTCATCGTCGCATCGATCTGTTTTGTCGAGTTCGTGCTGCTGGTTACCAAGGCGACCCAGAATGTCCCGTTCCGGCTGGCCGGAATCCTGGCAGGGGCGGTCTATATCGGTCTTGCCGGGGTGACGATGGTAAGCCTGCCGTTGCAGGCTTTTGGTGCGGCGATCGGTGTGGTCGTGTTCACGGATGTCTTTGCCTATTTCGCAGGGCGGGCCATTGGCGGCCCCAAGATCGCTCCGAAGATCAGCCCGTCGAAGACCTGGGCCGGGCTGATTGGCGGGATGATCGGAGCAGCGATTTTCGTCACCGGGCTCGCCATGGTGCACTTTTCCATTGGCGGATACACCGTCGGCGACATGATGGCCGAACTGCAGGCCGAATTCGCAGCCATCATCGGGCTCGGCGCAGGGCTGGCGGTGCTGGCGCAATGCGGCGACTTTTTCGAGAGCTGGCTCAAGCGCAAGGCGGGTGTGAAAGACTCTTCGAAGATCATTCCCGGCCATGGGGGCGTGTTCGACCGGATTGATGGCCTCCTGCCGGTGAGCATCGTCATTGGCGCGCTTGCCAATGCGGCGGGCATGGTCTGAGCCGATGCGATCGATTTCCCTCCTCGGTGCAACGGGTTCTGTCGGGACCTCGACGCTCGAGCTGATCCGGCAGAGCCGCGCCGCATGGCGGGTCGAGGCGCTGACCGCCAACTGCAACGTCGCCGAGCTGGCGGCGCTGGCGCGGGAGTTCGAGGCCAAGGTGGCGGTTGTGGCGGACGAGAGCTGCCTCGACGATTTGCGCGAGGCGCTGGCAGGGAGCGGGATCGAGGCAGCCGGGGGCCGGGCGGCACTGTGCGAAGCGGCATCGCGCCCGGTCGACATCACCGTGGCGGCGATCGTCGGTTGCGCCGGGCTTGGCCCGGTGATGGCGGCAATCGACCAGGGTGGCACCATCGCGCTCGCCAACAAGGAAGCGCTGGTTTCCGCCGGCGATGTCATGACAGCGGCCGTGGCAAAACACGGCGCGACGTTGCTGCCGGTCGACAGCGAGCACAATGCGATCTTCCAGTGCCTGGCTGGCAATGCCATCGAAGATGTCCGCTGGATCACTCTGACCGCTAGCGGTGGCCCCCTGCGCACAATGTCTATGGAGGAACTGCACGCGGTTACCCCGGCGCAGGCGGTGGCGCATCCCAACTGGTCGATGGGTGCCAAGATCAGCGTCGACAGCGCCACGATGATGAACAAGGGCCTCGAGTTCATCGAAGCGCATCACCTGTTCCCGGTCGGGCTCGACAGGATCAGGATCGTTGTCCACCCGCAGAGCGTTATCCATTCGATGGTTGAATATCGCGACGGATCGACACTGGCTCAGCTGGGCCCTTCGGACATGAGGGTACCGATCGCTTCGTGCCTGGCGTGGCCTCGCCGGATGGAGACTCCGTGCGCACCGCTCGACCTCGTGGCGCAGGGCGAACTGACCTTTTTCGCGCCTGACGAGGAGCGTTTCCCCGCCACCCGGCTGGCGCGCGAGGCGGTGCAGGCGGGCGGGGCGGCTCCGGCGACACTCAACGCCGCCAACGAGGTCGCCGTCGCGTCATTCCTCGCCGGTCACATCCCGTTCACCCGGATTGCGCTATCGGTGGAGGAAGTCCTCAACCAATCCGCTGTAACTTGTGCGCCGACTTCGCTCGACGAGGTCCTTGCGGTAGACAGCGAAGCGCGGGAGCGCACGAGCGCCCTGCTGGAGAGTGCCTGAATGATCGAATCGCCGCCTTTCTGGATGTATATCCTCGGCTTCCTGCTGGTGCTGGGGCCGCTCATCACCTTGCATGAGCTGGGCCACTACCTCGTCGGCCGCTGGCTGGGCGTGAAGGCAGAGGCGTTTTCCATCGGCTTCGGCAAGGAGCTGGTCGGGCGCACCGACAGGCACGGCACCCGCTGGAAGATCGCCGCGTTGCCGCTGGGCGGCTATGTCCAGTTCAAGGGCGATATGAATCCCGCTAGCATCCCCGATGGCGATGCAATTGCATCCGCCACCGATGAAGAACGATTGGGTAGCTTCCACCACGCCTTGCTATGGCGCCGTGCTCTGATCGTGCTGGCTGGACCGGTGGCCAACATCCTTGTCACGCTGGCCATCTTCGCCGGGTTTTTCATGGCGGTCGGCTATCCGCAAGCGAAGGATGCCGAGCAGCAGCTTACGATCGCGGGCTTTATGGACGATTCTCCCGCTCAGAAGGCCGGCATCGAGATCGGCGACCGGGTCGTCGCTGTCGAAGGCGAGCCCGTCGAAAAGCTGCAGGATGTGCAGCAGGCGGTGATGCTGTATCCCGATCAACTGCTTCAGATTACCATCCAACGGGGCGGGGCAGAGATGACCTATCCCGTACGTACCATCAGCATGGAAATCGAAGACCGCTTCGGCAACCCCTCCCGGATCGGCCTCATCGGGATTCAGGCTGCGGCCTCGGAAACCGAGTTCGTCCCGCAGGGAATCGGCACATCGTTGGGCCTGGCGGTCGGGGAATCGGTGAAGATGGTCGACATGATGGTCACCGGCATCAAGCAGATCGTGACCGGCCAGCGCTCCGTGCAAGAGCTTGGCGGGCCGATCAAGATCGCCAAATTTTCTGGCGAACAGCTGAGCCTTGGCTGGCTCGCCTTCATCAATTTCGTCGCCCTCATTTCGCTTAACTTGGCGTTCATTAACCTGCTGCCAATCCCGGGGCTCGACGGCGGGCACCTGGCTTTCTACGCGGCAGAGGCTGTCCGCAGGAAACCGGTCGGTCCCCGTGGAATGGAAATGGCGTATCGCACCGGTATGGCGCTCGTAATCGTGCTGATGCTGTTCGTCACTTTCAACGACCTGGTTTCGCTGTCGCCCTTTGGGTGACAGTCGGGGACAGGGAGGCATCAGAGGGCCAAATCGGCACTCTCCTGCTTGATTGGGGGCGACGCATCGGGCAAGGGGCGCGGGATCGATCGATCCGGCAACCGATGCGCCTAGCAGGCGAGTATCCGGGCCGGGACAGAAACTGGACGGGAACATTTCCGCAATGATGGGAACCGATATGGGTTCAACACCTGTTTCGCGCAGCACGATTAGCACCGCCGCGCGTGCCAAGGGACAATGGGCTGCAGCCTTGCTGTCGGGCACTATCCTTGCCGGGCTGCCGGCAGGCGCGCTGGCGCAGGATGCAACGACCCCGGCGCAGCCAACTGCAGGTCAAGCGCAAGCGGAACCGGCCCCGCAGCCGCAGCGCGACATTATCCGCAGCATTGCCGTGGCCGGCGCTCAGCGGCTCGAGCCGGATACCATCCTGACTTATATCCAGCTCCGCCCGGGGCAGGAATATACCCAGGTCGCCGCCGACCAGGCGCTCAAAGATCTCTACGCGACCGAGCTGTTTGCCACCGCCAGTGTGCGTAATGAGAGTGGCAATGTGGTCATTGATGTGGTCGAAAACCCGGTCATCAACCGCATTATCCTGGAGGGCAACAAACGCCTCAAGGAAGACAAGATCGCACCGGAAATCCGGCTTGCCCCGCGCCAGATCTTTACCCGTTCCAAGGTTCGCGCCGACGTTGCTCGCATTATCGAGCTGTACAAGCGCCAGGGTCGCTTTGCCGCCACGGTCGAGCCCAAGACCGTGCAGCTGAGCCAGAACCGCGTCGACCTGGTGTTCGAGATCAACGAAGGCCCCAAGTCCAAGGTTCGCCAGATCAACATCATCGGCAACGATGTGTATTCGGATGGCAAGCTCAAGGGCGAGATGGTGACCAAGGAGTCGCGTCTGAAGAACTTCTTCAGCGGCAACACCAGCTACGACCCGGACCGCCTTGCTTTCGACCAGCAGAAACTGCGCGAATTCTACCTGACCGAAGGCTACGTCGATTTCCGCGTTGTGTCCGCCGTGGCCGAGCTGACGCCGGACAAGAAAGACTTCATCATCACCTACGTGGTCGAGGAAGGCGAACGCTACAAATTCGGCGATGTGAAGGTGCAGTCCAACCTGCGCGACTTTGACAGCGATACCATGACCAGCCAGCTCAATATCGAGCAGGACGCGTGGTATAACGCCAAGACCATCGAAGACATTACCGAGCAGCTGACCGAACTGGCCGGGACCTTCGGCTACGCCTTTGCCGATGTCCGCCCGCAATTCGTCCGCAACAAGGACGATCGGAAGATGAATGTTACGCTGGTCATCAGCGAAGCACCACGCGTCTATGTCGAGCGGATCGACGTCAACGGCAATACGCTGACGCAGGACAAGGTCGTGCGCCGCGAGTTCCGCCTCGCTGAAGGTGATGCGTTCAACTCGCTGGGGGTCAAGCGTTCGGCCAACCGCATCAATTCACTGGGCTTCTTCCAGGAGCAGTTCGAGATCGAGCAGAAGGAAACTGCCGATCCCGACCGCATTATCCTCGAAGCCAACGTGGAAGAGCAGCCGACTGGCGAGTTGCAGCTTTCCGCGGGGTTCTCTTCGATCGAGAGCTTCCTGCTTTCGGCTTCCATCCGCCAGCGCAACTTCCGCGGTCGCGGGCAGACCGTTGGTGCCAGCGTGCAGTGGTCGCGCTATTCGCGCTCGGTCAATTTGAGCTTCACAGAGCCCTATGTCTTCGACCGCAACATTTCCGCTGGTGTCGACATCTACCGGCGCGACTTCAACAGCTTCAATTTCGTCGGTCGCGACCGGAACACGACCTACAAGAACACCACGACCGGCGGCTCGATCCGGATGGGCGTACCGCTCAGCGAATATCTTTCGCTGGTGGGCAGCTACACGCTCAACTTCGAAGATATCACTCTCGACGAGAACACCTTCTTCGCCGACTTCGATGGTGACGGTGTCCGCACCTGTGAACCGCTGTTGGCAGGACGCTTCCTGTGCGATGTGATCGGCAAGCGTACCGCTTCGATCCTGGGTGCCAACCTGATCTACGACACGCTCAACAGCCGCTACCGCCCGAGCCGTGGCCAGCAAATGACACTGAGTGTCGAATTTGCAGGTGCAGGCGGCGATGTAAAATACATCAAGACCCGCGCCAGCGCGAAGAAGTTCTGGAGCGTCCTGGACGGGTTCATCTTCTCGCTATCGGCAGAAGGCGGTTACATCAAGGGGCTGGAAAACCGCAGCAACCAGCCGGGCATCGACGATGTCCGCCTGACTGATCGCTTCTTCCTGGGTGAACCGCAAATCCGCGGGTTCGACATTCGCGGCGTTGGTCCCCGCGTCCTGCGCCAACCGATTATCGACGATGGCACCGGCAATCCGCTGATCATCACCGATCGCCAGCGCATTGCGGACGATGCCATTGGCGGCAACGCCTATTACCTCGGCCGGGCCGAGCTGGAGATTCCGTTGGGCAGCGGTGCTGCCGACCTCGGCCTGCGGCCTTCGGTGTTCGTCGATATCGGCGCGTTGTTCAATGTCACTACACCGACCCTGCAGCAGAGCCCGTTCCCCGGCGGTCTGGAGTTCCAGATCCGCGATGCCGATGGAAACCCTCTGTTCGTCGATGCGGCCGGGATCCCGACGCTCGACGCAGTCGACCCGACCACCGGCGACCCCAATTCGCCGCTTAACCAGACAATCGATCCCTTCCAGGAAATTTTCCTCGGCGATACGCCGAGCCCGCGCATCTCGGCCGGGATCGGGGTCAACTGGAATTCGCCCTTCGGTCCGTTCCGGATCGACTTCGCCTATGCCCTCAAGAAGGTGGAAGGCGACGACACCAAACTCTTCAGCTTCAACGTAGGAACACAGTTCTAATGAAACTTTTCACCAAGACTTCGCTCGCCACAGCTCTCGCGCTGGGTGCGACTGCAGCTATTGCCGTTCCGGCGCACGCGCAGGTTGCCGGCATCGCCACCTCCAGCCCGGAAGCGACGATCCTCCAATCGCAGGCGCGCATCAATGCCTACCAGCAGATCAGCACGACCTATGCTGCGCAGATCCAGCAGATCACCACAATGCGCAACGAGATCAACACGCTGCAGCAGGGCCTCGACACCAATGGTGACCGCACTGTCACTCAGGCCGAGATCGACGCCCAGCCTGCGGTCTGGTCGCAGATCGAAGCCAAGGAACAGCAGGTCGAGCAGGTATCCATGCCGATCCTGATGGCGCAATACTATGTGCTTGAGCAGCTGCTGGAGCGCTATGGCGCGGCGCAGAACCAGGTCATCCAGCAGAAGAACATCCAGATCATGCTGACGCCGGAAGCGTTCCAGTACGCTGCCGAAGGTGCCAATGTGACGCCCGATATCCTCGCCGCGCTCAACACCATGGTTCCGACGGTTACGACCACTCCGCCGAGCCAGTACCAGCCGCGCCGCGATGTCGTGCAGCTGCACCAGACCATCCAGCAGCTGATCATTGCTGCGGCTCGCCAGCAGGCGGCGACGCAGCAGGCGCAGGGTGCACAGCAGCCGGCTCCGCAGCAGCCGTCCGGCCGCTAAGCGACAGACAAGGGGGCAGCGGTCATGAGCGAACAGGGTTCTTACGACATCCAGCAGGTGCTGAAGGCCCTGCCGCATCGCTATCCGTTGCTCCTTGTCGACCGGGTCAAGTCGATGACCCTGGGCGAACGTATCCACGCCGTGAAGGGCGTGACGATGAACGAAGAGTTCTTCCAGGGCCATTTCCCCGGTGCGCCGATCATGCCGGGCGTGTTGCAGATCGAAGCCATGGCGCAAGCCGCTGCAATCCTGGGCATAGAAACCCTCGAGCTTGCTGGCACCGGCAAGCTGGTGTTCTTCATGGGCATCGAGAGCGCCAAGTTCCGCAAGCCGGTAACGCCGGGCTGCCTGCTCGATCTCGAAGTCGAGTTCACGCAGAAGCGTAGCCGGGTCTACAAGTTCGCCGGCAAGGCCAGCGTCGAAGGCGCGGTCACTAGCGAAGCCGAATTCACCGCCATGATCGCGGATCCGCCTGCATAGTTTGTTTTTCGCACGCCCATCCGGGCGCGCGTCCTCGGTGCTGTTCCTCCTTTCAGTCGGGCACCTGCGGGGCGCGCGGTCGCGCTTGCCGGGCCTCCACCGGCCCGGTGTTCCACAGCAAATTCTCAACGTTTTGGCTTGGTCGCGGAGCACGGTCGGCGACCAGCCGACCGCAAGGCCGACCGGCCGCCCGCAGCGATTGGGCCGCAAGGCCCCTTGAGCGAGGACACCGCACGACGGAGGTCGTGCGAAAAACAAGAACTCAAAAGGTTGCGCCGAAGCGTCAACATCGCTATCGGCCCCCATCCAATTTTGACAGCGCGTCCGGTCGGAACCGGGCACAAGCTACGAAGGACGAAGACCATGAAGGCCGAAGGGCACCCCGATTATCACATGATCACGGTCAAGATGACCGATGGTACCGAATTCCAGACCCGCTCGACCTGGGGCAGCGAAGGCGAAACGCTCGCGCTCGAGATCGACCCGACCAGCCACCCGGCCTGGACCGGGGGCAAGCAGCAGCTGCAGGAAGGTGGCCGCGTAGCAGCCTTCAACAAGCGCTTCGGTGGGCTCAGCCTCAAGAAGTAGGCTGGCAAACAGTTTGCAGCTTTGGCTGCGAGGGAAGGGCGGTCCGACGGGGCGGCCTTTTTCGTATCGGCTGCCCTGGCTTCAGCCGCCCTGTCTTAGGCGCAATTGATGCAGCGGGTGGCGATCGGGCGAGCCTTTAGCCGCTCGGCAGGGATTGGCTCACCGCATTTGGCGCAGCTCCCGTAGGTCCCGTTTTCAATGCGTGCGAGAGCGTAACGCACTTGCTGGATTTCCTCGCGCAGCACGTCATCAACGCCTTCCAGCGCTTCGTCATCCGCGAGATCCTGGGCCTGTTCGCTGAAATCCGCATCGAGCGGGCCGCGCAGGTCGTCTTCGATAACCTCAGCGCGTTGCAGCAGGTCTGCAAGGCGTGCTTCGAGCTGGGTCTTGAACTCGGCAAAATCAGTCATCACCATCCCCATGGCCGTTCGCGATACCACTTGGTTATCACATATTTCAGGCCTCTGCGCACTTTCATGCCGTGATGCATTGTATTGACATTGCCGACTTTGCTCCCGGTCAAATCCGGCTTGCGGTTGTCCCAGCACAGCAGCTTGCCGGTTTCTGGCTTGAAACTCTTCCTGACCATCTTGAAGCGAGTAGCGCCGCCGGCTTCGACATCGTTCAGGTAAATCATGAAGGTCCATGTGCGCTGGCCGGCGACCGAGCAATATTTCTCCCAATCCTGACCCTGCGGATTGAACCAGTCGACATGGGCCTTGAATTCCTGCCCGATGTCGTAGCGTTGCCCCTGTACCGGCTCGCCATACGTCGGGTCGATCCCGCTCAGTTCCTCCAGCATGGCTTCGAGGCGTTCGACACTTGGGTCACCGGCATCAAGATCGCAGGTTTCGCTGGTGCGAAAGTAATCATCGCCATTGTGGTCGGCCAAAGTAGATGGCCGGCGGCCCGCTTCGATCAGGTCAATCAGTTTTGCACATAGTTCGGGTGGCAAGAAGGCCTTGCGCTGGAACAGGTCGAGCTTTTCATATGGCAGGCGTTGGACACCTCCATACTGCGCCAGTCGCTCGTTCGAGGATTCGCCTGGATGAACCATGGAAACGGTGTCTAGCCGTCCACCGCTGCTTCGCAAGCTGCGACATAATGTTGCGCCCGAAGCCCCGGATGCAAGTTTTCACTTCACAACCGGGGCGCTCTGTGCAACAGGCTCGCGCCCGCTTTCGCTGGCCCTTGACGGGGCGGCGCATGGGCGTATCAGCCCCGCCTGCACGGCTTGTCTGGGGCTTGTGGCGATCGTAGCTCAGTTGGTTAGAGCGCCGGTTTGTGGTACCGGAGGTCGCGGGTTCGAACCCCGTCGATCGCCCCATCTTCCCCAGCATCCCTGCGATGATTTTCCCGCAAGCAAGGGCAGGGGACGATGAACGCGATGACGGCATTCTGGACCGAGGCGGACTATGACGACCATGAGCTGGTGCAGCTCGTGCGCGACGCGAAATCGGGCCTGACCGCGATTATCGCGATCCATTCGACCCATCTCGGCCCGGGTGCAGGCGGCACACGCTTCTGGCACTATTCCGAGCCGAAGGCCGCGATGCGCGATGCGCTGCGCCTCAGCCGCGGGATGAGTTACAAGAACGCTATGGCGGGGCTGCCGATGGGTGGTGGCAAGGCTGTGATCCTGGCCGATGAAGCCCGCACGAAGACGCCCGAGCTGCTTGCAGCTTTTGGCGACGCGGTCGAAGGCCTGGGCGGCAAGTATGTCACTGCAGAGGACGTCGGCATTACCGAGGCAGACATGGTCGCCGTTTCGGAACGCACCCGGTTTGTTTCCGGTCTGCCGGTCGAAGGCGAAGGCTCAGCGGGAGGTGACCCGGGGCCATTTACAGCGATGGGCATCTATCTCGGCATCAAGGCTGCCGTGAAACACAAGCTGGGCAAAGACAGCGTCGAAGGCGTTCATATCGCAGTGCAAGGCACCGGCAGCGTCGGTGGCGGAGTTGCCCGCTTGCTGGCCAAGGATGGCGCGCAGTTGACTCTCTCCGACATCAATGAAGAGCGGGCCCAGGCCATGGCCCGCGATCTGGGCGGCGAATTTGTTGCACCCGACGCGATAATGAGCACCGCTTGTGACGTTTTCAGCCCCAACGCGCTGGGCGCGATCCTCGACGATGAAGGTATCGCCTGCCTGGACTGTGCCATCGTCGCAGGCGGCGCGAACAACCAGTTTGCCCGGGCGAAGCACGGCGCGATGTTGTCCGAGCGTGGCATCCTTTACGCGCCCGACTATGTCATCAATGCCGGTGGTATCATCAGTGTGGCGCAGGAATATCTCGATCGGCAGCAGGGTGAAAAGGGCGGCATTAACGAAGTGCGCAAGCGCATCGCTCAGATCCCTGCGCGACTGACGCAAATCTGGCAGGAAAGCGAAGCCACCGGCGTCTCTTCGGATGTCGTAGCCGACCGCATGGCGCAAAAGCTGATCGGTCGCTGATACGGACTTGCGGACGTGCTTGCAGGGCAGTGCGGGGCTAGGTAAGGCAACCGCCCAAGCCATGCATGCTTTTGCCAATCCCAAACGATTCCTGTCGCTTGCCAACTGGTTGACCCCGCTTTTGCTGGTGGCCGGGCTAGTGACGACAGCCGGAGCGTTGTGGTGGGGGCTGACGCAGGTCCCGCCTGACCGACTGATGGGCGAAACCGTACGGATCCTCTTTATCCATGTTCCCAGCGCGTGGCTGGGTATGGGCGGGTGGACCGCGATAGCAATCTCGAGCCTCGTCTACCTTGTCTGGCGCCACCCGCTCGCTGCCATTGCTGCACGTGCTTCAGCACTGCCGGGCATGGTCTTCACCGCTATCTGTCTTGCCACCGGATCGATCTGGGGCCGCCCGACCTGGGGCACCTGGTGGGTATGGGACGGGCGGCTGACCAGCATGCTGGTGCTGCTGTTCCTCTATGCCGGTTACATGGCGCTGGCCCAGGCGAGCGAGCGCGAAGGTGCCTCCTCGCGCATCCCGGCCATCTTCGGGCTGGTTGGTGCCATCAATATCCCGATTATCAATCGCAGCGTGGTGTGGTGGAATTCACTCCACCAGCCACCTTCGATCACCATGGGCAAAAGCGCCATAGCGCCTGAATTCCTTTGGCCGCTGCTGATTGCGACGCTGGGCTTCTCCCTGATTTTCGGAGGCGTTGTGCTCGCGCGGATGCGTGCGATCCTCGCGGATGTGCAGACCGAGGCGCGCCTCCGCCGCAGGGCGATGGAGGCGGTCTGATGCGCGAAGCATTGGATCAATGGGACTTTGTGGTGGCAGCGTACACGCTGGGAATCACGGGAACGCTCGCCACTGTGGTGTGGAGCTGGCTGGCCATGAGGCGGGCGGAAGCTCGCCGCGAGGAGGCGCGCAGGAAATGACCGGTGCTCTCAAACCCAAGCACCAGCGATTGGTGTTGGTCATCATTGCCCTGGTCGCTCTGTTGGGGGCAGGATTGCTCGCGGCCTGGGCCCTGCGCAATCAAGCCAGCTATTTTTACGTGCCAAGCGAGATCCTGGCCGAGAAGCCGGGACCGGACCGGGCGGTAAGGTTGGGCGGCATGGTGCAGGCAGGATCGCTCGAAACCCTTGCAGATGGCGTGACAGTGGCATTCGTGGTGGGCGATGGTGAAGCCACTGTGCCGGTGCGCTATGCCGGGATCCTGCCCGACCTGTTCGTGGAAGGCTCCGGCGTAGTAGCAGAAGGTCGTTACCAGCCCGACGGCACATTCGAGGCTGACAATCTCCTCGCCAAGCATGATGAAAATTACGTCCCGCGTGAATTGCAGGACATGGAAGAGCATCAGGCACCGCCTTCGCTGGAGGAGAGTGCGCCCTCGTGATGGCCGAACTGGGCCTTGCCGCGCTCTGGCTCGCCGCCGCGCTAAGTTTCGCGCAGCTCGCGTGCGGCGCGCTGGCGTTGCGTGATCAGGGTGCGGATGTCGGAGCGCTCACGCGCCCACTTGCAATGCTGCAGGGCCTGCTGCTGGGGGTCGCTTTCCTCTGCCTACTTCATGTTTTCGCGATCACGGATCTCTCGGTGAAGCTGGTAGCGACCAATTCACACGTCGACAAACCGCTGATCTTCAAGCTCAGTGGGGCGTGGGGAAACCATGAAGGCTCGATGTTGCTGTGGGTCACGGTGATGGCACTGGCAGGTGCGTTGATCGCCTGGCTGGAAAGGCGTTTGCCCGAACGCACCATGCAGGCGACATTGGCCGCGCAAGGTTTCGTGGCGATGGGCTTTTACGCCTTCCTGCTGTTCGCTTCCAACCCGTTCGAACGCCTGCCGACGCCGGCGCCGACTGGGGCCGGGCTCAACCCCCTGTTGCAAGACATCGGCTTGGCCTTCCACCCGCCCACCTTGTATATCGGTTATGTCGGGCTGTCGGTGGCCTTCAGCTTCGTTGTTGGCGCGCTACTGACGCGGCAGGTTACGCCCGATTTCGCCCGCGCCATGCGGGTGTGGGTGCTGGGGGCCTGGGTCTTTCTTACCATCGGCATCACCGCCGGCTCCTATTGGGCCTATTACGAGCTTGGCTGGGGCGGCTATTGGTTCTGGGACCCGGTAGAGAACGCTTCTTTGATGCCGTGGCTGGCAGCAACCGCCCTGCTGCATTCGGTCAGCGTGCTGGCGGCGCGCGACGCGCTGCGGACGTGGACGGTGCTGCTCGGCGTAGTGGCGTTTTCCATGAGCATGCTTGGCACATTCATGGTTCGGTCGGGCGTTCTTACCAGCGTGCACGCTTTTGCCGTCGATCCTGAGCGCGGGGCGTTCATCCTCGCGCTTCTGGCGATCTACGTTGGGGGGGCGCTCGTACTTTTTGCTATGCGCGCCGGCGTCATTGCCGAGGGTGAGCGCTTCGCCCTGGCGAGCCGTGAAAGCGCGCTGGTGTTCAATAATGTGATGCTGAGTGCGATCCTTGGGGTGGTGCTGCTTGGCACCTTCTACCCGTTGCTGACGGAAGCAATGGGGACACGCGTGTCGGTTGGTCCGCCCTATTTCAACCCGGTCGCGGCCATTTTCACAGTGCCCATGCTGCTGGTGCTGTGCGTAGGTCCGCTGCTGCGCTGGCGACGCGACAGGTTGCAGCGGATCGGTCGGCCGATGGCGATTTGTGCCGCAGTGCTCGTCGCCGTGCTCGTCCTGGCCGGTCTGCTGGGAGATATGGGCATCCTGCCGCTCATCGGGATGGCACTGGCGATTGCGCTCGCTGTGGCAAGCATCCAGCCGCTGATGGGGCGCAAGCTGCTGCGCTATCCACTCGCCAGCTGGGGCATGGTGCTGGCGCATCTGGGCGTGGCTGTCGCTCTGTTCGGCATGGCCAGCGAAGCGGCGTTCACCAAGGAGAAGCTCGCAGCGCTGAGTCCTGGTGAAAAGGTGGTTGTGGGCGAGTGGGTGATCGAATTGCAGGGCGTCTCGCCGACCGCCGGGCCCAACTGGACAGCGCTCGAAGCACGCTTGCTCGCCAGCTACGACGGCGGAGAGCCGCAACTGCTGCGCCCGCAAGCGCGCACTTTCACAGATCCGGTGCAGGAAACAACCGAAAGCGCGCTCGATACGCGCTGGAATGGACAGCTTTACGCCGTTTTGGGTGATGCTACACAAGATGGTCGCTGGCAGGTCAGGCTCTGGTGGAAGCCCTTTGTGACGCTGATCTGGTATGGCGGGCTGCTGATCGCGCTGGGCGGCGTCTTCGCCATCCTCGGGCATATGATCGCTTATCTGCGCAAATCGGAAATCCTGCGCCAGATCGCGATCCGCAAGGGGCGGGAGGGCAAGGCATGAACCGCTGGCTGATCTGGATTCCCGCAGCGCTGTTCGCCTTCTTTGTCGGCATTGCCGGCTACCAGCTGACCCAGCCGCGCGACGAAACCGTGCGCAGCGCCATGGTTGGCAAGTCGCTCCCGCGCTTCGACCTGCCCGGGCAAACCGATGATGCGCCGCGCGTGACCGATGCGATCTTTCGCGATGGCCAGCCCAAGCTGCTAAACGTCTGGGCCAGCTGGTGTGCCCCGTGCATTGCCGAAGCGCCTTATCTCGATGCCCTAAAGGCGCAAGGCGCAACCATTGTCGGGGTGGCGATCCGCGACAAGCCTGAAGATATTGCGGGCTTTCTCGCGCGCTATGGAGACCCCTATGCCGTGGTCGCGCGGGACGATATTTCCGAAGTCCAGCTCGGCATCGGGTCGAGCGGGGTCCCGGAAACCTTCGTGATCGATGGCAAGGGCAATATCACCCACCAGCACATCGGCGACGTGAGGGCTGGCGATGTCGCCATGTTGCTGCAGAAGCTGGAGGAAGCACGGTGATCCGTTTGTTTTCACTCGTTTTTGCGCTGCTGGCGGCACCGGCCCTTGCACAATCGGATATGCCCGATGCTCCCTACGCCAATGTGCAGTTGGAAGACCCATCGCAGGAAGCCGAAGCGCTCGAATTGATGGCAACCCTGCGCTGCCTGACTTGCCAGTCGCAATCGATTCATGACAGCGATGCGCCGATTGCAGGCGATATGCGCCATCAGGTCCGTTCCCGTATCCTTGCCGGGGAAGAGCCGGAGAATATCCGCGCGTGGATGATAGAGCGCTATGGTGACTACATCAGCTACGAACCAACAGTGAATGCGAGCACCTGGCCCCTGTTTGTGGTGCCGGTGCTGTTGCTGCTTGCCGCCATGGGCTTGTTCTGGCGCAGGATGCGGCGGGCATGACGGGCTGGCTGGCGATCATCGGGCTGGCGATTGTTGCCTTTCTGGCTGGGTTGCTCCTGCTCAAAGGGCATCGCCAGTTGTGGACACTGCTGGCGGCTGTACTGGTGTTCGGGCTGGCTGGCTATGCCTGGCAAGGCTCGCCCAGCTACCCGGCCGCTCCTGCAGAGGCGATGGAGAACGGTCCGCAGGGGAATCCTGCCCTGGTCGATGCCCGCCGTGAATTCTTTAGTGAAGCGGACGTGCCGGCGCACTTCATCACAGTTGCCGATGGTTTTGCCCGCAAAGGCGATTTCGAACGTGCGGCGCAGATCCTGCAGCAAGTAGTGGCCGAAGATCCTGACAACGGCGAGGCTTGGCTGGCGCTGAGCATTGCCTTGACCGAACATGCCCGGGGTCGATTAACGAAGCCTGCCGTGTTCGCGCTCCAGCGATCGTATGAAACGCTGAAGGACAGTCCGGCCCCGGCCTTCTTTGATGGGGTCAATGCCTTGCGGACCGGCGACGCCCCGACAGCGCGCGACATCTGGGCCGATGCTCTGGCCGCGAGCGACGAGGATACGCCTGGGCACGCTTTTCTTGCCGAGCGTGTTGCCGGGATCGACCAGCTGATCGATGCGGTGATGGCGCAGCAACAAGGCGTGACGTTGCCTCCAGTCGCGCCGCCTGCCGCCCCGGCAGCGGCAGGGCCGCAGCCGGAGTGACATATTGCATGCCCCGGGCAGGGCTGCTAGGCGCGCGCGTCGCTGCGGGCTTGGGAGAAGTCGGTTGCAGGCATCGCAATTTGCGCCATCAGCCATAGGGTCGGAACCACCGGTATTATGAGCGAAGCTTCTCCAACAACTGACCGCGCTCCCGAGGGAGCTGGCGGTCATCACATGGACTCGACCACCAAGCTGGCGATCGGTGCCATCGGTATTGTCTTCGGCGATATCGGTACGAGCCCACTCTACGCATTCCGCGAGACTTTCGTCGGGCCTAACCCGCTGCCGATCGACTATAACCACGTTCTGGGTGTCGTCAGCCTGATCTTCTGGTCGATGACGCTGATCGTGGCGATCCAGTATGTCAGCATCCTGATGCGCGCCGATAACAAGGGGCAGGGCGGTAGCCTCGCCCTCGTCGCGTTGATCAGCCGCAGTATCGGCAAGACCAACTATGGCTGGCTGGTGGTGCTGCTGGGCGTGTTCGCGACCTCGCTTTTCTATGGCGACAGCATGATTACCCCGGCGATTTCCGTCCTCTCGGCGGTCGAGGGGCTGACAGTGGTCGACCACCGGCTCGACCCGCTGGTGATCCCCATCGCACTAGTGCTGCTGATCTTCCTGTTCATCCTGCAAAAGCGCGGCACGGCCAAGGTCGGGGCGCTGTTCGCCCCGGTAATGATTGTTTACTTCACTGTCATCGCGACGCTGGGGATTATCTCCATCGTCCAGCACCCGGAAATCCTCTACGCGCTCAACCCCTGGTACGCAGTCCAGTTCTTCATCAACGACGGCATGCTGGCCTTCCTCGCGCTCGGTTCGGTCGTGCTGGCGGTGACGGGTTCGGAAGCGCTCTATTCGGACATGGGCCACTTCGGGCGCGGCCCGATGCGGCTGAGCTGGTTTGGCTTTGTGATGCCATGCCTGTTGCTCAACTATTTCGGGCAGGGTGCGATGATCGTTTCGCTGGGTGCGGCAGAGGCCAATGAAGCGATCAAGGCACCGTTCTTCCTGCTGGCACCGGAAATGCTGCGTTTGCCGCTGGTGATTCTTGCGACCTTCGCGACATTCATTGCCAGCCAGGCTGTGATCTCGGGCGCGTTCTCGATCACTCACCAGGCGATCCAGCTCGGCTTCGTGCCGCGCCTTTCTGTTACTCACACCAGCGACGCGCATTCGGGCCAGATCTATATCCCGATCATCAACTGGGCGCTGATGGTTGCCGTGATCATCCTGGTGCTGACGTTCCAGAACTCCTCCAACCTCGCTTCGGCCTATGGGATCGCAGTGACAGGCGCAGTCACCATCGACACCTTGCTGATGGCGGTCCTGCTGGTCGGGGTGTGGAAATGGAAATGGTATTATGCTGCGCCAGTGGTGCTGCTGTTCCTCATCATCGACGGTGCCTATTTCGCAGCCAATCTGACCAAGGTGCCCGATGGCGGCTGGTTCCCGCTGGTGGTGGGCCTGATCGTCTTTACCCTGCTCACCACATGGGCGCGCGGGCGCAAGCTGATGCGCGACCGCATGAGCGAAGTAGCGCTACCTATCGAGATCTTCGCCAAGAGCGCACACAACAGCGCGGTGCGGGTGCCGGGAACGGCGATCTTCATGGCGTCGAGCACTGCTGGCGTACCCTCGGCGCTGCTGCACAATATCAAGCACAACAAGGTGCTGCACGAGCGGGTCATCATCCTGACGGTGGAAATTTCGGACATCCCCTATGTCGACCCGGCCAAGCGCTGCGAGTACTCGCAGATCGGCGAAGGCTTCTACCGTGCTGTGCTGCATTACGGCTTCATGGAACCAACCGACGTGCCCGAGGGGCTCAAGGCAATGGAACAATGCGGCGGCAAGTTCGACATGATGCAGACCAGCTTCTTCCTCAGCCGCCAGACCCTGCTGCCGAGCGACAAGCCCGGCATGCCGATCTGGCGCGAGAAAATCTTCGCCTGGATGCTGCGCAATGCGGCGACGGCGATGGACTTCTTCAAGCTCCCGACCAACCGCGTGGTCGAACTGGGGAGTCAGGTGCGGATCTGACCTGCCGGTGGGAGTGCAACAGGAGACAGGCCTTTGAGTTCGCTAGGGATTCCAGCGATTTTGCAGAGTGTAGCGCTGTCTTGTTCGCCGCCAGCCGAGCCTGAACTGCCGCTGCCGTCTCTCGTCGAAGCGAGCGCTCCGGCGTTACAGGAAGGCGAAACGGCCGAATCGCATGATGCGCGGGTGGCTGCCTGGCAGCGCGGGCTAGCCATTGCCGAACGTACATGGGACATCACTTTCGGGCGGCGCCCTGGCGAGACAACCGAACGACACCAGCGTCGGCTTGCGAACCTCATAGCGAACCACGCACCAATTATGCGGGTCGGCGAGAGCGACGTCGCTTATGAAGACCGGGTGAAACACGCCGGCTGGGCTCTCCAGGACCGGCTCGCCCAGGATGAGTATGATCGCAGCGTTGCTGAACGCGCTGCGGAAAAGGCCCGGCAAGAGTCGTTGTGGGATGATGCCGAGATCGTGATGGTCCTACAGGTGATCGACCGCGAAGAGCTGGGCCCTGCAACGACCGGATATCTGATGAGCAACACCGTCGAGGTTCTGGGCGTGCTCAAGGGTCAGGTGCCGGTTCGCAGATATCGTTTTGCGCACAGTGGAGAAGATGACTGCGGTCCAACCGGGCATCGCTTCGCTGACCTTGAATTGGGAACTGTGCTCGCGGTCTATATTAGGGGCGGGGCACTTTGGGCCAATTCCATCATCGCTGAAATCGAACGGAACGACTTTCGCGATCCGCGCCTTTCACCGCCGGATAGCCGGTGGTGAAACAGTCTCGCTAGCTGCCTGTGGGCGGTTCGTCCTTTAGCACCGCGTCGCGGTCCTCGATCGCCAACCCGTGGCGGAGCAGCATCGGGATCTGCGTGAAGGTGAAGAGGAAGCTCAGCGGCAGGAAGACCCACAGCTTGGCCCACAGCCAGCCCTCGAAGGTCATTGTGCGCACGAGGATTTCGTTGAGTGCGGCCAATGCGAAGAAAAAGAAGCCCCAGTTGCGGCTGAGCTTGAGCCAGCCTTCCTCGTTGACGCCTTCGAACGCCGCCTCCAGCAGGACCTGAAGCAACGCTTTGCCGCGCAACCAGCCTCCAACTAGGAAGAACCCGAACAAGAGGTAGATCGCAGTCGGCTTGAACTGAATGAAGCTTTCGTCCTGCAGCCAGATCGTCAGACCTCCGAAGCCGACGATCAGTGCGGTCGAGAGGATCAGCATCGGCGAGACGTGGCCGAATTTGAATTTGCTGAAGACCAGCGCGACGACTGCGGCGATCATGAAGGCTATGGTGCCATAGATCACCGCTGCGATCTGGCCGAAAGTCGACTCTGCCGGCGGCTGGTAGAACTTGTAGACACCGAGGAAGACCAGCAGCGGGCCGTAATCGACCAGGATGTTGAGCCAGCCGGATTTGGGTTTGGGTTTATCTCCCAACTCCGTTCGCCCTGAGCTTGTCAAAGGGCTGTCCTTTTCTTGCAAAACGCATCTCCAGAAGAAAAACAGGGCTTCGACAGGCTCAGCCCGAACGGTTGTAAGGGAGTGCCTTACGCAATCCCCGCGATCACTTTGGCCACCAGGTCTGGGTCGAACGGACGCAGATCGTCGATCTTCTCGCCCACACCGATAGCGTGGATCGGCAGGCCGTATTGCTCGGCCGCTGCTACCAGCACGCCGCCGCGCGCGGTGCCGTCGAGCTTGGTCATGATGAGGCCGGTGACTCCGGCGACTTCCTTGAATACGTCGATCTGGCTGAGCGCATTTTGGCCATTGGTGGCATCGAGCACGAGTATCACGTCGTGCGGTGCCTCAGGGTTGAGCCGACCGAGGACTTTACGGATCTTGGCCAGCTCATCCATCAGCTCGCGCTTGTTCTGCAATCGCCCGGCGGTGTCGACGATCAGCGCGTCGGTCCCGCGCTCGGTCCCCGCTTTGACCCCGTCGAACACGATGCTGGCCGGGTCGCCGCCTTGCGGCCCCTTGATGATGGGCACGCCGACGCGGTCAGCCCAGGTCGCCAATTGCTCGATGGCGGCAGCGCGGAAGGTATCTCCTGCCGCCAGCATGACCTCGTAATCCTCCTCGACCAGCCAGTGCGCCAGCTTGGCAATGGTGGTGGTTTTGCCGCTGCCGTTGACGCCGATGACGAGAATCACCTGTGGACGCGGGAAGGCGGTGATTTCCAACGGGACGGCAACCGGTCGCAGGATCGCGGCGATCTCTTCCGCCACCGCCTCCTTGAGCTCGCGCTCGCTGATCTGCAGCCCGAAGCGCTTCTCGCGCAGCTTCTCGCGGATGCGCGATGCGGCAGACGGGCCGAGGTCCGACATGATCAGCGCGTCTTCGACCTCGTCCAGCGTGGCATCGTCGAGCGTGGCAGTGCTGACCGCGGCGGTGAGATTCTCGCTCAGCCGTTCGGAGGTTTTCCTGAAGCCGCCAAAAAGACGTTCGGTCCAGCTCATGCAAGCAGGCCCTGTTCGAGTGTAGTGGGAGTAATGGTCACGATTGCCCCGGCAGGTGTGTCTTCGGGCAGTTTAACCCGTGCGTAGCCAGGCGTGTAGCCGCAACCATCGCGTTCGGCGAGCACGCTGTGAGGTTTGTCGAGTTGGGCGCGCAGCCAAGGTTCGCGCACCTGGGCAACAGCATTGCGCAGCTCGGTGGCGCGCTGCCGGATGACAGCCTTGTTTAACTGCGGCATCCGCGCGGCGGGGGTGCCGGGGCGGGGCGAGTAAGGGAAGATGTGTCCGTGGATGATGGCAAGTTCTTCGATGATCGAAAGATTCCCTGCGTGATGTTCCTCGCTCTCGGTCGGGAAGCCGGCGATCAGGTCGGCACCGATGGCAATTTCCGGCCGCGTTGCCTTGAGCCTTGAGACAAGCTCCACGACATCGGTGCGGCTGTGGCGACGCTTCATCCGCTTGAGGATCAGGTCGTGCCCGTGCTGCAGCGACAAATGAATATGCGGCATAACGCGCGGTTCATTTGCGAACAGCTCAAACAGTTGGTCATCGACCTCGATCCCGTCGATGGAGGACATACGCAGCCGCCTGAGTTGCGGAAAGCCATCGAGGACCGCTCGCACGAGCGCACCAAGCACCGGCTTCCCAGGCAAGTCGTGTCCCCAGCTGGTGACATCGACGCCTGTTAGCACGACCTCTGCTGCGCCCTCGTCGAGATGGCGTTCCACTTCGCGTAAAACCTGTTCGACCGATAGCGACCGGCTTTCACCGCGGCCCTGGGGAATGACGCAGAATGTGCAGGCATGGTCGCAACCGTTCTGCACAGCGATGAAGGCACGGGTGTGCCGGTCTCGCTTGATAGGCGCATCGAGCGTGGGGACATTCCAGGCCCGCGCATCGAGCTTGGCGGTGTTGGCAATGAGACCGTCCACTTCGGGCATGGCGGAGAGTTGCTCACGCTCGATATCCGCGGCACAACCCGTCACCAGCAATCGCGCGTCCGGCCGGGACTTGCGCGCCCGCCGGATGGCCTGCCGGGTCTGGCGCACGGCTTCGCTGGTTACTGCACAGCTGTTGACGACGACGACATTATCTTCGCGCGCGAGCATGGCCCGGATTTGCTCGCTTTCGGAAATATTGAGGCGGCAACCGAGCGAAATGACTTCCGCTCCGCTCACGCGTAGTCCCCCCAGTCAAAGCTGCCGCGAAAGCTCTCGGTCGCGGGGCCGGTCATGATGATCCGGCCGTGCGCGTTCCATTCGATGGTTAGCACTCCGCCGGGCAGGGTAACGTCGACCGTGCGGCCGGTTAGTCCGCGTCGCATCGCTGCAATAGCGGTGGCACAGGCTCCTGTCCCGCAAGCCCGGGTCAAGCCTACGCCGCGCTCCCACACATGCAGTTTGATTGCATCCTTGCCCGTGACCGATGCAACATTGACATTGATGCGCTGGGGAAAGAGTTCGTCGGTTTCGATCCCGGCACCCATCAGGTCGAGGCGCACCGCATCTGCGTCTTCTACGAAAAATACCACATGTGGGTTGCCGACATTGACCGCAACCGGCGCTTCCAGTTCACCCCAGCCCACCGGCATGGAAAGCGTGTCCATGGCATAGGCGAGCGGGATGGCTTCCCACTCGAACCGCGGCACGCCCATGTCGACCCGCGCGCCGCCTTTGGTAGGGGCGACTTCGATCATACCGCCGTTCGTCTCTACTGTGGCTGCCTTGCCATGCAGCAGCGCCACAGCGCGACTGGCATTGCCGCAGGCTTCAACCTCGCCGCCATCGGCATTGAAAATGCGCATACGGAAATCGGCTGCTTCGGAGGGTTCGAGCAGGATCAGTTGGTCGCAGCCGATCCCTGTGGTTCGGTTCGCCAAGGCGCGCGCAATCGCTGCCGTCATCGGCGGCAGTCTGTGCTCGCGGGCATCGAGCATCACGAAGTCATTGCCGAGCCCGTGCATCTTGGTGAAGGAGATACGCATCGCAGCGCATCTATGGTGGGAGTGCTTCGGCGTAAAGGGGCACGAACTCCCAGATCAGGCCGATTTGCGGGCGGCGTCTTCGCTTGTTTCGCCCGGGGCATCGGCGGGTGCAGCATCCCGAACAACCAGCAGGCCTTGCTTCTCCAGCCGCTTGCACACATCGTCGGCGCTTTCAGGGCGTCCGTAGAGATAGCCCTGGCCTTTCATCTCGCCCATGGTCTTGAGCGTCTCAAGGATCGTGCTGTCTTCGATGCCCTCCGCTGTAATCGGCATATCCAGCCCTGCGCCGAGCGAGATAATGGCTGCAACAATCTGCGAATTGGCGTCGGCTTCCTTGAGTTCGCTGACGAAGCTGCGGTCGATCTTGATCCGGTCGAACGGCAGCGACCGCAACTGGGCCAGCGAGGAGTAACCGGTCCCGAAATCGTCGAGACTGATCTTCACGCCCTGGTTCTTGAGACTGGTGATCATCGACCGCACGACACCGACGTTTTCATGCAGGCAGCTTTCAGTCACTTCGATATCGAGCCGCTGCGGCGGGAAATTGCATTCCAGCAGCAGCTTGAGAATTTTCTGCGAGAACCACGGGTCGCGCAGCTGTACCGGTGAGATGTTGACGGAAATCGTAAGCGAGGGATCCCAGTCCTGCGCGTCGCGGAACGCCTGTCGCATCAGGCCTTCCGAAAGCTCGGCGATCAGGCCGATCTCTTCGGCGATGGGAATGAATATTTCCGGGCTAATCATGCCCAGTTTGGACGAATTCCAGCGCGCCAGCATCTCGAACCCGACCAGCCGGCCCGTCTTGATATCGACCTGTTGTTCGTAATGCGGGACGAACTCGCCTTTCTCGACACCCAGGCGGATGCCGGTTTCCAGTTGGTTGCGGAAACGCAGCTCGTTCTCCATCGTCGCTTCGAACCAGTAGTACCGGTTCTTACCCTGCCGCTTGGCATGGTACATCGCGATATCGGCCTGGTGCATCAGCACCTGGGCATCGACTTCGCAACCTTCGCCATGACGCCCCGACAGGCCGGAAGCGATCCCGATCGACATGGTCACTTCAATTTGCTGCGAACCAATAGCCATGGGCGCGGCGATGCTGTTGATCAGTCGCGATACGAACTGTTCGACAACATCGGGCGAATTCTTGTCATAGGGGTAGACGACGGCAAACTCATCGCCGCCGAGGCGAGCCAGCACTGACTCGCGCGGCAACAGCGCGGTCATGCGTTCGGCGGTTCGTACCAGCACGTCGTCGCCAGCCTGGTGACCGTTCAGGTCATTGACCTGCTTGAAGTTGTCGAGGTCGACCATGATGAAGGCGATGGCCTTGCCATCACGCTCGGCCTTGGCGATCGAGCGATCGGTTTCGATCGTCGCACTCCGACGGTTGTGGCAGCCGGTAAGAGGGTCGATCTCCGCCAACTCGCGTGCGCGAGCCTCGGCCTCGCGGCGGGTGTCGATTTCCAGCCGGAGCTCGCGGTAGCGGCGCCAGCCGAAGATGATCAGTGCAATGTTGAGCAGCAGCGCATTGGTGAGCATGAGATCGGGCCCTGCACCGGCACCCGATGTCCATTGACGGACGATTTGCGGGACGACCTTGCTGCCCGTACCCACGAACATGATGATCGCCGCAGCAGCGATCCCCAGCGCGACAATATCGCGCCGGGCGCTGGCGAGCCCGTCCTGTCTCTTGCCCGGAAACTTTGCCATGATCCCCCAGTAGGCGGCTTCCCCTTCTTGAGGGGTTGGTAAGCTGCCGTTTATGACCACTGCGGTTGAAAATTGGGTAAATTGCTTGTTTACCCATCCCTTACCCTACCAGCCCTGCAGTCGGCAGGCTGGAGCGATCCATCGAATGAACAAGGAGATAGCCCGGCATGGCGCGGTATTGGCTGATGAAATCGGAACCCTTCAAGTACAGCTGGGACGATCTCGTTGCCGAGAAGGAAGGCACCTGGGACGGGGTCCGCAATTACCGCGCGCGTAACAACCTTGCGGCGATGAAGGTTGGGGACGAAGCCTTCTTCTACCACTCGCGTGAAGGGCTGGAGATAGTCGGCATCTGCGAAGTCAGCGTCGATGGGATCATGGATCCGACCGATCCCGAGCAGAAGTGGAACGCTGTGAAGGTCAAGCCCAAGACCAAGCTCCCTCAGCCGGTAACGCTCAAGCAGATCAAGGCAGAACCCAAGCTGGCCGATTGCGAGCTGGTGCGCCTGTCGCGCCTTTCCGTGGCTGAGATTACCCCCGCCGAATGGAAGGTCATCTGCAAGATGGGTGGGCTCTAGCGCGAACGCAAACCACTGACGGTCGCTCCGCTGGCGGCCAGCTGTTCGACATCTATGACGCAATGGATCAGGCGCAGGCCCTTGCGGCCCTGTGCCTCGAGCAAGGCGGATTTGAACTGATCGGTAGTCTCGGCCCGGGCTGCCCAACCCCCAAAGGAGATGGCAAGCGCCGCAAAGTCGGGGTTCTTCAATTCAGTCGCAGAGATTCGCGCGGGGAACTCGCGTTCCTGGTGCATGCGGATCGTGCCGTAAGCGCCGTTGTCGACAACCACCACCAGCAGGTCGACACCGTATTGCACAGCTGTTGCCAGCTCTTGCCCGTTCATCAGGAAATCGCCGTCGCCTGACACGGCTACGACAGTACGATCGGGGAAGCGGCGTGCGGCAGCGACCGCTGCGGGGACGCCATAGCCCATCGCTCCGCAAGTGGGCGCGAGCTGGGTGGGGTGCCCGTCGTATCGCCAGTAGCGGTGCCACCAGCCGCCGAAATTGCCCGCACCGTTGCAGATCATCGTGTCCGCAGGCAGCGTCTCGCGCATAAACCCGACACATGACGCGAGATCTAGAGGCCAGTCCGAGGGAGCCGGTGTAGACCATTCCTCCCATTCGGCATGGGCCTGCGGCCCGGCATCGAAGGGAATGATGCTGCCGTCGTCCCACAACGCAGCGGCTTCGGCGAATTCGGGCATGTCGGCACATAGCGCCAGGTCGGTACGGTAGACCCGGCCGAGCTCGCCCGGATCGGGATGGACATGGATCAGTTGCTGGTCCGGGTGATCCGGGGTGACGATGGTGTAGCCATCGGTGGTCGCTTCGCCCAGCCGCGCCCCGACCGCGAGGATCAGGTCCGCCGCCTTGATCCGCTCGACCAGTTTCGGATTGGGGCCATAGCCGAGGTTGCCGGCATAGACCGGCGAGCGCGGCGAGATCGCATCCTGCCGGCGGAAGGCCGTCGCCACCGGCAGGCCGATCCGTTCGGCAAAGGCCTGGAAGTGCTCGCGCGCCTTGGCGTTCCAGCCGGCCCCGCCGATGATGGCGACGGGGGAGGCAGCATCGCCGATCATGGCCATCATCGCCTGCATCGCGTCGGGGCAGGGTGGCTGCGCCGGACGGATGGCTTCGGGGCGCGGTTTGGCCTCGGTGGCGTCGGACAGCATGTCTTCCGGCAGGGCCAGTACCACCGGTCCGGGCCTGCCCGACATGGCGACGGACCAGGCACGAGCGACATATTCGGGGATGCGGTCGGCACTGTCGATGCGCGCCGCCCACTTGGCGATAGGGCCAAAGAAGGCCGCGAAGTCGACTTCCTGGAATCCCTCGCGGTCGCGCATCTCGCGTGCGACATCGCCTACGAACAAGACCATCGGCTGCGAATCCTGATACGCGACATGTACGCCGATGCTGGCGTTGGTTGCCCCCGGTCCGCGGGTTACGAAAGCGACGCCTGGGCGACCGGTCATGGCCCCGTCGGCGCAGGCCATGAAGCTAACACCGCCTTCTTGCCGACAGGTAATGACGTCGATGTCGGTCTGGCCGTGAAGCCCATCGAGGACCTGCAGGAAACTCTCGCCCGGAACTGTGAAGATGCGGTCGCAGTGCTGCTCGACGAGGCATTGGACCAGCAGGCGGGCAGCATCGGGCGTGGTATGTTCGTTCATCCAGCGGCCTCTAGCGCCACAGCGATTTTCCCACAACGCGGATGGCGCACACGGTGAACAGGAAAACTTAATGTCCCATCGCGCGACAACGCCGATTCATGCCGCGCGCAATGGTTAGCAAAGTGTAAACGCTTGTCTCATGACAACGAGAAAACAACGCCGGTCGCTGGTGCTCACCGATGAGGGTGCGCGCCATTCCTTCCTCGCTTCGCTGCCACCACATGTGCGCGGTGACACTATTGCGAGGGCACCGCGCTCTGCCTGGACTGTCAGCCGCGATGACGTGCGAGGTTTTGCCAGCGCCTATTTTGCTTGCCTTGCGGCAGCGCTGGTCTTCCTGGTCTGATCAAGGGCCTAGGCCGCTTCCGGTTGGTCGGCTAATTCGGCCTGGTGTAGCCGCTTGCCCAACCAGGCCGAAACGAGGCACATCGCGGCGCTCAGGAGGACCTGCTCGGCAATCGGCACACCTGCAGCGGTTAGAACCATTGCCATGAGCGACCCGGCCACCATTGCTCCGGAATTGACGATATTGTTGGCGGCGATCGTGCGTGACGCCTGGTCGGTCGAAACCCGTGTCGTGAGGAATGCGTAGAGCGGCACCACGAACATGCCGCCAGCCACAGATATGCCGAGCAGGCACAGCAGCAAGACCGATGCCATCGGCCAGGCGATGAACTCGGAAACATCGAGCAGTTCTGTCGGCTGGTCCATCTGCCACAGCTTGCAGACCAGATAGAATGCAAAGACAAAGCCTGCCATTGCCAGTACGGAGAAGGGTGCATATCGCGCCGAGACATCGCCCTTGAGCAAGTGGTTGATGGTTACGGAACCAAGCGCCACCCCGACCGAAAACACTACCAGGAACACGCTGGCGACTTCCTTGCTTGCCATGATCACGTTTTTCGCAAGCGGTGGGAACTGGATGAACAGCACTGCGCCGATGGTCCAGAAGAAGCTGATGGCAAGTATGGCGTAGAACACCTGCTTGTCATGCATGGTGTTGCGCACCAGCGCGATCGATGCGCGGATGATATGGAGGTCGATCTTCTCGACCTTGCCCAGCGGCGGTGCAGTGGGAACCTGACGTGCCGAAATATAGCCCAGGATTGACACGCCGATGATGCTGGCGGCGGCATACTGGACCGGGATCCAGCCGGCCAGGATCGTCCCGGCGAGGATGGCGACATAGGTTCCAGCCTCGACCAGTCCGGTACCCGCCAGCACCTCGTCCTTGTGCAGGTGCTGCGGCAGGATGGCGTATTTGATCGGGCCGAGGAAGGTCGACTGCACGCCAGTGAGGAACAGCGCGAACAACAACAGGATGATCGGGAAGGTCGTGTCTAGAGTGGTAAAGCCTAGCGGGATCGCCACCGGCATTTCGAACCCCTTCCACGACAGGTAAAGACCGGTCGCGCCGATCAGCATCAGTCCGATCTCGCAGAATTTGACGATGCGGATGATGCGCGCCTTGTCGCGCATGTCGGCGAGCTGCCCGGCGAGCGCCGACAGCACGAAGAACGGCAGGATGAACAGGCCCGAGGCGACCGCGCTGAACAACCCTTCCGCTTCTTCCGAATTGTAGACGAAATAGACCACGAACAGGACCATCGCGGTCTTGTAGAGATTGTCGTTGAAAGCGTTCAGCAGCTGCGTCGTGAACAGCGGCAGGAAGCGGCGGCGGCGCAGCAATTTGAGCGTCGTCATGGATTCCCCTCACGCGCGGATGCGCGCCTCGCGGCCGACACTAGAGGCACATCGCAGCTAGGGATAGGGGGTATGCAAGTGCTTTTGCCCGGCAGCAGAACGCGCTAAGCGCTAGGTTGACATGCTGACCTTGCCCAACCTCCTGACCCTGTCGCGCATCTTTGCGGTGCCGCTGCTGGCTTTCTTCTTGTGGTGGCCGGGATGGGAGCTGGGCTATGCCATCGGCTTCGTGCTGTATTCGATCATCGGCATCACAGACTATCTGGACGGGTACCTGGCCCGCGCGCAAGGTACGGTGTCGAAACTCGGCCAGTTCCTCGATCCGATTGCCGACAAGATCATGGTTGCCTCGATCATCCTTGTATTGACGGCGCAAGGCTTCCTGCGTGGGCCTGTGATGGGTGATTTTCACGTCATTGCCGGGCTGATCATCCTCGTGCGCGAGATCACTGTCTCGGGCTTGCGCGAATTCCTCGCCGGGCTGCAGGTGTCGGTGCCGGTGACCAAGCTCGCCAAATGGAAGACGACTTTCCAGCTGCTGTCGCTTGGGGCCCTGATCTTTTCGGGGGCTACACCGCAATGGCTGGCAACCGTGGGTGAGACGACCTTCAACGTCTCGCATACGATCGGCATCTGGAGCCTGTGGGGAGCAGCGATCCTGACGCTCGTGACCGGTTGGGATTACCTGCGAGTCGGCCTCAAGCACATGGATTGAGTCGATCGGCTCAACGATAGGCGGCGAGTGCTTCGCTGAAGGCAGCAACCGAACGGTTGAGCCTACGCGCTTTCGGCGGCTGGGCAAGCCGGGGCGCTGCCTCTTCGCTGAAACTGAGAGCGAGGTCTGCCATCATTCGATCAATCTCTCGCGCGGTGTGTGCTTCCATCTGAGACATGCCAGGCAAGTGTTTCAGGT
Source organism: Parerythrobacter aestuarii (assembly GCF_030140925.1). Taxonomy (NCBI): domain Bacteria; kingdom Pseudomonadati; phylum Pseudomonadota; class Alphaproteobacteria; order Sphingomonadales; family Erythrobacteraceae; genus Parerythrobacter; species Parerythrobacter aestuarii. The sequence continues at coordinate 1,474,045 of NZ_JARBWD010000001.1, forward strand.
CGAGATGCGTAAGCCCGAACGGAAACAGTTCACGGAAAGCGACCCGCTCGCTCAGGCCCTGGCCGATGCGGAAGTCGAGCTCACGTGAAAGCGCCTGCAAGGCTTCCGCGATCCGCTCGCCCTGGCGCTTTTCGGCATGGCGGACGCGGTTCTTGAACACGATCCAGTCGGTCGGAGCGAATCCGGCCTCGATGCGCTCTGCCCGCAGTTCCGTGACGAGTGAGGCAAAGCAGCCGGTCTGGCTGATCTCGCGGGTGACGGGATTGTGCCGACCCAGCAGTTCGAGATCGAGGAATGAGGAATTGACGGGAGTTACCAGCGTATCGGCGAGCGCCACGGCGCGGCGGAAGATCGGCGAGTCCGCCCCGGCGGCGTCGATAACGATGAAATCGGCAGCTGCATCGAGCCGCAGCACTTCCTGCCACAATTGCGCGGCGCTGGGCCGATCGAGCACTGCCCCAACGGGCATCGGCAGGTGCACGCCCACACTTGATGCTGTGCCGTGTCGGTATTGCAAGCCCCGGTGAAGTGTCCTCTGACGACGATCGAGGTCGATCGCGACCACGCGCTGGCCGAGACTCGCAAGTGCTACAGCCGTGTGAAAGGCGAGGGTGGATTTTCCGACGCCGCCTTTCTCATTGGCAAAGGTAATGACATGGCCGGGCAGGCGAAATCGGGCGGCGATGTCTGCGACGACGACCCGGGGATGCTCATCAGTAGCTATCCCGTCGCGAGATTGGGGCGGCTGGTCATTGTCATTGAGCATGCGCGGCGCTCCCCCTGTCTGCCGATGCTGGCAGACTTATCCACAAGGTGCTAACAGTTGGTGCACAGAGATGTCCCGGGCAAAAGGGGCTGTGGAGCGACGTCAGCCAAACAGAGGCAGTCCGAAGCGGTCGCGCGGATCCTCGGCATCGAACTTTTCGCTGGTTGCGGCGTAGCCGAGCATTTGCACGATCTTGTGATGCACCGGCGTGCCGAATTTGATCCCGGCATGCTGGTCGATGCGCCAGACAATGGCGCCTTGCGCTGTCACCATGTCACGCAGGTTGACTTCGACCTCTGCGCCTTCGCGGGCAGCCGAATTGCGGATCTCGATCATGCACCCGCCCGGGGACAGGTTATAGAGCGTCGCGACGTCGCGTTCGCCATTGATGATGACGTTGATTTCCTCGTCGGTTGCGAACCGGTTGTATGACCGCATGATGGCAGCCTTCCTGCATTATTGGACCCTTGAGTAGAGCACATTGTTACAAATAGGCAAAAATTTCGTGAACGCCGCGTTTAGGGCAATTTAGTGATTGAACACTGGCGTAATCCACCGGGTTAACGATACCGCTTTTGTCAGCCGGCACGCAATTCTTCGGCGAACAGCCTGAATTCATCACCCCGCGGCGAATTCTTGCGCCATATCAAAGCGATTTCGCGCTTGGCCGCAGCAGACTTGAGCGGTCTTGCCACGACATTGGTACCCGCAAGGATGTTCGCCTCCAGCGCCATTTCCGGCAGCATTGTCAGGCCAAGCCCGTTGTCGACCATCTGCACCAACGTGTGCAGCGAAGTGCCGATCATGGTGGCGCTGCCGCGCAATTCGGGCCGGTTGCAGGCAGCGAGGGCGTGCTCCTTCAGGCAATGCCCGTCTTCGAGCAGCAGCAGGCGGCCTTCGTCGATCATGCTGGGCTTCACGATCTCTGGCGGATCGCGCGGATCGTCCTTCGGGAAAGCGACATAGAGCCGGTCATCGGCAATATGCTCCATCTCGATATCGCCGGTGGCAAAGGGCAGGGCCAGCAGCACGCAATCGACCCGCCCGTGATGCAGCGATTCCACTGCATCGTGACTGGTCTCCTCGCGCAGGAACAGTTTAAGCTCGGGCCGTTCCTTGCGCAGCCGCGGGAGGATACGCGGCAGCAGGAACGGCGCGATAGTGGGGATGACGCTCATGCGGAGAGTGCCCGACAGCGGCTTGCCCGCCGCCTGCACCAGATCGGAAAGCTCTTCCGCCTCGCGCAGCAACCGGTGGGCCTTCTCCACCACCTGGTTGCCCAGCGGCGTAAACCGCACCACCCGGCGGCTGCGCTCGACCAGCGTCACACCGAGCAGCGATTCCAACTCGCGAATGCCGGCTGACAGGGTGGACTGCGAAACAAACGAAGCCTCCGCTGCACGCCCGAAATGCCCATGCTCATGTAGCGCGACGAGGTACTGCAGCTGCTTGATGGTGGGGAGGTAGGTGGACATGGGCGAACCCTACTCCGCCGCCTGCCGCTCCGCCAGTTCTTCGGCCATGTCGTCGACATGGGTCATGGTAAGCTTGCCGTTCTTCACTGCGAAGGCGAGCTTGCCTTCGACCAGTTCGAGCGCGTCCTTGCCGAAGACTTCATAGCGCCAGCCTTCGAGGATCGGCAAGTCGCGCACACCGGCGGCGAGGGCTTCCATTTCATCGGCGCGGGTCAGCAGGCGGGCGGCGATGTCGATTTCACGGGCGCGGATCTTGAGCAGCAGCTTGAGGAGGTCGGCCACGAGCGCGCCTTCCTTGCCCAGCGGGGCCCCGCGCTTGGCCTTTTCCGGCATTTCTTCCTTAGGCAGCGGCTCGGCCTTTTCCAGGACCTTGAGCAGCCGCTTGCCAATCTCGTTGTCGCGCCAGGCCTGGCTGAGGCCGCGGACCTTGGCGAGATCGGACTGCTTTTTGGGCGGATGGCTGGCGATATCGGCCAGCGTCTCGTCGCGGACGATGCGGCCGCGCGGGATGTTCTTGTGCTGCGCTTCGCTCTCGCGCCACGCGGCCAGCGCCTTGAGCCGACCCAGCACGGTCGGGTTGCGCCCCGGCGAGCGAATCCTCCGCCAGGCAAGGTCGCCATCGTTCTCGTAATTGGCTGGGTCAGCGAGCTTGTCCATCTCGGCATTAAGCCACGCCCCGCGCCCGGTCTTGATCAGCTTGTTCAGGATCTTGGGGAAGATGGTCGCGAGGTATGTCACGTCGCCGATGGCATATTCGATCTGGCGATCGGTTAGCGGGCGGCGGCTCCAGTCGGTGAAGCGCGCGCCCTTGTCGATGGTCTTGTTAAGCCAGCTTTCAACAAGGTTGGCATAGCCGATCTGTTCGCTCTGGCTGATTGCCATCATGGCGATCTGGGTATCGAAGATCGGGTGCGGTGTCTTGCCAGTGAAGTTGAAGACGATTTCCACGTCTTGCCCGCCGGCGTGGAAGACCTTCAGCACGTCCTCATTGTCGCACATCAGCTCCCATAGTGGGGCGAGGTCGATGCCGTCCGCCAGCGGGTCGACCGCGGCGGCCTCTTCCTCGTTGCCGATCTGGATCAGGCAGAGTTCGGGCCAGTAGGTGTTTTCGCGCATGAACTCCGTGTCCACGCAAACGAATTCGGATTTTGCGAGGCGTTCGCACAGTTCGCGAAGCGGCTCGGTGGTCGTGATCAGCTCGTGTATCTTCATCGGTCTTTCTTCGGTTGGGCGGAGTACCGCCCTCGGGAGTGATCCCAGTGACGCTCATGCGACTTGACAAAGTGCGGAGCATCCCCTGTTAGCGCGCGCGAAATCCGGCTAGGGGGCCAGCTCTAAAGCGAGTCAGGCCAAACCGTGCACGCGAACGCGCGCGCCCTTAGCCTCATAGCTCCGAAAATGGAAAGATTTTAGATGCACGCCTATCGTACCCACAACTGCGCAGCGCTGAGCAAGGAAAATGTCGGCGAAACCGTCCGCCTGTCGGGCTGGGTGCATAACAAGCGCGATCATGGGGGCGTGCTGTTCGTCGACCTGCGCGACCATTATGGCATCACGCAGGTGGTGGCCGACAGCGACAGCCCGGCGCTGCCGGTGCTGGAGAAACTCAAGCTGGAATCGGTCGTCACTATCGACGGTGACGTAAAGGCGCGTGCGGCAGAGGCGGTGAACCCCAACCTGCCGACCGGCGAGATCGAAGTCTTCGCTCGCAGCGTGACGGTGCAAAGCCGCGCCGAGGAGCTGCCGCTGATCGTCAACTCGGCGGAAGACTATCCGGAAGACATCCGCCTCAAGTACCGCTTTGTCGATCTGCGGCGCGAGCGCGTGCACAAGAACATTATGCTGCGTTCGCAGGTCATCACTTCGATCCGCAACCGCATGACGGCGCAGGGCTTTACCGAGTTCCAGACCCCGATCCTCGCTGCCTCGAGCCCCGAAGGCGCGCGTGACTACATCGTGCCGAGCCGCCTGCACCCGGGCAGCTTCTACGCGCTGCCGCAGGCACCGCAGATGTTCAAGCAGCTGCTGATGGTCGCCGGTTTCGACCGCTATTTCCAGATCGCGCCGTGCTTCCGCGATGAAGACCTGCGCGCCGACCGTTCGCCGGAATTTTACCAGCTCGACTTCGAAATGAGCTTCGTCACGCAGGAAGACGTGTTCCAGGCGATCGAGCCGGTGCTGGCCGGCGTGTTCGAGGAATTCGCGAACGGCAAGAGCGTGACTCCGGCCGGCAGCTTCCCACGCATCCCCTATGCGGATGCGATGCTGAAATACGGCACCGACAAGCCGGACCTGCGCAACCCGCTGGTCATCAGCGACGTGACCGATCACTTCCAGTCGAGCGGATTCGGTCTGTTCGAGAAGATCGTCGGCACCGGTGGCCGTGTCCGCGTGGTTCCGGCGCCGAATACGCATGAGAAGAGCCGCAAGTTCTTCGACGACATGAACGACTGGGCGCGCAAGGAAGGCTTCGCCGGCCTCGGCTACGTCACCCGCAAGGGCGGCGAATTCGGCGGGCCGATCGCCAAGAACCACGGCACCGAGGGCATGGAGAAGCTCTATGCCGAACTGAGGCTGGGCGAGAACGACGGCCTGTTCTTCGCTGCGGGCAAGGAAAAGGACGCCGCCAAGCTCGCCGGTGCCGCACGCACCCGCGTGGGCGAGGAGCTGGGCCTGATCGGGCAGGGCTGCTTCAAGTTCTGCTGGATCGTCGACTTCCCGATGTTCGAATACGACGAAGAGGCGAAGAAGGTTGATTTCAGCCACAACCCGTTCTCTATGCCGCAAGGCGAGATGGAAGCGCTGGAATCGAAGGACCCGCTCGAAATCCTCGCCTGGCAGTACGATATCGTCTGTAATGGCTATGAGCTCAGCTCGGGCGCGATCCGGAACCACAAGCCTGAGATCATGTATAAGGCCTTCGAGATCGCCGGTTACAGCCAGGAAGATGTCGATCGTGACTTTGCCGGGATGATCGAAGCATTCAAGCTCGGCGCACCGCCGCACGGCGGTTCTGCTCCGGGCATCGACCGCATCGTGATGCTGCTGGCCGATGAGCCCAACATCCGCGAAGTAATCGCCTTCCCGCTCAACCAGCGGGCGCAGGACCTGATGATGGGGGCCCCTAGCGCCGTGCCTCCGCGGGCGCTACGCGACGTCCATATCCGCACCGTCGAACCGCCGAAGAAGGAAGGCGCATAAGGCTTCCGCGACGGGTTGACCCCTCGCCAGCGTTTGGCCAAGCCTTCGGGCAAAGTTTGGAAGCGGAGTGGTTGATAATGCGTGGTTTCTTGCAGCTTGCTCTGGTTGCGGCGTTTGCGATTTTTCCGGCGGGCACCATGGCCGAAACGCTGATGGTCACCGGAATCTATCCAGCCGGGAACGATCGTGCCGCCGCGCTGGACTCGATTGCTGTCGAGCAATTCGGGGGTGTCGATGGCGGCACGCTTTCGATCAAGATCGAGGACCGCTTGCGTGGCGCAATTGTCGATGGCGATCCGTGGTTCACGATTTACGCGGCCAGCCTTTCCAGTGATGCCGAAGCGGCGCTGCGTGGGGCGGTGACGACTCGAGTCGATGTGGAGGATTCCTACGACAAGACAGTCGAGGACTGCATCAAGCGTGATGCCAAGAAGAAGTGTGTCGAGAAGCGCAAGCGCAAGATCCGCTGCCACAAGCTCGTGGTGCGGGTGGATCCCACCCTGCGACTGGTCGGCCGCAATGGAGACCTGATCGATACCGATGAAAGCTCCGCCACGCGCGAGCAGCGTTTCTGCATGGATGAGCGCCGCCCCGATTCCGAGCCGCTGGTTGAAGCTGCCCTCGACGAGGTCGCCGACCGGCTGAGATATGCGCTGGCTCCTGTCCAGCGCAGTGAAGGGATTCGCGTGCTGGAATCGCGCAAGGGCATGCCTAAAGCAGCTGGCGGCGAATTTCGCGATGCCATTCGCCAAACAAAGAGTGATGAATTGGGCGCATGTGCGTCATTCGCCGCACTGGAACCGGCAATTGGCGAGCACGAATCGCTGCTGTTCAACATCGGCTTGTGCGCTGAAGCGGCTGGGGATTTTGACGCTGCCGAAGGCTATTATCGCCGCGCTATCGCTGTCGACGGTAGCAGCGCCTATGCCAGCCTGGGTTTGGCGCGTATTGACGAGCGTCTAAGGGCGTTCGACCAAATGGATTCGCGCAACTGAGCCGATACGCGATGCCGCAGGGGAAAGGGGGATTTTCCATCCCTCTTGCCTATATCCCTTGCGTTCATTAGGGCGAAAGCCAACATTGTAACCCCACCAAACAGAGGGACACCTAAATGAGCGATACCGCTGACCGCGTGCAGAAGATTGTCGTCGAGCATCTCGGCGTCGAGGCCGACAAGGTCACCCAGGAAGCCAGCTTCATCGACGATCTGGGCGCAGACAGCCTCGACATCGTCGAACTCGTGATGGCGTTCGAAGAAGAATTCGGCGTCGAAATCCCCGACGATGCGGCGGAAAAGATCGCCACTGTCGGCGATGCGACCAAGTACATCGAAGAGCACAAGGGTTAAGCCTTTCGTGCTGCTCGCCCCGCCGGCCCGGCTGGCGGGGACTGACAGGCCCGACCCCCTATCGCGGGCCGGGCCTGTTCCATTTTGACGGAGAATTGCATGCGCCGCGTAGTTGTCACCGGGCTTGGTCTTGTCACTCCCCTCGGTGGGGACGTCGAGACGACGTGGAAGAACCTGATCGCCGGGGAAAGCGGCGCCGGGCAGATCACCCGTTTCGATACCTCCGACCAGAAGTGCACCATCGCGTGCGAGGTCAAGGGCAAGGATCATCCGTGGGGATTCGATCCTGACAAGCGCGTCGATCCCAAGATCCAACGTCAGGTCGATCCCTTCATCGTTTACGGCATCGATGCTGCCGGGCAGGCACTCGAAGACGCTGGCCTCACTGAGATGTCGGATGAGGAAAAGCGCCGCACCGGCTGCTCGATCGGCTCGGGCATCGGCGGCCTGCCAGGGATCGAAAAGGAATCGATCGTCTTGCACGAACGCGGCCCGGGCAGGGTCTCACCGCACTTTGTCCATGGCCGTCTGATCAACCTCATCACCGGCCAGGTGCAGATCAAATACGGCTTCATGGGCCCGAACCATGCCGTCGTAACCGCTTGTTCGACCGGCGCACACTCGATCGGCGATGCCGCGCGGATGATCGCGATGGACGATGCCGATGTGATGCTGGCGGGTGGGGCGGAAAGCACCATCAACCCGCTGGGCATTGCCGGTTTCGCGCAGGCACGCGCGCTCAACATGAGCATGAACGATCGCCCGACCGAGGCCAGCCGCCCCTATGACCAGGGCCGCGATGGCTTTGTCATGGGTGAGGGCGCGGGTGTGATCGTGCTGGAGGAATACGAACGCGCCAAGGCGCGCGGGGCCACCATTTACGGTGAAGTCACCGGCTATGGCCTCTCCGGCGACGCATACCACGTCACTGCGCCGCACCCCGATGGGCTTGGCGCGCAGCTGGCGATGGAAATGGCGCTGCGCAAGGCTGACCTCAGCGCCGGCGACATCGACTACGTCAATGCCCACGGAACCTCGACCATGGCCGACACCATCGAGCTCGCGGCAGTCCGCCGCGTGCTCGGCAGTGACCTTGGCGGGGCATCGATGAGTTCGACCAAGTCCGCCATCGGTCACCTGCTGGGCGGTGCGGGGGCAGTGGAAGCGATCTTCTGCTTGCTCGCCATGCGCGACCAAATCGTGCCGCCGACGCTCAACCTGCACAATCCGGACGAAGGGACCGAAGGCGTCGACCTTGTGCCGCTCAAGGCCAAGAGCCGAGAAGTGCGTGCGGTGCTCAACAACAGCTTCGGCTTCGGCGGCACCAATGCGTCGCTGGTGATGCAGAAGGTCGACTGATGCGGAAACTCGGCTGCCTCCTTGCAGCCGTCGTCCTGCTGGTGCTGGGGGCGGGCGCGTGGTTCGCCTCGGGCTGGTATGGTGCCAGTGCGCTGCAGGAAGATGCCAATTTCGTGGTTCCTTCCGGCTCCACGCTGACAGCTGTTGCGGAGAAGCTCGAGGAAGAAGGTGTGATCGGTTCGGCCGATGCCTTCCTGCTGCGGGCCAAGCTGCTGGGCGGTGGCGACCCGATCCAGGCCGGTGAGTTCGAGCTCGAGGCCGGTATCAGCCCGTCGGGAATCTTTGACAAGCTCCAGCGTGGCGAGACGATCAATCGCTTTGTCACCATCCCGGAAGGCATGCCTTCGATCATGGTCTGGGAACGGCTGATGGCGGAAGACCTGCTGACAGGCGAAATCCCGGTGCCCGAAGAAGGCTCGGTCCTGCCTGATACCTATTCCTTCGAGCGCGGCGAGGAGCGCACCGCAGTGCTCGCGCGAATGCAAGCCGCAATGCGCAATTATCTTGCTGAGGCCTGGCCAAAGCGTGGACCGGATACCGCTGTCGACAACATGAAGGACGCGGTTATCCTTGCTTCGATTGTCGAGAAGGAAACCGGCAAGGCTTCCGAGCGCGAGATGGTCGCCGGGCTATATTCCAACCGCGTGAAGACCGGGATGCTGCTGCAGGCCGACCCGACGATTATCTACCCCATCACCAAGGGTAAGCCGCTTGGTCGTCGTATCCGCCAATCGGAGATCGCGGCGATCAACGGGTACAACACCTATACGCGGCTTGGGTTGCCTGAAGGCCCGATCACCAATCCTGGGCGCGAGGCGATTGCTGCTGTGCTCAACCCGGCGAAAACCAGCGCGATTTACATGGTCGCTGACGGCACTGGCGGACACAAGTTCGCCGATACGCTGGATGAGCACAACGCCAATGTCGAAGAGTGGTACAAGCTGCGGGAAGAACGGGGCGAAATGTGACCCCCGATCGGGGTCCGGGGTGACATCGTGAGCCATCCACTGATCCTGACCGCATTGCTGCCCAAGGACCTGCATGGCTGGGCCACGGCCCTGCGAACTGCGCATTTCCCGCCCGAGCGGAACTATCTCGAAGCGCATGTCACGCTGTTTCATGCGATCCCCGCGCAATGCGAACGCGAGCTGGGCGAGCTGTGCAAGCGGCTGGCCGCGGAGTTCGCCCCGGTCGACGCGCGCCTGCTGGGCCTGATGTCGCTGGGGCGGGGCACGGCGCTCAGGCTTGAAAGCGAGGGCATCCTGCGCCTGCGCGATGGCATCGCCGGGCACTTTCGCGGCATGTTGACGACGCAGGACATGCATCGCCCACGGCTGCATGTGACGATCCAGAACAAGGTCTCTCCGAAGGAAGCCGAGCGGCTTCAGGCCCTGCTCGATGGCACTATCGAGCCTCGCGCGTTCGCCTTTCGCGGGTTGGGCCTGCACCGTTATATCGGCGGCCCGTGGGAGCATATTCGCGACTTCGTGTTCAGGGGCCAAGAAAAGGCCTGAAACGAGGTTGACCGGGGCGCACACCCGCCCTAAATGCGCGCCCTGCTTGCGGCCAATCGCCCTGGCAGAGATGCCTCCAAAGGCGACTTTGGTATGGCGGAGTAGCTCAGGTGGTTAGAGCAGCGGAATCATAATCCGCGTGTCGGGGGTTCGAGTCCCTCCTCCGCTACCAATTCCTTGAATTGCAGTCGGTTACGGTCGTTTTTTCCTGAACGAGCCTTTGGGGGGCTTGGCGGCCTTGCCATCCTGCTTGTTCTTGGCCCTGTCGAACTTCTTTTTGGTGGGCTTGGCCTTTACCCGCGGTTCGCCGGCATTTCCGCGTGCATGGTGTCGCTTGCGATTGCCCTTGGCTGCGTCACGAGGCCCGGTTTCCGACCTTTCGATAAGAACGGGATCTTCGTCACCGTCCGTACGCGCCGATCGTACAGTGGCCTCCGCGAATTTGTCGGCAATCTGGCGCGGGATCTGGAAGTAGGTTTCATCGGGTCCGATGCGGATCGCGCCGACTTCGTTGCGGGTGATATGGCCGCGGCGGCATAGTAGCGGCAGGATCCAGCGCGGGTCGGCATTCTGGCGGCGGCCCAGGTCAAGCCGGAACCAGACAGTGTCCTCGAAGCCGGGCCGGTGTCGCTCCTTCTGCGCTTCCCGCCGTGCCTCCGGCGTGTTGGCGATCAGGTCTTCGGGTTCGGGCATGGACGCACGGTGGGCCTGCACAAGCATGGCAGCGATTTCCGTGGGCGTCCGCTCGGCGAGCAAACGTTTGGCCAGTTCCCGGTCACCGTCGTCGACTTCGACAGGGGCGAGCAGCTTCTCCAGCAAACGCTCCTGGTCCCTTGTCTTGATTGCATCGCGATCCGGAGCTTCGGTCCACTGCGCGTTGATCTTCGCGTGGCGCATCATCGATTCGACACGTTTGCGACGTGAGAAGGGCACGATCAGCACGGCAGTGCCTTTCTTCCCGGCGCGCCCGGTGCGACCGGATCGGTGCTGCAAAGTTTCCGCGTCTCGCGGAATCTCGACATGGATGACCAGGCTGAGCGTCGGCAGGTCGATCCCGCGCGCGGCAACGTCGGTTGCGACGCAAACCCGAGCGCGACGGTCCCGCAACGCCTGCAGCGCCTGGTTGCGCTCGGATTGGGAATGCTCGCCCGACAGCGCCACGACGGCAAAGCCGCGTTCCTGCAGTGTGGCATGCAGATGACGCACCTTTTCCCGTGTCGCGCAGAACAGGATCGCGGTTTCAGCTTCGTGATACCGCAGCAGGTTAACGACGGCGTTCTCGATCTCGGGCGGAGATACGGTCACCGCCTGATAGGAGATGTCGCCATGGCCGCGTCCTTCGCTGATGGTGGCGATCCGCAAGGCATCGCGTTGGTACCGGCGGGCGAGTGCTTCGATCGGTCGTGGCATGGTGGCGGAGAACAGCAACGTCCGTCGCGTTTCCGGTGTAGCGTCGAGGATTTCCTCAAGCTCTTCGCGAAAGCCCATGTCGAGCATTTCGTCCGCTTCATCGAGCACCACTGCCTTGAGTGCCGAAAGGTCCAGCGCGCCCCGTTCGAGATGGTCCCGGAGCCGCCCAGGCGTTCCGACAACGATTGTTGCCCCCGAACGCAGCGTCTTGCGCTCCTGTTGCGGGTTCATGCCGCCGACGCAGGTGGCGATCCGGGCGCCGGCTTTGCCATACAACCAGGCGAGTTCGCGGCTGACCTGCAGGGCAAGTTCGCGCGTTGGCGCAATGATCAGCGCGAGCGGCCTCTCTGCGAATGGAATGGTGTCGCTGTGGCCCAGCAATTGTTCGGCCATGGCAAGGCCGAACGCAATCGTCTTGCCCGATCCGGTTTGGGCAGAGACGACCAGATCGCGTCCGGCCGCTTGGGGCTGCATGACTTCGGCCTGCACGGGAGTCGCAGCGGCATATCCGCGTTCGACAAGGGCAGCCTGAAGGCTGGAGGGAAGGGGAGGGAAGTTCATGGCGTGGGCCTGCAATCAGAGGGGTATGAGCATTCGCTGCGAATGGCGAATTCGCTCTTCGCATGGTGAGTGCTTGGGCAATCGGGCTTGCGTGCTCGCCGTCCCCATAGGCTGGTAATTCGATCTTGGCTTGCGAAAAATGGAATTCGCCCGCCGGCCCTTCGTTTCATTGGCAGGAATGAGCCCCGTTCACAGGGGCCGATCTTGCAACCGGCGAGAGGAAAGAAGCGGCGCGACCAGACACTAAGTACCAGCGCTACCGTCAGAATCCTCCAGGGCATGCTTGATAGCGAGGACCGCTTGGAACATGTCACGGGGCTTGGCGCCACTGGCAGCGGAAAGTGCATTGGCGATGGTCTTGGTCGATACGCCGTCAGCGAGAAGGCTGGTCGCCATTCTTGCCAGATCATCGGGCAGGTCGATCTCTTGGACCGGCTCGCCAGGAGCGATGACAATCGTGTACTCTCCGCTGACCGTTGGCCAGGTCGCAACTTCATCCAGCATTTCTTGCGCAGTACCGCGAAGGACGCTCTCACCCGGCTTGGTCAAGTTCCGGCAGACAGCCAACCTGCGGTTTGCCAGCAGCTGTGCGATATGGTGCAGCGTTTCTTTGAGCCGGTGCGGCGCTTCGAAGACAACCGTCGTATGCTCGGCTTCTCGCAGTTTCTTGAGCGTTCGTTCGCGCGCACCTGCCTTGGTAGGCAAGAAGCCCATGAAGCGGAAGTCATTGGTCGGCAGTCCCGCTATCGAAAGTGCTGTACCAATCGAGCTTGGGCCGGGTACAGGCGCGATCGCGATATCCGCGTCGATAGCGGCGCACAAAAGGGGATAGCCCGGGTCCGACAGCATCGGCATTCCGGCTTCCGAAATCAACGCGACCCGGCGTCCATCCTCGAGTGCGGCCATCGCCATGTCCGTTCTCTGCGCTTCGTTATGCGCGTGAAAAGAGACGATATTTGCTCGGACACTGCCGAGGACGTTCTTGGCCGAACGCGTGTCCTCCGCCAGGATCAGGTCGGCACTTTCAAGGGTGGCGATCGCGCGAGGCGACATATCCGAAACGTTGCCGATCGGCATGCCGACGACGAAGAGCGCTCCGCACCGGTCTCCTCCAGTCTCATTCACCAATATTTCCAGCTCCGCTCCCGGCAACCGAAGGGCAGCGACAAGGTCGCGATCGAGGGCTGCTGCACCCTTGTCTGCATCGACAAAAAGGCTGCGATGCTGGAATTGTGAGTTGGTGCGAATGATCAGGGGATCGGATGTGATGTAGAAAGGATTGACCCGGGCGTGGACTATGTCGCGGAAGTCGCCGCACACGAGTTCGATCCGGACCTCGCCGCGCAGTTCGAGAAGTTCTTCCCTGTTGCCGGTGGCTGCAACCCCGATGATACAGGTCCCCGACGCGCTGAGGTCCGTTTCCGGGACAAACTCGAACGTTCGCGCATGCGTGGCCTTGATGTTGGGATGCCCGTGCGCATGCAGGCGGACGGACGAATTCTCAGTCTTCTTGGACAATCTCGCCCTTTCTGATCGGTTCGTTTGGCGTTCTCGGCTAGATTGATCCGCTTCGCAACCAAAGGCGCACCTGCAAGAGTTCATGACGATCCCGGCCGAGCCTTGAAATGGCCGTTCATGGTCGCCAGACGGTATCAGGAAGGTGGCCTTCCGGGGCCGGCTCAAAACTATAGCCCTGCATGAAAGTCGAGAACAAATGGAAACGAGTGACTCAGCCAAGTTCCGGCAGATCCGCCACAAGCCGGTCCTTGAGGCGACGTCGGATGCCGACCTGATAGTCGCCTGCATGCAAATGCGAACCAACGCGAATCTTTCGGCGATCCTGCGAACTGCGAGTTGCTGTGGCTTGCAGCGAGTCCTGGTGGAGGGAAGGGCATCGGTCGAGAAAAAGATCGCGCGCGATGGCGCTAACACCATCGAGATCGAGAAGCGCAACACGCTGGAGCCAGCGCTGTTGCAGCTGCGGAAAGAGGGATACCGCCTCATCGGGCTTGAGCAGACCACGAACTCGAGCTGCTTGTACGACTTTGCCTACCCGCAGAAATCCGTGCTTGTGATCGGGAACGAGCGCTCGGGAATTAGCGAGGGCCTGCTCGATATTCTAGACGACGTGGTCGAGATCCCGATGTACGGGGTGCCGTACAGCTTCAACGCAGCCGTCGCGACGTCGCTGGCAATCTACGAGTTTCGCCGACAGCATAGGTAATGTGGCGACTCTGGGTGTAGTTTTCTTGGCCGATGTGAGGTCTGATCGCACGCCATGCGTTAGTCTGGGGGTAAGCCAAGAGGTCGCTATGCATTTGCCGGACGGGGAAGGGCACCTTTGGGTGGCGCCCATTGAAGATGAGGACAGCCAGGCGAGTGAGCGCTGGATAGAATGGCTCTCCGAGAACGAGCGCAAGCGCTATGAAGGGATCGTTCTGCCGGGGGCAAAGACCCAGTTTGCTGCCGGTCGGGCCTTGCTGAAGTCCCTCCTGTCGGAATATTGCCAAATCCATCCTCGGGAATGTGTCATTCGCCCAGATCATCTGGGTCGGCCATTTCTTGAATTCCCAACTGGCTTTGAAGCCTTTGATTTCAACCTTTCGCACACAGGTGGAATGGTTGTGTGCATGATTGCTAGGAATTGCAGATTGGGAGTCGATGTCGAGAATGTGCAAAGACGGCTAGAATACCCGACGCTCGCGCCGCTATTTCTTTCAGCGGAAGAACAGGCCCGAATTAGCCGATTGCAGCCTGCAGAGCGCGACCAATCGCTGATCGAAACCTGGGTTACCAAGGAAGCCTATGCCAAGGCCAGAGGTCTTGGATTACGACTTCCTTTGACAGGATTGATGTGCGACTTCACCAATAAGGTGCCAGAGGTGATTTTCTCAGAAGGATTCGAGCCAGATCCACCGTCTTGGTGTTTCTGGCGATTTGATCAATACGGCTTCAAAATCGCAGTCGCCGCGTCATCCAATCCGCCACTGTCACGGGTCATTGTAAAAGAACGATGCCTTTCACAGGCTTCGATATGATCAAGACCAATCCAGATCGGGCCAATTGCAGGGATCAGAAAGTCGACTCTGCATGCGATTGGGCTTTCTTCCATTCGCCGAGCAGACGATTGATTTCGGCGTTCGAATCATTGGGTGCACCTTGGTTCTCCGTCGCCAAGGCGATCATGGCTTTCGCCAGCCCTCCATGAAGGTCAATCCGAGGCTCGAACGGACCGATAAGGCTTTCCAGAAGGGTGAGATCGTAACGCTGATCCCAGCTCGACATTTCTGCAAGGAAGCAGTCAGGCCCCAATTTTTCTATCAACCAATCCGAGGGTATGCCGATTGGCTTGAAAATTCCCCCGACAGACTTGGCACACAGTTCATAATAATCGCGCCAAGATATGGTTTCCGGGTTAGCAAGCAGCACGGTGCGGCCGAATGCCTCGGGCCGCTCAATCAGTCTGGCGATCGCTGTTCCCGCATCGTTGGAGTGCAACACATTCCATAGTGCCGAACCATCGTCAGCCAGAACCGAGGGGCCCCCGGTCACCAACGGGGCTATCCAGTAGTCATCTTCAAACAATTGCCCGTCAAGATAACATCCCTCTCGGTAACATGCACCAAGACGAAGGATCAACGATGAAACCCTTCCGCCGATGGTGGCATCGTTGAATACCTGCTCCATTTCGTATTTGGCTGACGCGTATTCGGTAAGAACTGAAACTTGCGAACTCTCTGTAATTGGCCGAGGAATTCCGCCGCCATTAACCAGAACAGTCGATGTCGTTACGATACGCTGGCCAATCGGCACTGCCTCGATCAACTCCGCAGCTTCATCGGCGGTATAGCATGCAAGGTCGATAATGACCTCGAAGCGTTGCTGCTGCAGGAATTCCGAAAATGCGCCCTGCTTTCTATCGATAAGAATAGTTGAAGCAGGCGTCTCGAGAAAGGCATGCGTTGATTGGCCACGGTGAAGAAGCGTGACTTCGTGGCCGGCCTGGATACATTGGTCGACGACACCGACGCCTACCATTCCTGTGCCGCCAACTACCAAAACTCTCATTGTCCGCCTGGTCCTCGGGCTAGGTCGAGTCGTCGGCCATGTTTCCTGTTGCAGCGGCTCTGTCTGCCGCATGGAAGATGGATCGGTTGGAAATCCGGAAGCACGGGACGCATCCTAACTCTCCATGCTCATCGCGCGCGCCTTCGGCCGCGAAGACGAGGACATGCGGTCAAGAACGCGTTCAATGACGGTCTTGTGCACGGGAATGAGGGGAAGCTGCGAGGAGCCTGCGACCTTTCCGATGTCTTCGAGCAGGACCATCGCGACTTCATCGGCTGCACAGGATATCCTGCCGCGCTTGTTATCCTTCAATATTAGCTCGTGCACCCGATCGAGTCTGACGCTGCTCGGAATTCGTGTCGGGAGCCCGCACGCCTCCAGGAAACCGATATGATCTTCAGCGAGTCCGCGGCGGGCCACCCCGATCTCTTCGGCTACGTAGGCCGCAGCACACATTCCGATCGAAACTGCAAGGCCGTGCCTAATTGCATCGCTGCCATGCTGCTCAAGATCGGCCAGCTCTATGGCATGCCCCACAGTGTGGCCGTACTCGAACACTACGGCAGGGCCCTGTTCATAGGGATCGTCCAGCATCACTTGCTGTTTGGCAATCGTACCCAACTCGATCAGGCGCAGCCAGGTGTCGTTATCCCATGGCTGTGGCCGCCGGGCCAACCGGGTTATTTCCGACATCGTTTTGGGGGCTACAGACAAAGCGTTCTTTGCAAGTTCGGCGAGGCCGGAACGCCTTTCAACCTCCGGTAAAGTCGAAAAGACAGGCGCGTCAACAACAATTGCCGACGCGGCCAGATAACTTCCAAACGCATTCTTTCCGTTGTCGGAATTCACCCCGTTCTTAAGAGAAATGACCACATCAGCAGCTGCAAGCAATGTGGTCGGAACATATACGACTCGCAGTCCTCGATAGATCAGATTGGCCACAAGTCCAGCAATGTTGCAGACAACACCTCCGCCAAATCCGACCACCAATGTTCGCCGGGAAACCCCTGCCTGGATTGCCTCTTCGCAAAGCCTGTTCAAAGTTGTGAAGTTCTTTTCAGTTTCGCCTGCCTCCACAAGTAGCGAAACAACCGGTGCGTGTATTTCGAGGAGTCTCTGAATTTCTTCGCCATGCAAAGAATAAACAGTCTTGTCGGATATTAGCAAAATGCGATCTGTCGGCGGATCAACGTCTAACCATGAATGATCAGCTTCGCGGTCGAGCGACCAAAAATACGAAATGCGATGGTTGCCAAGGTCGACATTTGGAAGCATGTAAGAGACATATCGCCAGGCCAAGTTTCAGTCTAGATGTTTTAGTCGTGTAGTTCCTTAATCAGTCACAGTAATGATGTGAATCCCAGAGGTGGCTTGGGAATCGACGGGCGAATAGGAAAGAGACGTGCGGGCTGGCATTATTTGGTGAGGAGGGTCGAAGAGTCGATGCAAGCTCTCATAATGACGGGTTCGGGTCGCATGGCACTTGAGAACATCCCCGATCCCGAACCCGGCCCGGACGATGTGTTGATCGCGGTTGATGGGTGCACGATCTGTGGAAGCGACCTGCGCATTCTCGAGGGCAGCATGGACGGCGTGGATTATCCGCTGGTTCCTGGCCATGAGTGGGGAGGGAAGGTTGTAGACAGCGGCAAGGGGGCGTCTGATTTGGTTGGCGCGCAGGTTGTTGCCGATATTTTGCAGAGCTGTGGGAGCTGTTCAAACTGCCAGACCGGGTGGCGTAATCACTGCACAAATCTCATAGAGCCGGGTTTGAGCGCGCAGGGTGCGTTCGCCGATTATATCGTTGTTCCGCGCCAATCGGTGCGCAAGCTTCCAACCGGTATCGATGCCAACTTGGCATGCCTCGTGGAACCCATCGCGGTTGTCCTGCATGCGATCGCGCGCCAACCGGCATTTCATGGCGACAGGATTCTCATTATCGGTGGCGGTGGTATCGGCCAGATGTGTTTGGCAGTGCTTGCAAGCAGGGGGCTTGGGCCAATTGCCTTGATCGATCCCAATGAAGGACGCCGTGCCCATGCAAAGGCGTTGGGAGCAAGCGCTTTTCCGTCTTGGCACGATTTTCGAGAGGAGGTTGTAGACGCGCTCGGTGGGGTACCCGACATAGTATACAACGCGGCCAACAAGGCGGGCGCATTGGTCGATGCAGTGGACGCCTGCAGGACACGTGGCCGGATCTGCCAGATAGGTTACACCGGCTCGGAATTCGGCCAGATTCGCCCAGCCGAAATAATGGTGAAGGAGCTCTCGATTGTCGGGGCATTGTCTCCAACCGCCGACTGGAGTGCCGCGATTGATGTCGTCGCTCGTTGTGGTGAAACCCTTAGACCATTGGTGACACATGAGTTCGCGCTGTCGGAATACGAGCAGGCCTTCGCGATGATGCGAGACCGGAAGGAAGCGGCAATCCGCGTGATGCTCACCGGTGCAGCAGCTTCACGCCAGCACTAAACCAATCGAGTGTGGCTCTGGCAGCATCGGGAAGTGCCATGGAAACCGAATTAGACGACGTCATTTTCGAGCAAATCCCGCCTTCCAATGACGGGACAAATCCCAAGCTCTACGCTGAAAGGGCTTCCTGGTGGCCATTGATGTCGCCAAGATCCCACTACTGTAACGAGGCGGAATTTTTCACTCTCCTCTTCAAGCAACATGGTGCGCCAAAAGCGGCCACTTTGTTGGAATTGGGGAGTGGCGGCGGTCATCTTGCATCATACCTAAGTGATGAATTTGTCATCACCCTGAGTGACCTTTCAGAGGGGATGCTCACGGCGAGCCGGGCATTGAATCCTGACTGTGAACATATCGCCGGCGACATGCGCAGTCTCCGGACGGGGTGCGAATATGACATCGTCATAATCCACGACGCGATTCATTACATGACCACCCTGGATGACTTGGAGCGCGCTCTCATGACCGCTGCCTTGCATTGCAGGGAAGGCGGGCTCGCACTGTTTGTTCCCGATCATGTTGCCGAAACTTTCGTTCCCGGGACCCGCTGTCAGGACACCACGCTAGGCAAGAGGCGGCTGCGCTTCATGGAGACGGTCGACGATTTTGATCCAACGGACAATGCGTGCACTGCGGAACATGTCTTCCTATTCGAAGAACAGGGAAAGCCTCGCAAGATCAGTTACCAGCGGCTGACGTGGGGGGTGTTCAGCATCGACACCTGGCTGGCTGCCCTGCAGCGTTGTGGGTTTGAAGGAGAGGTTTTGGATGACGTTGAAGGTCGCCGTATCTTTCTGGCCAAGCGCACCTGAGTTTGTCGGTCTTTGGCTGCTGGGCTGAAATATCGAGAGAAGACGACCGTTGCCGTCGTCGCATCCATCGTATTCATAGATATGCTTGGGTTGGGCTTGATCCTTCCTGTCATGCCAGGGTTGCTCGGCGAGCTTACCGGGGCCGGGCCGGCCGACGCAGCGGCTTATGGAGGGCTGCTCCTTCTCTCCTATGCTGCCATGCAGTTCCTCTTTGCGCCCGTCATCGGCAACCTCAGTGACCGTTTCGGGCGTAAACCAGTTTTACTCGCAACGTTATTCGCATTGGCGATCGACTACTTGATAATGGCCTTTGCCCCCAGCCTGACCTGGCTGGTCATTGGAAGAATCCTCGCTGGGATAATGGGTGCTGCATGGGTCGCGGCCAATTCCTGCATCGCAGATGTGATGCCAGTCGATCGTCGGGGATCAGGGTTTGGCTGGATTGCCGGAGCCGGTGCAGCGGGCATCGTCCTCGGGCCGGTCGCCGGTGGAGTTACTGGTGAATTCGGGATCCGAGTACCATTCTTGCTCGCAGCAGGCCTTGCTTTGCTGGGAGCGATCATTGGCTGGTTCGTACTCCATGAAACTCTCTCCAAAGATGCGAGGAGTCCCTTCCGTTTGGCAAGCATCAACCCTCTGGCTGTTCTCTTTCGGGTTGCTAGAAATCCGGTCATTTCGACATGCCTTGTCGCAATCTTCCTGGTACAACTTTCGTCCCAGGCGCACATGTCCATTTGGGCTTTTTGGGGCGAGCAACGGTTTGGCTGGACCCCGTTTCTGAGCGGCCTCACGGCATCAATGTTCGCTGTTGTTCTAGGGACTGTCCAGGCAGTGCTTACTGGTCCAAGCATTGCACGTTTCGGGGCACTTCCTGCGGCGATCGGTGCGCTTGTATTCGGCATTCCCTCGTACCTATTGCTCGCTTTCGCCCCTTCCATGGGTTTTGTGCTTCTCGCAATTGTGCTGGGCGGGTTGACGGGAATCGCATTTCCCGCGCTTCAGACCATGATGACCGCCCAGACCGACAAGAGTGCACAGGGCGAACTTCAAGGCGCGATAGGGAGCACGCACAGCCTTTCAGCGATGGTCGGCCCGATTCTCATGACGCAGGTGTTTGCGCATTCAGCAGATGACCAGGGTGTTTACTTCCCCGGGGCGGCTTTTGTCCTGGCAACCTGTTTGCTCTGCATTGCCATAGTCCTCTTGCTATCACGCAAGAGCGAGATCGAACGGCGGGTTGGCGCAAGTGCGTCTACTGCCGACTAGAAGGAAGCTTGGCTCCGCAGCTTTTCACGAAGTGACTGTACGATGGGCTTGTCCGATAGAAACTTGTGACAGAAGTCGCAAATACTCTTGTCACTGCAATTCTGCGGAACTCTGGCTAGCAACTCTTCATCGAGGTTATCGATGAGAAACTGATGTCCCTTTTGTTCGATCGCCCTTGCGATGACATTCTTCTGGTCCCGGCGCAGGACGGTCCTGGCATCTTCGCGGATCAGGTTTCCGCTGTATAGGGGGAGATCGCGCCGCGCATGGGACCCTCGCAGTGCACCTGCGCATGAAATGATGTCACCATTCGTCAGGACTGTCGCTCCGATGCTGTCGCATCTCTTGGTTTGCAGCAGTACGGCATCGTTCGAAATCGTGTCGCCGCGCCCGACCGAAAGCAGTTCCTCGTAGAAATACGGGATTCCTCGCTGACGCAGCTCAGACAGAATCCGATCGTCAGAGCCGACATCCTCCGAGGCGACAACCAGGATTCTGCAAGGCAGATCATGACGAGTCGCATGCTCGTGAATGCGGATACAATACTCAATCCCACCAAAGGGTTCGTGATAGCTGTCCATACTGATCGCGATGCAATCGCATCCTGCCTCAATCAGTTGGGCCATTCTGCGTTTGGTTCTTCTATCGTCGATCGCCCATGAGCCATTGGTCTCAAGGATGCTATGCATACCTAGATCGCTGATCTTCTTTATGAGCCTGAGGATCTCCTTGTAGTAGAGCATTACTTCTCCACCCGTCAGATAGATTACGCGGTATCCGCAGGCGGCGGCGCTCTCGATAATGACCTCGGCATCTCTCTCGAGCATTTTTTCGGTCCGGTCAGGGCCGGAAGAGACGAAACAATGTTTACAAGCGTAATTGCACTTCAACGTATAGATGAGGTATAGGCGTTGGTGGTGGGGAGTATCGAGAAAGTAGTCTCGCTCGCTAGCCGATGACCCGTATGGCGTTGTCATGCCGACATCCCCCTTGGAGTATCGTTCTTGACCTGCAGGTCACGAAGAGTCCTTTTAAGACCCTCTTTTCGATCTGAGTGGAAAAGCTCCAACCAGTATTCGGTCGACGAGTAATACTCGCGCGTCGCAATCAGGCTGTTGTACCATTCTTGATGCTCGGGGTCGGCGCTTAGGTGAGCATCTACGATGGCTGGACTGGTCTCTTGCATTAGTCGGATCAATGGGTCGCCGGCTTCGCGGGTTAGGACCTCCTCGATTCCTTCCCTCCTGATGCTTCCAAGGGAGAACGGAGTGCCCTCAAACTCCTTGTTGTCGTAGCTGATATCCACATTTGCAAAGCAGTCGCCCCTGGGCGATACTCCAAGGTGCATGGAACCGATATCATGCAACTCCGCCGGTATCCGCTTGGGAAAATAGCTCTTCAGGTCTTCGACGTCGTTTCCATTCAAGCTTAGCCCATCGGAAAAAAATCCCCTCGCTTCGAGATCGAGCTCCTTGACGATCTGCGCGTTCAGGGTGTGATCCGGCCCTGGGCAATAGTTGATTTCGCAAGTCAATCCCACGGCGTCACACGCATCGATTACGTTTCTTACTTTTGTGAGGGATATGAATGGCAAGTGGTACGCATCTGCGCTCGGAAACAAACCATCGAGCCCGGCATCCTTTAGCTCTTGCGCAATGGAAAGCGCCTTCTTCTCACTCCCGCCCCAGTAGGCATTCGTGTCGCTGAAGACGGCGTACCCACGTGCCTTCGCTTCGCGGATCAAGTCGAGAGCGAATGGCAGATGAAGGAGGGGTTCGCCGCCTGTGAAAGAAACATAGTGTTTGCCATAGTTGCGCGCGATTTCGAGGAATGAAATCACTTCCTCTTTTTCTAGCCATTCTTTTCGGTAGGGGTTGGAACTCGTAATGCAATGAGCACAACTGGCATTGCATTGATATGTAAGTAGAAAGTCAATCTTGGTATGGTTCGGATATTCAAAGCATACGCCGTCGGCGGTCTCGTTTCGGTTTGAATTCTCCGTGAGGAAGCTCCCGTCAAACCGCCCGGGCTTTTCTTCGTCGCAGGAAGATAGGGAATTCATCCGGTTATCTCCCGAGGGCAAGCGCATTAGAGTCAGGGGCGTTTGTTTCCCGATAGCTAATGGCAGCACGTGTCAGGGCGTCGCGAAACCGCTGCTCAGCCAATGCATCTAGATAGAACTCGGTGGCGGAGTGGTATGTCTTTTGACCGAATGTGGAGACGTATTCCTGTCCGACGATCGGATCGTTGCGCAATACATCATCAATGACATTTTTCTGCTCAGCCATAAGGTATTGCAAGACCGGATCCTCGGCTTCGCGTTGGAAGACCGCATCAGCACCGTCATCAAAAATATTTCCAAGATCGAATACCGAGCCTTTGAACTCATCGTATCTGTACGTGATATTGCAATTGGCGATAGCATCGCCTCGCGGTGTGATTGCAAGATGGATCGAGCCGCAATCGTCGAGTGCATCGGGGCGTCGTTCTTCGAAAACAGGCTCAAGGTGGGAAACGTCTCTGCCTGACAGGATAAGCCCGTCAGTATAGAAGGGTTGTTCGTCGAGACCCAGCATCCCAATTATCTTGTTGTCTTTTTCGGGATCCAATGAAGGATAGAAATTGATTTCGCAAACCAGGCCAAGTTTGGCACATGCTTCTGCAGCATACGCCACTCTCTCGGTCGGAACATACTCGGCGTGGAAAGCCGTTGCGCTTGGGAACAGGGCTTGCAGCCCGGCATCGCGTAGGCGGCTTAGGCGCTCGTATGCAATTTCGGGTGACTTGGCCCAGAACGCATTGCTGCCCAGGCAGCAATAATACCCCAATTTCGTCGCTTCAGTATAGATGGCTTCGATTTCTCGGCGATACATAAGCGGCTCGCCCCCGGAAATCATGAGCCAGTTCTTTCCGTACCGGGTTCCCTTTTCGAGAAGGGTTTTGACCGCGTCGAGCGTCAGTTTTTCGGTCTTGGATGGGTCTGATTCTGTGAGGCAATGCTCGCAGGCGGCATTGCACTTGTAAGTGTACAGAAGAAAGATCTTCTCGCTTTGTTTGACAGAGTCGTAACAAACACCCTCCTTGTAGTAGTATTCCTCTGCCATTGTCTGTCTCCTTCTACGTTCCCTCGTGGAGCAAGCGAACCAGTTGTTAGCGTGGGGATAAAATCATGCTCTCACTGCAAGACCTTCGCGCGAGCCCGATACGAAGCTGCTGGGATCTCCATTCGTTTCATCGAAAAGATCACAACAGCGCATGCAGGTGGGCAATAAATTCTGGGCAATCTCGTTGCGGAAATCTTCGTATTTCTGGCCATGCCAGACTTCCGACATGCCTGTTTCCAGCACATTGCCGACTACGACATCCGGGTAGATCGTGCAGGGCGTAACATCGCCGTTCGGCAGAACGGTCGTTCGGAAAGACAGGACTTGGCAGGTTCGTTTCTTTGCCTGCTGTTCCCATGAGGGTTGGAAATAGGTGGCCAGTTCCTGCGGAGAGTACTCAACCGGTTGCAGGTACAGGTCGAACGGCCAGTCTCCGTTCAGTCCGCTAATAATAGCCTCGAGTTCATCAGGCGGGATCCCTGCAACTTCACTATCGATCTGGAAACCTCGCCAGGAATTGAACTCGATCGCTAGCTTTTCAGACAGGACGCGTTGCGCCTCTAACCCTTCATGTTTGTGGACGAAGCTGGGAAGATTGAAGAACAACTCATCGATCTCAAGTTCCTCGGCAAGCCGGGCCATGTCGAGCAGGTCGGTGAAGTTGCGGTTAGTGATAGTATAGTTGAGGGCTACCTTGGTCGGAGCGTTTCGGTGAGCGATGCTCTGCTTCAAATGCCGTATTCCGGCAATCGAAGCAGCGAATGACCCAGTCCCTCTCAGGGCATCGTTCTTCTCCTCCGATGAGCCATCGAGTGAAACATATATGGCATCGATACCTGCCTCAATGAGGTCGTCCGCGCATCGATCGAGGAACATGCCGTTGGTATTCATGTCGACATAGCTCGTCGACGCCTTCTTTATGTAGGAGATCATCGCGGGAAGATTTGTATGAAGACACGGCTCTCCACCCATGAGAAACACCGTCAACGGGTTACCTGCTTCAATCAGTGGGTCCACTGAGCGGGTAAAGACCTCCCAACTCATCGCACTGGCTTTGTTGGTTGTCATGTACGATCGTTCGACATCGGCCACTCCGTAGAGATAGCAGTGTCGGCATCGGAGATTGCAGGCATAGTTGACGTATAGCGTCAGTTGCTGCGGCAAAGGGCGCTGCGAGTCTTCCAGATTCATTCGGGCGGCTCCAGGTCGAAGGGCTGGTCAAAAAGCGATAGGAAGGCTTGGGCTACTTCAGGGGGCAAGGGGTCATTTAGCGTCGGCTGCATGGCAGCTCGCAACTGATCCGGGGTTCTTGTGCCTACCACCACAAACCGCGCCACGGGGTTACCGAGGAGGAAGCGCATTGCAGCAGAGTAGATGTCGAGGCCGTAATCCTCGCATACTTCGGCCACGCGCTCGCGCGCAGACTCGCCTGCAGCGTACCATTCACGGCGATGGTCCCCGGCCGCGAAATCTTGGAGGTTGCGATACCTATCCGTCAGCCAGCCACCCGCTAACGGGCGGATTGCAATGAAGTCGACTTCACCAGATTCAATCTCTCGCGGAACTGGGTCCACAGGAACGGTCTGTCGGATCAATGACTGATCACCAACGACAAAGTCCAAATCGCATTGGAGGGCCAACGCCAGGTGGGCTGCACTTTGGATTTCGGCACCCAGCTTCCTGATTTTTCCAGCCCTGCGGGCCTCTTCAAGCCTGTGCCGCAAGCGTTTCCCAGGCTTCAATTGTTCCAGCACTTCAGTCATCGAGACTTGGTTGGGAACATCTTCCCGACTTTCGACTACCTGGGCGAAATCGATGACCTCACGATCCAGCGCCGTCAAACTGCTGTCGATTCCCTCGGGCCCATTTAGCAGGCGATCGTTCTGCCCTTCGATCTTCACGCAAACTTGTGAGTGCGCCCTTGCATCCCCGGTGAGGGTCTGACGCAGAAGCGAAAATGCGTATCCGTTCCCGTAATGTCCGGCGCAATGGAAAAGTCGAATGCCTGAGTCGAACGCTTCTTCGATAACCGCTTTGGCAGCGGAGGTGTCTTGGCGTTCATTATAGGTCGAAACGAGCGCCATCGTACCGAGTGCAATCGGGCAACAAGGTCGCGTGTAGTTGTTTTCCTTGTTCATTGAACAGGCCCGAAACCGCGTAGGTTCAGTGTTCTATCTAAGGGTTGTCTTGATTGCCAGTATAATCGGCATTCTTTGGCCCAATGCCAAAATGTATTGTTACCCAAGAATTGTGGAAATTCTGAATTGCCCTGACTCGATTTGATTTTGAGTGCGTTTCATTACGTCACTATGGGCAGGTCATCCATTTTCTTTGGCAGGCTCTGACCTATCAAGCTCTGATATATTCGGGTGAGCATCCGAGTAGCCGAAGTTTGGGAGAAGTACCTGTTTACGCGCTCGGTTGCCGCGTTGGTCAATTGCCTCTTTGAATCGGGCGAGGCCAGGAGTTCAGCAATCGATCGCGCCATCGATCCAAAGTCTCCGTCGGTCACAAGGACGCCGGCTTCGCCGTCAGCGAGGACGTCTGGAATGCCGCCTACTCTGAATGCCACGCATGGTATTCCGGCTGTCATCGCCTCCAGCAGGACGCTGCCGAATTCCTCATGTCGAGAAGGCAGTACGAATACATCACAACACGACAACGCGATCGCTACATCTTCATTCGGGATGTAGCCTGTAACGATGAAGCGCGAAGCCAGGTCTTGCCGTTCAATTTCGTTCGCTAGTAGATCTCGCTCATTTCCGTCACCGCAAATCAGGAATACGGCATTTGCCAGCTCCGGGCTTTTCGCCAATTCGAGAAGGCCGCGCCATCCTTTTTCGCGCGCAATCCTGCCGACGTATCCTACCACAGGGCGATCCGAAGGTATGGCATGTCGGTTTTGAAACCGGGTCTTGGCCATGGGACCGGCTCGCATTCCGAAGGCTTGGGTATCGATGGAGTCCGGTACTACCCAAGTCTTTGCCGGGTTGATGCCGACCAGGTCCTGAAGGCGCTTTTCGGTTCGCTGGGTCAGCGTGACAACCGCGTCCATTTTCACGAGGGCGCTGGCTTCCACCTTGCGGGCAAACATGTGTTGCAAGTGATCCAGCCGCGACATCGCATGATACGTGACCAGGCTCGAACAATGCACTGTGGCAATTGATGGGATACCGGTGCTCCGTTTGAGATACCGTGAAAGCAGAGGGGGAATAGAAACACCACTCCAGTGGCAGTGGATGACATCCGGCGTTTCGATATGGCCAATTTGGGAAAGTACGCCAGCAGCCCACGAGGAATTAAGGTCGGCCATCCCGCGCAGCCTTGACCGGATAGGGAGAAGGGGGATGCGAACGCCGATGACCCTGGTCCTTTCGTCCACGTCCCACACCCGCGGGGCACCGGGAATCTTAAGTGTCAGAATGGTCTGGCGAATACCGGCATGTGACAAGGCAAGCGTTTGTCGGTAGATTTGCGTCTGCATTCCGCCAATGGCATCGAACTTCACTGGCCATCCGCTGTCAGCGAGTTGGGGCCAGTAGAAATGAGGCGTCAATCGGAGGACATGCATGGCAGTGTCTTTAGCCTTGTTTGACCAAAACAAGCCGCAAGTCGCGGTACAATGCCTCTGCAGCTGTAACGGCATGTCGAGAAAAAGACTTGTCTAGTTGGTCTTTGCAGAAACGGCGAGCGCACCAAGCGGGAATCGCGGGTGGTTCATAGGCGTAGCCGAACTGACGGGCTCCCTGAGCGCTTTCAACCCGGAACCCGGATTGCTGCGGAAGGGCCAGATGCTGAGCGAGGCTCAGTCTATTGATCCACGTTGAGGATTCGACGTACTCTGCCAAACGTCGACCGTCGCTTTCCCCGTTGAGTTCGATTGCGAGCTTCAAGAACTCATACGGCTCAAGCACAAGATGGCTCCACGATGGCATTTTTGCACCGTCCCAGAAGCTGTAACACCCGCCGTCCAGTTCGACATTTTCGAAATGCATTCCGTCGGGAGCAGTCCAGATTGGACCATAGTGTGCGAAGATCGCGGCACCTGGACGCATCACTCCGGCTAGCTGCCTGTAGGCCGATTCCAAGGATTCGATATGCTGGAAACTGTTGCAGGCGAAGACAAGGTCAACGTCATGGATCTCATCCGGCAGGTCTTCGGCACAAGCCGGGATCCGCTGCTGATGACCTGTATGACCAGCGGCTGCGTGAGCAGGATCGACCGACCACCAGATTGCTGCATCCTTGGTCATTGAGGCAGGTATGCATCCTCCCAACTCAAGCACACGTTTGCCAGAGATATCGAAATGCGCGAGAAAATCTGCAAGTACAGTCAATTCGTCGACAGCCAAATTAGCGTCGAGAATTTCAATTTGATCCGGGCTCAATTTTGCCATTATTTTCCAAGTCGCACGATTCGAGGCTCTCTGCACGGTGCCAACCTGTATTTGGCAATTGCCTTGTAATCGGTGCAGCATCCCCACTACAATAGAAAAAAAGTTCGGTTCAAGTTAGTCTGATCGTTTGCGGCCTTCGATGTGCAATTCGCCATTGGACAATAGGCACGCGCGTTCGTGTTTGGGGGATCGGGATGCGAAGTGCGATAAATCCGCAAGCGCTCCTCCCTTTCCGCTCGGGCCGTGAGAAGGCATGGTAACGACTGGAATGACTGCAATCTACGAAAGTGATGTTTGTATCATCGGGACCGGGCCCGCCGGTGCGATGGTCGCGACAAAGTTGGCCGGTGAGGGGCTGACTATCCATATGGTCGAACAGGGTGCGGCCGTCTCGCAAGCGAGCCTGGATGACGTAATCACGTCTTCCGAGCCAGCCTACGTCCGTTTGGAGAATGGTGCCTGGGGGCCTCTGGGCTACCCTTGGACGACTTGCAATATTGGGGGTGGCTCTGTCTTCTACGGCGCGGCCAGCTTTCGATTGAGGCGTGTCGACTTCGACCCTGCTCGTCATATTTCTTCCACAGACATCCCTATCGATTGGCCGATCGACTTTGAATGTTTGCGTCCACATTATGATGCCATCGAAAGTCAATTGGGCTTATCGGGGGCCCACCCCAGCGAAGACCCGACACATCCTGGCGGCTCGACTCCAGCCTTGCCGCCGTTAAGGCAAAGCCCGCAAGGGCGCCGGCTAAGAGCTGCCGCAGTCAACGCCGGCCTGTCTCCCTTTGCCACTCCGATGATGATCGTCTCAGAGGACTTTGGTGATCGGAAGGGATGCGATTATTGTTCGCCGTGTATCGAGCACGTTTGTACTCGCGGCTCCAAATTTGATGCCTATCGCCATCTCTTGGCCCCGCTGGAGAGGCGAAACGAAATACGCATCTTCCCCAATACGAAGGCTGTTAGGCTCCGGGATGACGACGGGGGGGGAGGGGTGTTCCTCGAAGGGATAGATCCACACAGCGGCGTCCATACGCAGTTTCGCGCTCGCAGGTTCGTTCTATGTGCAAATGCAGTGCAAACTGCTGCGCTGCTTTTGCGGTCATCGGCAACCCTGCGCCACGGTACACCTGCCGGTCGCCAACTGGTGGGGCGCGGGCTTTGCATGAAGCTGAACGAGTACGTGGTGGGCTATCCCAGCGAGCCGGCTGATGGTCTGGATGACGGAGATCCATGGATAAAAGGCCACGGACCATTTTCTACCTTCGCGGTGACGGACTACTACGTGGACAGCGAATGTCCTACTGGTCTTGGAGGACTGATCTACGAGACGCGCCCCGGGTGGAAATATGGGATAGCTCCGGAGGACGACATCGCACGACTAGAATGCCTGGTCGGCGATACACCTAGCTACAACAACCGGGTCCGGCTCAGTTCATCGACCGACAAGCATGGCATTCCCGAACTTATGATCGATTACCGTCCGCATCCGCAGGACTTGGCGCGCCTGGACTGGTTATGCGAGAAGGCCGAGACGCTTCTGGGTGCAGCGGGTTACCGAAGGAGTTGGCGCGAACCTGGCGGCTACATGCTTGGCAGCAGTCATTTCCATGGCACATGCCGCGCCGGCATCGACCCGGAAAAAAGCGTGATCGATGCGGAAGGCAGGCTGCATGAGCAAGAGCGGGTCTTTATCGCAGACGGCTCCTACATGCCTTTCCCGGGAGCGGTTAACCCTACCCTGTCGATTCAGGCGATCGCTTCGCATGTAGCCGATGGGGTGCGCAAATCACTTGGGTTTGCACCTCAACAATTTGTGTGCCCTTAGGCTTCGCCTGATGAGGTTCGGGCTTCGGTGCTCTGTCATCCCCGACCGGAATGAAAGTGCTCTCGTGCGGACCGAAAGGCAGCGGGAATAGCTTCCATTTTCTTGCCTTCCGCAAGCAGCGCGCGATGATGGACGATGACGGTGGTACGATGAATTTCGGCGCAATTGCTTAGTGGATCTGTGAATTCGAAGATTGCCGACCGGTGCTGGTCATTTACAGCATGACGCCTTTCTTCCGAGGCGCGCCAAAGCCGGTTTCTATTCATGGGCGGGTAAGTGCATGCCCATGGCAATCCGAGTTCAGCAGTAAGGTACTCAGCCAGCTGATCGGGAAATGCGTTACCGAAACTCTCCGGATCAAACCTCACCGGAAAGTGATAGACCGATTGGCGGTCGACCTGCTCGGGCCGTGACACCGTGCCAACGCCATCAATGTCGCCAAGTGACATCTCAAGGTACGCCAGCGCGGCCTCGCGATGAGCGATCTGTTCGTCTAGCCGGGCAAGGCCATCAAGCAATAGCGCCGCCTGAAATTCGGATAGCGCCATGTTGGTCCCAAGCACATCGCCGATCTCGACCAAATCAAACTCGCCTGGCCGGGCTGGTGGGTCGCGATGGCGTCGACCATTGGCTCGGAGTTGCTCCAGGCGGGCGGAAAGCTCAGGATCGTTGGTACATGCGGCACCACCTTCGCCCGAAGTCAGTGGCTTGCCCTGATGCATACTGAATATCCCAATATGCCCATGGCCACCGACCTTTTGCCCGGCGTAAATCGTTCCGTGACTTTGCGCGCAATCCTCGATCAAATAGATTCCGTATCGCTCTGCAACCGCTTTGATCTGTTCAATGTCACAGGTCGATGCATACAGATGGACGATAATGATCGCCTTCGTTCGAGGCGTGATCGCCGCTTCGATGGCCTCCGATGCGATGCAAAGGCTCCCTTTGTCGACATCGACTGGTACCGGAACTGCATTGACCGCTGTCACTGCTACGGCTGGTGCGACCCACGTAAGGCCGGGCACGATCACCTCATCTCCCACCCCTATATCCAGCGCAGCCAAGGCTGCGACGAGTGCGCTGGAGCCGCTTGCCATTGGGATGCAATGCGAAACGCCCACATAGTCAGCAAAGGCTTCGGAGAAACGACGTTCCAACGGCGTAGCCTTGACCGACGCGCCCGATATTGACCAACGGCCGCTCGTGTGAGCGTCAATTAGGAATTTGCGGGCTTGAGTCGTTGCAACCGGCCAATCCGGCCATCCCTGAGCATCGAGCCGATGCGCTTCACCGTCGGCATATTGGAATGGAGCGCGATCCAGAAAGGCGGCTCTATCGGTTGGTGAAGACAGAGGTAAGTGCGTCATCCCTGGGCTGCAGAGCTCGCACTATCAACACGGTTTTCTCTGGGCAAACGATCCAGGGCTGCCAGGGTACAGTCTACAACCCGGTCATCCAGCAAGATGCTGTGATGGAAAACCAAGAGCTGATCGAAGATCTTCGAGGCGTTGGGTGCGGCGCGTTCAATCGTCGACAATGCCATCATCGGACAATCTTGCGTAGGCTCGTCAGTCTCATGGATCGGAAATTTGAGAATTTTCTCAAGCAGTGGGCCCATGCGCGCAGCCGGCGATGGACCGAAAACGCTTGGCGAGAGCGAGAAGGCGAACTCGTGGAAAGCGCGGGTGGTTGTCCCTTCGGAAGTCTGGAGGGGATCGACGCCGTCCAGTTTGGATAATTCCTCTGACAGGCGAAGTGCATTCTTTCTGCGTCGCCTGCTCTCTTCTTCGAACCGCTCCAGCTGTACAGGTACCAAAGCTGCTGCGAATTCGCTCATGCAGGCGTTGCCCCCCATCACATCTTGCTGTGGAGCGTAGGAACGGCCAGTTCCTCCTTCTCTCAAGTAACCGTCCGTTCGCAGTGCGTGCAACCGGCGGTAGTAGGTTTCATCTGCCGTAATAACGCAACCGCCTTCTCCAACGGCAATCATTTTCTCCTGATTGAGACTGAAGCAGGCCATGGCTCCAAAGGTGCCGACCGGGCGACCGTCAAAGGCTGCGCCATGCGCCTGAGCGCAATCTTCGATCAAGGTCAGACCATGACGCTCGCACAAGGGGACAAGCGCCGAAAGGTTCGCGAGCGCGCAATGGAGATGCACTGCAACTACAGCTATCACATCAGGCCCGATCAATGATTCCACTGCAACCGGGTCGATGCAGCTCGTCAACGGATCGACATCGGCGAATACCGGCGTAGCGCCCGCACGCTTCACCGCAGCAGCGGTGGCGAACCACCCAAGAGCTGGAACGATCACCTTTGCTCCGGGTGGAGGCTTCAATGCACGAACAGCAAGTTCGACGGCGGTTGTACCCGACGAGACCATCAATGCGTACGGGCTCCCGGCAAACGAGGCGAATGCCTTTTCAGCAATCTCCGTGCGCGAAAGATCGGCGCCAGGCGAACGGATGGTCCAAGTCGTGCTGTGCAGAATCTCCTCGAACGAATGCAAGACGGCATTGATGTCGGTCCGTGGCCAAACGGGCCACGGCTTGCCTTTCAGGACAGTCTCAATGTCAAGCATCGAAGGCCCTCAATATGCTAGCCGCATTCTCTCCAGCGGATTGAACGCGTTCATAATTTCGAAGAGGGCGGCTAGTGTGCTGACACGGACCGGAACCCTGTTGCTCATCTCATCATTACCCAGGCCTGCAAGAACGATTAGCTTTCGGAAGCGATGTCTTGCTGACCTCTATTCGCCCTCCCGGGGATCACCACGACATAGTGCCCATGTCAGCCATCCAGCCGACTCTTGAGGATTCACGCAATTGTTTGGCAAGGCTGTTGTCTTGCAACACCACACTAACGGCGGCTTCCATGGCCACATTGATCGCCCGGATCGAGGGGTCTTCGGACCTCGCGAGCAAGGCCGCCCATTCCGCATCGAGCTTTTCCGGATTGTCACGAATAAACTCAGCAAGCTCCACTGCGAACTTACTGTTCTCGCGCATTTTGGATTTCTTCATAACCACTCTCCCTTGAGGTAACACGTCTATTGAAAGCTATCACGCACCGTCGAATTTTCAAGAAAATACAAAACTAACGATCCTTGCGACAGACTAAATCCGTTCTCTTGGGGGAGGGAACGTCTATCGGTCATCCTGATGCCAAACGTGCGGAATTTGATCGATTGGCAGGCGATAATCCACTAAGCCCCCAAATTCATGCAGCGTCCTGTAATTGAGAGCGACATCACTTGGCTTCCCGCTGCTGGCAATTGCCCTTTCCGGCCGGCGTGTGCGTACGGTCGTTATCGCAGAAGCCATGGTATCCAAGACCTTCTGAATGTTTGCTTGGGTATGAGCTACAGTGATCATTTGCGCGTCAAACGGGTGTAGTAGGACGCCTCCCTTCCGGCATTCGGCAACGATGTCTTGCCATAGGTCTTCATCATCGAACAGGATATGGAACAGCCCAGGATGACGAAAGGCTTCGGCGACGACTCCCTGCTGTTCAAATACGGCGTTGAGGCCATCGACAAGCATGTGTCCGTGAGCAAAAAGTTGATCGTACCGACCCGGTGCTCCCAGAACATCCAATGTGGCCAACGCAGCAGCAAACGGCGAGCGATCATGGTGGAACGTCCCGACGAGGTGTGTTTCTTCGCGGCGCGCCAAGATTTCCTTCCGACCAATGACGGCGGAAAGCGCGTGCCCGTTGGCCAAACCCTTGGCGATCGTCGCCATGTCGGGAATGACATTGCAGGCTGACTGATACCCTCCCAATCCATAACGAAATCCCGAAACAACCTCGTCGAAGATCAGGACGATACCGTGGGCGTCGGCTATCGCGCGCACCTCGAGGATGTAGTCGTCATCGAAGAAGTTCGGCTCGGGTGTGATTATGATGCATGCGATGTCGCCGGGATGTTCGGCGATCGTCTGCTCGAGCAAGTTCAGATTATACCGAAAATCTATGACGTCTGGGCATTTCTGCCGAAAGCGTGGAAATGGCGTAAGATGCCAATCATGCCACCCATGATAGCCGCTCGTAAGCACGATTGAACGGCCCGTATGCAGTCTCGCAAGGCGGATTGCTGCCGTCGTGGCGCAGGAACCCGTTCTGAAGAACAGGGTACGCTCCGCACATGGGAACACAGCACCCAGACGTTCTGCCAACTCGAGTTGAAGAGGAGACAGCGTTGATGGAAGCAAACCTCCACCTCGGCGCAGTTCATGGCAGACCGCGTCGGTAACCTGTGGATGTCCATATCCCAACAGTATGGCACCTGAACTTGCGGTCATGTCGATGTATTCTCGCTCATCGACATCATAGACGTAAGCCCCATCTCCGTAATCTATTATGACCGGCAGTGTGGCTTCGAGATCAGCGCGCATGGAAGCAGTCGTGGCGGTCGCCCGCGCCAAGATTTCTTCTGATTGGGAGGATTTGGAGTATTGGCTAGCGTCGCTCAATTTCTTTTTCCCCTGATGAATTCCATCGCGCTACTTCCTGACCCAGTATCGCTCCACGGCAAGGCCATTCCCTAGCTTTCTCGCATGATTCTTGACACACGAGCGAAGGTTGTTGTCGATCTGGCTCTCGTACACCCCAAGATTGCGGATCTTCTCGTCCAGCGCGGCTTCGATGTCGATATCGAGAGTGCCGGCGATAGCAAACCGGTCCGGTGTCGCAGACTGCCAATCGTGTTCTGCAGCGTAAGGCAGGTCCTGATAGAAAAGGACTGCCAGACCCGGGACTTGCCTCAATTCGTTTATGGCATCCGAGACAATCACATGATCGATATGGTTTCCGATCCCGGCTGGCCCGATCACCAGGTCGGGTCGAAACTGCATGACCCGTCCGTGGAGCGAAGCCTTGATCTGCTCGCGCCATGAAGCTGGATCGTGCGATTGCTCCCGCTCGCCGACATCGTCGTAATTCCTCAGGCTTGTATCCTCGAACGGCAAGACGTCACAGTCGGCTGCCAGCTGGCGGGCATATTTCATGTCTTCTCGCCTGCGGAGGGCGGTAACCGCCTCGACGTCTTTGACCTGGTTCACGGCATTGTGCGAGATCCAACGGCTTCGACCAAAGACCGTCAACAGCCCGATAGTGCTGGAACGATGCAGGTTCCATAACAGACCGCCTGCGGACAGGGCGACATCGTCCGGATGCGGCGAAACAGCCAATACCCGCAATCCCAATGGGCCGGCAGTTAAACCCAGGACGGACTGCAGGACCTGTTCGTTTGTCATATCGAAGCGCTTAGTTCGCCAGAATCCGGGTCGATAGATGCAGCGACTGGCGATCGGCACCGCGTACCAGTTGGCGGCCCCACTGGCTCTTGAACGGCGGATCACCACTGAAGAGCGTCCGTTCAGGTCGGGCAAAGCCTGCCTCGACATAGGTTTCGAGCAATGACGGATCGGTGGCCGGATCGGTGCTTTCGGAAAATCCAAGCCGGTCGAGATATTCCGGGTCCGTGAAAGTGCTGTAATTCAAGTAGATATCTACCCTGGCTCCCTGCTTTCCGCAGCCCTTTATCCGTTCGAGAAGCGTCTTTTGAGGGATGGAAACAATCTTCAGCAGCGATCCCCAAGGATAATTGATGGTGATGCGGTCGGCCAGGCCGGCGAATGGCCCCGGCAGCATTTCGGCAGTACCACGGATGAAGATGGCGTTGGGTACGCCGCCGCGCTTGATGCTGCTTTGGGCGGTACGAGCCGACTTCGCCATATTTTCCTTCACCGGATCGAGACCGATCCAGAGCCAATCAGGCTCTTCACGGGCGGCTGCGATGACGAAACGGCCGTCTCCGGTGCCAATATCGAGCGCTACGCCACTGTAGTCCTCTGCCCGTTGGCGGAGCCAATCCTCGTCAAGAGAAGAGGATTTTTTTCCAACGACGGTCTCGAAGTCTGCCGGCATGAAAAATCTCTCGCTTGAATGAGTTAGATCGGAGCGGTTTTGACGCCGGAGAGCGCGTGATAGATCGATCCCGGTGTCAGTTCCATCCGTTTGCTGATCATGCGCCTGATTGCGCTTGCCACTTCGGCGGGATCGTCCGGTGCGTCGGGGCCGCCCATATCTGTTCTCATCCAACCTGGATCGACGCCTATCATCCTGATGCCTTCGCGATGGAGGGCTGGCGCTGCATTTACGGTGAATGCCAATGCGTAGGCTTTCGCAGCACAATAGTGCGGGTAGGTGCCTTCCCAATGGCGAGGGAAGGCCATGTCCGAAAGGACATTTACTATCAATGATCCAGTCGTCAGAAATGGGTGTGCCGCGTGGGTTAGCGCCGCCACTGCAAAGCCGTTCACCATGCTGATTTCCACCTGAAGATCATGGTGCAATTGGAGGAATGTGGTTTCTTCAGTTTCGCTGAAGCACCCGGCATTGTTTATGAGGCATCCGATCCTGGCCCCCTTCGGCAAAGCTCTTGGGAATATCTCAAGGATGTCTTGTGGCCTGGCCAAATCGGCCTCTGCAACAATGATCTGGCCCGATGCGGTGTCTAAGATAGGCGCGAGTCTGGCGGTACTTCTGCCGATCAGGCAAAGCGGCAAACCCTCAGCAGCCATTTGCGTTGCAAGCTCGTGACCGAGCCCCCGAGTGGCACCTGTTATTACCGTGAAATCGTTGATCACTTCACCCATTGTGCGAAAGGCAATCCGTTCCTTTAGCCCAACGGCGCTCAACCACTCGTGCCGCAATTCACACAGTGGGCCGACCGTGCGACTTGGGCCGTACTAGCGCAGGGCCGAGAAAAGTGTCAATGTTAGGGGATGAGGTCTAGCTTGCGGGATTGCTTGCTGCAAATCTATGATTTGGAAGCGCAAAAGATCGTTCCCGTCAAGGCGCGCTCACTCGAGCATTCCGCGTATCGGCTCGATACACAAACCGGATCGTTCTTCCTCAAACCGCTGCCAAATTATCGATCGCAGATTGACCTGGAAGGGACGATCAGATTCCAGCAGGCGCTGTCTGAGCAAGGCTTACGAGTGGCAAAGTTCGTAGCGACGCGGAATGGCGATGTCTTGGGTGACATGCCGTTTGGCAAGGCGTCGTTGCAGTCTTGGCTAGAAGGTCGTCAAGGGCGGCCTGCATCGTGCGATGATTGTCGTGCGACACTGCTCGAACTTGATCGGCTTGATATCCTCGTTTCTTCACCCACTGCCAGGTTCGACAGTGCATTTGGCCGGAGGCGACCACTCCATCCTTGGCCTGATACGAAAGGAGATTGGAGTCGGCTCTCCAAGCACATTGTGGACATTGCCCAGCGCCACTCCGATCATTTGGGAAGGATAGCAGAAAGACTTCAGGACTCCGTAGCGATGCTCTCACATCGGATAGCCTGGCAACGATTGTCTTGTCGCTTGATCCATGGAGATCCGGGCCCGGGCAATACGATCTTTGAAGATCAGGAGGCTCATCTCATCGATTTCGATGATGCGCGGCTCGGCTATCCTCTATTTGACCAAGCCCGTGCAGTCGCGGAATACGCTGTCTTGCCGAGTGTCGGACCGAATGAACATTGCGAAGAAATCGAGATGAACTTCGTCGCGGAAATGATTGCTCGCGGGTGCGCCTTGAGAAACCCCAAGCCAGCAGAGTTGGAGGCTTGGTCGCCTGCCGTGGGATTGTCGCTCTGCTACGTTCTGATTGCCATGACCGATCTCGACTGGGAGATCTACGGACTTTCGGAACCACGACTTGTGGACGATGCAGAGGGGCTCGAGGCGCTTCTTTCACGGATCCTGGCGGCGATCTCACCGATCGTGTCCGGTTGATCTCTTTCTTGTTCCCTTTTGCATGGGGAGCGGCAGCAGTTCATTCGCTTTACCGCTCGTCAGGCCGATCGCATCCAATCCCGTGCCTCATCCATGATCTTGTTGACCGGTCTGTTGTTCGAGAGTGCGGAGCGCAATCGGGCTCCCAGAGCTGTTGCGAACTGAAGCTCTTCGAAATCCAGCCGATCGGTTCGGACATTCACATCATAACCCGTGAGTTGGTCGTGCTTGAAGGCGAGCCAGCCTTTCTCGTTGGCCTCCTTGTAGAATGCTGTCCCGGGATAGGCCGTGATCGTTGAAAGGTTAAACTCTTCCGGGCGAAGGTCGAGACGGTCAATAAACTCAAGTGTGCCGACAATATTCTCGCGGCCATCGCCGACCAACCCGATTACGAAAAGGAACTCAATGTGGATGCCGAGCTCTCTAGCCTGGTCACGGATCGCTACGACCCGGTCGAGATCGAGATTCTTCCTGGTGTTCCTTTGTTGGCTGCTGGCCTCTCCGCTTTCGATCCCAATTTCGATGCCGCGGCAATTGGCTTTACGCATATGATGCAAAAGCTCGGGCGTCAGGCGATCCAGCCTGGTTTCGCACCACCAGGGGATCGATAAACCAGCCAACAGCAATTCAGAGCAAAAGTCGCGGGTTCGGTTCATATCCATTGAAAAAACCGGATCGCGAAAGACAACGCCACCGATACCCAATGATTCGACTTGGGCAAATTCCGCTAGCAATCGATCCAGTGAAACTGCCGAGAACTTGCTGCCTTCAGCTGCTGGATAGGGGCAGTAATAACCACAGGGATAAGGGCACCCGTATCCGGCGTTCATGGTGGTGATGGTTTCTGCCTTGGAATCCAATCGCCGTAGTGGTTCGAACCGGTACGGTGAATGGTCCAAAAGGCTGCGATCAATTGGTAGCGCTAGATGGGAAGGCTGCGCGCTGCCAAGCAGAAATTCCGCAGCGTCCGCCAGGTTCCGGGGCGACACCAGCAGATCGGCGCCTGACTTTTCAAGTATGGTCCGGGTAATGTCCGGATCGGTAAGGGAGGTAACGATAATCAAGCGCTCGGCCTGTGTCCGATGCCGCAGGTTTCGAGCAAACGAGGAGTCTTCGACCAGAGTGGGCAGCGACAGGGTCACCACCAATCCATCTGGCCTTGCCGCCGGGAGCTGAGTTTCTTGAGCCTGCCAATCGAGTATCAGCGTGTCCTTGCCTGCCGCACGGAGAATGGTCCCTAGTCGGAGCAATTCCAGCGGCGGGAAGAAAATTGTCCCAGCCTGATCGGGATCGAGGACATCACCGTATCCGCCCGAATACGACCGAACCAAACGAGTGCCGAGAGTACTTGGAGCGTTGACAAGCAAATAGGTCATAGTTCTTTCTGAAAAAACCTATCGTCTTGCCTGCGAGAAATACGAGCTAAGAGCGAACTATGCTGCACGCGAACGAAGCTAACAGATCACCAGAGCGCTGCATAGCAGCGATGTCGCCCGAGCTTACGGGCATTGCAGAGCGGTTTGCTGATTTGGTCGATATGCCTCTGGCGAATGAGGCAAAGGATAGTTCGTATTCCAACGTCTGGGCGATGTTGGTTCTCGCTAAAG
Source organism: Parerythrobacter aestuarii (assembly GCF_030140925.1). Classification (NCBI taxonomy): domain Bacteria; kingdom Pseudomonadati; phylum Pseudomonadota; class Alphaproteobacteria; order Sphingomonadales; family Erythrobacteraceae; genus Parerythrobacter; species Parerythrobacter aestuarii. The sequence goes on from NZ_JARBWD010000001.1 coordinate 1,513,029, forward strand.
ACTGGAGCCCCCGTGTTGCCAGGATTCTGCGGGGCGGCAATGATAGAATATCGGCCCCGGGCCTGATCCTGGCGATCGACGAAGCCGATGCGGAACGGCAAGTCGACCGATGGATTGAAGCGGCTTCACAGCCTGTGAAACCGGCCATGACGAGCCTTGAATTCCGCATATCGGAGCCGGGCGATATTCGACCTGCGGGACCAGGCCAACTCATCGCCGGGAACGCCACAAGTGGACCAGTCTTGCGCGCCTTGTTCAGCGCAGGGGCCGATGTGGTCAGGATTGCAACGCATGGCGATGGGTTGGATGCTTCGCTTGGGCAGGCGGGCCCGCTTTGCGCTTTGGCCGGAAGGCGTCCCGAAGTCTTGTCGAACTTGGAAGGTCCATTGCCAGCCTGCCTTGCGCAAGCAAGATGCTATCGTATGGATTGCGACGTCGAAGAAGCGTTGGATAGCGGACATTTGGTGTCTCCGTCCGAGGTCAATGCGCGTGTGGTGATTCTAGATACGTGCTCTGGATCGCATTTTTCGACCGCGTCGTTCGACGGTAGCCTCAGCCTTGCCATGTCGCTCCTCGCTGGCCCCAATCCCCCGGTTGTCATTACGCGATCAGGCATTTCCTTTGGTTATGCGGAAGCGGATCGCCAATTGATGGAAGACCTTAGGAAAGGTGCTACGATCGGCGAAGCGGTTGCGCGTTACAATGTTTCGAAGGAGCCGCAACGGATCGGGCGTGATTACCTGATAATCGGCAACCCGGCTGTGCGCGTCGCGAGCCCCTCAGGTGTTGTCAGCACCCACAACGCTGAGATGACCGTCAGGCTCCGGGACCCTGCGCTACCTGTGCGATCGGGTAGGGGCAAGAAAGTGCCGGTGAACTCTAGAAGCTCTTGGCTTGCTAACATTGCTGCGCGGGCTTGCGAATCTAGCGAGTTGAAGCGGCTGGACACTGCCACAAGGGCGAAACTGAAGGCACTGGCGAATACTCTTCAGCGCTCCGGGCTGCACGGCAATGGCAAGTCTGTATCCCCTGTTGCGATCGAGCGGTCCCAAGCCTCGCTAATCCGACTTGTTCCGTTACTGGGGCGCGATGCGTTGACGGATCTATGGGAAGCGCAGGCGGGCATGCATCTGCACCGCTTCGGGAAATGCGCAGCTTGCGGGGCGTTGGAAATGACTTTCCACGCGCGCATTTCCAAAGCTGAGGATCGCACTCTGGTTATATGCGAAGCCTGCGGTCTCATCGCCGACAGACCGGCGAGTTGGCCAAAATCACAGGTGCTTGCGGTCACTGGCAACGGCACCGTCGTTATACCGAAATTGCTCCGTGCTCCTGACACCGTAATGTCGCTGTATGCCTACGATATGCGCCCGGCAAAGCTATTGGAGAACAGACCATTTGCGAAGACTGTGCGCTTGCCGTTGCCGGCGGCATCCGGACCGTTCCAGATAGGCTATTGGCTTTACCGGGATGGTGCCATCGCAGTCCATTACTCCAGGGTCTATCTCGACAAGGAGACGGAAGCAGGAGGGCGCTGGGTCGTCCCCAAATGTTCTCCAACACAAGTGTGATCGCGGTTCGAAAACGCACCGCTATTGTCCCGACTATATAGAAGATAACTAACAAAAATTAGGCGAAAAGCAGCGATATCATCTGCTTGACTGACTTTGAAAAGAGTATAGCCTGAAAAAAGCGCGATTAACGTCCGTCACAGGATTGGACATGGCGAATTTGAATAAGGCCCAGGATGATTTTGTTTCTGCCTACATCAGGCAGCGGTTGGGAAATTTGCCACGAGAAGAAGTGTCGCGCCAAGGCGCTGGCCGATCACTTTTTTCCTTCAAACAACAAGAATGTATCGCTGCTGAAGAATGCGATCCGTTAGCGCGTGAATGCTCGAAGCAATTCATAATACTCTCTGTCGATGGGGCGATCATCGACCAAATGGTCCTCGCCATCAAAGACGTAGTCTCGTTGCAAGACGCCCTGAGGTTGAAGGTGGCCCAACGTGGTGGCGGCGGTTACGATTCTCAGCGCCACGAGATGAAGGATTTCCAAGTACATGTAATTTATGATCCGGAAGCTGATGACCAGGCTGTGATGGATGCGCTCACGCACTTCGCACTTGCGGACTACAGTCTTCTGAGTGGTGGTTGGTTATGTCGAGCTGCCATATTTTCGCGTGGTCGAGGTTCGTTCTGGATTTGCTTTGCTGTCCATCACATTGTTTTTGACTACTGGTCGCTAGGTCTTGTGGCCACTGGCCTGAAGCAGGCTTACGCTGACCGGCTTGCGGGGAGGGCGCATGGGCTACGCAAGTTGGCGCGGTCCTATGGAGAGTTCGCTGAATGGCAGCGAAGCCCGGAATTTTCTGATCGAGCTGCCCGTGAAATACCGGTTTGGCAGAAGCTCTACGATGGATACGAAAGGCCATCGCGTCTTTCACTCCGTGTCAATAATCCTGGTGCGTTCAGGCAGGGCCGTTTGGAAGTTCTCTTGTCTCGAGACAAGGTAACCAAGATCCGTCAACTGGCGCGTCATTGTAAGACGTCTTTCTACGCGGCCGCAATGTCGGCGTTCTTGCTCACGCTCGCCAAATTCGAAGCAGAGAAGGTTGTCCTTGTTGGTATGCCGGTGGTCGGGCGGCCGGATATTTCGTTCTACAAGACGATAGGACTGTTTGCGAACAATCTTGTCGTGCCGTTTGTGATCGACAAGACGGCTGCAGCTGAAGAATTTGTGCAGGATGTTTCGGCGCGAATAAAGTTATCAATGGCAAATCAATCCATACCGGGCAGCAAGATACAGGAGGCCGTTGGTAGTAGTTCGAGCTACCAGTTCATGTTTCTCCTTCAGGTCGCCGATGAAGTTTTACCGGAATTTCAAGACGCTGAGGCCCGGCTAGAAGCGCTGGAGGTCGGTCATAATACTGGTGCGAATTTCGGCGAACTTTGTTTGAGTCTTGTGGCCCCTGATGGATCAATGGCCGTGGATCGGGATGTATCCGGTTACATTGATTTCAATGGAGGTCTCTATCGCTCTCAAGATGTTGAAGAATTTTGGCATGCCATGGGCCAGATAGTCGACGACCTGAATGCGCGCATTGTGAAGCCGGAGCGATCCGATGCCTAGGAAGTGAGAGTCTGAAGCGCTCATGCAAATTAATGACAACAATTGCGCAGAATAAGTCGTATTGTAGAACAAATGGTTATAATTGAGGGTTGAAAACTATTTCGGAGTGAAAGTGTGAAATTCGGCGTTTTCTTCGAACTTCAGAATCCACGACCATGGTCGGAAGGCTGTGAACTCCAACTGTATCACGAAGCGCTCGACCAAGCGGAGCTGGCCGACAGGATCGGGATACAATACTGTTGGGCTCAAGAGCACCACTTTCTTGAAGAGTACTCGCATTCGACAGCACCTGAGGTTTTTCTTTCGGCGGTCAGCCAACGAACTGAAAGAATCCGGCTCGGACATGGCATCTGTCTAATGCCCCCGAAATACAATCACCCCGCTCGTATAGCGGAACGTGTATCGGCGTTGGACCTGGTCAGCCGCGGACGCGTAGAGTGGGGTACCGGGGAGTCTAGCTCGCGGATCGAGCTGGAAGGTTTCGGGGTCGATTTCGTAGAGAAACGCAGTATGTGGGCAGAGGCTCTCCGCGAGACCTGCCTGATGATGAGCTGCACACCTTATCCTGGGCACGTCGGCAAATACTTCTCAATGCCGGCCCGTAACGTCGTTCCAAAGCCTGCGCAAAAGCCACACCCACCCGTCTGGGTTGCATGCACCAATCGCGATACGATGAAGTTGGCAGCGCGCTTGGGGCTGGGGGCCCTAACTTTCGCCTTCATGGATGCATCCGAAGCGCGCTGGTGGGTCGAAGAATACTACGAGATTTTTGAGCGAGAGGTGAGACCAATAGCGCGGTCGGTAAATCCGAACATCGCGATGTTGGGAGGCCTGATGTGCAGACCAGATGGTGATGAGGCACGCCGGATGGGCTTGGAGGGGCAGCAATTCTTCAAGTACGGTTTGGCGCATTACTATCGCTTTGGGTCGCACGTTCCCGGGCTCACGAACATCTGGGAGAACTTCCAGAACGCTCCGCGGGAGCCAATGGCTGGGATTGCTGGAGTCGGCAGTCCGTCAGAGGTAACAGATGCCTTTGCCGCGCTTGAGGAAGCGGGGGTCGATCAGGTCATCCTGCTACAGCAAGCAGGAGGATACAAACACGAAGACATTATGGATTCCCTGCAACTCTTCGGAGAGGAAGTCCTACCGCAATTTCTTCGACGCGATGAGGAGGCGTCCGCTCGAAAAGCCGAGCGACTGAAAGCCCCGATCGAGCGTGCGTTGGCGAACCTTCCGGAAATTCCCGACCGTGAAATAGCGCCTGTCGATGCCTATCCATTGCTTGCGAAGAAAGAAGGGCATCGCGAGGAGATGGCACCGAAGCGTTCACTCGACAGTGTTTCCTTCTGGAAGAATCACATCGTCGGCAAGTCTCCGGTCAGCGACCAGGATTGAGGGATGCGCGGAGTCTCGCCACCTGAAAATGCAGGTCTCCCCGATCTGCTCCGTCATTGGGCAAGACACGGAGGAGACCGTCCGCTCTATCGCCACCTCGTCAATGGCGAAGATAGGGAAGAAGTATTGACCGCCGGCGAATTCCTGCGCCAGGTCAACTTGCTGTCGGACGATCTTCGGGCGCGGTATGAGCCCGGCACACGCTTGCTGCTTATGTTCCCAACCGGGCTGGAATTCTTAGTGGCGTTCTGCAGTGCGCTGTGCGCAGGAATGATTGCCGTGCCAATTCCGGCGGTGGGCCCGAACCGATTTGCGCGAGCGGTTCCCCGATTGCTCGGCATTGTTCAGGACTGTCGTCCCGGTGCGATTCTCACCACTCCCGCTCTGTCCGTCATGCGGGCAGTCGCGGCCGAGACAAGCTGGGAGCTTGCAGTCCCCGATTGGCGCTCCGTGGTGCTTGATCCTGCAGACCCGCGAACTCCAAGCGACCACTTTGCTCACAGCGCGGCCGAGGATATCGCATTCCTGCAATACACTTCTGGGTCCACGGCAGCGCCCAAAGGCGTAATCGTGACGTTTGATAACCTTCGGAACAATCAGCGTGCGATTGGTGACCTGATATCCCGAACCGATCGACCAACGCAGTCAGTAGCAGGATGGCTCCCCCATTATCATGACATGGGCCTGGCAGAGAAGATCTTCGGGCTTTTTCACGGTGTTCCAACGACGTTCTTTAGCCCAGCGCATTTTGTCCAGAAACCTGTTCGTTGGTTGGACATGCTTTCAAGGTACAAGGCGTCGACGACTTGTGCACCCAACTTCGCCTTGGAAGTGTGTGCTAAACGCATTCCTGAGGTTCGTCGCGGCGATATCGACTTGAGCGCGCTGAACTATCTGATTTTGGGTGCCGAGCCGATCGCCGCTTCTACGCTCGATCGCTTTGCTGCGACATTTCGCGACTGCGGATTCCGTTCTTCATCCTATCTCCCATCCTTCGGAATGGCTGAGACAACAGTGCTCGCCACCGGAGCGAGTCTGCGCGAGCCAGTCGTCAAGTCGATATGCAAGGAAGTGAAAATCGGCAGTTTGGTCTACCCGCCACCCAACGGAAACACGGATACCCGGCGTGTTGTCAGTTGCGGTCCGCCGCCGGAAGGTCACAGTGTTGAAATCGTAGAACCCGAATCAAAGGAAATACTCGCGGAAGGTTTTGTAGGGGAAATCTGGTATCGTGGCCCCAGCGTGGGAGCTGGATACTGGCAAAGCGAACCCTCCGCTGTCTCAGGCTTCAATGGAACATTGGCAGACGGTCGGTCGGGCTACCTGCGTACAGGAGATCTTGGTCTACTGATCGATCAGGAGCTCTTCATTGTTGGCCGGATCAAAGACGTCATAATTACAAGAGGGCGCAACATTTTCCCTCAGGACATTGAGCACTACGTTGCAGCAAGCATTGACGGAGTATCAGCGCACGGAGTTGTAGCAATTGGCAGCGCGCCGGAGGAAGCAGAGTCGGAAGCTGTCGTGATACTTGTGGAGGCGCATCGAACGCTATGCTCCACACACGATAATTATCGCCTTCATGAAATTGCCATGGAGATTCACAAAGAGATTCAATCGGAGTTCGAGATTACCGTTCAAGAGGTAGTCCTCGTGGGACCGAACCGGCTTCCAAAAACGTCGAGTGGCAAGCTGCGCAGAATGGCTTGCCATCAACAATGGAAAGAAGAGTTGTTTCCAAGGCTCGCTGACAGCCTTTTGCAGGACCAAGGGGAAGTGCGGGTATGAACGCTCCGGAAGTCGTTCGCTGGCTGAGAGAATATCTTGTCGCCAAATACCCGCTTCTCGAACGTGAGTTTGACCCGAACCTTTCGTTTGCCGCGCTCGGATTGGACTCGCAAGTCGCGCTGGAGATGCTTGGGGAACTACAAGATCGGCTGGGTCGCAACATAAGCCCGGCTCTTTTGTACGATAGCCAGTCGATCGCCGATTTCGTCGCGATGTTGTCCATGTCGCCTGACATGCCAGAGGAGCCCATAGCGTCAGCAACTCCAGATGAACCGGTAGCCATCGTGGGAATGTCCTGTCGGTTTCCCGGATGTGAAGATGGCTTAGGTTCCTTCTGGCTTTGCTTGCAGAACGGCCATGATCAGATTCGAGCTTTTTCTGAACTGGAACGGCCGGCAACGGACGTCCTGCCGCACCGGCGAGCAGGCTGGTTGGCCGACATCGACAGATTTGACGCTGACTTCTTTGCCATCCCACCGCGGGAGGCTCGAGCGCTCGATCCCCAACAGCGAATGCTGATGGAGCTGTCCTGGAACTGCTTTGAGGACGCGCTCATTGATCCCAGGAAATTGAGAGGCAGAAATGTTGGGGTTTTCCTTGGGATATCAACCAGCGAATATAGTGACCACCAACCTCGCAATGCCGATGCGTCGAGCATTACAGGGTCGGCACTCAGCATTGCAGCCAATCGTCTGTCCTATTTCTATGACTTTGGCGGGCCCAGCCTGGCAGTTGATACTGCATGCTCGTCGTCGCTGGTTGCAGTACATCTGGCATGCAATGCGATCAGGCGAGGGGAGGCAGAACTTGCCTTGGCTGCAGGTGCCAACCTCATTCTCAATGAAAAAGTCAGCCACGCTTTCGAGGCAGGCGGCCTGTTGTCTCCGACCGGGCGCTGCAATACCTTCGATGCTTCGGCGGACGGCTATGTGAGAGGTGAGGGGGCTGGTGTCGTTCTGCTCAAACCGCTGAGACAGGCGATTGCCGACGGCAACAAGATCTATTCGGTCATTCTAGGCAGTGCGATGGTTCAGGATGGTCGCACGAACGGATTGATGGCTCCAAGCGGCCGCGCGCAGCGCAAGGTGATCCGGGAAGCCTGCGCGCGAGCCGGATTGAAGCCCTCGCAACTGGATTATGTTGAAGCCCATGGTACCGGAACAAACTTGGGTGACCTTATCGAGCTGAGCTCGATGGAGGCAACGGTCGGCACGGCTCGTGGTGCTGGCAAGTGTCGAATTGGTTCGGTCAAGACCAATATCGGCCACCTCGAAGCGGCAGCAGGGATAGCGGGGCTCATAAAGACCTCGCTTTGCATGTTCCATGAGACATTGGTGCCATCTATCAACTTCCGCGAGCCCAATACGAACGCAGGGCTGTCGGAAATGGGACTTGAGGTTCAGGTTTCGCTTGAGCCCTGGCGACGAGAAAATCCTGATACCTTGGCGGGACATGGTCACGCGCAAGTCGATTCGAGGTATGCTGGTGTAAGTTCATTCGGCTTCGGTGGAACCAATGCGCATGCGGTGCTCACGTCGCCGCCTCGACGTGAAAATGCGAAGCCTGCTGCATTTCCCGCGGTCTTGCCGTTGTCAGCGAAGTCGGAAGAGTCTCTCAGCCGGCTGGCAGGTGCCTACGTTGATCTTCTGGAGCAGCCCGAGCCGCCGGTATTTTCACATCTCATCGACGCTACCAGGCGACGTCCGGCGGCGGCACCGGTTCGGGTGGCCATCAGTTTTCGCGATGAGGAGGCACTACGGCAAGAACTCAGGCAGGTTGAACAGAATCCGCATGGAAAGTCGTCTCAACCAAGTATCCAGAACAATGGGCCAGTGTTTGTCTATTCCGGGCAAGGGACGCAGTGGTCCGGCATGGGACGAGGGCTCTTCCAAGAGGATCCGATCTTTCGCAATGAGTTATTGCTGGTCGACGACCTAGTCAGGGAACACGTTCGCTGGTCATTGGTGGAGATGCTGTTCGACGAAGCGAATGCGGCGTCGCTTGCTCGCACTGAATTCGCGCAACCAGCGCTTTTCGCCATACAGTATGCGCTTTCAAAATCGCTCGGCTCTTTCAACGTAGAACCAGTGGCGACAATCGGTCACAGCGCTGGCGAGTACGCCGCGTTGGTCCAATCTGGCATCATTGAGCTCAATGAGGCTGTCGGTCTGGTCGTCGAGCGTGCATCCTTGATGGCTGATCGCGACGATGGAGCGATGTTGGCAATATCGGGCCAGTCAGAGGAAGAGCTTTCCACCATGATTGTGGAGCATGGCCTGCCAATCGACATTGCATGTCGTAACGCGCCGCGCTCATTGGTAATTTCTGGTCGACGCGACGCTGTCAAAGAGCTCGGTCGGGTGATGGCAGAACAAGGCATCGCCAGCTTGCCTGTTTCGGAAGACTATGCCTTCCACAGCCATTTGTTGTCCGATCAGGCTGATCGATTTGCTGCAATGGCCAAAAGCGTCTCGCCGCACTCAGGCAATCTCCCCTTCTATTCGAGCGTCACGGGTGGACGGCTTGAACAGCTTCAGGATTCCTATTGGCGGTCCAGCATCGTTGGCGCTGTGGAGTTCGAGAATGCTGTCGGAGCGGCTTTGGCCGATCAGCATACGCATTTCATAGAAATCGGGCCAAAGCCTGCTCTGTTGGCTCACATCAGGAAAATCGGCGAGAGCCAGCAGGTTGCGGCCCACACTTTCGCAACGTTGAAGCCGGGCAGTCCGGATACCCAACAAATTGCAACAGGATTGGCTCGGCTGTTTGAGAGCGGAGTTGACGTCCGCTGGCATCGGCGTTTCGAGACGATTGTCAACAACACTGCCATTCCCACCTACCCTTGGTCGGACATGCGCTTCTGGCAAGTACCATCACTGGGCACACAACTGCCGGGTGAAGGCCGATTTGTCCGTCAGACACTCCAGATTGCAGGCACAAATCGGCGCGTTTCGACGATACGCATTGATGGGAATCTGGGCGAAAATCTGAAAGATCACGTCATCCATGGCCGGGTTCTTCTTCCCGCAGCTGCCGTGATAGAAATTCTCCTTGAGGCTATCGAGACATCAGGTTCAAAGTCACGGCCTCAGGTCATTCTTGATGAGATTGAATTCCACACTCCTTTGGAACTGTCAGGGGAAGGAAATGACCTTCAAGTCGTTCATGAAGCCATGGGCGATGCCGTTTCTCTTGGAGTATTTGCCCGGGGCAAGGATGAGACCTGGATAAGCATCGCGACAGCGCGTGCGCTCACAACAGAATCTTCACCGCGAGAGAATGGTATCAATCCGGATTCGGTCAAGGAATTCTCCTATGAGATCATCGAAGGTGCCGACCTGTACGAACGCCTGCGGGAAGTCGGCTATGAATATGGTCACTCGTTCAGACGCCTTGACCGGGCCTGGCTCGATGGCGATTGCGCGGTGGCCAACGTAGCGACCGGGCACGCCCAATCGTTCATTTGTGACCCGATGTCGCTTGATAGCTCCTTTCATCTGGCAGGGGTCTTCGCCAGCCGTGACGGCTCTGACAAAACAATGTTTGTTCCAACGCGGGTTGGCCAACTTTCTGTTCAGCGAAAAGCCTTGGGACCGTGGACGGTTGCAATGCAGCTTACCGAGCGCACTTCTTCATCGTTCACCGTCGATTGTGAGCTGATCGACGACAAAGGTGTTTGGGCTCGCATAGAGGGACTGCGATTCAACCCGCTTGCGAACCAACCTCGAACCGATACCGGTCGTGTCGATGCTCTGGAGTTCTACAACGTAGGATGGTTGCCATGGGTGCCCAGCGCCAGGCTCCCCGATCTTGCAGGTGAATGGATTGTTCTTACCAATGACACAAAGTTGGGAAGTACCATTGCAGGTTCGTTGAAAGACCGAGGCGCCGGGAGCACGGTCGTTACCCCGTCCCCCGTTTTCGAATGTTTCGGCGATCGAAGTTTTGGAATGGACTTCGGCTCAGCCGAGGATTTGCATAAGCTGTTTTCTACGGTCACGGCCGATGGGAAGCGCATCGGCGGCGTCGTCTATTGTGGACTGCTTGATGGCAACGCCACCGCCACCGCCACCGCGATGCCGGCATGCAGCACAGGGCCGGTTTTCCTCCGGGAATTGATTCATGCTCTGATGGCGGTCGGAGCCGGTGGATCGGCGCACGTTCATATTGTTACAGAGGCTTGCCAGCCGGTTGTAGAGAAGGATGTTCGCAATCCTCGTCAAGCGGCAATATGGGGGTTTGCAAGGGCGGTCCCTTTCGAACATCCCGATCTGCGATGCACCCGCATAGATATCGGCGACAGCGCGAACGAGCGAGAGGTTGCCACCTTGTGTTCCTTGCTTGGCCTGCCCGATAACGAAGATCAATTTGCGATCCGCGGAGATCGGTCCTTTGTCGCGAGGTTGCTTGAAGGTGAGATCCAACCCAAGCAGACCGCCCTGGACCAGATGCCTGAAACGGATGGCGTGTGCCTTGTAACAGGGGCAACCGGGGCTCTTGCGATCCATGCCGCCCGGGCGGCCATAGCAGCTGGCTATCGAAATCTGGTTCTGTTGGGCGGTTCGAAGGCAGTGGATCTCGATCAGGACGCATGGATGGAACTTGGACGCCATGCGAGGATGGCAGCCCTAAAATGTGATCTACGCGATCAAGCGGCGGTTCGGACGGCAATCAAGGATATCGAGGAAACGGACGGCCGGATTGTTGCGATTGTCCACCTTGCTGGCGTGCTGGACGATGGAGCTATTGCGAAGCTGACGCCGCAGCGCATCACGAATGTAGTTACAGCGAAGGCGGATGGTCTCTGGTTCATTCTCGATGCTGTCGGAACGGACGCGCTCAAAACGGTAATGCTGTTTTCGTCGGCAGCAACCATTCTTGGTTCACCCGGTCAGGCCAGCTACATGGCAGCTAACGCAGTCTTGGATGCGACAGCGCATTTTCTTTCCGGCCGGGGGATATCGGCGACCAGCGTGAATTGGGGGCCCTGGGAAGGGCCGGGTATGGCGAGCGATATAACAGCCAGAGAAGGCAGGAATTCTCAGCTGGCGAGATCGATTAATCCAGCACAGGCCGTTGATCTCACACGAACACTGCTTGAGTCAGATGAAGTGCAGGTCGCCATTCTTCCCTTTGACGTGAAACCCTTGGTCCAATTCTATCCCAGCATGCGCGGCCTCGAGTTCTTCGAGAAGATCATGAACGACGATATGGAGGTTTTGCGTAGCGATGGGGGGCGTGAGCAATTGTACAAGCGGCCCAATCTCGACACGCCCTTCGTGGCTCCCGAGACGGAACTTGAACGCTACATCGCTGGCCTTTGGAGCAGATCGCTAGGTATGTCGGATATCGGCATAAACGACGAATTTTTCGCACTGGGTGGGGATTCAGTATTTGCCGGTCAGATCATCTCGGAGCTTGTCGCCACTTTCGATATTTCGCTGGATCTAGAGCAGGCATTCGACACCTTTACCATTTCCTCTATTTCGAAGTTGATCGAGGAAGCGATCGCAAAGAAAGCGGATGCGGTACAGGTCCATACCAATTCGGGCGCATGAGCTGGTACAGCTTCATACGTGGGTTCGAGATTGCAGGTATTCCAGACGTCGCTCATCTTCGAAGCATTTGTGACAGAAATCGCAGATCGAAGTGAATCGCGCCTTCTCCAAACCTGCAAAGACATCCTCTGAAGCGACCAGCCTACGAAAATAGGTTGGCGATGACTCATCGTAGAATTCTCGCAAGAGAGAGGCCTGCTGATGTGCACTACCTATGTCGATTTCCGATGCGTCCTTTGCAGTGTACCGGATCGGAGCAGGGCTGAGTGCTTCCTTGGCGGCGTTGATTTCGCAGCATGAGTAAATTTCTCCGTCAGCGTGCAAAGTCATCATCAAGGCATCACAATCCGGAAGCTCGGATAAAGCGAAGCTCTGTTCTCCTACCAGCTGCTGGTCGCTTGCCCTGCCTACATCCAGCAGAGGATTAATGATCGGATCTATCCCGGCGACCTCCAACGCGGTCAGAATATCGTCATCGATCTCCTGCTCCCCACAAGGGCAGAAATTCACTTCGACGAGCAAGCCCAGGTTGCGTGCTGCTTTGGCAGCGTTGATTGTCTTCCGGAGAGGCATTTCGCGAGTGTGAAACGCGTCTGCGCTTAGGACCAGGGCGGCTAATCCGTCTTGTTTTAGTGGCCTTAACCGATCTTCTGCTTGTTCGATCGAGCGAGCCCAATAGGCGTTGGTTTCAATGTCGACCGCATAGCCCAGATCATGGGCGGCGGTGACGAGCTCACTCAGTCGATTGCTGTCGAGGAAGGGCTCCCCGCCACTGAATATCACGTGTCGCTTCCCCACGGCCCAGCCATCGCGTAGCGCTTTAAGTACGGCGGCCGTATCCAACCTTTCCGTTCGCGAGGGGTTCGCCGCGACATTGCAGTGCCAGCAGGACAAGTTGCATTTCAGGAGCAGGTTGATGGCAAGGCGCTGAGAGATCGGGAATCGATCCCAGACTTTGTCGCGCTCAGTCTTTTTGTGCATGGCTTGCAACTCCGAGATACTTGTCCAAATGCCTGAGATCGAAGAGGGCATACCGGTAATCGGCGTCCTCAGTCCGAACGCGAAGCGCGCTCGCCCCCACTCGTCTTGGCAGGGCGCGATACACTCTCCACATCTGATGGCCGGGTTCAGACTCTTCGGGCAGGAATGGAAACTGATGGAGAGCAAATTTTCGAAGTTTGCGAGTCTTCATGAAAGCGGCAATTCCACGCAGCAAGATGGCAAGCCAATCTCGTTGGAATACCCGTCGAAGCGTGCGTATCGTACTGACGGCACCAAGACCTTCGACCGGTCCTCTGCCGATAGAAATTTCGTCGCCGTTCCTGATCTCGGTGGGCTGTCGTGATTGCATCAAATAGGAATAGCGCGCAGCAAGGTCGCTCTGGATTCCCGACACGTACAATGTATCGCCGTCTGTCGAACCGATCGCATAACCAACATAGCCCGGCATGCCAGCATCCATGAAATTCCAATCGGCCGCTTCAAACAATCGTTGCGGTAGCTCAGGGCAGTTTTTTAGGTAAAACCGCAGCGTCACTGCTTCACCGAACTTGGCGAAGCGTTCTCCAGCGTAGTCGTCACACAAGCCCAGCATTGGGACGACCTCAAAATCGTTCGTCTTGTTACGATATCTGACAGGCTCGCCCAAGGGTGCCGTATCGTTCATGCTTCGCAGCAGGGTTCCAAGCGTCACGCCCCGCCGACGCGCAATCTCGCTCCGGTCATCCTCGGAACAGATCGTTGTGGCATATTCTGTGCGGCGTGCCCCCAGATACTCGTTCATTGTAACATGACGGCAGAAAAAATCCTGCTCGCTGGTGGCCTTGTATTGTGTTTCGCAGGGTTCTGTTGCTGGCATTGTCGAAACCCCCCGATCAGTGATGGGCGAACAATGCCCTGTCGCTCTCTTGCAGGAGAGGCATCAGGGAACCTACCAGCCATTCAGCCTGGTCTTTTCGTGGCAATTTGCAGCGGGCGCACATGGGCGGGATCGGGCGCGCCTCGAGAACGGCACGTTTGCGCTGCTTGAGTGTTTCCCAATCATCGGTGAGCACCGATCCCAGGGGTATGCGGGAGCCGTTGAAGTAGTCGCAGCAACACATCAGGCACTCGCCGTTCCAGCCAAACGTTAGGCTGAAAGCGACTTCCGTGCACCAGATCGGCTTCGAGGTATCCGGTGCCTCAATCTGGTCAGGCAGATATTGTTGGTATTCGGCCGGAAGTTGATCTGCGCGGTTCCACAACTTGCCTCCAGTCAGACCGCAGGCGACTCCTCTACTTGTCCAGAACTCAACTATCTCCTTGTCAGTGCTCTTGATTTCCGGAACACCCACCCACTCTACCTTGAATGGTACTCCAGCCACGCGCGCTGCTCTCGCTGTCTTGATGACGCGGTCGAGCGATCGCTCATATGGCAGCCGCATTGCCGCTTCATACTCGTCCTGCGCGATACCCCAGAAACTACACGTTATCGATGCTGGTGCGACCTCCATCAGCTCTTCGATGCGCTTTGATGTAAGGGCACTGGCGTTCGTAATGATATGGAAGTTCTCTGTGTGCCCCTTGATCTGTTCCAGCAGCTGAATCGCATTTGAGTTCAGGAAAGGCTCCCCACCTCCTGCGATTGTTATTCTTGGCAGGTCATCCAAAGGCAAGTCGGCGAGCGGACGGTAGTCCTCCAAAATAGCTGCACGAATGGCAAGGATCCGCTCAAGTGTAACTGAGTCCAAACGACCCTGTGCTGGTAAATTGTCGCGCGGGCAAGCTACGCAATTTGCATTGCATTGGCTGATGAACTCTATTTCAATCTCGGTGGGCAATACCCGTTCGGCAAGCAGTCCAGGTTTTCCCATTCAAACCTCCGGTCAAACAGCAACAATATACATCTTGCCTGTGGTTCATAATGAAATACACCCGAACATAATAATCTGCTACATGAAAACTAATTCAGTTGTCGGCTGACTGCGGAATAAAAGCGCCTTTTTGATGAAATAACGGCATCAAGTCGCTTTGCGCCGTAGATTTTGGAGTGTTGATGCTCCGGGGCCCGCTTCGCCAAATGCAAGAATCTTGCCGTTTTCGAATGACCGCAATCTAGTCGATCAAACTTGGTAAGCGCGAGGAGCGGCTCATACTGCGCTCTCGTTGTACTGGTGCACAAGCGAACAGCGCACGAGTCGAAATATTGAGAGTGGTCGCCAGGAGATCCTGTAGTCCCCGTACCGAACTCATTGAGTCCTGGCTGGGATCCTGTCGAACTTGGCCAAGCCATGGTTGATAGTCTGCGAAACAGACTCAAATCCGTCGAACAGTTTGCGATCAGGCTAGGTATGGCGCGTGCGCTTCGCTGGCTGTTTTCCGGCCAGTGTAGGGCGAAGTTCCATGGCTGAATGCGTGAGCGCAGCGTCGCCCAGCGAGGTGGTCAGCCTTACTCAACCATGTAGCGGGTGCGCAGCGTGAAACTGGTGCTCGCCTTGAACTTACCCGAAGGCGTGAGGCGAATGTGGGTTATGTTGGTGTCGCAGCCATCGGCGTCGGCGGTAGGGGCGTAGGTCCAGCTGGTGCCACCGTCACTGGAAAACTCCAGATCGTCTGCAGTATTGCCGAGCGCGACATAATTGTAGGTCAGTCCTGAGACGGGAGACCCGTCGGTAAAGGCAACCGGCAGGCCGGTGCCATTGGCATCGAAGCAGATCTTGGCATTGGCCGGGCCGGCATCGGTGATCACTACCGTATCGGTATCCGCAGGCGAGATGCCGGCGTTGGAGACCGTGATCAGGTAATCGATCAGTGCGCCCGGAATCGCTTTGGGATTGGTCGCACCATTAACCGGATCCGAAGAGACCGAGCTGATCTTGGTGACAGACAGATCCGCATAGGGATTGCAGAAGGTAATGTCGTGGATGGCGATTGCCTGCCCGTCTGGATCAGAGGGGGCAGTATTGGCGTTGCCATAGATGATGGTGATGGCGTCGACCGCCTGCGTAAAGGTCACTACCACGTTGCCGTCACTCGAGGTTTCAGCTGAGCCACCGTCACCTACGGCAGTGTTGCCGATCACATAGTTGACCACGCCATTTGTCAGCGTGGGGTAGACGGTGGTCCCCTGGTAGCTGCCGACCACCGTCAACCTGTCGGCGAAGTCATTCGCGGCATAGTCGATATCGAACACCGTGAACTGCAGGCCCGGAACCGCCGTCGAGAGGGCAATGCTCGTGGTTGCCGTTTGATAGATGTCAGCGAAATCCAGGTACTGGTGCAGCGAATTCCCAGGCGTTGCCTGGCCGCCGGTGTTGGCGGCGCTGAGCGTCGGCGACTGGCCGCCAAAAGTCGGGTCGCTTACCCACGTGCCGCTGGACGAAAGGGTGAAGTCGAGCGTGCCGATATTACCTAGCGTGTAGGAATTGCTGAGCGAGCCAGCGGTCCAGCTGCGGGTGTCCCAATCGAACAGGGTCGAGCCGCGCGGGCAGGAGAGCGTGGGCGGGGTTCCAGCCGTTCGCGTGCCCTGCACGGTGAAGGCAGCCGAAGCGTAGTCATCCTCGGTAGAGAGCGAGTTTCCAGGCGAGGAATCGGGATCGTAGCTCGAACTGGACGCTACATAGGCAATGTTAGTGACAGTCACGCCTGCTGGAGCTGCGACTGTGCCTGTTATGGTCAGTGTTCGAGTGACCCCCGAAGAGATGGAACCTACATTCCATAGGCCGGTCGAGCTGTTGTAGGTCCCCGTTCCAGTCGCGGAAACGAAGGTAAATCCATCGGGCAGGATGTCGCTGACCGTCACGCTGGATGCGGTTTGCGGCCCGGAGTTGGTCACGCGTACCGTGTAACTTACCGTCGAGCCGATTGTCGGCGCGGTGTTGCTGACACTCTTGGTTACCGAGAGATCTGAAGTGTTGATACCGCTCTGCTGCCAGGTGAAGTCGGACAAGCCGATATATTGGTAGTCACCGGAAGGATTGCTGCCCGGGCTGCCCTGGCCGAACAGGTAGCGGATGCGCACCCGCTTCACCGTGGTCGTGCCGAAATTGACCGCGATATTGCCCGTGGTGCTGGTGATGCCGCCCGAGTAGTTGGTGCCGTGGAAGCCCGCCTGTCCGTTGATCGTCGTCGTACCAACCGCGCTGCCAAGCGTATAGGAGCCCCCAAGGTTGCGCAGGTTCTGCCAGCTCCCGCTCCCGGTATCGTATTCGATCACCACAGCATCATGGAAATAGGGATTGGCAAGGTACCGGTCGACATTGGCCACGGTGAAACGCAAGTTCGTTACGGCACTGCCGAGCGTGTAAGTCGTTTGGAAATAGTCACCCGCATCGAAGACGGAATGGTCCATGCTGTAGATCAGCGTGCCGGTCTGGCTGCCGATCTGGCCAGTGTAGTAGGCCAGCATCTGAGTCGAATAGTAGTTCGTGAAATTGGCGTCGTTGCTGTCGCCATCGGTCACGACCGCTGTGTTGACCGTCAGCGTGTTCACACCGAGGTTCAGCGTAGTGCCGTCGCTGACCGCCGACATGTTGACCTTGCCCAGCGAAGTCCAGTCAGCCGTGACGGTGGTCTGAGCGTATGCAACCTCAGGCCGGATCGCGAAATTCGCGAGCAACGCCAAGGTGGCGGCGAAGACAATTCTCAGCGCGCTCATCGACCAAGCCCCAGGAACGAGAAGGTATCGGCATCGAACTTGGCCCGGACAGCCACGAACACGCCTTTGTCGGTATTGCGCGATGCCGAAAAATCTTCGTCGCGGAAACCGGTAATGTTGTAACCAACAGTAACCAGCACGCCATCTGCCGGTACGAAACCGACCTGCGGTCCGACCGAGAAGCTGGTGGTACCATCGTCGACATTGGCCCGCACGGTGGCGCTGCCGCCGATTTCGAGACGTTCGCCGATGCCGATCCGGGCATCGACGCCGGCGAGGGCCGTGAAGCTGCCGAGGTCGAAGCCTTCGAAGCGGTCGAAATTGTAGCGCGCGCCCAGGAACAGGCCGAACTCGTCGCGGCGGGTCATCAGGCCATCGTCATCTTCGCCTTCGGGCGACCAGTTGGTCGAAAGGCTGGCGATGAGGCGGCGCGAGGTGGCATCGCCGTCGACCAGCAGCGTGGTGCGCCCGACCGGGCCGGTTTCGCCGGCCACGGCGCCCGTCACCTGGTCGCTGCGGTACTCGAGCTTGCCGAGGAAAGCGACTTCGGATTCGTCCGGACGGTGGGCGAAGGCGAGGGTGGCATCCATGATCTCGGTCGAAGCGCCGTTGACGCCATCGGCCTTGGTCCAGGTGAAGCCCGAGCCGACCACACTGCCTTCGCCAAGCTGGCGGATGGCGCCAAAGGTGAAGCCTTTGCGGTCAGCAAACTCGCCGTCACGGTATTCGCCGCGCGCGGTCGCGCTCCAGCGGGCCTTGCGCCAGGCAGCGCCGAGCGTGACGGCGGTGAAATCCTCGAACAAGAGGTTATCCTGCCCGATCGGTCCGCCGTTGGCGACCGGCTGGGCCGGGTTGACAATATCAGCGAGGGCAGGGGAGCTGCCCAAGGTCTTGTTGCCGTCGACAGTGGCGTCGATGGTCAGTGTGGGCGTCACTTGGAAGGTCTGGGCGAGACCGTAGGCAGCGAAACTGCGGTTCCCGTACTCGCCGATGCCCTGCTGGCCAAGCGTGGTTATGACCCGGCCACCCTGCCACGGAGTGACCTCGACGCCGCCTCGCACTGTGCGTGCGTCGATGGTGTCGCCATTGGCGATTTCATAGGAACCGATCAGCTTGACCGCTTGCGAGACAGCATAACGTGCCTCGAACCTGTGGCGAGCCGGCAGGTCGACCGAATCCGGGCCATCAAGCGCGATGCTCGTGGCTGCGCTCAGTTCGAGCTTGTTGTCGAGCAGGCGCTGCGTCGCACCGGCTTCGAGCAGGGTCGACGTGTTGCGGGTCCCGTCGGCCAGCCGATCATTGAAGTGCGAGATACCCAGGCGCAGGTCGGTATCGTTAGAGCGGTAGCCCAGCTGTACCTGCGCCGCGCGGCGGCGGCCGATGTCGGCCAGGCTATCGTCCTGCCACAGGCTGGTGAGCACGCTGAAGCGCTCGGACAATTCGTAGCGGGCATCGAGGCCGAACTTGCGACGACCGAGTTCGGCGTTGTTCTGCTGGCCGACGCCATACTGCTGGTCAACCGAGCGGGCGTAGGCGAGCACGTCGAGTTTGCCGGTCTGGTGATGGGCTTCGACCAGCCAGCCGTTCGAAGTATCGCCATCGCGCTTGCTGAAAGCGAGCTCGGCGCGGATTTCCGTGGCCTCTCCTACGCGAACCCGGGCATCCACGGCACCGATGTTGGTGCGCGAAGCGTCGCCCTGGTCGGAGATGGCTGTGGCGCCGATGCGGACGTCACCCGACTTGCTCGTCCAGTCGGCCCGTAGGCCGCCGTTCCATTCGCCGCCGCGGGCCTGTCCGGTTTCGTATTCGATCACGATGAACTGCGGGTTCAAGTCGAAATCGCGGCTGGTGATCGGCTGGCTGAAGGTGATTGTGCCCGACAGGACATCGACATCGTAGTCGATGAAGCGGGTCAGAGTGCGCGAGCTGACGATCAGCTCGGAACGAAAGCGATCGCGCACTTCCAACGTCACGGTTTCGCTGTTGGCCACGATAGCGCGGCTGGACAGGCGATAGGGGCCGCTGAGGCCATTGCCCTGGATCTCGTCGCGGCGGAAGCGGGTGCCGATCTTGGCGGCAAAGGCCTTGGCCCGGACTTCGCCGAAGCGCGCCTCTGCCTTCATGCCGGTCGCGGTCCGCTGGTAACGGGCGAGGCGGGTGTCATCGAACCCTGTCTCGAAATCGCCATAGAGGGCGAAGAAGGTGGAGGTTTCGATGCGGACGTAGAGCTTCTCGCGCGAAGGCGCGTCGAAGCGTCGGCTCGAGCCGTCGGCGAACACGGTGTAATAGGCATCGGGGTCAAGCGTGCCCAGCACGCGCTGGTCTTCGCGCTGCTTGGCGCTGTCATACGCCAGCGTCATGAGGTACTTACCCAGCACGCGGCCCTTGGCATAGAGCGCCACGCGGGCCTTCTCGCCCAGGTCGCTGTCGAAATTGCCGGTGCGCTCCATGTTGTCGGCTACGGTGCGAGCGCCGATCGAACCCTCGGCAAGGCCGACGATTGTCCATTCGATATCGCCGGGAACGACCCATGCATCGATGGCTTCGCGGCGCTGGATGGTGGTCCCATTGTCGAAGTTGAATTCGAGGCGCAGTGAACCGCTGACCATGGTCGGGGCGAGCTCGATGCGGGCTAGGCCCTGGTCGCCCTCGATCACCCAGCGGGCCGAAGAGCTGCCGATACCGGTCAGCTGGCGCAGTTGCTGCAGTTCGATCTGCGACGCACTTTCAAACGGCTCGTTGACAGTGAACTCACCCGAGACGCCTTCGCGGACAGGGCGGCCGTTGCGATCGGTCAGGCGAACCACGGCAACTGGGCGGGTGACGCCATCGGCGACCAGCACCGACTGTTCCTCTACCAGCTCAACCTTGGCCGGCTGTGAGGTGAAATACACCACCCGCTCGAGCGTGTCGTTGATGCCACCCATCGAATTGACGATCTCGGCCTTCAGCACGGTTCGCTCGTCGTCCAGCGGGATGCCGCGCCACAGGCTGACGGCAAAGGGACCGTTCTGCGCCGCCTTGGTGCCGTCGAAGGCATAGGGATCGACCGGCTTGCCATCGACATAGAGATTGATCGACTGGCCCTTGCGGTGGCGGAACGCGACCTTCACGGCAGGTGCGCGCGGGTTGGCGTCTTCAGCGGGCGTAAGCCAGCCATCGGGGCCGTCGCCGAGCGCCAGCCAATCCTGTTCGACAGCGCTTGCTGCTTCTTCCGGCTTTGCAAACGACAGGGCAGAGCGCTGCACGGGAAGTGTGGCTCCGGCCAGCGAAGGTCGGTCGAGAGCAATGCCATCGCTGGTGACATCGACGGGCAGCGCAGCGCTATCGACCTGCGAACCGGCATTGAGACGGCGTTCCTCCCTTGCGGCCGTTAGGGCGGCAAGGACATCTTCAGGGATCACGGCATGGAAATCGGCTTCGATCAGCGAGCCGCCCTGGCCAATGACGAACCGCGAATTGGTGCTTCCGGCATTGCGGCTGGAACGGCTGCAGTCAACGAACTCGCCGCCTTCGGGCAGGGTCATCCGTGCGGCCTGCACGACGTGAGTGCCGGGCACAACGCCTTCGAAGTGATAGCGTCCATCGGCATCGGTCACGGCAAAGCTGCCGTCTTCCATCATCACGCGTACACCGGGAATGCCTATGCGGTTCTCATGGATCGAACAATCGCCCGCAGTGATCCGGCCAATGATGGTCATGCGCCCCGCGATGGTGTCGCGCTCAATGTCCAGCGATGCGGATGCAGTTGCAGTCCGCCCCAGCGAATCAGTGGTTTGTGCACGGTTGATGGCTTGCCCTGGGGGGGCGTCGGCACGCACGACCATGGCGTAGGTCACACGCCGCTGGTCGCCGCCCTGGATGTCCCCGAGCGAGAAGGCAAGGGTTCGGCCGTCGTCCGAAACAGTAGCGGCAGCAGGCGCTGGTTGACCGTCGATGCGGATCGAATCCGTGCGGATTCGAAGCCATGGCGAGGGCGTGTCGACGAGCACGACATTGCGTTTGACCCGCTCGAGATCTGAATTGCGGGCGACGATGGTGTAGAACACGGCATCACCAGGCTGTGCCTGCTGGCGTGAGACATTCTTGCTCAGGCTGATGTCCAGGCTTGGCCGGTCGAGCGGGATATCGATCTGGATCGGTACCGGGCTATCCAGCACCAAGGTCCCACCATACGATGCATCTTCGATGATGAAGGCCCCGCCGTCCGGCCGCGTCAGCCGAGCAAGTTCATCGGGCGTAACCACCGATGGGGCTGTGTAAGGATCGGGCGGCTCGATAACCAGGCGGTATTGCCCAAGGAACGTGAGTGGGAACCAATACTCACCAGGCTCCATCGGGTAGACGTTGCCGGCTCCGTCCGTGATAGGCTGACCCGAAATAACTGTTGATGGCCAAGGGGTTACACCATCCTCGGCAAAGACCGTTGCTGGCTGGCCGGTGACAGCATCGACCAGCGTGATGCGCGCGCCGGAGACGGGCGTGCCGGTCTCGCTGTCGAACACAACGCCGAACGGATCGGCCAGGACATCGACGTCGGCATGGACGATGACGTCCGTGCCATCGGGTGTCAGTGCTGAAATGCCGATCACAGTTCCGCGCGCAACACTCAATTCGCAGTCACCGGCAACAGGTTGCGGCGGCATGCGTCGCGTGGCGATCCGGCCCATGAAAACGCCGGTGTTTTCACCGGTTTCATAGACGATCAGCTCTTCCCGGTCGCCTGTACTGGTCTGGATTTCGACCCGCAGGCTGTCGACTTGCGAGGAATCCGTGTTGGCTGCGGCGGCAATGATCTCGAAAATGACGAATTCGCCAGCCCGATACGTGCTGGAAGGGGTGATCGAGGCCGTAACGGCAGGTGCTTCGCTAGCCTCGCCGCCAGATCCGGTCGATTGGCTGGCTCCGCACCGAGGATCGGTAAAGGTGACCTCGTTGCCGGTTCCGATAACCGAAGTGAAAGTCGTAATTTGCGGAGGGAGGGGCTGCACTGTCACCGAGACGGTGTTGGATTGGCCCGCATCCGCTTCACCATCGAACTGCCAGCTTGCAAAGGCAGTGTTATCAATGGTTTGGGCACTGGCCCCACTCATAATGCAGACAAGCGACAGCAACGCTACGAATAGCGCTGCTGCCGCCTGCTTGAGTGGGACCAGTGTGCTCATTGACGCTCAGGCTGCCGCGATCAGTTGATCGTGGCCCGGAAATAGAGCGTGCGGGTTACGCCAGCGGCGATGTCGCTGAGCGACCCGCTGACTTCACCTGCAGAGAACGAGCCGCCCGACGAACCATCGGCCTGGCAAACGCCGCCGCCGTCGACTGTACCATCGACAAAGATGCCGAAGGTCGCGTCGTAGGTAACGTCAGCCGGCAGCGTATCGCTGACAGCAACGCCGGTGGCCGTAGCACTGCCCGAAGCGTTTGAAACGGCGATACAATATTCGATCGTCGCCCCAGGAATCGCCTTGGGATTGGTCGTACCGTTGACCGGATCGCTGATGATGGTGCTGGTCTTCACCGCCGACAGGGCAGCCGCCGAAACGGTATAGCTGTCAGTGTCGGAGAAGGCACCGTCGTTGGCGGCATCGGTATCGCCGGCACCATCTGCGAGGACGGTATCCACGCCGGAGGTGTTGGCACCCGCAGTTGCCGTCAATTCGGTACCGAGCGAGCTCGCGGTTCCACCAGCATGCGCATCGGCGGTCAGGATGACTTCCGAAACGTCGCCGGTTGCCTGTCCGAGCGGAACATCACCAACAACGAACACCGTGACGGTCTGGTCTTCGGCAATTTCGTCGAGATAGGTGACGAGCGTGTCGCCGGAATCGAACACACCATCGCCATCATCCAGGTAGATCTGGACGCTGGTCACGTCGAAATCGTCCGAAGTCGGCTGGGCGACGGTCAGAGCGAGGTCGATCGTGTCGTTCGACAGGTTGGTAACGGTAAAGGTGGTCACCGCCTGGGTCTGTCCAGGCGAGACACTGGTCGTGGCCGAACCAACCTCGGCAACCGTCACGTTGACCTTGCGGTCGACCGTGAAGGTGTCCGAAGCAGTAACGGCAGTCTGATCCACTCCGCCGACCTGGAAGTCCACAGTGACGGTGTTGGTGATCAGATCACCAGCGGTCGTCCCCGCGGCCAGGGCAGGCGAAGCACTGAATGCGATGAGCGCGAAGGAGCTCACGGCACCCAGCAGTTGCTTGCTGCGTTTCATGGTACTGGTCCTCAGTATTGCCCTCGCGCGAACCCGACCGCCCGCGAGGATTGGCGGTTATCGACCGCTTCTCAGCGGATGATTGCTGGATATTCGAGGCGTCCCTTTTCGCCGGGCTGGACCACGGCGAGGGTCCAACGGACATGGGTTACGTCGGCAGCGCTTGCAGCCCGCGTCACCATGTCGTCGGATGCGACTGTCAATTCGGCGAGTGTTCCCCAGCTCTTGCCGCCATCGACCGAGACGACCAACGCCGGATCGGCATCGTCGGCGAGCCGCACAGCGGACGGGAGGGGGTTTGTTACAACAAACTTTTCAA
The DNA here is from genome assembly GCF_030140925.1 of Parerythrobacter aestuarii. Classification (NCBI taxonomy): domain Bacteria; kingdom Pseudomonadati; phylum Pseudomonadota; class Alphaproteobacteria; order Sphingomonadales; family Erythrobacteraceae; genus Parerythrobacter; species Parerythrobacter aestuarii. The sequence continues at coordinate 1,537,076 of NZ_JARBWD010000001.1, forward strand.
CGGGTTCAGCGCCAGTATTGTGGTATTCCGTGCCAAAGATCAGGCGATCTCCCGGTACCACGACATCCGGCTTCACCAGTTCGGTGGAGCTGTTGCCAGCATCGTCGACGACGGTCTTCTCGACCATCACGTCACCGGACAGCTGGAGCGGCTGCTGGGCCAAGGCCGGCGCGGCCGGAATGGCAAGCACGAGTGCTGCAAAGGCGCCGAGTTTGAAGAGATTATTCATCATTTTAACAATTCCTTACTCGTCGATCTTCACGTCGAATGTGATATTCTGGGTGGTGCCACCTGCGACGGTGCCCAGGTCAACGGAAATCCCGGTTGCCGTTGCTTCGCCGGCATCATCGCCGGACGCATCGGTGAGCGAACCGCCATCGAGGGCCAGCGAGCTGGTGACGTAGGTGGTACCGACGGGGAAAGCGTCTGTGACAACCAGGCTGTCGACCGATCCGCTGCCTTCGACGATGGCGCTAATGGTATAGGTGATGGTGGCACCGGGGACCGGTGCGGAGCCACCGAATTGGTCGGTTACGACGGCTGATTTGACGAGTTCTACCGTGGTGATGCCCACTAGAAGGGCGCCATTGTCGCTATCGTCGGCACCGCTGGCACCCACGATTGCGTCGGAGCCACTTTCGCCAGCACCGGCGAAGGTCGTTCCTGGCGCGCCTGTGCCCGTAACGGCCTCGGCGATGAGCTCAACTTCGCTTGTATCGGTATCGACGGCGGTAGCGGGAACCGTCACCAGGACGAAGACCGTCAGCGTAGCGTCAGGGTCAAGGACATCGGTGGTCTCGGGTCCCGTCAGGATCTGGTCGATACCGTCGTCGTAGACCCCGTTGCCATTGGTATCGACCGCAATCCCGTCGACAGTGGCGTCAAAGTCGTTCCCGGCAACCGCAGGGTTTGCAGTCAGAGTGAAGGCTTCCGGTCCATTGCCGGTGTTGGTGATTTCGAAAGTGAGAACGTCCGTGCCGGGACGCGTTGCGATCGGGCCTGAATCCAGCGAGGCAACAGTGACATCGAGCAACTCGTCGACACGGATCGTAACCGTATTGGAATCGACGGTTTGTGTGCCATCGGCCGTCTCATAGGTGGCCTGCGCAGTGTTTTCGATCAAGGTTCCTGCATCGACTCCGCCAGCAATCGCAGCCGAAGGCATGGCGAGTGTGAGCAGTGTGCCGATAGCGGTCGAACGAAGAAGTTTTGCGGTCTTTTTCATGCCGCAAAAATCGCAGAAACTGGTTAACAACCCCCTTTCGGTTGCCCCCTAATTCGCATCCCCGATGTAAAATCCTGTATCATAAACGCCCGGAAATCCGCGAGTTCTTGTACATTTCCGCCAAACGGGAGGGTTCGGCAGGTTAGCTTCCAAGATAGGTTAACGCGGTTGCGACTTTCTTGCCGATTTCTTCAAAGCTGTGCGGCCCGGGGCATCGATACTAGCCAACCTGCTTCGCGACCGTTGCAAACACATCCACTGCGCGATCGATCTCCTCGCGGGTTATGGCCGAGGACATCTGAGTGCGAATGCGAGCCTGACCCCTGGGTACGACCGGGAACGAGAAGGCGGTGACATAGATCCCGGCTGCCCGCGCGCCAGCCGCGAAATCGGCCGCTTTCTTGGCATCGTAGAGCATGATCGGGATGATCGGGTGCTCGCCGGGCAGGACGTCGAAGCCGGCTTCTTCCAGCTTGCCACGGAAGTAGGCAGTGTTGTCCCACAAGGTTGCACGTTGCTCGCCGCGGCGGGCGAGTTCGAGCGCCTTGATCGACCCGGCGACCACTGGCGGGGCGACCGAGTTCGAAAACAGGTAGGGCCGCGAGCGCTGGCGCAGCAGGCCGACCACTTCCTTGCGCGCGCTGGTGTAGCCGCCGCTCGCCCCGCCGAGCGCTTTGCCTAGCGTGCCGGTGGTGATGTCGACCCTATCCATGCAGCCACGATATTCGTGCGTCCCGCGGCCGTTCTCGCCCAGGAAGCCGGTAGCGTGGCAATCGTCGAAGTGGACCAGCGCGTCGTATTTCTCTGCCAGGTTGCAGATCTCATCGAGCCGGGCGATAAAGCCGTCCATGGAGAACACGCCATCGGTAGTGATGAGTTTGAAACGGGCACCCGCCGCATCAGCATCTTTCAGGCATTGTTCCAGCTCGCCCATGTCATTGTTGGAATAGCGATAGCGCTTTGCCTTGCTGAGGCGAACGCCATCGATGATGCTGGCATGGTTGAGCGCATCGGAAATGATCGCGTCTTCCGGCCCCAGAAGTGTCTCAAACAGCCCTCCATTGGCATCGAAGCAGGAGGGGTAGAGGATCGTGTCCTCAAACCCCACGAAGTCGGAGATGCTCGCTTCCAGCTCCTTGTGCTGGTCCTGCGTGCCGCAGATGAAGCGAACCGAGGCCATGCCGAAACCGTATTCGTCGAGTGCGGCGCGGCTGGCGGCGAGGATTTCGGGATGGTCGGCAAGGCCGAGGTAGTTGTTGGCGCACAGGTTCACGACCTCGCGGTCGCCCAGTTCCACCGTTCCGCTCTGAGGCGAAGTGATCTGTTGTTCGTGCTTGGTCAGGCCCTGTTCCTCGATCGAATCGAGTTCAGCGGCCAGGTGCTCGTAGAATGCGGTGCTCATGGCTTTATTCCTCCCAGTTCAGCACGACCTTGCAGGCTTCGCCTGACGCCATGGCGGCAAAGCCTTCCTCGAAGCGGTCGACCGGCAGGCGGTGAGTGATGATCGGTGACAGGTCCAGCCCGGACTGGATGAAGACCGACATCTTGTACCAGGTCTCGAAGATTTCGCGGCCGTAGACGCCCTTGAGCGTCAGCATGCTGAAGATGACCTTGTCCATGTCGATGGTCGGCTTCTCTGCCGGCAGGCCGAGTATCGCCACGCGCCCACCGTGCGCCATGTTGTCGATCAGCGAAGCGAAGCCGGGTTGCGAGCCGGACATCTCAAGCCCGACATCGAAGCCTTCGCTCATGCCGAGCTCTTTCTGGATATCCTTGATGTCGCGCTTGGTGGGGTTGACGGTCGCTGTCGCCCCCATGCGGGCGGCGAGGGCGAGGCGATCCTCGTTGAGGTCGCTGACGACAATATGGCGCGCCCCGGCATGTCGGCAGACGGCTGCGGCCATGATGCCGATCGGGCCGGCTCCGACGACCAGCACGTCTTCGCCCAGAACGTCGAATTGCAATGCGGTGTGCACGGCATTGCCGAAAGGGTCGAAAATACTTGCAATATCGAGATCAATATCTTGATTATGAACCCAAAGATTAGCTGCGGGAAGCACCAGATACTCGGCAAATGCACCCGAGCGATTGACCCCGATTCCCTGCGCATCGGCGCACATGTGGCGGCGGCCGGCCATGCAATTGCGGCACCGGCCGCACACGACATGGCCTTCGCCCGAGACGATCTGGCCGATCTCGAAACCGGAGACATTGTCGCCGAACGCGACGATCTTGCCGACGAATTCGTGGCCCACCACCATGGGCACGGGGATGGTTCGCTGGGCCCATTCGTCCCAGTTCCAGATATGCATGTCGGTGCCGCAGATCGCGGTGCGCAGGATCTTCACCTTGACGTCATTGGGGCCGATGTCGGGTTCAGGGACATCCTGCAACCATAGGCCTTTTTCAGCCTTCGCCTTGACCAGTGCCTTCACTTTTTCACTCCTGAGAATTGCAAGCCGCGCACCGCCACCTGTGGGTCGCGACGCGGTCTCGCTTCAATGCCCGGCCCTATGCCCGACAGCGGAGCTGGGGACAACGCTAACCGCCGGTGAAATTGGGCGGGCGTTTTTCCATAAAGGCATCGACCGCTTCGGCGTGGTCGTCGGTCGTGTGGGCGAGCGCCTGGTAGGCAGCCGATAGCTCGAGAATATCCGACATGCGGCTGTGCTGCGCCTCGCGCAGGAGCCGCTTGGTGAGTCGCAGCGAGCGGGCCGGGTTGGCGGCGATGCGTTCCGCGATCTCCAGCGAGGCGTCGAGGAGTTCCGCATCGGGCACCACCCGGCTGACGAGGCCGAAGCCCTTCGCCTCTTCGGCCGAATAGCGATCCCCCGTAAGGAACATTTCAGCTGCCTGCGAATAACCGACCACGCGCTGCAGCGACCAGGCACCGCCATCGCCCGGGACAATCCCGACCTTGATGAAGCTGGCGGAGAATTTGGCGCTTTCTGCCGCCAAGCGAATATCGCACAGGCAGGCGAGGTCGCAGCCGAGGCCGACGGCATGGCCATTGACCGCCGCGATCAGCGGGACCTCGCAATCCATGAAAGCGCGGGTTATGCGCTGGACCCCGCGGCGATAGTTGCTGCGGGTCTCATCGGGCTTGTCGCGCGGGCCGATCCCGCTCTTTTCCTTCATTGCCTTGATATTGCCGCCTGCGCTGAAGCCCTTGCCGGTACCGGTTAGGATGGCGCAGGAAACGCCCGTGTCGTCCCCGATGGCGTGGAGTGCGGCGATCACATCCTCGCAATCCTCCTGCGTGCCAATGGCATTGAGCGTTTCCGGGCTGTTGAGCGTCATGATCGCGACCTTGCCGCGTTCTTCCAGCTTTACGAAATCGCCCATACTGTCTCTCCTTGTCGCTTTGCCGCTTCCCTAGCAGCACTTTTGTTGGTGACCAGATATTGCGACCAGAGCTTGCACCCACACGCGCTTTTGCGCATCAGGCGTGGGTGCAGACTTTTGTCATCCATCCCTTCGAAACGCCGCCCGATGCAATCGGCTGGCGCAAGCGGGTGCGCGCCACGGTGAGCGATTTCATTCGTCACCAGGCGCCCGAAAAGCTGGCCAATTGCTGGTCGGTCGCCGATCCGGAATGCTCGCGTGCGATGGGGCAGGCGGGGCTGGTCGGCATGCTGTGGCCGGAGCAGTATGGCGGGCATGAGCGCGACCCGCTGGAGCGCTACATCGTGCTGGAGGAAGTGCTGGCCGCCGGAGCGCCGGTCGGGGCGCACTGGATCGCCGACCGCCAGACCGGCCCGCTGCTGCTGCGTTATGGTACCGAGGCGCAGCGGGAGAAATACCTGCCCGGCATGGCGGCGGGCGAGCTATACGCCTGCATAGGCCTGTCCGAACCCAATGCTGGCTCGGATCTTGCGGCAGTGCGCACGACCGCTCGCAAGACCGACAAGGGTTGGCTCATCAACGGGCAGAAGATCTGGACCAGCGGTGCGCATTATGCCCATGTCATGCTGGCTCTGGTCCGCAGCGAGGAAGGCAGCGAGCGGCAGCAGGGGCTGAGCCAGTTCCTGATCGATCTCGACACGCCCGGCATCACTATCCGCCCGATCATGGACATGTTCGGGACTGCCGAATTCAACGAGGTCTTTTTTGAAGACGTTCTGGTCCCGCATGAGGCCTTGGTGGGGGTCGAGGGCGAGGGCTGGAAACAAGCCACCGCGGAGCTGGCGCTGGAGCGCTCGGGCCCCGAGCGCTATCTTTCCAGTCACGCCCTGCTGGCGGCGCTGATCAACGAGCTCAATCCCAGCTACCCGCCCGAGATTGTGGGCCTTGTCGGCAAGCTGTGGGCCGACATGTGGACCTTGCGGCAGATGTCGATGTCGGTCGCGGCCAAGCTGGCCAGCGGGCAGGACCCGACAGTGGAAGCGGCCATCGTCAAGGACCTGGGCAATAGCTACGAGCAGGAAATGCCGGTAGCAGTGCAGGCGGTGCTTGAATGCGACCTTGCGAACGACCGCCCAATCGAGCGGATACTTTCGCTATTGTTGCAAACCTCTCCGAGCTTTTCGCTGCGCGGCGGGACCAGGGAAATCATGCGCGGGATCATTGCCCGGGGGCTGGGCCTCAGATGAGCGAGAACCAGGCCCAACTGGTCGAGATGGCCGAACGCCTGTTCGCTGAGCTGCGCGGACTGCCTTTCGAGCAGGCGTGGCCGCGCATCGAGGAGGCCGGGTTCGGGCTGATGATGATCCCCGAGGAAGACGGCGGATTCGGGGGCGATTTCCGTGACCTCGGCGCGGTCATGCGGCTCGCCGGGATGCATGCGCTGTCAGCGCCGCTGGGCGAACATATCCTAGCGCGGCATGTCCTGCACCAGGCCGGCGTCGAAGCACCCGACGGGATGCTGTCGCTGGCGGAAAAGCATGGCGCGCGGGTGCCGTGGGGCCGTTTTGCCGCCGGAGTGGTAGTCGAGCATGACGAGGCTGCGCTGCTCGTCAGCGGCGCGATCGAAGAAGGCAGCAATCCGGCTGGAGAGCCGCGCGATGGCCTGCGCTACGAGATTGATCAGGCTACGCCGCTCGGACCGGCGTATCCGTTGTTCGACTGGGTAGCCTGGCTGCGGGTGTGCCAGACCGCCGGAGCGCTCGATGCCGCGTTGGCGCTGGCGATCGAGCATTGCAGCCAGCGCACCCAGTTCGGGCGACCCTTGTCGAAATTCCAGGCCGTGCAGCAAAGTATTGCCCTGATCGCGTGCGAGGCAGCGGCGGTGAATTGCGCGGCGCAAGGCGCGGCACGGGCGCTCGACTATGGCGGCGCGCGGTTCGAAGTGGGGGCTGCCAAACTGCGCGCCAACCGGGCGATCGGCACGGGTACGGCGCTGGCGCACCAGGTCCACGGTGCCATCGGCTTCACCCGCGAATATCCGCTCAACGAGTTGACCCGGCGCATGATGGGCTGGCGCAGCGAGGGTGGCACCGATGCCTACTGGAGCCTGTGGCTGGGCCGCCATGTCAGCATGATGCATTCGGTCGAGATGTGGGACCAGCTCACTCTGCGGTCCGATCTGATGAATCAAGACCTCATTTGAGGGCTGCATAGCTATCCATAGGCCCGGTGCCTTGCATGGTGCCTCCAAGCCGCTATGCCTGTGATCCATGTTGCAGCGCAGCACTCTCCCGCCGCCTCCGCCGCTCGCCGAGCTGGAGCGGGCGGCGTTGTTCCTCGATTTCGACGGGACGCTGGTGGAGATTGCCGAAGGGCCGGATGCTATCAACGTGGGTGAGGGGCTGGGTGCCCGACTGGAAGCGCTGGCTGGCAGGTTGGGGGGACGGCTGGCGCTGGTTTCCGGGCGCAGCATCGACAATTTGACTCAGTTCCTCGGACAGCTCTCGCTGCATCTCGCCGGATCGCATGGCGGGCATGTGCAGTCGCATGATGGCGAGGAGTTGCAAGAGGCGGAGCCTTTGCCGCCGGCAATCGGCGAAAGCCTTGGCCAGTTCGCGCAGGCTCATGGCCTCCTCTACGAACGCAAGTCGCATGGAGCCGCGCTGCATTATCGCGGCAAACCCGATCTCGAAGGGGAAGCGCATCGTTTCGCGGGCGAGCTGGCGGAGGAGCATGGCCTCGCCACCAAGTCCGGCAAATGCGTGATCGAGCTCGTCCGGCCGGGTGCCGACAAGGGGGGAGCGGTGCGATTGCTGATGGAGCGGAATCCTTTTGCGGGCACGACGCCGATCTTCATTGGCGACGATGTGACTGATGAAGACGGCTTTGCCGCCTGCCATGCGCTTGGCGGGTTCGGTATCCTGGTTGGCGACCGCCCTGAAACCGCTGCCCGCTACCAACTCTCCACCGTGAAAGACGTTCATGCATGGCTGAACCTGTGACTGCAGACCTTGAACTTTGGCCTATCGGCAATTGCCAGGTCTCAGGCTTGATCGACCGCACTGGGGCGCTGGTGTGGGGCTGTGTCCCCCGGGTCGATGGCGATCCGGTGTTCTGTGCACTGCTCAATGGCGATACACGAGACAAGGGCATCTGGCGCTTCGAGCTGGAGGGGCAGGTCTCCGCCAGCCAGCACTACATCCGCAACACGCCGATCCTGATCACCCGGCTGGAGGCCGAAGACGGCAGCGTGGTGGAGGTGCTCGACTTCTGTCCGCGCTATGAAGGCAAGGGGCGGATGTACCGCCCGGTCGCCTTCGGCCGGATCGTGCGCCCGATTGCCGGCAATCCGCGCATCAAGGTCGTGCTGCGGCCTATGAAGAACTACGGCGCGCAGACGGTCGAGACGACCAACGGCACCAACCATATTCGCTACCTAGTCGGACCACAGGCATTGCGGCTCAGCACCGATGCGCCAGTCGGCTATGTGCTCGAACAGCGTACATTCCGGGTCGAGGACGATTTGCATTTCTTCCTCGGGCCGGACGAACCATTTGTCGGGAACCTGCGCGAAGAAATCCGGCGGATGGAGCAATCGACCCGCAAGTACTGGCAGCAATGGGTGCGCGGGCTCGCCACCCCGTTCGAATGGCAGGACGAGGTCATCCGCTGCGCCATTGTGCTCAAGCTGTGCCAACATGAGGAAACCGGGGCCATTGTCGCTGCGCTGACGACCTCGATCCCCGAGGCCGCGCATTCGGAGCGCAACTGGGACTACCGCTACTGCTGGATTCGCGATTCCTATTACACCGTGCAGGCGCTCAACCGGCTGGGTGCGCTGGATGTGCTCGAGAAATACCTCGGCTACCTCAGGAATATCGTCGACGGTGCCAAGGGCGGGCAGATCCAGCCGCTCTATTCGGTGATGGGCGAAAGCGAGCTTGATGAGCTCACTGCCGCACATCTTGCCGGCTATCGCGGCATGGGCCCGGTGCGGCGCGGGAATGCCGCCTACAAGCAGGTGCAGCACGATTGCTACGGCCAGATCGTGTTGCCCACTGTGCAGGGCTTTATCGATCGGCGCTTGCTGCGGATTGCCGACGATCGCGATTTCGAAAGCCTCGAACAGGTCGGCGAAATGGCGTGGCAGATGCACGACCAGCCCGACGCCGGGCTATGGGAATTCCGCACGCGGCAGGAAGTACACACCTATTCCGCTGTAATGAGTTGGGCGGCTTGCGATCGATTGGCCGGGACCGCCGAACGCCTCGGCAAGCCAGAACGCGCCAAGCTGTGGCGCGAACGGGCCGATGCCATCAGGGCGAAGATCGAGACCGAAGCCTGGGTCGAAGGCGACGGGAATGGCAGTACGGGACACTACAAGGCCAGCTTCCAAACCGATTATCTCGATGCCAGCCTGCTGCAGATGATCGACCTGCGCTTCCTGCAACCCAGCGATCCGCGCTTCCAGTCGACCTTCGCTGCTATCGAAAAGGAACTGCGCCGCGGCGAGCACATGCTGCGCTATGCAACGGAAGACGATTTCGGTGCGCCGGAGACTGCTTTCAACGTCTGCACTTTCTGGCTTATCGAAGCCTTGCACCTGGCTGGTCGCAGCGAGGAAGCGCGCGGATTGTTCTGCACCATGCTCCAGCATCGCACCGGTTCGGGCATGCTCAGCGAGGATCTCGATTGGGAGAGCGGCGAGCTATGGGGGAACTTCCCGCAGACCTACTCGCTGGTAGGCATAATCAACTGTGCCGGGCTGCTGTCCCGACCCTGGAGCGAAGTGAGGTGATATGAGGTGAGCCGGCTGGTCGTCATTTCGAACCGTGTTGCGGTGCCCAAGGCCCGCGGTGCGGCGGGTGCGCAAGGCGGGCTGGCAGGTGCGCTCAACTCGGCGCTGAAGAAATTCGGCGGCATCTGGTTCGGCTGGTCAGGCCAGGAAAGCGAGGATCGCACCGGCAATATCAACCTCCAGCGCAACGATGGCGTGACCACTGCAACCATCGACCTCTCGACCCGCGACGTGGACGAATATTACAATGGTTACGCCAATTCCACGCTGTGGCCACTGTTTCACTATCGGCTCGATCTCACAGAATACGAACGCGAAACCGGCAAGGGCTACGAGCGCGTCAACGAACGCTTCGCCGAATGTGTCGAAGCGCTGATCGAGCAGGATGACCTCGTCTGGGTCCACGACTACCACCTGATCCCGCTGGGCGAACGCTTGCGGGCGAGGGGCCTCAAGAACCGGATCGGCTTCTTCCTCCACATCCCGTGGCCGCCGACCCGGCTGTTCGTCTCGCTGCCATTCCACGAGCGGCTGGTGAAGACGATGCTGCATTACGACGTGATCGGTTTCCAGACCCAGGAATGGCTGGAGAGTTTCCTGCATTATTGCGCCAAGGAGCTGGGTGCCGAGGTCAACGAAGCGACTGGCGAAGTTACCCATGAAGGGCGCACAGTGCTGGCGAAGGCCTATCCCATCGGTATCGACTGGGATCACTTCCAAGCCCAGGGCGAAACCGGCGAAGCGCGACAGGGCGCGCAGCGGCTGCTTGCCTCGACCCGGCATCGTACGGCCATGATCGGGGTCGACAGGCTCGACTATTCCAAGGGATTGCCGGAGCGGATCGACGGGATCGGGCGCTTCTTCGACCAGAATCCGGAGCGCGTGCGTGACCTGGTCTATATCCAGATAGCCCCACCGAGCCGCGAGGACGTCGAAAGCTATCAGAAAATCCGCAACACGCTCGAGCAAAAGACCGGCCAGATCAACGGTGCCCGCAGCGAAGTCGATATTGTCCCGATCCGCTATGTCAACAAGGGCTACAGCCACGCTGAGCTGTACGGATTCTTCCGTGCGGCCAAGATCGGGATGGTCACGCCGCTTCGCGACGGCATGAACCTGGTCGCGAAGGAATATGTTGCGGCGCAAGACCCGGACGATCCCGGCGTGCTGATCCTCTCACGCTTTGCAGGGGCGGCGGCGCAGATGCCGGATGCTGTGTTGGTCAACCCGCACAGTCCGGATGATCTCAGCCATGCGATCAAGACCGCGCTCGACATGCCGCTGGAGGAGCGCAAGCGGCGGTATCAGGCCATGATCGGCACAGTCCGCGACGACAATGTGCAGGAGTGGACAGCCAGCTTCATTGGCGACCTGAAGGGCTAGGGCCTCACACAAAACGCCGCGTTGGGATATGCGGTTGGTTCTCCGCTCGTATGCCGTTGGATTGGGCCAGAAACTCACGCAGGTCGCGATGCTTGGGGCCTTCGGCTCGCGCTGCCAGCACCTGGCGGATCTTGAGCAGCATGAACTTCTGGTCGAACGGCTTGCGAATATAGTCCTGCGCTCCGTTGTAGCGTGCCTGCTCTTCGTCGCTCGCGCCGCTCATGGCGGTAAACATGATCACCGGCAGGTCGTAAAGGCTTGGGGAAGCGCGGATTTGGCGCAGCACTTGCGCTCCGGACATGCCCGGCATGTCCTGGTCGAGCAGAACCAGGTCAGGTCGCTTCCAGTTTAGAAGTTCAAGCGCCTTCTTCCCGTCTGTGACCCAACCACAGGCGTGGCCGCCTGAAATCAGGATTTCCGCCGCCAGCTCGGCAATCAGCTCGTCATCGTCGACTATCAGGATATGCGCCATGGGCCCCGGCTCCTTGGGATTTGGTCATGCCGCGAGGATAGGCGGGAGTATGGCAAGCATCCGGAAACCGTACCCTAGGGATTTGTCCTGATAGGCGCAGACACAGCGGTGCTTGTGTCATCCGGATTCGTCATGCCAAGGCAGCGCGCATGAAATCCGATCGCGTCCTACCGCTCGAGCATGTCCACAATTTCCGCGACTATGGTGGCTATGCCATCCCCGGCGGAGGCCGTGTGAAGCGCGGGCTGCTGTTTCGTTCAGGCCACCACGCCGAAGCCAGCGAGGCAGACCTTCAGGCGATGGACGCGCTGGCGCTGGCGCATGTCGTCGATTTGCGCGGGAATGGAGAGCGGGCGGGGCAGCCGGTCAATCTGCCCGGCGGCTTCTCAGGTGAGCTGCTCTATTTCGATGGCGAGACAGCCGGGCTCGGCCATCACATGGAAGCGGTGGAAGGTGCCATGACGGCAGAGGATGCCCGCCAGGCGATGGAAAGGCTCTATTCGGCGCTACCGACGCGCACAAACCTGTTGTGGATCATGCGGCGGTATTTCGATGCCTTGGCGAAGGGGGAAGGGGCGAGCCTGGTTCATTGCCATGCGGGCAAAGACCGCACCGGCATGGCGGTTGACCTGTTGCATCAAGCATTGGGCGTTCACCCCGACGATGCGATGGAGGACTTCCTTCTCACCAACAAGGTGGGCGACCAGGAAGCCCGCATCGCGCAAAGTGCCCCGACCATCCGCGCCCGCTACGGTGATGTCGATGATGAGACCGTACGCGTGGTGATGGGCGTCGATGAGCGTTACCTGCTGGCCGCGCGCAAGGCGTTGACGGAACAATACGGTTCGGTCGAGACGTTCCTTGAAGAGGCGCTCGGGGTGGACGAAGCAAAGCGAGCCGCGCTGCGCTTGCATCTGGTGGAAAGCTGACCACATCGGCTGGACGGGCGCCGCGCCCCGTCGCAAAGGAACTTCTTTCGCGGGCAACCGCTCCGCGCGCTGACAGGACACTGACAATGGCTACCCACCGTACCAAGATGCTCATCATCGGCTCCGGCCCGGCCGGATATTCAGCCGCCATTTACGGCGCGCGGGCGATGATGGAACCGATCGTGGTGCAGGGCATCCAGCCCGGCGGGCAGCTGACCATCACCACCGATGTCGAGAACTATCCCGGCTTCGCTGACGTGATCCAGGGCCCGTGGCTGATGGAGCAGATGCAGAAGCAGGCCGAACATGTCGGCACGAAGATGATGTGGGATACCATCGTAGAAGTCGATATTGCCGGGGGCTCGCCCTTCCGCGCTGTTGGCGACAGCGGTGATGAGTATATCGGAGATGTGCTTGTCATTGCGACCGGAGCGCAGGCCAAATGGCTGGGCGTGCCGGGCGAACAGGAACTGGGCGGCAAGGGTGTGAGCGCTTGCGCCACCTGCGACGGGTTCTTCTATCGTGGCAAGAAGGTCGCAGTGATCGGCGGTGGGAATACCGCAGTCGAAGAGGCACTGTACCTGACCAATCACTCCGACGACGTGACGCTGATCCACCGGCGCGACGAGTTGCGCAGCGAAAAGATCCTGCAGGAACGGCTGTTCAAGAACCCCAAGATCTCGACGCTCTGGAACAAGACCGTCGAGAGGTTCGAAGCAGGCGAGAACGGCACTCTGGGCCATCTCGTGCTCAAAGACACCCAGACGGGTGAGGCCTCGACCCTGGAAGTCGATGGTGCCTTCGTTGCGATTGGTCACGCGCCGGCAACCGAATTGTTCAAGGGCAAGCTGCCGATGGACGAAGGCGGCTACCTGCTGACCGAACCGGGCTCACCGAAGACAGAGGTTCCGGGCGTCTTTGCGGCCGGCGATGTGACCGACCACACCTATCGCCAGGCCGTCACGGCAGCGGGTATGGGTTGCATGGCTGCGCTCGATGCCGAGCGATTCCTCGCCACGCTCGAGTTCGCTGAGGCTGAAGCGGCGGAATAGCCCCAAGGATTCAGCCCCAGCGTAGGCTGGGGCCTCCTGAAACTAATGTGCAGCCAGTTTGTGGGCGGTCCCAGCCTGCGCTGGGACACACCGCAACGTTACATGTGAATGTCGAACAGGAACAGGGTCGCGTGCAGAATAAGCGCGATCAGTACCAGGCTCGACAGTGCGAACAGGATGAAACGCACCAGCACCTTGTTTGCGGTAACCTGGACCAGCGAGTGGATCACCCGCAGCCCCATGTACATCCAGCCCAGCAAGGCATTGATCCCATCGCCCTGGCCGACAATGGCGAGGGTGATGGCAATAGCATAGAACACCGTTGGTTGTTCATGCAGGTGATTGTAATTGTGCGCTTTCCACTGGACGTTAGCAGGCAGGACCGCATCCAGGTCCTTGCCCGTGCCTCCAGTGAGGTTGGCCGTGTCTATTTCAGGCGCTTTGTTCATCGCCGGGATGCGGGTGGCGTACATCCACAGCCACATCACCATCGTCCAGATGGCGAGCGCAACGACAGGTTGAAGAATGGCCATGCCGGTGGTCATGCAAGAACTCCAGGATTGTGGAACAGGGTTGCCATCACTGCACGGATCGCAAGCGCAGTCAGAACGATGGTGGAAACGAGGAAGATCAGGAAGCGGACGCTGACGACATTGACCAGCGCTTGCCACAGCGAATGGACGATGCGCAGCCCGACATAGCCCCATGCCAGCAGCACGTCTGTCCCCGTGGCACCCATCATGGCGAGGATCAGGACGGTCGGATAGAAGATCGTCGGCTGTTCCATCAGGTGGGCGTAGTTATGCGACTTCCAGTTGACCTTGTCGGGGATCACCCCTTCCAGGTCCTGGCCGCGTCCGCCGGGCTTGGCTTCTTTCAGGTCCATCCCTGACTTGGCCATCGCTGGAAACCGCGTCCCCGCAGTCCAGAACAGCATGATGATTGACCAGACGACCAATACGGCGGCCGGCGCGAGCATTTGTGCTTGCATGGGCTCCCCTCCCTTGTGAAGCGCAAGTGGTGGCGGGGGCGCTGGCGATTGTCAAACGCAACCTATCCTGCGGCAATCGTCTCCGCATAGCTGGCCGCATCGGTATTGCCGCCGGTGAGCATGATCACCGTGTTCTGATCAAGCGGGACCTTACCGGCGAGGGCGGCGGCAAGTGCGGCAGCGCCACCGGGCTCCACGACCAGCCGCATCTTCGAAAATGCGAAACGCTGGGCCGCACGGACTTCGTCATCGGTGACAGCTACGCCGGCATCCGAACGGTCCTTGAGCACAGCGAGATTGATCGGCTTGGTGGCGGTTGGTTGCAGCGCATCGCAGATTGTCTTCGGCGGATTGGCACCGACCGACACGATCTCGCCGGCTTCGATGGCTTGTCCGACCATGTCCCACCCAACGGGCTCGACCGGGACGATGGCACTTTCTGGGCAGGCCAGCGACAGGCCCGCAGCTAGCCCACCGCCGCCGCAGCAGGCGAGTATGCGAGAGGGTTCACGCCCCAACTGTTCGGTGATTTCGATACCGGCGGTGCCTTGGCCCTCGATCACCCATGGGTCGCCAAAGGCATGGACCAGCGTGCCGCCCTGTTGCTCGATCAGGCTTGCCGCCACGGCATCACGATCCTCACCCGGGCGCTCGTACAGCACGATCTCTGCACCCAGCGCGGCGGTCGCGTCCAGCTTCACCTTGGGCGCATCACGCGGCATGACGATGGTTGCGGCGATACCGAGCTTGCGCGCCGCCCAAGCCACGCCTTGCGCATGGTTGCCGGAGGACACCGCGACTACGCCGCGTGCCTTCTCCTCGTCGGAAAGGGCAGACAGCCTGTGCCACGCGCCTCTGATCTTGAAGGCACCAACCGGTTGCAGCACTTCGGCCTTGGCCCAGCACTGCACGCCGTCGATCTCGACGGGGAGCAATGGGGTGGGCCGCAGGATCGCAGCGATCTTCTCCATCGCTTCGATGATGCCTGTGCGAGTTGGTGTTCGGATCATATTGCCCTGCCAGTGCATTTCCTTATGTGAGTCCCCGCGAAGGCGGGGACCTCGGGCAACCGGCGTTCCGCCAGAAATCATGAGGCCCCCGCCTTCGCGGGGGATCAGTAATGAAAGAGGGTTCCATGTCCACAGTTCTCGTGATCGGTGCCGGCGGCGTCAGCTCGGTCTGCGTCCACAAGATGGCGTTCAATCCGGAAATCTTCAGCGATATCCACCTTGCCAGCCGGACCAAGAGCAAGTGCGATGCCATCGCTGCCAGCGTGAAGACCCGCTGCGGGGTCGAAGTAAAGACCTACGAGATCGACGCCGAGGAAGTTCCGGCGATGGTCAACCTGATCCGCAAGATCCAGCCGAGCCTCGTGGTCAACCTCGCGCTGCCATACCAGGACCTGCCGATCATGGACGCCTGCCTCGAAGCGGGCGTGAACTATCTCGACACCGCCAATTACGAGCCCAAGGACGAGGCCAAGTTCGAATACAAGTGGCAGTGGGCCTATCACGACCGCTTCAAGCAGGCTGGGCTGATGGCGCTGCTCGGTTCGGGCTTCGACCCGGGCGTGACCAGCGTCTTCACCATGTGGCTGAAGAAGCACAAGCTCAAGACCATCCGCACGCTCGACATCCTCGATTGCAACGGCGGCGATCACGGCCAGGCCTTCGCCACCAACTTCAACCCCGAAATCAACATCCGCGAAGTGACCGCGCCCGCGCGGCACTGGGAGAATGGTGAATTCGTCGAGACCCCGGCGATGGGCAAGAAGGTCGAGTTCGACTTCGAGGGCGTGGGGCCCAAGAACATGTACATGATGTATCACGAGGAGCTGGAGAGCCTCGCCAGGTTCAATCCCGAGATGGAGCGCGCACGCTTCTGGATGACCTTCGGTGATGCCTATATCACCCACCTGACCGTGCTGCAGAATGTCGGCATGACCTCGATCGAGCCGATCAAGTACAAGGGCAAGGAAATCATCCCGCTGCAGTTCCTCGCCGCGGTGCTGCCCAAGCCGGAAACCCTGGGCGAGACGACCAAGGGCAACACCAATATCGGCTGTATCGCGACGGGCGAGACACTGGATGGTTCAGGCGAGAAGACCTTCTACATCAACAACATCTGCAGCCACGAAGCCGCCTATGAGGAAACCGGCAACCAGGCGGTGAGCTACACCACCGGCGTCCCGGCGATGATCGGCAGCGCCATGATGATGCAGGGCAAGTGGGCTGGTGACGGTGTCTTCAACATGGAAGAGATGGACCCAGATCCCTTCATGGACATGCTCAACCAGCACGGCCTGCCGTGGCAGGTGAAGGAACTGGACGGACCGGTGGATTTCTAACCATCGGGCGTCGCGACTGTTGTCAGTCTATGGTACCAATCCGTCATGCGAGTTTTGCCTACGACCTACAGAGGCGTGGAATTTAGATCGCGTGCCGAGGCGCGATGGGCATTCGCTTTTGATCGTCTGGGACTCGATTGGGACTACGAACCGGAGGGCTTCGATCTGCATCACGGCTGGTATTTGCCCGATTTCTATATCCCGTATTGGGATGCCTATTTTGAGGTTAAGGGGCGAAAACCAACTGCGCATGAAATCTTACTCTGCGATGATCTCTCGGTTTTCACCGAGAAGCCGGTGATCATTTCACATGGACCACCGCATCCTGACCGTTCGATTTTCGAGGGACACTTCTCAACCTTTCAACCTGAATTTGACGTTGATGGTAACCTGTATGCGGACTGGCATACTGGCGGTTTTGTTTATGGCAGGCGTGCCGATCACCCTAATTGCTCGTTCCATATCGGCAATCTGAATTTCCTAGGTTGTCCTCGAGGTGCTGAGCTTCGACGCGCCATTTCTATGGCGGCTAGCCACCGGTTTGGAAGTCACTAGAAATGGAAACCAAAGCCGGCGATCCGGGCGCGTTTGCGCATTTTGACCTGAACCGCGTCGATAGCCCTGCTTTCATTGTCGATGCCCCGAAATTGCGGTCGAATTTGCAGATCCTCGCTGAAATCCGCGACGCGGCCGAGATCAAGGTGCTGGCCGCGCTCAAGGCTTTCAGCATGTGGTCGGTGGCGCCGATCATCGGAGAATATCTCGATGGGGTCTGCACCAGCGGTTTGTGGGAAGCACGGCTCGCCAGCGAGTTCTATGATGGCGAGATCAGCACCTATTGCGCGGCCTACAAGCCGGAGGACCTCGAAGAGGTCTGCCGCCTGTCCGACCATGTCATCTTCAACTCGCCGCAGCAGATCGAGCGGGCGCGGCTGATCTTGGAACAGGCGCGGCTGACGGCGGGCGATTTCGAGATCGGGCTGCGCATCAACCCGATGGTGCCGACCGGCGAAGTCCCGCGCTACGACCCTTCCAGCCCCGGCTCTCGTCTCGGCTTCCCGATCGACCAGCTGACGCCGGAGGTCATGGAAGGGATCGATGGCATCCACTTCCACAATCTGTGCGAGCAGGATTTCGAGCCGCTGCACCAGACCTGGGACAAGGTGTTCGACGCGATCGAGCCGTGGTTCGGCCAGCTCAAGTGGATCAACATGGGCGGCGGCCACCATATCACCCGTGCCGACTACCAGCGCGAGGAGCTGGTCGAATTCCTGAGGGATGCCAAGGACGATACCGGGGCCGAGATCTATCTCGAGCCGGGCGAGGCGGTGGCACTCGATGCCGGGATCCTGGTCGGCACCATTCTCGATGCCGGTGTCAACGAAGTGCCCTTTGCGATCACAGATGTCTCGGCCACCTGCCATATGCCCGATGTCATCGAAGCGCCGTATCGTCCGGCGATGCTGCACGAGAGCGTGGAAGGTGAGGCGGTCCGCCTCGGCGGCCCTTCCTGCCTCGCCGGTGATGTTATCGGCGACTACCACCTGCCGGTGCCCTGCGAGCCGGGCCAGCGTTTCGCTTTCCTCGACCAGGCGCATTATTCGATGGTCAAGACCAACACCTTCAACGGCGTGCCTTTGCCGAGTATCTGGCTGTGGGACAGCGAAAACGACCAGCTCGAGCTGGTGAAGGAGTTCGGCTACGAGGACTTCCGCGACCGCTTGAGCTGAGCGCTAGCCGGACTGGTCGCTCCAGCCCAGCTGCTGGTTCACCTGCTTGGCAAGGTTGCCCATCGACGCGAATTGCTGGGCGCACTGTTCGACCATGGCGCGGTCACGCTCAGGGTTCATCGTGCCGCCTTCGAACATGTTGCCACCGCGAACCGCCACGATGATGTCGCCTTCGACGAAAAGCGAACAGACGTCTTTTCCTTCGAAGGCGTTTTCCATCGCCAGCAGCCGCTCGACATAGAGTGGATCTACCAGGTAGCGGGCTTCGACCTGGTCGTCGCTCCAGACCTCAAAGGTGTCCTCGAAATCCGGATGGACCATGTCGACCGCATCGAGCTGGTGGCCCTTGAACTTGACGCTGTCTTTCCGCCCGCCGAGCCCGAACCAGCTCTGGTGCTTGCCGGCACGCTGGACCAGTGTCGTGCCATGGAAGCGGCGTCCGGAGGCAATGCGGATGATTGCCCCGCGAAATACCGTAACCCAGCGCCGGTTCTTGCCTGATCCGCGTCGTTCCTCAAGGTGCGCCTCGTGCAGCAGGAACTGGTGCCCTTCGAGCTCACCGCTCCAATAGTCTTCGGTCGAAGACCGGTCATGCGAAGGCAGCAGGCGGAATTGCTTTGCCAGTTCGAACTCGCGCCCTTCGTCGCCATCGTGTGAATAAAGGATACCCAGCGCCTCGGCGATGCCTTGGTTGATGCCGATCTTGACCCGCTTCTTGGCTTCGCGGATCGGCCCGGTGGCCCATCCATAGGCAGCAACACAGGCAAAGCCGGCCCCCCAAAGCTTTACGGTGAAGTCGATCGGGATCAGGATAAGGCCAGCAAGCAGCAACGGACCGAGCACGATGGCCGCCTTCCAGCCACGGCTCCAGGCTTGCGACTTGGCTTCGGCACGGGCGCTGCGCTGCTCTTCAAGGAATTGCCCCAGCGATCCGGCCATCAGCCGGTCGATGTCAGGCATGCTAACCATTGGTCTTGACCCCCCTTGCGCCATGCTCTCCTATAGTCGGGTCATTAACAAGGGGGTAGGGCAATGGGCGTGATAATCGTTTTGGTCGTGGTGGCGGTCATCGCCCTGCTCGTGGTGGGGATATACAACCGCCTTGTCGGCTTGCGGCAGAATGTCCGCCAGGGGGTCGCCGATATCGACGCCCAGCTGCGCCAGCGGCACGACTTGATCCCCAACCTTGTCGAGACAGTGAAGGGCTATGCCACGCACGAGCAGGACACGTTCGAACAGGTGACCGAAGCCCGCAATCGCGCCGCAGCCGGGAACCTTTCGTCATCGGACGAAGCCCAGCTGAAGGTCGCTCTCGATCGTCTCCTGGCGCTGGCTGAAAACTATCCCGATCTCAAGGCCAACACCAATTTCCAGGAACTCCAGCGCGAACTCGCCAACACTGAAGACAAGCTGGCCGCTGCCCGCCGCGCGCTCAATGCAGCGGTGGCTCGCTTCAACACCGCGCGCGAGAGTTTCCCGGCCGTGATGTTCGCCGGCGCGTTGGGGTTCCAGGAAGCGGACTTCCACCGCCTCGACGACAGCGAGCAGGGTGTTGTTGACCAGGTTCCGCAGGTCAGCTTCAAGTAACTTTCCGGCTTTTTCGGAACACCTGCAATTCGCACCCATTGGTCAGGAAAACAGGGCACTTTTTCCTTGCGCTTGAGACGGTGCGCACGTAATGCGCGCGCTCCGCTGCCCCAAGGGGACTCTTAACCGCAAGGCAGCCTTGTTCAGAACTAAACCTTCTGGGGGTCCCTTGAGTTGCACATTTTTCCTGATGCCAAGGCTGTAGTCCGCGCCCTCGCGCCGGACGAGCCCGTAATCCTCAACCGCCCGCATGCCGCTGCGCGCGCCGCCCGCTTCTTTGTCGAGAAGTTCCCGGGCCGGGTGCTCTATGCCGTGAAGGCGAATCCGTCGCCTGAACTGCTCACCATCCTGTTTGCCAACGGCGTGACGCATTACGACGTGGCGTCGATTGCCGAAGTCAGGCTGGTGCGGGAGACGTTGCCGGAAGCGACGCTGTGTTTCATGCATCCGGTCAAGACGCAGCGCGCGATTGCCGAGGCCTATCACCAGCACGGCGTGCGTACCTTCAGCCTCGATACTGCCGAGGAACTGGAGAAGATCGTAGATGCCTGCAGCGATGAGCAGGGAAATCCTGCCAAGGACCTGAAGCTCTGCGTCCGCATCCGTGTCTCGTCCGACTATTCGGAGCTGTCGCTGGCAAGCAAGTTCGGCTGTGATCTCACTGAAGCTCCCGGCCTGCTGCAGCTGGCCCGCCAGCATTGCGACTGGCTGGGCGTCTGCTTCCATGTCGGCAGCCAGGCGATGACGCCGTTTGCCTATGTCCAGGCTATCGAGCGCACTCGCGCGGCGATTGCCGATGCGTCGGTCGTTATCGACATGATCGATGTGGGGGGCGGGTTCCCGAGTGTCTATCCGGGCATGGAGCCGCCGCCGATGGAAGATTACTTCGCCATCATCCACAAGCACTTCGAGGCGCTGCCGGTCGCTTACAACGCCGAGCTGTGGTGCGAGCCTGGTCGCGCGTTGTGCGCTGAATACAGCTCGCTGGTGGTGCGGGTCGAGAAGCGTCGTGGTGACGAGCTGTACATCAACGACGGTGCCTATGGCGCTCTTTATGACGCCGCGCATGTCGGCTGGAAGTTCCCGGTGCGCGCGCTTGAAGACGACCTGATCAAACCGGAGATGGACTTCGCTTTCTACGGCCCGACCTGCGATGATGCGGACTTCATGGAAGGGCCCTTCGCGCTGCCTGAAGACATCCAGGCCGGCGACTTCATCGAAGTCGGCATGCTGGGTGCCTATGGCGCAGCGATGAAGACCGGCTTCAACGGCTTCGGCAATGCCGAGCAGATCATTGTCGAAGATGAGCCGATGCAGAGCCTTTATCGAGGCGACCGCGAAATCCCGCAGACGGATAACGTCGTCAACTTGCGCTGATTATTCCTGATATTGCCGGATAAGGAAGACCGCCGCAGACGGGATCGGTCGCGGCGGTCTTCGGAGGAGCGACCCTCTGTTCGCAAGGATGCGACCAAGGCGGCTCTCGTCGCATGCTCGCTAGTGCCGGGTCGGTCGGAAGACGCTTCGGGAGGGACAGGAGGAAACTGTCGACAACCGACCCCGGCACTCGATTCGCTTAGGCCTGCTGTAGAAAGAAGAAAATACGGACCTTGGGCTATGGTCTGCGCCACCGCTCAAGCGTCACACACCGGCTTCGACGGCGATCCTGACGAGGTCTGCACTGGTCTTGAGGCCCAGCTTCTCCATCACAAGGCCCCGGTGCATCTTCACGGTCTTCTCGGAAAGGCCGAGTTTGGCAGCCACTTCCTTGTTGCGCAGGCCTGAAGCGACCAGCGTGGTCACTTCCAGCTGGCGTGGGGAAAGGGTCTTGAGCATCTGCGCAGCGCGCTCACGTCGGGCCATGCCCATGTTCGGCTGGTCGTCGGCGATCTCGACCTGGCTGCCGAGAAAATACTGCAATTGGTCATCATCGTCGAAAATCGGCGCTACAAGCACGGCGTTACGAAAGGGCGTACCGTCTTTCTTGTAGTTGAGGATCTCGACCAGGACGGATTTGTGTTCGCGCACGCCTTCCCGGATTTTCTCGGTCAGCCACGGTTCGGTACCGGTCCCGGCAAGAAACCGGCAATTGCGACCGACGCATTCTTCCTGAGTGTAGCCGGTCAGCTCGACAAAGGCGTCGTTGACGGCAACGAGCGGATTGTCGGCCTGGCGAGGATCGGAAATGACCGACGCAATCGGGCTGGCTTCGATCAGGTCGCGCACCCATTTGGCTGGCAAGGGCACGGGATGACGTTCGCCATCACCCGGCGTTGCAGCGCCCTGGTCGGTTGTTTGTCCCATCACAGTCATATTGAACCAACGCAAAAGGATTGCAAAGGTTGCAATGTGGCGGGAGTTTAGCCGTGGCCAACCTGCACTTCGAGGAACTGCGGCTTGCTTGTCGCGGCCCCGTGCATGCGCTCCATGGGATAGCTGCCCTGAGGCAGCGAAGTGAGCGGCATGCCGGCTGCGGCAAGCGCATAGGGTGAGACGCGATGACGCGTCACCAGCCCGCCAGCACCATCGCTGACAAGCGGAGTTTCGAATTCGACCGCGATCATGGCATCCGTGCTGCGGGTGACTTCGCACACCACCAGCTGGCCTGAACCAAGGTCGAGCACCAGCGGGGTTCCGATCGGGACACCGGCGATGCCATCGATGCGGGCTCCGGTGGTCGAGAGGTCGCGGATGACGGCTCGATAGTGGTGGTCATCGTGGATGATGCCGATCCGTCGGAACATGCTGCGGCGCTCGCGCCGATGTGTATCCGGCCCCTCGGGTTCGATCTTGAATTCGCCGGACTGGATCAGTTCGAGGATCTTTTCCTGCGGCATGGCCTTGGCGTAGAGCCAGCCCTGGATCAGGCTGGCACCCTTGTCACGCACGACCTTGAGTTGGTCGAAGGCTTCGACGCCCTCGACCGTTGTTTCCATGCTCAGCGCATTGGAAAGACCGACGATGGCGGCGATGATCTTGGCGCTGTTCTTTTCCTGCTCGGTACAGCTGTCGACGAAGCTGCGATCGACCTTGATCTTGTCGAACGGGGCTGAGCGCAAATAACTGAGCGAGGAATAGCCGGTCCCGAAGTCGTCGAGCGCCAGGCGCACTCCGAGCCCCTTGAGGGTCTTGAACGTGACTTCTGCGGCATCGGTATCGCCGAGGAAGACGCTTTCAGTCAGCTCCAGTTCCAGCCGGTCGGGATCGAGCCCGGACTGTGCAAGGACATTGGCCACGGTTTCAGGGAAGCCCTTGTGCGCGAACTGAACGGCCGAGACATTCACGGCCACGCGTACGGTGCTGGGCCATTGCTTGGCATCGTCGCAGGCCTGGCGCAGCGCCCATTCGCCCATCTGGATGATGAGGTCGGATTCCTCGGCCACGGGGATGAACACACCGGGGCTAACAAAGCCGCGCTCTTCATGGTGCCAACGCATCAACGCTTCTAGGCAGACAACCGTATTGTCCGTGGCACGAACAACGGGCTGGTAATTCAGCTCGAGATCGCCTTGGGCTAGCGCCTCACGCAAGTCGTCGAGCAGTTCCTGCCGTTCTTCTTCCTCGTCCTTGAGGTCGGCGTGGTAGAAGCGGAACTGGCCGCGCCCGCCATTCTTGGCGGAATAGAGCGCCAGGTCGGAGGCCTTGACCAATTCTTCCCGGTCGACCCCGTCGTAGGGAGCAATGGCGATGCCGACCGATGTCCCGATGACGGCACGCTTCTCGTCTTCGATGGGGTAGGGCTGGGAGACGATCTTGATGATCTTTTCGGCCATTTCACCCAAAGTGCCGCGGTCATCGAGATCAGGCAGGATGATCTGGAATTCGTCGCCGCCCAGACGGCCGATCTCACCGCGATCCCCGACAATTGCCCGGAGGCGTTCAGCCGCCTGGACCAGGACCGAGTCGCCGGCTGGGTGACCCATGGTGTCATTGACCTGCTTGAACTTGTCGAGGTCCAGCATCATCAGCGCGCAAGAGCGCTTGGCCGACCGGTACGCGGCAAGAATGCTTTCCAGCCGCTTGTTCATGTAGTGGCGGTTGGCGAGCCCTGTCAGCGAGTCATATTCTGCCAGCTTGGTATCGATGATCTTGCGTTCGTACTCGACTGTCACGTCCTTGGCATGGCCGCGATAGCCGCAGAACTTGCCCCCACGATCGAACTTCGGATGCGCTGTGATGGACCACCAGGTCTGTTTCACGTCATGGCGCGACTTGCCGTCGGCAAAGCGAACCACCAGGTCATTCAGCTTGTTATGCGCCTTGAGCTGGAAATTGAGCGGGCGCTGGGTGGCACCGTCAGGGTTGTCGGGATCGGTTTCAAACAACTCGACGATGGGCTTGCCCAGCAGCTCGCCGCGTTCCTTGCCGAGCTTCTCGCGCGCGCCGTCGGTCAGGTAAATAAGGCGGCCATCGGCATCGCTAGCCCATAGCCAGCCGATCCCGGCCTGCTCGATGTCTTCGAGCACTTCCAACCGCTTTTGCGTGTCTTCCGGTCCAATGACACCGGCAAGATCGCCTGATGCCCCGGAATCGCTGCGGGGCGATTTACCCTGGAAGAGGCTACGAACTGACATAGGCGGCGGCGTTCCCTTCTCGCGCAAGCGCGCGGCTTGGCGAGCAGGAGTAGGCCGGAAATGGTTACCATTGGGCTAAGGGCAGGCGGTAAACGCCCGTTTTTCGCGCCGTTAGTCCGGTTTGAAAAACGGCTTGTCGCCGGCGATTGTGACGCGTTCCATCACCCGCCTTGCAGGGAAATAGTCGCTCACCGCAAGGTGCTGGCACACGCGGTTGTCCCAGAACGCGATCGAGCCAGGCTGCCAGCGGAACCGGCACTGGATCTCTACGTCCCATGCAGTCTTGTAGAGATGGTCGAGCAGCCAGCGGCTTTCTTCGGGAGCCAGCCCTTCGATATGGCTGGTGAAGCCATTATTGACGTAGATCGCGCGTTCGCCGGTCTCTGGATGGGTCCGGATCACCGGGTGGCGCATCGGCGGATACTTGTCGTGCAAGTCCTCGGGTGCCTTGCCCAGCCGCTTGGCGAAGACCCGGGCGATATCGTGCACCGCTGTCAGCCCCTGGCAGAATTCCTGCATTTTCGGGCTCAGTCGCTCATAGGCGAGGTGCATGTTGGCAAACAGCGTGTCGCCGCCGACCGGCGGGATCTCGCGCGCCAGCAGGATCGAGCCCAGCGATGGGCATTCGCGCCAGGTAACGTCCGAATGCCAGTTGTTCTCTTGTCCCCGGCTCTTGGGCCCGTGGGCGATGCGCAGGACCTCCGGATTGGGCTGGTCCTTGGGCGTAGCCGGATGGATTTCGAGTTCGCCGAAGTGGCGCGCGAAGGCGATGTGCTGGTCCTGGGTCAGGTCCTGCTCGCGGAAGAAGATCACGCCGTATTTGAGCAAAGCCGAGCGGATCGCCGGGATACTGTCGGCGATGTTGCTCGCGCCAAGGTCGATTCCGTGGATCTCGGCCCCGATTGCTGGTGTCATCGGGCGTACATCGAGCGATCCCGTATCGAGCGCTTCGCGGTCGAAGGTCTTTGCGATGGTGGCCATGTCTCTCTCCCTTGCCTGAGAGAGTGCCGCGAACAACGCTGTCAGTCAAACCCCACGAAGCGCGCGGCTTCCGACACCTCACGGCGGGTGATCTTGACCGGATTCGCTGGAAAGTCAGGGTCGGGCCAACCCATGGCGACGGCTTTCATGATGACCTGGTCATCCGGAATGCCGGCATGTTCGCGCACCACAGGGCTCTGCATGATCCCCTGCGAGTTGATCACGCACCCTAGCCCGCGGCTCCACGCGGCGTTGACCAGCGCGGTGGTGACTGCTCCACAATCGAAAGCGGTATCGTCGCTGTCGGACAGTTCCTTGTCATAGGTCACGATCACGCACACCGGCGCATCGAACTGGCGGAAGCCGCGCAGCACCCAGTCTTGCCGCTTTTCCTTGTCGTCGCGCTCGATGCCCATGGCTTCGAACAGCTGGATGGCGCAGCCAACCTGCCGATCGCGGTGGACGCCCTGGAACGCATGCCCGCGGCGGAACTCGCGGCTGTCAGGGACACCGGCGAGGATGTTCTCGGTATTGCCCTTGCGGATCCGGTCGAGCGGCTCGCCGGTGATGACATGGAAGTGATAGGGCTGGGTGTTCATCGACGAAGGCGAGCGCATGGCCATCGCCAGCACCTCCTCGATCAGTGCCTGCGGCACCGGCTTGTCGAGATACCCGCGGATGGAGCGCCGCCCGAGAACGACTTCGTCAAATTTCTGGTCTGGATTGCCGTACACGCTCGTCTCTCCCGAATCTGTTTGCGGCAGAGCTAGCGCAAGCAAGAGCGAGGACAAAGGACGCTACGGAACGCGAATGCCTTATGCCGCTTTCCTGAGCTCCAGCTCCAGCCGGTCCCAGATTTCGACTAGTGCTTCGACCAATTCGCGCATCATGTCTTCAGTGTGCGCAGGGCCCGGGGTGAAGCGCAGGCGCTCGGTACCGCGCGGCACGGTGGGGAAATTGATCGGCTGCACATAGACGCCGTATTCAGCGAGGAGGATGTCGCTGATCTTCTTGGCGCGGACCGGGTCCCCCACCATCAGCGGGACGATATGCGTCGTGCTGTCCATCACCGGCAGTCCGGCATCGCGCATCAGCTGTTTGAGTT
Organism: Parerythrobacter aestuarii; assembly: GCF_030140925.1. NCBI lineage: Bacteria > Pseudomonadati > Pseudomonadota > Alphaproteobacteria > Sphingomonadales > Erythrobacteraceae > Parerythrobacter > Parerythrobacter aestuarii. The sequence continues at coordinate 1,563,595 of NZ_JARBWD010000001.1, forward strand.
TCGCCGCAGCGGCCTGCTGCGCATCGCGTTCTTCGCTGCTGGCCTTCAGGTGACGGACTGAAGCGAGCACGCCAGCCACCAGCGGCGGAGCCAGCGAAGTGGTGAAGATGAAGCCCGGGGCATAGCTGCGGATGCAGTCGATGATCTTGGCATCGGCGGCGATATAGCCGCCCATGACGCCGAAGGCCTTGCCCATGGTGCCTTCGATGATATCGATCCGGTGCGCGGCCTCGTCCCGCTCCGAAATGCCGCCGCCATGCTCGCCATACATGCCCACGGCGTGGACTTCGTCGATGTAAGTGAGCGCGTTGTACTTCTCGGCCAGGTCGCAGATGGCGTGGATCGGAGCGACGTCGCCATCCATCGAATAGACGCTTTCGAACGCGATGACCTTGGGCGTTTCGGGTGCCTCGGCAGCGAGCAGCTCTTCAAGGTGTTCGAGGTCGTTATGTCGGAAGACGCGCTTCTCGCAGCCCGAATTGCGGATGCCGGCGATCATGCTGGCGTGGTTGAGTTCATCGGAAAAGATGATGCAGCCGGGCAGCAGCTTCGCCAGAGTCGACAAGGTCGCGTCGTTCGAGACATAGCCGCTGGTAAACAGCAGGGCGCTTTCCTTGCCATGTAGTTCGGCCAGCTCGTGCTCGAGCTGGATGTGATAGTGCGTGTTGCCGCCAATATTGCGGGTGCCGCCCGAACCGGCACCGACATCATGCAGCGCTTCTTCCATGGCTGCGATTACCTTGGGATGCTGGCCCATGGCGAGATAGTCGTTGGAGCACCACACCGTGATCGGCTTGGGACCGTTGTGACCGTGGAAACACCGCGCGTTGGGATAGGCACCCTTGTTGCGCAGGATGTCGATGAAGACCCGGTAGCGGCCTTCGGCATGAAGCCGGTCGATCGCCTGGTCGAAGATCTGGTCGTAGTTCATGGCTTGGGGAGCGCAGATAGTGCGATTTTTGCAAGGATTCCACCGTGATCTTTGCGAACGATTCGCAGCATCGCGCTTCAGCCGGGGCTGAACTCTTGCGGCAACGGGCCGTCGGTGTCGGTGCGCCAGAATTCCGGGCGGACCGAGTCCACGAAAGCGCACACCTCGGCGCGGATTTCCAGCCACATGGCGCGTTCGTCGGCAGCGTTTTCGGGAAGCGTCGCGAAGAGTACCTCCAGCATGCTGTCGACCAGCCCCATGTACCATTGCGGGCCGACCTTCAGAGTGTCGTGATGGTGGCCGATGGTGGTGCCTTGCTCGATCATGGTAGACTGCCGGTCGCTCGCCCATTGCAGCAGCATGTAGGCGGTGGCGGTGACCATGCGGGCTTCCAGCTCGGCGGTGTCGCCCAGTCCATGCTCGACGAAGGCTGCGCGCACATCGGGAAACCGTCGATAGTAGCTGGCCAGCACGTCTGCCGTGAAATCGCCGCGCTGCTCGACCAGTCGTTCCATGCCGCGCTCGGCGAGCTCCGCGCGGCCGGTCATGTCACAACTGCTCGATCCGATCGAAGCCGTAGGGCCTGAAGGCATCGAGCATGGCCTGGTCGGGCGGGGCAGTCACCACCACGCGGTCGCCATCACCCCTCGCGAATTCCTGTCCCTCGGTGAGATAGGCTATCCGACGCGCTATTCCTTCGGCACCGTGAACAAATCGGACCCCGCCGCCCATCGCCGCGCGCAGTTCGTCCTCCAGCAGGGGGAAATGCGTGCAGGCCAGCACCACAGTGTCGATCTCCATGCCTCGGGTATGGTCGCGTAATCCGGCGACCGTTGCGGCGATCGCGGCGCTATCGATCGTGTCACCGCGCAGCTTGCGCTCGGCCTGCTCGACCAGCTCGGGCGCGGCATGGCGGATCAGCAGCTTGTCGCTCGCAAACTGGCGCTCAAGCTCGTCGACATAGCCCTGGCGGACGGTAGCGGCGGTGCCAAGCAGGCCAATGACCCCGGTTTGCGTCATTTCCGCGGCAGGCTTGATCGCGGGGACGGTGCCGATGACCGGAACCTCAAGCACTTCGCGGACCATGCCAAGGGCGATGGTGCTGGCGGTGTTGCATGCGATGCAGATGGCGCGCGGGTGATAGCGCTCGCTCATCCGGCCCAGCAGGCCGCAGACCCGCGCGGCGACTTCGGCCTCGGTCTTGGTGCCATAGGGCAGGCCGGCATAGTCGGCAGCGTAGATCACGGGTGCTTCGGGCAAGACCTTGCGCAGCTCTGCCAGTACCGTGAGCCCGCCAACACCGGTATCGAACAGCACGATGGGTGCTGCCGGATCGACGGCCTGGTTGGCGAAGTGTCCCATTCTTGCTTGCTTCCTCGGCTGCGGAGCTATCTCCTTATTTTTCCGTAGCCCGATTGCAAGCGATCTGCCTATGATGGTTCGAAATGGGAGGGGCCCACACAATGGATTACAATCTCGATCCGTCGCTGGCTGCGCTGCTCGGTTATGCCTTCGGTTCGATCCCGTTCGGCTTGTTGCTGACGAAAATGGCCGGGCTGGGCGATGTCCGCAATATCGGCAGCGGCAACATCGGTGCCACCAACGTCCTGCGCACCGGCAACAAGGGGCTGGCAGCGGTGACCTTGCTGCTCGATCTGGCCAAGGGTTTCATTCCGGTATTCCTGGCCTGGCAGTGGTTCCAGAACGACATTGGCTGGGCGGCGCTAGGCGCGGTGGTGGGGCACTGTTTCCCGGTCTGGCTCGGGTTCAAGGGCGGCAAGGGGGTCGCGACCAATGCCGGTGTGTGCTTCGGACTCGGGTGGCAGATTGGGCTCGCATACGCCGTGGTATGGCTGGGCATGCTCGCAGTTACCCGGATCAGTTCGGTAGCCGGGATGACGTCGGTCATCGCCGCAGCCGGTGCCGCATGGTATTTCGACAGGCCGACCTTCGTTCCGCCGCTAGTGCTGATTGCGCTCCTCATCATCTGGTTGCATCGGGCCAATATCGGCCGCTTGCTGAAGGGAGAGGAACCCAAGGTAGGGAGCAAGCAGCAGTGATCTCCTGCGAAGACAGGAGTCTCAGGCCACCTGGTCCAAACCTCAGGGTGACCCCGGCCTGCGCCGGGGGTGGGTGATATTTGGCAGAGGTCGCACTCTCACAGGCTGAAGCTTTTGCCCGGATCCGGTTGTTGCGCTCGCCGAACATCGGGCCGGTCAGCTATGCGCAGCTGTTGCGGCGGTTCGGGTCGGCGGAGGCCGCGCTTCAAGGATTGCCGGATATCGGCAAGCGCGGGGGCCGCAGCTACAAGCCGATCGCAGCCGAAAAGGTCGAGCGCGAGATAGAGTCCGTGCGCAAGGGCGGAGCGCGCTACGTCTTCCATGACCAGCCCGAATATCCGGCGCTGCTGGGCGAGATCGAAAGCGCGCCGCCCATCCTGACATATCGCGGGGACCTGGCGCTGGCGGCCAAGCCTTGCGTGGCGATGGTCGGTGCGCGCAACGCCAGCGCCGCAGCGGTCAAGCTGGCGAGAGAGTTTGCCTCTGCACTAGCGGGCGAAGGCTTCACGGTCGTCTCCGGCTTGGCCCGGGGCATAGACGGAGCCTGCCACGAAGGCGCTTTCCCGTCGACGATCGGGGTCATCGCCAGTGGGATCGACATTGCCTATCCGCCGCAACACGCCGAATTGCAGGAACGGATCGCCAGTGAAGGCCTGTTGCTGGCTGAGCAACCTCCCGGCACTGAACCACGAGGCAGCCATTTTCCCAGCCGCAACCGGATAATCGCGGGCATGGCTGGCGGTACGCTGGTGGTCGAGGCTGCGCCCAAGTCCGGCTCGCTCATCACCGCGCGGCTGGCAGGCGAAGCGGGGAGGGAGGTCATGGCGATCCCCGGTTCGCCGCTCGATGCCCGATCCGCCGGCTGCAACCAGCTGATCCGCGAAGGCGCGGTCCTGGTCCAGGGACCTGAGGACGTGATCGAGCTGCTGCATGGCTTCGATGGCAATCCGCATTCGACTTTCCGTGATACCGGCCCCATCGAATTCGATCATGCGCCCGAGGAACTGGCAGAGGCGGAACCGGCAGACGTCGGTCGTTTGCTGACAACAGCGCCGGTGGCGGTTGACGAACTGATCCGGCAATCGGGCGAAAGCTCGGCTTCGGTCCAGCTGGCCCTGCTCGAACTGGAAATCGCGGGAAAACTAACGCGCCATGCTGGTGGGCGGGTGTCATTGGCCGCATGAAGTATAGATCATGGTCTTGGGGGTAATACTGTGAAGAGAAACTCCGATTTTGGCGGCTTCCTCGGCGAAGCCTTTGCCCTGGTTCGCGACGCCCTGCCTGGGGTGACGGTCTATGTCATCGTGATGGCCATGCTGGGGACGGTTCAGCTCTATTTCCAGGGTGGGGCCGATTCAAACTTCGGCTTCAGCCGGGGCTTCATGCTCACGGAATCGGTCGTGGCACAGGGCGCGCTTGCCATCCTGGTTGTCCTGGCAACGGGAATCGCCGGTCTGGTGGTGCAGTATTTTTATTTTTCCTACCTGCTTGCGAACCGTGGATACACCATCCCTCATAACCGTATCCTGGCCTACGTCGGGTTCACGATCCTGTTCGGGCTTGGCGTTGGCCTGGGGATTGTGCTGTTCATCATTCCCGGGCTTATCCTGCTGACTCGCTGGTCACCTGCGACGGGGCTGGTGGTGGGCACCGACACTCCGGTGATGGATAGTTTCGGGCAGAGCTGGGACATGACTGCTGGCTACGGCTGGCCGATCTTCTTTGGTTATGTCGTGCTGGGCATCGCGACTTCGATCGTCACCGCCATGGTGATCTTCCCGGTCGTCGGGTTTCTTGGTCAAACCAGCATCACCTATTTCTTCGTAAGCTCGCTGGCGGAGAACTTGCTGGGTGCGATCATCGGGGCCTTCACCATCGGCGTGTTTTACCTGCTGCACGACAGCAGCGAACAGTTCAGCGAGGTGTTTGAGTGAACGAGCAGGGCTACGCGGCCGATTTCTGGCCGCGCTTGGTTGACGAACAGGTCCGGGTAGCCATTGCCGGGAAATGGTACTTGGTCGGCTGCACAGTCGCGACCATGGCCCCCTACATGTATCTCGACGTCTACGCTTTCGAGAACGATGGCTTGTACGGGCTCATGGGCTTGGTCAGCTGGGCAATCAACTATGTCCTCTTCGTGGGCCTGATGAACAAGGCCGGTTACCTGGACCAGGGAATGAAGACCGGGATCGGGACATATTTCGCGCTCTGCATTGCGACCGGCATACCGATTGCCCTTGCGCTTGTGATGTTGATCCTGCCCGGCCTCTATCTCGCGATGCGCTGGCTGCCAGCCTTCTCAAGGGCGATGACGACCACAGACGGTATCGGCAATGCGATGCGCTGGAGCTGGGACAAGACGGAACCGGTACAGGGTTCGTTGGCGAGGACGCTGATCATTCCGGTCCTGCTCTATGCGGCAGGTATTGGCCTCCCGTTTGCCTATGAACGCTACTACGACCTGCTCGACTGGAATGCGTACGTCGCACTGGCGCTGGGGTGGAACTTCCTTGTAACGGCTGCAGCATTCTGGTGGACGCTGGCCGGAGTGGCGGCATTCGGCTGTATCGAAGGGCGCGATCGGTCTTGGGAGGCTGTCTTTGAATGACGACTTGACGAAGCGCGAATCCCGGCCCCACCTTCGCGCGTACGTACACGTATACGCGTAAGGGACCTCGCGCACATCTATGCAACTTGTAATCGTTGAATCGCCAGCCAAGGCGAAGACCATCGAGAAATACCTCGGCAAGGACTTCAAGGTTCTTGCCAGCTATGGCCATGTCCGCGACCTGCCGCCCAAGGACGGCAGCGTCCGCCCGGACGAGGATTTCGCGATGGACTGGGAACTCTATCGCGACAAGCAGAGCCGCTTCAAGGAAATCGCCGACGCGGCCAAGAAGGCAGACCGGCTTGTGCTGGCGACCGACCCCGACCGCGAAGGCGAGGCAATCAGCTGGCACGTTCAAGAGCTGCTGGCCAAGCGCAAGGTGCTCCCGGCCAAGGTCGACCGGGTTACCTTCAATGCCATCACCAAGAACGCCGTCACCGAAGCGATGGCCAAGCCGCGCGAGCTCGACCAACCGCTGATCGATGCCTATCTCGCCCGCCGCGCGCTCGATTACCTGTTTGGCTTCACGCTCAGCCCGGTGCTGTGGCGCAAGCTGCCCGGCGCGAAGAGCGCGGGCCGGGTGCAGTCGGTGGCGCTGCGCCTGATCTGCGAGCGCGAGCACGAGATCGAGATCTTCAAGCCGGAGGAATACTGGTCGGTCCTCGCCAGGCTGCAGCATGACGGGACCGAGTTCGACGCACGGCTGGTGAAGTTCGAAGGCAAGAAGCTCGACAAGATGGCGCTGGGCAATGAAGGCTCGGCGATGGCGGCCAAGGCTGCCGTCGAGCAGGGGCGCTTTACGGTCGAGGAGATCGAGACCAAGCCCCTCAAGCGCAATCCCGCGCCGCCGTTCACCACCTCGACGCTGCAGCAGGAGGCCGCGCGCAAGCTCGGCTATTCGGCCAGCCATACCATGCGGCTGGCGCAATCGCTCTACGAGGCCGGCGCGATCACCTACATGCGAACCGACGGTGTGCAGATGGACATGTCGGCCATCATGGCCGCGCGCGATGCCATCGTAGAAGATTTCGGCGAGGATTATCGCCCGGAAAAGCCGCGGTTCTATGCCACCAAGGCCAAGAACGCGCAGGAGGCCCACGAAGCGATCCGCCCCACCAGCTTCCTGCGCAAGACCGCCGGTTCGGGCGATGAGGCCAAGCTCTACAGCCTGATCTACAAGCGCGCGATGGCGAGCCAGATGGCGACGGCGCAGCTGGAGCGCACCACGGTCACCCTGCGCGACCCGACCGGCCAGCACGAGCTGCGCGCGACCGGGCAAGTGGTGAAGTTTCCGGGCTATTTCGCGGTCTACCAGGAGGGGCAGGACGACAAGGATGACGATGAGGATGGCTTGCTGCCGGTCCTCAACAAGGGCGACATGCCGGCCAAGAAGGCAGTCGAGGCCAACCAGCACTTTACCCAGCCGCCTCCGCGTTTTTCAGAGGCTTCGCTGGTCAAGCGGCTCGAGGAGCTCGGCATCGGGCGCCCGTCGACCTATGCATCGACGATCCAGACGCTGCGCGACCGCAACTATGTGCGGATGGAGAAAAACCGTTTCTTTGCAGAGGAATCGGGACGGCTCCTCACAGCTTTCCTGGAGCGGTTCTTCCCGCAATATGTGGCTTACGATTACACCGCAGGGCTCGAGGACGAGCTCGACGTCGTCTCCGACGGGCGCGAGGCCTACAAGGACCTGCTGACCAAGTTCTGGGCCGACTTCAAGCCCAAGGCCGACGAGGTGATGGAGAAGATGCCCTCGGAAGTGACCGAGGTGCTCGACGAATATCTGTCGGACTTCCTGTTCCCGCCGGTCGAGGGCGGCGGCGATCCGCGCGCCTGCCCGCTGTGTCGGGACGAAGGCCGCGAAGGCGGTCGGCTGTCGCTGCGCGGTGGCCGCAACGGGGCCTTCGTCGCCTGCAACAACTATCCCGAGTGCAAGTACACCCGCAATTTCGGCCGCCCCGGCGTGGATGGCGGGGCGGGGGCCGAAGATGGCCTCATGGGGCAGCACCCCGAAACAGGCGCCGATATCCATCGCAAGTCGGGCCGCTTCGGGCCCTACATCGAGATGGAAGTCGACGGGGAGAAGGCGCGCGCTTCGATTCCCAAGGACCTGGACGATTTCGATCTCGAGTGGGCGGTCAAGCTGCTCGAGCTGCCGCGTATCGTCGGCCAGCATCCCGATACCGGCGAGGATATCGAGGCGGGGCTGTGGCGCTATGGCCCGGCGGTCCGGCACCAGGGCAAGTATGGCAAGCTCCAGAACACGCGCGAGATTTTCGAAATCGGGATGAACCGCGCGGTCGACCTGATCGCCCAGGCCGCCAATCGCGGCGGTGGCACCCGGGGCAAGGCTGAACCGATCAAGACGCTCGGTGAACATCCGACCAGCGGCGGCGAGATCAAGGTCATGCCTGGCCGCTATGGCCCCTACGTAACCGACGGCACCACCAACGCGACCATCCCCAAGGACGTGAAGCCTGAGGACATCGAGGCCGCCCAGGCCATCGAACTGATCGATGCCCGGGCCGCCAAGGGTCCGCCGAAGAAGCGCAAGCGCAAGGCTCCGGCCAAGAAGAAAAAGGCGGCAACCAAGAAGGCCGGTTGAAGGAGTGTGTGAACCGATGCGAACGGCACTTTTCAGGATCTCCACGTCTCTCGTTGCTTTGCTGGTAGGGAGCGTGGCTGCTGCCGATATCCCGCGCGACGCGCAGTTGGGGCCGGACTATGCCGAGGTGACATTTGTCAGGGGTGCCCCGGCGGAGAAAAAGGCGACCCGGGTGCAGACCTATTCCAAGGCCTATGACCAGCATTGCCTTGCCAAGGAGAAGGTTGCGGAGTTTGCTCGTTCGAAGGGCAAGGACAAGGCCAGCTTGGTGGAGACGGGGCGTCCAACCCTGTTTTATGCTGAAACAGCCTATCTTGATTTTCGCAGCTCCGGCGCGGCGGTGCTCACCATGCGCGAACGAACTTGCGCCAACCGCGTGTTCTTTACGCCGCAACCAGGCGGACGGTATTCGATCAAGCAAACCAGCCTTAGTCCAGAAAGCTGTTCGCTCGAAGTGGTTGACCTTGCCACCGGGGCAGAACCCGAGGGGCTCACCCACAGTACCAAGCCATACTGCTCCTATATCAAGGGTTTGCCCGTGGAATAGGCAACCACGACAGGCAATCTTCATCCTGTTGGTAAATCATCAAGCATTGGCTGTTAGGGCTATCCCCAAGTTAGGGGATCTCGCGTGATCGAAATCGAAGTCCAGAACGAAACGCACCAGTCGCAGGAGCGTCTCCGCTTCGCTGCGGTGCCGCGCATTGGCGAAGGCCTGCGGCTGCGAGAGAAGAGCGGCATGTGGGCAAGCTATGACGTGCTCGACGTCTGGTACCAGAAGGCCGATTTCGGCGATGTCTGGATGCCGTATGTGCATGTCCGCCTGACTCCGGGTGAGGAAGTCGGCGGCGACAATGATGATGATGGCTACGATCGCGAATTCGATGACGATTTCGCGATGCAGGCAGCAGCTATGGGCGGGGAGATCGAACCATTCAAAATCTGATCAAGCGCCGCACCGGCCCGCATGCGGGTGAAGGTCAACCGGTCGAGGAAGCGAAAGCTCCCTTGAAGCCGCAGGCCGTGCCGCAGCCGGAACTGGAATCGCAGCAGGACCCTGCGCCCGAAGCAGCTCTCGACGACACCGACGCCATCATCCAGGCCGCCAAGGCCATGCGTGAGGGCAACGCCGCGCCTGCAGTTGGCGAGAAACGCTGCCTGGTGGTCGACGATTCGCGGGTCGTACGCAAGCTGTCGCGCAAGATTGCCGAAGAGCTGGGCTACCGCGTGGCCGAGGCCGAGAACGGCGAAGAAGCGCTCGCGCGCTGCCGCAAGGGCATGCCCGACCTCGTCATCACCGACTGGCAGATGCCGGTCATGAGCGGCCCGGTGTTCGTCTCGCAACTGCGCGCCATCCCCGGTGCCGATCGCGCCAAGGTGATCTTCTGCACCTCCAAGGGTGAAGCCACCGACATCCACGAAGGCATCGCCGCCGGCGCCGATGACTATATCGTCAAGCCGTTCGACGAAGCGAAGCTGAAGGCGAAGGTGGAGCGGTTGGTGGCGGGTTGAACCGAACGGTTCACCTAGCTTATCCAAGTTCCTTGCTCTTCTTTGAACTTCCACGAACCATCGTCCGCACGTTCATACATTACCAGAGTACCAGCGCCGCATAGCGGGCCACAAACCCTTGCGACGTTGAACCCGGCTGTCCCATTGTCGAAGTCTATGAAAGGCATCTCGATCGACAGCGTTTCGTAGCGATAGGATAGGCCATCCGCCGTCGTCGCGGGGTAGGCCTCGTTCGATTTGGGCTCATACGAATTTCTTTCGCTGAATTTCCTTAGCTCGGGACAAGCTTCAAGGGGCGTCATCTGGGAAGCGCGAAGCTGCGCGACGACCTGCTTTCTGACAGTGTCCGGCTTTGGGTTGCGACCTTGAGATCGCTCAAATTCAATGAAAGTCTGTATCCTTTCCTCCACCCCTTCGACGGGCGGGGTACGCCCAGTTTTCTCCCGGGAAAGATGAAGGGGTAGCCTACGCTCTTTCTTGAATTCATGTTCCACGAAATCGAGCAGTATTGAGCATCCGGTATCGACGGTTCTAGCTTGCTCCAGCTCGAGTTCATTTGCATCCGAAGCCGATGAACCGCAGCCACTCGCGACCAGGGAGGTCATTGCCGAAAACGTCAAGACGGGTCTCAAAGGCATTTCCTCACAATCCTAAATACCCCACCACCAAGCTCCCCACCAGTCCCAGCATGCTCGCGCCCAGCGCCAGCGCTGCGGGTCGTGCGGCGTTGCGGCCGTAAGCAATCGTCACCCCCAGCTTGACCGCCATATTGGCAAGGATCGTCCCGGCGATGGCCAGCGCGGCGAGTTCGTCGCCGATGGTGCCGGGCTCGAGCCCGCCGGCGGTGACGATGGCGGCGTCGACATCCATGCTCCCCATCAGCAGCAGCAACACCGCGATGCCCTGTTCACCGAACTCTCCCTGCGCCCAGCGCGCGGCCACAGCGGCTCCGGCGACAAAGGCGGTGAAGGTGAGGGCAGGGATCATGGCGATGGGGTTGCCGGGCGGGGCGGGGCCAGTGCTATGCGGGGCCTTGCGGTAGAGCCACCAGCTAACCGCGGCACCTGTCATCAGCGCGGGCAGGATTACTATCAAAAATGGCTTGAGCAGCGAGGTCGCGAGGATCGCGACCAGGACCAGTACCCGCAGGTACATCACCGCTGTCGCCAGCGCGATCCCGGCGTTCTCCGCGCCGCCGCCATGCCCGGCTCCGAGTTTCTGCGAGAAGGAATGGGTCACCGCGGTAGAACTGTAGGCTCCGCCGATGATCGCTGTCGCAATCGTCCCGCGCCGCGCCCCGAAGATACGGTTGGCGACATAGCCCACGAAGGAAAACCCGGTGACGAGGACAACCACCAGCCACAGTGTCTGCGGATGCCAGGCATCGTAGGGGCCGAAGCGACCGTGCGGCAGGAATGGGAACACAGCCAGCGCGATCACTGCATAGCGGGCGAAGGCCTTGATATCGGCGGCGTCGAGCCGGTCTATCAGCCCATGCATTTCGGCCCGTAGCGCCAGCACGAGCGTGACGATCGCGCCCCCGGCGACGGCCAGTGCCGGCTCTCCCACCCCGCCGAGGAAGCCAAGCGCAAGCGTGACCACGGCCGAGACCGATGTAGTGGCATCGGTGCGCCCGTCAGCCGCAACCGAGCGCGAATAGCCGATAGCGATAACAGCGGCGGTCACGGCAATGAAAGCGCCGCCCGCGATCTCGTATCCCGCTGCGGTGGCAAGCCCCGAAAGCGCGGCGACCAGCCCGATGAGAGTGAAGGTCCTGATCCCGGCGACACGCGAACCATCGGCCTGCGCACGCAGGTTCCAGCCACGCTCGATGCCGATCAGCAGGCCGACCGCCAATCCGGAGCCGGCCTGAAGCAAGATGTCGAGCGAGGGCACCATCGCGCCCATCTACCGGACCCAGTCGAGCCCGATTTCTTCGAAGATCTCGCGGCTCTCGGCCCAGTTCTCCTCCACCTTCACATGCAGGAACAGGTGCACCTTGATACCCAGCAGCTCGCTCAGTTCCTTGCGTGCAGCTTCGCCGATGGCCTTGATCCGACTGCCGCCCTTGCCGAGCACGATGGCGCGCTGGTTGTCGCGGGTGACGATGATCTGCTGGTGGATCTCGAGGCTGCCGTCGGGCCGGTGCTGGTAAAGCTCTGGCCGCACCGCGCTGTCATAGGGCAATTCTTCGTGCAGCTGCTGGTAGAGCTGCTCACGGGTGATTTCCGTCGCCAGCAAGCGTTCGCTGGCATCGGAGACCTGGTCTTCCGGATAGTGCCAGTCGCCTGCGGGCATCAACCCGGCCAGCGCATCTTTCAATTCCGGCACGCCATCGCCGGTCAGCGCAGAGACGAAGAATATCTCTGTGAAATCGACCTTCTGCGAAAGCTCCTGTGCCAACGCCAGCAGCGGCTCCTTCTTCGCTACGTCGACCTTGTTGAGGACGAGGATCTTGCGCTCGGGCCGGGTAGAAAGGCTTTCCAGCAGCGGTTCCAGCTCGTGCCGCCGTTGCTTGACCGGGTCGACCAGCAGCACGACGGCATCGGCTGCTTCCGCGCCTTCCCAGGCTGCGCTGACCATTGCCCGGTCAAGCCGCCGACGCGGGGCAAAAATACCCGGCGTATCGACGAGGATCATCTGAGTATTGGCGGTCTCGCTTTCATGGAGGGCAATGCCCAGCATCCGCGCACGCGTGGTTTGCGCCTTGGGGCTGGTGATGGCGACTTTTTGCCCGACGAGCTGGTTGACCAGCGTAGACTTGCCAGCGTTGGGCGCACCCAGGATGGCAACAACCCCGCATTTCGTGACGGTTTCACTCACCCGTATTGCTCCATGAAAAGGCGTGCGGCTTCGGTTTCCGCTTCCTGCTTGCTGTTGGCGGTCGCTTCGGTTTGGCCGACATTCTTGACGCTCACCTGCACGGTAAATCGCGCCGCGTGGTCGGGCCCGGAACGATCGACCAGCTTGTATTCCGGCGGCTTGCGCTGGTTGCCGGCGGCCCATTCCTGCAGCGCGGACTTGGGGTGCTTGGCCCGGCCCGCATGCCCGTTGAGTTCCTTGGCCCACAGCCGGTGGACGAGCTCTGCCGTGGCACCGTAGCCGGCTTCGATATAGTTAGCGCCGAGCAGAGATTCCATCACGTCGCCAAGGATGTTCTGGCTGCCTGCCGCGCCATCTTCGCGCGCCTGCTTGCCCAGCACGATGTGTTCGGGAACGCCCATTGTCCGGGCGATCTTGGCACAGGCACCCTTGCTGACCAGCGCATTGAGCCGCTGCGCCAATGCACCTTCGGCCCCACCCACATTGCGGTAAAGGGATGCGGCAATCGCGAGGCCGAGCACCCGGTCGCCGAGGAATTCGAGCCGCTGGTAATCGCGCAGGGCCCCAGTGCTGCCGTGGGTCAGGGCTTCCTGCCACAGCTCTTCGTCTTCCACGACGAAGCCGTGTTCAGTAAGCCAATCCTTGGTTGCGGGGTCGAGCATGATCATATCCCGTTTCCCATACGCCCGTCGCGGCCCGCCGTGAACCATGTCCACGGCTTGAGCCATTCCGCGCTGCCATCGGTCGACCACAGGATCATTTGCGCCTTGCCGACCAGCAGCAATTGCGGGACGAAGCCGATGCCCTTGCCGGGTTCGGCTGCGAAGCGGCTGTCCTGCGAATTGTCGCGATTGTCGCCCATCAGGAACAGCATGCCTTCAGGCACCTGTTCCGGCCCCCAATAGTCTTGCGGCACATCGCCGAAGTCGAACACGTCGTAGCTAACGCCATTGGGAAGCGTTTCGCGAGCGGCGGCATATTCGCACCACAGGCCTCCGTTAGCATCACGGACCTGCTCTGCACCCCAGGCGCAATTGGTGTTCTCGGACACGGGAATGCGGATGTCGGGAACAACTTCCTGCGGTACAAGCTCGCCGTTGATTGAAATGCGTCCTTCCTGGATGGAGATCATGTCACCCGGCAGGCCGATCACGCGCTTGATGTAGTCGGTGCCGTCTACCGGGTGCTTGAAGATCACCACGTCGCCGCGTTCGGGCTGGCCGGCGAAGATGCGGCCGGAGATCAGCGGGATGTCGAACGGCAGCGAATTGCGCGTGAAGCCGTAGTTCCACTTTGACGCAACCAGGTAGTCCCCGTTCATCAGCCGCGGCAGCATGCTCTCGCTCGGGATGCTGTAGAGCGAAAAGGCGAAGCTGCGGAAGCTGAGCGAGGCGAGCACGACGATAGCCAGGAAAGCCGGGAAGCTGAGGCCGCCCTTCTTCTCCTGTTCTGGCTCGACTGCATCCGTATTCGCGACGGTTTCGGGGTTTTCATCCATCGGCGCCTTCCCTAGGCGCGAGAGGACGAACGGCAAGGGGAAATTGCACAATGTCCGATGCAGCGACAGCGGCCTGGAAGGCCATCGAAAGCGTCGAGAGCAAGACTCTCAAGGAACTGTTCGCAGCCAACCCTGAGCGGGTGGCCAGGCTTAGTGGCCGGATCGAGTGGGGTTCGGACGAGACCGCCGGCGGCATCCTGTTCGACTGGTCGAAGACGCATATTGAGGATGGTTTGCTCGACGGGTTCGAGGCGCTGGCGGAGGCGATGGACTTCACCGGCGCGCGCGAGAAGCTGCTGACCGGCGCGAAGATCAACGTCACCGAAGGCCGCGCGGCCGAGCACACCGCGCAGCGCGGGACGGGTGCAGAGGCGAGCGTCGAGGAAGCGCAGGCACTGCTGGCGCGGATGAAGATGCTGGTCGATGCCATCCATGACGGCGCGCTGGGGGATGTAAAGCACCTGATCCATGTCGGCATCGGTGGCAGCGCGCTCGGGCCCAAGCTGGCGATCGACGCGCTGACCCGCGACCTTGCCAAGGTCGACGTGCATGTCGTCTCCAATATTGACGGTGTGGCGCTGGAGCAGGCGTTCGAGGCCTGCGATCCGGCCACGACGCTGGTCGCGGTTGCGTCGAAAACCTTCACCACTATCGAGACCATGACCAATGCACAGAGTGCGCTGGCGTGGCTGGCCGACAATGGCGTGAGCGATCCCAGCGGGCGGGTGATCGCGCTTACCGCCAATCCCGAGGCGGCGGTGGAGTTCGGGGTCGACGAGACCCGCATCCTGCCCTTCATGGAAAGCGTCGGCGGGCGTTATTCGTTGTGGTCGAGCATCGGCTTCCCGGTCGCGCTGGGCGCGGGGTGGGACGAGTTCGAGGCGATGCTGGCGGGCGCGCAGGTGGTCGACCGGCACTTTGCCGAGGCCGAGGGCCGCGCCAACTTGCCGCTGCGGGCCGCCTTTGCCGACCAGTACTACACCCGCGTGCGCCGCTGCCAGACCCGCGCCGTTTTCGCCTATGACGAGCGATTGGGGCTGTTCCCCGACTACCTCCAGCAGCTGGAGATGGAATCGAACGGCAAGCGGGTGAAGGCCGACGGCTCACCCGTCGACGGGCCGACCGCGCCGATCACCTGGGGCGGGGTGGGGACCGATGCTCAGCACGCGGTGTTCCAGCTGCTGCACCAGGGCACCAATCTCGTGCCGGTGGACTTCATCGCCAGCATCGCGCCGGGCGACATGCTCGATCCCGCGCATCACCGCATCCTGCTGACCAACTGCTTCGCGCAAGGGGCGGCACTGATGGCGGGCGGCAATATGGCCGCGGACGGAAAAGACCCCGCACGCGCCTTCCCCGGCGACCGCCCCAGCGCCACCATGCTGTGCGACGATCTCGACGCCGCAACACTCGGCGCGCTGATTGCCTTCCACGAACACCGCACCTTTGCGAACGCCGTGCTGATGGGCATCAACCCCTTCGACCAGTTCGGCGTCGAGCTGGGCAAGAAAATGGCGAAGGATATCGAAGCGGGTGGGGGTGAGTTCGACGCGAGTACGAAGGCGTTGCTGGAGGCGGCGGGGTTATGAGCATGGTATATGTTTTTATTGGACTCGCCATTCTAACAGCGCTCTCCGGAAGATTTCTCGCAACGGAAGGAACCATAGGTCCAAGTCTTCTGACTTTGGCGGTCGTCTATGCGCTCGTAGCGTTCTCCGTCTTTCTCGATACGCCTCCACGTCCTTTCGGGCTTGCGCTTGCGCGCGCTGCAACTTTGGTGGTCTACCTTTTACCGGTCGCATCAATCGCAGTGTTTGTTGCGTGGTTCGGATCCGAAAAAACAACCTGGTCTAGTACTGCCGTATTCGCCTTTGCTGGAATAGGGCTTGTGTTTGGAGGCATCCTGTCAGTCGGGCGGTTGCTTACCGGTGGCTGAGATGACCTTCCAACTCATCTTCGCCATCGCATGGGCCCTGATCCTCGGCCTCGGCGGTGGGCTGCTGACCAAGATCGGCCAATGGTACTACGCCCTCGAGAAACCCAGCTGGCAGCCGCCGGACTGGCTGTTCGGGCCGGCGTGGACGATCATCCTGGGCCTTGCGGCGTGGGCCTTCGTGCTCAGCTGGAACGGCACGGCAAGCGAGGGCGCGCGGCAGCTGCTGATCGCGCTCTATTGCGTCAACGGGCTGTTCCACTTCCTCTGGTCGCCGCTGTTCTTCACGCTCAGGCGGCCCGACTGGGCGCTGGTCGAGGTACCGTTCCTGTGGGCTTCGGTGCTGGCGCTGTGCGTGGCCTTGCGCGATTTCTCCGTGCTCGCGAGCTGGCTGATCGTGCCCTACCTCGCGTGGGTCAGCTTCGCGGCCTGTCTCAACTTCGTCATCGTCAGGCTCAACCGGCCGTTTGGGCACGCGCGATCTTAGCGCTGTCCTACCGCCGGTGAGGTGTGCCAGAACCCCTCGCATGATCGAACGGAAATCCAGCAGGGGGCGGGGGCCTACCCCATGCGGTGTCAAGCACCGGCCAGACCTTATTTGTACGCAAAAACATTAGGTTATACGCCGCTTCTGAAATTGACACGGTGTCAACTTCGTCAAGCAAATGTCAAGCAGGCACCGCATTTCATTGACTTTCATGTTGCGCTGCACCATATGCGCCGCAATCGAAACGCCCGAGCCAGCGTGAAGCGGCGGCTCTTGCAACATCCGCCCCGGCCGCGTTTCGTTCGATTTTCCCTGAGACTTCCCTTTTCACGCGGGTCGTTTTGACACCCGCGCTGCGCGACGATTCCGCCTGGAATCCGTCGACGCACCGCATTGAATGCGAGTACATATGACTACCACTTTCGAACACCTCGGGCTGTCGCAGCCCGTTCTCGCGGCCCTCGACATGAAGGGCTACAACACCCCCACGCCGATCCAGCAGCAGGCCATTCCCACGCTGCTCGAAGGGCGCGACCTGCTGGGTATTGCCCAGACGGGCACCGGCAAGACCGCCGCCTTCATGCTCCCCAGCATTGACCGGCTGCGCGAGGCCGACAACCAGACCCCGTTCAAGTCCTGCCGTATGCTGGTGCTGGCGCCGACGCGCGAGCTGGCCGGGCAGATCGCCCAGTCGGCCAAGGATTACGGCGCGATGGCGGGCCTCAAGGTCCAGTCGATCGTCGGCGGCACCTCGGTCGGCAAGGATCGCAACAAGCTGCACCGCGGCACCGATATCCTCGTCGCCACGCCGGGCCGCCTGCTCGACCTGATCGACCAGAAGGCGTTCAAGCTCAATGGGGTCGAGATCCTCGTCCTCGACGAGGCTGACCAGATGCTCGACCTCGGTTTCATCCACGCGCTGCGCCAGATCGTCCCGCTGCTCCCGGCCGAGCGGCAGACGCTGCTGTTCAGCGCCACCATGCCTTCGAGCATCAAGGAGCTGAGCAAGAACTACCTGACCAACCCCGCGCATGTCTCCGTCACCCCGGCGGCGACCACGGCGGAGCGGGTCGACCAGTATCTGTTCATGGTCCAGCAGGACGAGAAGCAGGCGCTGCTCGAGCTGATCCTCAAGGGCCGCCACGAGGTGCCGGGCAAGTTCGAACGCATCCTCATCTTCACCCGCACCAAGCATGGCGCGGACCGCGTCGTGAAGAAGCTGGCGCAAGTCGGCGTCGCTGCCAACGCCATCCACGGCAACAAGAGCCAGCCGCAACGGCAGCGCGCGCTCGACGAGTTCAAGCGGGCCAAGGTGCCGGTGCTGGTGGCGACCGATGTCGCCGCGCGCGGGATCGATATCCCGGGCGTGAGCCATGTCATCAATTACGAACTGCCCAATGTGCCCGAGCAATATGTCCACCGCATCGGCCGCACCGCGCGCGCCGGGGCCGATGGTATCGCCATTGCCTTCTGCGCCGAGGACGAACGCGCCTATCTGAAGGATATCCGCAAGAACACCGATGCCGAGTTCGAGCGCCTGCCGCTGCCGGACAACTTCCGCGCCGTGGTCGAAGGCGTCGGCCCGACCAAGCGCGAGCAGAAGCAGCGCGGACCCAAGGTGCGGGCCAAGCCGCGCGGTGACAGCGCCCGTCGCGATTCGCGCGGACCGGTCGAGAACCCGGCTAAAAAGGCTGGAGGCCCGGGCAAGAAGCACCCGAACCGCGCCGGCAAGCCGCGCCGCGATGGCGGTGCAGGGCGTCCGGGGGGTCATCCCGGCGGCCAGCGCAGCGCCGGTGGTGGCGGAAGCAGCCGTCGCCGTCGGAGTGGCGGGCGCCCCGGCGGCTCGCGCGCCTAGGCACCAAATCCCGCTGTGCGCGTTAAGCGGGCATGGCGGGTGAGAAAACCACTGTTGAACAGGTATTTGAAGCGCTCGTCATCGATGATGACGGGCGCGCTTGTCGTGACATTCCCGACAGCGCCTGCGGTGAAGAGCCACGCAATTTCCTCACCCATGTTGGTTCGCTGAGTCTCAGCAAGCTGGCTGACGGGCTGGTCGATCCCAAGCTGGTGCTGAGCTGGCTTATGACGACGCTTGGCGCGCCAGGCTATCTCATCGGCTTGCTGGTACCGGTGCGCGAGGCCGGCGCGCTGCTTCCGCAGATGTTCACCGCCGGTTCTATCCGGGCGATGCAACGCCGCAAGTACGCCTGGGCTGTGGGTGCCTTTGTCCAGGGACTGGGCGCATTGGGCATCCTCGCCAGCGCGCTCCTGATGGAAGGGAGGCATGCAGGCTGGGCCATCCTTGCCTCGCTGGCGATGCTGGCGCTCGCGCGCAGCGTCTGCTCGGTTTCGTACAAGGATGTCCTCGGCAAGACGGTGTCAATGTCGCGCCGTGGTTCGGCAACCGGCCTTGCTGGGTCGCTCTCGGCTGCTTTCGTCATTGCCTTCGCGCTCCTGCTTGTATCGGGCTGGATCGAGCGGATGGACATCGTTCTTGCGGGGTTGGCGCTCGCCGGAGCCTGCTGGATAGGCGGGGCCTTGCTGTTCGCGACGCTGGCCGAAGCCAGGGGCTCGACCGAGGGCGGGGCCAATGCCTTTGCTGTAGCAAAGGAGAACCTCTCGCTGTTGCGGGATGACCGACAGCTACGAACTTTCATTGCCACACGGGGCTTCCTGACCGCCACGGCGCTGGCACCCCCGTTCATGATCTCAGCCGGTTCGGCCGACGGGCAGTCGGCATTTGAAGGGCTGGGGTTCCTGGTCCTCGCGTCGTCAGGAGCCGCCTTGGTCAGTTCGGCCTTATGGGGCCGACTAGCCGACCGCTCGAGCCGCAAGGTGCTGCTGATCTCAGCGCTTGCCGGTGCTGTTGCACTGGGCGCTACAGCCGCTGCCGGGTGGGCGGGGATGTTACAAGGTACATGGGCGTTGCCGCTCTTGTTGCTAGGTCTGATGATCGCTTACCAAGGTGTTCGCCTGGGTCGATCGACCCACCTTGTCGATATGGCGAGCGAAGACACGCGCGCGGCCTATACAGCGCTTTCCAATACGATCATCGGTGTGATCCTGCTTGCGGGCAGCCTGTTGGGAGTCGCCGCACAGCTCTTTGGCAACGTATCGACAATTGGAGTCATGGCGCTGCTCTGCCTCGCCGGAGCATGGTTCGCCTCGCGCCTCGAGGAAGTCCAGGCGCGCTAGCGAGGGCGTAACCACAGACGGTTGGCAAGCGAAGCCCGGCGCGCCATATCGCGCGCCTGACAGGAGAATTTCATGGCCGAGTATGACTTTGACCTCTTCACCATCGGTGCCGGCTCGGGCGGCGTTCGGGCAAGCCGTGTTGCCGCTGCGCACGGCGCAAGGGTCGCAGTGGCGGAGGAATACCGGGTTGGAGGGACCTGTGTCATCCGAGGCTGTGTGCCCAAGAAGATGCTGGTCTACGGCTCCATGTTCGCCGAGGAGCTGGGCCATGCCGACAACTACGGATGGACAATCGAAGGCAAGAGCTTCGACTGGGCGGCGTTGCGCAATTTCGTCAATGCCGACGTCGACCGGCTTGAAGGGCTCTACGGCAAGACCTTGGCTAGTCACGAGGTCGAAGTTTTTGCCGAGCGTGCCACCATTACCGGGCCGCATGGTGTGAAGCTGGCCAGTGGGCGTGAAGTGAGCGCGAAATACATCCTCGTCGCCACCGGTGGTTGGCCGGCGATGCCTGATTTCCCGGGGGCCGAGCACTGCATCAGCTCCAACGAGGTGTTCCACCTTGAAGAGCAACCGAAGTGCCTGATGGTCGTCGGCGGCGGCTACATCGCGATGGAGTTTGCCGGAATTTTCAACGCGCTGGGCAGTGAAGTTACCGTCGTCAACCGGACCGACAGGATCCTGCGTAGTTATGACGAGCAGATCGTCGAGCGGATGCTGCATATCGCCATGGGTCGCGGGATCGATTTCAAGATGCACAGCCAGATCCAGTCGGTCGAGAAGCTCGACGATGGTTGTCTCAGTGTCGACCTTGGTGGGGCCAACCCGGTCAAGGTCGATCAGGTGCTGATCGCCACGGGGCGCAAGCCCAATTCAGCGGGCCTGGGCCTGGAGAACGCAGGGATCGAGCTCGGCGAAGGTGGCGAAATCCCGGTCGATGAATACAACCGCACCAGCTGCGAGAGCATCTATGCCGTCGGCGATGTCACCGATCGCGTGCAGCTGACACCCGTCGCCATTCGCGAAGGTCATGCCTTTGCCGATACCGTGTTCGGCGAAAATCCGCGCACGATTGACTATACCGCGATTCCCAGCGCGGTGTTCAGCCAGCCGCCGCTTGCCGGTGTGGGACTGACCGAAGCTCAGGCTCGCGAGCAGTACGGGAACATCAAGGTCTATTCCTCCGATTTCCGCCCGATGAAGAACATCTTCTCGCCGCACGCCGAGCGCGGGCTCTACAAGATGATCGTCGAGGCGACGTCGGAGAAGGTGCTGGGTGTGCACATGATCGGTCCGGAATCGCCGGAGATCCTGCAGGTCGCCGCCGTGGCGGTGAAGGCCGGGCTGACCAAGCAGGCTTTCGACGATACCGTCGCGCTGCATCCCTCCATGGCCGAGGAGCTGGTGCTGCTGAAATAGGCTAGCCGAAGCGTGCGGGGCTGAACTGCTCCGGTGACAGATCGTAGCGCTCGAACTCATCCGGCCATTCAAGGCCGAACAACAGCGCCTCGGCGATATCGGCAAGGGCGGGGGAGGTTTGCAGGCCGAACCCGCCTTGCCCGGCGAACCAGAAGAACCCCGGAGCATCGGCCGCAAAGCCTACCACGGGGCGCTCATCCGGTGCGAAGCTGCGCAAGCCGGCCCAGCTGTGATGGATGCGGCGGATTTCGAGGGTGGTGGCTTGCTCGACTCGGTGTGCGCCGGTGGCGATATCGATCTCCTCCGGCGCGGCATCGCAGGGTTCGCAAGGAGTTGCGTCCATCGGCGAAGCGAGAAGGCGACCGGTACCTTCAGGCAGCATGTAGAAGCCTTCGCCAACGGTCTTGGTAAAGGGCCAATGCGCGATATCTTCGCCTGCGGGTCCGTCGAACGAAATGACGGTCCGGCGGCGCGGCTCAAGGCCGATGGTGGCGACACCGGCCATGGCGGCTACGACATCCACCCATGCCCCGGCTGCATTGACGATCCGCTTGG
Organism: Parerythrobacter aestuarii; assembly: GCF_030140925.1. Classification (NCBI taxonomy): domain Bacteria; kingdom Pseudomonadati; phylum Pseudomonadota; class Alphaproteobacteria; order Sphingomonadales; family Erythrobacteraceae; genus Parerythrobacter; species Parerythrobacter aestuarii. The sequence continues at coordinate 1,585,224 of NZ_JARBWD010000001.1, forward strand.
CCATGTAGTTCTCGCCAGCCGTGCCGACGTTCCAGCCATCACCATCGCGCGCAACCGACAGTACCCTTGCATCGGCGACCAGCTCCCCACCGCCCGCGCGAACGGCGCGCAGGTGCCCTTGAAGCATTGTGTCGGCATCCAGCTTCAGCGCGGCGCGGTCGAGCAGTGCGCCAGCTGCGGCCTCGCGCTTGAGGATCGGCACCAGAGCTTGTGCCTCGGCTGTTCCGATCCGCTCGAAGTCTGCAGCATAGCGTTGGTGCTGCGCTTCCAGTTCGTCCAGCGCGGCAAGCTGGCCGGCATCGGCGATATGTAGCGAAGGATGGACAGTACCAGCTGGAGGGCTGCCATCCTGCGGCACTTGCGCAAGCCGCGCCATGCTCAAAGCCGTCAGCGCCCGCACTACCTCGTCGCCGAGCCCGAAATGCGCATGCGCCACGCTGCGTCCGGAGGAGTGGTAGCCTGGTGCGCTCTCCGCCTCCAGCACGACCACCGAGCCATGCTGCACGCAGCGTGCTGCCAGTGACAGCCCGGCAATTCCGGCTCCGATCACGATGGTATCGACGGTGCGCATGAGGAAGGGACTGACGCAATCCGTTGCGCGCTGCAACCATTCCTCTTACGCATGGCGCAAAGGAGAGAACCGATGGTGGGCACGGTCCTGGTAACAGGTGGTACGGGATATATCGGCGGGGAACTGATCAAGCAGCTCCTCGCCAAGGGTTGGACCGTCCACACGACGGTACGCAACACAGCGAAGAGCGAAGCACGGCTGCGCGAACGGTTCGGCCATCCGGATGATGACCTTCTGAAGATCTTCCAGGCCGAGTTGCTCAGCGATGACGGCTGGGCTGAAGCGGTCGCCGGATGCACTCATTTGGCGCATGTCGCTTCGCCGGTATCGGATACCGTGCCTGACGATGAAGATGAGCTGATCGTGCCGGCCCGCGAAGGCACGTTGCGCGCACTCCGCTTTGCCAAGCAGGCGGGCGTTACACGCTTCGTCCACACCAGCTCCATCGCGGCGGTCGCCTATGGCCGGGGCGAGATGGAATACACCGTCACTGAAGCGGACTGGACCGACGTCAACTCGCCCGACACCACGGCTTACGCCAAGTCCAAGACCATCGCCGAACGCACTGCGCGCGATTGGATTGCGGCAGAGGGTAGCGGGATGGAATATGTCTCGATCAATCCGGTGCTGGTGCTGGGCCCGGTCGACAGCGACGATTTCTCGGCCTCGGTCACGCCCGTTGTCATGCTGCTGACCGGCAAGGTGCCGATGGCACCCGACCTCGGCTTTGGCGTGGTCGACCTGCGCGACGTCGCCGACCTGCACGTGCGCTGCCTCGAAACGCCGGGCATCGATGGGGAACGGTTCATTGCCTCGGGCAAATTCATGAAGATGATCGAGATTGCCGATGTGATGCGCGCATGCCTGACGAGCGAGCAGGCGAAGAAGCTGCCCAAACGGACCATGCCCGGGTGGGTGGTGAAGCTCTTCATGCTGATCAACCCGCCGTTCCGCTCGGTGAAGAACGAGCTGGGCCGGGTGCGCCATTCGGATGCCAGCCATGCCGAGCAAGTGCTCGGCTGGAAAACCCGGGCCGAGGAAGAGAGCATCCTCGATTGCGCGCGCAGCCTGTTCGAACACGGTGTTGTCAAGCCCTGAATCGACGCAAAACATCTAGCAATTTACGTAAAACATAAAAAAGACATTGCGAATCGTATTGGCTGCTGTCATTGAACCTCCAACACAGTTTGGAGGAATCGAAATGACTGCAGTTTGGACGCGGCGCCTTGTGGATGCGTTGATCGTGTTGGTCGCGCTGGCGGCGCTGGGCGGGATCATCAAGGCCGGGGCCTCGATTGGCGAGGGCAAGTTCCACATGGTGAGCTATGCCGCATCAAGCGAGAATATCCGGATGGAGCATCTCGACAAGGAAGGGACGGCCTTCTGGCAGCTCCAGGAAGGAACGATCAGGGTCGACAATTACACCTGGTTGCGGTTGTTGCGGGTCGCGCTCCAGTTTACCTTTGTCGGGCTTTTTGCTGCAGCGCTGTGGAACCTCCGAGGGTTCCTGAGCCGGATTGCCGAAGGCCATGTTTTCACCGACGAGAATATCGCTGCGCTGACACGGATTGGGCAAATCCTGCTCGTCGGCGTGGCTTTGTCGGTGGTTGGAACCATCTTCATCCAGCACGTGATCATCAACGCTATCCCGCCGGTTGACGGGCGGGTCATTCATAGTTCGATCAGCTGGCGTGTGCAGGGGGTCGAGAACATCTGGCTCGAGTATTCACCCCCGATCGAAGCGCTCGTTCTTTCATTGCTCGCCTTTTCGGCAGCCGGGGCATTTCGCGCAGGAAAGGCCTACCGCGAAGACAGCGAGAGCGTGGTCTGATGGCGATCATCACCAATCTCGATGTGATGATGGCGAAACGGAAGGTCAGCTTGAAAGAGCTGGCTGACCGCATCGGCATTTCCAATACCAACCTGTCGCTGCTCAAGACCGGCAAGGTGCAGGGCGTGCGCTATCGCACGCTCGATGCGCTGTGCCGCGAACTCGACTGCCAACCGGGAGACATTCTCGAATTCCGCCCGGACGATGGCGACGAGGCAGCTGACTAGCAATGAGAGGCGATTGACGCGCGCGCTCAGGCATGGCTAGGCGGTTATCAACTGGTCGAACGGGAGAGTGCATGTCCGCCAATATCGCTGAAATGGAACGTCGCCGAGCAGCCTCGAAGATGGGCGGGGGCGAGAAGCGCATTGCCGCGCAGCATGCCAAGGGCAAGCTGACCGCGCGCGAGCGGCTCGACGTGCTGCTGGACGAAGGCTCGTTCGAAGAGCTCGACACCTATGTCGAGCATGACTGCACCGATTTCGGCATGGAGACACAGAAGATCCCGGGCGACGGCGTCGTCACCGGATCGGGCACCATCAACGGCCGACTGGTCTATGTCTTTTCGCAGGATTTTACCGTGTTCGGCGGCTCGCTGTCGAAGCGCCATGCGGAGAAGATCTGCAAGGTGATGGACACCGCGATGAAGGTGGGCGCGCCGGTGATCGGCCTCAACGATTCTGGCGGCGCGCGTATCCAGGAAGGTGTCGCCTCATTGGGCGGCTATGCCGAGGTATTCCAGCGCAATGTGCTGGCCAGCGGCGTGGTGCCGCAGATCAGCCTCATCATGGGGCCATGCGCGGGCGGGGCGGTCTATTCCCCGGCGATGACCGACTTCATCTTCATGGTGAAAGACAGCTCCTACATGTTCGTCACCGGGCCGGACGTAGTGAAGACCGTCACCAACGAGACCGTGACGCAGGAAGAGCTGGGCGGGGCGATCACGCACACCACCAAGACCAGCGTCGCCGATATCGCCTTCGAGAACGATCTCGAGGTTCTGCTGGCGACGCGCAATTTCTTCGATTTCCTGCCGCTGTCGAACCGAGAGACCGTGCCCGAGCGGCCCACCGCCGACCCGTTCGACCGCGAGGAAGAGAGCCTCGACACGCTGATCCCGGCCAATGCCAACCAGCCCTATGACATGCACGAAGTGATCCGGAAGGTGCTCGACGAAGGCGACTTCTTCGAAATCCAGCCGGCCCATGCGGGCAATATCCTGTGCGGCTTCGGCCGGGTCGAGGGGCGCACCGTGGGCGTGGTCGCCAACCAGCCAATGGTGCTGGCGGGCGTGCTCGATATCAACAGTAGCAAGAAAGCCGCGCGCTTCGTGCGCTTCTGCGATGCGTTCGAGATCCCGATCCTGACCTTCGTCGATGTCCCCGGCTTCCTCCCCGGCACCGACCAGGAGCACAACGGCATCATCAAGCACGGCGCGAAGTTGCTGTTCGCCTATGCCGAAGCCACCGTGCCCAAGATCACCGTGATTACCCGCAAGGCCTATGGCGGGGCTTACGACGTGATGGCGAGCAAGCACTTGCGCGGGGACTTGAACTACGCCTGGCCGACCGCCGAAATCGCCGTGATGGGTGCGAAGGGCGCGGTGGAGATCATCTTCCGCCAAGACCGCGACGATCCCGACAAGATCGCCGAGAAAACGAAGGAATACGAAGACCGCTTCGCCAACCCCTTCGTGGCGGCCCAGCGCGGCTATATCGACGAGGTGATCTACCCGCATTCGACCCGCAAGCGGATCGCGGTGGGGCTCAGGAAGCTAAGGACGAAGCAGCTTGAGAACCCGTGGAAGAAGCATGATAATATTCCGCTATGAACTTGTTGCGGAAATGGAGATTGTTCCGGCGTCTTAAGAACGAAGCCAAAAATTGCCCCGGCGGCTGGGTCTATGAGATCGACTGGGACTATGGCGACGACTACGTTCCACCCGAAGCGATTGTTGCCGGATTGGAGGTTGGTGCGAACGGGGAGCTTACTGGCATACGCAAGGAAAATCCCAACTATCGGGCAGTGATCCGACCAACGCGAAAGCCGAGAGACTATATGGAACGCTGCTTGAAGGGCGCATCGCATCTGCGGCAGAAGTGGGTTGTCGAAATTGACCCTGCGTTCGACGATCTGTTTCCTGACGTTCCCGAAGAGGGGCAAACTGGCAGCTGGTTCGTGGGAAGATCAGGGCGATTCACAGGAGAATTTCGTCCCAATCCACATTACAAAGGCGATTTGAAATGAAACTCGGCCGTCTCAACCATATCGGTGTCGCCACGCCTTCGATCGAGGAATCGATCCGCTATTACCGTGAGGTGATGGGCGCGACTTCGTTCCACAAACCGTTCGATCTCGAGGCGCAGGGAGTTAAGGTCTGCTTCGTCGATACGCCCGGTGAGGATGGCACCCACGGCACGCAAATCGAGCTGATCGAGCCGCTTGGGCCGGACAGCCCGATCGCCAGCTTCCTCGAGAAGAACCCTTCGGGCGGGCAGCACCATCTCTGCTACGAGGTCGAGGACATCGAAGATGCGCGCAAGTGGTTCGAGGACATGGGCAAGCGTATCCTCGGCCCGACCCGCATCGGCGCACATGGCACGCCGATCTTCTTCCTCCACCCCAAGGACATGATGGGCCAACTGACCGAGATCATGGAAACGCCCAAGGAAGGCAGCCACTGGTCAAATTGAAGACCTACCCCGCCAATCTCGTCATCCCCGCGCAGGCGGGGATCCAGATACGGTATCGATTGGCGAGAGGTCGGTTGGGCCCCTGCCATCGCAGGGGCGACGGAAGTTCTTTGCGGCATTGTACCTAGGCCCTCCAGTTTCACAGGGTTGCCACCCTGCGCCATCCGCGCCACAGACGGTTGCGAAACGAGACTTGTAGGGAGAGAGAACGCGTGAGCTACGAAACCATCATCGTCGAGCGGGACGGCCCGCTGATGACCATCACCCTCAACCGCCCCGACCGGCTCAACGCCATGCCTCCGCAGATGGCGGACGAGATCGGCGCGGCGTTCTATGACCTGCGCGATGCGCGCGCGGTGCTGATCACCGGGGCGGGCAAGGGCTTCTGCTCGGGCGCGGACCTTTCCGCACGCGGCGAACGTAGCGCGCTGGAGATGAAGGGCGGCAGCCACCTGGCGCTGCAGAACCACTATAACCCCGCCGTCAGCCAGGTGCTGCGCGCGCCGGTGCCGGTGGTCTGCGCGGTCAATGGGCCGGCGGCGGGGGTCGGCTGCTCGCTCGCGCTGGCGGCGGACTTCACCCTTGCCGGACGCTCTGCGTATTTCCTGCAAGCCTTCGTCAATATCGGCCTCGTGCCCGATGGCGGCTCGACCTGGCTGCTGACCCGCGCCATTGGCCGTGCCCGCGCCACCCGCATGATGATGCTGGGCGAGAAGATCGGCGCCGAGCAGGCCGAGGATTGGGGCCTGATCTACAAGGCGGTCGACAATGACGGGCTGCTGGCCGAAGCCCGCGAACTGGCGCTGAAGCTTGCCAATGGCCCGACCGTGGCGCTGCGCACCATGAAGCAGAACATCGCACTCGCCACCGACGGCTCGCTGCAGCAGGTCCTGCTGGCAGAGGCCGAGGGCCAGCGGCTCGCCGGCGCCACGGCTGATGCGCGCGAAGGCGGCATGGCCTTCCTCGAAAAGCGCAAGGCCGAGTTCAAGGGCGCCTGATGCTGTTCTACGACAGCCCGAACCCGGCGCCCAATCCGCGCCGGGTGCGCATCTTCGCCGCCGAGAAAGGCATCGGACTCCCGAGCCGCGAGATTTCGATCCCCGCGCGCGAGCAGAAATCCGAGGAGTTCCTCAAGATCAACCCGCGCGGGCAGACCCCGGCGCTGGAAACCGACGATGGCGAGGTGGTCACGGAGAGCGTGGCGATCTGCCGCTATCTCGAGGCGCTGCATCCCGATCCGCCGATGTTCGGGACCACGCCGCTCGAAATCGCGCATGTCGAGCAATGGTGCCGCCGGGTCGAGATGATCCTGATGGCACCGATTGGCGCGGTCTGGGTCCACACCCATGCCTTCACGGCGAAGCTACCGGGCCGCAACGAGGAATGGGGCGAGACCAACCGTCCGCGCGTGGAGGAGGCGTTCCGTTTCTTCGACGCCTCGCTGGAAGGGAGTGAGTTTCTCGCCACGGACAGCTATACGCTGGCGGACATTTTGCTCCTCACCACGATGGATTTTGCCGGGTTCGTGGGTTGCGGAGCGCCGGACAATTGTGCAGCGCTTCATGCGTGGCACGAACGTGTAAGCGCAAGGCCCAGCGCCAGCGCCTGAAGGACCGAGAATGACCGACAAGCCGACCCCCGCCGACTGGAAGGCCCTTGCCGACAAGGAAGTGAAGGGCCGCGATCTCGATTGGGAGACGCCCGAGGGTTTCACCATCAAGCCGCTCTACACGGCGGAAGACACCGCCGATGTTGATCCAGGCCTGCCGGGCTTCGCGCCGTTCACGCGCGGGGTGAAAGCGAGCATGTATGCCGGCCGTCCATGGACGATCCGGCAATACGCGGGCTTCTCGACCGCCGAGGAATCGAACGCCTTCTACCGCCGCAACCTCGCGATGGGGCAGAAGGGCCTCTCGGTCGCCTTCGACCTCGCCACCCACCGTGGCTATGACAGCGATCACCCGCGCGTGGTCGGTGATGTCGGCAAGGCGGGCGTTGCGATCGACACCGTCGCCGACATGCAGATCCTGTTCGACCAGATCCCGCTCGATCAGATGTCGGTCAGCATGACCATGAACGGCGCTGTGATCCCGGTGATGGCATTCTACATCGTTGCTGGCGAGCGGCAGGGCGTTTCGACCGAGCAGCTTTCGGGGACCATCCAGAACGACATCCTCAAGGAGTTCATGGTCCGCAACACCTATATCTACCCGCCCGAGCCGAGCATGCGGATAGTCAGCGATATCATCGCCTATACCTCCACCAACATGCCGAAATTCAACAGCATTTCGATCAGCGGCTATCACATGCACGAGGCCGGGGCGACGGCGGTGCAGGAGCTTGCCTTCACCATCGCCGACGGCAAGGAATATGCCCAGCGCGCGATGGCGACCGGGCTCGATATCGATGCCTTCGCCGGACGGCTGAGCTTCTTCTTCGGCATCGGCATGAACTTCTTCATGGAGATCGCCAAGCTGCGCGCCGCGCGCACGCTGTGGTGGCGGGTGATGGACGGGCTGGGGGCAAAGAGCGAACGTTCCAAGATGCTGCGCACGCACTGCCAGACGTCGGGCGTGTCTCTGCAGGAGCAGGATCCCTACAACAACGTCATCCGCACCACGATCGAGGCGATGGCCGCGACGCTGGGCGGCACGCAGTCGCTGCACACCAATGCGCTCGATGAAGCCATCGCGCTGCCGACCGATTTCTCCGCCCGCATCGCACGCAACACCCAGCTGGTGCTGCAGGAAGAAAGCGGCATCACCAATGTCGTCGATCCGTTGGGTGGCAGCTACTACATCGAAGCGCTGACGAAGCAGCTGGTGGACGATGCCTGGGCGCTGATCGAGGAGGTCGACGCGGCCGGGGGGATGACCGCCTATGTCGCCACCGGCAAGCCCAAAGCGGCAATTGAAACCGCTGCTGCCGAGAAGCAGACCGGCATCGACCGGGGCGAGACCGTGATCGTCGGGGTCAACAAGTACCGCAAGGACACCGAAGATCCGATCGAGACGCTCGAGGTCGATAACCACAAGGTCCGCCAGGGCCAGATTGCCCGCCTCAAACGCGTCCGCGACGAGCGTGATGAAGCAGCATGCCAGGCTGCGCTCAAGGCACTGAGCGATGGGGCGAGGCACAGTGTGAGTCCCCGCGCAGGCGGGGACCTCAGTCAGTCTGGCGCTACCCCTCCTGGGGCCCCCGCCTTCGCGGGGGAGCACAATCTCTTGGCCCTCGCAGTCGAAGCCGCACGTCACGATGCGACACTGGGCGAGATTTCCTCGGCGATGGAAGCGGTGTTCGGTCGCCACGATGCCACCCCGCAGCCGGTGAAAGGCGTCTACAAGAGCGCCTATGAGTTCGACCGTCGCTGGCAGCAGGTCACCGACGGGGTCGCCGCCGTCGAGCGTCGCCTCGGCCGCAAGCCCAAGATCATAGTCGCCAAGATGGGCCAGGACGGCCACGATCGCGGCGCCAACGTTATCGCCAGCGCTTTCGCCGACATGGGATTCGAGGTCGTCTCCGGCCCGCTGTTCCAGACGCCGCAAGAGACGATGGAGATGGCGCTGGAACACGGCGTCGACGCCATCGGCGCGAGTTCGCTTGCGGCCGGGCACAAGACACTGATCCCCGAGCTGATCAACCTGCTCAAGGAAGCGGGCCGCAGCGACATCAAGGTCGTAGCTGGCGGCGTGATCCCGCCGCAGGACTATGACTTCCTGCGCGAAGCCGGGGTACAGGGCATCTACGGCCCGGGCTCGAACGTGGTCGAATGCGGCGCCGACATGCTGCGCCTGCTGGGCCACAACATGCCGCCTGCCGGCGATGAGCTGGACGAGGCGGCGGAGTGAACTGATGCTGTTTGATCACTGCTCGAAGTTCATCAAGGGTATCCTTCTGGCTATCCCAAATATCCCTTTGCTCTTGCTTTGGTTCAGTGAGCGAACCGCGACAGAGAAAATCGTCGGCACTCTTATCTGGCTCGTAGTCATCGTTGCTCTCGCCGTCGTAATCACAATATGGCGAGCCCGACGCTATAACGGAGGCATTCCGCGTTGACCCAAATCCGCACCGACTGGACCCGCGCCGAAATCGCGGCCCTTTTCGATCTCCCGTTCACCGAACTGCTGTTCCAGGCCGCTACGGTTCACCGTGAGTACCACCCGCCCGAGCAGGTGCAGCTCTGCACGCTGCTCTCGATCAAGACCGGCGGGTGTCCGGAGGATTGCGGCTATTGCTCGCAGTCGGTGCATGCCGAAAGCGGCGTCGAAGCGACCAAGCTGATGGATGTGCAGGCTGTGCTTCAGCGCGCGGCGCAGGCCAAGGATGCGGGCAGCCAGCGCTTCTGCATGGGCGCGGCGTGGCGCAATCCAAAGGACCGGGACATGCCCGCCATCGTCGAGATCGTGAAGGGCGTGCGCGATATGGGGCTGGAGACCTGCATGACGCTGGGCATGCTGACGCCGCAGCAATCGGCGCAGCTGGCCGAGGCGGGGCTCGACTATTACAACCACAATATCGACAGCAGCCCGGAATATTACGAGCGGATCATCTCGACCCGCTCGATGAAGGAGCGGCTCGATACGCTGCAGAATGTCCGCGATGCCGGGATCAATGTCTGCAGCGGCGGCATTATCGGCATGGGCGAAACGCGCGAGGACCGTGTTGGCTTTGTCCACACGCTGGCAACGCTGGAGCAGCATCCCGAAAGCGTGCCGGTCAATGCGCTGGTGCCGATCAAGGGCACGGTGCTGGGCGACATGCTGGCCGACACGCCGCTGGCGAAGATTGACGACATCGAATTCGTCCGCACCGTTGCGGTGGCGCGGATCTGTATGCCCAAGAGCATGGTTCGCCTGAGCGCCGGGCGCGAGAGCATGAGCGAAGCAACGCAGGCGCTGTGCTTCCTCGCCGGCGCGAACTCGATATTCACGGGAGACAAGCTGCTGACCGCGCCCAATGCCGGCGACGACAGCGATGCTGCGTTGTTTGCCAAGCTAGGGCTGACGGCGCTGCAGGGCGAGGAACCTATGCGGGCCGAGAGATCGACGGTGCCAGCGGAATGAGTAAACGCCCGATCCTCACCAGCGTTGCCTACTGGTTGGTTGTGCTTGGAATTGTTCTCTACAACTTTTTCGACTGCGGCATCGGGGCGGGCTGGGATGAAGAGAGCCATCAGATGATTGTCGACTGCCACGCCGGGGCGGAGATCACCAACCAGGCGGTCGTGACAGTGGCGATCATTGTCTACTCAATCTGGTGTGTCGTCACGATCAAGCGTTTTCGCCGCGAGCAGGATGCGTGACGCTCGGCTTTTCTGTCCCCGAACTGCTCCCACACGCCCGCAATGGCGAAAAGCTCAAGATCGGCCTGCGCGCGCTGGGCGAGGATGAGTGGCTCCAGCCGCAACCCGACCTTGCAACCAGGGCGTCTGCTTTCGATACCCGTCCCGAAGCCGTCCAATTGACCGAGGAATCCGAGACACCCGGCGTAGAACTTGCCGAAATGCTTGGCCTTTCCGGCGGCTTGCCCGAAGCTGCTCGGGCGCACTGGGAGGATATGTGCCTCCTGACCCGTCAGCCCGATGAGGATTTCTACCGCCTGATTGGCGCCGCCGTTGGTTTCCCCACTGACTGGCGGGTAGAGGACAAGATGGGCCTGCCGCTCGCCGCGATGCACGCCCCGATCCACGGCTATGCCGAGCAGCTAGCCACCGGTGTCGATCGCTTCATGGCCAAGCTCAAACCGGGTGCGCTCTACGGCCGCAGTAACTGGTTCGTGGTCGACAGCGGGAACCTGTGCCACTTGCCGGGCGAGCGAGAATTGTTCGCCGGTGTGACTGCGGCGAACGCCGGAGAGCGCCTCTTCGCTCGCTGCGAACGACAGACCCTGCGCCGCTTGCCGCGAACCGGCGCAATCCTGTTCACCATCGGTGTCTATGTCGAGCCGCTCGGCAAACTGCGTGGAGATAGTGTCCAGTGGCTCGCCGAAGCCGTGAAGGCCATCCCGCCCGGGGAACGCGAACGGCGCGGGATAGGGGCTTACCTTCCAGCTCTGATAGGCTATGCGAACCGGCGAAGAGAGGAATTGACGGACTGATGTTCAAGAAAATCCTGATTGCCAATCGCGGCGAGATTGCCTGCCGCGTCATCAAGACTGCTCGCCGGATGGGTATCCAGACCGTCGCGGTTTATTCCGACGCCGATGCCCGCGCGCCGTTCGTGAAGATGGCGGATGAAGCAGTGCATATCGGCCCGGCACCGGCGGCGGAAAGCTACCTCATCGCTGACAAGATCATCGCGGCTGCCAAGCAGAGCGGGGCTGAAGCCATCCACCCTGGCTACGGTTTCCTGTCCGAACGCGCGAGCTTCGTCGAGGCGCTGGAGAAGGAAGGCATCGCCTTCATCGGCCCGCCTGCGGGTGCCATCGCGGCGATGGGCGACAAGATCGAGTCCAAGAAGCTGGCCAAGGAAGCGGGCGTCAATGTCGTACCTGGCTTCGTCGGCGAAATTCGCGATACCGACCATGCGGTCGAGATCAGCAACGACATCGGCTACCCTGTAATGATGAAGGCATCCGCTGGTGGCGGGGGCAAGGGCATGCGGCTCGCCTATAGCGAGAAGGACGTACGCGAAGGCTTCGAAAGTGTGAAGCGCGAAGGGCTCAATTCCTTCGGCGATGACCGGGTCTTCATCGAGAAGTTCATCGAGGACCCGCGCCACATCGAGATCCAGATCCTGGGCGATAAGCACGGCAACGTTCTCTATCTGAACGAGCGCGAATGCAGCATCCAGCGGCGACACCAGAAGGTCGTCGAGGAAGCCCCGTCACCCTTCGTCACGCCCAAGATGCGCAAGGCCATGGGCGAGCAATGTGTCGCGCTGTCAAAGGCAGTCGATTACCACTCGGCGGGCACAGTCGAGCTGATCGTCAGCGGCAAGGACCCGACTGGCGAGAGCTTCTACTTCCTCGAGATGAACACCCGCCTGCAGGTCGAACACCCGGTCACCGAAGCAATCACCGGGATCGACCTGGTCGAGCAGATGATCCGCGTTGCTGCCGGCGAGAAGCTGTCGATGACGCAGGAAGATATCGGCATCCAGGGCTGGGCGATCGAGAACCGCGTCTATGCCGAAGATCCCTATCGCGGCTTCCTGCCAAGCACGGGCCGCTTGGTCGAATACCAGCCGCCGCTGGAAGGCTGGACCGACGATGGCAGCGCCAATGGCCGCCGCGGTGTCGATGGCGTGCGGGTCGATGATGGCGTCTACGAAGGCGGCGAAGTCTCGATGTTCTACGATCCGATGATCGCCAAGCTGATCACCTGGGGCGAAACCCGCGACGAGGCGGCGGACCTGCAGATCCAGGCTCTCGATGCCTTCCGCATCCAGGGGCTGGGGCACAATGTCGACTTCCTTAGCGCCCTGATGCAGCATCCGCGGTTCCGCTCGGGCGAGCTGACCACAGGCTTCATCGTCGAGGAGTTTCCTGACGGCTTCACCGGCGCAGCGGTTTCCGACGATTTGCTGCGTGGGTTGGCGGCGGTTGCGGGTGTGATCGCCACCGCCGATGCCGACCGGGCGCGGCGGATCGACCAGCAACTCGACGGTCCGCTCTATGCTCCGGGCGACTGGGCCATCCGCATCGGCCTCACCGAAGCGGATGCGAAGCACTACGAGGTCAGCCTGATCGAGGATGCCATCCTGGTCGACGGCGAACCGGTCGAGCTCAGCTTCGACTACACGCCGGGGGACTGGATGGTGGATGTCGAGCTGGGTGACGAAGCGATGACGTTGCAGCTAGCACCGACCCGTATGGGTTATGCCATCACCACGCGCGGCGCGACACAGCATATCCGTGTCCTGCCGCAGCGGGTGGCGCATCTCGCCGGACACATGATCGAGAAGGAACCACCTGACCTTTCGAAGCTGCTGATCTGCCCGATGCCGGGCCTGCTGGTGAAGCTGCATGTGGGCGAAGGCGAGGAAGTCCAGCCGGGCCAGCCGCTGGCGACGGTCGAGGCGATGAAAATGGAAAACATCCTGCGCGCCGAGAAGCAGGCGACCGTAGCCAAGATCAATGCCGGTGAGGGTGACAGCCTCGCGGTCGATGCGATCATTCTCGAGCTGGAGTAGCAAACGGGGAAACCGCCAATGTCTAAACGTTGGGCTGGATTGTTGGCCTTTGTAGCTCTGTTGCTGAGCCATCACCCGGCTGTTGTGGCTGAGGAATTTTCAGGCGATCGTTATTCGGTTTCGGTCCAGTCGGACGTTACCTACGCACAGGGTCTGGTCGGTGCATCGGGCAGTGATCCGCAGGTGCGCGATCTGAAGCTGGACATCTATCGGCCGGTTGCCGACGGCAAGCTGTTGGCTGATCGTCCTGCAGTGATCCTTGCCTTTGGCGGTGCCTTCTTGCGGGGTTCGAAAGGCACCGCGCGATTCGAGGAAGATGGTGCTTCGGATTCAGCGATGGGCGAGTATTGCCGCGTCTTCGCGGCTGAGGGCTATGTCTGTCTGTCGATCGAGTATCGCGTGATGGTTGAGGATCCGGCCATGCCTCACGGCATGGATCCCGTCACGATGTTTCCCAAGTCGAGCGTGTGGAACCCGGCGGCAACCTCGCGCGTGGACGTGGTCAGGGGCAGGATGGGGCTGCCGCCACTCGACGATCAGACCCGCGAGCAGCTTTGGAGTACCATTTTTGCTGCTGCCGAAGATTTGGCAAGTGCGGTCGATTTTGCCCGAAGCCATTCGGACGAGCTTGGGATTGACCCTGATCGCCTGGCCATCGGTGGCTTCTCGGCAGGCGCCGTAACCGCGATCAATGCGGCCTATGGATTGGGCGTGCCGGTGAAGGCGATGTTTTCCCTGTCCGGTTCGACCGTTGGCTTCGACCTGCGCAGGACGGCAAGGGCCGGGATGCCGCCCGGCCTGTTCGTGGTCGGCCAAAACGATCTTGGAGGGATGCTGCTTGGTACGCGCGCGGTGATCGATGTGTTGGACAAGGCCGGTATCGAAACAGAATCTGCCTGGATACCCGGTTTCGGCCATTTCTATCCCATGGGCGCGCCGAGCCTTGGCGGCGATCTCGGCAAGATGACATTAAGGACGCGACTCCTGCAGTTCCTTGATCGCAACCTGCGAACAGAACAATAGCTGAGGAGAACCAAGTTGCTGCAACGAATTCCTGATCTATGCGGCTTGGCCTTGCTCGTCGCTGCAACGGGCTGCATCGCGCCGCAGGATGAGCCACAGCCCGGGCCGCCTGAGGGCGAGTTCGGGCACTCTGAAACCTCAAAGGCCGAGTGCGAGGCGAAGAAAGGCACCTACGCCAGGCGCGGCATGCTGGGGAGCTACACGTGTGCGGTGCCTTATCCCGATGCCGGCAAGGCATGCACCAAGCCAAGCGACTGCGAGGGGCAGTGCCGGGTGGAAAGCCCGCAGGACGAATTCGGCAAGTGCCAGGCCAACAGCAATCCCTTCGGTTGCTATTCCTACATCAACGAAGAGGACCAGGTCGTCGCGATCTGTGTGGACTGACCGATGTCGGGTGTTGCCGGGTGGAAGCGTGTGGATCCCAAATGGGCTGGAGTCGATGCGTTGATCGAATCCACCCTGCTGGGCGAGGACGAGGCTACCGCGCAAGCCGCACGTCACAGTGCCGCGTCCGGCCTGCCGGATATCGCTGTTTCGCCGGCGCAAGGCCGCTTCCTGCAAATGGTGTGTGAACTGATTGGAGCCCGCCGCGTACTCGAAATCGGCACTCTTGGCGGGTATTCCACCCTGTTCCTGGCGCGCGGCGTTGGCGTCGGCGGCGAGGTCGTGACGCTTGAGGCAAAGAAGACCTACGCCAAAGTCGCTCAAGAGAATTTTGACGCAAGCGGGCTGGGAGACCGGATTACCATGCACATTCGCGCTGCGCTCAAGTCGCTGGCCGACCTTGATGGCGTGTTCGACCTGACATTCATCGATGCCGACAAGCCCAACAATGTGAACTACGTTGAGCACGCGCTCTGCCTGTCAAGGCCGGGCAGTCTCATCATCGTCGACAATGTCGTGCGTGAGGGCAACATTCTCGATCCCGCCGAGGGCGATGAATCTGCCAAGGGTACGCGCGCGCTCTACGAACATGTGAAAGACCATCCGCGCCTGGAAGCGACGGCGCTCCAGACCGTCGGCGCCAAGGGTTGGGACGGTATGATGTTCCTGCGGGTGAAGAGCTGATGCATCTGAGCCATGATCCTGAAGCGCCCGCTGCCGAGCAAATCACCTTCGATGATTTCCTGAAGGCTGATATTCGCATCGGCACGATCATCGCCGCCGAGGAGTTTCCGGAGGCCCGCAAGCCAAGCTACAAGCTGCGGATCGATTTCGGCCCTGCCATTGGCGAGAAGAAGAGCTGTGCGCAGATCGCCGCCAACTATAATCTCGATGAACTGGTTGGCCGACAAGTCGCCGCCGTTGTCAATTTTCCGCCGCGCCAGATCGGTCCGGCCATGTCCGAAGTGCTGACACTGGGGTTTGCCGATCAGTCTGGTGATGTCGTGTTGTTTGCGCCGGATGTGAAGGTGCCCGACGGCTCGCGCCTATTCTGACGGCTTTGTCCGATGCCCGCAGTCAGGCAAGGGACAAGTGCAGGCACTGGTTGAAGGCAGTATTGGCATAGCCCGCGAATGCTTCGCCATTCTCGAAGCCACGCTTGCGGTAGAGTGCCAACGCGGCATCGAAGTGGGGCCCGCTGCCGGTTTCAAGGCTGAGGATTGCGAACCCTTCAATTATGGCGCGTTCGATAATAGCGTCGAGCAGGACTCCTGCGAGGCCTCGGCGCACAAAGTCGGGGTGGGTGCGCATGGATTTCAGCTCGATTCGCTCGGCATCGAGCCGCTTCATCGCTCCAATCGCTGCCACCCTGCCATCTAGCCGCACTGCAAGGACAGTAACGCGTGGATCGCGCAACCCTTCAAGATCGAGCGGGAAGCACATGTCGGGCGGCGAATTGCGCTGCATCTCCGCGTGATGGAAACGGACAAGATCGACGACCTCTGGATTTTCGAGGTCGGCAATTTCGACCTGCATCTATTCCTCCACCAGCGCGACCGCGCGGATCCAGCCGGCGCTGGCGCGCTCGATCTTTACCGGGAAGCAGCTGAAGGTGAAGCCGTGGCTGGGCAGGGCGGCAAGGTTGGTCAGCTTCTCGATCTGGTAATAGGGGCGGATCCGACCGGCCTTGTGTCCTTCCCAGATTATCGCCGGATCGCGGTTCTCGGCCCAGCGCCGGGCGGTATGGCTGAAGGGCGCATCCCAGCTCCAGGCATCGGTGCCCACGACTTCGACGCCGTGCTCCGTAAGCCAAAGGGTTGCCTCGGCCCCGAGGCCAACTCCCTGGTCGGTGAAGTTATCCGTCCCGTACTCCGCACCTGATTGCACCAGCACGATATCGAGCGGTTGCAGGTCGTAGCCAATCCTGTCGAATGCTTCTTCAACTTCGGTCGCCGACACGACATGCCCATGCGGCAAATGCGAGAAATCGAGCTTCACCCCAGGGCGGAAGAACCTGTCGAGTGGCGCTTCGTCAATGCTGGGAGCCGGGGCCGCGCCGCTATCTGTCGTCGAATGATAATGCCACGGTGCATCCATGTGCGTCCCATTGTGGGTGCTCAGCTCGAGCATCTCGACTGCCCAGCCTTCGCCATCGGGCAGGTCTGCTTTCTCTAGCCCGGGAAAGAACATGGCTATCTGCTGCCAGGTGTCTTCATGAGTCATGTAGGTGACCTTGGGGCGCATCACCTCGGGGTCGGAAATGACGTCGTTGGTGATCGGGATCGAGAGGTCGATGAAGCGTGTCATGCTGCGCACAATCGCCCGCAGCATGCGCGCCGTCAACGGGCGATCAGCTGCTCATCGAGAAAGGCAGCAACATCCTGAAGATCAACATCTTTTGCCAGATATGCTGCACCTGTGCTGCGCAACAAGAGAAAGGGGAGTGTGCCTGCATCCATCTTCTTGTCGTGCAACATGTGCTGAACGAGGGCAGCGCCATCGGCTGCGAGACCCAATGCGGATATTTCGCAAGGGAGGCCAACGCCGGCAATCGCTTCTGCAACGCGCTCCGCATCGCTGTCTGCCAACTCGCCACGCCGCGCAGAATAGCGCGCCGCGAGGACCATTCCGAGCGCGACCCCTTCGCCGTGCAAGAGCTTGTCCGAAAAGCCGGTTTCCGCCTCTAGCGCATGCCCAAAGGTATGACCGAGGTTGAGCAGCGCCCGCACACCGGTCGTCTCGCGTTCGTCTTCGGCCACGATCCGGGCCTTGGCCGCAACGCTGGTCGCAACAGCTTGTTCAAGCGCGGCGGGATCGCGTGCGAGGACTTTGGCACCGTTGGTTTCGAGCCATTCGAAGAAGCCGATGTCTCCGAGGATTCCGTATTTGATGACTTCGGCAAAGCCGCAGCGCATCTCGCGGTCCGGCAGGGTATCGAGCGCGCCAAGGTCGGCCAATACCAGCGATGGCTGGTGGAAGGCACCGATCAGGTTCTTGCCCGCGCGCGTGTTGATAGCGGTTTTGCCGCCCACCGAGCTGTCGACCTGTGCCAATAGCGTTGTGGGGATCTGGATGAAGCCGCAACCGCGCTTGAGGATCGAGCAGGCAAATCCGGTCAGGTCGCCCACCACGCCGCCGCCCAGCGCCACGACATTATCACCGCGTTCGACGCCCTGCGTCAGCATCCAGTCGGTAAGGGTTTCGAGGCTTTGCCAGCTCTTCGAATCCTCACCCGGCGGGACTTTGTAGAGCGCCACTTCCTTGCCAGCGCCCGCAAGACCCTCTGCCAGCGCCGCGCCATGGTGTTCCCATGCGTTCGCATCGGCCACGACTGGAACAACCGATTTGCGCAGCTTGGGCCCGGCGAGCTCGGCCAGCCTGCCGATCAAGCCGCGATCGACGTGCACGTCATAGCTTCGTCCTGCCAATTGCACCGGGATTACAGCCATTGATCAATCGCCTCTAGGATGCGGTTGGCAGTGTGCATATGCGGCCCGTCTTCGCTGCGTACGTGGATCGGGGCCTGCGAATAAAAGGGCTCGCGTTCATTATAGAGCCGCGTCAGGATTTCCTGCGGATTGCCCTGTTTGAGCAGCGGGCGTGTATTGCGGCGGCTCGTCCGTTCTACCAGTGTGGCAATATCCGCAGTGATCCACACAGCGATGGACTTGTCGAGGATGAGGGCGCGAGTTTCGTCGTTAACAAACGCGCCGCCACCCGTGGCAATGACCCCCTGCTTTTCTTCCATGAGGCGAGCGATGACGCGCCGTTCCCCGTCACGAAAGTACTCCTCGCCGAACTCTGCAAAAATTTCGGAGATCGACATCTGCGCTGCATCCTCGATCTCTTCGTCAGCATCGATGAAGTCGCGCCCAATCAGGCTGGCGAGGCGTCGACCCACCGTCGATTTGCCAACACCCATCAGGCCGACCAGCACGATCGGTCGATCGATCCGTTCGGCAAGGCCGGCGTAGTCCATGTTGCCGGGGGAGGGTGTTCCAGTTTGCATTGAAGCATGGCCTAGAGATGGGCTAGGGCGAAGGCAATAAAGGGTAACTTTTGTTGGAAGCGGGTTTGGTTATGGGTCGGAGGCGGCTGGGCATGGGCGCGCTGCTGGTTGTTCTGGTGACCCTCCTCTGGGCATGGTGGGATGGCGGCCGAGAACCCCTGCGCCCGATCGAACAGGAGATTCCCGTGCCGGAGGGTATGGAATGAAGCGGTTTCTGGTGTGTGGTCTGCTGGCTGGCGCGGGAGCGTTAGCGCTGACGACGGCCTATGCCGGTTTGCAGGCGGCGCCTGAATCACTGTTGCCGCCCGGATTCGATGATCCGGCACCGGCTCCGAGTCCTGCCCCACGGCCCACTGCGGCACCGAGACCTGTGGCTCCGGGTGGACCCGCCGCCCCAGGTTCGGGCAGCGTGCCGGTTATCCAACCCTTGCCGGTGGGCCCGGCACCCGATGCGGAAATCGCCTTGCCGGTGGAGCTTCCATCGCTGGAAGAACTGGAAGAGCTCGATCCGGATGAGCTCGACGAATTGCTCGGCCTCAAGCCCAAATACGACATTCCACCGGCTGCCCGTCGGTCGATGGAGCGGATCGGCATCATCAACTCCGCTGAAGGAGGCTTGCCAGTCGGCTCGCTCGGCCGGCAACCGGCTTCCATTGTCCGCGCTGCATTAGGTGGAATTCAGAGGCCCATGGTTTCGCGTTGGGGCCACATCATGCTGCGCCGTGCTCTGGCTAGTCGGCTTGAAACCCCGATGGGCATGGAGCCGGCGGAATTCGCCGGGATGCGCGCGGCGGCTCTCAATGCGATCGGCGAATTCGAGATATCGAGGGCGCTGGCCCAGGATGTCGATACCGGCAACTGGGGCAGGCCGCTCGCAGATGCGGCGGTTGAGGCTTATGTTGCGACGGGGGACATCGTCGGCGCTTGTCCGCTAGTCCGGTTCCAGGGCGGGCTACGCGAAGACGCCCAATGGGAGATGCTGCGGGCGATCTGCAATGCCTTCTCCGGGGAAAGCGCCCGTGCCCGCAGCGACCTGATCCGTATGCGCAGGGATGGTGATGCAGCGGCAATCGATGTCCTGCTGGCACAGCGGTATGCCGGTGCAGCCGGACGGGGACGTAGCGCCGTCAACCTGGAATGGGACGGGGTAGAGGAGCTGACACCCTGGCGCTTTGGACTCGCGACTGCGCTTGGTGCTGAAATTCCCGCATCCCTTTTGGAGGATCTTGGACCCGACTATCTCAAGGTGGCGGCCCGATCGGCCGCGTTGCCGCTGTCGCAGCGTTTGCGCGGAGCCGAACTCGCTGCCAGCGAGGGTATCCTCTCCTCCTCGGCACTGATTGACCTCTACTCACAGTTCTATGCGGAAGATGGCACAGGCGGGATATTCGGCCCTCAGGCGGTGCAATTGCGCGAGGCATATGTCGGCGTCGATCCGGCGACGAGAATGGCGGCAATCCAGTCGCTTTGGGGAGAGGGGTCGAACCCGGACTACGCCCGACTGGTGCTGACCGCCTATGCCGCAGCGCGAATTCCCGCGAGTGACGACCTTGCCGATCAAGCCGGAAAACTGATCGCGGCGATGCTTGCAGCCGGACTTGACCGTGATGCGATGGCATGGGGCAATGTGGTGGCTGAAGGCAGTGAAGGCTGGGCCTTGCTCGTTCTGGCCCAACCGACCCGTTCCAACCCTGTCGGTTCGGCGGCCATCGACAGCTTTGCCGGTGATGATGACAGCGAGGGAAAGCGCAAGTCAGCCTTCCTGATTGCCGGGCTGGCAGGTCTTGGCCGGTTGGAGACCGGCACCGCCAATGAGTATTCGGAGGCGCTCGGCCTTGAACTGCAACGAACGACGCGCTGGAGCCAACTGATCGATCGCTCAGGCGAACTGCAGAACCAGGCGCTTGTGGCGTATCTAGCAGGGGTCGGCATGCAAGGCCGCAACTGGGGCAGCATGTCTCCGCGTCATTTGTTCCACATCGTCCGCGCGCTCAATCGGGCAGGCATGCAGGCCGAAGCGCGCATGATCGCTGCGGAGGCAGTCGCTCGCGGATAGGACCGGCATGGCTATAGGTTCGGCAGAGATCGACGAGTTCCTCGCCATGCTGGCGGCAGAACGCGGGGCTGCTGCCAACACGCTGGCGGCCTACCGACGAGACCTCGAAGGCGCTGCTGAGCTTGTTGGTGACCTGGCCGCGGCTGAACGGTCGCAATTGTCCGGGCTTGGCAGCGCATGGGAAGCGCTTGCGCCGGCCACAGTAGCCCGCAAATCTTCGGCGCTACGGCAATTCTTCGGATTTCTTGTCGATGAGGGCATACGAGACGATGATCCGTCTCCTGCCCTTCCGCGGCCGGCCACCCGCAGGTCTCTCCCCAAGATTCTCTCGCACGGTGAAGTGGGAGCACTGTTTGCTCGCGCTGAACTCGAGGCAGAGCCGGGCCGGCCGACCGCCATCAGGATGCTGGCGCTGCTCGAACTGCTCTATGGCTCGGGGTTGCGGGCAACCGAACTGGTATCATTGCCGGTTGCAGCGGTACCCAGGGATGCGCCGTTCTTGACGGTCACAGGGAAGGGCGGCCAGGCGCGGATGGTTCCCGTTAGCGGTCGGGCACAGCAAGCGCTCGCGAAATGGATGCCGGTGCGAAATGCCGATTCGGCATTCCTCTTTCCTTCACGCAAGTCGCACCTGACCCGGGTGCGGCTGTTCCAGTTGCTCAAGGATCTTGCGGTTAGAGCCGGTCTGAAGCCAGAGAAGGTCAGTCCGCATGTCTTGCGGCATGCCTTCGCCACGCATTTGCTGGAGGGCGGGGCGGATCTCAGGGTTTTGCAAACGCTGCTCGGGCACGCCGACATCGCGACCACGCAGATCTACACCCATGTCGATGCATCGCGCCTCGTTGCGCTAGTAAACGAGCGGCACCCGCTTGCGGAACGCCGCCGAGGGGACTAGCGCAATCGCATGAACGCCTATCTCGAATTCGAGAAGCCTGTTGCCCAGCTTGAAAGCCGGATCGCGGAACTGCGCGCCGCGGCTGAAGGTGACGAGGTTGATATTTCAAATGAGCTCAAGCGCCTTGAAAAGAAGAGCGCGGACTTGCTCGCGAGCACCTATGCTGCGCTCACGCCGTGGCAGAAAACGCAGGTTGCCCGCCATCCGCAAAGGCCGCACTTTCGCGACTTTGTAGAGCATGCGTTCGATGAATTCATGCCGCTTGGCGGGGATCGCTACTACGGCGATGATGAAGCGATCATGGGTGGCTTCGCTACGCTTCGCGGGCGCAGGGTCATCCTGATCGGGCATGAAAAAGGCAACGATACCGAAAGCCGCCTGCGGCACAATTTCGGGATGGGCAAGCCAGAGGGCTATCGCAAGGCGATTCGCCTGATGGACCTAGCGGGCCGGTTCGGCCTGCCCGTGGTAACCCTGGTCGATACATCGGGCGCTTTCCCGGGTGTGGAAGCCGAAGAGCGCGGCCAGGCCGAAGCGATTGCCCGGTCGACCGAAGCATGCCTTGCCTTGCCGGTGCCAATGGTTTCCACCATCGTCGGAGAAGGAGGGTCTGGCGGGGCCGTGGCCCTTGCCAGTGCCGAGCGTGTGCTGATGTTGGAGCATGCGGTGTATTCGGTGATTTCGCCTGAAGGCTGCGCGTCGATCCTGTGGCGGACTGCGGAGAAGGCACCAGAGGCGGCCGAAGCGATGAAAGTGACCGCACAGCATCTCAAGAAGCTGGGTGTGATCGACCGCATCGTCAATGAACCGACCGGGGGTGCGCATCGCGATCCCATCGCTGTTGCAAATGCCTTGGCCGATGCAATCGACGAGGAGCTCGATGCCTTGGTCGACCTTCCCAGCGCTACAGTGCGCCGGATGCGCGAAGAACGGTTCCTCCAGCTCGGAGCATAATCGCGCCTGCAGTGTTACATCTTCTGAAGCGCATGGTCCTTGCAATTGTGCTAGGGCCTTGATGCAGTTGAAGAAGAGGAGACGCAGCTGATGGCTTACCGCTCAAAATTCGCCCTTTTGACAGGAGCTGCACTGAGCGTCGGTTTGACTGGCTGTATGGGTGCAGGCGGGGGCAGCATTCCCAGCGCATCGGCACCGATCTCCCAAAGCGAAGCACAGCAAGGTGCGGAAAACCACCCCAAGCTGCTGGCGGAGTTCGGCGGCGCGATGAGCGGGCCGCAAGCCGCCTATGTAGAGCAGGTAGGCAAGAACATTGCCGTGCAATCGGGCCTCGGCAATGCGCGCGAGGATTTCACCGTCAGCCTCGTCAACAGTCCGGTCAACAATGCTTTCGCGATTCCGGGCGGCTATATCTACACCACCCGGCAGCTGGTTGCGCTGATGAACAACGAGGCTGAGCTTGCAGCCGTGCTGGGGCACGAGGTCGGCCATGTGGCTGCGCGCCATTCTCAGCGGCGTCAGCAGACAGCGCAGCGCAATTCCATTGCCGGACTGCTCGGGGCGGTCGTCTCGTCCGTCTTGTTGCGGGATTCGGGCATTGGCAACACCCTGTCGAAGGCCTTCCTGCAAGGCTCGCAGCTGCTGACCTTGAAATTCTCGCGCAGCCAGGAACTGCAGGCCGATGAGCTGGGGATCCAATACCTTACCCAGGCTGGATACGATCCGCAGGCCATGAGCACTGTCTTGCGCAGCCTGGCGCTGCAGAACAGTCTCGACGCGCAGCTGCAGGGTCGCAATGCGTCGATCCCGGCCTGGGCATCGACGCATCCCGATCCGGCCAGCCGTGTAAGGACAGCCTCGGAGAAAGCGCAGGGCCTGCCGGGCTCTGTTGCCAACCGTGATACCTTCCTCGCTCGGATCGATGGTATTCTTTACGGCGATGATCCGGAGCAGGGTGTCATCGAGGGGCAGGATTTCATCCATCCCGACCTGCGCCTGCGGTTCAGCGCGCCGGCGGGATTCTATATGGTCAATGGTACGCGCGCTGTTTCGATTAACGGGCAATCCGGACAGGCCAAGCTAACGCTCGGGCAATATAATGGTGATCTAGAGGCCTATGTTCGCAGTGCCTTTGCCGGATTGAGCAACCAGCAACAGATTTCGCCGGCGTCGATCCGGCGAACAACTGTCAACGGCTTGCCGGCGGCCTATGGCACTGCACGGGTCAACAATGGATCCAGCCAAATCGACCTGACCGTGTTTGCCTACGAGTTTGCGCCGAACCAGGCGTATCATTTCCAGGCTATCACGCAGGCCGACAAGGCGAATGTCTTCAATTCGATGTATCAATCGATGCGCAGGATTTCGGCGGCGGAAGCCGGAGCTGTGATCCCCCGCAGGATCGACGTTGTGACGGTCCAACGTGGCGATTCCGTTGCGTCTCTGGCACGGCGGATGGCTTACGATACCGCCCAGGTGGAGCGTTTCCGTGTGCTCAATGCACTTGGAACCAATGATGTCCTGCAGGCTGGCCAGAAGGTAAAGCTCGTGGTGCGTGGTCGCTGACCTCCCGCCACATCTTCAAGGCACAAACAAAAACGGCGGGGATTGCTCCCCGCCGTCTTCGTTTTCGGTTTTGACCGAGGCTTAGACAGCCATCGTGGTCGAAACGTTGGTGAAGGTGTTGGTCAGCTGGTTGCCGAGGCCCTGCATGGCAGTGATGGCAGCAACAGCGATCAGAGCAGCGATCAGGCCATACTCGATAGCGGTAGCGCCTTCGTTGTCCTTCACGAGGTTCTTGAAGAAAGTCATGTGTAGTCTCCTGGTTTTCAGTCTTTGGTACCCGACTCTTTCCAGTTGATCCGGATCGAGTGATTTTGGGTTTAGGGCTGACCGGTTGACAAATTCCTAATGGAACCGCCGGATTTTTTTACGCCCCGGATCAGACGTTGGACTGGTTGATTGCTGCTTCGGATGAGGTCGAAATGGTGTTCCACAGCGCGATCGTCTCGTTGCCGACGCCTTGCACGGCACTGACCATGGCGAGGAAGACCATTGCTAGGATGAGGCCGTACTCGACGGCAGTAGCCCCGGATTCGTCGGCAAGAACCTTGCTGATCGTGTCGTCCATTGTAAATTCCACCCACTGCTACCCTTGAGGCCCCAATTTTCAGGGGCGAAGGTTAAGAATAGGTTTCCAACCCGGTCCGAAATGGCAAAAAATCTTACACCTTTGATTGTCGTAGCTGCGGCCCTGCAGGCTGCGGACGGCCGCTGGCTCATGCATCGCAGGCCGGAGGGAAAGGACCATGCCGGCCTGTGGGAGTTTCCCGGCGGCAAGGTCGAACCCGGTGAAACGCCGCCGGCGGCGCTGCGAAGAGAACTGGAAGAGGAAACGGGCCTGTTGGTCAACGAGCTGGAACTTCGCGAGATCGGGTTCGCGGTTTCAGAGCCGGATCATGTCGAACGGCAGATTGTCATACTTCTTTACACGACCCAGTCCTGGACGGGGTTGCTCGAGGCGCGGGAGGGCGGCACTTTCGCTTGGCATGATCACACTGGAATCGACGACTTGCCGAAGCCCCCGCTCGATGTCGCTCTTGCCCGGCAGCTGTTCGAAAAATCGGGCTAAAGGGGATTGCCAAGCTGTAGCGGCCCCCCTATGTGCCGCCCTCCGATGCGCGCCAGTAGCTCAGCTGGATAGAGTACCTGACTACGAATCAGGCGGTCGGAGGTTCGAATCCTTCCTGGCGCGCCAGAAAAGCCCATCCCGGCAACGGGGTGGGCTTTTTTGGTACGACGGGCGCTGGATTGTCGGGAACCCTTGTCATACCTAGGCCTTAATGCTTGGACGGCGGCCCGATGCTGCCGATATCTCGAGGAAGGCAAGATACACATGGGCTGCGATGCAGATCACGAAGACGATAACCCGCTTGGCAAGCCCGATGTGCCCGAAAACGTACAAGAGGCGATCCGCACCTTGATCGAATGGGCTGGTGACGATCCCACACGGGAAGGGGTGCTCGATACGCCTAAGCGGGTGGGGCGGGCCTGGCTCGAGTATTGCCAGGGATATGCAGAAGATCCCGCGATCCACCTCAGCCGCGTGTTCGAGGAAGTGGGCGGCTATGACGAGATTGTGCTGCTCAAGGACATTCCGTTCCAGAGCCATTGCGAACATCACATGGCACCCATTACTGGCAAGGCAGCGATTGCCTACCTGCCGCACAAGCACGTTGTGGGTATCTCCAAACTTGCCCGCGTGCTGCATGGCTATGCTCGCCGGCTGCAAATCCAGGAACGACTGACGGCCGAAGTTGCCCAATGTATATGGGACCATCTCGAGCCCAAGGGTGTTGCCGTGGTCATCGAAGCTCAACACGGCTGTATGACAGGTCGAGGCGTTCGCACTCCTGGTGTAGGCATGGTCACCAGCCAGATGATGGGGACTTTCCTGGAAGACCAGCGTAGCCGCAAGGAAGTACTGAGCCTGATGGGCTACGGCTGAAGCCGCTGACGGGGGAGGGACGATGGCACGCACATTCGAATTGGCGATGACCGCGGATGAGCTCTCGGCTTTCTTTGTCGAAGCCTTTCCAGGCGATCCCCAGCGCAATTTCACTTTCGATCGGTTCGAACCCGGATTCCTGCGTATCAAGATGGTCCCAGACGAGACGATGCTGCGGCCAGGAGAGCTGGTCTCCGGGCCGACCCAGATGGCTTTGGCGGATCGAGCGGCCTACGCCGTGATCCTCGCGCATATTGGTCCCGTTGCGATGGCGGTGACCAGCAATCTCAACATGAGTTTCTTGCGCGGCGTCAAGAAAGCCCCGGTCTTTGCCGATACGTCCTTGCTGAAGCTCGGGCGGAAACTGGCGTCAGTCGATGTTCGGCTCTGGCAGGGTGAAGAAACCCATATCGTGGCGCAATCGACTGTGACTTACGCCATTCCATGATCGAAACGAAAAGGCCCGCCAGCTGATCACTGACGGGCCTTTTTGCGATTTATTGCGATGCAGGCTCAGAGCTGGCCGAGCATGTGCTCCGCGCTGGACACCGAGAAGTCGCCAGGAGCTTCAACGTTGAGTTCTGTAACCTTGCCGTCTTCTACGATCATCGAATAGCGCTGGCTGCGGGTGCCGAGGCCGAATCCGCTGCCGTCCATGGTCAGGCCAATCGCTTTGGCGAGGTCGCCATTGCCATCCGCCAGGAATGTAATTTCCGGAGAACCATCGGCCTTCTGCCAGGCACCCATCACAAAGGGATCGTTGACCGAGGTGCAGACGATCTCGTCAATACCCTTGGCTTTCAGTTCGGCGGCTTTCTCGACGTAACCCGGCAGGTGCTTGGCCGAGCAGGTCGGGGTGAATGCGCCGGGGACAGCGAACAGCGCCACCTTCTTGCCGGCGAAATAATCACCCGACTGGACCTGTTCCGGCCCGGCCTCTGTCGGCTTGACGAGAGTGACGTTGGGAAGCGTATCGCCCTTGGAAATCGACATGTCGGCTGCATCCTTTGTTGCTGGAGGGATTTCGTGTCCCTCCACATAGGCTGCAATTGGCTGGGCGCAATGGCCTTGCTGCTGCTGCGATGATGGTGAATTCCGGTTCACCAATGAAGTTTAAGAACGGGTAAATCGGCTCGGTCAGTTTCCCATGCGCGAACGAGGGGGTTCGCCGGGGAGAACGACATAATGACTGCAACGGGGTTCAGGGCTGCGCTTGCGCTCGCAGCCATCGCGGCGAGCTTGCCTCTGGCGGCGCCGGCACAGGCGCAATTTTCATCAGGCGATGCGGAGGCCATTCGCAAGCTGGACATCATGCTGATGGTCAGTTCGCTCAGGTGCCGGTTTGGCGAAGACAATTTTCAGGCGGATTACGCGCGTTTTTCAGCCAAACACTTGCCGGCTTTGAATGCCGCGTACCAGTCGCTTCACGGCGACCTTGCGCGGCAATACGGAGCCAAGCGTGCCAAGCTCATGCTCGACAAGATCAGCGTTAGCATGGCCAATCGCTACGGGCAGGGACATCCCTGGCTCGATTGCGCGGCGCTCAAGACAACGACGCGAGAGCTGGCTGATCGACCGGCAGGTGCAGAGTTGCATGTCTCTGCGCAACATCTGTTGGCAGACCGCCCATCTGGTGCGCCAATGCTTGCGGCGCGCAAGTAGGCTCTGGCAAGATCATATAAAGATATCTTTATATTTGCCCTTGGGCATGCAGGTCGCTAAGGCGCGCAGGATTGTTTTTGCGCGCCTTTCCCCGATGGGTGACAAGGCGCGCTTCCTCCAAAGGAGCCGTTCATGTCTGCCCATGCTGCTTATGTCATCAAGGATATCGCGCTCGCCAAATATGGCCGCGACGAGATAGCCATTGCCGAAACTGAAATGCCCGGCCTGATGGCCCTGCGCGATGAATATGGCGAGGCGCAGCCGCTCAAGGGTGCCCGCATCACCGGCTCGCTGCATATGACGATCCAGACCGCCGTTCTGATCGAGACGTTGGTCGCATTGGGAGCCGAGGTCCGCTGGGCCACCTGCAACATTTTCTCGACGCAGGACCATGCAGCTGCAGCGATTGCTGATCAGGGCATTCCGGTGTTCGCGGTGAAGGGCGAGAGCCTGGCCGACTATTGGGACTATGTCGGGCGCATTTTCGATTGGTCGACCAACGATGATCCCGACCGCACCGCCAACATCATCCTCGATGATGGCGGGGACGCCACCATGTTCGCGCTGTGGGGCCAGCGCCTCGAAGCAGGCGAAGAACTGCCTGAACCCGAAAATGCCGAGGAGATCGAATTCCAGCGTGCGCTCAAGGCGTTCGTGAAGGAGAAGCCGGGCTACCTTACCCGTTCGGTCAAGAACATCGTTGGCGTTTCTGAAGAAACCACCACCGGCGTCCACCGCCTTTATCACATCGCCAAGGACGGCAAGCTACCGTTCCCCGCCATCAATGTGAACGACAGCGTGACCAAGTCGAAGTTCGACAACCTTTATGGCTGTCGCGAGTCGCTGGTCGACGCCATCCGCCGCGCCACCGACGTGATGCTTTCTGGCAAAGTCGCCTGCGTCGCGGGCTTCGGCGATGTCGGCAAGGGTTCGGCCCAGTCGCTCCGCAATGGCGGCGCGCGGGTGCTGGTGACGGAGATCGACCCGATCTGCGCGCTGCAGGCAGCCATGGATGGCTTCGAAGTCGTGACCATGGAAGACGCCGTGAAGGTCGCCGACATCTTCGTCACCGCTACCGGCAACGAGCACGTCATCACCGCCACCCACATGGAGGGAATGAAGGACAAGGCGATCGTCTGCAACATCGGCCACTTCGACAGCGAGATCCAGATCTCGGCGCTCAACAATTACGAATGGAACGAGCTCAAGCCGGGCACCGATGTCGTCAAGTTCCCTGACGGGAAGGAAATCATCGTTCTTGGCCAGGGTCGCCTCGTGAATCTTGCTTGCGCCACCGGCCACCCCAGCTTCGTTATGAGCTTCAGCTTTACCAACCAGACGCTGGCCCAGATCGAATTGTGGACCAGGGGCGACGAGTACAAGAACGACGTCTATGTCCTGCCCAAGCACCTCGATGAAAAGGTTGCGGCGCTGCACCTCGACAAGCTGGGTGTGAAGCTGACTCAGCTGAGCCAAAAGCAGGCCGACTATATCGGTGTCCCGGTGGCGGGTCCGTTCAAGCCGGACCACTATCGCTACTGATTGCGCGCAAATCATCGAAAATTCGGAAAGGCCCCCGCAATTGCGGGGGCTTTTCTGTTTCCGGCCAGTTGCATCGCATCGCTGCCCCGCATAGCTGCATAAGGACATGGAATTTACGCCGACCCTCTTGGCTATGCTTGGGCTGTTGCTTGCCGCTTGGACGGCAGGTGCGGCTTGGCTAATGATCGCCGCCGGAGCGAAGGCGAAAGGCGCGGAAACCAGTCGCAAGGCGGCGCGGCGCATGGCTCGGATGCTCGATGAAGCCCCGGCAATTCCCCTGCTGGTTCGGGCTGACGGCCGCATCGAAGGGTCTGAACGGCTCGCGCATTGGCTCGGTTTCGAGCGTTTGCCGCAATTCATCAGCGAGCTGGCCGACGGTGAGGATCGCGGGCTGACCAAGGCGCAACTGGCAGAACTGAGTGAAAAGGTTCGCCGAGCGCAGAAGACGGCAGCTCCTTTCCGGATGAACCTTACTGTACCAGGCTCTCAACGCAGCCTAGCTTTGAGAGGGCAATTGGCTGATCCCCAGGTTTCGCCGGGCGGTGCAGCATTGGTGTGGGTGTTCGACTTCAGCGAAAGCGCGACAGAGCTGGGGAGGATGCGCGAAGAGTCGGCGCGCGCCAAAGGGGATTTTGCCGCCTTGGTCGGGTTGATCGAAGCAGCGCCGATGCCGATGTGGTTCAGGGGACCCGACACGAAGCTCCGGCTGGTAAACAGCGCCTATGTCACAGCCGTCGGGGCGAAGAATGCCGATACGGTGGTGACTGAGCAGGTGGAATTGATCGAACCCGTCGATGGCCTCACTGCGGCCCAGGTTTCCGGACAGGCAGCGCAGCAAAACCATCCGATCGAACGCATTGTCCAGGCTACGATCGGAGGGGAACGCCGCGCACTTAGAGTATCGGACTTGCCCTTGGGCGAGGAGGGTATCGCCGGCTATGCGGTCGATATCCAGGAGATGGAGGAACAGGCACGTGAGCACCGTGCCTATACAGAAGCCCAGCGTGGAATGATGGATCGCCTTTCGGTCGGGGTGGCGCAGTTCAATGCCGAGCGCAAACTCACCTTCGCGAACCAGCCGTTCCGACGCATATTCGGCATGCGGCTCGGTATTGGCGGCGATGGTCTCACGCTTGACCGCTTGCTGACCGAGGCTCGTGACGCAGGCAAGACACCGGAGGTCCGCGATTTCCCGGCCTGGCGGGCAGATCATTTGGAATGGTTTGGCGCGGGCGAAGCGCAAGAAGAGGCCTGGACGCTATCTGACGGTACGCATTTGCGCATAGTCGCCCAGCCGATGCCTGATGGCGGCTTGGCGGTCATCGCCGAGGACCGGACAGAGCAGCTGGCACTCTCGGCCACACGTGACACGTTACTGCGCACCCGAACCGCCACGCTCGACAGTCTCTTCGAAGCGCTGGCCGTATTCGCTCCAGACGGACATCTGCAGCTGTGGAATCGCAGTTTTGCCGGGACGTGGGGCGTGGAGCAGGAAACACTCGACGCGCACCCGCTGGTTGACGACCTGCTGGAAGAAATCGCCGGTAACCTCACACGTCCGAAACGGGTCAAGGTTATCGGAGAAGTGATCCGCTCAGCCACACTCGATCGCAAGGAACAGGCCGGGCGTGTGTCGCTTGCCGATGGGCGGACGCTGGAGTTCGCGGGGATCCCGCTGCCGGATGGCAATGGCCTGCTGACGACGCTGGACGTGACGGCCAACGAACAAGCCGAAACGGCGCTGCGCGAGCGCAACCAGGCGCTCGAGCAGGCTGATGAAGTCAAGACCCGCTTCCTAGCCAACATGTCCTACGAATTTCGCACTCCACTGACTTCGATTGGGGGGTTCGCAGAGCTCCTGCAGGAAGGCGTGGCAGGTGAATTGTCGGCCCAGGGCAAGGAATATGCTGCCGCCATACTCGAATCGGTCGCCCGGCTGACTGACCAGGTCGAGAATGTACTCGACCTTTCACAGAGCGAAGCGGGGTTGATGCCGATCCAGAAGGAGAAGCTGGAACTGCAGTCTTTTGTCACCCGTGTCGTGCGCGAGCGTGAACAGGAGATCGAAGCCAAGGGACTGACACTGGACCTTCGCGGCGGTGCCAACCTGAAGTTCGAAGTCGATCGGCGGCAGATGGCCCGGGCCATCGGGCATTTGCTCGACAATGCCATTGTCGCAACCGATCATGGTGGGAAAATCCTCGTCGATCTTTCCAAGAAACCCGAAGGAACGCGCATTGTTATTTCCGACAATGGCTGCGGCATGTCGCCAGATGAATTGCGCCGGGCGATGGAAGGCTTGAGGCTGAAGCCCGATGGGTCCGGAATGGAGCGGCGGCAAGGTCTCGGCATCCCCTTGGCCCGGCAGCTGGTCGAAGCTCACGGCGGCGAGCTCACCATCCAGTCGCGCAAGAAGCTCGGCACAAGCGCCATGATACTGTTGCCGTGATTATCGACCTTCCGGATTTGCCCGCGATGAAGAGCTACGGGGCCCGTATTGCTGCCAAGCTCCAGCCAGGTGACATCGTGGCGCTGTCCGGAGGTTTGGGTGCGGGCAAGACGACACTGGCACGCGCCATCCTTGCGGCCCTCGGCCACCGGGGCGAAGTGCCATCGCCGACGTTTACGATCATCGAAACTTACGAAACACTCGCTCCGCCGATCGTCCACGCGGACTTCTATCGGCTGGAGACGCCGGGAGAAGCGGATGAGATCGGATTGGACGATTACCGCCAAGGCGCTGTGCTGATCGCGGAATGGCCGGACAATGCTGGTGGTTTCACGAATGAGCCCGGTTGTCTTTCGCTGACGCTGGAATTTGCGGAACAGGGGCGCAGGGCGATTGCCCTGGGTGGAACGGATTGGCTAGGGCGCATGCCATGAACGATACGGCAAGTGTGCTGCCCGCAAGTGGTGCAGAGTTTCTCGCTTCAGCAGGTTGGGCCGGGTGCTTGGTCGACCCAATTCCCGGCGATGCCAGTTTCCGGCGCTATTTTCGTCTGCGTCGCGAAGGCGAGGGTGCCATGCTGATGCATGCACCTCCTCCACACGAAGATCCTAGGCCGTTCCTGGACGTTGCTCGGTGGCTGTCGGGCAAGGGGGCGAGGGCACCTGAGATTTATGCCGCAAACGCGAGCCAGGGGTGGGTGCTCACAGAGGATTTCGGTACGGACCGCATGCGGGACTGGCTTGATGCCAACCCGCAAGGTGAAGAAGGGGCCTATTCGGCGGCCATCGATGCACTTGTGCCCTTGCATCGCGTCGAAGCGGGGCCATTCGCACCATATGACTGGGAAACGTATCAGCGCGAGGCCAACCTCCTGACCGAGTGGTATGCGCCGGCGATGGGCCTTGAGGTCGATGCTGAAACCTATGGGCATGCTTGGCGAGAAGCGCTGAGTCCCTTGCTCGCGAGGCAAGGAAACGGGGTTACCGTGCTAAGGGATTATCATGCAGAGAATATCATGCTGCTCAAACCATCTGACGATGGTTCAGGCCAGCAGGGCCTGATAGATTTCCAGGACGCATTGGCCGGGCACCCGGCCTATGATCTCGTGTCACTATTGCAGGATGCCCGGCGCGACGTGGATCCCGCGCTCGAAGCGCGGATGCTGGAACGGTACAAGGCACAAGCGAATGTGACTGATCATTTCGATGCCGACTACGCTCTGCTTGGCGCACAACGCAATGCCAAGATCGTTGGCATCTTCACGCGCCTCTACAAACGCGACGGCAAGCCGCGTTACCTCGATTTCATCCCGCGGGTCTGGGAAGCGATGGAGCGCGACTTGCAGCATCCCGCGCTGGGCCCAGTAGCTGCCTGGTTCGATCGCAATATCCCGCAGGAAGTTCGGAGAGATCTGGGCGGGAGGCCTGAGTGAGCAAGCTCGTTTCAGACACCGCCATGGTCATGGCTGCCGGTATGGGCAAGCGAATGCGCCCGCTGACCGCGACTCAGCCAAAACCGATGGTGCGTGTGGCGGGCAAGCCGTTGATCGACCACACGCTCGACCGCATCGCTGAGGCGGGGATCGCAAAAGCTGTCGTCAACGTCCACTACCTTGCCGATGCCATCGAGGCACATGTTCGGAACCGCAAGGCACCGTCAATCACGATCTCGGATGAGCGCGATGGATTGCTGGAAACCGGCGGCGGCATGATAAGGGCACAACCCCACTTGCCCGACCCCTTCTTCTGTCTCAATTCGGACAACATCTGGCTCGACGGGCCAAGGAATGCGTTTCATGAACTGTCTGCCCGCTGGGACCCGGCCGAAATGGATGCGCTCTTGTTGGTCGTCCCTCACTCGCGGGCAATGAATTTTGGCGGCAAAGGCGATTTCCATCTCGATCCGCTTGGGCGCATCCGGCGGCGCCAGTCAGGCCGTATTGCGCCTTATATCTACACCGGCATCCAGATCGTTTCGCACCGCCTTCTTCGCGATGCACCTGCTGGCAAATTTTCGACCAACGTGTTGTGGAACCGGGCGCTGGATGAGGGCAAGCTCTTCGCCCTGCCGTTTACCGGGCTGTGGTTCGAGGTTGGTACACCGGATGCGATCCGTCCCACCGAACTGGCTTTGACGAGTGGCTGACGCGCCCAGGCCTCAGGTCTACTCGATCGCCGCGGACCGTGGCTTTGTGGACGCGCTGGTGGCCGGGCTTGTCTCACGATACTCGAAAGAAGGGCTTGGCTTGGCCCGGTTGACGCTCCTGCTGCCGAGCACCCGCGCCATACGTACTGTCACCGAGGCTTTCATCCGCCAATTCGGCACCACCGGTGAAAGCGGTATGCTGATGCCGCGGATGGCCGTGGTTGGCGATCTCGATCTCGACGAGACTCTCGGCAGTCTCCTTGACCCATTGGGATCCGCAGACATCCCGGCAGCAGTGGATCCAATGTATCGCTGGCTGCGCATTGCCGAACTCTTGCGCGAGACGTCGGGAGACACGGCACCCAAGGGCGCAGCGCTCTATGGCCTCGCGCGGGAAACCGTCCGAACGATGGACCGACTGCTGGTTGAAGACATCGGGCCGGAAGAGCTGCTGCAAGATCGAGTGCTGGACCAGTATTGGAACCTGGCCGGGCACTGGCAGGCTTCATTGCATCAGTTTGCGACGGTCCAGAACCGTTGGCTCAAGGAACTTGATGCGAAGGGAGCGTTGGATGCTGCGGCGCGTCGAAACCGATTATTCGACCATACGGCTCGACGCTGGAAAGAGGCTCCGCCTGCCACCCCGATCGTCGCTGCCGGGGTGACGAGCGCTGCACCTGCGCTCGCACGCCTGCTGCGGGTGATCTCCGAATTGCCGGACGGGGCGGTGATCCTGCCCGATCTTGACCTGACGATGGACGACGAGGTGTGGGATGAACTGGGCTGTGCCGGTGCTCCTGTAGAACCGGGCGGACCGCCCTTTGCCAAGGGCGATGCAGTCACCCATCCGCAATATCACCTGAAGCTGTTGCTGAACCGGATGGGGATCGCGCGCGGCGAAGTACAACATTGGCATCGCAAAGGCACGGGCGCTGCGCGGCCCGAACGCAGCAAGGCAGTGAGTGCTGTCTTCCTTCCGCCAGAGGCAAGCAAGCGTTGGGTCTCGCTGAAGTCCGGAGAACGTCATCTCACCGGTATTCGGTTGCTGGAAACACCCAACCCGGAGGCCGAGGCGCAGGCGGTTGCACTGGCAGTCCGCGAAGCGCTGGAAGAACCCGAACGTCGCATTGCCATTGTCACCCCGGATCGCTCACTGGCCCGCCGGATCGTTCATCATCTGCAGCGGTGGAATATCGAAGCAGACGATTCCGCTGGTCGGCCTCTGTCGCAATCAACGGCGGGGCGGTTATTTCTGCTGTTGGCCGAACTTGTCGCCGAGCGCGCGGCACCGGTGCCACTGGTTGCGCTGCTGGGTCACCCCTTGGTGTGCCGCAACAATGACCGGCGCGAGTGGCTGCACTCCTTGCGGGCCTTCGAGCGGGAATTGCGGGGACCCCGCCCGAGGCCGGGGCTGGAAGCCCTGCGGGAGAAGGCCGGCGCAGCCAAGGTGAGCGAATGGTGGAGCGAGGCTGAAACGATTGTCGCGCAACTGCTTGAACTCCCTGATCCGATGCCGCTTGCCGACTTGCTCGATATGCTTGTGGCTGCGGGAGAGGCTCTCTGCGGTTTGGACTTGTGGGGGCAGGAAGACGGCCGGGCGCTGTCGGCTTTCGTCGAGGATCTGCGAATGCAGGCGAGGGCTGTTGGGACGTCGATCGATCCGCAGGATCTCCACGGAATCCTGACAGAGGCCATGGATAGTCAAGCAGTTCGGCCGCCTTATGGTGGGCATCCCCGCGTGGCGATCTACGGCCTGCTGGAAGCGCGTATGACGCGGGCGGACCTGGTCATCTGTGCCGGACTTAACGAGGGCAGCTGGCCCGCGCGGCCCACGGTCGATCCCTTGCTGGCACCGCAGGTGTTGCGCGCACTCGGGGTTCCGGGCGCGGATTTCCGCATCGGCCTGGCGGCCCATGACCTTGCCGGGGCGCTGGGCGCTCCCGAAGTGCTCCTCAGCCGCTCTGAGCGCGATGCAGAAGGACCGGCGCTGGCCTCACGCTTCTTGCTCCGGGTCAAGGCGCTACTCGGCGATTTGCTTGAGATCTACGAGGAGAAGGACCTTCCCGCGCTGGCCGGTGCGCTTGACGATGCGGATCTGGTCGAACGCTATCCGCAGCCGAAGCCGTTGCCGACCGCGGAGCAACGACGCGAGCGCATTAGTGTCACCGCGCTCGACCGCCTGCGCTCGGATCCGTATCAGTTCTACGCTTCTTCGATTCTGCGTTTGAAAGAGATCGAGTTGCTCGATGCCGAGCCCACCCCGGCATGGCAGGGGCAGCTGGCGCATGACATCCTCGAGCACTGGCACGGCAATGGTGGTTCGCTCAACGAAATCGCGCGCGAAAAGCTGCGTGAAATGGATCACCATCCGCTGTCTCGCGCATTATGGGAACCGCGCTTGCTCAAGGGCTTGGAATGGGTGGAACAAGAGCTGGAAAGGGATCCCAACCGCACACCCGTCCTATGGGAGGAGTGGGGCGAAATCGAACATCGTGGAGTCACGATCTTCGGCCGCATCGACCGGCTCGACCGGCTCGATGACGGGACATTCGCGGTCGTTGATTACAAGACCGGGAAGCTACCAACGGGCAAGCAGGTCGAGAAAGGCTATTCCTTGCAGTTGGGTACTTTGGGCCTCCTGGTAGAGGAGGGCGGATTTGCCAACCATGATATCACCGGGTCAGCCAGCAAGTTTGAATACTGGTCGCTGTCCAAGGACAAGAAGAAGAGCAAGTCGGACAGCGATTTTGGTTTCGTCGAAACGCCTCTGAGAGTGGGACGGAAAAATTCAGGTATCCTCCCAGAAGACTTTCTTCCAATGACCGTGACGTATCTCGACGAGGCCCTCAACCGTTGGATTCTCGGCAATGAGCCTTTCACCGCGCGGCTCAATCCGGACGCACCGAGATACGATACCTACGACCAGCTGATGCGGCTCGATGAGTGGCAGGGGCGGGAGGAATGAGCGGCAAGCAGCTCGTTTACCCACTCAGGGACCAGCAGTCTGAAGCGGTCGAACCGCGTGACAGCGTGTGGCTTTCCGCCAGCGCTGGTACCGGCAAGACCCAGGTGCTTTCGGCCCGTGTCCTGCGACTACTACTGAAAGAGGACTGCGAGCCCGAAAGCATACTCTGCCTGACCTTCACCAAGGCAGGCGCGGCTGAGATGGCCACTCGCGTCAATGAAGTGCTGGCCAGCTGGGTGCGGATGGATGACGACGCACTGAAGAAGGATCTTGAGGCCATCGGCGCGAGGTGCGGCCCTGAGGAGCAGGCCCGCGCTCGTACCCTGTTTGCGAAGGTGCTTGATTGCCTTGGTGGCGGCTTGCGGATCGATACCATCCACGCTTTCTCGCAGTGGATACTGGCAGCTTTTCCGGTGGAAGCAGAGCTTGTTCCGGGGACCAAGGCGATGGAGGATCGCGAGAAGGTCCTGTTGTTCCGCCAGGTGTTGTCCGAGTTGTTGCTGGAAGGCAATCCGGCCGACATGGAAGCGCTTGCCGACCTCTCGGTCAATCATGCCCCGGATGGTGCGAAAGGTTGGCTGATGCGCTGCGCCGAAGCGATCGAAGTTTGGACGGGCAGCAATGGCTGGGAGGAACCACGACCATTGCGCGAGCGGGTAATGAACTTGCTAGAGCTACCGGCGGACTTTGACGCCGCCCAACTCGCCCTGATGTGCACAGACGATGCGTTCGATGTGCAATCGCTCAAGAGGATTCGCGATTCCTACAAGGAGTGGGGGACGAAGAGTGGTCTCGAAATGGCAGGGTTCATTGACGAGTGGCTGACTCTGGCCCCGACCGAGCGCCTCGCAGCAATGGGTTTGCTGACCAAGAGTGTTCTGGTTGCGGATGGCAGCAAGATCAGGAGCTTCACGAATGTCCTGAAGGTTGACCCGGACATTGTATCTTTTGCGGACCGTGTATTCGATGCCTATTGGGAAGTTGTCGGTCGGCAAAACCTGTTGAGCCTCGCCGATCGCCTGACCCCTGCGCTCACGCTTGGTCGAAAATTCGCCCTGGCATGGGACGAGCGCAAGAAACGCGCCGGATTGATCGACTTCGATGACCAGATTCGTCGTGCGGCAGAGCTACTTGGTCGCGAAGGGCTGGGACAGTGGATCAATTACAAGCTCGACCGGCAGTTCGATCATATCCTTGTCGACGAGGCGCAGGACACCAATGAAGCGCAATGGCAGATCATCCGAGCGCTCACCGGCGAATTCTTCGCCGGTTATGGCCAGCACGACAACAAGGTGCGTACAATTTTCGTTGTCGGGGACTACAAACAGGCGATCTTTGGCTTCCAGGGGACCAGCCCGGAGAATTTCCGCCGCCAGAAGGAGATCTACCGGGCCGAGATTGAGGCCGCGATCAAGAACGCTCGCGAACTGGCTGAAGACGCGCGCACCAACATGCCCATCGAGCTGCGTGAGCTGCGCGAACTCGGTTTGGGCCGTAGCT
Organism: Parerythrobacter aestuarii; assembly: GCF_030140925.1. Classification (NCBI taxonomy): domain Bacteria; kingdom Pseudomonadati; phylum Pseudomonadota; class Alphaproteobacteria; order Sphingomonadales; family Erythrobacteraceae; genus Parerythrobacter; species Parerythrobacter aestuarii. The sequence continues at coordinate 1,623,543 of NZ_JARBWD010000001.1, forward strand.
TCCGCACTGCGCAGAAAGTGCTCGATTTCGTAGATGCTGCGATCGACACGATTGGGCGCGATGCCATTGGCCTTGGCGACGGAGATGAGCGGCATGTCGGGGAAGATCGGCCCGGACTTGTTACCTTGTGGAACCCGGTTTTCAGCACGGAGGATCAGGGCAACGCCACTGATTCCGATGATGAGAGCTGGCTCACACCATCGGATCGGAGAATGGCAGACCGGATCGCTGAGCAGGTCACACTCTGGCTCAAGCAGGGCCACCCTCTCGCGAAGGGCGAACCGCGCAACGCCGGACCGGGCGACATCATGGTGCTGGTGCGCAAGCGGCGTGCGCTGGCTGGCCTGATCGTCGCTAGGCTCCATGCTGCGGGGGTGCCGGTGGCTGGCGTGGACCGCTTGCGGCTTGGTGCACCGCTTGCCGTCAAGGACCTTGTCGCCGCATTGCGCTTTGCCGCGCAACCGCTCGACGATCTCAACCTCGCCAACCTGCTGGTCTCGCCGCTTGGGGAGTGGTCGCAGGAAGACCTGCTCGAATATGGCGACCGTGCGGACAAGGTACGCTTGTGGGACCATCTGCGCAAACATGACGCGCCGTTCGTGATGGCCACCGTCGACCGGTTACGTGCACTGCTGGAGCGGGTCGATTTCGAGCCACCCGAGTCCTTGCTGCACTGGATGCTCACCGGCCCATGGCAAGGTCGGCGCAAGTTGGTGGCCCGACTGGGGCGCGAGGCCAACGATCCGATCGACGAATTGCTCAACGCCGCTTTCGCTTACTCCTCTGCACATACGGCAAGCCTGGCCGGTTTCATCCATTGGTTTGATGCCGGGGATGCCGACGTCAAGCGCGAATCCGGTGGTGACAATGACCTGGTCCGGGTGATGACCGTACATGGCTCGAAGGGCCTGCAGGCACCCATCGTCATCCTGGCGGATGCAGTCGGCAATCCCAAACCGGGGGACAATCTCTCGCTATCGTTGGAAGATGAGGGAAGCGGAGAGCAGGTCCCAGTCTTGCCTGTCGCCAAGAAAGAGCGTGTCGGTCGAATCCTGGACCGTGCAGAAGCCATGACTGCGGCAGAGCTCGAGGAACACTGGCGGTTGCTCTATGTCGCCATGACCCGGGCAGAGGAAGCGCTTTATGTTGGCGGCGCACTGGGCAAGCAGGAGAAAGAACCCGCGCCTGATAGCTGGTACGCCCGGCTCGAACCGCTGATGACAGGTGATGATCTTGCCGATGATATCTGGGGTGGCCGGCGCGAATGGGGCGCTCTCCCCGCGAAGGTTGCCGAGAGCAAGCAGGGGAAGGACGAGCAAAGAGTCTCCGTTCCCACCTGGGCCAGGACGCCGATCGGTCCGGAACCGCGCCCGCCGCGGCCGCTCGCGCCTTCCAATGCGGGGGAGGATCGCAGTGCCGATCCACCGCTGCCCCCGGATCAAGTCGTGAAGGCTGCGCGCCGAGGAGTGCTAATACATGGCCTACTCGAACGCTTGCCGGACGTGCCCGGCGGTGAGCGCTCAATCTGCGCGCGGGCTTGGCTGCAACGGCAGGCGGCGGAGCTTTCCGACCCTGAGCGGGATGAAATCTTGAGTAGCGCACTGACAGTCATCGAGGATTCGGAGTTCGCGGCGCTGTTCAGTGAAGAGGCGCTTGCGGAAGTGCCCCTGGCTGCGATTGTCGGGGGGCAGGTCATCGCCGGGAGTGCCGACCGTCTCCTCATCACTGCCGACGAAGTAACGGTGATCGACTTCAAGACGGCCCGCCGCCCGCCGGCAACGCTCGATGCAGTCTCCGAACCGGTAATCAAGCAGATGGCGGCCTATGTCGCCGCGCTCGAAGTGATCTACCCCGGCAGGAGGGTGCGAGCGGGCGTCCTTTATACGCATACGCCGCAACTGTTCGTTCTGCCTGAAGCGACACTTGCGCCACACAAAGCGGCGTTGCAGACGTAGCAGGAAAGTTTGTCACCGATCCTGTTGCGAGAGCGAAGCCAGCACCTAGATTGGTACCAACCAACAGGAGAATGCCACCATGGCTACCGTCAATGTCACCGATGCCAGCTTCAAGGCCGACGTCATCGATTCAGACAAGCCCGTCCTCGTCGATTTCTGGGCCGAATGGTGCGGCCCTTGCAAGATGATCGCACCCGCTTTGGAAGAGATCAGCGCTGAGCTCGCGGACCAGGTCACAATTGCCAAGATGGATATCATGGCCAACACCGACACGCCGAGCCAGCTGGGAGTCCAGGGAATTCCCTATCTTGCGCTTTACAAGGGTGGCGAGAAGATTGCCGAGTTGACCGGCGCACGGCCGAAGAGCCAGCTCAAGGCCTGGCTCGAAGGCGAACTCTGAGAATTGAATTGTCCGGGTGGTCAGCCGCCCGGACGATACCCCGACTGATCGAGCCGGCTGACGAATTCGTCCCACAGGGCGGAATTGGCGGCGGCGATCATCCCTTTGCGATTGCTGTCGACGCGATAGGACGAACCGTCTTGTCGTGCGCATTTGCCGCCGGCCTCGTTGAGGAACAAGCAACCTGCCGCATGGTCCCAGGCAAGGGTCCGCTCGTAGATAGCGATGTCGCGGTCGCCAAAGGTGACTTGCGGATATTCCTCTGCGGCGCAGCCGGGTGCGGTAGCCTTGCCGTAATGAGGTGCGATCTCGGCCTCGAAAAGCTCGCGTTGGTCCGGAGCCATGAAGCGCGTCATTGCTGACAGGAGAGGCGGGTCCTCTCCGCTAGCTGCCGCGCGTACTTTCTCGCCATCCACGGATGCGCCGCCGTCCTTGCGGGCAGTCAGCAGGCGCGGCCTGACAGGATCGTAAATCCAGCTGGCAATGGTTTCACCGCCATCGGCGAGCGCCAGCATGATCGCGAAATGCCCCGAACCTTTCGCAAAGTTCGAAGTCCCGTCAATCGGATCGATGATCCAGCACTGGTCCGACAGGCGATCAAGGACAGACGAATCCGAGTGCGCTGCTTCTTCGCCTACTATCGCGATGCCGGGCTGTAGCTTTTCTAGCGCTTCGCTGAGGAACTCCTCCACCTCCCGATCTACAATGGTTACGAGATCGCCTTTGGCTTTCTCTTCGATTTCGCTCTCCCGCAGGTTCTGCCACCGCGGCAGGATCGAACGTTCCGCTGCAAAGCGCATCAGCGCCAGGATTTCCTCGTCGAGTGCGCTCATTGCTGCTCGCTCATGAGCGGTAATCGGCGTTGATGGCGATGTAGCCATGGGTGAGATCGCAGGTCCAAACGGTCGCGCGACCGGCCCCCATACCCATTTCGATATCGATGGCGATGTCTTGCCCCTCAAGGTGCTTTGCCAAAGGGGTTTCGTCGAAATCGGGAAGGGGCTGCCCTTGTCTGGCTGCCCAATGCCCGCCGAACCCGATCGAAAGCAGGTCGCGGTCCGCCGGTTCACCAGCCTTGCCGACAGCCATGACGACACGCCCCCAGTTGGCATCCTCCCCGGCGATGGCAGTCTTCACGAGCGGGGAGTTGGCTACCGAAAGGCCGATCCGTTGTGCGCTTTCATCGGATACGGCTCCCGTCACGCGAATTTCGATGAACTTGCTCGCCCCTTCACCATCGCGAACCACTAGCTGGGCGAGCTGACGGCAGACGTCTTCGAGCGCTGCGCCAAAGGCATCGGCACCAGGATCATCGAAGGATGCCAGTGGCGGATTGCCGGCCTTGCCAGTCGCGAATACCATCACCGTATCGCTGGTTGAAGTGTCGCCATCCACAGTGATGCACGAGTAGGTGCGGAGCTTTGCTCTTTCGAGCAGCTGTTGCAGGAAAGCGGGCGCGACCGCCGCATCGGTGAAGATGTATCCCAGCATTGTCGCCATGTCCGGCGCGATCATGCCGCTGCCCTTGATGATCCCGCAAAGCTCGACGCGAGTGCCTCCTAACATCGCGGAAGCATGGGCACCCTTGGGGAATGTATCGGTTGTCGAAATCGCCCGCGCTGCGTCCTCCCAATTGCACGGCTCTGCACGGAAAGCGGTGTCGAGGCCGGCATCTGCAACATCGATGGGTAGGGGGACACCGATCACTCCGGTCGAAGACACGAAGACTTCGTCATTCGCACAACCAGCATGGCTTGCGACTTTGGCGATGATCCGTTCCACAGCTTCACGCCCACGATAGCCGGTAAATGCGTTGGAGTTTCCTGCGTTCACTACCTGGGCGCGGGCGCTGCCATGCTTCACTGACTCGCGACCGATTTCCACTTCACTGGAGGCACAGGCGCTCTTTGTGAACACTCCAGCCACAGAGGTGCCTTCTGTAAACTCGATCAGCGTCAGGTCGGCTCGGTCCCACCCCTTGTAGCCGGCGCGCACTGTTCGCAGTGTGACGCCTTCGATCGCTGGCATGTCTGGAAACGGGCGTGCGAGAGGGGATGTCTCAAGGTCCATGCAATGCCCTCTACGGTGCAAGCTCCGCTGGGTAAATCACCAACGTGGCTGGACGACTGCTGGCGAAACCCCTATCTGGGGCTCATGCGTCGCTATATCCTCACCTTGCTTGCGCTCCTGACCGGGCTTGCCGCTGTCGGCACGCCTGCCAGCGCCGCAATGGGTGATCTGCTTGGTTCGCAAGTTCAGGCCGGATCGCAGGACAAGTCCGACGAAAAGCGTGAGGAGTGCCGCTTGCGCAAGGAGCGCGAGCGTAATCCGACGAAGCGTGAAGATACGCGCGATTGCGCGCTCCCCAAGCCGGTGAGAGTTTACCTGCCGACGGTGATGTTCGGCAGCGACCGCGCCTACGAATAGGGCACCTGTCCGACATTCCAGAATGCGACCGCTCCCGCGCGCCTAGCCGGGAGCGATTTTCCTATATCAGTCCCGTCAGGCATAATTCCAATGATCAACAAGTTCATGAAATCGATCTTCGGCTCGTCGAATGATCGCTACGTCAAATCGATCGGCAAGGTCGTCGACCAGGTCAACGCGCTGGAAGAGCAGGTCAAGGCGCTCAGCGACGATGAGCTCAAGGCTCAGACGCAGAAATTCCGCGACCAGCTCGCCGATGGCAAGACCCTCGATGACATCCTCCCCGAAGCCTTCGCTACCGTTCGAGAAGCTTCGATCCGCGTGCTCGGAATGCGGCACTTCGATGTCCAGCTGGTCGGCGGTGTCGTGCTTCACCGTGGCGAAATTTCCGAAATGAAGACAGGCGAAGGCAAGACCCTCGTCGCGACGCTAGCCACCTATCTCAATGCCATCGAGGGCAAGGGCGTGCATGTCGTCACTGTCAACGATTACCTCGCCCGGCGCGACGCTGAATGGATGGGGCAACTCTACAACTGGCTCGGGCTTACGGTTGGAGTGATCGTACCAAACCTTTCCGAGATGGAGCGTCGCGAAGCCTACAATTCCGACATTACCTACGGGACCAACAACGAATTCGGCTTCGACTACTTGCGCGACAATATGAAGCACGAGCGCAGTGCCATGGTGCAGCGACCCTTCAATTTCGCCATCGTTGACGAAGTTGACTCGATCCTGATCGACGAAGCACGCACGCCGCTGATCATCTCTGGCCCGACCGAGGACAAGACCGATCTTTACGTAACTGTCGATGCAGTCGTGAAGCAGATCGACCCGGAGTGGTATGAGGCTGACGAGAAGACCAAGAACATCAATTGGACCGAAGAAGGCAACGAGGCGGTCGAGCAGATGCTCAAGGACGCCGGCCTGCTGGAAACCGACAACCTTTACGATGTCGAAAATACGCAGGTGGTTCACCACCTCGACCAGGCCCTCAAGGCCAACATCATGTTCAAGAAGGACACTGACTACATCGTAAAGGACGACAAGGTCGTCATCATCGATGAGTTCACGGGACGCATGATGGATGGACGGCGCTGGTCGAATGGCCTGCACCAGGCCGTCGAAGCCAAGGAAGGTGTGAAGATCGAGCCTGAAAACCAGACCATGGCTTCGATCACCTTCCAGAACTATTTCCGCATGTATCCCAAGCTCGCCGGCATGACTGGTACCGCTGCGACGGAAGCCTCGGAATTCTGGGACATCTACAAGATGAATGTGGTCGAGATTCCGACCAATGTTCCGGTCCAGCGGATCGACGAAGAAGACGAGTTCTACAAGAACACGCAGGACAAGTTCCAGGCCATCGCCAAGGCGATCGCTGAGAAGAGCCAGATCGGCCAGCCAGTGCTGGTCGGTACGGTCTCGATCGAGAAATCCGAGTTGCTCAGCCAGTTCCTCGACAAGGAGGGCGTCAAACACGCCGTCCTCAACGCCCGCTTCCATGAGAGCGAAGCGCATATCGTAGCCCAGGCGGGCCGATTGGGAGCGGTCACCATCGCTACAAACATGGCCGGCCGCGGGACAGACATCCAGCTCGGCGGTAACGTCGAGTTCCGGATCGAGGACGAGCTCAAGGATCTGGAAGAGGGTCCCAAGCGTGAAGCGGCGATCGATCGCATCAAGGCTGAAGTGAAAGCTGAACGCGAGAAGGTTCTCGAGGCTGGCGGTCTGTTCGTCCTCGGTACTGAACGCCATGAATCCCGCCGCATCGACAACCAGCTGCGCGGGCGCTCGGGCCGTCAGGGCGACCCGGGCCTCAGCCGCTTTTACCTCTGCCTGGAGGACGACTTGCTGCGCATCTTCGGGCCGGACACGCTGTTCGCCCGGATGATGAACTCCAACCTCGAGGATGGTGAGGCGATCGGTTCGAAATGGCTCAGCAAGGCTATCGAGACCGCCCAGAAGAAGGTTGAAGCGCGCAACTACGACATCCGCAAGCAGGTCGTCGAATTCGACGACGTGATGAATGACCAGCGCAAGGTCATCTACGAACAGCGCGCTGAGATCATGGACAGTGAAGCCGTGGACGACGTCGTGATCGACATGCGCCATGACACGGTCAACGGTCTTGTCATGACTGCCTGTCCTCCCGGTTCTTATCCTGAGCAATGGGATATCGAAGGGCTCAAGGAACGGGTCGAAGAAGTCCTCGGCCTGACTCCTCCGATCGAAGCGTGGATGGAAGAGGAAGCGATCGAGCCAGAAGTCTTCGAAGAACGCATTCGCTCCGAGGCGGACGCAATCATGGAAGCCAAGATCGCCGCAACCGACGCCGGTATGTGGAAGCGGGTGGAGAAGGGCATCCTGCTCGACCGGCTCGATCATCACTGGAAGGAACACCTCGCGACGCTCGACGCGCTGCGGCAGGTGGTGTTCCTGCGCGCCTATGCGCAAAAGCAGCCGATCAACGAGTACAAGCAGGAAGCGTTTGGCCTGTTCGAAGGAATGCTGGACAAGCTGCGCGAGGATATCACCAGTATCCTGATCAAGAGCGAGTTCCGCATGGCTGCACCGCCACAGCAGGAGCTGCCGGATTTACCGGATTTCCTCACCGGCCATATCGATCCGTTGACCGGTCTCGACAACTCCAACGATGGTGATGGCTCTGCCAACAGGCCCGAACTGTTTGGAGCACTTGCCGGTTCGTCGCGTGCGGCCTTTGGTCCGGGCGGCGCTGCCACCGTGACCGATAACCCCTATGCGGGGCAGGAGATCAGCCGCAATGCGCCGTGTCCTTGCGGATCAGGAAACAAGTACAAGCATTGCCACGGAGCGGCAGTCTAAAGCGCTGCCTGCTCCGTCAGCGCGGCTGGCGGACCATGGCTTCGAGCGGGGGCGATCCTTCCACGGAATGGATCATTTGCACCCGCTCGAAACCGCATGAGCCATAAAAGCCGCGATTGTCAGGGTTGGAATTCTCGAGATAGGCCGGGACCCTCGCATCGTCGCAGGCGTCAAGCACAGGCTGGATGAGCTTGCGGCCAAGCCCCTTACCCTGTGCGCGCTGTCTCACGCCGATGGTAAAAAGATAGGCGTGGTCATAGCTGGGATGGTGAGATTCCATTGCCTCGACCGTGCGATTGATCCGGCGAAACCCGCCACGGCTGCTGCGCAAGCCCGCGAGCAGGACCGTTGGCATGGCGGCCAGGGGCAAGTCGCTGTTGCCACCCGGCAGCATCCACATCGCCGCGCCTTCGTCGCCGATCCGGTAGCAAAATCCGCGGGGTGCGTAGAGATGCCGGGCTAGACCTTTGAAAGCGGTTCCCATCGCCTTCGTGTTGCCGAACAGCCAGCGGTTGAACGGATCGTTGGTGAAGGCATCTGTGGTAATGTCACCAAGCTGGTCTGCTTCGGGTTGCAGGACCCGGGTAAGCCCGTCGCCGAGCGTTATGTCGTCAGGTGTCATTCCGTCCTCCCGCGCCGCGCGGCTTGTGGGCTAGCACTCGCGCCCCTGCACGTATAGGGACCGTGCATGCCGCTGCTCGCTGCCGCTTTCCTCATCACAGCCATACTGTATGCCAGCGTGGGGTTTGGCGGCGGTTCGACTTACAGCGCCCTGCTGGCGCTTGCCGGCTTCGACTATCGCCTTCTCCCGGTGCTGTCTCTCGTCTGCAATATCGCGGTGGTGGCGGGGAGCTCCGTGCGGTTCGCCCGGGCAGGCGTTACGCCGTGGAAAAGTGCCTTGGCCGTGACGGGCGTGGCTGCGCCCGCAGCCCTGCTGGGCGGTCTTACACCAATCGGAGAAGGGCAGTTCTTCCTGTTGCTGGGGAGTAGCCTGGTGCTGGCAGGCCTGGCGCTGTTTCTGCCGCACAGCTCCGTTGGAGCAGAGCCATCCCGGTTGGCCAAGGCGATGCCCTTGGTCGCGCTGCCACTGGGCTATCTGTCCGGTCTTGTCGGGATCGGCGGGGGTATCTTTCTCGCTCCGCTGCTGCACCTGACGCGCTGGAACGAAGCAAAGAGCATTGCAGCGACAGCGAGTCTCTTCATACTCATCAACTCGCTATTCGGTCTGATCGGTCAGTTGCTCAAGAATGGTCCGGATACGCTGGGATCAGCGGTCACGTTTGGCCTGCCGCTGATGATCGCAGTGGTCATCGGCGGCCAAATCGGGAGCCTGCTGGCGCTGAAAGTGTTCCCGGCCCGGGTCATCCGCTGGATGACGGCTGCGCTCACGATCTGGGTCGGATCGCGGCTCTTGCTGGGGCTTTAGGAAAGAATGGCTCCCCGAGTTGGATTCGAACCAACGACCAAGTGATTAACAGTCACCTACTCTACCGCTGAGCTATCGGGGAGCAGCCCGTTTCCGAGCGAGCCGCGCGTATATGGAAGCCGATTCCGTTTGGCAAGCCCTTCAGGTGACGAATTGTTCGGCGACGATTCTTTCGTCCAGCGAATGCCCCGGATCGAACAGCAGAGTGAACTCCGAAGAGCGATCGATAGCGACGGAAACCTCCGCAACATCGCGATATTCACGCTGGTCGGCAACGGCCGCGACAGGGCGTTTGGCAGGCTCGAGTACGCGAAAGGTAATGTCGCTGTATTCGGGCAGGATCGCTCCTCGCCACCGGCGTGGGCGAAAGGCGCTGATCGGGGTGAGGGCAAGGACCTGCGAATCGAGCGGAAGGATCGGGCCGTTGGCGGACAGATTGTAAGCCGTCGAACCGACCGGTGTTGCAACCAGCACTCCATCGCAGACCAGCTCGGCAATGCGTACCTTGTCACCCACCAAGATTTCGATCTTGGCTGTCTGGCGCGTTTCACGCAGCAACGACACCTCATTGATCGCGAAGGTGGCATGTTGTCTGCCGTCTTGATCGGTCGCCACCATGCGCAGTGGCGCAACCGTTCGAGCAGAGGCACGGTTGATTGCGGCCAGCAAGTCGGCTCGTTTGCGTGGTCTGTTCATCAGGAACCCCACAGTTCCGCGATTGATGCCATAGGCTGGCTTGACATCTCCAGCCTCAAGCATTGCATGCAGGGTCTGGAGCATGAAACCGTCGCCGCCGAGGACGACAACAGCGTCGGCCTCCTCCAATGGCACGAATTGGAAATCTTGCGAAAGCTCTGCAGCCGCTTCCTGCGCGCGCTCGGTATCAGTCGCAAGCAGGGCCAGCGTTTTGATGTGATGATCCTTGGCCAAGCTGCCCCTCCCGGTTGTGCAACCGCGCCCTAACTATGAAGGACCGTGCCATTTGGCAACGCTCGCGGATTGGCACGAGATTTCCTGACCGCTGCCGGTTAGGAAAGGGGGTGTCCGAAATGAACCTCCTCGACCCACAGCTGGCCCGTGTGCTCGATCACTCACCTGATCTTGCCGCCGCGATCGGGCGTGGCGAGATCGAGACTGTGTATCAGCCTCAATATGGCTTGCCGGCCGAACAGGTGATCGGGGCTGAGGCGCTTGCCCGTTGGCAGCACCCTGACCTGGGCGAGATAGGTGCGGGACCTTTGTTCGCCATCGCGGCGGAACAGGGAGCCAGGATTCGCCTGTCGCAACATATTGTCGACAATGCCTTCGCGGAGTTCGCCCGTTGGCCGGGGCAATTCCGCCTGTCCGTCAATGTCCTGCCGGAGGAAGTGGCGGCACCAGACTTTGCACCTGCGTTTCTTGCCCGTGTGAACGCATCGGGCATTGATCCTCGCAGGCTCACGCTTGAGATAACCGAAGAAGTCCTGCTGGGAGAACTCGCACGAGTGGCTGTCTCGCTTGATACGCTGCGCGAAGCCGGCCTCAGGATCGCTCTCGACGATTTCGGTGCAGGATTCTGCAACTTCCGGTATCTCAAGATCCTGCCGCTGGACTATCTCAAGCTCGACCGCTCGATGGTCGACGGCATCGCCGCCGATGCGCGCGACCTTGCCGTGCTGCGCGGTATCATTGCAATGGCCAGCGCCCTGGACCTGCGTGTTATCGCCGAGGGGATCGAGACTGAACGGCAATTGGCGATTGTGACGCAGGAAGGATGCGACACTTTCCAGGGTTTCCTGCGCGCTGCGCCGATGCCAGCGGAGCGGTTTCGGGCCTTGCTTGAGGATCAGCTGGCGGTTTGAGCCTTGCGATACCTGCGCACAACGCCGCTCAGGCCCTTGGTCAGCTGGAACAGGCCATTGAGGCGGCTCTGCGGATCGCCCCAGGCCCGGTTGATGACCAGTTTCATGTCGGGGCGCAGTTTGGCGGTGCCTTTGAGCCTGTCGACATAGGCAATAAGGCCGGGACCGTCGGGGAAATCGTCCTTATGGAAGGTCACCAGCGTACCCTTCGCGCCAACATCGATCTTGGCGATATTTGCAGTGATTGCCTGGTGCTTGATCTCGATCAGTCGGACAAGGTTCGCGGTGGCTTCGGGTAAGGGGCCGAAGCGATCGATCATCTCGGCCGCCAATGCTTCGATCTCGGCCTTATCCTGGGCCTGGTTCAGGCGGCGATAAAGCGCCATGCGAACAGCGAGGTCAGGGATGTACTCCTCCGAAATCATGATCGGCGCGTCGACGGTGATTTGCGGGCTGAGCGGATCGCGATCTTCAAGCAGCCCGGCGTCACCGGCCTTGGCGGCGAGGATCGCTTCCTCCAGCATCGACTGGTAAAGTTCGAACCCGACCTCGCGGATATGGCCCGACTGCTCGTCGCCCAGCAGGTTGCCGGCACCGCGAATGTCGAGATCGTGGCTGGCGAGCTGGAACCCGGCACCCAGCGAATCGAGATCGCCCAGAACCTTGAGCCGCTTCTCCGCGACTTCGCTCAGCTGGGTGTCGGCGGCGTAGGTGAGATAAGCGTAGGCGCGCAGCTTCGAGCGCCCAACACGCCCCCGGAGCTGATATAGCTGCGCGAGGCCGAAAATGTCGGCGCGGTGAATGATAATGGTGTTGGCATTGGGCAGGTCGAGCCCGCTTTCGACGATGGTAGTGGAGAGCAGCACCTCGTACTTGCCCTCGTAGAAGGCGCTCATGCGCTTTTCGATCTCGCCAGCGCCCATCTGGCCATGCGCCGAGATTGCCTTGATCTCTGGCACATTGTCTCGCAGCCATTGTTCCACGCCTTCCATGTCGGAAATGCGAGGCACGACGATGAAGCTCTGCCCACCGCGATGATGTTCGCGCAGCAAGGCCTCGCGCATTACCATGTCGTCCCATTCCATCACGTAGGTCCGGACCGCCAGGCGATCGACCGGCGGTGTCTGGATTGTGGAGAGTTCTCGCAATCCTGTCATCGCCATTTGTAGCGTGCGTGGGATCGGAGTTGCCGTAAGCGTCAGCATGTGAACATCCGCGCGCAATTGCTTGAGCTTCTCCTTGTGGGTCACTCCGAAGCGCTGTTCTTCGTCGACGATGACGAGGCCGAGGTTCTTGAACTCGGTCGATTTGCCCAGGATTGCATGAGTGCCGACGACGATATCCATATCGCCGTTCTTCAGGCCTTCGCGCGTGTCGCTGACTTCCTTGGCCGGGACGAGCCGGCTCAGGCGGCCAACCTTGAGGGGGAAACCGGCAAAACGTTCGGAGAAATTCTCGAAATGCTGGCGCGCCAGGAGGGTCGTAGGAGCTACAACGGCGACTTGCTGCCCGTTCATGGCGGCGACGAAGGCAGCGCGCAGGGCCACCTCGGTCTTGCCGAAGCCGACATCGCCGCAAACGAGCCGGTCCATTGGCTTGCCGCTCTCGAGGTCGCGCAGGACGTCGGCGATGGCCTGGTCCTGGTCGTCGGTTTCTTCCCACGGGAAGCGCTCGACGAACTGGTTGAAGGAGGATTCGTCGGTTGCGAGCACCGGAGCCTTGCGCAGGGCGCGGAGTGCGGCGGTCTTCATCAGCTCGCCGGCAATTTCGCGGATCCGCTCGCGCATGGCGGCGCGGCGTCTTTGCCATGCTTCCCCGCCGAGGCGATCGAGCATCGCTGCATCTTCGGATGAGCCATAGCGACTGAGGACATCGATGTTCTCGACCGGGATGTAGAGCTTGTCACCGCCCTTGTATTCCAGCATCACGCAGTCGTGTTGGCTCTTGCCGACGGCGATGGGCTCAAGACCCAGGTACTTGCCGATCCCATGCTCGACATGGACCACCAGGTCACCGCGGTTCAATGTTTGAAGTTCGGCAAGGAACGCATCGGAATCCTTGCGTTTTTTCTTTCTGCGAACAAGGCGGTCGCCGAGCAGGTCCTGCTCGGTCAGCAACTCCATCTGGTCATTGGCAAAGCCGGTCTCGACCGGCAGGACCAGCGCGACAGGTGTACCTTTGGCGGACAGCCCAATTGCTTCCTGCCAGCTGTCCGCCAACTTGGTTTCGCAACCCGCCTCCGAGAGGATTGATGCGATGCGGCTGCGGCTGCCGGTTGAATAGGCAGCAAGGAGCGGACGCTTGCCCTGGTTTGCCAGTCCTTTGAGATGTTTGGCAGCGACTTCGTAGATGTTGTCACCGCGCCCGCGTTCAGGCGTGAAATCGCGCGCAGAGGCAAACCCGAAGTCGACTACGGTTTCGCTTTCAGGCTCGGCAAAGAGGGTGGTGCGGTGCGCCGGGGCCTGCTCCAGCAGGTCTCGCCATTCGTCTTGGGCCAGGTAGAGCGCCTGCGGATCGAGCGGGCGATAGCCTCCTTTGGCCTGCCCGGTCGCGTTGCTACGGCTTTCGCGATAGTCGGTGATATCCTTGAGACGTTCTTCGACCGCGCTGGTGGCGGCGCCATCGACGACTACCAGGTCATCTGCCCCGAGATGGTCGAACAGCGTCACTAGCCGGTCTTCGAACAGCGGCAGCCAGTGCTCCATCCCGGCAAGACGGCGTCCATCACTCACAGCTTCGTAGAGCGGGTCCTGCGTCGCCGCTGCACCGAACAGCTCGCGGTACCGCCCGCGAAATCGCTTGATGCTGTCTTCGTCGAGCAAGGCTTCACTGGCGGGCAGCAGGAGGTGCGATCCGATGACCTCGGTGCTCATTTGCGTCGAGGGATCGAACAACCGCAGGCTCTCAAGCTCGTCGCCGAAGAAATCGAGCCGCAGTCCCTGCTCCAGACCCGAGGGGAAAATATCGACGATCGAGCCCCGAATGGCGTATTCGCCGCTGTCGACCACTGTGTCGACGCGCGAATAACCTTGACGGCGGAGCAGGGCGGAAAGGCGCTCCATCCCGATCTCGGTTCCGACGGCAAATTCGCGCACGCTCTCGCGGATACGGAACGGTGTCAGGGCTCGTTGCAGTGCAGCGTTGACGGTGGTGACGAGCAATTGCGCGCCGGCCTTGCCCGCTTGCAGGCGATGCAGTGCGGCGAGCCGCTTGGCGCTGACGCTCAGCGCAGGGCTGGCGCGGTCATACGGTAGGCAGTCCCAGGCCGGATACTCGATGACCTCGAGTTCGGGTGCGAAGTATTTGGCTGCCTCGGTGACGGCATGCATGGCTGCTTCGTCTGGGGCGATGAATACCGCTCGACCCTTTGCTGCTCGGGCAAGATCGCTCACCACCAGCGGCTGCGCACCGCGCGCGACCGAAGCGAGGGTAAGCTGCTTGTCGGCTTTCAGGATGCGGGAGAGATCGGGCATCGAAACGGGCTTTCCTGCATACGCAAAAGCCCCCTTCCGAGTTCGGGAGGGGGTGCAACGGATTGAATATGCGGCGGCGATAGCGGGTCCGATGCGACCGCGCTACCCCGACCAAGGTTCAGCGTGGAATATCTACGTAATCGAGCTTGCGCATGGCATCCATCAGCGCACCGGCAAAGCTATCCGGCACCGGTTGTGTGCCGAGCGCCCACGCCATGATGTCGACGTCATCTTCATCGAGCAACGCTTCGAACCATGCCAGCTCGGTTTCGCTCCAGCCTGTGGCATAGCGATCAAAGAACCCGCCGATCATGAAATCGGCCTCGCGTGTGCCGCGATGCCAGCCGCGAAACTTGGCCCGGGCGAGACGGGTGCTGAAGTCGGTCATGCGGGCCGGGTAGGGCACTCGCAATGGGCGTGCAAGCGGCTATAGGTGCCATCATGCGCCCGGATATCCTCAACCCGCTGTTTGCTGAGGTCGATACGCTCGACGGCGTGGGGCCGAAGCTGAAGAAGCCGCTCGACAAGCTCGGTCTCACCCGGGTGCGCGATGTTGCCTACCACTTGCCCGACCGCTTCGTCACCCGGCGGGCGGTTCAGAACCTCGATGAAGCAGGCGAGGGTGAACAGATCGTCATTGCGCTTACCGCGACCGAGCACCGCCCATCGCGCAACAATCGCGGGCCGCACCGGGTGTTTGCGCAGGATGCGATCGGCAATATCTGCGCGCTGACCTATTTCGGGCGTGCCAGCTACACTGCCAAGAAGCTACTGCCGGTGGGCGAGCTGCGCTGGGTGGCGGGAAAACTGGAGCGCTATGGCGACATGCTGCAGATCGTCCATCCTGACCATGTGCTGGAGCAAGGCGGAGAGAGCCTGCAGCGATTGTGCGAGCCGGTCTATGCATTATCCGAAGGGCTTACCCAACCAAAGGTGGCGAGCCTGGTCGGACAAGCCCTGGGCAACCTACCACGGCTTCCCGAATGGATCGAACCGGGCCAGTTCGAGAAGCAGCAATGGCCGGACTGGGCCGATGCGCTCAAGTTGGCGCACAAGTCCGAAAACGCGCTGGCACGCGATCGGCTTGCCTATGATGAACTGCTCGCCAACAGCCTCGCGCTGATGCTGGTGCGGGCTGACAATCGCCAACGCAGGGGCAGGGCCTTGGTTGGCACTGGCCAACTGCGCAACAGGTTGCAACTGCCGTTCCCCCTTACGGGGGCGCAGAAGCGTTCAATTGCCGAGATCGAAGGCGACATGGCGCAGGAAGCGCCGATGCTGCGCCTGCTTCAAGGCGATGTCGGTGCGGGTAAGACTGTGGTCGCGCTCGAGGCCATGCTGGTCGCGGTCGAGGCCGGAGCGCAGGCGGCCTTGCTCGCCCCAACTGAAATCCTCGCCCGACAGCATTTCGAGACCCTGCGTGACATGGCTCGCCCGACGGGCGTGGAGGTTGCGCTGCTGACTGGCCGCGACAAGGGTCGGGCGCGCGAGAGTATCCTGATGGGCTTGCTCGACGGTTCGATCCAGATCGTGGTCGGCACACATGCGATCTTCCAGGATTCGGTGAACTATCGAGACCTTGGACTGGTGGTGATCGATGAGCAGCACCGCTTTGGTGTTGCCCAACGGTTGCAACTGGCTCGCAAGGGCAAGCGAACGCCGCATACGCTGGCTATGACCGCCACCCCAATCCCGCGCACGCTGACCCTCGCGCAATATGGCGAGATGGACGTCAGCAAGCTCGACGAAATGCCGCTCGGGCGTCAGGCCATCGATACCCGCGTTGTTGGGCAGGATCGGCTCGGCGAGGTCGTCGATGCAGTCGGGCGCCATATCGAAAGCGGCCAGCAGGCCTATTGGGTTTGCCCCATGGTGCATGACAGTGAGACCACTGACCTCGCCGCGGCCGAAGCGCGCTATGCGGTATTGAGGGAACGGTTCGGTGACACCGTCGTGCTGGTCCATGGCCAATTGGAACCGGCGGCCAAGGATGCCGCAATGGAGCGTTTCGCCAGCGGCCAGGCGAAATTGCTGGTTGCGACTACAGTCATCGAAGTCGGTGTCGATGTCCCAGCGGCTACGCTGATGGTGATCGAGCAGGCAGAGCGTTTCGGCCTCGCCCAGTTGCACCAACTGCGCGGCCGAGTAGGGCGTGGATCGGAGAAGTCCGTCTGTCTTCTGCTACGTGGGGAGGCCCTGTCAGAAACCGGACGGAAGCGCCTTGCCCTGATGCGCGAAACGCAAGACGGGTTCCGTATTGCCGAGGAGGACCTCGCGCTTCGCGGCGGCGGCGAGTTGCTGGGCACGCGGCAATCGGGCGACACGCCGTTTCGGGTTGCGGACCTTGAGCAGATACAGCGTCTGCTACCGATCGCTCATGATGATGCCCGCCTGCTGATAGATCGCGATGGCGGCCTCAACTCGCACCGCGGTGAAGCAGCGAGAGTGCTACTTTACTTGTTCGACCGTGACTGGGGCGTACAGCTTTTGCGAGGAGGCTAGCCAAATCAAATTTGGGGACGCGATTTGTCGAATATTTCGGATACACGTCGATAACGAATTCGCGTTATTCCGATATGATAACGGATATTCACTCCGCTAAACGAGATCAGTACAAGACATGAATTCAACATCGATAGATTGACGGACGATCAATCTACTATACAAGGTCACCCATCCAAGGCGGCAGGTTCTTAATAATTGGGGCTTGTCAGTGAGAAAAAATGCCTTGGTAAGGAGTGGTGACGAAGATGAAAAAGATGTCAGTGAATTTCGACGACTTTGATCTTGGCGAACTCGATGCATTCGATGTCGATGTGGTTGAAACCTCGGCCGGCGCTGCCCGGGCTGAGACGGCCGCTTCATGCATTATTTTCTCGTGCAATGGATGCAGCTGCTCTTGTGATGGTGAGGAGCCCGACAAGGTAGCCTGATCGGGGCGTGGCGGCAGCATTCATGCCGCCACATCTCCCTTCTTGCATGGGTTGCCAGGTGATTCGAGTTGCCAAGTTGCGTGAAGGCGATTCCGAATTGTTTGGCGATTGTACCAAGCCGTTACGCGGCGCATGCTGGGAATCGACATTATTGATCCGATGTTTCTCACCACATTTACTGGTTCATGGTGATCTGATGTGCACTGACAATGGATTTCCCGGATTCTTGGTGAACTGTAGCAGTTTGTGAATCAGCAAGAGATCCTGGCAAACCTTGGTGTCTCCAATTCCTATGTCGATCAGCGCTCTCCAGGCAAATTGACCTCGGATATGCAGGATGCAACTGCGCGAAATTTCGTTGAAGATCAGTCTGCTTTGGCGGCGCGCTCCGCAGTCACGGTAGCGCCCCATCTATTCGTCCGGCTTGCTGGCCTCCCCATTTCCCACTCCTTGCTGACCGATCACACGGCAGCAAGAGCGCTCTTGCTGGTCGAAGAAGCGGATCTGGAAAGAATGCATGCTGTCGCGGCTGCCTGTTCCAGGTTGGAAGTCCTGGTGCCCAGCGGTTTTGAAGCGAGTCCGGAGATTGGCCGTGGGCTCATCACCATCAAACGCGATCTCTTCAACCATCGGGCTCTTCGACGCGAGAGGAACCGAGCCGCGGTAGATTGGCTCGGCTCAAGCGATCGACAACTTATTGATACGGCTTATCAAGCGATCGAGGACTCCGAAGCAACGCGAACACAATACGAGCGGGCACATGAAGAAGAGAGGCTGCGGACGCGCATTGCCGCGCTGAATGGCACTGCAGATGGTCGCCTGGGCGCAGGTCTCGCGGTGATCAACCCTGCTCTCTACGACGTTCTTGAAGCTGCGAGGGCGGATCGAACTGGCTTAACCGACAAGGAGTTCAACCAACTTACCTCGACCGCCATGCGATATCTTCTTCGCGCCTCCCGGAAAACCAGTCCCATCGCCACATTTGGTCCCGTTTGGACGGCAGGATGGGAGGGGGAATACACGGTTGGGCAAGGCATCGGCGCACCCGAGCTTATTAGCTGTACCAGGAAGGTACGCTCCGCTTTGCTCCAGCGGCTCATGCAACACCTTCTGATCGATTGGGAAAATTTGGCTGGTGACGCGCCAGTCGCACTCAACCGGTCATTGAGCTTTAGCGAAGAAGGGGCTTGGGATTGGTGGAAGCGTCGCTTTGATGAAGCACCCAATGCCATACTGTCAGGCGCGCAACTCGAGCGAGTTTCCGGTCGGTCCGGAGCGATCTCGGCGATAGCGAGGGTTTTTGGATCGCATGGCCACGGTTTCATGACCGTCGCTGAACTTCGACAGGTCCTAGGGACTGCAGGCGGCGAGCATGTGAGTGATCGAATGGAGAAGGCCCTCCGATCTGCGTGGCAATCCCAACTCCTGGTTCCGATGCTCCATGACCATCAGGATGGCCTCGCTTGGGCGCGCGCAGCGACGAAACTACTTGCCCCGCACCTGGCATCAGCCATCGGCCCCAGGATCGAGGCACTTTGCGAATTGAGCGTTGACGAAGACCTACCGACGCGCGTTCTCGTGAGAGAATACCAAGAGGAATTCGCAGGGCTGCACGAGGCTGCCGGTATTCAGGGTAGCGAAGCGGTCCGGTCGATACTGACGGTCGACGCGCGAGCTGGGGGATTGGGCGATCGCCATCCCCGTCTGCCCGGTTCTTTGATCGCCACGTTGACGTCGCTGTGTCGTGCCATGCCTGCGCTAGCGGCCGACACGCCGAGTGCTCAGATGTTGGCCGGGATGCGCCGTCTCTTCGATGATCGGAACCCACGTGGTTCGGAAGGCAAGGAGCCGCTGTCTTCATTCGTGCAAGCATATTTCGATGCTGGAGGGGAAACCCAGTCGGAGATTCTTCAGCGCGCGATGGGGATGCCCGGAGCCACTGGTGAATTCGACCCGGATCCGATAAATCGTGGCGGTGCAAGGTTTCTCGATGATCTCGCTGCAGAGGCACGATCTTGCGAGGAAATCCGGTTGTCCTCTGGTGAACTTGAGAGTTTCTCCGACAAGACAAGTGGGCACGATTTCGACTACGTATCGCTGCAGTTCCATATCCAGTCGATTGGGGGAGGGAAGACCTTCGTCCTCAATCAGATATTCCCCGGGGCATGCTCGACATTGACCCGTTTCCTTCCTCGGAAAAAGGCCCCAGAGCAAAGCGATTACCTACGCAGAACACTCGGTCCACGCATTCCGTTTGAGATAAATGCCGCCTTCGGATTCAACGCAAGTGCGCATCCCGATCTCGTGGACCTTGCCCTTTCCATTCCGCCAATTCCCGACTGCAGCGAACGTGAATTGATCGATATCAAGTCTTTGTGGGTTGAGCGGGGCAGCCGTCCGGACGAGTTGCGTGTAAGAGGTCCCGAAGGACAAGAATACGCTCCCATATTCGTTGCTGCGCTCAATCCCATGTCTTTGCCAAAACAGTATCAGGCATTGCATGCGCTTTGCGTAAATCACTGGCGACATTCGGGGCTTTCAACTTCGATCATTCGTCGCGCCATGGAGGGTTTTGACGGTTTCTGTGCGCTTGCGCGGGTAAGTATCGATGATGTGATCGTCTTGCGTCGAACCTGGCTGGTGTCAGTTGAAGAGCTGCCCGATGTGGAAATCGGGTCAGCGGATTTTTTCCGGGCATTCAATACTTGGGCCGATCAAAAAGGCCTGCCGGTGCATCTGTTCTACCAAGCCAATGCCTTTCCCATGCCAGGAGACGAAAGGCCATTGGATCGACCCCACAATCGAAAGAAGCCCCGCCTGTACAAACCCATGCCGCTCGATCGCAATTGCGCCCTCGGAGTTGAACTGTTCCAACAGGCCGCCAGGAAATCGACTCTGGGATTGCTGCTGTGTGAGGCTTTGCCGTCGCCAACGGATGGAAGCTACACGTGCGGCGGGGAACCTGTGGCGGCGGAACTGGCGGTTGAGATCACCTGCCACAGGTTGATCGATGATTGAGTACGGCCTCCGCGTCGGTTTTCCCGATCCAACCGATTGGGGTTCAGGAGTCTCGCTGTTGTGGGAGGCGCTGACCTGCTGTTCCACTGAGACAGGTTTTACCTTTGCCTTGAGTCTGTGTCCCGAACGGAAGAATTCAGTGCTCGTCGGTGTTCGCGGAGCATTCGAATGGTTGGAACTTGAAGAGCGTATCGAGAAAGCCGCACAAAGCTCAGGTCTAGCGGTGCAACTGGAACGCGGCACCTTTCACAGTCAAATCCCTCTCGGCTTGCCGAAACTTGCAAGCGTTCGTGATGATTTTCGAGAGGCTATGTTCGGCAATTTGTCCTGCCTGATGAAAGGTCATCCCCAGGACGCGCCCTCTCGTCTCATCGCCGTAGGCGAAACATTCCTGTTGCTTGACCGTATCGATTGGGCGGACGGTCTGCGCTTGTGGCCATTATCACTGATAGGGCAAGTTTGGGCATTTGAACGGACGGGGGGAAGCGCGGTACAACCGGCGTTTCAAGCGGCAGAGCGGTTGATCCCGGTTCTTGCTGCGTCAGAAAAGACGCATGGGCTTTTCCAGCACGACACGACGCTGCCCGAGCATTTGGCCGCACGCCTCAGTTGCCTCCAGACTGCCTATAAGGGAGTCTGCACTTTGGTTGCCGAAATCGCACCAGCCGAGCGCGACCGCCTGAGCGAAAGTGCCGGGACTTTGCTGGCCGATATCCTGTCCGCAACCCACACGGCTGACGAAGCTCGCCGCACAGCCGCCCATCCCAATCACATGGCATACAGGATTTTCATGAGTTTGATCTACGACCTGGCTCCCCTCATTGCGCTACCCACTACGCGCCGGATCATGATTTTTCGGGCCACTATTGAGCTTTTGCGGCGGCATTATCCGTCCGTGATGACAAATGTGTTCGAGAGCGGAAACCAGTTGAGGCAGCCAAGCCTGTGACCGGTATCGAACCGTCCCGTCTCAAACCGTCGGTGATCTGGCGGCGAACGAACGCAGGTATCCTTGTCGAGCATGGACGCAGAAGTTTCGAGATGCGTGGAAGCAGCAAGGTTTTTTCAGCTGTTACGCGCCTCCTCGGGTTACTGGATGGAACCCGCTCAATCGACGAAATCCACCAAGGCATTCCCGAGCCGGTTCAGAGCTTGCTCGATCGTTTGGTAGTCGAACTCACAAGCCGGAACATGCTTACGGCGAGCGGTGAGGTTCCGGCAGAATGCCGTCAGGTGCCCAATGAAGTCGTCCGTCTGGTCCAGGACAGGTGCGAAGACTGGCAAAGCGCTCTCACGAGTTGGTGCAAGCAAGACGTGAGAATTTTTGCGCCGGGCGAACTGACCGAGAAGATTGGGCGCTATTGCACCGGCTTGGGCGTACATTCTGTGCAGGGCTGCGAGCCCGATGGTCAACAGTTGTCCCAGCAAAAACCGCTATGGATCTGGGTCGCGACAAATTCATCGGACGCGCATCGAGCGTTG
Organism: Parerythrobacter aestuarii; assembly: GCF_030140925.1. Taxonomy (NCBI): domain Bacteria; kingdom Pseudomonadati; phylum Pseudomonadota; class Alphaproteobacteria; order Sphingomonadales; family Erythrobacteraceae; genus Parerythrobacter; species Parerythrobacter aestuarii. The sequence continues at coordinate 1,645,342 of NZ_JARBWD010000001.1, forward strand.
GAAGTCGGAGACTGCGCCGGTGTAGTAGGCGCGGCCATGCGGGGGCCGTTGGCAGCCTTGCTATCGGGAGAACACAACAGGCTGGCGCATTTGCCCGCATTGCTGGACAAACTTCCAGACCTTGACGAGGGCTTGAGTGAAGCGGTCGTCAGCGGATTCTGCGCATTGCTTGCTCATGAGGCGCTACAGCTACATTTGCAGCCATTTCAGGATGAAGACGGCCGACAGGCCAATGAGATGCGGCTGTTCCGGCGCGACGGTTCGGTGCGGAGGTTACAGTTGGATGCAGCACTGCTGTCATCAGGGCCGTTTGACGTTGACAGCGCATCGCTTGCAGCGATCCCGCAGGCCGAAGGTCACCTTGCGCCCTTGTTCGATCGCGATACGCGTCTAATGAGTTGGACTGATGATCGCACCCCCGGGGTGCCCTTTCCGCTCTTTCATCGCAGTCTTGCCTTGGCGCAGTTCGGTGTGGCGGAGCACGATTCAAAATCGGTCTGTGAATGGGGTCTGACACCGGAAGAGGCGGAAAATCGCGCGATCCGGAGTGCGTTGCTGGAGATTGCCCGACGGAGCGAAACTCATCCTGTTCCAGATAGTTATTCGCCCCTGCTGGTCGAAGCTGATGAGAGCGACGCGCTACACATGGCTCGTGCCCTGCTGGCTGCACAGGATCATAAGTTGTGGAATCGCTCGAACCAGACACGCGTTGAACTGGACCAGGGCTGTGACGCCGAGCTTGATGCAATGGTGAGGCTTGCCCGGCTTTTTGCTGGAGGCCGCATGCCAAAACTGTTCGTCGGGTCGGATCCGCATAAGGCGGCATTCGTAGGCACGGCGGAGATTGCCGAACGATCAGCCAGCCGATTGTCCACGACAAGAGATCGCGCGCTCTACGAGGCAATCGGGACAATTTTGAGCAGCGTCCAACGGGGCACTGAGCTGGAGGACTGTCTTCCAGACAAATTGGTTGGGGAGGGGGGAGAGTCTACTTTCGTACCTAACGACGTGCTTGAATTCAGCAACTATGGCTTCGCGGTTGGTCGCGTGCGGTTCGGGTAGTTGCATTGGGCCTGCAGGATGAAGATCGAATGGCGGTTATCGGACGGGCCGTCGCGCCGGGTCAAAGGCTTTGCTTTGCTCACTTGGCCGATCATTCGAGTTTGCAGGACATGGTTGCGGAAGCGCGGGAGCAGGGTGAAACGACCCTGTTGGTGGCTGGCGATCAACGCGATGTGTGGATTATCCCGGCGATCACCCAATCGGCTTGTTTTCATTGCTTTGAGCTCTGGCGATATCAAGACAAGCTACTCGAAACGCCGGTATCCTGGTCTGGCGACGATCAACTTGGCTGGTGCCGCTTGCCCGAAGCAGCACAGGCTTTCGTCGACATGGCAATAGCTACCTATCCGTCGCAAAGTCCGGAATCGGCGGCGAATGCGCGCCATTGCGATCTTGTTTCCCGGACCGTGGAGGATCACCGTCTCCTGCGGCATCCATCGTGCCGGCTTTGTGCGGCAAGCAACAAGCTAGAAGTGCCACCGCCGGCGTCCAGCACGTTTGACGAGTCCGGCCAATCAGCCTTTGAACGCGCGCTGAGTCTGGGACACTTGCAGGTCATCCTTCGCGAACGAATATTCGATGTCGAGCACGGGATTGTGAGATCTCTCACCCGCCAGAGCGGTAGCAGGATTATCCCGGTCGCTTCCGTCAATGGATACAACTACTCCGGCCCTGGATCGGCCACATGGAGCTTTGGTCGAACAGGCCACTGCAACACCGATTGGACCGTCGCATGTTTAGAGGCGGTCGAACGGTTGTCCGGGTTGAGGCCGGTTCGCGGGCGGCGCACGGTCAGGGGATCTTTTGAAGAGCTTTCCGACAGCGCCGTCGACCCTCGGCTGTTCCTGTTGCCCGAGCCTCCCGGGCCAGATGAAGACGGTTCGGTGTTTTCACCCTTTTCGCCCGAGATACGGTATGATTGGTGCGAAGGCTTCTCTGTCGCGCGGGCTGGACCCGTCCATGTCCCTCTGCAGCTGGCATATTATGGCATGGCAAAGTCCGAGATTGCCGGCGGTATTTTCGTTGATGAGAACTCGAACGGTTGTTCGCTTGGTGGATCGATCCTGGAAGCGGCCTTCCACGGCCTGCTGGAGCTGCTCGAGCGAGACGCGTTCCTGCGACATTATTATGCCGATGCAGTGGTGCCGACATTTCCCGCAGAGGCATTCTCAGATCCGTTCATCGATGGCCTTGCTGCGCGAATTCGCGCGGACGGCTATGAGATCGATTTTCTGCAATTGCCTACGGGCACTTTGGCTTGCGCGATTGCGGCGCGAATTCGCCACGAAGCGAGCACCACGGGACCAGCCCTGGCTTTTGCTGCGGGTGCGCATCTTTCGCCCACGCGCGCAGCGCGGGCAGCGGCATGCGAAGTCGCGTCGAACATTGCTTCCCCTTCATCGGAAACCCTTGCCGAAAATCGCCAGCGAGGATTGCAGCTGTTGAATGCGCCGCATGAAGTTAAAACGATGAAGGACCATGGATTGCAGGGTTGGCCGAACGATGCATTCGACATGCGTGACTTTCGTACACGGACCGGAAGCGGCTTGAACCCGTCTTCACTTGATATTGGGCTGAGTGAGGCGTTCCATTCGTTGACCGACTCACTCGCAGGCAGCGGCATTGATGTCATCGTCGTCGATCAAAGCCATCCCAACCTGGTCAAAAGTGGGCTGCATTGCGTTAAGGTGCTTGCACCCGGGCTATTGCCAATGACCTTCGGTCATCGCCGCCGCCGCTTGAATGCCAAGGCATTGGCGCGGCTTCCTCTGGATGATGCAAGGGTGACGGATCCAAGAACCGTTCGCCCGCATCTGTTCCAATAGAATGACTGTGCGCGACCTATCAAAGCAGGAGGCCATTCAGGCGGTTGCCGCCTATATCGTCGCAACCTGTGAACGCAGGTTGGAGTTGCAAGGCTACAAATGGGATGAAATTCGCGCTCTTACCTTGGGAGAGACGCCTCCTTCCACAGCGCGACCCAATGGTCCGCTTCAGCCTTCTGAAAGGGGGTGGGAGCGGTTCCTGCCTGGGGGCAATCCTGTCGAAGGATGGGCCATCGCCCGCAATTCAGAGGGAAGTCTGGCCGAAATACTCAGCCTTAGCTGTATGCCGCTTCGGTTCGAACCATCCAACGCTTCGCTTTTTCACAGAGGCATCGCATCGGCCGGGGCAACATATCCGATAGACGTGCGGCTGGATATTTCTGGTCTGGTAGGAGATAGTTTCTGGCTTCAACTCGATCCGTACCAGTCTTGCCTGTTGCAGACCGGGCAATCGGTGGGGACCGATGCTGCCTCCGGCGAGGTTCGGATCGTGCTGAGCGGCGACCTTCGCAAATGCCTTCACCCGTATGGCGACATGAGCGCCAATCTGGCGGCATTTGAAGCTGGTATGATCGCGCACCAGATATTGTCGTTCGCACAGGCATTTGGCTGGCACGCCGAGGCGTACCTCGTTGGCGACGCGCATAAGGCAAGGCGAGAGCTTGGCATCGGGACGCCCGACCTTTGGCCGCTGCTCCAATTGCATATTTCCACTGGGGCAGACGAACCTGGAAAAGGCTTGAATCGTGGGATGTTTCAACCCTCGGGGATGCCGTCGAGCGATTTGTCTGGAGCCAATTTCCCATTCCTGGAACGCTACCGTCATGCTTGTGAATGTCGCGCGTCTCGGATGGAGAACCTCAAGCTCGCCGCAACGCGGCTGGGTCTAGGTCGTTACCACTCGCGCGATGAACTGCGGAACCTTTGCCTGCGCCGAACCTCGGGAGCATTGTCCGGCAACGGTCGTCCCGACGAGGTGTGGTCCAACGACGAGATATCCGGGATTATCGATCATCTTTCCACCTCGATGGCCGCAGGTCCATGCGAACAAATGGCACGACTTTCGTCCGTCCATCTCTCGTTTCGTGTATCAGAGACCACAATTCGCTCGATCCAGTGGGAGCCCTCGACGGGCGAGTTTCTTGAGCGGCCGACAATGCCCGGCGAGATGGCGGCGCTGGAAGGCATGCAAGCAAGTTTCATCGCTACTTTCGCGATCGATGATACCGAAATGCTGTGCGAGGTCGGACCACGCGGTCATCTGGCATCGACTATCTTGGTGGGCTTGCTTGTCCAAATGGTGTCTTTGGCCGCTACATCATTGGGGCGAGATGCACGGGCTATCGGGGCGTATGACGGCACTGCGGCAAACTGTCTCTTCTCCTTCGACCGACGGGCACTTTTGCAGGTCAAGGCCAGCCGATCGGTAAGGCCGAATCCTTCTTTTGTGATCGGGTAGGGCGATGACAAAGCCTCGCGAGGCATATCCCGAGACCGGCTCACTCCTCACAAGCGACCTTCCTCCGGTCGATGGCTGGTCGGCGTGGCATGTCTTCCTCTATGATTTCGGGGAGCAGGATGCCTTCCTTCACGAAGTCGTTGCGCCCCTGCTCGAAGGGATGAAAGCTCGGCAAGGCGAGACCTTCCGCTGGTTCTACATCCGCTACTGGGAAAATGGCTCACACCTACGCTTGCGCTTCCGGCACCTCGGCAGGAGCGATTTTGAAGACATCGGCAGGCAATTGCTTGCTTCAGTCGAGCGGTTTGCAGGCACACCAAGCGCAAGTATGCTCCAGGCATCCGCATCGCCATCTGCCGGAGGTTCGGGTGGTCCTGAGATACCAGTGCTCTTTCCGGCCGGGACAGTTGCGGAGATTGCCTACGAGCCGGAAACACGGCGCTATGGTGGCCGGCAATGCATTCGGGGGTGCGAAGATGCCTTCGAAGTGTCCAGCTCGATAGCCCTGCACTTTCTGGGGAGCGACCGGGCCACTGCAGCGGGACGGCGTGGGCTGGGGCTCTTGCTGACTGCCATTGGTGCGGCAATGGCGACCTCGAACGAGATGGAACTGTCCGCCTTCATGGCAGAAACACAATCGACATGGGCGCACTACCTTGGCGATCTGGTCTCCGGTACATCATCGCCGCACAGTCGTGCTCCGCGCTCACAGGAGATCGCACACCACGTGCTTTCCCTCGCATTGGCATCGCGCGAAGGCCAAATCCCTAATGACCCGCTTGCTGGGCAATGGACCGACCTGCTTGTCGCTGAGAAGGAACGAATGACAGCCCTGCATGTGCTGGGCGCGCTGGTTTGCCCAAGGACAGGGGCTGTAACGCGGTCAGATCATGATCGGGACCGGGCGATCGCGAGCATATTCTCATCCTACAACCACATGATGATGAACCGGCTGGGGATCACACCAGCGCTGGAGTATGAGTTTGCCTCTCTGCTGGCAGAAGCTCTGGCAAGCAGTCCTTCTTTGAGTGAGAACTGAATGCTGGCTCCTCGGCGGTTGAGCTAAAGCTCAGAGCGGAAAGACCGGACCAGCGCCTGCGCAGCCATCCAGACGTCTTCCCATGTGTCTGCGAAGTTCTCTTCGCCGCCATAGTAGGGGTCCGCCACCGCTGCACCTTCACGGCCCGGAACCATATCCATCAGAAGCGCGACGTGTGCCTCATGGTCGCCGGGTGCAATGCGCCGGATATTTGGCAAGTTCGAATGGTCCAGCGCGAGGATGTGGGTGAAGCGGGTGAAATCCGCTGCCTGGATCTGTCGGCCCCGATAATGGGCAATTTCTATGCCATGCCTGGCAGCGGTGCGGATGCTTCGAACATCGGGTGGTTCGCCGACATGATAGGCTGCGGTTCCGGCACTGTCCGCCTCTGCGTCCAGACCGGCATCGGCCGCAGCCTTGCGAAAAGCGGCCTCGGCCAGCGGCGAACGGCAGATATTGCCGAGACAGACGAACAGGACAGCGGGCGTGATGCTCATGCGGTTTCTGCTAGCACATCTTCGACCGCTGCGCGGACATTGACGACAGCCTTGAGCCTTGCCCCGAGCAGCGCCGTTCCGCTGACCTTGCGTTGGACGAACAACGTTTCCGCCGGCGGCAGGTGCCAGCTCTGACGGTCCTGGGCGATGGCTATGCCTTCGTCGCGCAGCAGCGGGACGAAGGACCGGTCGCCGAAGTCGAAATCGGCATCGCGGCTCATTTCGGTCACGATGATGTCGATCATCCGGTCGATCCGCTCAGGATGGCGCTCGAGCACGGGTTCGTTGATGAAACCGGCAGCGAGCGCCTCCTGTTGCACTGCAATCGGATCTTGCCGCAATCCGGCTTCCACCAAGCGGCGGTAGGCCGCCCCCACTGCCGGATCGACTGCGCGGGTCGCCCCGAAATCCAGCAGCACAACCTTGCCGCTGGCCCTGTGGTAGCGGAAGTTGGCAAAGTTGGGATCGGTCTGCATCACACCGAATTCGAAAAGTTCGCGGGTGACCAGCCGGATCAGCCGCTCAAACACTTCGTTGCGTAGGACCTGTGGTTCGTGTTCGAGCGATTCGATGGGGATGCCTTCCTCGAAGCTCATGGCCAGGATGCGGTCGCGGGTCAGGCCTTCGTGGAGCCTGGGGACAATGAATTCGGGCCGGTCCACCAGCCGCTCGCGATAGAGCCGCATCTGCTCGCCTTCGCGGCGGTAGTCGGCCTCTTCGTGCAATTGCTCCTTGGAGGCCTTGAGCAAGGGCGCGGCGTCCAGCTCCTTCGGCAAGAGACCCGAGACCCGCAGCAGGGTCGCGACATTATCTACGTCGCTGTCAATGCTCTGCGCCACGCCGGGATACTGCACCTTGATCGCCAGCAACTCGCCCTCACGGGTCAGCGCGCGGTGGACCTGTCCGATACTGGCCGCTGCGATCGGGCGCGGCTCGAAACGGCGGAATTGCTTGCGCCAGTCCTTGCCCCATTCGCTGGACAAGACTTTGTCGAGTTGGGCAGGTGGCATGAAATTGGCCTGGTCGCGCAAGGTCGAAAGGATCTGTGACAGCTCGGCAGGGAGCATGTCGCCCGCATCCATGCTGATCATCTGCCCCAGCTTCATGGCTGCACCGCGCAGGTGTGCAAGTCTCTCGGTCAGGCGCCTCGCATTGCCTGGCGTCAGTACCAGCTCTTCGAAGCGAGGGCGCTCTCCAGCTGCCAGCCGCTTGGCGCCTTCGCCCAATACAGAACCCGCGACGCCGCCGGCCAATCGGCCAAAGCCGGCCAGACGTGAAAGTCGCCCGCTGGGAACCGCGCGGTGGCGCGAAGGATTGTCAGTGTCGGACATTGAAGATCGCAAGCAACGGGGGAACGAAGATTATGCAGGACAAACCGGCCAAGCCGCCGAGCGTTCCGGGCATGGCAAAATGGCTTGGTTATGCCGGCCTGCTACCGCAACTGATCGCGCTGGTGCTTGTGGTCCGCGGTGGGGCGCTGGAATGGATCGCGCTGGCCTCTAGCTACGCCTACGCCGCGCTGATCTTCAGCTTCCTTGGCGGGGTCTGGTGGGGACAGGCCGTCACTACGTCCGATTCGCCGAAATGGATTTACGGAGCTGCCGTGTTGCCCAGCCTGATCGGCTTGGCACTGTTCCTGCCGTGGACATTCGGCTCTGAATGGCCGGGGCCTTCGCTGTTGTGGCTTGGGCTAGCCATCGTGTTGTCGCCGCTAGTCGATCGCAAGCTGGGGTGGGGCGGCGGTGACTGGCTCACACTGCGCTGGCGGCTATCGCTCGGCCTTGGTGGGCTTAGCGTGGCGCTGGCACTGCTGGCAATGGAGCGGGCCTGACATCGCCGAAAGTTTTGAAACGGCGAAACTGGTCGGGGAGAGAGGATTCGAACCTCCGGCCCCTGCCTCCCGAAGACAGTGCTCTACCAGGCTGAGCTACTCCCCGACCGTGTCGGTCCCGCCGGACAAAGTGCCGTGGCGGGTCGAGGCAAGGCGCGCCCTATAGGTGGGACAAGCCGGGGTGGCAAGCGGGCAATTGCGCGCCTATGGAAATTGCATGGCCACTGCCTCTTCCCTGACCGATTCTTCGCCCGCGGCGCATCCTGAGCAGCAATATCTCGAGCTGATGCGCCAGATCTGGGAGCAGGGCAGCGAGCGGGTTGACCGCACCGGGGTCGGCACGCGCTCGGTGTTCGGCGCGCAGCTCCGATTCGACTTGGCCGGTGGCGCAATGCCGCTGCTCACCACCAAGCGGGTGTACTGGAAGACCGCCACGCGCGAGATGTTATGGTTCCTCACCGGCGATACCAATATTCGCCCGCTGGTGCTGCAAGGCGTGAAGATCTGGAACGAATGGCCGCATGCGCGTTACGTAAGAGAAACCGGCCAGGACATCGCGCTCGATGATTTCATCCAGCGGATCGCCGATGACGAGACCTTTGCCGAGCGCTGGGGGGATCTCGGCCCGGTCTATGGCAAGCAATGGGTCGACTGGCCGACATACCGCTATCGCAAGGACGGGCTCTACGAGAAGGGCAAAGGGATCAACCAGGTGGCCGATGTGGTCGAAAGCCTGCGCACCAATCCCGGCAGTCGCCGCCATATCATCGAAGGCTGGAATGTCGCCGAGCTCGATCGCATGGCCTTGCCGCCGTGCCACAAGACTTACCAGTTTCATGTCGCCGGAGACCGGCTCAATTGCCTGCTCTACCAGCGTAGCTGCGATGTTGCGCTGGGGCTCCCGTTCAACCTTTGGTCGGCGGCGTTGCTCCAGCGGATGATTGCGCAGCAGACCGACCTCGAACCGGGCGAACTGGTGTGGATGGGGGGCGACACGCACCTCTATCTCAACCATGAGCACTTGATCACAGAACAGCTGGCGCGGGAACCGCAAGGGCATCCGGTGCTTGAGATGGTCAGGCGGCCGGCAAGCATTTTCGACTACGCAATCGACGATTTCGTAGTGCAAAATTACACGCCGCATGCCCCGATCAAGGCACCTGTTGCGGTCTGAGCCCTCGGGGGTGCATTTGCTTGACCGCAGGCCGCGCGCGCAATAAAAGTACGCGCAATTGTAAGAATGCATCTGCCGGTTTGGGCAGAGGGGAGAGCGCCACATGGCCGATCGGCCCGCGGGGTCCAACAAGCCCCATCTCGAATTGCACGTGCCCGAGCCGAAGTACCGGCCGGGTGACAAGGCCGACTTTTCCTATCTCGACATACCCGAGGCAGGGGCGCAGCCTCGGCCTGACGAAGCCTGCGACCCGCGTGAGACCACGCCGCTGGTGCATGACCTGATCCGTGTCCTGGGCGATGATGACAAGGCGCACGGGCCCTGGGATCCCAAGCTCGATCCGGACACGCTGCGCACAATGCTGCGGCATTTCTCCATGGTCCGCGCCTTCGATGAGCGCATGTTCCGCGGGCAGCGGCAGGGCAAGACCAGCTTCTACATGAAGTGTACCGGTGAGGAGGCGACCAGCGTCTCCGCCGCCATGGCGCTCGCCAGCGACGACATGGTGTTCCCGAGTTATCGCCAGCAGGGCATATTGATCGCGCGTGGCTACCCGCTGGTCGAGATGATCAACCAGATCTACTCGAACAAGGCCGACAAGCTGAAGGGCCGCCAGCTGCCGATCATGTATTCGAGCCGCGAGCACAGCTTCTTCTCGATTTCCGGCAACCTTGCGACCCAGCTGCCGCAGGCGGTCGGTTGGGCGATGGCGAGCGCTTCGAAGAACGACAGTCGCATCGCCGCGACCTGGGTGGGTGAGGGCTCGACCGCCGAGGGTGACTTCCACGCCGCCTGCACCTTCGCCACTGTCTACAACGCGCCGGTCATCTTCAACGTCGTGAACAACCAGTGGGCGATTTCGAGCTTTTCAGGGTTCGCCGGGGCGGAACGGACGACTTTTGCGGCGCGCGGCCTCGGCTATGGCATCGCCTCGCTTCGCGTCGACGGGAACGATCCGCTGGCGGTCTATGCTGCCGAACGCTGGGCCGCCAACCGCGCCCGCGCCAACGGGGGGCCGACGCTGATCGAGCACTTCACTTACCGTTCCGAGGGGCACTCGACTTCGGACGATCCCAGCGCCTACCGCAGCGCGCAGGAGCGCGAGGAATGGCCGCTGGGCGATCCGATCAACCGGCTCAAGAAACATCTCATCGCCATCGGGGGGTGGGATGAAGATCGACACGCGGCGATGGACCTCGAAGCCGCAGAATACGTAAAGACCACGACCAAGGAGGCCGAGAAGAACGGCATTCTAGGCCATGGCTTGCACCAGCCGTTCCGGACGATGTTCCAGGACGTATACGAAGAACTGCCCTGGCACCTTGAAGAGCAGGCCGCGCAGGCGCGCCGCGAGCGCGAGGTCAAATGGCCCGGAGAGGAGCCCTGGTCATGAGCGACGTGAAGGAACAGGCTGTGGCGAAAGCGGGCACCGAGCGGCGGCTCAACATGATCGAGGCGATCAATGACGCGCTCGACATCATGCTGGAGCGCGATCCGAACGTTATCATCATGGGCGAGGACGTGGGCTACTTTGGCGGCGTGTTCCGCGCCACGGCTCACCTGCAAGAGAAATATGGCAAGAACCGCGTCTTTGACACGCCAATTTCCGAATGCGGCATTATCGGCGCCGCGGTGGGGATGGGGGCTTATGGCCTGCGCCCGGTGCCGGAAATCCAGTTTGCCGACTACATCTATCCCGGGCTCGACCAGCTGATCTCCGAAGCGGCGCGGCTGCGCTATCGCTCGGCCTGCGACTATATCGCGCCGATGACCGTGCGGTCGCCCTTTGGCGGCGGCATCTTCGGCGGCCAGACCCACAGCCAGAGCCCGGAGGCGCTGTTCACCCATGTGGCGGGCCTCAAGACAGTGATCCCATCGACACCCTATGATGCGAAGGGCCTGCTGATCAGCTGCATCGAAGATGATGATCCGGTCATCTTTTTCGAGCCAAAGCGCATCTATAACGGTCCGTTCTCAGGATATTACGACAAGCCGGTCGAGCCGTGGAAAAAGCACCAGGACAGCGCTGTGCCGGAAGGGCACTACACAATCCCGCTGGGGAAGGCGCGGGTGGTGACCGAGGGCGAGCAGCTGACCGTGCTTGCTTATGGCACCATGGTCCATGTGGCCGAGGCGGTCTGCCGCGAGAAAGGCGTCGATGCCGAAATTCTCGACCTGCGCACGTTGGTCCCGCTCGATATCGAAGCTATCGAAGCCTCTGTCGCGAAGACCGGCAGGTGCATGATCGTGCATGAGGCCACCCGCACCTCCGGCTTCGGCGCGGAGCTTTCCGCCCTTGTACAGGAACGCTGCTTCTATCACCTCGAAGCCCCGATCGAACGTGTGACCGGTTTCGACACTCCCTATCCGCACAGCCTCGAGTGGGCCTATTTCCCTGGCCCGATCCGCATCGGTGAGGCCATCGACAAGCTTTTGAAGGACTAACCCCATGGCAAAGTTTGTATTCAACATGCCTGATGTGGGCGAAGGTGTTGCCGAGGCTGAAATCGTCGAGTGGCACGTCAAGGTCGGCGACACGGTGTCGGAAGACCAGCATCTGGTCGATGTGATGACCGACAAGGCAACGATCGATATCGAGAGCCCGGTCGACGGCAAGGTACTCGAAATCGCCGGCGAGCCAGGCGATGTGGTGTCGGTCGGCGCAATGCTGCTGGTGATCGAAGTCGAGGGTGAAGTTCCCGAAGAGGTCGAAGAAGCCAGCGCGGCAGTTGCGGATGAGGCTCCTGCGCCTGAACCGGTGTCTGCGCCCGCTCCAGAACCGGTACCTGCGCCAGCACCCGTACCGAGCCCGGCACCCGCACCGGCAGCGGCGCAGAAGGTTGAGAGCAAGGTCCTCGCCTCCCCCGCCGTCCGCGCCCGCGCCAGGGATCTCGGCATCGACCTCGGCGATGTTAAGCCCGCTGAAGACGGCCGTATCCGCCACAGCGATCTCGACGCGTACCTGTCCTACACCGGCGGTTTCAGCGCAGCAGCGCCGACGCGCGGCGACGAAGAGATCAAAGTCATCGGCATGCGCCGCCGCATTGCCGAGAACATGGCCGCAGCCAAGCGCCACATCCCGCATTTCACCTATGTCGAGGAATGCGACGTCACCGATCTTGAGGCCATGCGGGCCCAGCTCAACGCCAATCGCGGAGAAAAGCCCAAGCTGACGATCCTGCCGCTGCTGATCACGGCGATCTGCAAGACATTGCCGGATTTCCCGATGATCAATGCCCGCTACGACGACGAGGGCGACGTAGTGACACGGCACGGTGCGGTGCACATGGGCATGGCGGCGCAAACCGACGCGGGACTGATGGTCCCGGTCATTCGCAACGCCCAGTCGCACAATATCTGGCAGCTCGCCAACGAGATCGCTCGGCTTGCCGAGGCGGCGCGAACCGGCAAGGCCAAGTCGGAAGAACTGTCCGGGGGTACTCTTACCGTTACGTCACTCGGCCCGCTGGGCGGGGTTGCCACGACCCCGGTCATCAACCGGCCCGAAGTCGCGATCATCGGCCCCAACCGGATTATCGAGCGCCCGATGTTCGTGCCTGATGGCATGGGCGGCGAGCGGATCGCGAAGCGCAAGCTGATGAATATCTCGATCAGCTGCGACCACCGCGTGGTTGATGGCTATGATGCTGCGAGCTTCATCCAGGCGCTCAAGCGACTGACAGAGGCTCCGGCGCTGATTCTTGCGGTTTGATCAGCGCACGATCGCGCTGTAGCTGAACACTCCACGGCCAAGGGCAGCCTGCGCGTTACTGACTTGCCAGCGCAAGTGCGTCACGTCCTCGGGACTGGCTTTGCGTGATCCAGTTCGCAGTTTGGTGAGATGGCCCCAGCTCTTGCCGCCATCGATCGACACTTCGGGTTCGTGTCCACCGCTGCGCTGGTAAGCGAGGTCGCGCGGCACACGGCTCGAAACGGTGAAGCTGTCACTGCGCCCTGCTGCGCTCCAGTTGAGCATGAGGACAACCGAATCGCCCCGTCGCAGCTCGTAGGCCGGCTCCAGCGCACGCACTATTCGATTGCCGTCGCGTTCGGCACGTTCGATGTAGACTGACCGCTCGATTTCGATCCCGGCTTGTGCTGCAACTGCACCTGCGGCGAGGCTGGCGATACTCATGAACAGCATCAATGTACGCACGGCCTACCCCCCGTTTGCCAGCGAATTGCGGTGCTTCGTGAAGTGCCGGAAAGAGCCGAATATATGGTTAACGGGTCAGTAAATTTCCGGCCTGAGAAATTTGCGTTCAATCCTTGTTGACAGCCTTGGGAGCCTGCCCTAATTGCGCCGCTCCCAAGAGGCGCTGACGCGCAAATGCGCGGGTGTAGCTCAGTTGGTTAGAGTATCGGCCTGTCACGCCGAGGGTCGCGGGTTCGAGTCCCGTCACTCGCGCCACTTGGGACCTAACCCTTCATTCTGAAGTCCCGGCCGCAGCTCCTTGCAGCTTGCGACCGTGCTAGCAATTCTATCCTTGAGCTTTGCCGCGTGTCGGGCAAGTGTCGCCAACAACGCGATACAGGGAGAGAATGCCATGAAGACTGCCATCACCGAAATGTTCGGAATCAAGCACCCCATTATCCAGGGCGGGATGCACTACGTGGGGTTCGCCGAGATGGCAGCGGCGGTCTCCAATGCGGGCGGGCTGGGGATCATTACGGGCCTGACGCTGGGTACCCCGGAAAAGCTCGCCAATGAGATCGCCAAGTGCAAGGACATGACCGACAAGCCGTTCGGTGTGAACCTGACCTTCCTGCCCAGCCTGACCCCGCCGGACTATCCCGGCCTGGTCAAGGCGATCATCGATGGCGGCGTCAAGGCGGTGGAGACTGCCGGCCGCAACCCGGTACAGGTGATGCCCGCGTTGAAGGATGCGGGGATCAAGGTGATCCACAAATGCACCAGCGTGCGCCACAGCCTGAAAGCGCAGGAGATCGGCTGCGATGCCGTTTCGGTGGATGGTTTCGAATGCGGCGGACATCCGGGCGAGGATGATATCCCGAACTTCATCCTGCTGCCCCGCGCGGCCGACGAGTTGGAAATTCCTTTCGTTTCCTCGGGCGGCATGGCCGATGGGCGCAGCCTCGTCGCTTCGCTCGCCATGGGTGCAGCAGGCATGAACATGGGCACGCGCTTTATCGCCACCAAGGAAGCGCCGGTGCACGAGAACGTGAAGAAGGCCATCGTCGCCGCCAGCGAACTCGACACTCGACTCGTCATGCGTCCGCTGCGCAATACCGAGCGGGTGATGACAAATGATGCGGTCGAGGAACTGCTCAAGATCGAGAAAGAGAAGGGCGACGATCTCAAGTTCGAGGACATTATCGAACAGGTCGCCGGGATCTATCCGCGCATCATGACCGAAGGCGACATGGATGCGGGCGCGTGGAGCTGTGGCATGGTTGCCGGGCTGATCCATGACATCCCGACCTGCCAGGAACTGATCGACGGGATCATGCAGCAGGCCGAGGACATTATTGCCCGGATGAACAGGCTGCAGGCGGGCTAATTCCTCGTCAGCGAGGAGAGCCGTTCAAGGTTCGCCTCGTGTTCCTCCTTGGTGATCCGGTAGCGGCTGATGGCAAAGATCATTGACAGCCATAGTAGCAGCAGGCTGGGAGCGTAGAGCGCGCCCAGCCACCACAGTGTGTCGGCCGGAACGTCCGCAGCGTTCTCCTGGCCCTGCGGGAAAGACACTGCCGACAGGATCAGCCCGCCGATAAAGGAACCAAGCCCGACCGTGCATTTGCGGGTGAAGGTCACCGCAGCATAAAACACGCCCTCTGAGCGGCGGCCGGTGCGCAGCTCGCTGCTTTCAACGAGATCTGCGATCATCGAATAAAGGACAGCCTGCAAAGCAATGATAAGGCTCAGGTCGAACAGGTTGATTGCTGCCACCAGCGGAAACAGGATCGGGTCCCCATTGTCCGGCATTAGGTCGAACAGGCGCAGGATCACCGGCATTGGCGCAACGGTGAAGGCGACGAGGCCCATGATGACGACGGCCTTCTTCTTGCCCCACCAACGCACAGTTCTGGGCGCAATGAAAAAGCCGACAATGGCCGAGAAGAAGACCGACGCGGTCCAGAGGAACTGCTGGAAGCTGGAAAAGCCCCAGAAGTATGTCAGGATGGTGAAGGCCAGCGCGGCAGCGAGACCGGTCGCGATCGAACCCAGCATCGTCGCCACAAACAGCGCCAGGAAGCTCTTTTCGCGGAGGGTTTCGAACATTTCGCCAAACAGCTTGCGCAGGGAGAAGGCGCTCTTTTCTGGCGGCTGCCGCAGCTGCGGAATATTTCGGTGTGTGAAAAGCGACGACACAACGATGGCGGTGAACATCAGCGCAGAGGCAATAACACCATAGGTTGCATAGCCATCGCGGTTGAGGATGCCGAGCTTGTAGGTCGCGGTTGGAACCAGCAGCGCGCCAAACATCAGGACCGTCATGGCATTGCCGCCGATCCAGCCGAACATGATGCGGTAGCTCTGCAGGCTGGCGCGTTCCTGGTAGTCGGAGGAGAGCTCGGGCAGAAGTGCGGCGCTGGGTGTTTCGTAGAAAGTGATAAAGGTGCGGATTAGCACCGCAAGACCGAGCAGATACACGAACAGCTCGCCCTGGCTCCAGTCGGGTGGGTTCCACAAGAGGTAGTAGCTGGCGGCGACAGGGATAGCTGAAGCATACATGAAAGGGTGTCTGCGGCCCCACCGTGAATGCAGGTTGTCGGACCAATAGCCCACCAACGGGTCGCTGATGGCATCGAGCACCAGCGCAATGAGGATGGCGAGGCCGACTAGGCCTGGTTCAAGGCCCACCACCGTGCCGTAGAACAGCAGGAGGAAGTAATTGAACCCCCCGTCCTTGACCCCGAAGGCGACCGAGCCAAATCCATAAGCGAGCTTGGTTCCGATGCCCGGAGCATCGGCCGCGCGATCAGGCGAAGCGGTTGGTTGTGCAGCCAGCTTTGTCTCTCCCTTATAGGGAGGCTAGCCGGTTGCAGGGCGGCGTCAACAACGCTGGTCGATTACTTTGCGCTTCCTGTCTCCATCCACACCAGGAAGTGCCGCAGCGGTAGTAGCCAGATCACGCCGAGAACGAGGTAGACTATGGTTTGGAACGCCACATGCCAGTCGCCGATCAGCTCCGGCACATAGCGCGCAATGACCAGGGCATAGGCGACGAGCGCGACGATCAGGATAAGGATCCCGACGGGAATGCGCCAGGTTGGCTCAGTTCTCATGCAAAAGGTCCGTATATCCGGGTCGGCGTGATAACTGCATCGAGCTGCTGGTCATGCGGTTCGAGAGGAAGGGATTCCACCAGCTGGACATCCCACGCAAGACCGACCTTGGTCTTGCCCGGATGGGCATCAAGCCAGCGATCGTAATGCCCACCGCCCTGGCCCAGCCGATGCCCATCGGCAGTAAATCCGACCAATGGCATGAACAGGACATCCGGCTCCATCGTTTCGGCATCGGGGGCCGGCTGCATGATTCCGAAAGGGCCTTTTGCAAGATCGCTTGCGCCGAATGGATCAGTATGAGTCGCGAACTCCATCGTGGAATCGCGCTGGGCAAAGCGGGGCAGGACAATCGCATGACCTCGCTCGTAAAAGAACTTTGCATAGGACGCCGTCGGCGCTTCATCCGGGGTAGAGTGATAGAGCCCGATGACCGCATCATCGGCAATCATCGCAAGCAAGGGAGCGGGTGGCCGATTGAACAGAAGCGCGCGGATAGCCTTAGGCTGCGCTCCTACATGGTCGCGCCGGAACTGGCGCAGTGATTTCCGGAGCTCTTGCTTGTCCTGCACTGAGTACTCTCTCCGAAAATCGAGTGGCGGAACCACCATGGGTCGTTGCCCGAGAAATCCTCTGACGCCTAAACGTCAGGTGGGCGCCGTTTACCCTGGTCCCCAGGACGAACCCGTTAACCAGGGCAGGGACAGCTCCCTAGGATTGCTTATAGCCTCAGGGATATTCAAACGGCTCGTGCCGGGCAGTCCCGCCGCCTGGCTATTTAGGATGGAGTGCTCGACGTCTCAAGTTTGGCGACGCAGTTTTCTAGCAATTCGGCAAACCGTTCGAGTGAGGGGGCGAGATCGGGATCCGTCATTGCTGCTGTCGGATTGGGGAAACTCTGCCGCTCGCTACTGGCAGGAAGTTCCGCAAGACGCTGTTCAAACGTATCCCTCTCCCGCTTGGCGGTCGCAAGTTCCGCATCCAGGCGAGACTTTTCCGCGTCAGCTTCCATAACGGCGATCTTGAACCGCTCGTTGTCCGCTGCGAGGTCATTATACTTGTTCGCTTCTTGCTGGTTGGCCGATTGAAGCCTGTCGAGTTCGCGTTCCAGGTCGGCGACGCGCACCTTGAGCTTTTCCGCCTGACTGACGGCAAGATCTGCCTCCCGCTTTGCGTTCGCGACATGGGTATCTGTGGCGGCCAGGTCTGCTGCGGCCTTTTCGGCAGTCAGCTGCGCGCGGTGGAGATCATCTGCCAGCTGCAGCGTGGCAAACAGGAGATTTTGCGAATAACGCGGCGCGAGCTGCTGAAATTTGGCGTCAATCTGTGCGCCGAGATTCTGGATATGCGGTTCGTCACCGGGTTGGCAGGCGATGGCAAAGGTTCGCCCACCGACCGTAAGATTGAGTGTGTTCATCCTTCGAGTTTCCCGATGATCTCATCGAGGCGCTTCAGCTCGTTCAGCACTGTTTCCCGAAGTTCCTCGTGCCGCACGACCAGCTGCGAAACATTGGGCGGCATCGGGGCTGGTGTGGCTGTCTGAGCCGCCGGAGGCTCGCGATCGGCGATCTCGGCAATTCGCGCCAAAGCCCGCTCGATACGTTGCACTGCAGTCTCGATCCGATTGCCGTCCATACTCCGTGATTTACCGCTATTATCTTGGATAGGCAAAGCCTTGGGTGGGGCTGTTGATAACTGGCCTGAACGATGCGACGCGAAGTAGCTGTTTGGGGACCGCTACCGCACCTGTCCTTGACCTTGCCCGGTGCCTCCGCGAAGGGTTCCGGCGCAGCGAATCGCCCTGCTACCTAGCTTGCCGGAGCCACTTGCCCATGAGCGTCGATCCCACCCGCCTTGCCCCGATGGCCAATGCTATCAGGGCGCTATCCATGGATGCGGTGCAGGCAGCGAATTCCGGTCACCCCGGAATGCCAATGGGCATGGCCGATGTGGCGACAGTCTTGTGGTCCAGCTACCTGAAGTTCGATCCTTCGGCCCCTGACTGGGCCGACCGCGATCGCTTTGTGCTGAGCGCAGGTCATGGCTCGATGCTGATCTACAGCCTGCTGCACCTGTCGGGCTATGCCGCGCCGACGATGGATGACATCCGCAATTTCCGACAACTGGGCAGTCCCTGTGCCGGCCACCCCGAAAACTTCCTGCTGCCGGGCGTCGAATGCACCACGGGTCCGCTCGGCCAGGGCCTGGCGATGGCCGTTGGCATGGCGATGGCCGAGCGCCACCTCAATGCCACTTTCGGAGACGAACTGGTTGATCACCGCACCTGGGTGATCGCTGGTGATGGCTGCTTGATGGAAGGGATCAATCACGAGGCCATCGGTCTCGCCGGACACCTGAAGCTCGGGCAGCTCAACGTATTGTGGGATGACAACGCGATCACAATCGACGGTGCGACCGATCTTTCAACGAGCGAGAATATCCGCGCCCGCTATGAAGCGACCGGATGGCATGTTGCCGAATGCGATGGGCATGATTTCGAAGATATTGCTCGAGCAATGGATGAAGCGATCGCCGACGAACGACCTTCGCTGATCGCGTGCCGTACGATCATCGGCAAAGGGGCACCCAACAAGCAGGGCACCAGCGCAACGCACGGAGCCCCGCTTGGGCCGGATGAGATCGCGGCGGCGCGCGCGACGCTAGGGTGGGAATCGGAGCCGTTCGTCATTCCCGACGGCATTATGGGAGCATGGCGCTCGATCGGTGATCGTGGACGCGACGCCCATTCCGAATGGGCCGGACGCTTGGCCGCTAGCGATCACATGGATGAATTCAACCGTCGGATGGCCGGTATCCTGCCCGAAGGCGAAGCGATGGAAGCCTATATTGCGGGCTTGATCGCCGAGCCGGTGAAGGTGGCGACCCGCAAGGCCAGCGAGATGGCACTGGCGCAGATCAATCCGCTGTTGCCGGAAACCATCGGCGGCAGCGCCGACCTGACCGGTTCCAACAACACCAAGGCGGGCGGTATCGAGCCCTTCACGGCTGACAATTACAGTGGTCGTTACGTCTATTGGGGCATTCGTGAGTTCGGCATGGCCGCGGCGATGAACGGGATGGCGCTGCATGGCGGAGTGATTCCTTACGGCGGTACGTTCCTTGTCTTCACGGACTACGCTCGAGGCGCGATCCGCCTTTCCGCGCTTCAACAAGTGCGGGCAATCTACGTCATGACTCACGACAGCATCGGCCTTGGGGAAGACGGGCCGACCCACCAGCCGGTCGAGCATCTGGCTTCGCTGCGGGCCATGCCGAATGTGCTGGTCATGCGTCCGGCCGATGCAGTCGAGACGGCGGAATGCTGGGCCATCGCGCTCAAGCAGTCGGACCGGCCTTCGATCCTCGCGCTCAGCCGCCAAGGCCTGCCGCAGATGCGGCTTGAGGCGATCGACGGCGTGCTTAGCACCAAGGGCGGCTACCGCATCAAGGTTGCAGAGAACGACCGCAAGGTTGTGTTGGTGGCAACTGGCTCGGAACTGCACATTGCCGCAGAATGTGCTGCGAGACTTGAAGAACAGGGCATCGGTGCGGATGTCGTTTCGATGGTCTGCACAGAACTGTTCGACGAACAAGACGAAACATATCGCGGGGATATCCTTCCCGCTGACGTGCTCAAGGTCTCCATCGAGGCAGGAACGACATTCGGTTGGGATCGGTATGTCGGATCGGACGGCCTGAAGATTGGTCTCGATCGCTTCGGCGCATCGGCACCGACAGAACAATTGTTCGAGAAATTCGGTTTCACAGCGGATGCCATCGTTCCGCAAATCACAGAAAAATTGAACGGATAAGCAGGAGTTTATCATGGCCACCAAAGTTGCCATCAACGGTTTCGGACGTATCGGACGCCTTGTCGCGCGCGCTATCCTTGAGCGCACGGATCACGACCTCGACCTCGTTTCGATCAATGACCTGGCTGACACCAAGTCTAACGCGCTGCTGTTCCAGTACGACAGCACTCATGGCCGTTTCCCCGGTACGGTCGAGGTTGGGGACAACGCGATCATCGTGAATGGCAAGAGCATTGCGGTTACCAGCGAGCGTGACCCTGGCAACTTGCCGCACGCAGCGCAGGGCATCGATATCGTTCTCGAGTGCACGGGCTTTTTCCAAAGCCATGAAGCAGCCGAACCGCACATCAAGGCTGGTGCCAAGCGTGTGCTCATCTCTGCCCCGGCCAAGAATGTCTCGGCCACCATTGTCTATGGTGTGAACCATGACACGCTGACCAGCGACGACATAATCGTCTCCAATGCCAGCTGCACCACCAACTGCCTCTCCCCTATGGCGAAGGTGCTGCATGAGACGGTCGGCATCGAGCGCGGATTCATGACCACCATCCACAGCTACACCAACGATCAGCGGATGCTCGATCAGATGCATGGCGACATGCGTCGTGCCCGTGGCGGTGCGCAGAACATGATCCCGACCACCACCGGTGCAGCCCGCGCGGTCGGCCTTGTCCTGCCCGAACTGGCCGGCAAGCTCGACGGCAGTTCGGTTCGCGTGCCGACGCCGAATGTTTCGCTGGTCGATCTCGTCTTCACCCCCGGTCGCGACACCACGGCGGAAGAACTCAACGCCGCGCTCAAGGCCGCTGCGGAGGGCAAGATGAAAGGCGTGCTCGACTATACCGACCAGCCGCTCGTCAGCAGCGACTTCAACCACTATCCGGCCAGCTCGACAATCGACAGCCTCGAGACTTCGGTCATGGAAGGCAAGCTGTGCCGCGTCGTCAGCTGGTATGACAACGAATGGGGTTTCTCCAACCGCATGATTGACACCACCGGCGTGATGGCGGGGCTGCTCTAGGTACGCATCCGACATTCGTACGTGCTGAGCCTGTTGAAGCGCGGTTGTGCCAACACCCTTCGACAGGCTCAGGGCGAACGGCTAAGTAGGTGATATGAGCATATTCAAGACCCTTGACGACCTTGGCGACATCACCGGCAAGGTCGCGCTGGTGCGCGTCGACCTGAACCTGCCGATGAAGGACGGCTCGGCCACCGATTTGACTCGGGTCGAGGCGGTCAAGCCGACCATCCTTGAGTTGGCAGACCGCGGAGCAAAGGTGCTCTTGCTGGCTCATTTCGGCCGTCCGAAGGGTGCAAGGCATTCGACCATGTCCACCAGCATGGTCCAGGGCGATGTCGAGAAAGTGCTCGATCGTGAAATCATGTTCATTCCCGAGGTGATGGGACCGGTAGTCGAACAGGCTATCGGCATCCTTTCTGACGGGGATATCGGCTTGCTCGACAACGTCCGTTTCTGGCCGGGTGAGGAAGCCAACGACCCGGATTTCGCCAGAGGCATTGCGGCGCATGGGGACTTTTACGTCAATGACGCGTTTTCCGCTGCCCACCGTGCGCATGCTTCGACCGAAGGCCTAGCCCATTGCTTGCCAGCCTATGCCGGCAGGGCAATGGAAAGGGAGCTCAAGGCGCTTGACGCGGCGCTGGGCAATCCGGAGCCGCCGGTTGCCGCCGTTGTAGGCGGTGCCAAGGTCTCTACCAAGCTTGACGTGCTGAAGAACCTCGTTGGCCGCGTGCATCATCTGATCATCGGCGGCGGCATGGCCAACACCTTCCTCGCCGCGCGCGGGGTCGATGTCGGCAAGAGCCTTTGCGAGCACGATCTGGCCGACACTGCCAACGCCATCATGGACGAAGCCGACCACGCCGGGTGCACAGTGCATTTGCCCTATGATGTTGTGGTGGCGAAAGAGTTTGCCGCCAATCCACCTTCTGTCCGCACTTGCAATGTGCATGAAGTTGGTGCCGACGAGATGATCCTCGATGTCGGTCCGCAAGCGGTCGAGGCCTTGGGTGACGTTCTCAAGACCTGCCGCACGCTGGTGTGGAACGGACCGATGGGCGCGTTCGAGATTGAACCCTTCGATGCCGCCACGGTGGCTCTCGCTAAGACCGTTGCTGCCCTGACGCAGGACGGTTCGTTGATCTCGGTCGCAGGCGGCGGTGATACCGTTGCCGCGCTGGCGCATGCCGGTGTGACAGATGATGTGACCTACATCTCGACAGCGGGCGGCGCTTTCCTCGAATGGATGGAAGGCAAGGAGCTGCCAGGGGTCAAGGCGCTGGGATGATCCGCTGGCTTGCAGCCATGTTCTTACTCGCGGCGGCGGGGCCGCTTGCAGCAGCCGACGAGGACTACCAATCCTTCGGCGAATTCCTTGAGCAGTTCCGGAAGGAGAGCGGCACACCGTCGCTCAGCGCCGTCATCATTCGCAACGACGAAGTCGTGTGGGAAGGCTACTTCGGGACCTATGACGATGAGGGCGAGCTGCCCACCGTCGCCGAGACAACCTACAAGATTGCTTCGGTCACCAAGCCGATCGTTGCGACGGCGCTCTATTCAGAGGCTTTCGCGGGCAGGCTCAACTTGGATATGCCCATGTCGAGCGACGGGCGCTGGCGCGAAATCTGCGAGTATTTTGTCACAACACCTATTCCCTTCATGAAAGGCGGGATTGATCCCCATGGCAATCCGATCCCGCCGATGCAGTGCGACAAACCAACAACGCTGCGTGAACTGCTGGATATGCGGGCCAATGGTGATGCTTTCGTCTATAATCCGATTGCCTTCGCCAGGATTGATCGTGCTCTGCCCCACGATCGTTCGCGTACATTGCGGGACATAGTGCGGGAACGTGTCGTCGATTACTCGCTGGGGCTCGATTACGATGTAGCGCTTGGCTGGCGTGATCCGTTCGGTGGGTCGGCCTTGCGGTATTTGGCGGAACCCTTCCACGTGGTGGACGGGAAGGCTGTAAAGCAACCTCTGCCGGACGACGACTTTCGTGCTGCGGCAGGGATCATCGCCAGCCCAAGGGCGATTGCCGAGATCGACATTTTCTTTGATCAGGGGCGTATCCTGGGCAGCGGACCGCTGCGCAAACGACTCGTTGAAATGGCGATTGGACCGCTAGGAGACTATCGCGCAGGATGGTGGCTGGAGGACTGGGAAGGCAAGCGCCTGATGTGGCATTCCGGATGGAACGAGAAGCAGTATTCAGCGCTCTATCTAAAGGTCCCGGAGGAAAGGCTCACTTTGATTGTCATGGCTAACACTGAGGCAATTTATTGGGGTAACTCGCTGGTGAAGGCCGAAGTGGTCAATAGCCCGATAGCGGCGCGCTTCCTGGAAGGTTTTGCGAGGTCGGAATGAGTGAGAACGAAGCGGTCGGTGCCACCGGCGGGTTGCAGCCCGTCA
Source organism: Parerythrobacter aestuarii (assembly GCF_030140925.1). Lineage (NCBI taxonomy): Bacteria > Pseudomonadati > Pseudomonadota > Alphaproteobacteria > Sphingomonadales > Erythrobacteraceae > Parerythrobacter > Parerythrobacter aestuarii. Next base: position 1,668,732 of record NZ_JARBWD010000001.1, read on the forward strand.
CGGAAGGCGAATGGGCAGGGTGGTCGACCTGGCAAAGCGATGCTTTTGAACAGCGCGCCGGTCCGTTTTACGAGAAGCTGGAGGCTGATGGATCACGCGTGGCCGCATTCCGTGCAGAGGGACGGCACATGAATGGTGCGGGTTTTATGCATGGCGGTTGCCTGATGACCTTTGCAGATTCTGCGATCTTCACGATTGCGAGCGCCGAGATGGCGGATTCGCACGGTGTGACCATGAACCTGTCGGGCGATTTCCTCGATGCAGCGCGCGAAGGCCAGTTAATGGAGGCACGCGGTGAAGTGACGCGAGGAGGAGGCAAGACGATCTACGTTCGCGGTCTCGTGACAGCCGATAAGCAGCCGGTGTTGAGTTTCACCGGCATCATCCGCAAGGTCGGGCCGCGCAAGAGCTGACCATGGCAGAGACCCGCCGCCTTTTCTCGACTCCGTTCGTCATCGACACACTGCAGAGTGAGGAAGGCATTGGGATGCTTCGGCAGGCGATCGAAGACGAGCATGCGCGCGACTGTCAGGGTATCAGCATTTCGAACATCGGCGGATGGCATTCAAACACACGGATGCTCGAGTGGGGCGGTGAAGCGGCGCGTGCGCTGGTCTACAAGGCCATGACAATGGCCGATACCCAGACGTTGGACATCAAAAGCCAGCAAGAAAGCCGCTTTGGCTGGGTCCCGGAACTGTGGGCCAATGTTTCGACCAGGGGCAACGCCAACCAGTATCACTTCCACCCGGGCAGCTTCTGGTCAGTGGTTGCCTATGTCGATGATGGCTACAAGGGCAGCGACGATCCGGCGCTCGGCGGTGAGCTGCAATTGCTCGATCCACGCATGCCGATGGTTCGAATGACTGCGCCGGACTTGCGATTGCTCGATGTGGACGGCCAGGTTCAGTTGAACGAGATTCCTATCCGCCCGAAGACGGGGATGATCGTGATGTTTCCCAGTTGGCTGCAGCATGCGGTGCGCCCGTTTTATGGCGAAGGCACGCGGATTTCGATCGCGATCAACCTCGTCCCGGCGTTGAAAGCGCAAAACCTGGCTTAAGGACGTTGCCCCGAGAGCAGGCTCTGGCTAAGGGCGCGTGCATACCTATGCACGGCTACGAGATCGAGGGATTAGCACTGCCATGAACACCGAACAGATGACCGCCAAGATCGCCACCGGGAACGGCTTTATTGCTGCGCTCGACCAATCGGGTGGCTCAACTCCCAAGGCACTGCGCGGCTATGGCGTGGAAGATAGCGAATGGTCCGGCGACGATGAAATGTTCGCTGAGATCCACAAGATGCGTAGCCGCGTGATCACGGCACCCAGTTTCGGCAACGGCAAGGTCATCGGGGCGATCCTGTTCGAGAAGACCATGGACGGCGAAGTCGATGGCAAGCCGGCCCCTGACGCGCTTAAGGATCGTGGTGTGGTTCCGTTCATCAAAGTCGACCAGGGCCTCGAGGACGAGGCGAATGGCGTGCAGATGATGAAGCCGCTCGACAAGCTGCCCGCGCTGCTGGAAAAGGCGGTTGCCAAGGGGATGTTCGGGACAAAAATGCGCTCGGTCATCAAGTCGGCCAACGCCGGGGGCATCGCCGCAATCGTCGCACAGCAATTCGAGGTCGGCAAGCAGATCCTCGATGCCGGACTCGTGCCGATGCTGGAGCCGGAATATGACATCACCGCTGCCGACCGCGCTGAAGGCGAGCAGGTCCTGCTGGCGGAGATCATGAAGGGACTCGATGCCCTGGGCGACCGCATGGTCATGCTCAAGCTGTCCATCCCGGTCGAGCCTGGCCTTTATACGCCCGCAATCAACCATCCGAACGTGCTGCGCGTAGTGGCACTCTCGGGCGGCTATTCGACTGACGATGCCTGCGAACACCTGGCAAAGAACCCCGGCATGATCGCGAGCTTCAGCCGCGGCTTGCTGCAGGACTTGCGCAAGGGCCAGTCGGACGACGAGTTCGATGCAGCACTGGGCGGTGCGATTGACCAGATCTGCACCGCTTCTATGGCGGGTTGAGACTAGTCGAGCCGGGTCGGATGCCTGACGTCCGGGAGCTCCATTACTTCCGTGGTCTAGCCCCCATGATGTGGGTGCTGTTCGGGCTATCGATCATAGAGATTGGTGTCGTTCACTTGCTCGTAGCGCTCAGCTGGCCATGGATCGGATGGCCCTTGTCGATTGTATCGATCCTGGGCGCGATCTGGCTGGTATTCTTTATCCGCTCGCTCCGGAGGACCCCGCATCTTGCCGAGACCGATCGTCTGTTGCTCCGGCTCGGCACGCTCAAAACCGTTGAGGTAGCATATGCTCAGATTAGCTGTTGGACTGGAAGCTGGGAATCCGGTGCGCACAAATCCAAAGGTTCGCTGAACCTGGCCGCAATTGCCTATCCCAATCGGGCGATCCATTTGAAAGTACCGCTCAAAGGTGGAAAAAACCGAGTGTTCGTGCGCTTCGATGCGCCGGACGATTTTGACCAGCTGATGTCGCAACACGGCATTCTGCATTGCGGCGATTGAGACTGTCATTAGAGCATCGGTGGCGCTAACGGAACGCCATGAGCGAAACCGAAATCCCGACGCAGCTTTACTTGGTTTCACCGCTGGATGTCAGCGGTGACTTTCCCTCCCGGCTCGAACGTGCATTTGATGCGGGGGAGGGTTTGGTTACAGCGTTCCAGTTCCGTGTGAAGGATATCGACCAGCACGAAGCTGCCAGGCTGGCCGAGCCGCTACAGGCAATCTGTGCCACCCATGACGTGGCTTTCATCGTCAATGACAGCATTGCGCTGGCAAAGCGGCTCAAGGCGGACGGGGTTCACCTTGGGCAAGAAGATGGCTCGCCGAAGGAAGCGCGCGAGCAGCTTGGACGGGAAGCGCAGATCGGGGTTACGTGCCATGCTTCGCGGCATCTTGCGATGGAGGCCGGGGAAGCTGGAGCCGACTATGTGGCGTTTGGCGCTTTCTTTCCTTCTGCCACGAAGGAAACCAAGCATCAGCCAGAGCCGGAGATCCTGCAGTGGTGGTCGAATTTGTTCGAGATTCCCTGTGTAGCTATTGGAGGGATAACCCCCGAGAACTGCACTCCACTAGTCGACGCCGGTGCCGATTTCCTAGCCGTCTCCGGTGCTGTCTGGAACGGAGACGAAGCAGAGGTGATCAGGAAATTCGCCAAAGTCCTGCGGTAAGTGCTAGAATGCGCGTATGAATTTCATTGATCGCCTGCTCACTATCGTCATCACCGCAACTGTCACCTCCATGATCTGGATCGTGGCAGGTGGTAGCTTGATGGAAATGGCCTCCAGTGACAGCCAGATCCAATCGACGCGCCCGGCAGCAGCTGCGCCCAGCCCGCAAGCCAGCCTGGCCCGGAAACCGAGCGCAACTGAAGCGGCACCTTCGGTCGCCAGCGACGCGCCTTCGCTCGATATCGACGAATCTTCGCAGCCGACGGCGGGCGAATCCGCCAACCTGTTGATACCGGTGCTCAATGTTCGAGCATCCGATCTCACCGATACATTCAGCAATACCACCGATGGGGGTGTGCGACTGCACGAAGCACTCGACATCATGGCACCTGTGGGCACCACCGTGGTCACAGCAGCACCGGGCACGATTGAGAAGCTGTACCAGTCCAGTGCCGGCGGCAAGACGGTCTACGTTCGTTCAGCCGATGGCCGCACAATCCATTATTATGCACATATGGCCGAATACGCCGACGGATTGCGCGAAGGGCAGCGTGTCCGCCGTGGACAAAGGCTTGGAACCGTCGGATCGACCGGGAATGCGAGCGATGAAGCCCCTCATTTGCATTTCGCCATCCTCCGCACGACGGAGGATGCGGAATGGTGGGAGCCAGCCAACGCCATTAACCCGTATCCCCTGCTGGCAGGAGAGTAGGCCCTATTGCAGTGGACCCGTCCTGACGCAACGAACCCGGCTAAGTGATCCGTCGGCATTCTTGAGCCTAAGCATACCCGTGCCTTGTCGCTTGTATTGTTCGTCCTTGAGTGGACCCCGAGTGAAGACAAGGTCGTCCCCTGTCATGAGATAGGTCCCGGAGCCCTTCGGGCTGAGATAGCGAGAGGCGTTCTTGATGGAGAACTTCTTGTCAATCGGCACCCAGGCGCTGCCACCGGCATCCCCGGGCAGCGAGCATTGGTAGCGGCCAACGGGCAAGGTCTTGAGTGGCCCGTCGGCCAGCACCGGCGAGGCTGCGCCGGCCAGTGCGGCGCCACCTGCAACGATAATTGCCAGTCGTTTCATAGGGAGTAGTCCTAGCATGGCGGCCCGCTTAGCTCCACTAACCTTGCTCCTCCCTTAGCGCCAAGCTAAAGGGCGCTGCCAACAGCTGCGCCAAGGTGCGGCAATCACACCCTTACAAGGCTCTTGTCTCATGAAAATCAGCGGCGTGGACATCCGTCCCGGCAACATTCTCGAATATGAAGGCGGCATCTGGAAGGTTGCCAAGATCCAGCATACCCAGCCGGGCAAGGGCGGGGCCTATATGCAGGTTGAAATGAAAAACCTGCAAGATGGCCGCAAGACCAACGTGCGTTTTCGCAGCGCGGATACGGTTGAGAAAGTACGTTTGGATACCAAGGAATACCAATTCCTCTACGAGGATGGCGACATGCTGGTGTTCATGGAACAGGAAACCTACGAACAGATCTACCTCCCGAGCGACCTGTTGGGTGATGCACGACCATTCTTGCAGGACGGCATGCAAGTGCAGCTCGAACTGTGGGAAGAAAAGCCGATCAGCGTGCAGCTGCCGCAACAGGTCGAGGCCGATATCGTCGAAGCCGATGCGGTGGTGAAAGGCCAGACCGCATCTTCCAGTTACAAGCCGGCCGTGCTGGACAATGGGGTCCGCATCATGGTTCCGCCACATATCGAGAGTGGCACACGCATCGTTGTCGACGTCTACGAACAGACGTATGTCGGCAAGGCAAGCTAACGCACGGCCCTAGAAGGGGAAAGCAATGGGCACCCATCCGAAACTTGAGAAGATCAACCTCGACAAGAGTTACATCCTGGGGGTGATCTACGATGATGAATCGCTGACGCTGGAAATGGATTTCCGGCTTGAAGCGGACCATCCGGAGTTCAAGGCCCCCGAAGCCGGGCAGGATGGTTGCTATCGACAGGGCTTTGTTCGTTTCTCCGACATGGATGATTTGCGCCTGCGCAAGACCAAGGTCGAAGAAGGCAAGAACGTCGATCTCAGCATCATCAATGCGGCGACGATCGATGCCGACTATGCCTTTATCGACAGCGGTTGGGGCGAAATCGAATTGACGGCGCAATCGATCCAGATCGCGTTCGACTGACACAGAAAGAATTTGAGTAATGGCAGCCCTATCGGGTCTCATTCGCGTCATGGAAAAGGCTGCCCGCAAGGCGGGTGGCAAGCTGCGGCGTGACTTCGGCGAAGTCGAACATCTGCAGGTAAGCCGCAAAGGCCCTGCGGACTTCGTCTCAAAGGCAGATCGTATCGCTGAGCGGACGATCTATGACGAGTTGATTCATGCCCGCCCCGACTGGGGATTCGTGCTGGAAGAAGCAGGCATAATCGAAGGTGATCCGAACAAGCCGCGCTGGATCATCGATCCGCTCGATGGGACCAGTAATTTCCTGCATGGAATTCCGCATTTCGCAATCAGTATTGCAGTACAGGAACCCAAACTCGACGGTTCGGGCTGGGGCGAGGTAACTGCGGCGCTAATCTACCAGCCGATCACAGATGAGACATACTGGGCTGAGAAAACTCGCGGTGCCTGGCTCCATGACGGACGCCTGCGCGTTTCCGCGCGACGCACCCTTCCGGAGGCTCTGGTTGCAACAGGCATCCCGTTCCAGGGACATGGCGACTTCGCAGAATGGAGCCGCATTTTCGGAGCGATCGGCCCGGAAGTGGCCGGAATTCGCCGCTTCGGTGCGGCCTCGCTCGATCTCGCGTGGCTTGCTGCCGGCCGGTTCGACGGTTTCTGGGAGAGTGGCCTCAATGATTGGGATACTGCCGCCGGCTGCCTGATCGTGCGGGAAGCAGGCGGCTTTGTCAGCGATTTCCGTGGCCGATCGCAGCCCATTCATTCGGCGCAGGTTCTGGCGGCCAATGATGCGTTGCACTCGAAGCTGCACAAACTTCTCGCTAATGCGCTGAAGTAGACTACTTGCAGCCGAGGGCCGGCAGCGCTATCCGCCGCCCTCCTGGAAGCGTGCCCCTGTGGCGGAATTGGTAGACGCGCTCGACTCAAAATCGAGTTTCTAACGAAGTGCCGGTTCGAGTCCGGCCAGGGGTACCAATCCGACAATCCCTTACCTGGCAACTTGGCCTTGTAACCTGTCGTGTCTCCTGCACGAATAGCGACGGGTTGAACGCGGCGTGGCAAGCGCACACAATGCCCGCCGCAAACAGGGGATTGCACAATGACCTTCACACCTCGCGGGGCCGCCAAGGCTGTGGCCTGGGCTCTGCTGGCAACCGTCGCTACTCAGATATTCTACATGGCGGTGGTTGCGCCGACGGACGATGCGCTGTTGCGCAAGGCAACCTGGACGGCAGAGATGGCGCTGTTCTCGCTCGTCTTCGTAGCATCGCTTCCACTGGCTGGACGGAGCAAGGCACCGCTTGTCTGGTCAACCGTTGCCTTGGCAGGCGTGGTCAATGTCATCCAAGTGGGAATGGGGCTCGCTGAGTTCGGCCCGGCTCGTGAGGCAGCCGATGAACACGTATTCCGGACAGTTCTCAACGGCGCCTTCTTCCTCTATTTTCACGGAAAGGCGATGATGGGTCTCGCTGCGGTCGGGGTTGGCCTCGCAGCTATTCGGCAATCGAACACCACTGTGAGGATTATTGGTGGATTGTCGTTCCTGTCCGGTGCCGCTGCTGTCGTGCTTAATCTCTATAGTATGGCGAACGGGATGGACATCGTGTTTGCAGCGGGAGCGGCAGGTACGGTTGCGACAGCGTTCTTCGCCTTGATCGTTCTTGTAGGTAAGAATGAACCATAAATATCTGAATGGGATAGAAAAAATGGCATAGCCCACAGGATAAGCGAGGCCCCGGAAGAGATTACCGTTTGCGTCCTCCGAATGAGACGGTAACCTGTGCCTGGCTATGATCGAGGCACCTTCCTTTCATGCGATAGCTGCCATGGTCGTAACGATCGCGATGTTCGTGGCCTTCGTTCGCGGCAAAATGTCGATCGAGATCATCTCGCTGCTCACCATCGCCGTTATTGCCGTCGGGCTCTATTTCTTCCCTCTCGACGGTCATAACCCGGCAGACGGCCTTGCGATCGCGTTTTCCGGTTTTGGGCACTACGCCCTCATTACCATTTGCGCGTTGATGATAATGGGGCGGGGGCTTGTCGTTACCGGAGCGCTGGAGCCGGCAGCGCGGTTCCTCGAAGGCGTCTTCAAATACAATCTCCAGCTTGGGATGCTGGTCAGCCTGCTGATCGCCTTTGTTCTCTCCATGGGGGTCAACAACACCCCGGTGCTGGTGCTGCTGATCCCGATCTTCGTCACGCTGGCGGCGAGGGGGGCCTTGCCCGCCTCGAAAACGCTGATTCCGCTCAACGCGGCATCGCTGTTGGGTGGGCTGGCAACGACGATCGGCACATCGACCAATATCCTGGTCGTCTCCATCGCGGTCGATCTGGGCATGGATCCGATGGGTGTTTTCCATTTCACACCGATCGTGCTTGTCGCAGCAGCTGTCGCCTTGCCGTACCTCTGGCTGGTTATGCCTAGGCTGTTGCGCGACAACCGGGTCGAGAACCTGCAGCAAACGCGGCGGTTTCACACGCGACTGCGGGTTAATGCCGATAGCACTATAGCCAATGAGGAACTGGCGAGCGTAATTCCAAAGCTGCCTGCCGACTTCGAATTCCACCGGAAGGGTGATGGACCTGTCCGCCCGCAGGAACAGATCCATGTATCCGGCACGCACGACGCGCTTGAGGAAGCTATGCGCACGCTGGGCAGCGAAGTCGCTCCGGCGTGGGTGCTCGACAAGATCAAGCGCAAATCGAACGAGACCGGCAAGGACATCATCGTGTCGGAGATGGCCGTGACGGCTGACTCGCGACTGATCAGGCGTACCTTGCCCAGTTCGGGCATTGCCGATCTGTTTGGCGTCGCCGTTCTCGGGATCCACCGGCCTGACAGGCTGGTTGGAGAACGCGACACCTATAGTGAAGGTGGTGACCTCCGAATTGCGGAAGGCGATGTCTTGCTCGTCATGGGTGTGCAGGAAGACCTGCAGGATTTTGCCCGTGGCGACAGCCTCCTCATTCTCGAAGGCATGCGCGAATTGCCGCGTCGATCCAAGGCATTGCTCGCGGCGACCATCATGGGCGTTTCTGTAGGCCTTGCCGCCTTTGGCTTCCTTCCTATCGCCATTGCGGCGCTGGCGGGCGCGATCGTGATGTTCGTGACCGGTTGCGTGAAGTTTGACCGGGTTGGGCGGGCCTTGTCGGGCCAGGTTATCGTTCTGGTCGCGGCAAGCATCGCAATCGGGCGAATCATCGACGAAAGCGGGGCAGCGGAATGGCTGGGGCAGGTGCTCGCCTACGGGCTGCGGTTCGATGCACCCGGATCGCTGCAGCTGGCCATCGTTATCGCAGCGATCATGCTGTTTATGACCTTCCTGACCAATTTTGCGTCCAATGCCACAGCAGCAACAGTGGGGACGCCAATTGCGTTCAGCATTGCCAAACAGTTGGGTCTCCCGGCAGAGCCGCTGGTGCTGGCCGTCCTGTTCGGCTGCAACCTGTGTTACGCGACCCCGATTGCCTATCAGACAAACATGCTGATCATGGCAGAGGGGTCATACAATTTCAGCGACTATGTCCGCACCGGCATCCCATTGGTGCTGATCATGGTGACAACGCTCTCGTTCCTGTTGGCGCTGACCTACGGGATGTGAGCGTTTTTCCGCTCCGGTTCGGTTTTGAGATGAAGGGAAGAGCATGAACAAGGTTTGGGGAATCGGATCGGCGCTTGCGCTGGCTATGGTGCCGCAGGCAGCCCTGGCGGATGATCTTCGCGATGATGTCGCCGACGACCTGCCCGGTTTGATGGAGGTGTACAAGGACCTGCATGCCAATCCGGAACTGAGCTTTGAAGAAGTCCGGACGGCGGCCAAGTTGGCAACGCTTGTTCGGGAGCTCGGGTTCGAAGTCACCGAAGGGGTTGGACAGACCGGCGTAGTTGCAGTCTTGCGCAATGGTGACGGTCCCACCGTGATGTTGCGGGCAGATATGGATGGCTTGCCGGTGATTGAGCAGACCGGCTTGCCGTTTGCCTCCAAGGTCACTGCAACCCCGGCATCCGGCGTCACCACCGGTGTCATGCACGCATGTGGGCACGATACGCATATGGCGGCGTGGGTAGGTGCCGCGCAGCTGCTGGTTGAGCGCAAGCAGCAATGGTCGGGTACGCTGGTCATGATCCTGCAACCGGCGGAGGAGATCGGCCTTGGCGCGCTGGCGATGCTCGACGACGGACTCTTCGAGCGGTTTCCCAAGCCCGATTATGTGCTTGGCTTTCATGATGCGGCGCAATTCCCTGCCGGCATGATCGGGTATTCCCCGGGCTTCGCGCTCGCCAATGTCGATAGCGTCGATATCACGGTAAAGGGCGTCGGTGGCCATGGGGCCTATCCGCATACGACCAAGGACCCCATTGTCATCGCCAGTTCGATCGTGATGCGCTTGCAGACGTTGGTAAGCCGCGAAAGCTCGCCGCTGGATCCCGCAGTGGTTACTGTCGGTAGCTTCCTGGCCGGTGCCAAGCACAACATCATTCCCGATGAGGCGCGGCTGCAGCTGACGGTACGCTCGTATAGCGATGCTTCGCGCAAGCTCCTGCTTGATGGCATCAAGCGGATCGCCCGCGCCGAGGCGCTGGCCGCCGGATTGCCGGAGGAACTATTGCCGGTCGTCACCATCGAAGATCCCTACACCCCGGCCACATACAACACCCCGGAATTTACCGAACAGGTGATGGCCGGGTTGCGTTTGCGTTTTGGCGGGGATCGCGTGATGCAGGTCCCATCCGTTATGGGCGGGGAGGATTTCAGCCAGTTCTACCGCGCAGATCGCGAGAATATCGAATCCCTGATATTCTGGGTTGGAGGCGTTCCGCAGGAGGACATGGAGAGGGCCGAACGCGGTGAGATCACCCTGCCATCGCTGCACAGTCCCTTCTGGGCGCCGGATGCCGAGAAAGTGATTGCAACTGCAACAGAAGCCATGGTTGCAACGACGCTCGACCTGATGGCGCAGAAAGGCGGCTAGTAGTCGGATTCTTCCGGTTGTTGGCCGGGATTCGGATTGGCTCTCGAACGCGATGCCTCCGACATCTTCTTCATCGCCTCTCGCCGTTCTTCTTCCGTCCCGATGATCATCGGGTCATTGGTGCCGGCGAGCGATTTGCGAGTCTCGCTTGGCAACGCGAACCATTCCGCCTCCGTCAGGCCGAGCCGTTCCCAGATTTCCATGCCCGGCTTGGCACCCGGCGGCAGCCTGATGAAATCGCGCGAGCTAGAAGTGGCGGTTCCCATGCTGGCTGAACCTATGGCGCTGTCTGATCCGAAGCTACCAGCTGCCCCTGTCGCGTGCGGATCCTTGCGAATGATCTCCCGACTGCCGGAATTCTTGTCTGCTTCTTCGAGCCGGCGCTGCTCCGATTGCTTGGCCAGCTCGGTTTCGATCGCTTGCTGGGCCTCGCCGTCCGCAAGAACACCGACAAGCGCAGTCAAGCCAACCGTAACGATGGCGAAGTGGCGATACATCTTCGCCGTGTCGATCTTCTTGTGTTTCCGGTTGCGGATCATCTCGCCACAATAGCAGGAAATCGGTTAATCTTTCGCAAGGGATATGGTTTGAAAGTTGACGGCCGCCGGGGCGTTAACCCCGACGGCCGTAGTCTCCTCCCCAGGAGATTGGTTTGCGTTCAGCTTGGCGGGTTAGCCATAGTTACCCAAGCGGTGGTGCAAGGCATTGATCTTGGCGAGTTCCTCGCGGTCCTCGGTCGCCTTTGCGTGGCTTTCCAGCGCTCGACGCAACAGCTTGAAGTCAGCGGTCGAGAGCAGGGCGCGGGCCCGGCCAGGTTCTTTGGCGGTGGTATCGCTCATCATCACTCTCCTTACGCAGCTTCGAACTGGTTCATGGTGTTGTCCTTGCCGCCAGCCTTGAGGGCCGCTTCACCGGCGAAGTATTCCTTGTGGTCGTCGCCGATGTCGGAGCCGGCCATGTTCTGGTGCTTCACACAGGCGATGCCCTGGCGAATTTCTTCGCGCTGGACGTTCTTGACGTAGCCCAGCATGCCTTCGTCACCGAAGTAGCGTTTGGCAAGGTTGTCCGTGCTCAACGCAGCCGTGTGATAGGTTGGCAGGGTGATAAGGTGGTGGAAGATCCCTGCTTCGCGTGCGGCATCGGCCTGGAAGGTCTGGATACGGGCATCGGCTTCGGCAGCGAGTTCGGTCGCGTCATACTCGGCGTCCATCAAGCGGGCGCGGTCATAATTGGCGAGATCGCGGCCTTCCTCCTGCCAGGCGTCGAACACCTGCTGGCGGAAGTTGAGTGTCCAGTTGAAGCTCGGCGAGTTGTTGTAGACGAGCTTGGCATTCGGGATGACTTCGCGAATGCGGCTGACCATCCCCCCGATCTGGCCGATGTGCGGCTTCTCGGTCTCGATCCACAGCAGGTCGGCACCGTGCTGGAGCGAGGTGATGCAGTCTAGCACGCAGCGATCTTCGCCGGTCCCGGCACGGAACTGGTAGAGGTTCGAGGGCAGGCGCTTCGGACGCAGCAGCTTCCCTTCGCGGCTGAGGAAGACGTCGCCATTCTGGATGTCAGCCGGATCGACCTCTTCGCAATCGAGGAAGCTGTTGTACTGGTCGCCCAGATCGCCTTCTTCCTTGGTGTAGGCGATCGACTTGGTGAGGCCGGCGCCAAGGCTGTCGGTACGGGCAACGATGATACCGTCAGGAACGCCCAGCTCGAGGAAGGCATAACGGATCGCGCGGATCTTCTGCAGGAATTCCTCGTGCGGAACGGTAACCTTGCCGTCCTGGTGGCCGCACTGCTTCTCGTCCGACACCTGGTTCTCGATCTGCAGCGCGCAGGCACCGGCTTCGATCATCTTCTTGGCGAGCAGGTAGGTCGCTTCGGCGTTACCGAAACCGGCATCGATATCGGCAATGATCGGAACGACGTGAGTCTGATGCTCGTCGATCTTGCGCAGCAGGCGGTGCGTGTTGACGGCATCCCCGGCAGCCTTGGCTTCGTCGAGTTCGCGGAACAGGCCGCCCAGCTCGCGGGCATCAGCCTGCTTCAGGAAGGTGTAGAGTTCGCCGATCAGCGCCGGGACGCTGGTCTTCTCGTGCATCGACTGGTCGGGCAGGGGGCCGAACTCGCTGCGCAGGGCGGCAACCATCCAGCCCGAGAGGTAGAGGTAACGGCGCTTGGTGCTGCCGAAGTGCTTCTTGATCGAAATCATCTTTTGCTGCGCGATGAAACCGTGCCAGCAGCCCAGCGATTGGGTATAGTTAGCCGGATCCTTGTCATAGGCCTCCATGTCGGCGCGCATGATCTTGGCAGTGTAGCGAGCGATATCGATGCCTGTTGGGAAACGGTTCTGGATCTGCATGCGGGCCGCCGATTCGGCGTCGATCGCATTCCAGGGCGCACCATTGGCTTCGATGGTGCTGCGCAGCTGGTTGATGGCGTTGCTGTAGGTCACGGTCAGTCTCCAATCTGGGGAAGCGGGGCTATGCAGTCTATTTCGCACCAGCAGCATTACAGAGATAGAGAAAGTTACAGACTTTTTTGTCTTCAATCGCTAAGTCGGGCCTCATCGCGTGTAATAATGTAAGGAAAATGACAATGGCTGAACAGTCGCTTTTCGCCGGAGCAGCACTGCGAAGGCTGCGAAAACGCGAAGGCATGACACAGGCTGCGATGGCCAAATTACTCGGCATTTCAGCTAGCTACCTTACATTGATGGAGAGAAATCAGCGCCCCGTCTCAGCGCGGGTGATCGTGCAACTGGCCGAACAGTTCGATTTCGATCCGCGGTCCTTGCGCGAAGATGAGGCGATTGGGGGACTCGATGGCCTGTACCGCCGACTCAAGGATGAACGGTTCGCCGATCTCGATATCGACCGTGAAGAGGCGACCGAATTCCTCAACAATGCACCGCAGGCAGCAGCTGCATTTGCCCGGATGTTCGATGTGGGATCGGCTGATGTCGAGACATTCGATGATCCAATTGCCCTTTGCCGGCGCGAGATTGATCGGTGGCGCAACCACTTCGCCGATCTCGACGTTGCGGCTGAAGACCTGGCCGATACGCTCCGCCTCTCGCGGCAGGATTTCCTCGCCGCAGTGACCGATCGCCTGCGTGAGAAGCATCACCTCGCGATCCGTATCCTTCCGCGAGAAGTGATGCCTGACGCCATTCGTCGTTTGGATTTCCATGCCCGCCAGGTGCAGCTCTCGGAAATGCTATCGCCGGCGTCACGCAACTTTCAGCTCGCCCTTCAAATTGGTGAACTTGAACAAGGGCAGGTCATCGGCAGTATTGCCGCCGGGGCGGGCTTCCGGGATGAAGCGGCCCGCAAGCTGTTCGAGCGGCACCTCTCAGGCTATTTCGCGGCCGCCTTGATGATGCCTTACGGCCGGTTCCTGCGGGCTTGCGAAGCGACGGGGTATGATCTGGAAGTGCTGACGCGCCGCTTCGGTGCCAGCGTTGAACAGGTGGCACAACGCCTCACAACACTGCAGCGTGTAGGTCAGCGCGGCTTGCCCTTCTTCATGGCGCGGTTCGACCGGGCAGGGCAGTTTTCCAAACGCATAGCGGGGGCCAGCGGGACAACACTGATCGACGGCGAGCATTCCTGCCCGCTGTGGCAGGTCCATCATTCGTTTGGACGGCGCGAGGGTTGGCTGGTGCAGGCGGTCCTGCTTGAGGAAAGTGCGGGCGGGCCTTCGCACTGGCTCACGATGAGCTATGCCGTGGCGTCCGACGAAGGAGCGGCTTCAGGCCAATTCGCCATTGCCCTCGGTCTCGAAGCCCGGCTCGCAGCCGACCTCGCCCAAGCCCAAGATGTGTCATCACGCCCGGAAGATGCCACGCGGATCGGGCTGGGTTGTGCCCGGTGCTATTGGCCAGATTGCCGCCAGCGGGCCTTGCCGCCACGTGGGGCGACACTGGAATTCGGGCTCATTTCGCGACCGAACACCCCGTTTTCTTTCGGTCAGCGTTCTGCACTGAAGTAAGCTGAAATTAACCACGGAAGCCTGCGGATTGGGGCAATTTGCCGCTCAGTGTAAGATTTACCGACATTTCATATCTTTCGCTTAATCCGGAAATCCAATGAGAAGGATTTCCGGGCAGCGATCATGATCCGCCTCTTCAAGCACTATATTCCGCATGCCGTGCTGCTGCTCGGCCTGTTCGACCTTGCCCTGCTAATCGTTGCAGGTGAGGCCGCATGGCTTGTGCGGGCGTCGCAGATCGAAATGGACGCCGGGCCGATCATTGAACGGTTCGGGCTCCTCATGACCTTTGCGGTGATTGTCTGGACCGCGATGATTGCAGTCGGCGTCTACGGCGCGGAAGCCCTTCGCTCGATGCAGTTCGCCGGGACACGATTGCTTGTTGCCATCAGCCTGGGGATCATCGCTTTGTCAGTGATCGATTTCGTTCTCCCGGGCGCGACGATGTGGCGCTCGACATTGCTCTATTCGATGTTCATCGCGACCGGCCTCCTGGTAGCCAATCGCCTGATCCTTGGTAGCTTTCTCGGTACGTCGGCCTTCCGACGACGGGTGGTAGTGCTTGGGGCCGGCCCCCGCGCCAAGCGCCTGTCGGATCTGGCCAATCGCCCTGAGAGCGGGTTCGTGATCGTGGCTTACATCGCCATGACCGAAGCTGCCCGCGAGGTCCCGGAAGCCATCGCTCGCGAGGCTATTCATGACCTCGGACAATTCGTCAGCAATCTCGGCGCGAGCGAGGTCGTGCTGGCGCTGGAAGAGCGCCGCAATTCCCTGCCGCTGAAAGACCTGCTTCGGATCAAGACCAAGGGTGTGCACGTCAACGAATTCTCGAGCTTTCTTGAACGTGAAACAGGCCGGGTCGACCTCGACACGGTCAATCCCAGCTGGCTGATTTTCTCCGATGGTTTCAGCGCTGGCCGCACTTTCTCCAGCGCTGCCAAGCGGATTTTCGATGTGCTCGCATCCGGCCTGCTGCTGGTGATGACCCTGCCAGTAATCGCGCTTTTTGCGTTGTTGATCAAACTCGACAGCAAAGGGCCGGCGTTCTTTCGCCAGCCACGTGTCGGCCTCTATGGCGAGACTTTCGACGTCATCAAACTCCGTTCGATGCGGACCGATGCTGAAAAGGACGGCGTCAAATGGGCGGAAAAGGATGACCCGCGGATCACACGGCTCGGCAAATTCATTCGCAAGGTTCGGATCGATGAATTGCCACAAACGTGGAGCGTGCTGAAAGGCGAGATGAGTTTTGTCGGGCCTCGCCCGGAAGTCCCGAAATTCGTTGGCGAGCTCGAGCAGGAACTGCCGTATTATGCCGAGCGCCATATGGTGAAGCCCGGGATCACCGGGTGGGCGCAAATCAACTATCCTTATGGTGCCAGCATTGAAGATGCTCGGCACAAGCTGGAATACGATCTCTACTACGCCAAGAACTACACGCCGTTCCTGGACCTCTTGATCCTGCTTCAGACCCTGCGGGTTGTCCTGTGGCCTGAGGGAGCGCGCTGATCGACATGCTCTCCTTCTGGGCCTTTACCAGCTTCATGCTGCATCTGCTGGGAGCGGCTGCGTGCGCTATGGGTGTGGTCTGGCTTGTCAGGCAGCCAACGACCAAGCGGAGCGATCGCCGACCGACCATGGTTGCCTTGGCTATCTCTGGCGTATGGGCAGCGGTCGTCGCTGCTTATGGCATGGGTTCGGCTGCGGCGCAGCTGGCGGAAGCGGCGCGAAATATGGCGTGGCTCCTCGTGCTGTACCGACTGTTCGCCCATGACGGGCGCGATCTGGCGATGGTCGGGGTACGTCCGGTCGTGGTCGCATTGGCCTTTGTCGTGCTGCTGCAACCCGCGTTGCTCTATGTCGACGACAACTGGGCGATCACGCAAGAGCTGGTGGCCGCTACGGAACAGACATCTGCCATGTTCCATATCCTGGTGGCGATCGGTGTGCTTGTCCTGTTGCACAACC
The DNA here is from genome assembly GCF_030140925.1 of Parerythrobacter aestuarii. NCBI lineage: Bacteria > Pseudomonadati > Pseudomonadota > Alphaproteobacteria > Sphingomonadales > Erythrobacteraceae > Parerythrobacter > Parerythrobacter aestuarii. The sequence continues at coordinate 1,685,013 of NZ_JARBWD010000001.1, forward strand.
TCTATGGTGGTGCTGCACGCGAGACCCGAGAGGCTCTCCGCTGGAGTGCCGCAGGCCTGGCCGGTTTCTGGGCCTTCGAGTTGAATTTCTACGTGGTGGCCTATCTCACCGGTGAGACAACCCCGGAGTTGGCAGCGATGCGTGGCCTGGTGGCGGGCCTCATGGCTCTTCCCCTCACAGTAGGAGCGAGCAATGGCCTCGCCGGGCGCAAATTGCAGGCGAGCCATTCGGTGGCGTTCCAGACATTGTCATTGCTGGTGATCGGTGGTTACCTCGTTCTGATGGTCGTCGCTGCAGAGCTGCTGTCCCTGCTGGGCGGCAATCTCGGACGATTGGCACAGATCGGCTTCCTGGTCGCGGCGGCAACAGTCACGTTGTTGTGGCTCCCCTCCCAGCGAATGCGGGGCTGGCTGCGGGTCACAGTGCTCAAGCACCTTTTCCAGCACCGCTACGACTATCGCGAAGAATGGATGCGGTTCACCCGCACCATGGGCCAGACGGCGGAGGGTGCAGAAAGCCTGTACCAGCGCAGCGCCAAGGCTCTCGCCGATATCGTAGACAGTCCAGCCGCCCTGCTGTTCCTGCCGGGGGATGATGGCTTGTTGCGGGAAGCGGCGAGTTGGAACTGGCGGGGAGAGCAGCGTCCGGCGATTGAATTGCCGGGCGATTTGACCACTCGCCTGGAACGGGATGACTACATCCTCGAACTCGATGTAGTCCGGCAGGGCAAGCAGGATCAGGCGATCCTCCTGCCGCAGTCGCTGTTCACGGATCAGGATGCATGGGTTCTTGTCCCGCTAATTCACTACGACAGGCTGGTTGGCGTGGTGTTGATGGCGCGTCCGATGGTTCCGCGGAGGCTGGATTGGGAAGACTTCGATCTCCTGCGCGTGGTCGGCAGGCAATTGGCCAGCTACCTCGCCGAGCATGACAGCCACAGTGCGCTGATGGAGTCTGCACAATTCGATGATTTCAATCGCCGCATGGCGTTTGTGATGCACGATATCAAGAATCTCGCCAGCCAGCTTGCGCTGCTGACGCGCAATGCCGAAAAACACGCCGATAATCCCGAATTCCGTAAGGATATGCTGGTCACTCTTCGCAATGGGGCCGACAAGCTGAACCTGCTGCTCGCTCGGCTTGGAAGATATGGCACCGGACAGCCGAATGACGTGGCTCCGATCGACCTGGTGGCGACCGCTCGCCGTGTTGTCGGACGCTTTGAGAAGCATGGAACAGTTACGCTGACGCGCGCCGATTCCTGCATTGTGCTTGGCGATGCCGAAGGTCTGGAACAGGCTCTCGTGCACCTCGTCCAGAACGCAATCGATGCCAGCGATCCGGGAATGCCCATCGCTCTGGATGTTTCGTCGGACGGTCTCATCGGCCGTGTCGAAGTCATCGACAGTGGCAGCGGCATGGACGCCGAGTTTCTCCGCCACCGCCTCTTCAAGCCTTTCGTGTCATCGAAAGACGGCGGATTTGGCATTGGTGCATTTGAAGCGCGGGAACTTGTTCGCGGGATGGGAGGGAGGCTCGATGTCCAGTCTCGCCCCGGCGTCGGTACCCGCTTCACGATAGCGATCCCCCTTTCCGAAGCGAGGCAATTCCTTGTTTCGAAATCCAGCCAGGAGGCAGCCTGATCATGGCAGATTCAAAGCCCAAGCTCCTTATCATTGAAGACGACGAAGGCCTGCAGGCCCAGTTGAAATGGGCGTATGAGGATTTCGACGTAACCATCGCCGGCAATCGCGACCAGGCACTGGCAGCCTTGCGTTCGGATGAGCCTGCCGTGGTGACACTGGACCTGGGATTGCCGCCAGATCCCGATGGCACGAGCGAAGGGTTTGCCGTGCTCGACGCGATCATGGCGATGAAACCGGATACCAAGGTAATCGTCGCATCCGGCCACGGTGCTCGAGAAAGCGCACTTCAGGCCATCGCACGCGGGGCCTACGACTTCTACCAAAAGCCCGTCGACATTGATGATCTGGGGCTGATCGTGCGCCGCGCTTTCAACCTGCACGCAATTGAGCGCGAGAACCAGCGTCTGGCGGAGAAGGTCGGTGAAGAAGGCAAGGTGCTAGGCACGCTGATCACTGCGGCACCGGAAATGGCCAAGGTTGCCCGTACGATCGAACGGGTAGCCAATACCGATGTCTCGGTCATGCTGCTCGGCGCAAGCGGGACCGGCAAGGAGCTACTGGCGCGCGGACTGCATGAAGCGAGTAATCGTCGTGCTGCAGCGTTCGTCGCGATCAATTGCGCCGCGATCCCTGAAAACTTGCTCGAAAGTGAGTTGTTCGGGCATGAGAAGGGAGCGTTTACGGGTGCGGTGAAGACCACCGAGGGAAAGATCGAGCAGGCCCATGGCGGCACGCTGTTCCTCGACGAGGTCGGCGACATCCCGTTGCCGCTTCAGGTCAAACTGCTCCGCTTCCTGCAGGAACGTACGATCGAGCGAATTGGCGGTCGCAAGCAGATCGCCGTCGACACCCGGATCGTCTGCGCCACCCACCAGGATCTTGAATCGATGACGGTTGCAGGCACTTTCCGCGAAGACCTGTTCTATCGCCTCGCGGAAATCGTCGTGAAAATACCGTCTCTGGCCGAACGTCCCGGCGATGCGGCGCTGCTCGCAAAAGCCTTCCTCAACCGCTTCGCCAAGGAAATGAACCCGCAGGTGAAGGGGTTTGCACCTGACGCATTGGCAGCGATTGATGGATGGGGCTGGCCTGGCAACGTCCGCGAACTCGAGAACCGTGTAAAACGCGCCGTCATCATGGCCGATGCCCGGCTGATCAGTGCAGAGGATCTTGACTTAGCGCCTGAAGGCGATGGAGCCGAACAGGCGCTCAACCTCAAGGCAGCGCGCGAAATGGCCGATCGGCGTGTCATCCGCCACGCATTGGCAAGAAGCGAAGGCAATATTTCCAGCACTGCAAAGATGCTCGGGATTAGCCGTCCAACGCTCTACGACCTGCTCAAGCAATATGATCTCCAGGCTTGAGATAAGGCGCATCTGGTTGCTGCTGGCTGCATGCGCTCTCGCAGCGTGCAGCGAAACCGAGGTCGAATTGCCGCCGCTGCAAAGGGTGACGTCGGCGCTCGAATCAGGCGACGGTTTTGGTGCCGAGCTGGTTCTGCGCCAGATGCTTGCCGATGGAACTTCACGTGATCGGTTGGCAGCATACATGGGAGAGGCCGAGCTGCTGCAAGGCCAGCCTGTGGAAGCCCGCAAGTGGCTAGGTGACGGCGAATTCTCGAAGGATACAGCCGGTAGAGGTTTTCATATCCTCGGCCGGCTCGAAATGCGTGAAGGAAATCTTCCGGCCGCCGGGCAGGCGTTTGACCGGGCGATTGGGTATATTCCCGAGGACCCGCAACTCTGGGTCGATATTGGTCGCCTGCGCTATCGCGGGGGGGAACAATCAATGGCGGTCGAAGCGGCGCTCAAGGCTGTCGAGCTCGATCCCGGAGATCCCGAAGCGCTGCTCTTTCGTGGGCAGTTGGCGCGGGATGCCGAGGGCATGGTTGCCGCTCTACCGTGGTTCGAGCAAGCGCTGGAACGGAGGCCTGACAGGCTCGACCTCCTGGCCGAATATGCCGCGACGCTCGGCGAGGCTGGCGAAGCTCAGGACATGCTCGAGATCGTCCGCCGGATGGCTGAATTGAACCCGGGGTATCTGCGTGCCTACTACCTTCAAGCGGTGGTCGCTGCGCGCGCCGGGAAATACGATCTCGCTCGCAAGCTGTTGGTCCGCAGCGGGGATTTCGTGAAGAACAGTCCTGCCGGCAATCTTCTCGCTGGCGTTATTGACCTCGAGACAGGCAACTACGCCAGCGCTGCCCAGGTGTTCGACCGACTTTACCGACAACAGCCGCAAAATGCCCGTGTGAGAGAACTGCTCGCGCGCTCGTTATCGATGGGAGGAAACCATCGCGAGCTTATCGCGCGTTTCGGAGAGGGGGCGCGGATGACCAGCGGGTCGCCATACCTCCAGGCAGTTGTTGCTCGTTCCCATGAAGCCTTGGGTCAACGTGAGCAGGCCGCGGCGCTAATCGATCTGGCTGCGGCCAGGGAAACGGGTAATCTGGTTGCGCTTCGACCAGCGGGGAATTTTGAAACCGTGTCCCGGCGTGATGCTCGCTCAGGTGAAGATGCCATGGCGCTCGTCCGCAACAACATTGTCAATGGGCGAGGGAACGAAGCGATCCGCGTGGCGGAGCAGTTTCGCCAGCGTTTTGCCGGTTCAGCAGATGCATTGGCGCTGGCAGGTGACGCCCAGTTGGCTGGACGCAACGTATCGAAGGCCTTGCAGTATTACGCGCAATCGGCCCGCATCAGGCAATCATGGCCCCTCGCGCGACGCAGGATTGTCGCTTTGCGTGCTGCCGGTCGGAGCACAGAGGCACACAGCCTGTTGGAAAAATTTGTCAGCGGGCATCCTGCCGCACTCGAACCACTGATGCTGCTTGCCCGGGCGCAGTATGACCGCGGCAATTTGCCACGCGCTGCAGTTTTGCTCGACCATGCCATTCTTGTCGGGGCGGATCGAGATCCCGAGCTGCTGGCACTGCGGGCTGTCGTTGCGTTGCGACTGGACGATCCTGAGCTGGCGGAGATGCTCGCGCAGAGGGCGATGGAAGTGCAACCTACGCATCCCGCCTCGCTCCAGGCTTTGGCGATGGTAGGGGGAGATGACCTTGCATCGGTGTTGATCGCGAAAGCGGACAATCTCGACCGGAGCGTCCAGCTCGCAAGGCGCTAGGCCGTCTCCACTCGACTCCCCGCCTGGAAAGCGGCAGGGGAAGAGTGGCCATGGCGTCTTGGTTCTCCCTCCTGCGCGATCCGATGATCGCCGTATTGCTCCTCGCAACTGCACTGGCGATCGTTTCCCCTGCAAAGGGGGAAGCGCGCGAGATCGCGGCGGGGATATCCAACGCAGCGATTTTCCTGCTCTTTCTTGTTAACGGCATGCGGATCGCCCGGCGGGAAATTTGGGCGGGCGCGCGCAACTGGCGGTTCTTCCTCCCGCTCGGGCTTTGGGTATTCGGAGCAATGGCGCTTGCCGGACTTGGATTTTCGACTCTGGCTAGCGAAGCGCTGCCCCCACTGGTTGCGCTCGGTTTCCTCTATCTTGGTACGCTCCCTTCGACGATCCAGTCAGCGACTTCCTACACCACCATGGCCGGCGGTAACGCCGCTCTCTCGGTCATCGGGGCAGCCCTCATCAACATCGTCGGTGTTTTCATCAGCGCGCCCTTGTTTGCACTGCTGGGCGGAGGCGAGGCGGCCGATGTAGGAAGCGGTGTGATTACACGTATCGCACTGCTGCTGATCCTGCCGTTTGTGATCGGCCAGGCCGTGCAGGGGCTGACGTGGGACTGGATCAGCCGCCATCGGAGCCGGATCGTTTGGCTCGACCGGATTGTGATCGGAATTGCGGTTTATGTCGCGTTTTCGGGTGCAGTCGAACAGGGCATCGGCCAATCCATCGAGCCGCGCGGATGGGCCATACTGCTTGGCCTGGTCATCCTGTTCCTGCTGCTTGCCAACATCGGCGTATGGTGGCTGAGCCGTTTGCTGCGTTTCCCTTTCAAAGACCGGGTCGCGTTTCTATTCGCGGGGAGCCAGAAAAGCGTGGCGATCGGCGCGCCGTTGGCGGCGTTGCTGTTTCCTCCAGCAGATGCAGGCTTCGTAATCGCGCCCCTGCTGCTCTATCACCTGATCCAGTTGATGGCGGCAGCACCGCTTGCGACAGTGCTCAGCCGTTCGGAGCGATAGGCCCGTCGCTCTGGTGCTGGCGATTGTGCCGGATCGACCACCACAAGGACAAGCCGATCAGCATGGCGCCGATCAGCCCTGTGACGGTTTCCGGAATGTGCACCTTGGCCGAGATCAGCATGATCGCGCCCAGGACGATAATGGCCCAGAATGCCCCGTGTTCAAGGAAGCGATATTGCGCCAGCGTGCCCTTGCGGACGAGGTGGATCGTCATCGAACGGACGAACATGGCGCCGATCGATAAGCCAAGGGCAATCACCACCATGTTGTTGGACAAGGCGAACGCACCAATGACGCCGTCAAAGCTGAAGCTCGCATCGAGCACGTTAAGATAGAGGAATCCGCCAAGCCCGCTGCGCACGACTGCGCCTGCGAGACGCTGCTTCTCTTCATGCAGTTCCAGCATTGTATTGATACCTTCGACTGCAATGAAGGTCACCAGCCCGAGGATACCCGAGACGAGGAAAGTCAGGGCTTCGGACGGGTCGAGCAGCGTCGAAATCCCCCACAGGGTGAGCAACAGAACTGCGATCTCGGCAGCCGGCAGGGCTGCGAATTTTGACAGCTGGCGCTCGAGCACACCGATCCAGTGGATGTCCTTGTCGAGATCGAAGAAGAACTTCAGACCGACCATGGCTAGGAAAGCGCCGCCAAAACCGGCAATTCCGACGTGAGCCGAGCTGACAATCCGCTCATATTCTTGCGGGTCGTTGAGCGATAAGTGGATGGTTTCGATCGGACCGAGCCCCGCAGCAATGGCAACTATTGCCAACGGGAACACAATCCGCATGCCGAAAACTGCAAAGGCAATGCCCCAGGTCAGGAAGCGCCTTTGCCAGACCTCGTCCATCTCCTTGAGCACAGACGCATTCACGACCGCGTTGTCAAAGCTCAGCGAAATCTCGAGCACGGAGAGGACGACGATGATCCACAACATGCTGGCGGTGCCAGCGACTGTACCAGTGCTTTCCCACCCGTACCAGACGCCAAGGCCCAGGCAGAGCAAGGTAAAGAAGAACGAGAAGCCGTAAAAGCGCCAGAGGGTCTGCATGGGTGGTCAGCTAGAACCTTTGATGCCGTCGGACAACGGTTTGCTTGTGACCTTCCCCAATGCCGGCTGTCGCCTACTTGGGCTGGTAGGTCTGGTCTTCACCCGGGAAGGTGCGGGAACGGACTTCGTCGGCATAGGTCTTTGCCGTCTGCTCGATAATTTCCGCAATGGCGTTGTACTTCTTTACGAAGCGCGGGACGCGTTCGAACATGCCCAGCATGTCTTCCGTCACCAGCACCTGGCCATCGCATCGGGCCGAGGCACCAATGCCGATGGTAGGGCAACTGACCGCCTCGGTGGCCGCAATGGCAATCGGTTCCACCACTCCCTCGATGACGATAGCGAAGGCACCGGCTTCATCCAGCGCCTTGGCGTCGCTGACGATCTTGTCCGCCTCGGCATCGCTCCGACCGCGTGCCATATAGCCGCCAAGGACATTGACCGCCTGCGGGGTCAGGCCGACATGGCCCATCACCGGGATGCCGCGCTGGTTGAGGAAGGCGACCGTTTCCGCCATCGCTTCCCCGCCTTCGAGCTTGACCGCTGCGGCACCACTTTCCTTGAGCAGGAAGCTGGCGCTTTCGAAGGCGTGCTGCGGCGATTGCTCGTAGGATCCGAACGGCATGTCGACGACAACGACCGAATGATAGCTGCCCCGGACGACCGCTGCGGCGTGGTCGGCCATCATCCGCAAGGTCACCGGAATTGTCGATGGAAGGCCGTAAATGACCTGGCCAAGGGAATCCCCGACCAGCAGCAGGTCGCAATGAGCATCGAGCAATTGCGCCTGCCGAGCGGTGTAGGCGGTCAGCATAACCAGAGGTTGTTCGATCTTGCCATCCTGCTTTCGCGCACGGATGCGTGGCACCGTCAGCCGCTTCATCGGTGCAGGGGTCGGATTGGCGCGGCTCGTGCTCGTATCGAGCTGGAATGTTGTCGACATGGGAGCGGATTAGCGTTGCTATGCGGCAAAGGCAAAGCATCCCCCCTTGGCGAGCGCGGTATTTTCTTGCACTAAGGCCATATCAAGAGAGCGTGCCCAAGGGCCTGGGCTGGCGCATCGAGGGGAATTTTCACACATGGTAGCAGCAGCATCTGCAAGCGGCGCTTCGCGCGACGGGTGGTCTTCGCGTTCGGCATTTATCCTTGCCGCAATCGGCGCGGCCGTGGGCTTGGGCAACGTTTGGCGTTTCCCGACTCTGGCCGGAGAAAGCGGCGGCGGAGCCTTCGTGATTTTCTATATCGCCTGCGTTTTCCTGCTCGGCCTTCCTTTGGTGCTGTCGGAAATTTTCATCGGGCGCGCGGGTCAGACCGACGCGGTGGGATCGATCAAGAAAGTGGCCGAGGATTCCGGTGCTTCACCCCGCTGGTCGATCTTCGGTGCGATGGGTGCCGTCGCGGCATTCCTCATCGTTTCCTTTTACTCCGTCGTGGCGGGCTGGGTTCTTTATTATGCAGGCGTGATGGGCTGGGACCTGTTGCAGGCCATCGGTTCAGGCGAACCGTTCCGCGGAGCGCTGGTGGGTGAGAGCCAGGAAATGATCCAGGGCCGCATGGGCAATCTCTTCGCCAGCCCGGGAATGCTGCTATCGATGCACCTGCTGTTTATGGGTCTGACTTTATGGATCGTGGCGCGCGGGGTCGGCTCCGGGATCGAAAAGGCAGCGACGTGGCTGATGCCAATGTTCTTCGTGCTACTGGTAGGTATCACCATCTATGGCGCGGTGGTCGGCGACATGACCGACGCGATCAAGTTCCTGTTCACGCCTGACTGGTCGAAATTGACGCCTGCGGTAATGAACTCGGCACTGGGGCAGGCGCTGTTTTCGCTGTCGCTCGGTGTTGCGGGACTGATCACATACGGTTCTTACATCCAGGAAGGCAGCAAGCTCGGTTCGACTTCGGCGGCGATTGCGATTGCCGATACCAGCGTGGCGCTGATTGCCGGGATGATGATTTTTCCCATCGTCTTTGCCGTTGGCCTGGACCCCGCGGCGGGGCCGACCCTCGTGTTCCAGACGCTGCCCTTCGCGTTCCAGTCGATGCCGGCGGGTGCCTTGATCGGCTTCCTGTTCTTCGTCCTTATCCTTGTGGCAGCTGTGACCAGCTCGATCTCTCTGCTCGAAGTTCCGACAGCATGGGGCATCGGCGAACGTGGCTGGAGTCGGCACAAATCGGCGCTGATTTTTGGCGGCGGGGCATTCCTGATCGGGATCGCTTGCCTGCTTGGCTACAATGTCTGGGCGGACGTGCGCCTACTGGGATTCTGGTCGCTGTTCGAGAATACCGACATCCTCGATACGGTGGATGGCTTTACGGGCAAGGTCATGCTCCCGTTGGGTGCGCTCCTCACGTCGATCTTCGTTGGCTGGAAAGCCGACCAGAAGATGGTGCAGGACGTGACAGGTCTCACCGGGCCTATGTTCGGGGTGTGGCGTTTCCTGATCGCCTGGTTGTGCCCGCTGGCGGTCGGCATCATCCTTGTTACCGGCCTGTTCCCGTCGGTTCTGGGGGGATGATTTTCTCCATTGGCGTGCGCATAATTCGGGAGTAGCTCTCGCTTTCGACTGGCAGGGCGAGAGGGTCTCGCTGCGGGTCGGTGGGAGCTCTCCCGGTTATGTTTCTTGATCGTGTAAAACCGCTCGATGCGATCCTTGCGACCGCTCAAAAGAAATCGCTGCATCGCTCGCTCGGGTGGCTGCAACTGACGCTACTGGGGATCGGCTGCGTTATCGGCACCGGCATCTTCGTTCTCACTGCAGTCGGGGCCCAGAAAGCGGGTCCGGGCCTGATGGTGGCTTTCGCCATTGCCGGGGCGGTCTGCATCGTGGCAGCGCTCTGCTATGCCGAGATTGCGGCGATGGTTCCTGTTGCGGGGAGCGCCTATACCTACAGCTATGCCACTATGGGCGAGTTCCTGGCGTGGACAGTGGGTTGGGCGCTGATTATGGAATATGCGATTGCCGCCAGTGCCGTGTCGGTCGGATGGTCGGGATATTTCAGCGGTACGATCCTCAACGAATTCTTTGGTATCCAGTTGCCCGCCTGGCTCAGTGCTGGGCCTTTGGCACTTGGCGGTGCTGAAGGCGGGTTTGTCAACCTGCCGGCATTGTTCATCGCGCTGGTTGTTACTGGCCTGCTGGTGATCGGGACCAGCGAGAGCGCCAAGGTCAATGCGATCCTCGTCGCAATCAAGGTCACGGCACTGACCGCTTTTATCGCGCTCACGTTGACTAGTTCGGAATTCAGCGCCGAGAAGTTCAACCCCTTCCTTCCTGCGGGTCTGTTCGGGGGGTGGGGTACCGGTGTTGGAGCGGTCGGTGCGGCGGCGACGATGTTCTTCGCCTACGTTGGGTTTGATGCGGTTTCGACTGCCGCAGAAGAGACCAAGGACCCCCAGCGGAATGTGCCTATCGGATTGGTGGGGTCGCTGCTCTTTTGCACTGTGTTCTACATCCTAGTGGCTGCCGGAGCGATCGGGACGCTGGGCGGTCAACCGATCATGGATGCCGCCGGTTTCCCGCTTGAGGCCGGGTCGGCTGAATTGGCGCGGCAATGCGCCATGCCAGAACACGCCGGTGCGCTGGTGTGCTCGAACGAAGCATTGGCACATGTCCTGCGGGCGATTGGTTTCTCCGGTATCGGTAATATGCTCGGCATCGCGGCTTTCCTGGCTTTGCCTTCGGTCATTCTCGTGCTGATCTTCGGACAGACCCGTATCTTTTTCGTGATGAGCCGCGACGGTTTGCTACCGGAAAGGCTCAGCGCCGTGCACCCGAAGTACAAGACTCCGCACGTGGTGACGATCCTGACCGGGCTTGCTGTTGCCATCGGTGCGGCGTTTTTCCCGGTTGGCCAGCTGGCTGACATTTCCAATGCCGGCACGCTCTATGCCTTCCTGATGGTTGCAGTGGCAGTGATGGTGTTGCGCAAACGGGATCCCGACCGCCAGCGACATTTCCGTGTGCCGTTTGTGTGGGTGATTGCGCCGCTGACGATCATCGGTTGCGTCCTGCTGTTCTTCAACCTGCCCAGTGCAGCGATGCTTTTCCTGCCGGGTTGGGGCCTGATCGGCATTGTGATCTACTTCGCCTACAGCCGTGGCCGGAGCCATCTGGGCCGCGGGATTGTCGAGGTTGTCGACGATGTTGCAGGCGAGGAGACGATGGTTCCCATCCATCCGGACCAGCCATAGTTTTTGGTGCATTGTGAGATCAGGGCCGTCCTCGGGGCGGTCCTTTTCGTATGACCATTGCATATCCAGGCGCGATGGAACATAAACGGAACATACGAGTAGATTCGCCATGCGCCCGACAGACACCCTGCCAGCGCTCCCGACTCTGGGAAGCGCCGATATCGCCGCCCTTTCGGCGGCGCGGAGCAATCGCTGGCGTCCGGGTCTTGCCCGGCAGGGGCAGTTTGCACGGCATAGCGAGGTTTTCGCCAGCGCGCGTGAAGCAAGCGGGGCGGGGGTGGCACTGTCGCTGGCACTGGACGAGCTGCGCTCGCGGGTTTCGGGCGAAACCGATGAGGCGGAGGATCGCCGGGCGATCATCTGGGTGCAGGACCGGCAGGCGGCGCGGCTGACCGGACGACCGTATCGCCCGGGCCTGCCGCAGGCGATCCGACACCGGCTCATCCATGTGCTGGCAGACAAGCCGCAAGACCTGTTGTTCGCGCTCGAGGAAAGTCTGCGCTGCCGCGAGGTGGCCTGTGTGATCGGCGAACTGGCCGGCAATCCGAAGGCGCTCGATTTCACCGCTTCGCGTCGCCTCAGCCTCGCGGCAGAAAAGCATGGCGTGTCGCTGTGGCTGGTGCGGCTCGATGCCGCGCGCGATCTTTCGTCCGCCCGCCTCAGGTGGGACGTGACCAGCGCGCCATCGCCTGCCCCCGAATGGAACCCGCAGGCTCCGGGCATGCCGAGCTGGAAAGCCGAACTGTTCCGGGCGCGCAGCCATGCGCCGGGCAAATGGATGATGCGTGATGACGGTACAGGATGTGTCGCCAGTCGCCCGCACCACAATGACGGCAAGCGATCCGCCCCGGCGAATCCTTTCCATCTGGTGCGCGCGTCTCGCGATCGATCGCTGGCGGCTTGCTGAAGGGTGCGAGCGGGGGGAAGGGCCAGACGCCGAACCGCTCGCGCTGATCACCGAGACCGCCCATGGCCCGCGGATCGACGCGGCCAACAATGCTGGCACCGCTGCCGGTGCGCGCAAGGGGATGATGCTGGCCGATGCGCGGACGCTGTGTCCGCAGCTGAAAGTTGCTCCCTCCGATCCCGCCGGCGATCTCGATGCGCTGGAGAAGCTCGCGCTGTGGGCACAGCGCTGGGGGCCATGGAGCGCGCTCGACCCGCCCGACGGAGTGATCGTCGATGTCGCTGCGGTTGCGCACCTGTTCGGCGGGGAAGCGACGCTGCTGGCCGATGCGCAGGCGCTGTTCGAGAAGCGCGGGATCACCGCCCGGCTCGCCATTGCACCCACTGCGGGGGCGGCCTGGGCGTTGGCGCATCATGGCCCGCCGCGCAGCATCCTGTCGCCCGATGACGATATGGCCACGCGCCTGTCCGAACTGCCTGTCGCAGCACTGCGGCTTGACGACGATGTCATCACCATCCTGCGCCGCCTGGGCCTCAAGAAACTCGGCGAACTGGGCTCTGTCGGCCGCGATGCACTGCTGCGCCGGTTCCGCAACCGCCGTTCGCCCGCTGCCAACCCGCTGGTGCGGATGGACCAGCTGCTGGGCAAGGTGCCGGAACCGCTGCTGCCTGTCATCGCCCAGCATGATCCGCTGGTCCAACGGCGCCTGCTGGAGCCGATCCGGCATCGCCAGCTCCTCGACCAGGTGCTGGCCGACTTGGCCGAAGACATGGCGCGCGAGCTGGAAGGGCAGGGCAAGGGCGCCCGACGGCTCGAACTGGGCCTGTGGCGGGTCGATGGCGAAGTGGTGGTGCGGCGGCTCGAACTCGCCGCCGCCACCCGTGATCCGGCGCATATCTGCCGCCTGTTTTCCGAGAAGCTCGAGGGGATCGACGCCGGTTTCGGGATCGAGACCGTGCGCTTGCGCGCCAGTTGGGCCGAGCCGCTAGCGCTGGCGCAAGGGGATATCGAGCAGGCGGCAGAACAGCATGGCACTTCGCTCGCGGCTTTTATCGACCGGCTGACCACGCGACTCGGCGCTCAAGCGGTGCGGCGTCCGATACCCTATGGCAGCCACATCCCCGAACGGGCCCAGCGCTGGCAGCCCCCGCTGGAGTCGCCGCCAAGCGAGCAGGAGGAACTGCGCTTCCACACCCGCCCGCTCAAGCTGCTCGACCGGGCCGAGCCTATCGCAGTTCTCTATGCCACCCCCGATGGCTATCCCCAGCGCTTCCGCTGGCGCGGCAAAGTGCATGAGGTGACCCGCTGCGAGGGGCCTGAACGAATCGCGCCGGAATGGTGGCGCGAACGCTCGACTGTGCGCCTGCGCGATTACTACCGGATCGAAGACAGCAAGGGGCGGCGCTACTGGATCTATCGTCACGGCATCATCGGCGATGGGCGGGGTGGCTTGCCCGAATGGTTCCTGCAGGGTCTATGTGCCTAGCCGCCAGCGACCAATCCCCTGCGCCCACGCCGTGCAACAGGGATGTTGCCGAAGTTTGCAATCGGACCCGATTCCACTTCCTCAATATAGACAGTCGCGTTGAACACGGCCTGCGGGATAGGCCGCTCGAAAACGAAGCCGCACCGGCCATCTTCCGTCCACACCACAGTGCCGAAAAATTCGCGCCCGTTCCAAGAGAGTAGGCCCGACACACCTTTCGCAGGAGGAGTTTCGGTATCAAAGCGAGCCCCTGTGCGAGAGAGGTCCGACAGGACCACATCCAGAACCCCGCCATGCGTTTCGAAACAAGCTGGGCAATGCACCGTCTGGCGCTGCATCTTGCGGCGTTCTTCCCGCACCGGCTCTGTCAGTTCCTGCCCCCCTGACAGCATGGCCATCGCCTGCATCCTGTTCATCTGTGCACCCCGTTTTTCCTTATGGGACCGGAATGCCTTGCAATGGTTACCCATGGGGCAGCGTAAATGGTTAGCGGCGCAGGAAGGATACAAAGAAAGGCCCGCCCCATGACGTCACGATCACAAGGCGGGCCTGATATATCCTGCAGGCAGGATGGGGGGGATCTTACTCTGCCGGTGCAACCAGCAAGCGGTTGCCAAGCGGCTGCACGGAACGTGCCGACGGGCCAAGCGCTTCATACAACGCTTCGATCTGTTCGGCGCTGGCGGTCATGGTATTGCTGGCGACATGCCAGTTGACGCCTTCGCTGCACGGCGGCGTGGTGAGCGAACCCATGTAACGATAGACCGTGAGATCGGCCGGGATCATGGCCGAAGTGTCGAGCATTACATCGGTGCCGGCGCCGGTGGTCATGGCGGCGATGATCTTGTCGAGTTCCGGGTTGGCATCGCCTTCCACGAACATGACGCCAATGACGCCCAGCGCGCCGTCGTCGGTGGCATGCACGAAGTGCGCAACCAGCGGGTGACGCTCTCCGTCGAAGGCGTGTTCTGCCGGAGTGTGGAAGTGTACTTGCAGCAGGTTGAAGTGCTGCGTGCCCGAATGCATGAACTGGCCCGGTGCGAAGTCGACCTGGACCTTCTCTTCACCCACGACCAGCTTGCCACCGGTGGCGCCGTAATTGGTCATGACGGTGATATTGCCGATGACCTTGGACGAGCCGAGATCGATCGGTGACTGCATGTCACCGGCATCGCACATCGCATAGTCGGGGTTCACCTTCGACCATTCTTCCGGGGTCGTGCCATCGCCAAAGTTCCAGTCCTTGCCATGATGGTCAAAGGCGAAGGCGGGTGTGGCAGCAAGCGCGGTGGCTACGAGAAAAGCAACGGGTTTCATATCCTACTCCTACTTGGCGAGAGTATGGCGGGAGTAGGGGCCACACGCTCGCATCTTGCGAAACTAATTGGCCGATACTGTGAAGGTGTTAATCGGCCTGGTGTTGCGTCCGACATCACGAATGCTTGTGCATTCGCCAGAGGGGCCCGGTCCGTGCCCCCAATACGCCATCGGAAAACCTTGGTTCCCGGCTTTCGGCTAGGAGTTGCAAATTTTGAACTGGTGCGTGTGCAGGAAGGAACATATAAAGAACATATGTCCGCTCAGACGATCCTTCAAAAGCTCGAAATCCTTGCAGATGCGGCGAAATACGATGCCTCCTGCGCATCGTCAGGCACGGCGAAGAAGAACTCTCTCGGCGGGAAAGGTATCGGCTCGACAGAGGGGATGGGCATCTGCCACGCCTATGCGCCTGATGGTCGCTGCATCTCGTTGCTCAAGGTACTGCTGAGCAATCACTGCATCTTCGACTGCCATTATTGCATCAACCGCAAGAGCAGCAATGTCCGCCGTGCGCGCTTCACGCCGCAGGAGATCGCCGACCTCACCATCAGTTGCTACAAGCGCAACTATATCGAAGGGCTGTTCCTCTCTTCCGGCATCATCAAGAGCTCCAACCACACGATGGAACAACTGGTGGAGGCAGCGCGGATCCTGCGCGAGGAGTATGATTTCCGTGGCTACATCCACCTCAAGTCGATCCCCGAGGCCGACCCGGAGTTGATCAGGCAAGCCGGGCTTTATGCCGATCGCCTCTCCATCAATGTCGAACTGCCGACCGAGGCCGGGCTGACGCGGCTCGCGCCGGACAAGGATGCACGCCAGATCGAAGGCGCCATGGGCGGAACCAAGTCGGCGATTATCGAGGCGAAGGATGCGAGGAAGCGTTTTCGCCACGCGCCGCGCTTTGCCCCGGCCGGCCAGTCGACGCAGATGATCGTCGGGGCGGACGGGGCGAGCGATGCCGATATCGTCGGCAAGGCGAGTGGGCTCTACGGCACCTTCGGGCTGCGGCGGGTCTATTACAGTGCTTTCAGCCCGATCCCTGATGCCAGCGCGGTACTGCCCCTCAAGCGTCCGCCGCTGGTGCGCGAACACCGGCTTTACCAGTCGGACTGGCTGATGCGCTTCTATGGCTACCAGCCCGGCGAGATCGTGCAGGCGGCGGAGGCCGACGGGATGCTGCCGCTCGATATCGACCCCAAGCTGGCCTGGGCGATCAAGTTCCGCGAACACTTCCCGGTCGATGTCAACCGCGCGAGCCGCGAGCAATTGCTGCGCGTGCCGGGGCTGGGGACACGGGCGGTCGGCAGGATACTGATCGCGCGGCGGCACCGGACCTTGCGGCTTGAAGATGTCGCGAAGCTGACGGTTTCGCTCGCCAAGGTGCGGCCCTTCATCGTCACCTGCGACTGGCGACCGACCTTGTTGACCGACCGCGCCGATTTGCGACGGATGCTCGCGCCGAAGCAGGAACAGCTGGAGTTGTTTGCGGCATGACCGCCCTAAACGCTCTTGGGCAAAACGTCCGCCTCGGCGCCTATTACGCGGTCAACCTGCCGCGGCCCGACGACTTTACCTTCTGGCGCGAGCGGGCGCGGCAGCTGGTGCAGAGCGATGTCCCTCCTGACCGGGTGGCATGGACCCTGCCGGGTGGTCCGGGCGACTTGTTCACCGGTGGAGATACGCGGCTGCCGGTCCCGCCTGCCGATGCCCGGCCGATCCGGGCCAGCAAGCGTTTCCTGCAGCTGGCACGCAATGCCGCGCTGCATTCGGACCCGGAGCGGTTCGCGCTGCTCTATCGGCTCGTCTGGCGGCTGCAGTCGAATCCGCGGCTGATGGAGGACTCGACCGATGGCGATGTCCGCCGCGTGGAAGAACTCAACAAGGCGGTGCGGCGCGACAGCCACAAGATGCACGCATTCGTCCGCTTCCGGCAGGTGAAGGAAGAGGGTGGCGGCGAACACTATGTCGCCTGGTTCGAGCCCGAGCATCACATCCTGCGCGCCAATGCCGGGTTCTTCAAACGCCGTTTCGCCAATATGCGCTGGTCGATCCTGACCCCGCGCGGGACGCTGCACTGGGATGGGCAGGTCATGCGCGAAGGGCCGCCCGCGCAGAAAGGCGACGCACCGCAGGGAGATCCGGCGGAAGACCTTTGGCGGACCTATTACGCGTCGATCTTCAACCCGGCGCGGCTGAAGGTCGGGGCGATGCTCTCCGAAATGCCCAAGAAGTACTGGAAGAACCTGCCCGAAGCGTCGCTGATCCCCGAACTCATTGCCGGGGCACAATCGCGCGAGGCAGCGATGGTAGCGGCGGGCGCACGCGATGTGGTGGAACGGCCCGACAATCTCAAAGCCATCGATCGCGCGATCCACCAGTGCCGCCAGTGCGATATCGGCTGTCTCGATAATCAGGCGGTGATGGGCGAGGGGCCTCATGACGCCACTTTGATGATCGTCGGTGAGCAACCGGGGGAGCAGGAGGATCGCGCCGGCCGGCCTTTCGTCGGGCCGACCGGGCAACTGCTTGATCGCTACCTCGAGCAAGCCGGGATCGAACGGCGCAGCGCCTATGTCACCAATGCAGTGAAGCACTTCAAGTTCACGATGCGCGGCAAGCGTCGCCTGCACCAGTCGCCGACGGCCAAGGAGATCGATACCTGCCGCTGGTGGCTGGAAAGCGAGCGCGCTTTGGTGCAGCCGAGGATCGTGCTGGCGCTGGGAGCGAGCGCAGCGCGCGGGATGCTGGGCAAGACTGTCAGCATGGCCAAGGTGCGCGGCGCCCCGATGGTGCTGGAGGACGGCAGTGAATTGTGGGTAACGGCGCACCCTTCTTACCTCCTGCGCCTCGATGGTGCGGCACAGGAGGAGCAGGCGGCGCTGTTCGCACGCGATCTCGCTGCGGTGAAGGCGCGGTTGGGGGAGTTGGGAGCGTGACGCGCTCACAAACCTTGTCCGTCGCCCCTGCGAAGGCAGGGGCCCATATATCCTCGCAGCAACTTGCAACCGTTATCTGGATCCCTGCCTGCGCAGGGATGACAGCGCGCTGAGGGCCTGTCCGTCATGCCCGACCAGCCCCTAACCCCCGACAAGCGCCGGATCGAGCTCGATCCCGATGCGATAGACCCACCGCCCCGTGCAACTTTCGTGGAACTGGGGCTGGTGAGTTGCTTCAGCTTCCTGCGCGGGGCGAGCGATGCAGTCGACCTGGTGATGACCGCCCACGCCCATGGCTATGACGCGATTGGGATTGCTGACGCCAACACCATGGCGGGCGTGGTGCGGATCCATACCGAGGCGCAGACGCTCAAGCTACGCCCGGTCATCGGTACGCGGATCGAAACGGTCGAGGGACTGTCCTTCCTGGCCTATCCGAAAAACCGCGCCGCCTATGGCCGCCTGTGCCGCCTGATCAGCGCCGGTCGGATGGCGACGCTCGATGGCGAATGGCAGGTGAAGGGCGAGTGCGACATCTCGCTCAGGATGCTGGCCGAGCATAGCGAGGATGTGCAGCTGATCCTGCTCCCGCCGGACGATCTGGAGACGGAGTTCACCATTGAAGTGGAGAGCAACGTAGTCCCCTTCCGTCACCCCGGACTTGATCCGGGGTCCCACTGCACTTCGGGCGCAGCGCAAAAGGAAGTGGGACCCCGGCTCGGGGGCCGGGGTGACGAGAGAGTTGAGTTCAAGGGCAAGTTTCCCGATCTCCTGCCCCATCTCACCCGCCAGCTACCCACGTTTCGCCACCTCGCCGCGAGCTATCTTTATCGTGGCGATGACCTTGCCCGGATCGACCGGCTCGATGCGCTCGCGAGGACCAATAGTCTGACCATTCTCGCGACAAATAACGTTCATTATCATGTGCCTGAACGGCGTCCCTTACAGGATGTCATGACCGCGATCCGCCACAAGACGACCGTCGCCAGGGCCGGACACCTGCTGCATGGCAACGCCGAGCGCTATCTCAAGCCGCCCGAGACGATGCTGCACCTGTTCGCCCGCTGGCCACACGCCATCGCCGCAGCACGCGAAGTGGCAGATACCTGCAATTTCAGTCTCGAAGAGCTCAGATATGAATATCCGCAGGAGATCTATCCTGACGGCATGACGCCACAGCAATTCCTCGAGAAATCGGTCTGGAAAGGCTCGAAAACGCGTTATCCCAATGGCTTACCCGAGAGTGTGCGTGATACCCTGCTGCGCGAACTGGCGCTGATCGAAAAGCTCGATCTCGCGCGCTACTTCCTCACCATCAAGGATATCGTTGATTTTGCACGCGAAGGTGTCTCGCCGCCGATCCTGTGCCAGGGGCGGGGCAGTGCGGCGAACTCGGCAGTGTGCTTCGTGCTTGGGATAACCAGCGTAGACCCGGCCAGGCACCAGCTGCTGTTCGATCGCTTCATTTCAGAGGAGCGCAAGGAACCGCCCGATATCGACGTCGACTTCGAACACGAGCGGCGCGAAGAGGTTATCCAGCATATCTACAGCAAGTACGGTCGCCACCGTGCAGGGCTGTGCGCCACGGTGATCCACTATCGCCCGCGCATGGCGATCCGCGAGGTTGGCAAGGCGATGGGCCTCAGCGAGGATGTGACCAGCGCGCTGTCGCGCACCGTCTGGGGCGGGTGGGGGCGCGAGATCGGCGAAGACCATGTCGCCGAGACCGGGATGGATGTTAGCGATCCGCAGCTGAAACGGGTTCTGACTCTCACCCGGCAAATGATTGGAATGCCGCGACATCTATCCCAACATGTCGGCGGGTTCATCCTCACCGAAGGCGCGCTGACGGAGACCGTGCCGATCGGCAATGGCGCGATGCCCGACCGCAGCTTCATCGAATGGGACAAGGATGACATCGAAGCGCTTGGCATCCTCAAGGTCGACGTGCTGGCGCTGGGGATGCTGACCTGCATCAGGAAATGCCTCGATCTGCTTGAAAACCATCATGAAAGGCGGATCGAACTGGCCACAGTCCCGCGCGAAGATCCCGAGACCTATGCCATGCTGCGCAAAGGGGATTCGCTGGGGGTGTTCCAGGTCGAAAGTCGGGCGCAGATGAACATGCTGCCGCGCCTGCGCCCCCGCGAGTTCTACGACCTGGTGATCCAGGTCGCGATTGTCCGTCCCGGGCCGATCCAGGGCGACATGGTGCATCCCTATCTCAAGCGGCGGCGCGGGGCGGAAAAGGTCGTGATTCCAGCACCTTCGCCTGAGCATGGCCCGCCGGACGAGCTCTCCAGCATCCTCGGGCGCACGCTGGGCGTGCCGATCTTCCAGGAGCAGGCGATGAAGATCGCCCTCGATGCGGCAAAATTTTCCAGCCTGGAAGCCAACCGCCTGCGCAAGGCAATGGCAACCTTCCGCAGCCGCGGCATGGTCGACGAGTTGCAGGACATGATGGTCGGCCGCATGGTCACCCGTGGCTATGATCCCAACTTTGCCGAGCGCTGCTTCAACCAGATCCGTGGTTTCGGTGAATACGGCTTCCCTGAGAGCCACGCAGCGAGTTTTGCGCACCTGGTCTATGTCTCGAGCTGGCTCAAATGCCATTTCCCCGCCGCCTTCGCCTGCGCTCTGCTCAATTCGCAGCCAATGGGGTTCTACGCTCCGGCGCAGATCGTACGCGATGCGGCCGAGCATGGCGTCACGGTGCTGCCGGCTGACGTCAATCATTCGGATTGGGACTGCACGCTGGAGCAGGTGGGTGAGGCACGCGATGCCCGCGAGGGTCGTTTCGACCGTCACATCGCGCTGCGCCTGGGCCTACGGCAGGTCGATGGCTTGCCCGAGCATGTGGCGGCCCAGCTGATCGCAAACCGCGAAAGTCAGGGGTTTTTCGATGACGTCATGACGTTGCGGGATCGTGCAGGCATCGGCCCGGCGCATGTCGAACGGCTCGCCAGCGCGGACTGTTTTGGATCGCTGGGTCTGTCACGACGTCAGGCGCTGTGGGATGCCCGCAGCTTGCTCGCCGGGCCCGATCTCCCGCTGTTCCGTGCGGCACAGGAGCGTGATGAAGGGGCGGAACGACGTCAGACCGTCTTGCCCGCGATGCCGCTGAGCGAGGAAGTGGTGGCGGATTACCAGACCATGCGGCTGAGCCTGAAGGCGCATCCCATGGCCTTCCTGCGCCCTGAACTGGCCGAACGTGGCTTTGTGCGAGCCTGTGACCTCAGGGATCGAAAGTTCCGCAGCATGGTGCAGGTCGCCGGTGTAGTGCTGATCCGCCAGCGCCCGGGCAGCGCCAAGGGTGTCTGCTTCATCACCCTCGAAGACGAGACGGGGGTGGTAAACTTGGTCGTCTGGCCCGATCTCAAGGAGAAGCAGCGCAAGGTGGTGATGGGTTCACGCCTGATGGAGGTGCGGGGGCGCGTGGAATATGACGACGAGGTAATCCACGTGATCGCCCATCACATGACCGATGCCACCCACCAGTTGGCGCGCCTGTCCGAAGACATGCTGCAGGCACCGCTCGCGAGAGCCGACCATGTCAACAATCCCCTTCCTGAAAAACACAATTTAGGAAAGGGTTTAGGCGCTGAAGTTGTCACGACCTACGATCCGGTCGAACCGTGGCAGGAGGGCACCGGCGCACAAAAGATCCGTCCCCGCGAACTGATCGACGAATTGCCACCGACGCGCGGTCATCCCCGCAATGCGCGAATCATTCCCAAGTCACGCGATTTTCACTGAGGAAGGGTCGCCTCAGGCAGATTCGAGCGAGTAACCAGCAGAGCGCACCGTACGGATCGGGTCGTCTGCCCCGGGCACCTCAATTGCCTTGCGCAGGCGGCGGATATGCACATCGACCGTGCGCAGCTCGATATCGCTGCCGGTACCCCACACACCGTCGAGCAGCTGGTTTCGGCTGAACACGCGGCCAGGGCTCTCCATGAAGAATTTAAGCAGCCGATATTCAGTCGGGCCAAGCTGCAAGATTTCACCCCGGCGCTTCACCTTGTGCGCAACCGGATCGAGATGAATGTCGCCGACCTGGATGGTCTCGCCAGCGAGCGCCGGGCGAATGCGCCGCATGACGGCGGCAACGCGGGCCAGCAGTTCACGCGGGCTGAAAGGCTTGGTGACATAGTCGTCAGCCCCGGTATCGAGCCCTCGAATGCGGTCATCCTCGGCCTCGCGCGCGGTCAACATGATGATCGGGACATGGGCGGTCGCCTTGTCGCGCCGCAGGCGCCGGCAGACCTCAATGCCGCTGGTTCCTTCGATCATCCAGTCGAGCAGGATCAGGTCCGGCACATCCTCGCTGGCAAGCAGCAAGGCCTCATCACCGTCACCAGTGACGCGGACCTGGTAGCCTTCGTTGGTGAATCGATATTCCAGCAGCTCCGAAAGAGCAGGATCATCCTCCACCAGGAGGAGTTTGGCTGACGGCACTTCTACCACCCCATGTAATTACCTTGGCGATGGCTAGTAAGGCAATCCAGCGTCAGGATTGTTTCAACGGTGACAGTTTTTAGTCAGCGTCAGCCGGATAATCTCCGGTGACCGCAAAGTGCACCATTTCGGCAACATTGGTCGCATGGTCGCCGATCCGCTCGATATTGCGTGCGATAAAGAGCAGCTGTGCGGCGCTGGAGATCGTCGCAGGATTTTCCACCATGTGACTGACAAGGTTGCGGAAAATGCTGTTGTAAAAGGCATCGACCTTCTCGTCGGTGGCAATTACCTCGAGCGCCAGTGCCGCATCACGCGCGGAATAGGCAGTCAGTACGTCATGAACCATTTCAGCGGCAATATCGGCCATGGCCGGCAGCAAGGTAAGCGGCTCGAACCGATCATGACCTTCAATCCGGCCGACCCGCTTGGCGATGTTCTTGGAATAGTCGCCAATCCGCTCGACAACGCCGGCGATCTTCAAGGCAGCGATGACCTCACGCAGGTCGTCGGCCATTGGCGCACGCAAGGCGATGATCCGCACCGCCAGCTTGTCGACTTCGGATTCGAGTGCATCGATTTCCTTGTCGCCTTGCACGACCTTGGCTGCACGCTCTTCGTCGCCCTTGACCAGCGCCGCGAGGGACTCCTGCAAAGCGACCTCGGCTAGCCCACCCATCTCTGCGATCAACCCGCGCAGGCGGGTGATGTCCTCATCAAAGGCTTTTACTGTGTGTTCCTGGCTCATCCGTATCGTCCGGTAATGTAGTCTTTTGTACGCTCTTCCAGAGGATTGGTGAAGATTTCTTCGGTGGGGCCATATTCGACCATTTCACCAAGGTGGAAGAAGGCCGTGCGCTGCGAAACGCGGGCGGCCTGCTGCATGGAGTGTGTGACGATCACAATGGCATAGTTGCCCTGTAATTCGTCGATCAATTCTTCGATCTTCGCTGTCGCTATCGGATCGAGCGCAGAGCATGGCTCGTCCATGAGGATCACCTCTGGATCGACTGCAATGGCTCGGGCGATGCAAAGGCGCTGTTGCTGCCCGCCGGAAAGAGCCGTGCCTGACTCCTGAAGGCGATCCTTCACTTCGTTCCAAAGGCCTGCACGCTGGAGCGAGCGTTCCACGATACCGTCGAGCTCGGTCTTGTCATTGGCAAGGCCATGGATGGTCGGGCCATAGGCGATGTTGTCATAGATCGACTTGGGGAAGGGGTTGGGCTTCTGGAAAACCATCCCTACTCGTGCCCGCAGCTGCACGACATCCATGCTGCTGCCGTAAATGTCCTCGCCATCGAGTTCGATGGTTCCTTCGACGCGAGCGGTGGGAATGGTGTCGTTCATACGGTTAAGGACGCGCAGGAAAGTCGACTTGCCGCAGCCCGACGGGCCGATGAATGCCGTCACGAACTGGGCCGGGATCCCGATGGATACATCGTTGATCGCGCGTTTGTCGCCATAATAGACCGAGACATTGCTTGCCCGCATTTTCGGGTTCGTCGGCTGTTCCATGTCGTGGATGATGGTCACCAGGTCTTCTCGAATTTGTTGCGGAGGTAGATGGCAAGGCCGTTCATAAGCAGCAGGAACAGCAGGAGCACGATAATAGCGGCACTGGTCCGCTCGATGAAGCCGCGGTCGATTTCATCGGACCACAGGAAAATTTGCACCGGTAGGACGGTGGCGGGCGAGGTGAAGCCATCAGGCGGGGTTGCGACGAATGCCCGCATGCCGATCATCAACAGTGGTGCGGTTTCGCCCAGCGCCCGGGCCATGCCGATGATGGTACCAGTCAGGATTCCGGGCAAAGCCAGCGGCAGGACGTGATGGAAGACGACCTGCACCGGAGAAGCACCGACGGCCAACGCCCCGTCGCGAATCGATGGGGGAACCGCCTTGATGGCATTGCGCCCGGAAATGACAATCACCGGCATGGTCATGAGCGCGAGCGTCATCCCGCCGATCAGCGGCGCAGAACGCATGTTGGGGAACATCCAGAGGAATACTGCAAGACCCAGCAGACCGAAGATGATTGAAGGAACTGCTGCCAGATTGTTGATCGAGACTTCGATGATGTCGGTCCAGCGGTTCTTGGGCGCATATTCTTCGAGATAGACTGCGGCCAGCACACCGATGGGGAATGCCATCACGAGTGTCACCAGCATGGTAAGCATCGAGCCTTTGAGCGCGCCCCAAATACCCACCATTTGCGGATCGGTCGCGTCAGATCGTGTCAGGAATCCCTGGTCGAAATTGGCGTCGAGCTTACCTTCTGCCTCCAGCTTGCTGGCCAACTGCTGGATTTCAGGTGTCCCTTCGCCATCCACACCTTGCGCTAGGTCTCCCGATGCTGGGAGCCAGAAAACGGTTTCCTTGGCCATCAGAGAAGGGTCGGCAACGATCTGCTGGGCGACTTCCCGCCAGGCCTCGTCGCTGACCTCGGCCGCACCTTCAGCGCCCAATTCCTGGGTGGCAGCGAAATCGACGACCTGCGGCAAACCCTGCAACTGCAGCGATTGAACGGCACCTGTCGCCTTCAGCGTCTGCGCGTCTGCGGCAATGCCAGATTCCGCCAGATTGATGGGGACCCTTAACTCATCGCGCTGAAACCCGGAAATGCCGGTCAACAGCATGTTGCCCAGCAGCAGGATGAGGATGGCGACGGAAAATGCAATCGCGCCAAGCCCGATCA
Organism: Parerythrobacter aestuarii; assembly: GCF_030140925.1. Lineage (NCBI taxonomy): Bacteria > Pseudomonadati > Pseudomonadota > Alphaproteobacteria > Sphingomonadales > Erythrobacteraceae > Parerythrobacter > Parerythrobacter aestuarii. Next base: position 1,709,852 of record NZ_JARBWD010000001.1, read on the forward strand.
GCTTGAAGCGCTTCTCTGCGGCATAGCGCTGCTTCAGGCGCTTCTCGAACGCCGGCGTGCGAGTGGGCCCGCCTTCGGTGGGTGCGGAACTATTCATAGGCTTCCCGGAACCGCTTGACGACGCTGAGCGCGATGAAGTTCAGGCCCAGTGTGACCATGAACAGGACAAACCCCAGCGCGAAGGCGCTGAGTGTGGCGGGATGATCGAAGCTGCCTTCACCGGTCAGCAAGGCAACGATCTGCACGGTCACCGTGGTCATGGCTTCGAGCGGGTTGGCGGAGAGATTGGCGGCGGTCGACGCGGCCATCACCACGATCATGGTTTCGCCTATCGCACGGCTGATGGCGAGCATGACCCCAGCGACGATCCCGGGCAGGGCGGCGGGGATAAGTACACGCTTGATGGTTTCCGACTTGGTCGCACCCATGGCCAGGCTGCCGTCGCGCATCGCCTGCGGGACTGCGGCGATGCTATCGTCAGCCATGGATGACACGAACGGAATGATCATCACGCCCATGACAAGCCCCGCAGCCAGTGCGCTTTCGCTCGAGGCATTCGAGATGCCGACGGAAATCGCGATATCGCGAATAAAGGGTGCCACGGTCAGCGCTGCGAAATAGCCATAGACCACGGTCGGGACGCCGGCGAGGATCTCAAGCGCAGGCTTGAGCCACTTGCGCCACTTCGGATTGGCATATTGTGTGAGGTAGATCGCGCTCATCAGCCCGAGCGGAATCGCTACGATCATGGCGATGATGGCACCGATAAAAATCGTGCCCCAGAACAGTGGGATAGCACCATAGCGATCGCCCTGCGGCGCGTCCGGATTTGCCATGGGGTCGGGATTCCAGCTGGTCCCGAACAGGAAGTCTATCGGCGAAACCATCCCGAAGAACCGTATGGTCTCGAAAATAAGGCTCGCAAGGATACCGAACGTCGTGAGGATCGCGACCAGCGAAGCGACCAGAAGGATCACCATCACACCTTTTTCGACCCGATTACGGGCATGAAAATCGGGCTTGAGCCGGGTGTAAGCCCACAGGCCTGTAACGACCGCGATGCAAGCCGCCAGTGCGGCGCCGATCCAGTTGTAGAAGGAGATTGCTTCGCGAAACGGTTCGACCAGTCCGCTTGCAGCGGGATTGAAGACACTAGCCGAAGCGCCCGTCGCCACGGCGCGGGCTTCTGCGAGCATGGTATCGCGCTGAAATCCGAAGGCGGGCAGGGCCTGTGCCGCCGGGTCGGCCATAACCGACTGCAGCACCAGCGAGGGGGCCAGTGAGCTCCAGATAATCGCGAAAAGGATCATCGGTATGCCGACCCAGAGAGCGACATACCAGGCATGATAATTGGGGCGTGCCAACATTCGGCGATCGGGTGACGCCCTCAGGAAAGACCATGCCCGAGCGCGACCAGCCAGCCAGCCTGCAAGCCCGAGGGCAATAGCCAAGAGAAGGAGGAATGCTGGCGACATTACCTGAATACGTCCCTGAAGGTTTCCAAGTGAATCCGTGGCTCGATTATCCGGGCGATCTGTAGCGATCCCTGCTGCGGACCTGGGCCAGCATTCATCCCCTGCGCCTTGATGAAGCTGTATGACAGATTGATGACAGTGCGCATCGGATCAGGCCACCTTGTCATCCGGTTCTGGCAAGGGTCGCCCGATCGCCGCCATTTCCGTTTCGTTCCAGCGCGGAATGCGAACGGTGATCGTCGTGCCTACGCCCGCTTCGCTGGCAATATCGAGCCTGCCCCTGTGACGCTGCACGATATGCTTCACGATCGCCAGTCCGAGCCCGGTCCCGCCTGAGGCAAGGCTGCGACCTGGATCCGTGCGATAGAAGCGCCGGGTCAGATGTGGCAAATGCTCGGCACTGATGCCGGGACCGCGATCAATGACTTCCAGCTTGGTATCGCCATTGGCGGCGGTTGATAGCCGTACAGTCACCGGCGATTCCGCTCCGCCGTACTTGAATGCATTGTCGACGAGATTGCGAACCAACTGTTCGACCTGCTGTTCGTCCCCGGCAATCGGATACTCACCGGCGAGGTCGAGTTCCAGCCTGCCGTCGCGCTCTGACGAGATCGAAACATCGCGCGATGCCCGCTCAACCAGCTGTCGAAGGTCGACCCGCGACTGTGGCCGCTCATGCTTTTCAGCCTCGATTCGTGACAGCGACATCAGGTCGCTGACAAGCGCCTGCAACCTGCGAGCTTCGCGATGGATGGTATCGAGAAACTTCTTGGCCGTGGACGAGTCAAGGTTCTCTGGCGCTTCGCTGAGGGTTTCGACATAGCCTATGATCGAAGCGAGTGGTGTGCGCAGTTCATGGCTGGCGTTCGCGACGAAGTCGGTGTGAGCGCGACTGATATCGACTTCGGCTGTCTTGCTAACCAGTTCCAGGACCGCCAGTTCGTTTTCCATCTGATAACGTGAGAGACGCCAGATATCCTTGGGTCGCACAAGCCCGGTTATGATGGCCTCACCAGCAGTCTTGCGATCGACCAGCGACACCGCTTCGGGATGGCGCAAGGCAACTCTGACATCCTGACCGATGATGTGCTTGCCCAGGATATTACGTGCCGAACGATTGGCAATGATCACGCGGTTGCGTTCTGTGAGGAGAAGTGGTGAGCCGGAATGCTCGATCATTTCGGCCATCCCTTCGCGTGAGAAGGGTGTCTCCTGAGGCCTTGCAATAAGCTCTCGCGGGGTCGGCCTGACCAGCCATAGTGAACCCGTCCAGACGACCAGCGCCAGGAAAGCGAGCAAGGGATCAACCCCTGCGAGTGCGAGCACGACTGTCGTCGATACTGCCAGAGCAAAGCCAGACCAGGGAAAGGAATCACCCGCTTCCATGTTTGCGGGCCTTAGTGATCTTGGCAGGGTGGTTCCAGCCGGGCCGTGGACAAAGCCGTGTATTGCGCGAGATTGCGCGAAAAATGGATGCTCAGCGATGTTTGAAATGCGCCTCCGGGTGGTGACCCGTACGGGAATCGAACCCGTGTTTCAGCCGTGAAAGGGCCGCGTCCTAACCGCTAGACGAACGGGCCAAAGGTGCCCATCCCGGAGGCGAGCCGCGCAATTAGGGATGTGAATTCGAGCGGTCAAGTGTTGAATGCACATGACAGCGAGGTTTTGCGTTCAATCAGCCCAGGCAGCGTCTTCCAGATGCAGTTCAGCTGCCGGCCGCGCTCCCCAATCGTCGATCTTGGCCCGGCCTGCCAACCACAGTTTTCGCCCGCGCGCACTGTGCAGGATTGCCTGGCCCCAATCTGTTTCCGCCGCCCGGAATGCGATTGCCTTGATGGAACCTCCCTCAGGGCTGCCCGCGATCAAGCGAAGGTGGTCATTCCCGACGATATCGGCCTTGATGACATGCACTGGCCCGATGGCCACGCGCGGCCCGGGCCATCCTACGCCATAAGGACCGGCCCGGTCGAGCGAGTGCACGAGCTCGGGCGTAAGGCCCCGCGGGCCGACCGCCAGGTCTAGAGTCATGACCTGCTCCGCCATGGCCCGACCGACCGGTCCTTCAAGCCGTTCACACAGCCAATCATGAAAGGTTTCGATCTTGCCTGATTCGATCGTCAGTCCGGCGGCCATGGCGTGCCCGCCGCCTGCAACCAGCAAATCATCTTCGCGCGCGCCGATAATCGCTGCGCCCAGATCCACGCCGGATATCGAGCGCCCCGATCCCTTGCCTTCACCGGTCTGGCCGTCGACAGCGATAACGATAGTTGGCTTGCCAGTCTTTTCCTTGATCCGCCCAGCCACGATCCCGATCACTCCGGGATGCCAGCCTTCACCTGATACCAGGTGGACAGGGCGATTGTGCTGTCCGGACAATTGCGCTTCGGCATCGGCCTGAACGGCAGCCTCAATGGCACGGCGCTCTTCGTTCAGCCCGGACAGCTGCGAGGAGATGGTCCGCGCCTCGTCAGGATCCTCAGTTGTGAGCAACCTGACCCCGAGAGTAGATTCTCCGACGCGACCTCCTGCATTGATACGCGGGCCTAGAGCAAACCCGAGGTCGCTGCATATCGGGGCCCGTTTGAGCCTGCTGGCGTCGATCAAGGCACTCATGCCGGTATTATTGCGCTTCGCCATGACCTTCAGCCCTTGCGAAACAAACGCCCGGTTGAGGCCATGCAGAGCAGCGACATCTGCAACAGTGCCAAGTGCGACGAGATCCAGCAGGCCGCGGATGTCCGGTTCGGCCCGGTCGGTGAAGTAGGCGCGCTCTCTCAGTGTGCGAACCACGGCGATGGCAAGGAGAAACGCCACACCCACGGCAGCCAGGTGCCCGTGGGCGGCGGCTTCATCGGTTTCATCGAGTCGGTTGGGATTGACCAAAGCGATCGCAGGCGGGAGTTCTGGTGGACATTTGTGATGATCCACGACGATGACATCGACCCCGGCATCTCGTGCCATGGAAAGTGCTTCCTGGGCCATGGCACCGCAATCGACGGTTACGATCAGGCTCGATCCACCCCGGCCAATCTCGACCAATGCCTCGCCGCTTGGGCCATACCCTTCGAGCAGGCGATCCGGGATGTAATAGTCGGCATCATGGCCAAGCAACCGGAAGAGCCGGATCATCAACGCAGCACTGGTCGCGCCGTCGACATCATAGTCGCCGTAAATCGTTACCTTCTCGCGGGAGATAATCGCCTGTGCGATCCGTTCCGCCGCTGTATCCATATCCTGGAAGCAAGATGGATCGGGCAGGAAACCACCAAGTGTCGGCGTGCGATGGCGATCCAGATCATCGCGATCCACCCCACGTGAGAGCAGTAACTGAGTGACGATATCGTCTTCCAGTCCGATGGCTCCTCCATCGAGTTCCATATTGCCGCCTCGCCATCTCCAGGCACGACCGGATAGCGAGCAGGAAACGCCAAAGACGTGAGATAGAGCATGCGATGCCATGTTCGGATACTAGCCTGCTTAAGCCACCGGGCAAATGCAACGGGATTGACTTTCGACAGCTGGCAGCGAACCCTTGGCATGTGATGCAATCCGGCAAACTCCTCATTGCCTGGCACAGTCGAACCGGAGCGAGCCGGGCGATGGCCCACAGTGCTGCTGTGGGAGCGGGCGATGGTTCCCTCCTGCTTGCTGCCGAAGATGTCTGTGCCGATCACCTGTTGCAGGCGGCTGGCTATCTTTTCGTGTGTCCCGAGAATCTCGCAACCATGAGCGGGATCATGAAAGACATGTTTGATCGCTGCTATTATCCGGTTCTTGGAAAGATCGAGGGACGTCCTTACGCTACGGCTATCGCTGCGGGATCGGACGGCGAGGGCGCACAACGGCAAATTGACAGGATTGCCAAGGGCTGGCGGCTCAAGCGTGTGGCTGATCCGCTCATCATTTGTACGGAAGCTCAGCAGCCCGAGGATATCCTGCGAGAAAAGCGACTTTCAGGTCACCAAATGGTCCAGTGTCGCCAACTGGGCGAGGCATTGGCATCCGGACTGGAAATGGGCATTTTCTAGAAAACTGTATCCATCACGGATGGTTATCGCCCGCAGCGACTCGACTACGCCCTCAAATCACGGCAGAAATAGTTCGGGCAGCAATTGGAGGTCGGGTCGATTCCTAGTGAAGACCATCGAGCAGGATCGCGGTATCGCGAGCCGGACCTTCTTTATCTCTTCCCGCGGGAAGGGCGTCCGGATTTTCCAGCAGTTCGTAACGCGGTCGATGCCAGCGAAGGCGTTTCGATTTCGCTAGACCCTCTGGGCTCCGAACATGGAACTGATGGATTAAATGGTCCGGATACGCTGTGGATCGAGTTGCACTATGAAGGGCTGACCTTCGATCTGTCGGGCCTCGCCCCTGGCAAGCCAGCGGCTTTGCCGCGCATACAAAGCTGGCTCGGAATTCCGGATCACAAGCATGCCGAGGCGCTCCGTTGTGTCGGCTTGGCGTTTGGTCCCCATATCCGTGCGGGGAGCTCCACTCTCCCCGTGTTGCGGGGCTTTCTCGATGTCGCTGCCAAGCTGAGTGTGTCGCTGGATGCCTGTCGCGGCGTTTGCTGGGCTGCCTCAGGAACAGTCATCTCGTGTGATGCATTCGTGCAGCTGGTCGACCGTTGGTTCAAGGACGGTGTTCTACCCGATTACCTCTTCGCTTCGCTGAAGAGCAATAGTGAGGGTGCGCTTGAAACCTGTGGGCTGGCATACTTTACGGGCCAGGAGCTGGAGATACATCCGGGATTGGTTGGAGACCGGCATCAAGCGAGCCTGCTGGCCCTGCGTATCGTCAGCCAGTTGGTCCACCGCGGGGCACTAACGAAAGCGGAGCATGCCATAGCACCAGATGGGTCAGTGCTTCAGCTCGTTCCCACACCCGACGGGAAGACCGTTCTCGTCGGGGCTGGTTAGATTCCGGTCTCAGCCGTAGGGAGCTGAATTGGCCAGAAGCGCATCGCGGGCAGCGAGATATTCGGCCTCCAGCCTGGCAACGCGCTCTTCAACAGTTTCGACAGCCTTGACCGCACCGACCCCCTGGCCCGATCCCCATATATCCTTCCATGCCTTGGCCTTGGTGTTACCACCACTGCCGAAGTTCATCTTGGACGGATCGCTTTCCGGCAGGTTGTCGGGATCGAGTCCCGAGCTTTCGATCGAGGAGCGCAGGTAGTTGCCGTGCACGCCGGTAAACAGGTTGGTGTAGACGATGCCTTCGGCGCTCCCCTCAACGATGCCTTGTTTGTACCCCGGGTCGGCATTTGCTTCATGCGTGGCGATCCATGCACTGCCGATATAGGCAAAGTCGGCGGAAAGCGCTTGCGCAGCCAGGACCGAGCGACCGTGAGCGATTGCTCCCGACAGTGCGACAAGCCCGTCAAACCATTCGCGAATTTCCTGCATCAGCGCGAAAGGAGACTGGGTGCCTGCATGGCCGCCGGCCCCAGCGGCGACCGGGATCAGGCCCGTCGCACCTTTCTCGATAGCTTTCTGAGCGAAGCGATTGTTGATCACGTCATGCAAAGTGATCCCGCCCCAATTCTTGACGGCGTCAAAAACCTCGGTCCGTGCTCCTAACGAGGTGATCACCATGGGCACTTGCCATTTCTCGCAAGTTGCCATGTCGGCATCGAGCCGGTCGTTGGACTTGTGGACGATCTGATTGACGGCAAAGGGCGCCGCCGGACGATCCGGGTTTTCCCGGTTATGCTTGGCCAGTTCCTCGGTAATCTGGTGCAGCCATTCATCAAGAAGGGATTGCGGCCTGGCATTGAGCGCGGGGAAACTGCCGATAATCCCCGCCTTGCACTGGGCAATGACGAGCTCCGGCCCGGAGACGATGAAGAGCGGCGAACCGATGACAGGGAGGCGCAGTTTGTCGAACGGGGCGGGAAGCGGCATCCAGTGAACTCCGGTTTTGTTTTGCAATTGATCGCAGCGCTTATGCGGTAGCGTCGCTGTTGTCGAGGGGGAGCTGTGATCTACGCGAGCAGGTCTTCGATGTCATAGACTCTCGCCGCAGTACCGGCGAACAGTGCACGCTTCTCGTCATCAGAGTGGCCGCGTGCGAGACGTTTGAAGGAATTCCACAACACGTCGTAACTCGCACCCCATCGATCGACCGGATAATTGCTTTCAAACATCCCGCGCTCGGGTCCAAAGGCTTCTATGCAAGTTTCGATGTAGGGGCGCCACAGCGCCGCCAAATGCTCCGAGCCGTAGCCCATGGCGGGACCATCTTCCGGCAGGCCACAGAACGCCATGGCAAGACCACCGAGCTTGATTGAAACATTGGGGCATTCGGCCAGTTCATGGATCGCATGGCGCCAACGGTCGAAGTTTTCATGCAGGGTGCCACGATAGCTGGCGATGTTGAGTGGTGTCCCGCAGTGGTCGAGTACGATGGGCTGGTCCGGGAAGGCTCGGGCAAGATCGGTGACATCCCCAATCTGCGGCTCCAGCACCCAGGCATCGAAAGTCAGTCCCAATTCACCCACGTGTTTGAAACCTGTGCGGAAGGTGCTGTCCCGATACAGGCCCTCTGGTGCATGGAAGGGTGCACCCAGGACCGCAGGATCAGCGTCCCACGCACCTTGATGGCGGATACCCTTGAAGCGAGGAGAAGCAGCCATGAGGGCTTCGAGGACCGGCCTTGCACCATCGCCCAACAACAAATCGGCATGGCCAAGTATGGCATGGCACGGACGATAGCTTCCATAGATGCCACTTGCCCCCTGTGCGGCGACACCGTTGACGAATTCTACCTCGCCGACAACTTTCTTAGCCTCCCCATAGGCACCATTGTAGAATGCTCCGCATTCCATGAAGCAGGTGCCGACGATGTTATGGCCGCCTGGAATTCCGCCCTTGGTATCTGCCTGCAACTCATCGAAGGTGTAGTAAGCGGCATCAATCAAAGCGGCGATGAAATCATGATGTGGTTCCTGCAGGGCAGGGAGCATTGGCCTGAGGTCCCACAGGTGGTGATGCGGATCGATGATCGGCAGGTCAGGTTCGAGAATCGATTCGGTCATGCTGGGCTTCCTCTCCCGTGAAATCCGTCAGGTGGAACACATGGAACACTGTCCGGGAGATTGGAAGGGGGTGGCTGCATGGTACCTCGCCGGCCTGATGCTGTGGGCAGATGGGGGTGGGGGCTGTCCTGACGTGGGGTCGCCGAAGGCGAGAAACGAGGCCGTTTGGGTTCGATACCATCAACTCCAGGCGAAGGCTCCGGACAAGATGTCTTTCGACGCAATATTGTTGCTCCGGCAATAGTTGCATTGTGCAATGCGATAGCACTCGCCAGCGGGCATGAAATGTTGTAACCTCCCATGTGATTTTGGGGAGAAGAACAATGGGTTATTCTACATTGAAGCGTCACCTTGCTCTCGGAGCTACCTGTGCTGCGCTCCTGATAGGCGGCATCCCCCTTTCCGCTCAGGACTCTGCGCCTACTGAGGATGATGAGGACTATTCGTCAGGGACAATTATCGTAACGGCTACCCGCATCCGTCAGGGCGGTGCACAGGACATCAAACATTTCCGTTCGGTCTCGCTGGATGGCAACTTTTTCCCTCCCGCATCAAGCCTCACTATGGAGGGGCTGTTGGGCGAGCATGACCTGACCCTGCCGAGCGTGCGTGATTGCGACCAGCTCTTCTGCGTTGCCGCGCATTCCATGCCCGCCGCGCTTCCCGGCAGGCCGCAGGATGACCTGTTTATCGGCCTGGGTTTCGAGAGCGGAGTAGACGAAGAAGCCTACAAAGGCGAACCGGTCAGCCTGATCGCGGTGGTCGACCGTTCCGGCTCCATGTCGGGCGAGCCGCTTGCGCGGGTCAAGGAAGGGCTGCGTTCGGTCGTCCGCAACCTGCGCGAAGGCGATCGCTTCGGGATTGTCATCTACGGTAGCGACACCGTCGTCCACCTGCCGGTGACGGATGTTGCCGGCAATGTTGCTGACATCAACCGGGCCATCACGGGGATCGAGATAAACGGGTCCACCTATATGGAGGCCGGCCTCAAGCTGGGCTACGCGACCGCGTTCAAGGAGCTCGAGACGGCGCGCGGAAAGACCCGGCTGATGCTGTTCACCGACGAGAATCCCAACGTCGGCAATACGGCTCCCGAAGGCTTCATGGGCCTTGCGACCGAAGGTTCGCGGCGCGGTGTGGGCCTGACCACCATCGGCGTGGGCGTCCACTTCGATGCCCAGCTGGCGACCAAGGTTTCCAGCGTGCGTGGCGGGAACCTGTTCTTTGTCGACCGTGAAGGCGATGCATCTGCGCTGTTTGCAAAGGAACTCTACAACATGGTCGGCGAGGTCGCGCACGATGTTGCGATCAGCATTGACCCGGCCGACGGTTACAAAGTGACTGGAGTATTCGGAGTTCCTGCCAACCTGATGACCCAGGCAGATGACGGGACCATCACCGTGACTATTGGCAGCGCGTTCCTGTCCAGCAATGGTGGCGGCATTTACGCAACCCTCGGCAAGGCCAGTGGACTTGAATATCTGCCGGTGAAGGACCTGGGAGGCGTCGCACCGGCGCAGGTCTCGATAGCCTATACCGATGCGATTTCCGGCAAACAGGAAGCAGATAGCGTCGCTGTCATGCCCATCGCTGATGCACCCCCAGAGCGCTTGCTGGCCGCGCAAATGCTGGTCGATGAATACCTTACGCTTAGTGACGCGCTCGCCATTCATCACAAGGGCGGGGACAAGAAAGCAGTCTATCACGCGCTCAATGGCCTTAGCCAACGTATCGAGCAGGCCGGGCTCAAGGGCTTCGACAAGGAAGTTGAACTGGTTACCGGATTGCGCGACCGCGCGGCATATCTTGCCGGTTTCTCCGGCGAGTTACCCAAGGCCCTCAAGCCAATGACAGCGGTTGGGGAATGGCGCGTCTTGCGGACTGCAGGTGTCGAAGACCTCGATAGCGGGGACCTGGTCGAACTCACCAGGTATGGTGAATTCATCACCCAGCGTACCAAGGGTCGCAACAAGGGCGAAGAAATCTACCAGGATTTCGAGATCAACGAGAAAGAGATCTACATCCGCGGCACGGACCTGGTGCTGACCTATCTCGTCGAAGGCGACCGCATGCGCCTGAAAGACCGTCGCGGGGTCGAGATCCTGCTCGAACGAAGCGAGACGAGCTAGAGCTACATTTCATACTCATGAATTGAAAAGGGCCGGAACTCATGTCCGGCCCTTTTGCGATGAGTTACCCGCGATCTAGTCGCGGAAGCTCGGATCCATACGGTCCAGTTTCCGCAGCAGCGCCGGCCAGGCCAACATGTTGGCTACCATTCCCATACCTTCGGGCTTGGTCTGCTCCCGGACCTTCTCCGGCGTACCTTGCGGCGGATTGTGCAGCATCTCGCGACCGCCGGCGAGCATCTTGACCTGCGCATCACAGGCGCGCTCGACGAAATAAAGCCGCAAGAAGCATTCGGCGACAGTCTTGCCGATGGCCAGCGTGCCGTGGTTGCGCAGGATCATCACGTGCTTGTCGCCCATGTCCTGCACCAGGCGCTCGCGCTCCTCGAGATCGGTCGCGATGCCTTCATACTCGTGATAGGCGATGTCCGCGCGGGCGATCATGCCAGTCTGGGTATGCTCCATCAGCCCGTCGCTCATCGCGCTCACGGCCTGCCCGGCGGGCGTGTGCAGGTGCATCACCGCGTGCGCATCTTCGCAATTCATGTGCAGTGCCGAATGGATGGTGAAGCCGGCCGGGTTGACCGGGTGCGAGGTCGGCAGCACCGGCTTCCCCTCGACGTCGATCTTTACCAGCGAGGAAGCGGTGATCTCGTCGAACATCATGTCATACGGATTGATCAGGAAATGATGCTCGGGCCCCGGCACGCGGGCCGAGAGGTGGGTGAAAATCAAATCGTCCCACCCGTAATATGCCACAAGGCGATAGGCGGCGGCGAGGTCGACGCGGACCTGCCATTCTTCTTCGCTGACGGAGCCGCGGATGTGGCTGTCGTCATTGGCGCTCTTGGTTTCGAGTACTGTGGCCATCGGGCTGCTCCTCTAATGTTCCTGCAATCAATCTACGGCGGCTTTGTACACGCTGGCGCGCGGACGTTCAAACAGACGCATCACCATCGGTTCGAAGAATTCCAAGGGCAGCGTGTCGTAGTCCGGATCGAAGGCCGGGCAATCGTACTTGTCGATGAATTCCTTCGTCGCCTCGAAATAGGGCGAGTCGGCATATTTGTCTCGCATGTCCGGATCGAGCCCGATGAAATGGAAGAAGTTGTTGCCCTGGAAAATGGCGTGGTGCTTGACGATCCAGTGCAATTCTTCCGAGAGGAAAGGCTCCATGATCGCAGCGGCGATATCGGCGTGGTTATAGGCTCCGAGCGTATCGCCGATGTCGTGTAGTAGGGCCATCACCACATAGTCTTCGGGCTTGCCGTCGCGATAGGCGCGGGTAGCTGTCTGCAGGCAGTGTGTCAGCCGGTCGACGGCAAACCCGCCGCAGTCGCCTTCGAGCAGGCGCAAATGATCGAGAACGCGCGCACCGCCGCTCTGCGCGAAGGGCTTCATGTGCGACATGATGATGTCCCAGTCTTCCTGCGTGCCTTCGGTCATGGTGTGGAAGGCGGCGGTCTTGTCGAGCACGTCGGTCATCGCGATGATCCTCTCCCGAATCGATTGAACTTGTCATCTGTTATCTAGCCGTGCATCACGACTAAGAATGCAAAGGACTTATCATTTCTCGAACATTGGGCCGACCAGGGCGGAAGGTGACATCTTTGCGATTCTGGTGGAGGCCGGTCGCCGTCAGGTCTTTGACCATGGCACGCAAGTGCTTCACCGAGGTGACCCGCCGAAGGGGTTCTGGTTGATAGAAGAAGGACAGGTAATGGCCTGTCGGTTCACCAGGGAAGGGGAACGTATCCTCTATGGCGTCCTCGGTAGTGGCGACCTCATTGGCGAACTGGCTTGCTTCACTGGCTTGCTCCAACAGATGAACGCCTTCGCTGAAGGCAGCGCCACCTTGGTGTGGGTTCCACTGCCCCAAATTGACGGATTGCTTGAAGATGAGCCGCAATTTGCGCGCTGGTTGCTCAGCGCGATGGCGCACAAGATGCGTCTGGCATTGGACAGGATTGAAGTCGACTCCAGCCTTTCCGCCAAGGCCCGCATCGCTCGCGTCCTTGCAGACCTGGTTTTGGAAGAGGGACAGGATCTGGAGATAACCCAGCAGCAACTGGCCGATTTCATAGGGGTTTCACGCGTGACTGTTGGCCAGGTCTTGGGGGCCCTCGAACGTGAGGGGTTGGTGCAGCGGAACTACAGCAGGATCCGCGTGTGCAATGCTGGTGGCCTTGTCGAACTGGCCGGTTGAACTTATCTCCATACCAGTTTGACGAAAAGCGCGGAGGTTAAGACCCCGTTAGGCAATATTGTCTAACAGGTGCCCGGTGGGAAATCGGGAGAGGACAGGTGCACCACGAGAAGATCGATCTGCAGGCAGCTGAAGATGCAGAACGCCTTAAATCCTTCGGAGTTTCGGACAAGGCCAATGAAGCCTTCGTCAAGATCGCCGACTTGCTTCGTCCGCATGCACGCGAACTGGCTACCACATATCTTGATCACTTTCTGGATTTTGCCGGCCTGATGGTGACCCCTGAACAGCGTGAGTTCCAGATCGGCAAGACTGCTGCTTACAGCGCCAATAAATATACCCCGCCAATCGACGGTGAATGGATCGCCCGCGTGCGTAAGATGGGCCAGATGCAGTACAAGCTCGGCACTGACGCATACGCCAATCTCGGGGCCCTGAGCCGCTCACAGCGCCAGTCCGCCGCAATCATCTTTGCCGGCGCAGACAGTGTTTCCGAGGGCCAATACCTGGTGGAACAGTTCATGCGTGTTGCTGCGCTTGAATCCGAGATCATGATGTCGACAATCCAGCAGGAACATCATGCGGCCTACCGCGCCAAGGCGGCAGAGCAGGCGCAAAAGTTCCGTAGCGAGATCGCGTCTGCCGTCGAAGAAGCCGTCACCAAGAGCCGTTCTTCGCGCGAGCAATGCGAAGAAGCCGCCAATATGACCAACCAGCTGCTCAATTTGGCGAGCGAAGTCGCAGCGTCCTCGCAGCAATCGTATAGCGCGATGGCCGAAGCGGCTCAGACGTCCGGCGGGATCAAGGATACCATCGAAACCATCAAGCATGATCTCGCAGCGACCGTTTCCTCGCTGCACAGCGCCACATCGGTAGCGGACAAGGCCGCTCATAATGCCGATCAACTCGCTGATCACAGTACGTCGATCGAAAAAATCCTGCAGCTGATCAAGGCCATCACTGAACAGACCAACATTCTGGCGCTGAATGCCACCATCGAGGCGGCGCGCGCAGGTGAGGCAGGGCGAGGTTTCTCTGTCGTGGCCAATGAGATCAAGGATCTGGCCGGTAAGACCGCCCGCGCGACAGATGAAATCGCCGATCGCCTCGGTGCGATTGAGGAAGTGGCGGCAAACTCGACAGATTCAAACCGTGAAATGTTGGCCACCTTCGACCAGATCCGCAGTTCGGCCGACCGTTTGACCGACATCATGCAGGAGCAGTCCTCAAATGTGACCCGCATCGCGGCTTGCGTGGACGAAACTGCGACCAGCGCGGAAGCCTCGACCAATGTCATGGCCCAGATCACCAGCATGGTTGAAGGCATTGCCTTCGATCTCGGGACAGTGACCCAGAGCGCTGGCGAGCTGGACGGCGATATTGCCGAGCTCAAACTCCATGCTGACAATTTCGTCGCCAGTCTTTCACAGGTCAACCGCAGCTAGGTTGTAGGGGAACCAACCGATCCATTGGCCGCGCTCAGCACCGCTCGGACGCTGGCCGTGGCGACGTCTTCGTCGATCCCGCAACCCCAGATGGTTTTGCCTTCCGGCGTGCGACACTCGAGATAGGCGGCCGCACGGGCATCGGTCCCTGTCCCAAGGGCATGCTCGGTATAATCGAGTACTTCTAGCTGGACTCCGAAAGCTGCACGTAGAGTTGCCATGACGCTGGAGATCAGGCCGTTACCGCGCCCGCTCACGCTTTGCTCCTTGCCGTCAACTGCAATTGTTCCGGCAAACAAGCGGGTGCCGTCGCTGGCACGGCTTTCTTCGTAGCTCACCAGCTGGAAATGCTTGGGGTGGGTCTGAACATGATAGGCGGTCTTGAAAGTCTGCCAGATATCAGCCGCGTTGAGCTCACGCCCGAGCCGGTCGGCCATTTCCTGCACATGTGGTGAGAAATCGGCCTGCATTTTCTTGGGGAGCTTGAGGCCCTGATCCTGCTCCAACACCCAAGCGAAACCGCCTTTGCCGCTTTGCGAATTGACCCGGATCACGGCTTCGTAATTGCGACCGAGGTCAGCCGGGTCGATCGGGAGGTATGGCACCCGCCAACGCTCGTCGTTTTGGCGCTCGTGCGCGGCGAAGCCCTTCTTGATGGCGTCCTGGTGGCTACCGGAGAAGGCTGTGTAGACCAGTTCACCGCCATAGGGGTGGCGTTGGTGCACGGGGATCTGATTGCAATATTCGACCGTTTCGATGACGCGATCGATGTCGGAGAAATCCAGGCCCGGATCTACCCCTTGCGTGTACATGTTGAGCGCCATGGTCACGAGGCAGCAATTGCCGGTCCGCTCGCCATTGCCGAACAGGCACCCTTCAACGCGATCAGCCCCTGCCATCAAGCCGAGTTCCGCTGCTGCGACGCCAGTGCCGCGATCATTGTGGGTGTGCAGGCTGATGATCGCTCTCTCGCGATTCGGCAGGTGACGGCAGAAATATTCGATCTGGTCGGCGTAGATATTGGGGGTTGCTGCCTCGACCGTAGCCGGCAGATTCAGGATGATGGGCCTTTCGGGTGTGGGCTGGAGCACTTCCATCACTGCTGCGCAAACCTCGATGCTGAAATCGATTTCGGCGGTGGAGAAGGTCTCGGGCGAATACTCGAAGTGCCACTCGGTGTTCGGGCGCTTGTCGGCTTCGTCTGCGAGAACCTGTGCCCCCTTGATCGCGACCCCGACGACCTCGTCGGTTGTCATGCCGAACACGATTTCCCGCCAGGCAGGGCTGACCGCGTTGTAGAGATGGACAATCGCAGCACGCGCACCGTCGAGGCTTGCGAAGCTGGTACGGATCAGCTCTTCGCGGCTCTGCGTCAAAACCTGCACCAGCACGTCGTCGGGAATACGCCCTGAGCGCACCAGGCCCTGAATGAAGTCGAACTCGGTTGCCCCGGCGCTGGGGAAGCCGACTTCGATTTCCTTGATCCCTACTTCCACCAGCAGGTCGAAGAAGCGGTTCTTCTTCACCGCATCCATCGGGTCGATGATCGACTGGTTGCCGTCGCGCAGGTCGGTGCTGAGCCATCGCGGCGGGCTGCCGATGGTGCGGCTCGGCCATTGACGATCAGGCAAGTCGATCTGCGGGAATGGGCGATACTTACCGGACGGATCGCTCAACATATTGCGCATGCGATTTTGGGGCTGGGTACTCATGGTCTCGGCTTTTCGAAATCTGGTCAGGTGCTGCTGCGATACCCCTTGAGCGCGTGGCGCGCTCTTATCGCACGCCGAACGTCACGCCCAAGGGCGTGTAAGTCGAATAAGCAGTCCGATCTTCGTAGCCATGCAGGCTGTATGCGGACAAGGTGAGGGCTTGTAAAGGCAAAGCTCAAGCGGCATCGCAGGTAATTATCTTTCACCACAAGAAGGCCTGCCATGTCCGAAGAGTCCACTGGAGAGAACGAAGTCACCCATTCCCTCTACGAAACCATGGGGCTGGTCCGGATTATTGATGTAGATCCGGCAGGGCGTGCGAGCCTGGAGTATGAAGCTAAGCGAGAGCAATGCCATTCGGGAGGGGTGGTGCAAGGCGGCTTCATCAGCGGGTGGATCGACGCTGCAATGGCGCACGCTGCAATGGCCAGGAACGGCGAAGGCATCGTACCTATGACGCTCGAACTCAAGGTTAGTTATTTTGCGCCGACGCGTCCCGGCCCGGTCATTGCCGAGGCATGGGTCGAGCGACACGGCAAACGCACCAGCTTTTACGAGGGCCACCTCAGAGACAAGGATGGAACTGTCCTCGCCAAGGCAACCAGCACCATCCTGCTGGCCGATGTTTCGCGCGTGTTAGCAGCTTCGAAGAAGGCGACAGGGGATGCTGCATGAGCGATATTCGTCCCTTTACGCTCGATGTTTCGCAAGCAGAGATCGATCGCCTCCACCGGAAGATCGATGATACCCGCTGGCCCGAACCGGAGACGGTAGATGACTGGTCGCAGGGGACACCGCTGGCAGATTTGCAAGACCTCGTGGCGTACTGGCGTGACGGTTATGACTGGCGGGCCTGCGAAGCAAAGCTCAACAATTTCGGGCAATTTGTGACAGAGATCGAAGGGCTCGACATCCATTTCCTTCACATACGGTCCTCACAAGAAGACGCGCTTCCCTTGGTTCTAACGCATGGTTGGCCGGGTTCTGTGAGGGAATTCTTCGATGTCATCCCGCTGCTCACAGAACCCGCAAAGGGACAGGCATTCCACCTCGTCATTCCGTCGCTCCCCGGGTTCGGATTTTCGGCCAAGCCGGTCACGACCGGATGGGGGGTCGAGAAGATCGCTTTGGCTTGGTCCGCCCTGATGAAGCGACTGGGCTATTCGCGATGGGTAGCGCAAGGTGGAGACTGGGGCTCTGCAGTGACCACGGCCATCGGTGCCCAGGCTCCCGAGGGTTGCCTTGGCATCCATATCAACATGCCGATCGGCAGGCCCGGCCCGGACGATCTCGCCAACCCAGCGCCTGACGAGGCGAAGGCGCTCAAGGCACTGCAATTCTACCAGGACTGGGATTCGGGATACTCCAAGCAGCAGAGCACCCGTCCGCAGACGGTTGGCTACGGGTTGGTCGACTCGCCTGTTGGACTGGCGGGCTGGATATTCGAGAAGATGTATGCGTGGACCGATAATGCAGGTTCGCCGTTCGATGCACTCTCGAAAGATGCGATCCTCGATAACATCATGCTCTACTGGCTTCCGGCTACAGGGGCTTCGGCCGGGCGGCTGTACTGGGAAAGTTTTTCCAAATTTGGCGAAGGCGAAGTCGCAATTCCCAGCGGCGTGAGTGCCTTTCCGAAAGAAATCATCCCCGCACCGCGCAAATGGGCCGAGCGACGGTATACCAATCTCATCTATTGGAATGATGTGGCCAGAGGCGGACATTTCGCAGCTTGGGAGCAGCCAGAACTCTTCGTTTCCGAGCTTCAGGGGTGCTTTT
Source organism: Parerythrobacter aestuarii (assembly GCF_030140925.1). Lineage (NCBI taxonomy): Bacteria > Pseudomonadati > Pseudomonadota > Alphaproteobacteria > Sphingomonadales > Erythrobacteraceae > Parerythrobacter > Parerythrobacter aestuarii. Next base: position 1,727,637 of record NZ_JARBWD010000001.1, read on the forward strand.
CCAAGCTGCGTTGAAACTACTTAGGTCACCCGCAAGAAGGGCATCATCTTTGTAACGCTATCCAGTTCGTGCCTCCGAATTTCCCCACCCTGGATTGGAGGTAACGGGCCCATCCTGGCCCCTGTCTTGGCCCGATGAGGAAGGGGCACCCGAAGCGATCGCACAGGTGCCTCTTCCTCCTTTCATCTCATTTGCGCCAACGCAGTCGCTCAGGCGTCAGTTGGCTGGTCGTTGTCACGCCCATCAATCGCATCCCCCGCTCGATCTCGTCCTTCAATATGCCGACGGCGCGTTCGACTCCAGCCTGGCCTGCTGCAGCCAAGGCATAGAGATAAAGCCTGCCCCCGCTGGCCGCTGTTGCACCGGCACAGACGGCCTTGAGCGCATGCGTGCCGCGCCGGACACCGCCGTCACAGATGATCTCGATCTCACCGCCGACCGCATCGACGATCTCTCGCAACTGGTCGAAGGGCGCGCGACTGCCATCGAGTTGCCGTCCGCCGTGGTTGGAGATCATGATCGCATCGGCACCGATTTCGACCGCCCGGCGCGCATCGGCGGCGCTCATCACGCCCTTGAGGCAAAAGGTGCCGCCCCAGTCCTGCCTGATCTTTGCCGCCGTATCCCAGTCCATCGAGGTATCGAGCATGGTGTTGAAATAATCGGCGATAGAAACTGCCCGGCTCGAACCTTCGCTGACATGGGTGTCCAGATTTGGAAGGCGGAAATTCTCGCGCAGCAGATAGTTGAGCGTCCATTGCGGGCGCGTGGCATAGCTCCACACAGCGCTGGGCGAGAAGCGGGGCGGGGTGGTGAAGCCACTGCGGAGGCAGCGCTCGCGCTTGCCGGAAACTATGGTGTCGACTGTCAGCGCCAGTGCATCGAACTGCGCAGCCTGGCAGCGTTCGATCATTGACTGGTTCAGACCCTTGTCCTTGTGGACATAGAGCTGGAATAGTTTGGGCCCGCTGGTGAGCCCCGCGATTTCCTCGATGCTGCGGGTCGCAAGGCTGGAGATACCGAACCACAGGCCATACTTGTCCGCTGCCCGCGCAACCGCAGTCTCGCCCTGCCAATGGAAGGCGCGTTGCACCGCAGTGGGACTGAGCAGCAGGGGAAGGGTGCTCCTGCGGCCCATGATCGTGCAGCCAGTGTCGATCTCTGCCACTCCCGCCAGCACATCAGGGACCAGGTCGGCATCGTCATAGGCACTGGTGTTCCTGGCCTTGGTGAGCTCGTCATCCGCAGCACCGTCGATATAATCGAACACCGGCCACGGTAGCCGCGCCTGCGCCAGCTTTCGAAAGTCGTCGATATTGTGGCAATCGGAGAGTCTCATGCGCGGCCCAATGCTTGCTGTTCCTCAAACGTGAGGTGACGCGGTTTTATGACTGGCTCGAGCGTCTTTGCATCGAACAAAGGATTGCGTCGGCGATCGCCGGACGCAATGTCCTTGATCATTCGCGTGAAGAACCTGCGCAGGAGCCTGCTCATTGTTAACTCTGGCAAGCCGCTGGTATCGCCCTTGGCATCTTTCAGGAAAAGGTGCCCCAACGGATCTCCCAGACGCAATCTGCTTTCGACATCGCAATTTCCCAACAGGGTCGTGACATAGGGCAAACGCCCGTTCTTGTAGGTATTGAACATCGGGGTTCCACAACAGCGCGCGTACCAGCGCAGTGTCGGCGCATCGGTCATATGGAGTCCGGCAAGCTCATCCAATCCGCGATCGATCTGAAGCCGGGCGCAGCGCGACTGGTAGAGCGCAGTGCCGTCGTGATCATCAAGGAACCGGGATTCCTGACCGAAATGCCGCACTAGATCGCGGCAGTCGGTGCAATGACAAACGACGTGGTCGCCCTGCTTGCAATCAGCATGCTCTACCTTGCCGGCTACGGCACCGCATTTGCAGGCAAAATGGAGATCGGCAGTCATGCGTGAACCCTACCGCGCTGTTGCCTCGCACGGTAGGGGTTTCGGCCCAGTTGCACGCATTCAGTCGCGTTCAAAGGCGACGCTGATATCCAGTTCCACGTCCGTTCCGACCAGCCCGATACCATAATTGACGTCCCACTCGGTCCGGTCAATTATTGCCCGAGCTTCAAATCCAACGGTTTCCTTCTTGCTAAAGGGGTTGGTGCCGGCACCGGTAAGATTAACAAGCATGGTCACCGGTCCGGTCTTGCCGTTCATCGTCAGCATGCCGGATACGACCGCGGTGGTATCGCCGGTCTTGCGAACAGAGGTCGAGACAAACTTTGCAGGTTCGGGATCCGGACCAAAGAAGTCCGGTGCTGCTCCGTCTTTCCCGGGCCGGAACAGGTGATCCCTTAAACCATCGCTCGAAACTGCGACCGATGCGATCGGGATTGTGATGTCGAACCCTGCTTCCTCAATAGCTGCAGGGTCCATGGTCATGGTGCCGGTAACTTGGCCGAAGATGCCGAGATAATCGTTGAAGCCGAAATGGCTGACGCGCCAGCCGACCTGGGTGTGTGCAGGATCGATGGTGTAGCTGCCAGCCTGAACCCGGCTCGCATCGACGATGCCTGGAGGCTGGGGTGCATCCTGCGCGGCGATAGTGGTGGCAGTGAGCGTTCCAGCCCCAAGCAGGGCGAGCGCGAGCAGTCTTTTCTTCATGCGAACCTCCGGTCTGTCCCGTCCTCTTCCCAACAAGGCAGGACAGCCGAGGTTCCGCATAACGACAAGCGCCTAGTTCTTGGCCTTGTCGACCAGCTTGTTCTTGCCAATCCATGGCATCATGCCGCGTAGCTTTGCACCGGTCTGTTCGATCGGATGTGTTTCTGCGGCCTTGCGAGCAGCCTTGAGTTCCGGTTGCCCGGCACGGTTGTCGAGCACGAAGTTCTTCACGAAACGGCCCGACTGGATATCCGCCAGCACGCGCTTCATCTCGGCCTTGGTCTCATCGGTAATGATGCGTGGCCCGGTGGTGATGTCGCCATACTCGGCGGTGTTGCTGATCGAATAGCGCATGTTGGCGATGCCGCCTTCATAGAGCAGGTCGACGATCAGCTTGGTCTCGTGGAGGCATTCGAAATAGGCCATTTCAGGCGCGTAACCGGCTTCGGTCAGGGTTTCGAACCCGGCCTGTATCAGGTGGGTGATGCCGCCGCACAGCACCGCCTGCTCACCGAACAAGTCGGTTTCACACTCTTCCTTGAAGTTGGTTTCGATAATGCCTGAGCGACCACCACCGACACCCGACGCGTAGGCGAGGGCGATATCGTGGGCCGCGCCGCTTGCATCCTGGTGGACGGCGATGAGGCACGGCACGCCCCCGCCGCGCTGGTATTCGCTGCGTACGGTGTGTCCGGGACCCTTCGGTGCGATCATGATGACGTCGATATCGGCCGGCGGCTCGATCAGGCCGAAGTGGATGTTGAGGCCATGGGCGAAGGCGAGGGCGCTGCCGGGTTTCATGTTGCCGACAAGGTCATCGGCCCAGATCGCCGCCTGGTGCTCGTCGGGTGCCAGGATCATCAGCACATCGGCCCACTGTGCCGCTTCCTTGTTACTCAAGACCTTGAAGCCGGCGTCTTCGGCCTTCTTGGCGGTGGCGGAGCCTTCGCGAAGAGCAATGGCGACTTCCTTGATCCCGCTGTCGCGCAGGTTCTGGGCATGGGCATGGCCCTGGCTGCCGTAACCAAGCACTGCAATCTTCTTGCCTGTGATCAGGCCCAGGTCGGCATCGGCGTCGTAGTAAACTTTCATTGTCTTTGGTCCCTTAATGATCCGCCATGCTGAACTCGTTTCAGCATCCATCTCACCATCGGCGCTTGCGCTAGAGTATAGATGGACCCTGAAACAAGTTCAGGGTGACGTGGAAATTCTTGATGCTGCGCTAGATCGCCTCCGCGCCGCGCATCATCCCGACGATGCCGGTCCGGCCAACCTCTACCAGGCCGAGCTCACGCATCAGGGCAATGAAACTGTCGACCTTGTCGGGCGGGCCGGTGATCTCGAAAATGAAGCTCTCGGTCGTGGTATCGACCGGGCGAGCACGGAAGATGTCGGCGAGGCGCAGGGCCTCGACACGCTTCTCGCCCGTGCCGGAGACTTTCACCAGCGCGAGCTCGCGCTCCACATGTGGACCTGCTTCGGTCAGGTCAGTCACTTTGTGTACCGGCACGAGCCGCTCAAGCTGGGCATGGATCTGGTCGATCACCTCGGGCGGTCCGTTGGTGACGATGGTGATGCGGCTGATCGCATGGTCTTCGGTAATGTCCGCCACGGTAAGGCTGTCGATATTGTAGCCTCGCGCAGTGAACAGGCCGGTGATCTTGGCGAGGATACCCGGCTCGTTATCAACGGTAACGGCAAGAACGTGCCGCTCGGCGGCTTTTGCAGTGATTTTCATGGCGCTCGCCCCTTACACCAAAGCCTTGGCTTCGTCGTCCATGGTACCTTCGACCCGGTCGCCATAGAGCAGCATTTCGGTATGCGCGGCTCCCGAAGGTATCATCGGGAAGCAATTGGCTTCCTTTGACACGAGGCAATCAACGATGACGGGACCATCAGCGGCGAGCATGGCTTCGATCCCAGCGTCGAGACCGGCTTCATCCTCGATGCGGATACCGGTCCAGCCATAGGCTTCGGCCAGCGCTACGAAATCGGGCAGGCTGTCGGAATAACTGTTCGAATAGCGGCTCTCATAGGTCAGTTCCTGCCACTGGCGGACCATACCCATGTATTCGTTGTTGAGGATGAAGATCTTGACCGGCAGGCGATACTGGCTCGCAGTGCCGAGCTCCTGGATGTTCATCTGGATCGAGGCTTCCCCGGCGATATCGATCACCAGGCTATCGGGATTGCCCAATTGTGCTCCGATCGCGGCCGGCAGGCCATAGCCCATTGTGCCGAGGCCGCCGCTGGTAAGCCACTTGTTCGGGCCGAAGAAGCCGAAGTACTGCGCCGCCCACATCTGGTGCTGGCCAACTTCCGTGGTGATGATGGGATCGTGATCCCTGGTGAGTGCGAAGAGGCGCTCGACCGCCTTCTGCGGCATGAGCGCGTCCTTCTTTTCTGGATAGGCCAAGCACTCGCGCGCCCGCCAGCCCGCGATCCGGGCTTTCCATTCACCCATGTCCTGTGGCTTGCGATCACCCCATGCAGCAATCAATTGCTCAAGCACGGTGCCACAATCGCCGACGATACCGAGATCGACCGGCACGATCTTGTTGATGCTGGCGCGGTCGATATCGATATGGATCTTCTTCGCCTCGGGAGCGAAAGCGTTGAGCCTGCCCGTCACCCGGTCATCGAAGCGCGCACCGACGGCGATGATCAGGTCGGCCTTGTTCATCGCCATATTGGCTTCGAACGTCCCGTGCATGCCCAGCATGCCGAGCCAGTCTGGATGATCGGATGGGAAAGCGCCGAGGCCCATCAACGTTGAGGTGAGCGGTGCATTGGTTAGCGACTGCAGCGTCCGCAGCGCTTCGCTGGCCTTGGGGCCGGAGTTGATGACGCCGCCGCCTGTGTAGAACACCGGGCGTTGCGCCGCCGCGATCATGTCGATGGCATCGAGCACTTCCTCGGCATGGGCAACCGTGCGAGGCTGGTAGCGGAAAGAAGCCAGCGGCTTGGCTTTCTCGGCCGCATCGGCATCGGCCATGGCGATCTGTACATCCTTGGGGATGTCGATCAGCACTGGTCCTGGACGACCGGATGTTGCGATCCGGAACGCCTCGTGAATGGTCGGTCCGAGTTCGTCGGGATTCTTCACGAGATAGTTGTGTTTCGTACAATGCCGCGTGATGCCCACCGTATCGGCTTCCTGGAACGCATCCGTGCCGATCAGACCGCTGGGAACCTGGCCGGTGATGACGACCATGGGGATCGAATCCATGTAGGCATCGGCGATCCCGGTCACTGCATTGGTTGCCCCCGGGCCGCTGGTAACCAGCACAACACCCGGCTTGCCGGTGGAACGGGCATAGCCCTCTGCCGCATGCGCAGCACCGGCCTCGTGACGGACGAGAATATGCCGGATGCGTTCGTCCCCGAACAGCTCATCATAGATCGGCAGGACCGCGCCGCCCGGATAGCCGAAAACGAACTCGACGCCTTCACGAACGAGGCAATCGACGAGGATCGCCGCTCCACTGCGTTCGCTAGGGGGTGTCATTTCCAACTCTCCAGTAAAGATCAGGCCCGGCGCTCTGGGTAGAACGTCGGGCCCGAGGGGTTTGTCCAAGGCCCGTGTACGAGTCTCTTTATGTCCTGTCAAACGCTAATTTTGGAATAATCCTTCAAAAACGTCTTCCAGATTGAAATTCGCTTCGTCAACTCGCGCCCAGTCCGCGGGTGGTTGGTTGCGGAACCAGGTGTATTGCCGCTTCGCATAATTGCGTGTGGCCTGCTGCCCGGCAGCGATCGCATCCTCGACCGCGTCCACGCCTTGCACAAAGGCGGCAATTTCGGGAACGCCGATAGCACGCATGACAGGCAGAGCCGGATCGAGATTTCTTTCTAGCAGCTGAGCAACTTCTTCCACCCCGCCATGCTGCATCATCAGTTCGAACCGCCGATCACAACGCTCGAACAGCCAATCCCGCTCTGGCAGCAGGATCAACGGGTGGAGATCAACCAGATCCCCAATCCCGCCAACCAGCGTACGTCTTTGCCAGACATGCAAGGGTGTGCCGGTAGAACGGACAACCTCAAGCGCGCGCGCCATACGCTGGGAATCATTGGCATTGAGTCGCTCGGCTGCGACGGGATCCTCTTCGACCAGGCAAGTCCGCAGCTCCCGGGTTGCCAGCTTGCGCACGGCAGAGCGAACATTGGTGTCGATGTCCGGAATGGGCGCAATACCTTCCAGCAGGGTGCGCATGTAGAGTCCGGTCCCACCACACAGGATCGGTACGGCACCCTTCGCGTGAAGCTGGCCTATCTCGCGCTTGGCAGCGTCGGCCCAGTCTGCGGTACTGCAGGCCACGCCACCGTCCCAGGTTCCAAACAGGCGGTGTTCGATGCCGGACATGTCTTCCGGGCATGGACGTGCGGAGACTATGCGCAGATCGGCATAAACCTGCTGGCTGTCGGCATTGAGGACCACCGCCTCCCGGCCACGGTCCTTCAACGCCAGGGCTAGCTGCACTGCCACATCGCTCTTGCCGCTGGCAGTAGGCCCTGCAATGAGCGCCAGCGGCCCGCCAATCGGAGAATCTTCTTTGCTCATTGCCCGCCTGATAGCAGACCAAGTCGACCTGTTGAGCCGTATCGAAGCGCTCAAGGCAAAGCTTGAGCCGGAAGGGATGGCTTTTTCTGCCTCGGCAGAGCAGGCTGGCCCTAGAATGCTCCTGGAATTCCAGACCATAGGCAGTCGCCGCATCCTGCGCGATTCACTGGAACAGGTCTTCCCTGACAGCGATGGAATGATTGCGGACAACTCCATAGAGGTACCGGCTCTGTTCGTGTCCGACATGGATTCGACCATGATCGGGCAGGAGTGTATCGATGAACTCGCGGACTATGCCGGTCTCAAGGACCATATCGCCGCGATAACCGAACGGGCGATGCAGGGGGTGCTCGACTTCGAGGCCGCGCTACGGGAACGGGTAGGTTTGCTCAAAGGCCTTGATGAAGGAGCAATCCAGCAATGTCTTGATGAACGCATCCGACCAAATCCGGGGGCTCGCATCCTGGTCGAGACACTCAAGTCCAAAGGCTGCAAGACGGTGCTCGTGACCGGAGGGTTCCATCATTTCGCCGATCCGGTCGCGCAACAGATCGGTTTCGAGAAGGTGGTTGGTAATCGCCTCGATGTGGCAGGCGGGTTCCTTACCGGTGAACTGGCGGGACCCGTGGTGGATAGCGCTGTCAAGAAGTCGGTTCTCGATCGTGAAATGGGTGTGCTGAAGGCTGGCACAACAAGCCTCGCGGCGGGCGATGGCGCGAACGACATCCCCATGCTCAGGGCTGCAACTATCGGCGTGGCCTATCATGCCAAGCCGAAGGCGCGCGAGGCCGCCAACTGCTGGATCGGGCGCGGTGACCTGACTTCGATCCTCGATCTCTTGGGTGTTCCTCGCGACGAGTGGTCAGGATCATGACAGCGGATGGCGCATTCATCCTATATTGACATTACTGTCAGTACTACCGGGAAAGAAACGTCAGCCCCTGAAGTCCTGCCATGACCGAAACAATTCGTAACTTTCCCGTCGGCACCCAGGTCGACATGGCTCCTGACGGGACCATTTTCCGCCATCCAGATCGCCCTGAGCCGCGCCGTAACATTCGCGCGGCTGTGCATCATTTCCGCGAGTTGCTGAAGGACAAGGAAGACACGTCGCATGTCTTCAAGATCTTCGAAGCGCTGCCATCGGCCAAGTTTGTCCCCATGGCCCGACGGTTCGCGCTGAGCCGCGAAGGGCAGCGGGTACGGGAGAGCGAACCCTACCTCCCAACCATCCTCGACGATCATGAAGCGTTGCGGCAGATGCCGGCAGGGTCGGTGGCCCATGCCTATTGCGAATTCATGGAACGCGAAGATCTGACCGCGGCGGGTCTCGTCGAAGAAGGTCAACGAGCCTGGCCCGATCGCCCGCATTACGGTGACCTGATCGAGTGGTACGCGTGGCGACGACGCGACACGCATGACTTGTTGCATGTCCTGACCGGATACGGCCGCGATGCGCTGGGCGAACAATGCGTGTTGGCGTTCACATATGGCCAGAATGGTGGCTTCGCACATCTGTTCATTGCCTATCTCGGCGCGCTCAATGTGAAGCGGGGCGTCAAGACGTCTGCCCCCGTGCTACGGGCGGTTCGGCAGGCGCACAAGGCCGGCGCAGGGGCGCCCCGCTTGTGTGAAATGCCGATCCGGCAATTGCTTGCGATGCCGCTCGACGAGGCCCGGGAACTGATGAGAGTCGGTGATCCGAGCGAATACTACCGTTGCCATCGGCTGTGGCGTGATCGCGGGATCGATCCCTACGACCTCCTGGGCAAGGATCTAGCCGAAGCCTAAAGCCAGGTGGAGATTTTCTCGAGCGGCTTTTTCTTCAGCGCATAGGTCGGGACAGTCGCATCAGGTGAGGGTTGGCCGACGACGACAACCATAAGCGGCTTCTCGTGTTCGGGCCGCCCGCAGAGCTCCCGCAGGAAGCCCATGGGCGATGGGGTGTGCGTGAGTGTCGCAAGACCTGCTTCGTGCAGTGTCGTCAACATCATGCCGACAGCTATCCCAACGCTCTCGCTGACATAATAGTTCTGCGTCCGAGCGTCCTCTTCAATACCACCCTTGCGTTGTGCAAACACGACGATGAGGTAGGGAGCCGTTTCCAGGAACGGCTTGCTGGCGTCGGTGCCGATCGGGGCAAGAGCATCAAGCCATTCCTTTCCCGCCTTGGCCTTGTCGCCATCTTCGCCATAAAACTGGCGTTCCTCGCGCTCGGCTGCTTCTCGAATGGCGCGCTTCTTTTCCGGGGTCGAAACAACGGCAAAGTGCCAGGGTTGGTGGTTTGCCCCGTTGGGTGCACCGCCGGCAGCAAGGATCGCCTGTTCGACAACCTCCCGCGGTATTGGGGCGTCGGAGAAGAAGCGGCATGTTCGGCGCTGTGCGAGTTTCTCTCGCAAGGCTGTGGCGCGTGCGATGCGCGATTCGTCGTCCATTTCAGGGAGAGTGTATGGAACCGATTCATGATCTTGCATGACACGGTCTATGGCGGCGCTGAGTAATGATTGGAAGGGGCCTGCAGCTCACAGTATTGACAGCAATGTCAGTAAGGGGCAGATTTCGGCGAAGAGGAGCTGAATATGAGCCTGTCTGATCGCCCGCTAGTCCACCCCGACCGCAAAGTCTCCGGGTTTCGGCCCTTCAAGGCCTTCCATCACTTCAGCAAGCTGGTGAAAGACAAGGAAGACACCGAACAGGTTTTCCATATCATCGATGCGCTGAAGACCCGGAAGAGCGTGCGCCAGATGGAGGAATTCCTCGCCACGGACGAAGCGAAGATCCTGCTGGAGCGGGATGAAGAGCTCCCGAAACTTCTGGATGATCATGCGCGCTGGAGCCAATGTCCGCCGAATTCACTGGCTAGGCATTACATTGATTTCATGGAGCGCGAACAGCTGACGGCAGCCGGGCTGGTGGCCGAAAGCTACAAGTTCAAGCCGAAAGAGGAACGGCTGCCCGACCTCTATGAATGGTACATTGAGCGGTTGCGCGACACGCATGACCTGTTCCACGTCCTCACCGGTTATGGGCGCGACCCGCTGGGTGAGATGTGTCTGCTTGGATTTAGCTACGAACAGAACCATTCGCCCGGGGTACTCTTCATCACATTGATGGCGGCACGCCAGAACAAGAAGGAGAGCGGCCTCAAGGAGCCGGTCGATGCAGCGGTAAGGGAAGGGCGCAGGCTAGGGCGCGAAGCACAGAAAATCGCGCATTCCGATCTGCTCTCGATGATGTCTGAGGATATCGGCGATGTGCGGACAAGGCTGAATATCGGCACGCCTGTAGCTTACCGTCGGTGCTTTGACCTTTATCGCGAGATCAACCCGCAATACGGGACGCTTGAAGAGAGGCTGGCGCTTGCGGCCTGACCTTAGGGTCTTTGCGCCAGAATCGCGTTGCTGCTGCGGTAGATAGCAGAGGCCATTTCAGTCGGGTTTGCCGTCAACCGTCCTGCTACCCACGCGCCCAAAGCAGCAATCACAGTCCCACCGACCAGGATGCCCGCGAGCCTCTTGTCGCCTTCCCAGTCAAGCCGTTGCGACACCGCGCGTGCCAGCTCAGCCTCTGCCCGTTCTCCGCGCGGACCGGTAAGCAACTCGCGGGCCAAAAGCCGGTTCTCGTCGATATGCGCAGTCAACCATTCCAACCGGTCCAAGTCTTCTTGCCCCACAAGGCATTTTGCAATCTCGCCGAGCAGTGTGCCCAAACTTTCGTTGAGCAGCGCTTCGACCCCATCGAAATGATCGTAGAATGTTGATCGCGCTACACCTGCCTCGGCGATGATTTCGGCCACTTTGGGCCTGCCACTCTGTCTCTGCAGCAGTAATGCATTGAAGACAGCCACCAACCTGGCTCGCGTCACTGCGCGTTCGCCGTACTTTTCGGCCTGATTGTTCATTGCTCGTCGTTCCTGACCGTGGTCGATGCGAAGCAGGATTTGAAGCAGGAAATGATACATGACAAGCAACAAGGCTGCCGCCGGAACACTGGTAGGAACTAGCATCGCAGCGATTGGATTGATGGCAATGCACCCGACAGGGGAGGCCTCTGACACGCTCATATCGGGGGTTCATGGCAGCCTGCTGATAGTCCTACTGCTGCAGGCATCAGCGCTCTTGTGGATACTGCGTGCCAGCAGCTTCCGCGATCTCAACGCGAGTGTTTTCTTCGCTGCAGGAACCATTGCAACTATCGCAGCCGGTACGCTGAACGGCTTCGTCTACCCGGCGATGCGTGCTTACCAGGAAGGCGAGATCGGACATGACATATTCGACCTCGTCTGGCGAACGAACCAGGCCCTGGCTGAACTGGGGTTGCTTGGCGTCGGACTAGGCTTCGCCCTATGGAGCGTCAGCCTGTTCAAGCAAGGCGACAAAGCAATTGCAGTGTTCGGACTCGTGGCCGGGCTGGCACCGGGTGTTTTGTTACTGTCCGGCCATCTGGGCATGGACTTGCCTGGAGCCATGCTCGCTTATGCGATCCACGTGCTTTGGGTTGCGGTCCTCGGCGTGAGCCGCTGGCGCAGGAGCTAGCGCAGCTCCTTGCGGATCACGAGCTTGAGGCCGGACCAGGTCTCGTCGACAGCACACACCTTGGTATCGACCAGCCCCAGCGGCAGGCAAACCTCGCGCACGGTATCCTCGGTAATGTCGGTCGGAACTTTGGAGGCCTTCTTCGGCCAGCTGACCCAGATTTGTCCGTCCTTGGCCATCTGGTACCGGAGTTGCGCTAGCAGGGCCTCGAGCTCAGTGCGGGCGGTCGTGAAAATATGTGCTGCGTCGACACCTTCGGAGGGATCGCCGACGAAAGTCAGCTCAAGCGCGTATTCGTCGATCTCGTCCTGTACGCTGTCCGGCATGGCGTGGAACCAGCAACGTTGCCCATCCCGCAAGGAGAGTTTCTTGGCGAGTGGAGTACCGGAATAGCCGCTGGTCATGTCACCATCCTTGCATGATACAATCGCCATAGTCGACGGCCAGATGCCACAAGGCCCCGAGACCGAAGGCTCGTAACCACCAGCGCGGCATCAGCAGCATCGCTGCATAGAGAGCCGCAGCGTAGGCTGTGTGAAGCGGATGGAACCCGATGCTGCATCGATTCGGATCGAAGACCGGGCTCGCAAGCAAGTGATCGATGTCGATCAGGTTGGCGGCGATCATGACCAAACCTGCCTGCTTCCACCGATCGCGCCAGAGCAACCAGGCGGCAGCAAAAGGTATCAGCCAGTGGCCGCCGTAGTGCAGGGCTGGCTGGACGAAACCCACCGGGGCTGCTGTCAGGCTTCCATCCAATCGCGGAAGAAGCTGGCGTGAGCTTCTCGCAGGTCAGCCAGTGAAACTGGCGAACCGTTGAAGACCAGCGAATCCCCGCCAACCGTACCGATTGGCGTAAACGGCACTTCAGACCGATCGAGATCCGCTTCGTTGCGATAGGTCACGATGTAACGGGCCTGGCATTCATTGAAGGCAAATTCGGCATTCATGCCGTCGAGCTCCGCCCCAATGCCCCCAGCCAGCGCCATCTCTGCGACTGCAACTGCAAGTCCGCCATCGCTTATGTCGTGGACCGCCGTGACCTTACCTTCGGCGATCAGCTTGCGGATGATCTCGCCGTGGAGCAGCTCGTCCTTCAGGTCGACCTTGGGCGGCTCGCCGGCTTCCACCCCATGGATTTCACGTAGCCATAGTGACTGCCCGATCTCCGGGTAGTGCGGGCCGATGGCGGCGATGAGCTCGCCTTCGGCCTTGAAACCCATGGTCATCATCCGATCGTAATCGTCGATGATGCCGACCCCACCGATCGCCGGGGTAGGCAGGATCGCCGAACCACCGCCGGTCGACTTGCTCTCGTTGTAGAGGCTGACATTGCCGCTCACGATCGGATAGTCGAGCGCGCGGCAGGCATCACCCATGCCGCGCAAGGATTCGACGAACTGAGTCATGATCTCGGGCCGTTGCGGGTTGCCGAAATTGAGGCAATTGGTGATCGCCAGTGGTCGTGCGCCCACCGCGCACAGATTGCGATAGGTCTCCGCCACCGCCTGCTTGCCGCCTTCATAAGGATCGGCGAAGACATAGCGCGGGGTGCAATCAGTGCTGATCGCCAGCGCTTTCTTGGTCCCGTGGACACGAACCACCCCGGCATCGCCGCCGGTCTGCAGGGTATCGGCACCGACCTGGCTGTCATATTGTTGCGAAATCCAGCTGCGCGAGGCGAGGGCGGGGGTCGCCATCAGTTTGAGCAGATCATTCGTGATTTCGAGGCTGTGCGGAACGTCCGGGAGCGGCGCAACCTTGGCCCACGCCTTGTATTCTTCGGCCGAAATCGTCGGGCGGTCATACAGCGGTGCTTCGTCGGCCAGCGGACCGAGGGGGATGTCGCAGACAACCTCGCCGCCAAACTCCAGCACCATGCGCTGGGTATCGGTCACTTCGCCGATAACCGCAAAATCGAGCTCCCATTTTTTGAAGATTGCCTCGGCCATCGCTTCCTTGCCGGGCTTCAAGACCATGAGCATGCGTTCCTGGCTCTCGCTCAGCATCATCTCGTAGGGGGTCATGCCCTCTTCACGGCACGGTACCTTGTCCATGTCGAGCCGGATGCCGGTCTTGCCATTTGTGGCCATTTCAACGCTGGAAGAGGTCAGGCCCGCTGCGCCCATGTCCTGGATCGCGACGATGGCATCGGTTGCCATCAGTTCGAGGCAGGCTTCGATCAGCAGCTTTTCCGTGAACGGATCGCCCACTTGCACGGTTGGGCGTTTGGCATCGCTGTCTTCCTCGAAATCGGTTGAGGCCATGGTCGCGCCATGGATCCCGTCGCGCCCGGTCTTGGAACCGACATAGACGATCGGGTTTCCCACGCCGGTAGCGGCGGAATAGAATATCTTATCGGTATCGGCGACACCCACGGTCATCGCGTTGACGAGGATGTTGCCGTCGTAGGCGGGGTGGAAATTGGTCTCGCCACACACCGTCGGTACGCCGACGCAATTGCCGTACCCGCCGATCCCTGCGACTACACCCTGCACCAAGTGCTTCATCTTCGGATGTTCGGGACGCCCGAAGCGCAGCGCGTTGGCATTCGCCACCGGGCGCGCTCCCATGGTGAAAACGTCGCGCAGGATCCCGCCAACCCCCGTTGCTGCGCCCTGGTAAGGCTCGATATAGCTCGGGTGGTTGTGGCTCTCCATCTTGAAGATGGCAGCTTGTCCGTCGCCGATATCGATCACCCCGGCGTTCTCGCCCGGACCGCAGATGACCCATGGCGCCTCGGTCGGGAGTTTTTTCAGGTGGACGCGTGATGACTTGTAGGAGCAGTGCTCGCTCCACATCACGGAGAAAATGCCCAGTTCAACGAGGTTGGGCTCGCGTCCCAGCGCGTGAATAAGGGTCTCATATTCTTCGGATGACAGGCCGTGCGACTCGACGACCTCGGGTGTGATCTCGGACATGGCAGCGCCCCTAGCGAAGCACGCTGGGGACCGCTAGTCCGACCTCCCTTTTATGCCAACGTGTCGAACCGACCCACACCGCAATCAAGGTGGGCAGGCCAAAGCCGACAAAGCCGAGCAGGGGGGTTGCGATGGTCCATTGATCGGGTTCCGGGGCGAGCCAGTTGAACGTCTGCAAGCCCAACAGCACCACCAGAAGGATGGCCGGCGGCGCGATCGGCCCTTTGGTACTACGCATGTAGAGGATGAAAGCGCCTACCAGCAGGAACAGCTCCAGCGGTATTTCAATCGCCGGATAGTTCCACAAGCCGAGCCCCAACTTGGGCGGTGCCCCGGTCAATGTGAGGTCCTGTGTGTGAACGAGGAAATCGAGCAACCAGTGCGAAACTACGACTAGCCCACCTACGATGGCTGCGAAAAGATCGCGACGCCAGAGGATGAGGATCGCCGCAAACGCCAATCCCCAAACGGCGCTGCCCAAGAGACTATGTGTATACGGCATGTAGTAGAGGTCCATGGAGTTCATGGTCGTCATGCCAGGGGTAATCCGCATCTTTTCGATGCCGACGATGCTGAGGGCAAAGAAGCCCCAGTCGACGAGCTGTCCGGCCACGAACAGGGTTCCAAGTTTCGGAGCGCGCGGGGAAGCGGCAGCGGCGAGAAATGCGGGAGCCCAGTGGCCGATGAACATCAGGCAAATTTTCCTACGATCCAGGTAGCCGCCGTCGCCGACACGCAGGTGGCAAATGCACCCCATACTATGTCGGTGAAGGTCACATATGTCGGCCACGTCTTCATGATGACTTGGTTCGTAAGGTCGAACGTCGCGTAACACAACGCCCCTAAGAGCGCGCCATTCAGTGCGGCCGCACCCAGACCGCCGGCCAGGCCTGGCTTGACCGCGAACCATACGGTCCCTGCGACATAGATGAGGTAGAAGGGCACAGCGACACCCATGCGAAACTCGGTTGCGAGGATATCACCCAGGGCTGGGCGGTAGAAATTGGGGCCAGCCCAGCTCAACCAGATCGCGTCAAGCAAGCCAAACACAAGAGCGGTCGCGAGGAACGCGTATATCCAGATCATAATCGGTTTCCTTTCAAGCTCGCCGCTTGACCCGCGCGGGGGGCAAGGCCAATGCTGCAGCCATGGATGAGGTAGGAACCGCCGACACGGCGAAAATATCCGAAATGAGTTTCGAAGATGCGCTTCGGGCGCTTGAGCAGGTGGTACGCCAGCTCGAAAGCGGGGAGGTGGCGCTCGACCAGTCGATCACGCTTTATGAGCGTGGAGAGAAACTGCGCCAGCACTGCCAGGCGCGGCTCGACTCGGCGCAGGCCCGGATCGAGGCCATTGTGCAGGATTCGCAAGGCCGGGCCAGCAGTACCAAGCCGTTTGATTCCGATGGGTGACATGCATCTTGTCGACAGTGACGGCGCCAAGCTCAAAGCGGCGCTGACGCGCATCGCGCGCGATGTCGATGCGGTTTTCGATGCACTCCTGCCGGTCCCGGAAGATACCAGGGCTCCGTTGGTTGAGGCCATGCGCTATTCTGCCATGGACGGCGGGAAACGCGTGCGTCCCTTGCTGTTGATCTCGACGGCGGAAATGCTCGGCGTCAGTCGCGATCCCGCCCTGCGCGCTGCATGTGCAGTGGAATCGATCCATGTTTACTCGCTTATCCATGACGATTTGCCCTGCATGGACGACGATGATTTGCGCCGCGGGCGGCCGACCACGCACAAGGCTTTCGATGAAGCGACCGCTGTGCTGGCTGGCGACTCCCTCCATGCCCTCGCGTTCGAGATCCTGACTGACGAAGAGACGACCAGCGATCCTTTCACCCAGGCCGAACTGGTGCGATGCCTGGCCACTGCAAGCGGAATGAGCGGTATGGCAGGTGGCCAGATGATGGATATGGCTGCCGAGAGTTCGGAATACGACCTGCGCACGATCACGCGCCTGCAGCAGCTGAAGACCGGGGCACTGCTTGCCGCCTCTGTCGAGATGGGGGCGATCCTCGGCAAGTTGCCACCAGAGGGCAGGACGCCCTTGCGGGCCTATGCCCGGGATATCGGTCTTGCCTTCCAGATCGCGGACGACTTGCTCGACGTCGAAGGCGATGAGCAGAAAGCCGGAAAGGCGCTGCGCAAGGATGACGGCCAAGGCAAGCAAACCTTTGTCAGCCTGATGGGGATCGAAGGAGCCAGGAACCAGGCTCGTGCACTGGTGGACCAGGCTATCGGGCACCTTGGCCAATATGGCGAAGATGCCGCCGTTCTTCGTGCGCTGGCGCGCTATATCGTAGAGAGAGACAGGTAATGGCAGACCGGATTGGGGTTTATCCCGGCACCTTCGATCCCATCACGCGCGGGCATCGCGACATTATCCGGCGCGGGGCCAAGCTGGTCGACAAGCTGATCATCGGTGTCACGACCAATCCATCCAAGAACCCCATGTTCACGCCGGAAGAGCGAATGGAGATGGTAACACAGGAGCTCGCCGACATGGGTCTCGGCAACACCGAGGTCGTCGGGTTCGACGCGCTATTGATGAAATTCGCCAAGGCACAGGGGGCGAACGTCATCGTACGCGGCCTTCGCGCGGTCGCCGACTTCGAATATGAGTACCAGATGGCAGGAATGAACCAGCAACTCGATGCCAATATCGAGACAGTGTTCCTGATGGCTGATGTCTCGCTGCAACCGATCGCCTCCAAGCTGGTCAAGGAGATCGCCCTCTACGGCGGCGATATCGCACCTTTCGTCAGCCCCTCGGTGAAAGCCCAGGTCGAAGCAAGGGTGGAGGAAATCGGCCGTCGGGGTGACTACTGAGCGAGCCCATCCTATTCATTGCAGTGACAGAGGCAGGGCGCTAGACGGCCCGCCAAGATGACCAAATCCGCCAGGATCGAATTTTCCAGGACAACCATGATCAAACGCCTCATCGCCGCCACCGCTTTTGCAGCCCTGTTCTCTAGTCCGCTGGTAGCCCAGGACGCAGAAGCTACGCCTGCCGCTGCCGCAGCAAAACGCTCGCCGCTCAGCTATGCGAAGATCAACTACAACCTGAACGAAGATCGCGAGAACATTCTGTTCCTGGATCTGTCGACGGGTGAGCGAGTGGCGATCCGCCTGATGCCGGACTGGGCCCCGAACCATGTCGAACGCATCAAGACGTTGACCCGCCAGGGGTTTTACGACGGCATTATTTTCCACCGCGTGATCGAAGGATTCATGGCCCAGACGGGGGATCCGACGGGCACCGGACAAGGCGGCTCCAGCCTTCCCGACCTTGAGGAAGAGTTCAATCCGATGCCGCATGTGCGCGGGTCTGTTTCCATGGCCCGCGCGCAATCGGAAGACAGCGCCAACAGCCAGTTCTTCCTGGTGTTTTATCCCCGCTTCAATCTCGACAAGACCTACACCAACTTCGGTCGGATCATTTCGAACATGGCTGCCGTTGATCATATTGCCCGAGGCGAGCCGCCGGCGTCCCCGACCCGCATCCTGCAAGCCTCTATCGCTGCCGATAACAAGCCTGTGCCGCAACCGGCCCCGGCCCCAGCACAGCAGGACATCTCGGTCGACGATCTCAACGCTCCGATCGGCGAGTGATCGCTGCAGTTGAGGGGTGACGCTGGCGTTGGCGGCGGCTAACGGCGCAGGCCATGCGCGTTGACCTCTTCGATTTCGAGCTTCCGCCAGAGCTCATTGCCCTGCGACCGGCAAGCCCGCGCGATGCCGCGCGCATGCTTGTGGCACAAGGGCCTGGAGGATTGGACGACTGCAGGGTTTTGGACCTGCCGGATATCCTCAAGGCCGGCGACGTGTTGGTCTTCAATGATACCAAAGTCATACCCGCCCAGCTGACCGGCAAACGTGGCGATGCAACTATCGGGGCTACTTTGCACAAGCGGCTCGACCTCCGGCGCTGGCAGGCGTTCATCCGCAATGCGAAGCGCTTGAAGCCGGGAGACACAGTCGACTTCGGGTCCGGAGTCGAAGCACTGGCCGAAAGCAGAGGGGATGATGGCAGCTACACCTTGGTCTTCCTCGGCGAGGAACCCGTCGAAGTGCTGCTGGAGCGGGCCGGAACCATGCCGCTGCCGCCCTATATCGCGGGCAAGCGCGCCACCGACGAGCGCGACCGCGAGGATTACCAGACCCTGTTCGCAAGAGAGGAGGGTGCCGTGGCGGCTCCGACCGCGGCGTTGCATTTCACGCCACGGCTGACCGACGCGCTCGATGCAGCCGGGATTGGTCGCGAGACACTGACCCTCCATGTCGGTGCCGGAACCTTCATGCCGGTGAAGGTGGAAGATACCGAGGATCACCGGATGCATTCTGAATGGGGCCGGATCGAACCCGAGGTGGCAGAGCGGCTCAATGCGGTGCGTGCAGCGGGCGGACGGATAATTGCGGTCGGTACCACCAGCCTTCGTCTCCTGGAAAGTGCGACGGGCGAGGATGGCGTGGTCAAGCCATTTGCAGGTGACACCGAGATTTTCATCACCCCCGGCTATCGCTTCCGCGCCATCGATGGCTTGATGACCAATTTCCATCTGCCCAAGTCCACGCTCATCATGCTCGTCAGCGCTCTGATGGGACGCGAGCGAATGATGGAGGTCTATGCCCATGCCATCGCGCAGGGCTATCGCTTCTACTCCTACGGGGATTCGTCGCTGTTAATTCCCGGCGAAGCAGCTACGTAGCTGTCTGCAACTGAATAGCGGGGCGCGTATGTCGGAACCGATCCTCGAAATCGAGGGACTGTCAAAGACCTATCCTGGCGGGTTAAGGGCGCTCGAAAACGTTGACCTTACCATTCGCAAGGGTGAAATCTTTGCTCTGCTGGGACCCAACGGTGCAGGCAAGACCACCTTGATCGGGTCAGTCTGCGGCCTAGTGCGTCCGACCGGCGGCACAATCCGCGCTTTCGGCTATGACATGGCAACGCACTGGCGCAAGGCGCGCAGCCGGATCGGCTTGGTGCCGCAGGAACTTTCGACCGACATGTTCGAACCGGTTATCCGCGCCGTCAGCTATTCGCGTGGTCTTTTCGGCCTCTCTCCTGACAAGGCACGGATCGAGGAGATATTGCGTTCGCTGAGCCTGTGGGAAAAGCGCGACGAACGCATCATGGCGCTTTCGGGCGGGATGAAGCGACGTGTGTTGATAGCAAAGGCGTTGGCACATGAGCCTGACCTGTTGTTCCTCGACGAGCCTACCGCCGGGGTCGACGTCGAGCTACGCAAGGGCATGTGGCAGATCGTCGGCGAAATGCGCAACCGCGGCGTGACCATCATCCTTACGACGCATTACATCGAGGAAGCGGAGCTGATGGCCGACCGGGTCGGGATCATCAACGGCGGCAAGCTGCTGATGGTCGATGACAAGGATGCCATGATGGGCCGGCTCGGGCGGACCGAGGCGCATATTGCGCTTGCCGCACCGCTCGCTGCGCTGCCCGATGCGCTGTCGGACTTCCCGCTGGAACTGGAGAATGACGGCCACTCGCTATGCTATCGCGGCGGGGACGGTACCGGTAAAGGCAAGGCCGAAGTGGCCGCCGTTGCCAAGGCACTGGTGGCCGCTGGGATCGACTTTACCGGCATCGAGACCCGTGAAAGCAGCCTAGAGGACATCTTCGTCTCGCTCCTGGGCGAGGAGGCTTCGGTATGATCAATTTCCGTTCCACCTGGTCGATTTACGAGCGCGAGCTGTTTCGCTTCCTGCGCACGGCGTTCCAGTCGGTGCTGGCACCTGTGTTGACCACCTCGCTCTATTTCATCGTGTTCGGCGCTGCCATCGGCGGGCGCATGCCCGACCTGGGCGGGGTTGACTACGCCGCTTTCATTATCCCCGGCCTGCTGATGCTGACCTTGCTAGGCGAGACCACCAGCAATTCGAGCTTTGGCATCTATATGCCTAAATTCACGGGGACAATTTACGAACTTCTCTCAGCTCCGGTGGGCGTGGCGGAGACGCTGATCGGTTTTGTGGGAGCCGCCGCAACCAAGAGCCTGATCCTCGCCACCATCATCTTGCTGACCGCGCGCCTGTTCGTGGATTACAGCATTGCCCATCCCTTGCTTGCGATGGGCTACATCGTGCTGGTCGCCGCCGCCTTCAGCCTGTTTGGCTTTATCTTGGGCATATGGGCCGATAATTTCGAGAAGCTCGGCATTATTCCCATGCTTTTCCTGACCCCGCTGACATTCCTTGGCGGGACATTCTATTCCATCGAGATGCTGCCCAAACCGTGGGACCAGCTCGCGCTCGCCAACCCGATTGTCTACCTCGTAAGCGGGCTGCGCTGGACCTTTTACGGCAGTTCCGATGTCGATATCCGTATCTCGTTTGCGATTACCCTGGCTTTCCTTGCGATATGCGTCGGGATCATTGCCTGGATCTTCAAGACTGGCTGGCGGCTGCGCAGCTGACATGCCGTTCGTCGAACGCCGTTACCGTCTGATCTGATTGTCTTTTTCCTGACAACGCCGTTCATTTTCCGGCAATTGGGAATGGCCCAATTCGCTCTCGCCCGCTGAGGGCGGATTATCAGGAATCAGAACATGAATACCAAATTTCTCCCGGCAACTGCCGCAGTTGCTGCATCGCTCGCGTTCGCTACCCCCGCGTTCGCACAGGACTCCGACAGTGGCGCAGAGCCGTTCGTTGGTGCCTCCATCGGTTATCATGACATTGGGGCCGGTATCCCCGACGATGACGGCATGATCTACGGTGCCGTAGCCGGGGTCGATGTCCCGGTCAGCAAGACGTTCTTCATCGGCGCGGAAGCAAATTACCACTTCGGCGACGGCGCGATCGACAGTGAGTATGGCGTCGCTGCCCGGGCCGGCGTCAAGCTCAAGGGTGGCACCAAGCTCTACGTTAAGGGCGGCTACCAGGAAGTCGACTTCGACCTCGCCTCCATCCTCGGCGCTCCTGTCCCGGCCGGTCTCGACGACACCGATGGCGATTATCTGGTCGGTGTCGGCGCTGATATTGCGCTCGGCGAGTCGCCCGTGAGCCTGCGCCTCAACGCGGATACCATCGCATTTGATTCGACCCGGATCACCGCAGGCGTTCTCTACAAGTTCTAAGAGCCACCGCTCTTCGGATACCCGGCGGGGTCGGCCTTGCGGTCGGCCCCGTTTTGGTTTGGCGTGACACAGCGGGCCCGCATCGCTACGCGGCGCTGGCAATGAGCACGCGCTTCTCTTTCTCGATCCACGCCACCGATGGGAAGGCCCGCACCGGGCTGATCCGCATGCAGCGTGGCGATATCCGCACGCCTGCTTTCATGCCGGTGGGAACCGCGGCGACAGTCAAGGCGATGAAGCCGGAAAGTGTGCGCGCTGCGGGCGCGGATATCATCCTGGGCAATACCTATCACCTTATGCTGAGACCGGGTGCGGAGCGGGTCGCGCGGCTAGGCGGTCTGCACAAGTTTATGAACTGGGACCGCCCCATCCTGACCGACAGTGGCGGCTACCAGGTGATGAGCCTGAGCGATCTGCGCAAGCTGAGCGAACAAGGTGTTGAGTTTCGGAGCCATATCGACGGCTCGAAGCACATGCTCACCCCGGAAAGATCGATGGAAATCCAGCGCCTGCTGGGGTCGGACATCGTCATGGCCTTTGATGAATGCCCCCGCGCCGATCAGCCCCGCGATATGATTGCCCGGAGCATGGAGCTCTCCATGCGCTGGGCCAGGCGCAGCCGCGATGGGTTCGATGCTGGCAAGGAGCATGCCGAACGGGCTGCCTTGTTTGGCATACAACAGGGCGCGCTCGATGAAGGGCTTCGGCGGGAAAGCGCGCAGAAACTCACCGAGATCGGCTTTGACGGTTATGCCATCGGTGGCCTTGCGGTGGGCGAGGGACAGGAAGCAATGTTCGCCACGCTAGACTTCGCGCCAGGCCAGCTGCCTGACGATCGCCCGCGCTACCTGATGGGGGTGGGGAAACCCGACGATCTTGTCGGTGCGGTCGAACGCGGGGTGGACATGTTCGATTGCGTGCTGCCAAGCCGCTCGGGCCGCAACGGCCAGGCTTTCACCTGGAACGGCCCGCTCAACCTGCGCAATGCGCGCTTCGCCGAGGATCAGGAGCCTCTCGACAGCCGTTGCCAGTGCCCGACCTGCTCAACCTATAGCCGTGCCTATCTCCATCATCTCGTAAAGTCTCAGGAGATACTTGGGGCTATGCTCATGACCGACCATAACATCGGCTTCTACCAGCAATTGATGCAAGCCATGCGCGATGCCATTTCGGACGCTCGATTTGGCGCCTTTGCAGCGCAGTTCCGCCAGGAATACCTGAACCGGGAAGACTAACCGAAGCCCCCTCTTTTCAAATCAATCCAGCCCGCTAATCTCCAAGTATCTGATTGGGGAATACAAGGGTCTGTTCATGCGTTCTTCGTTCTCGCTCGCTGCGATTGCAGCTGTACTTTCGGCTGCACCGGCGGTTGGCCAGACGCTGGCGGAAGACGCCGCCGCGTTCGGCGCGCGCCAATCGGTCGCGGAGATCTCGATCTCACCCTCTGGGGACAAGATCCTTTATATCCAGCCCGGCAACCAGTCCGATGAAACGATCTATGTCGTTGACCTGGCAAGCGGTGGAGCCCCCAAGGGGATCATCACCATGAATGAAGCCACGGCGCGGCTTAGCTGGTGCCAATGGGCTACAGACGAGCGGATCGTGTGCGAGATTTTTGGCACGGCCGACGCGGGGGGACTGCTGCTCAGCTTTACCCGGGTGATATCGATCGCAGCAGACGGATCCGATACCGAGATGCTCACACCAACGCAGACCTACAAGACCATGGGTGTCCTGCAGGATGGCGGCGACGTGATTGCGTTGGAGGCCAATGGTAATCCGGGTGAGGTCCTGATGACCAAACGCTACATCAAGGAAGACAGCCGCAACACGCGCTTGTTCAACGACAAGGAAGGTCTGGGCGTCGATCGCGTCGACGTGGTCAACGGCAAGGGACGCGCTGTGGAAGATGCTGCGTTGCGCGCAGTGTCCTACATGGCCGATGAAGAGGGGCGGGTGCGGATCATGCTGGCAGGCGACACCCGTGCCAGCGGCTATGATGGCAGCGAATATCGCTACCTCTATCGCAAGAAGGATTCGAAGGAATGGCTGCCGCTTTCCAGCATCGATGCCTCCGGGCCGCTCGAAGTCGGTTTCCGTCCGCTTGCCATCGATAGTGCCAAGAATGTGGTCTACGGCATTGATCGCAAGGATGGCTATGACGCGCTATTTGCCTTCTCGCTCGACGGGACGGAAACCAAGACCGAAGTCCTTTCTATCGATGGTATCGACGTAGATGGAATTGCACAGATTGGCCGGCAGCGCCGGGTCGTCGGTGCCAATTTCGCGACCGAGAAATCTTACACTCGCTATTTCGACGAGGAACTGAGCAAGCTCGCCGGCGCATTTGCCAAGGCGCTGCCTGGCGACCCTCAGATCACCATTGCTGATGCCAGCGCAGACGAGAACGAGCTTGTCCTCATCGCATCGAGCGATACCAATCCCGGAAAGGCCTACCTGTTCGAGAAAGACACACGGTCTTTGAGCGAGTTGCTCGACCTGCGCTTGCCTTTGGTAGGGCGCGAGATGGGAGCGATGAAACCCATCACCTATACCGCAGCCGACGGCACGGAAGTGCCCGGGTACCTCACCCTGCCGCCAGGCAGCGATGGGAAGAACTTGCCAACCATTGTCATGCCGCACGGCGGCCCCGGTTCCCGCGATGTTTGGGGGTTCGACTGGCTGGTGCAGTTCTTCGCGGCGCGCGGTTATGCCGTGATGCAACCCAATTTCCGCGGCTCTGCCGGTTACGGTTCCGACTGGTTCGGAAAGAATGGTTTCCAGGCATGGGATACCGCTATTGGGGATGTGAATGATGCCGGGCGCTGGCTCGTAGCTCAAGGCATTGCCGACCCTACCAAGCTGGCTGCCGTGGGATGGTCTTACGGCGGCTATGCCGCGCTCCAGTCGCAAGTTGTGGATCCGGACCTTTACAAGGCAGTGGTTGCAATTGCGCCCGTGTCCGACCTTGAACTGTTGCGTGAGGAGAACCGCAAGTACACCAGCTATAGCTACTGGGACCGCGTGATCGGTAACGGGCCCCACGTCGCGGCTGGCTCGCCGGCTCGTCATGCCGACCGGTTCAAGGCTCCGGTCCTGCTGGTCCATGGGACGTTTGACCAGAACACCAGCGTGGCACAGTCTAAGCTGATGGAGGACCGCCTCCAGAGCGCAGGCAAGAGTGTCGATTACCTCGAGTTCGATGGGCTCGATCACAACATCGTACATAGCCAGGCGCGCGGGATAATGCTCAAGAGGATCGGCGAATTCCTCGAGGGTTCGCTGCAATGAGGCGACTCGTTCGCGCGGTCCGCTGGCCCGCATCGCTTCTGGTCGCTGGCCTCACGGTCCAGTTATCGGCTGAAACGCTGCAGGAAAGTGCTGAGAAGTTTGGCGCCCGATCATCGGTGCTGGACGTCAGCCTGTCCCCGTCTGGCAACAAGGTTGCCTGGATCGCTCCTGGACCAACGAACGAAGAGGTCCTCCACGTGGTCGATCTTGCCGGCGACGGGGCCATGCGCACAATCCTCAACAACACCGGCCCTGATGTAGACCTGACGCAATGCGACTGGGCGACCGAAACCAGGCTGGTGTGCGAAATCGAAGGTATCCTCGTCCGGACCGATGGAGTGCTTCTCGGGCTATCGCGGCTCTTCGCCGTCGATGACGATGGATCCAATGTCGAGGTGCTGAGCGAACGAACGAGCTCGCGCGCGTTTGGCACCGTGCAAGATGGTGGTACCATTGTAGCGCTGGATCTACCCGGCGAGGAAGACGGCATCCTGATGACCCGGCAATATGTCGAAGAGGCCACGACCGGCTCTCGCTTCGGCAGTGACAAGTCGGGCTTGGGTCTCGACCGGGTGGACATATCGAACGGCCGCAAGCGTGCTGTCGAACAGCCGGACGATCGCAATGTGCGTTATGTGGCCGATCAGTTTGGGAATGTCCGCATCCGGGTCTGGCGACTGATCGATTCCTACGATGGCTACCAGACGGGTGATATCGTCTATTTCTATCGCGATATTGGCGAGAAGACGTGGACCAGGCTCGGTGATGTCACGATTGACGGAAACCCCGGCGCGCGCTTCACGCCGGTCGCGGTCGATGCAGATCGCAACCTGGCGTATGGTTTTACGACCATCAACGGATTCGATGCCATTGCCGAGCTCCCGCTTGACGGAAGCGGGCAGGGCAAGGTGTTGATGAAGCGGGGCGATGTCGACGTCGACCGCCTGATCCGCATCGGTCGCCAGCGCCGCGTTGTCGGTGCCAGCTACGCCACGGAGAAACGGGCTATCCAGTACTTTGATCCGGCGCTGGCCGAACTCGCCAGGCAACTGGGAGAAGTCCTGCCCGGAAAACCGCTCGTCGATATCGTAAGCGCGAGTGCTGACGAGAACATCCTGCTGCTGGTGGCATCGAGCGATACCGATCCCGGCATGGTGTACCTGTATGACCGGACAGCGCTGACGCTAGAACCTCTGTTGCCCATGCGCGATGCGCTGGTTGATCAATCGCTCGGGGCCATGCAACCGGTGAGCTTTCCCGCCGCCGATGGTACTATGATCCCCGGCTATCTTACCTTGCCGCCAGGTTCCGAAGGCAAGAACCTTCCTGCGGTCGTCCTGCCGCATGGCGGGCCCGGTGCACGTGACGAATGGGGTTTCGACTGGCTGGTCCAGTTCTTTGCGGCTCGCGGCTATGCCGTGCTTCAGCCCAACTTTCGCGGCTCTGCCGGCTACGGGGAAGACTGGTTTGGGCGCAACGGCTTCCAGGCATGGGAAACCGCCGTTGGTGATGTGAATGACGCAGGAAGATGGCTTGTGTCGCAAGGTATCGCGGACCCGTCAAAGCTGGCTATCGCTGGATGGTCCTATGGCGGCTACGCAGCGTTGCAATCACAAGTGCTTGACCCTTCACTGTACAAAGCTGTGGTAGCGATCGCGCCGGTTACCGATCTCGATTACTTGCGAGAGGAAGCGAGAGCCTATCGCAATTTCGAGCTGGTGGACGAGTTTATCGGGCGTGGCGACCATGTCGCAGCAGGCAGTCCTGCGCGCCACGCCAAGGGTTTTTCCGCGCCGGTTTTGCTGGTCCACGGCACGCTCGACCAAAATGTCGAAGTTCGTCAGTCACGCTTGATGAAGGACCGTCTGGAAGATGCGGGCAAACGCGTCGACTATGTCGAGTTCAAGGATTTGGAGCACAGCCTGAAAGATAGCAAGGCGCGTGCAAGGATGCTAAAGAGGATCGGGGAATTCCTCGAACGGAGCCTGGAAAGCTGACTTAGGCGCTGGTCGAAGCTGCCTTTGACTGCTGGAGGAAACCTTCCAAGCGGGCAGCTTTTTCCTGGGGCTTGCTAGGTCCGGCTGTTCGCGCCAGCTTTTCGATCTTAGCGGTCCATTTGACCCAGTTCTTCTCGGCCGAGCCCTGTTTGACCGGGCCCAGTGGCAGTACGCGCGCAGGCTTGAAACCGCAAAAGTCGAGCACCTGCTTGCGCCAACGGCGAACGATGGAATCGCCATAGGCAAAACGCAGGAAGATCCGCGGCGTGTCCATGGTGATAATGGCATCAGCCGAACGCCCCGCCATCAGCCGGTCCCACCACGGGTCATCGCTATGATAGGCAAACGTGAAACCAGGCAGAAGCAAACGATCGAGCAACCCTTTGACGATGGCGGGTTCGGCACCCCACCACATCGGGAAGCAAACGACGAGATGGTCACAGGCATCAAGCTCTTCAGCCAGTCGTGAGATATCGGGTTCCCAGGGCGTTCGCCTGGCGTAGCCGAACCGCAGGTTGGGCGTGAAATCGAGGTCGCGCACCGCAATTCGTACAATGTCGGATCCAGACGGGAGCGCAGCCTCGTAGATATCAAGCAATGCAGACGTTAGCCGGCTCTCATCAGGGTGACCGTCGATCAAGACCACACGCATCGTCATCTCCTGCCTGTGCGCGCATCATGACAGCTTGTGCAACAAACAAAAAGGGCGGCCGTTTCTGGCCGCCCTCTTCGTATTCGCAATGGTCAAACGTTAGCGCGAGTAGAACTCGACCACGAGGTTCGGTTCCATGGTGACCGGGTAAGGCACTTCGTCGAGCTTGGGCACGCGGGTGAAGGTCACCTTGTCGTTGCCGTCAGGAGCGACGTAGTCCGGAATGTCCCGCTCGGGCAGGCTCTGCGCTTCGATGACGAGAGCCATTTCCTTGGCCTTGTTGCCGAGGCTGACGACGTCGCCGACCTTGACGCGTGCGCTAGGGATGTTGGTCTTCACGCCGTTCAGGTAGATGTGGCCGTGGTTGACGATCTGGCGAGCGGCAAAGACGGTCGGCGCAAACTTGGCGCGGTAGACGACCATGTCGAGACGCTGCTCAAGCAGGCCGATCAGGTTCTGACCGGTGTCACCCTTCATGCGGCTGGCTTCGGCATAGGTGCGGCGGAACTGCTTTTCCGTCACATCGCCGTAATAGCCCTTGAGCTTCTGCTTGGCGCGCAGCTGCAGGCCGAAGTCGCTCATCTTGCCCTTGCGGCGCTGGCCGTGCTGGCCCGGGCCGTAGGAACGCTTGTTGACGGGGGAATTCGGGCGACCCCAGATGTTTTCGCCCATACGACGGTCAAGTTTGTACTTGGCGCTCTTGCGCTTCGACATAAGTCTTTCCTTCAATTTGCTCAGGTCCGCCGTGTGCGAACCCATCGAACCCGGTGCGCACCACCCGGCCTATTATGCCGGGCGCGGCCACCGCTTCACCGGGGTGCGGGGCCAATCGGGCGCGCAAGTAGCGCGGTGCCGAAGTGAAGGGCGCCCAATAACGCCCGGACGCCTCAAGTCAAGCAGAACCGCCGCTGAATCTAGAAGGCAACTTGGCGAGCCAGCAGTTGACCAAGGTGCCGCAGGTTCGGCTGCGCATTGGCCATCGTCACCGCCTTGCTCCATTCCTTGCGAGTGATGCAGATGCTGCCGTCGCTCGGCCGATCAAGGCAGAGAACTTCGCCCTCAGTCTGGCCTGCAAGCACCATCTCCGCCTTCTCGGACACGAATGTCTTGTCTGCCGCAAGCCGGCCATCGTCAGCGTTGATGGTAACGAGTGGCAGGCTACCAGCTAGGATAATGGCAGTGAGCATAGGTTTTCCCCTTCGTCGGTCATGTCCCCTTGCCGCGATTAAAGCGTTGCAATGATGACATTTTCCTGAACCATTGAAGGCATTACATTACCCGAGGAGATCCGCTCAGTTGCCCTGGTTGGCGTCCTGCCACTGCTCCTTCGTCAGGCAGACCTTCTTCTTGCGCCGGCTATTCATGTCTTCGCGGATATAGCGACAGATCTTTGCGCTTTCAGTCCGCTCTTCGACCTGCGGCTGAGCTTCGACTTCTGGTTTCTCAGCAACTGCATCGGGTTGGGCACTGCCTAGAAGCAGCATGGCGACCACGGTCGTAAACATCGGGATGATCCTAGGTTGGGGTTGGGGGAGGGGGACTATTAGGTGTCTTGCGCACAAACGTCATCTGGGTCGGGGCGTTCCCGGTCGGATCGCTGCAACGATGACAGGACTCCTCGCAAGGTCCGAATCTCAAGATGATTCCAACCAGGCTTGGTGAGAACGTTGCGCAAGGTAAGCCGCGTAGCCGCTTCGCGCGATGCGGGCATGAAATAGCCTTTCGGCCGCAACATGCGCTCGAGATGGTCGACCAATCCGTCAAGCTCTGCCTGCGGGGCGGGCGGCATGAGCTCTTCTTGTGTTGGTTGAACCAATTGTGCACCCTTTGACCACTCGTATGCACACAGGATGACCGCCTGCGCGAGGTTGAGCGAGCCGAAATCGGGGTCGATCGGCACGGTCAAAATAGCGCGGGCGAGTGCGACATCATCTGTCTCGAGACCTGATCTTTCGGGTCCGAACAGGATCGCCGACCGGCCCGGTTCGGTGTGGATAGCCTTCGCAGCTTCCTCCGGAGTGGCGACAGGCTTGGTCACGCCTCGTTTACGCACTGTCGTGGCATAGATATTCGCGCAATCCGCAACAGCTTCAGCCGTTGTCTCATACACTTGCGCGGCCACTAGTACATCATCGGCACCGGCGGCCGACGGGCCGGCATCGGGATTGGGCCAGCCATCCCGCGGTGCTACCAGGCGCAACTCGGTCAACCCGAAGTTTCGCATGGCGCGGGCTGCCTTGCCGATATTCTCGCCCAGCTGGGGGCGAACGAGGACGATGATCGGTTTCCCCGCCAAGTTCACTCTTTCCCCGCTGCCGCTTCCTGCACGGTACTGGCAAATTCTTCAAAGTCTCGCGCCTCGCTGAAATCGCGATAGACGCTGGCGAAACGAATATAGGCCACGCTGTCGATCTGTCGCAGGCCGTCCATCACCATCTCCCCGATCCGGGCTGATGGCATCTCATTATCTCCGGCAGTTTCCACCTGTCGCTGGATGCCGGATACGAGCTGGTCGATCTGTTCCTGCGTTACGCCACGCTTGCGACAAGCCAGGGAAACCGATTGCTCCAGCTTGGCACGTTCGAAGGGTTCACGTCGGTCGCCCGACTTGACCACGGTGACGTCGCGCAGTTGCACGCGTTCGAAAGTGGTGAAGCGTGCACCGCAGCTGGAACACTGGCGCCGGCGACGGATCGCGGCGTTATCCTCTGCGGGCCGCGAATCCTTTACCTGGCTGTCGTCATGCGCACAGAAAGGACAGCGCATTCAGGGGCGAAGCCGTTTGTAGAGCATCACACCGGCACCGGCGACACCGCCGATAATCGGTCCAACCACCGGCAGTATCCACCCGGCCACGGCCCCAACGGCTGCGCCGGTCAGGACCGGTTTGGTCGAGGGGTGGTGCATGCCTTCCTTGAGCATGCCTTGCAGCTCGGCCTTGGCATCGGGCAGCAGGTCATGATCCTGCGCGCGGGGTTCTTCGGGTTCATCGTTAGGCATATCAGTCTCTTCAGCCCTGGGGGTAAACGGGGAATTGCGAGCATAGCTCACTTACTCGCCGGCGGACACTTTCTTCGACCTGGGCATCACCTTCGGGGCCATTCTTCGACAAACCGTCGACCACTTCCGCTATCAGGGCACCGACCTTGCGGAACTCTGCCGGACCGAAACCGCGGGTGGTGCCCGCCGGGGTGCCGAGGCGTACGCCACTGGTAACGAATGGGCTGCGGGTATCGTAGGGGATGCCGTTCTTGTTGCAGGTTAGCCAGGCGCGATCGAGGCCCTTCTCGGCATCCTTGCCGGTCACATCCTTGGACGTGAGGTCGACCAGCATGGAGTGATTGTCAGTCCCACCGGAGACGATCCGCAGGCCATGCTCTTCCAAGCTGGCTGCAAGCGCACGGGCGTTTTCGACCACAGCGCGGGCATAGGCCTTGAATTCGGGCCGTAGCGCCTCGCGGAAGGCAACTGCCTTGGCCGCGACGATGTGCATAAGCGGGCCGCCTTGCAGGCCCGGGAATACCGCCATGTTGAGCGGCTTGGTCAGTTCCTCGTCATCCCACAGGATCACGCCTGAACGCGGGCCGCGCAGGCTCTTGTGTGTAGTGGTGGTGACGACATGGGCATGCGGGAAGGGCGAGGGATGCGCGCCGCCCGCGACGAGCCCCGAAATATGGCTCATGTCGACCATCAGGTAGGCACCTACTTCGTCGGCTACCTTGCGGAAGGCTTCCCAGTCCCACACCCGCGAATAGGCGGTGCCGCCGGCGATGATCAGCTTCGGCTTGTGCTCCTTGGCGATCGCCATGACTTCGTCCATGTCGATGCGCTCGTCATCCTTGCGCACGCCATAGGCAACCGGGTTGAACCACTTGCCGCTCATGTTGACTGGCGAGCCGTGAGTCAGGTGTCCGCCCGAATTCAAGTCGAGACCCATGAAGGTATCGCCGGGGTTGAGCAGGGCGAGGAACACGGCCTGGTTCATCTGCGAGCCCGAATTGGGCTGCACATTGGCAAAATTGCACCCGAACAGCTGCTTGGCCCGCTCGATCGCAAGTGTTTCGACCACGTCGGCATAGTCACAGCCGCCGTAGTAGCGCTTGCCCGGATAGCCCTCGGCATATTTGTTGGTAAAGACGCTACCGGCGGCTTCCAGCACAGCCTTGCTGGCGATGTTCTCGCTGGCGATCAGCTCGATCTTGTCCTGCTGGCGCTTCAGCTCCTTGGCAACTGCGTCTGCCACTTCGGGATCGGCGTCTGCCAGGCTGTCGTGCCAGAAACGGTGCATGATGTCGGCGGTGGTCTGTTCGGCGGTGCTCATGCTCAAAGTGTTCCCGTTTCTGGGGGATTGGAGAGTTTATCGACGCGGCGCTGGTGGCGGCCACCGGCGAATTCGGTTTCCAGGAACGCAGTGACGCAGGCCTTGGCCATGTCGCTGCCTGTCAGGCGAGCGCCGATGGCGATGCAGTTCGCGTCATTATGTTCGCGGCACAGGGCAGCGGACAGCGGTTCCGACACTAGCGCGCAGCGGACGGCCGTGTTGCGGTTGACGGAAATCGAGATCCCGATCCCACTGCCGCACAGGGCTATTCCGCGTTCGGCGGTGCCATCGGCTACGACCGAGGCCAGCCTGTAGCCATAGTCGGGGTAGTCGACGCTGTCGGCGGTCTCGGGGCCGAGGTCAGCGACCTCGTGACCCTGTTCGATCAACCAGTCGCGCAGCTCGGCCTTCAGGTCCACGGCTGCATGGTCGGATGCAAGGGCGATACGCATGCGCGCGCCATAGGGGAGGCGGGTGATTCCCTCCACCCCTGATCGCGGTCTTTCCTCAAGCGGGTGCAACGGCCGGGATGGAGAGGCTTGCCTAGCGCAAATCGTCGGCGCACAGGTAGGTAATGCAATGGGTTGAACCATCCGGATCGCCAGAAGAGAGCGTGCTTCGATCCGCCGATTCCGGTGATGACCTGCCCGAGCGTATCCAGTCGGAACTGTTCCGCATCCGAGAGGCAATGCGACAGGGCCGGCATGCCGAGGCCGTAGACGGTTTCGAAGCCATGATCGCGAGGGGTGAGGGCGCCTATGTCAACTGGTCAGCACTAAGCTCGAGTTACCTCGCTTTGAGGCGAGCCGCGGAGGCATTGCAGGCGTGCCAACGTGGCGAAGAGCTTGGCGTGGATGAACCCCGCCTCTTCATGTGCAAGGCGAGGGCGCTGGCGGCGCTTGGGCAACACGCAGCATCAATCGAAGTTTTTGACCGGGAGTTCCAGCGAACCGGCGATATCCATTCGCTGTTCGGCGCGCTGCGCCTGCTGGTGCGTGCGGGTGATGGGGCTGAGGTATTGAGGTACTGCTCTCTTGCCAGTGATACCCATGGCGACAACACGGTGCTGAGGGCGATCCGTGCCATCGCGTATTCAATGACAGGCGATCGCGACGCCGCCTGTGCCCTGGTCGATCTCGATCGCCATGTGGCGGTAGCCTCAATCGAAGGTAGACAATCGGGCGATCTGGTCGATTTCAATGCTCGTTTGGCCACCGAGGGACGCCTCCTGCTTGATCCGTCACCCGATTTTACGCTGATCAACGAAGTTCATCTGCCGCCGCCTGAATGCAGCGCATTAGTCGAGTTGCGATCTATCGTGAAGACTGCCGTGGATTCCTACGTGCAGGAGGCTTCGAAACGGGGGCTCGGCCACTGGTTGCCCTCGCAACTGCCCCCCGTGCGTCTTCGTAGCGGCGTAACCATGGTGCGGGCGGGCGGAACAGCCGGGCAGCATATCCATCGCACCTCGCTCTTTTCGATTGTCTACCATGTGGATGTACCCGAAGCGGTACTCGTAGCGAAGGATGGGCGTGGTGACCTGCAAATCGGTGCAGTGGAGAAGTTTAGTGGAGGTCACAAGGCATGCTGGGGTGAGCGCAGAGTTCCTGCGCAACCGGGTCAACTGACCATCTTCCCGGCGCATTTCTTCCACGATGTCATTCCGACAGGTGTTGATCCGGTACGTACATCGATGGTGTTCGACGTAATCCCAGCCTGATCGGCTAGCCGAGCTGCTTCTTCACCCACTTCCACAGCTTCTTAGCCTCCTTGGCCGCCTTGCCGCCGGAATCGATCTCCGCAGCGACCTCTCCCTTGGCTGAAGATTTATGGAAATCTGCGCGTTCGCCGAAGGTTACGGGGCAAACCTCAAGGCCCAGTTGCTTGGCGGC
Organism: Parerythrobacter aestuarii; assembly: GCF_030140925.1. Classification (NCBI taxonomy): domain Bacteria; kingdom Pseudomonadati; phylum Pseudomonadota; class Alphaproteobacteria; order Sphingomonadales; family Erythrobacteraceae; genus Parerythrobacter; species Parerythrobacter aestuarii. The sequence continues at coordinate 1,761,558 of NZ_JARBWD010000001.1, forward strand.
TTCGGTTGCTTCGGCAATCTGCCTGGTGGCACCCGATGGAACCGCATTGAGGACGACAAAAGCGGGCTTGCCTGAATGCTGCAGCATGTCGGCTACGCCTTCAAGCGCGTGCAGGTCGAAAGCGCGTGGACGCGAAGGGATCAGGACGAGGTCGGCCGCCTTGATCGCTTCGCGCATGGCCGCTTCGGCATGCGGCGGGGTATCAATCACGACAATCTCGACATCATCCTGCTTTCGGGCTCGCTCGATCGTCTTGCCTAGCCGTGCCGGGGGGCTGGTGACCACGATCGGGAGGAAGTCCCCGCGCCAGTCACCCCACGCAGCGGCTGTGGCCTGGGGATCGGTATCGATAATACATGCAGGCAGTTTGCCCTGCGTGGAGCTAGCAGCAAGATGCAGGGCAAGGGTGGTCTTCCCGGACCCGCCTTTTTGGCTGACGATGGCGATAACGGACATGGAAAGGCTTCCCCGACTAGATGGCGCTCGATCCTCTCCCGACCCGACATCTGCCAGCCCGCACTTGCTAAGTCCAGCCCACCTGCTGCGAGCCTAGTCGCCCTCTTCCGCAGTAGCGAAATTGATCGTGCGCGAGGTCAGATCCAGATAGTAGCGCCGTGCCTGTTTGCCTTCATCCGTCAGGGAATATGATCTGCCGTAGGATCCTTCGCAGAACTTGTCCGTACTGGCGATAGGTACCCTCTGGCTGCGGACGAGGTTCATCGCCTCAAGTGAGTCCAGCGAACCCAGCAGGCGGCGGCGAGCCTCCAGTTCATCCAGTCGCGCAGCGACAAAGTCGGCTGTCTCCCGGTTCGCACGCCTGATGGCCGCTTCGAAACCAGTGAGCGTGCACATGTTTTCCAGCGGGTAGAGTTCACCGATGGCCAACAGGGTTTCTCGCTCGTCGTTATCGAGAGAAGCGAGTTTCGCTGCAATAGTGGCATCCAGCTCGGGCATCCTTGCTGCTTCGCTGCCGTTGAACTCGACATTGAACGAGCCGATCGACACGCGCTGGGCATCCTGCGCCGACATACGCTCCACGAACCCATAAATGGGCGAATAGAACAGGAACAACAGGATGCCGGCAGTTGCAGGCCAGGCTAGTCGACCAAAAAAATCCAGGTATTTCTGCTGGATGTCGAACTTGCTCGCATTTGAGCGTCCGTCTCGCGGCGCGTCTTCTTGCTCTGCCACCAATGCCCCCTGTTACTGATCCAGGAAGCTCCGCATCTTGCGGCTCCGGCTTGGGTGCTTGAGCTTCCTAAGCGCTTTGGCCTCGATCTGGCGAATGCGTTCGCGGGTCACCGAGAATTGCTGGCCTACTTCCTCGAGCGTGTGATCGGTGTTCATGCCGATACCAAAGCGCATGCGCAGTACGCGCTCCTCACGCGGGGTGAGTGAGGCGAGCACGCGAGTAACCGTCTCCTTGAGGTTGGCCTGGATCGCGGCATCGACCGGGATAATGGCGTTCTTATCCTCAATAAAGTCGCCCAGATGACTGTCTTCCTCATCGCCGATCGGCGTTTCGAGGGAGATCGGTTCCTTGGCGATCTTCATCACCTTGCGGACCTTCTCCAACGGCATGGAGAGGCGTTCGGCCATTTCCTCCGGCGTTGGCTCGCGGCCTTGTTCGTGGAGGAACTGGCGGCTGGTGCGGACGAGCTTGTTGATCGTCTCGATCATGTGCACCGGGATGCGGATGGTGCGGGCCTGGTCGGCAATCGAGCGGGTGATCGCCTGACGGATCCACCAGGTGGCATAGGTGCTGAACTTGTAGCCGCGGCGGTATTCGAACTTGTCGACCGCCTTCATCAGGCCGATGTTGCCTTCCTGAATGAGATCAAGGAATTGCAGGCCGCGGTTGGTGTATTTCTTGGCGATCGAGATGACCAGACGCAGGTTCGCCTCGACCATTTCCTTCTTGGCTATGCGCGCTTCACGTTCGCCCTTCTGCACCATGTTCACGATGCGGCGGAATTCCGGCAAAGCCATGCCGGTCTGGCTGGCGATGTCGGCAATCTCGGCACGGATACGATCGATCGCATCGGCTTCCTTCTCTGCGAAGGCAGCCCACTTCTTGTCCTTCTTTGCGTTGGCCTTGAGCCAGTCTTCATCGAGCTCATTGCCGATATAGGCATTGAGGAAGTCCAGGCGCTTCACCTTGTGTCGTTCGGCCAGGCGCAGCATCTGCCCGCCAAGCGCCGTAAGGCGCCGGTTGAAGGCATAGAGATTGTCGACCAGGAATTCGATCTTGGTCGCATGGAACTGCATGCTTTCCACTTCCGAGGTGAGCTCCTCGCCGAGCTTTTCGTATTTGGCTTCCTTCGCCTTGGGTAACGTTTCACCCCGGGCCAGCGTTTCGACACGCTCTGCCTGCAGCTTCTCGAATTTCTTGAACAGGTCGGTGATGCGCGCAAACCGTTCGATGGCGTCGGGCTTCAGGGCAGCTTCCATCTGAGCCAAAGACATGGTGTTGTCTTCGTCATCATCGTCGTCGCGGCTCTTGCCTTCGCCCTCTTCGCCGTCTTCGTCTTCGCTATCATCTTCGTCATCGTCGTCTTCATCGTCGACAATGGTTGGTCCGGTGTTCTCCTCCGAGATTTCGCCGTCGTCATCGTCCTCGGCACCTTCTTCGAGCTTCTCGGCGGGAGGCTCCTTGGAAAGCATCGCATCGAGATCGAGGATCTCGCGCAGCTGCATTTCCTCATTATTGAGTGCTTCGGACCACTGGATAATGGCGTGGAAAGTGATCGGGCTTTCGCACAGGCCGATGATCATGGTGTCGCGACCGGCCTCAATGCGCTTGGCAATAGCGATTTCGCCTTCGCGGCTAAGCAGCTCGACCGCGCCCATCTCACGCAGGTACATGCGCACCGGATCGTCGGTCCGGTCACCGGTTGCAGTTTTCTTGGCTGCAGCCGCCGGTTTCTTGGCTTCCTTCTTGTCGTCGGTCGAGATTTCCTCGACTTCGTTTTCCTGCTCAGCCTCGGCTTCGGCTTCCTCGTCGTTCTCGACGATCTGCACGCCCATTTCCGACAGCGCGGTCTGGATGTCCTCGATCTGGTCGGGGCTCATTTCGCCCGAAGGGAGCGCTTCATTGAGCTCGTCATAAGTGACATAGCCCTTGCGCTTGGCCTTGGTGATGAGCTTCTTGATCGACGCTTCGTTGAGATCGATCAGCGGCGCGTCGTCTTTTTCGGCTGTCTTGGTCTTGGAAGCCATAAATCCCGTTTCAGTCCGTTTCCTGTTCGCCCGCCGTTTCCGGTTTGCGCGAAGGGCCTAAATCCTGTGGCGAGCCCGCATTGGCGCGTGCAGCCTTCAAACTCGTCATTTGGCCGAGTCGCGCTTCGAAATCCAGCTTTCGCTTCAACAGCCTCTGCTGTTCGGCGAAAGCACCTTCCGGGTCGGTTTCGAACCGCGCGGTGGCTGCGGCGAGGGCAGCTTCCAGCGCAGGTCTTTCGACCAGCAACGATACGGCTTCAGCCAGGTCTTCGCGCGCATCCTCGGTCTCGGTGCCTTCTCTAAGGAAGGAAAAATGACTTAGGTCCGGGGGCGCAAGTTGGCCGCTGCTGCCTGATATGGGCAATTCGCCGCCGTCTTCAAGCATTTCTGCCATGTCGAGCAACGGATTTATCGCAGCCGCGATATTCGCGTCACGCTCGGCAGCTTCTGCCAAGGCCTCCTCGTGCCGTTCGAGCTGGCTCGGATGCCGCATGAGCCCGGCCACAACGGCAGCAGTCAATCGATCCCGACCTTGTCCGGAAACCAGCTGCTGCAATCGCTTCAAAGCGGCAGGATCGACCTTGGCAACGGGGCGTTGCTGTCCGCGGAAGCCTTCGGGCTTCCACGGCTGGCGCTCGCGCTGCGGAAAAGCGAAGGCCGAGAACCGATCCAGCAGCTCGCGGCGATACAAGGCCTTGATGTCCGGATCGGCGATAGCATCGACATGCACCAGCAGCCGCGCCTTGAGCCCGGCCTTGGCTTCTGGGCTGTCGAGCGGTTGCGCATCGCGCTCGAATTCCCACAGGGTGTCGAGCAGGCCGGCTGGCTCGGAGAGTATCTCTTCCATCGCCTTCGCGCCACGCTGTTTGATCAGGTCGTCGGGGTCGAGCCCGCTGGGCAAGCGCACAATCGCCAGCGAATGCGCCGGACGCAGCAGCGGCAGGGCGCGCTGGATTGCCCGCATCGCCGCCTTCTGGCCTGCGGCGTCACCGTCGAAACACAGGATGGGTCGTTCAACCATCCGCCACAGCATCTCTATCTGGCGCTCGGTCAGGGCTGTTCCCAGCGGAGCCACCGCATCCTCGATCCCGGCATTGGCGAGGGCGATCACGTCCATATAGCCCTCGACCACCACCATCCGCCCGGTCTGGCGGGAGGCAGGGCCTGCGCGGTGGAGGTTATAGAGGGTTCGGCCCTTGTCGAACAACGGGGTGTCGGGCGAGTTGAGGTACTTGGCTACGCCGTCGCGCTTGTCGAGGATACGGCCACCGAAAGCGATCACGCGTCCGCGCGCATCCTGGATCGGCAGCATCAGGCGGTCGCGAAAGCGATCGTAATGGTTGCCGTCGTCAGTTTCGATCCGCATCCCGCTTTCGACCAGCATCTGCTCGTCGAATGCCAGCGCATTCTTGATTGCCTGCTTGTTATCCGGCGCAAAACCAAAACCGAATTCACGCACGATCGCATCCGAGAAACCGCGTGAGGCAAGATAGTCGCGCGCTTTGGCTCCTCCATCACTGCGAAGTTCCCGGACAAACCAATCCTGCGCCGCTTCCGTCACGTCGATCAGGCTGGCGCGCTTTTCCGCCTGCTTCGCCGCGCGGGGATCCGCGGCAGGGACTTCCATCCCGGCTTCCTGCGCCAGCTCTTTCACCGCATCCATGAACTGCAGGCCGCGCTGGTCGGTCATCCAGCGGATGACGTCGCCATGCGCCCCGCAGCCGAAGCAGTGGTAGAAGCCCTTTTCGTCGGAAACGGTGAAGCTGGGGCTCTTCTCGTTGTGGAAAGGGCAACACGCTTTCCACTCGCGCCCGGCCCGCTGCAGCTTGGTCGTGCGCATGATGACGCTGGAGAGCGTCACCCGTGCGCGCAATTCGTCAAGCCATTGGGGACTCAGCATTTGTCCGCTCGCTCACGGCGAGACGGACTCCACAAACTCCCCTCCCTCTTGCGGGAGGGGCTGGGGGAGGGCATGTCAGCCAGGGTCTGCTCAATCCGCCGTAACACGCCTTCCACATTATCCATGACCTCGTGATTCCAAAAGCGAATGACGGTGTAGCCCTGTGCATGGAGGAATCTGGTCCGACACGCATCGGCCTCATGCGCTTCGTCGGAAGCATGGGTTCCTCCATCCAATTCAATGACAAGGCGCGGACCTCGGGCAACGAAGTCGCAAATGAACTGTCCGATCGGAAATTGGCGATTGAACCGCACGCCCGCCAGTTGGCGGCTTCGCAAATGTTGCCACAGGACCCGCTCTGGTTCGGTCGCATTCATTCGCAGCTCTCGCGAGCGGAGGGTTGGCCGCTTGTAGCCCTTGTCTTCGAATGGAGGCGGGCCAACTGGCATCGCTTACATTCCCTCCCCCAGCCCCTCCCGCAAGCGGGAGGGGAGAGTTAAGACAGCGCCGCCTTCACCAGCCCGCTGGCCTTGCCCATGTCGAGTTGTGAACCATGGCGTGCCTTGAGCTCGCCCATTACGCGGCCCATGTCCTTCATGCCGTCGGCGCCGAGTTCGGCCTTTATCGCTTCGATCGCGGCCCTGGTCTCGTCCTCGTTCATCATGGCGGGGAGGAATTCCTCGATCACGGCGACTTCGGCCTTCTCCTTGTCGGCCAGTTCCTGGCGGCCACCGTCCTCGTACATCTTGATGGAGTCGTTGCGCTGCTTGACCATTTTCTGGAGCACCTCAACCACCAGGTCATCATCCGGGATTTCCTTGGAAGAAGTGCGCAGTTCGATATCGCGATCCTTGATCTTGGCCCCGATCAGCCGCAGCGCGGCGGTGCGTTCCTTGTCGCCGGCCTTCATTGCAGCGATGGTGGCGGCCTTGATGTCATCTCTCAGCATGGTCAGTCCCGTAGAAAATTGCCTGATAGTGGATTGATCCCCAAGTGGCGTGCCATGGCGCTTGACGCAAGGGGAGGGTGTCCCTAGCGGCAGTGTCTTAGCGACATCGCCGGAAACCCCTGACTCGGAGCAGCCCCATGGCCACCGCCGACATTACGCCTGCGCAACCCAAAGGTGCGACGGGAGTCCTGCTCCTGAGCGACGGCACCGCATTATGGGGCAAGGGCTTCGGCGCGACCGGCAGCGCCGTGGGCGAAGTATGCTTCAACACCTCGATGACCGGCTACCAGGAGGTGATGACCGATCCCTCCTACGCTGGGCAGGTGGTGACCTTCACGTTCCCGCATATCGGCAATGTCGGCACCAATGACGAGGATATCGAAAGCAAGGTCGAAGGCGCGATCGGCTGCGTAGTGCGCGAGGAAGTGACGCCGCAGAGCAATTTCCGCAGCCAGCAGGAATTCACCGACTGGATGGCGGCCAATGGCAAGATCGGGCTTAGCGGGATCGACACCCGCGCGCTGACCCGCTTCATCCGCCTCAACGGCGCGCCCAATGCGGTGATTGCGCATGAGCCGGATGGCAAGTTCGACCTGCCAGCGCTGCTGAAGAAGGCGCAGGAATGGCCGGGGCTTGAAGGTATGGACCTTGCGCAGAAGGTCACGCGCGATGCACGCGAGGACTGGGGTGGTGGTTATTGCCGGCTCGGCCACGGCTATGGACATGCCGACTGGCATGACAAGCCGCACGTCGTGGCGATCGACTATGGCGCGAAGGACAATATCTTCCGCAACCTCGTGAAGGCGGGGGCGAAGGTAACGGTCGTCCCGGCCAAGACCAGCCTAGAGGATATCCTCGCGTTGGAGCCGGCGGGCGTGTTCCTCTCCAATGGGCCGGGCGATCCGGCGGCGACGGGTGAGTATGCGGTGCCGGTGATCAAGGCGCTGCTGGAACGCGACATCCCGCTGTTCGGGATATGCCTAGGCCACCAGATGTTGGCGCTGGCCGCGGGCGCGAAGACGGTCAAGATGCACCAGGGCCACCGCGGCGCCAACCACCCCGTCCAGCGCGTGGGTGAGGGCTGGGGCGAGACCAGCGGCCTCGTCGAGATTACCAGCATGAACCACGGCTTTGCGGTGGATGCCGACACTTTGCCGGAAGGCGTGGAGCAGACCCATGTGAGCCTGTTCGACGGCAGCAACTGCGGGATCAGCATCATCGGCAAGAAGGCGTTCGGGGTGCAGTATCACCCGGAGGCAAGCCCGGGGCCGCAGGACAGCTTCTACCTGTTCGAGAAGTTTGTGGGGATGTTGGGGTGACAAATACAGAGCTCATCACGATTGCTGCGATACTGATCGGGCCAATATTTGCGGTTCTCATTTCTCTATGGCTGACGAACAAGAAGCAGGAGCGCGACCAGAAACTGGTAGTTCTTAGGATGCTTCTGTCGACGCGTCATTTGCCAGCTGATCCTGGTTTTTCCGTTGCGATCAACCTGGTCCCTGTCGAGTTCAGTTCATCCCGCCCTGTTATGAGCGCCTACAAAGAGTTCATTAGAGCGGTCCAAGATCCAGCTGCGGCTGATCCGAACGCTCCACCACTACAATCAACCAGCGCCAAGACTACCAAACTAATTTTTGAGATCGTCCGTCATCTTGGCTTCGAAATTCTTGAGAGTGATATCCAGCACGCGGGTTATGCGGCCGCTGGGTTCGTTGATCGTGACAACCTGCTTTTGGATAGCCAACGTGCAACCAAGAACATTGCAGACATACTCTGGATACAAACCCGTTTGCTTGCTGGCGAGTCTTGGGATTCGATCCAATCTTCGCCTGTGCCCAACATTGAATCGCCCCCTGAAGAGAAGGGCAAGAAGAAGAAATAATGCCCAAACGCACTGACATCTCCTCCATCCTCGTTATCGGCGCCGGCCCGATCATTATCGGCCAGGCTTGCGAGTTCGATTATTCCGGCACGCAGGCGATCAAGGCGCTGCGTGAGGAGGGGTATCGGGTCATTCTCGTCAACTCCAACCCGGCCACGATCATGACCGATCCGGAGATGGCGGATGCGACCTATGTCGAGCCGATCACGCCCGAGATCGTGGCCAAGATCATCGCCAAGGAGAAGCCCGACGCGCTGCTGCCGACCATGGGCGGGCAGACCGCGCTCAATTGTGCGCTCAAGCTCGATGAAATGGGCGTGCTGGCCGAGCATGGCGTCGAGATGATCGGGGCCAAGGCCGATGCCATCGACAAGGCCGAGAACCGCCAGCGTTTCCGCGAAGCGATGGACAAGATCGGTTTGGAAAGCGCGCGCAGCGGCGTCGCGCACACCATCGACGAGGCGTTCAAGGTGCTGGAGACCACCGGCCTGCCATCGATCATCCGCCCCAGCTTCACCCTGGGCGGCACCGGCGGCGGCATCGCTTACAACAAGGCCGAGTTCGAGCGGATCGTGCGTGAAGGGCTGGAGGCGTCCCCAACCACCGAAGTCCTGATCGAGGAATCGCTGCTCGGGTGGAAAGAGTTCGAGATGGAGGTGGTGCGCGACAAGAACGACAACGCCATCATCATCTGCGCCATCGAAAATGTCGATCCGATGGGCGTCCACACCGGGGATTCCATCACTGTCGCGCCAGCGCTGACCCTGACCGACAAGGAATACCAGATCATGCGCACCGCCAGCATCAATGTGCTGCGCGAGATCGGGGTCGAGACCGGCGGATCCAATGTCCAGTTTGCGGTCAATCCCAAGGATGGCCGTCTGATCGTGATCGAGATGAACCCGCGCGTTTCGCGGTCGTCTGCGCTGGCATCAAAGGCCACCGGCTTCCCCATCGCCCGCGTCGCGGCCAAGCTGGCGGTCGGCTACACGCTGGACGAGATCACCAACGAGATCACCGGCGCGACCCCGGCTTCGTTCGAGCCGACCATCGACTATGTCGTGACCAAGATCCCGCGCTTCGCCTTCGAGAAGTTCAAGGGCGCCGAGCCGCTGCTCGCCACCGCGATGAAGTCGGTCGGCGAAGTCATGGCCATCGGCCGCAACTTCCAGGAATCGATGCAGAAGGCCCTGCGCGGGCTGGAAACCGATCTCGACGGCTTCAACCGCGTGGTCGAACTGGAAGGCGTACACAAGGATGTGATCACCGCCTCGCTCAGCCAGCGTACGCCCGACAGATTGCTGAAGGTGGCGCAGGCTTTCCGCGAAGGCCTGAACCTCGAGGAAATCCACGAAGTCACCAGCTACGATCCGTGGTTCCTGCGCCAGATCGAAGCCATCATCGCCGCCGAGAAAGACGTCAGCGCCAACGGCCTGCCCAACGATGCGGCGGGCCTGCGCCGCCTCAAGGCTATGGGCTTCTCCGACAAGCGGCTTGCCACGCTGGCGGTGCGTTCGGTCGGTGTTGCGGGCGGGCTGGGCGAGACCCAGGCGCGCCGTTCGGGTCTGCTGCACGATGCGCTGGTCGCCATGGCCGGGGCTACCAGCGAACAGGAAGTGCGCGACCTGCGCAAGAAGCTGGGCGTCTATCCCGTCTTCAAGCGGATCGATAGCTGCGCCGCCGAGTTCGAAGCCATCACGCCCTACATGTATTCGACCTACGAGGCCCCGACCTTCGGCGAGCCCGAGGACGAGTCCATGCCGTCCGATCGCAAGAAGATCGTCATCCTCGGCGGCGGACCGAACCGGATCGGGCAGGGCATCGAGTTCGATTATTGCTGCGTACACGCCTGTTTCGCGCTGAGCGAAGCCGGGTTCGAGACCATCATGGTCAATTGCAACCCGGAAACGGTCTCGACCGACTACGACACCTCCGACCGGCTCTATTTCGAGCCGCTGACGGCGGAAGACGTGCTGGAAATCCTGCGCGTCGAGCAGTCGAAGGGCGAGCTCGTGGGCGTCATCGTGCAGTTCGGCGGGCAGACTCCGCTCAAGCTGGCGCAGGCGCTGGAGGATGCGGGGATCCCGATCCTCGGCACTTCGCCCGACGCCATCGACCTTGCCGAAGACCGCGAGCGCTTTGCCAAGCTGGTCAACCAGCTCAAGCTCAAGCAGCCGGACAACGGCATCGCCTACAGCCGCGATGAAGCGGCCGCCGTCGCTGCGCGGATCGGCTATCCGGTGCTCCTGCGCCCCAGCTACGTGCTCGGAGGCCGGGCGATGGAGATCGTCGACAGCCTTGCGCAGCTGGATGACTACATCAAGACTGCGGTCAATGTGTCCGGCGAGAGCCCGGTGCTTGTCGACCAGTACCTGCGCGACGCGATCGAATGCGACGTGGACGTGATCTCCGACGGCAAGGAAGTGCGCATTGCCGGGGTGATGCAGCATATCGAGGAGGCCGGGGTCCATTCGGGCGACAGCGCCTGCACGCTGCCGCCTTACAGCCTGCCCGACGATGTCGTGGCCGAGATGGAACGCCAGGCCGAAGCGCTGGCCATCGCGCTCAAGGTCAAGGGGCTGATGAACGTCCAGTTCGCGGTCAAGGACGGCGAGGTCTACCTGATCGAAGTCAACCCGCGCGCGAGCCGTACGGTGCCCTTCGTCGCCAAGGCAATCGGCCGGCCGGTGGCCAAGATCGCCAGCCTCGTGATGGCCGGCGAGCCCCTCTCCAGCTTCGAACCTTTCAACCTGCGACCCGATCACATGGCGGTGAAAGAAGCGGTGTTCCCATTCAGCCGCTTCCCCGGGGCCGACCCGGTGCTCTCGCCCGAGATGAAATCGACCGGCGAAGTGATGGGGATCGACCGGGCCTTCCCTGAGGCGTTCCTCAAGTCGCAGCTGGGTGTCGGCATGCCGTTGCCTGAAAGTGGCACACTGTTCGTCTCCGTCAAGGATACCGACAAGGCGACCATTGTCCCGGCGGTGAAGACGCTGATCGACAAGGGCTTCCGCGTGATCGCCACCGGCGGGACGCAGGCCTATCTTGCCGAGCAGGGCCTGCCGGTCGAGCGGGTCAATAAGGTGGCGCAGGGGCAGCCACATATTGTCGATGCGATTATCGATGGCGAGGTCGACCTGATCTTCAACACCACCGAGGGTTGGCAGAGCCTGCGCGACAGCAAATCCATCCGTGCCGGGGCGCTTGAGGCCAAGCTGCCATACTATACGACAGCCGCTGCCAGCCTTGCTGTCGCTCAAGCGATTGCGACGGTTCAATCAAGCATGCTTGAAGTCCGCTCGCTGCAAGACTATTATAGCGAGACGTAACACAAGTACCTCCCCACAGTTCGCTATGCTGATCCGCGCGCTCCAAGGCGCGGCAGAGGATCGAATTGACGGTCGAAAAGGGCCGTTGGGTGGGTCAACTGGAAAGTGATGAAGTGGGGACAGTGATGGAAAAGGTTCCGATGCTGGCAGAAGGCTATGAGCGGCTGACCGCCGATCTCAAGGCCCTGCGGGCGGAACGCCCGAAGGTTGTCGACGCGATCGAAGAAGCGCGCGCGCATGGCGACCTGTCGGAGAATGCCGAATATCACGCGGCGAAGGAACGCCAGGGCCAGATCGAAGCACAAATCGCTGAGATCGAGGACCGTGTGACCCGCGCTCAGATCATCGACCCCTCGACGCTGTCAGGCGACAAGATCGTGTTTGGTGCCACTGTCACCCTCCAAGACGAAGACGAGAAGTCCGTCAGGTACCAGATCGTTGGCCAGACGGAAGCGGATGCCGCCAAGGGCCGGATCTCCTACAACTCGCCGATCGGCCGCGCGCTGATAGGCAAGATGGTAGGCGAAGAAATCGAAGTGACGGTTCCGTCGGGCGACAAGTTCTACCTTGTCGACAAGATCGAGTTCATCTGAGAGATTTTCACCCTCTTCCAAGCTGCGCTAGCACCTGAAGGCGCCAGCTTCGCTATCCTTCTCCCATTGGGAGAACGATAAGCAGACTTGGCGCGAAGCGCCTAGTCGGAGTTGGATGAGGGTGAAGAGAGCACCTTCTCCATCGCGTAGTTGTGAATAGGCACGCCGTCGATCGCGAAATCGCGGCGCCGCGTCACTGAATATCCGGCCCGCTCAAATGCAGGACGAGCGAGTTCGCTGGCCTCGGTATAGAGACGCGTTATTCCCTCTGCCCGCGCATGGGTTTCGGCAGCCATCAGTAACTGCAAGGCCAATCCCCGCCGCGTATGATTGGGGTGGTTGTACAGTCGATCGAGATGACCATCGCCCTCGAGCAAAGCATAGGCAACGGGCCGGTCTTGCGCATCGGCGGCGACAAAGATGACATGACCGCTCGACACGCGCTCGCGATACATGTCCTCACCGCCATGCCGGGCAGCCCACGCTTCCACCTGTTCTGGGGAATATCCATGCACACCGATTGTGCGGATCGCCGCCAAGGCGAGTTTGCTCAACGCCTCCGCATCTAAGTCGCGATAGAGGCGGATGGAATAGGCCATCCGGTCCGCTTAGTCGTCCGGCGTCAGCAATTTGTGGATGTGCACCACCACATAGCGCATTTCCGCATCATCCACGGTGCGCTGCGCCTGGGCACGCCAGGCATCGACGGCAGAATCATAATCACTGTAGATACCGACGACATGCAGGCTCTCGGGATCTTGGAATTCGAGGGTCCGCGGGTCCTTCACACGGCCGCCCATAACGAGATGCAAACGCTGTTGAGGTGTGGTTTCTTCCATGGTGTCTTACCTTCCTGGGGAGGGAATCTGGCGTGCCCTTAGCTCAAGCGCCCGCCAAGGCAAACTGCCCGCGCGCGCACTGGATGGTGAATTCATGCAGGAGATCAGTGCGTAATGCGCTTGCGCGTCTGGCGGAAGGTCCGACCAGCCTTGCGCCCCGCGCGGCGACCCAGATCGTGCACTGCATCGCGGGCTGAACTAGCGAGGTAAGTGCCTTCACGCTTGGCCTTGCGCCGCGTGCGATCAAGTGTATCCCCCAGGTCCTCCAGCTTCTCCGTACCCGCTTCCTTAACATCGTCCGCCAGTTCGCCGGCCGTGTCGATCACACCCATCGCATAGGCAATGCCCGCTTCAGTCGCGAAGCTGGCAAGCCCCGCGGCGCGACTACCGAGCCGGCGCCCTGGCTTGGTCATTGCCCCGATAACGATACCAATCAAGGCAACACCCGCGACTGTCGCAACCGGGTGGGCGCGGACAAAATCTTTCGCTGCGGCACCGGCTTCCCTCGCTGCAGCGATAAGGTCGCGATCTGCGAGGCGGGCTTCGCCTTCCTCGATACGGCGACGGAGTGCATCACGGCTATTTTCGGTACTCATTGGTGTTCTCCGCTGGGGGTCTCGCCTTCATCGCCGTCGGGGTCCGCGGGCTCGGCGGTGGTCAACATATCGAGCAATGGCGCGCGCGCTGCCCATAGCCCCACCGCTCCGAGCAAGACAGTCGCCAGCCCGGCGATGGTACCGCCATTCTCCTTCGCCCGGTCGACCAGCTCAGCGGTTCCGTCCTTCACGCGTCCCACGGCCCGTTGGCCGAGGCTGCGCTCCTCCAGGTCACTCTTGACCCGTGCCACATTGGCCTTGACGAGCGCGTGCGCGGAATCTCGCAGCAACTTGTCTTCGCGCAGCTGCCGTTCAAACTTGCTCATCGGTCTCGCTCTTGAACGCCGAACCAAGTGCCTTGAAACGACGGGAAGCCAGCATGGCAAATACCGCCACCCCAATTAGCAGGGTGCCAACCACAGCAGCCAGCGACCCGAAAGCAGTAAGGAAAGGTTCCAAAGCAATGATGAGGCCAACAACCAGCCCAATCAGGGCCAGATGAAGAAAGGCAAGTGCACCAAGACCGAGCACCAGGCCCTGCCGTGCCTGTTCCCCCGCATAGCTAGCGCGCGTCTTCTGATAGGCGATTTCGGCATCGAGGTAAGTCTTCCCATCCTCGATCAGCGCGCTGACATCGTCTGCCAGAGAAGCAAAGGGTGGGGCGCTCTGTTCGGCTTCATCGCCGGTTGAAACCGGCTCCAGGCTATCGGGCTGCGCCTTGGACGCGTCATCATCCAGCATTCGCGCAGCCCCTTTTCTTCTTAACGGCGGAACAATCGCGATAGGAGGTAGCCTGCAACGGCCGCAATACCAAGGGCCGTGCCGGGCTTTTCACGCACGAAGGTACGGGCATCCTCGCCAATTTCCTCGATGCTCTTGGCCTCGAGCTTGGCAGCGTTTTCCTGCAGGCTGCGCGCAGCATTGCGAGCATAGTCGCCATATTGCGGGCCGAAATTCTCGTCGATCTTGGCAGCATTGTCAGCCACCATCTGACCGAGCGCGGCCAGAGCGTCGCTGGCCTTGGTCTTGCCTTCGACAGCCAGTTCCCCAGCGCGTACCTTGGCTTCCTCTCCATAGGTCTTGGCATCGGTAACGAGATCCGTGCTGCGGCCCTTGGCCTGCTCACGGTAAGTGCCAACGACTTCGCCAGCTTCGGCCTTGAGCGCTGCGGCACCGGCCTTGGCTTCCTCGAGCGCCGCGTTGAAGCGCGACTTGGCCTCTTCGCGATGTGTCACTTCGGGCTCCTTCGCCGGCGTGGCTTTCTTCGCCGGGGCGCGCTTGGCGGGGGTCTTCGGGGTGGTGCTCTTGGCCATGGTCATGTCCCTCACAAGTGGTTTTCATCGAGCGTATCCGGGGGAATACGCATGCACTAACACAACGCGCCTTGCACCGGTACGTTCCGACGCATAGAGCGCTCGCAACCCCGATATGGGGGTGTCTTAGAAATATACAACACCCACGCTCCGGAGCCAAGCCAAGATGACTGCGATTATCGACCTCCATGCCCGTGAAATCCTCGACAGCCGTGGCAATCCCACTGTTGAAGTGGATGTTCTGCTCGAGGACGGCAGCTTTGGCCGCGCCGCCGTGCCATCGGGCGCATCGACAGGCGCACATGAAGCGGTCGAATTGCGTGATGGTAACAAGAGTCGGTATCTCGGCAAGGGAGTGCTGAAAGCGGTGGAGGCCGTCAACTCCACCATTTCTGACACTCTGCTGGGTCTCGATGCGGAGGATCAACGCGACATCGACGGTGTCCTGATAGACCTTGATGGTACTGACAACAAGGCCAAGCTCGGTGCCAATGCGATCCTCGGTACGAGTCTCGCGATAGCGAAGGCGGCAGCAGCGGCGCGAGGGATGCCATTGTGGGCCTATGTCGGTGGTGTCTCCGCTCACGTCCTGCCGGTCCCGATGATGAACATTGTCAACGGCGGCGAGCATGCCGACAATCCCATCGACATCCAGGAATTCATGGTCATGCCGGTTGGCGCAAGCTCGATTGCCGAGGCGGTGCGTTGGGGATCCGAGATCTTCCACACGCTCAAGAAGGGCCTCTCGGCCAAGGGCCTGTCGACTTCGGTCGGCGACGAAGGCGGCTTTGCGCCTGACCTCTCCAGCACCCGCGATGCGCTGGATTTTATCATGCAGTCGATCGAGGCAGCCGGGTTCAAGCCCGGTGAAGAGGTCGCGCTGGCGCTCGATTGCGCTTCGACCGAGTTCTTCAAGGGCGGCAAGTACGAGGTTTCGGGCGAAGGCCTGTCGCTTTCGGGCGGCGAAATGGCCGAATATCTCGCCAGGCTGTGTGCCGACTACCCGATCCGTTCGATCGAGGACGGCATGGCCGAAGACGACTTCGAAGGCTGGAAGGCGCTAACCGACCTGATCGGCGACAAGGTCCAGTTGGTCGGCGATGACCTGTTTGTGACCAATCCGGCGCGCCTTGCCATGGGCATCGAGAAGGGGCTTGCCAATTCACTGTTGGTAAAAGTCAACCAGATCGGCACGCTTAGCGAAACACTGGAAGCCGTCGAGATGGCTCACCGCGCTGGATATACCAGCGTGATGAGCCACCGCTCCGGTGAAACCGAAGACGCGACCATTGCCGATCTCGCGGTCGCCACCAACTGCGGCCAGATCAAGACAGGCTCGCTCGCTCGCTCCGACCGGCTCGCCAAATACAACCAGTTGATCCGGATTGAAGAAGAGCTTGGTGCCAGCGCACAATACGCCGGCGCAGCGTGTTTCGGTCGCCTCGCTGGCTAGGCGCGCTAGCCGACTTCTTCCCTCAGACGCGTTATCGCAACGTCCAGATGGGCGGCGGCGATATGCGCCCCCAGCTTGTCTAGCGTTCGGAGATTGGCTTCGAGGTTGTTCGCGACTTCCAATCGAGTATTGCTCCGCCGTTCAGCGGAGGCGTCGGGAGCGATCTTTCCCATTGCTGTCCTCTTTGTTTCATTCTGCTGACCCGCTGCGCTCTTTGGCGAGAGAGCGCGCATCAATCCATGGAGGATGGATCGGATACGGAGCTATCTTGGCAGTACCGCCGATGGACGGCATAGTCCCGCCAGCATGGGAGGGTATATGGAAGCGTTTCCGTCACAACCGGAAGCTGTTTCAGCGGAGTGGCTTAGCGATGTGCTGGGCTTCCAGGTCGAGCATGTCCGGTGGGAGCCGATCGGGACCGGCCAGGTAGGTGACAGTGCCCGGTTTACTCTCGGCATTCCCGATGGCAGCTCGGCACCCGCTACAGTGGCAGGCAAGTTCCCGGCTGCGGATGAGACGAGCCGGGCTACGGCAGCCATGTTCGGGCTTTATGCCAAGGAAGTGAGCTTTTATCGCGATATCGCGCCTCAGCTCGATGTGCGTGTGCCCGATGTGCATTTCTCCGGACTGGCGCAAAATGGTGGCGAGTTCATCCTCCTGTTCGAAGATCTCGGGCCGTGCCGGGGCGGGAACCAGATCATAGGTTGCGACCTCGCCGATGCCCAAGCCGCGATAAGGCAAGGTGCGGCCATCCATGCACCAAGCTGGCACAATCGACAGATACTCGACACTGATTGGCTCGTGACCAGGCCTGAAGTCTCCGCGCAAATCCGGGCGCTGTACCCACAGGCGCAAGCCGTTTGGCGCGATCGCTACGCTGATACACTAGAGCCTGAATACATGCAGCTTTGCGAGGAGGTAGCGGAATACACCGCGAGCGTATTCCGTGACGACCAGCCTGCGCCCATCAGCCTTGTTCATGGCGATTTCCGCCTCGACAACATGCTGTTCGACATCAAGGGCGGGGCGGAGCCCATCGCTGTGCTCGACTGGCAGACGGTGACCATCGGCAATCCCATGACCGACATCGGCTATTTCCTCGGTTGTGGAATTGGTCACGATTTGCGAACCGAGCACGAGGATCGCTTGCTGGACCTTTGGCTATCGGAAATGGGTAGGCGCGGGGTGCAACTGAGCCGGAATGACATCTGGGATGATTATCGCCGCGGTGCTTTGCATGGGCTGACGACCGCCGTTTTCAGCGCGGCCTTTGTCGAAAGGACAGAGCGCGGTGATGCCAACTTCCTGTCCATGGCACGCGGTGCCTGTTCGCTGGCACTTGAACACGACAGCCTTGGTGCATTGAAGGGAGAATCCACATGACCCTCAGCAAGGGCGACGAGTATCCGATCCACCAAACCCCCGAACCCGTTGCGTTCTCGGGTACCGATCGCAATTTCTACGATCGATTCTTCTTCAACGGCTACGGGCCCGATGGCGAGGATTTCTTTGCCGTAGCTTTCGGGATCTATCCGCACCTCGACGTCGCCGACGCGCATTTCTGCGCCATTCGTGACGGCAAGCAATACTGCCTCCACGCCAGTCGCAAGCTGGGGATGGAACGGATGGACCTGCATTGCGGACCAGTCCGGATCGAGGTTGTCGAGCCGCTTGAAAAAGTGCGCGTCATCGTAGAGGGCGAGGGCATTTCAGCCGACCTGCTGTTCACCGGTCGTGCGTTCCCGATCGAAGAGCCGCGCTTCACCTGGCGGGTCGGCCCGCGCACGGTGATGGACTACACCCGCATGACGCAGAACGGCCACTACGAAGGCTGGATCGACATTGACGGAAAGCGCCGCGCGCTGTCATCGGGCACCGCCGGTACCCGCGATCGCAGTTGGGGCGTCCGTCCGATTGGCGCGGCTGACCCCCAATTCAGCGGTGGCGCTGCGGTTCCGCAGTTCTTCTGGCAATGGACACCCGTCAACATGGTGGGGCGCAGCCTGTTCTTCCACGTCAACGCCTATGGAGACGGGACACCATGGAACACGCGCGGGGTTGTGGCTCCTGATGGCAATGGTCCAGAAGCCTTCACCGACTATCAGGAACCAATGATGGAGACACCGCTGGAGGCAGGAACCCGCTGGCCCTCAGGTGGCACACTGAAAATGGGTGGCGAGAGCTTCACCTTCGAACCGGTCGGCCGTTTCCAGATGCGCGGGCTAGGGTATACTTCGCCCAAGTGGAACCATGGGCTCGATCACGGCACACTCAAGGTTGAGCGGGAGGATATCGACCTCCAAGGCATCGAACCGGTGCGGCCGGACAATCTTCATGTACAGATGCTATGTCGCGTCACCAGCGATAACGGCGACCATGGCATGGGGGTCTTCGAACAGCTCGCCATTGGCGACTACGCGCCACTTGGCCTCAAAGGTTTGTCTGATCCGGCCTAGTTTGCAGACGTAAGGCGGGCAACCTGATCATCGCTCAGTTCGACGCGTGTGAACTCAAGCAGTTCGTCGAGCTGCGCCACTGTCCGGGCGCTGGCGATGGGTGCTGGTATCCCAGGCTGGCGCACCAGCCATGCCAGCGCGATGGCAGCGAGACTTGCACCGGTTTCACCTGCTACTTGATCCATCACAGCCAGCACCTTGGGACCTATGCCCCCGGCCAGTTCCTTTGCGCGGCCGCCACGGAGCGACTTCGCGAAGTCCTCCTCGGTCCGATACTTGCCGGTGAGATAGCCGGAAGCGAGGCCAAAGAACGGGAGCATCGCAATGCCATGCGCGGTGACGAGTTCCTGCAAATCCTCGCCATAGGCATTGCGCGCGACGAGGTTGTACTCGTTCTGAAGCGCCGTGAACGGGGTTGCCCCGGTGTCGCGTGCATGAGCGAGGGCAGCGTCCAGACGAGCGGCGTTGAAATTCGAAGCACCGATGGCGCGAACCTTGCCTGACTTCACAGCCCCGTCGAACGCCTCGACAATGGCTCCGATCTCGAGCTCTTCGTAATCCTTGTGAGCATAGTAAAGATCGATCGCGTCGCTCTGCAGCCGCTCCAGCGAGGCGTCGAGCGACTGGAGCACGCGAGCTGGGTCGTAGAGTTCCTTCCCGCCCAGCATGCCCGTCTTCGTGTGCAGGCGCATCTCGCTGCGCACGCCGCGGCTCGCCAGCCATTCACCGAGGACAGTCTCAGATTCCCCGCCCTTGTGACCCGGCACCCAGGCCGAATAGACATCGGCGGTGTCGATCATGCGGCCACCGGCTTCGTAGAATGCGTCCAGCACGGTGAAGGCTTCGTCGCCCTTGCTTGTCCAGCCAAACACGTTGCCACCGAGGACGAGCGGTATTCCCGCAATGAAATCGTGCGCCTCGCTCATGCAAATTTCTCCTGCAAGGCTAGCAGCGCCATGGCTGCTTTGGCCGCTTCGCCACCCTTGTTCTTTTGTTCGGGGTCCGCTCGCACCAATGTCTGCGCTTCGTTCTCGGTCGTGAGGATACCGTTCCCGATTGCAATGCCGTCCATGGTCAGCGCGAGAATGCCGCGGGCACTTTCCCCAGCCACGATCTCGAAATGATAGGTTTCACCCCGGATCACTACGCCAATGGCCACGAAGCCGTCATACTGGCCACTCTCAGCTGCCAATGCGATGGCTCCGGGGATTTCCAACGCGCCAGGAACAGTCAACACTTCAACTTTATGCCCTTCAGCCTCGAGTGCCGAGCTGGCGCCAGCAATCAGCATGTCATTGAATCGGTCGTAGAACCGGGCTTCGACAATCAGGAAACGGGCCATTGCTTACTCCGGGATTGGGCGATGATCGACGATTTCGAGGCCATACCCTTCGATCGCGACGACATTGGGTTGCGAATTCGTCAAAAGGATCATGTCGTGCACATTCAGGTCGGCGAGGATCTGCGAGCCGATGCCCACATTGCGGACTTCGTCTTCCTCGCTGTAGCTGCCTGAGGCTCGGCGACCGGTGATGATGACGATGATCCCGGATCCGTGCTCACCGACTGCATTCATGGCCCGTTGCAGCGTCCGCTTGCGTGGCCCGGGCTGACCCAAGACGTCGTCGAAGATCGAAATCGGATGGACCCTGGTGAGAGTGGGTTGGTCTTCGACGACCTGGCCTTTCTGCAGCACGTAGTGCTCGCTCCCATCGACGGTGTTGCGATAGGTCAGCATCCGCCATTGCCCGCCGTAGTCGGATTCAAATGCGTTATCGTCGACGCGTTTGACCAAGTGATCATAGCGCAGCCGATACTCGATCAGGTCACGGATGGTGCCGATCTTGAGATTGTGCTTGCGCGCAAAGGCTACGAGATCGTCAAGCCGGGCCATGGTGCCATCCTCGTTCATGATCTCGCAGATCACGCCCGAGGGATTGAGCCCGGCAAGACGCGAGATATCGACCGCTGCTTCCGTATGGCCGGCACGTACCAGCACGCCGCCCTTTCGAGCGGCGAGGGGGAATACATGGCCCGGCATAACAATGTCGCCAGGGCCCTTGGTCGCATCGATGGCGACCGATACGGTCCGCGCCCGGTCGGCCGCAGAAATCCCTGTGGTGACGCCTTCCTTTGCCTCGATAGAGATAGTGAAGGCGGTCTGCATGCTTTCGGTGTTGTTGCGCGTCATTGGTTGCAGGTCGAGAGCATCGATGCGCGCCTTGTCGAGCGCGAGACAGATAAGACCGCGGCCATAAGTCGCCATGAAATTGATCGCATCCGGCGTAGCCATCTGCGCCGGGATGATGAGATCGCCCTCATTCTCCCGATCCTCATCATCGACGAGGATGTACATCCGCCCGTTGCGGGCTTCGTTGATGATCTCTTCAGCGCCCACAAGCACAGGCGTTTCATCGTTGGCTTCAAGGAAGCGCTCGAGCTTTCCCAAAGTGTCGGCCGTTGGGTTCCAGCCTTCGTCGGTGCAATCCCGCAAAGTGTTGGCGTGGAGCCCGGCGGCCCTTGCGAGACCAGCGCGGGTCATCAAACCTTCGCCGATGAGCGCGCGTACCTTTTCGATCGTGTCCATCCACCCGCAATATCACATCATAATGTGATGTCAAACTTCACATCACATTATGACATTACCCCCTGATCGGACCGCCTACGCCTTAACGATCGTCTGCAACCGCGACAACCTGTCCGGCCTCGCGGCGGACGTTGGCTCGCCGCTGGGCCTGCCGTTGTTGCTGCTGCAACGCGGCCCTTTGCTGCTGCGCTTCAGCCCGCCTTCGAGCCTGTTCCGCCCTTTCGGCAGCAAGGCGCTGACGCTCCTGCTGTGCCGCCATCTGCTGCTGGCGCCGAGCCTCGGCCTGCTGCCGGGCCTGCTCGCGCTGTGCCGCCAGCTGTCGCCGCTGCTCCGCGGCAGCCGCCTGCTGCTGTTGCCGTTGCTCCGCGGCAGCCGCTTGCTGTTGTTGCCGTTCGCGCTGCGCGGCCTCACGCCGAGCTTGCAGTTCGCGGGCCTGCGCCGCCCGCTGGACCCGCTGCTCCCTCGCATCGGCAACACGCCGGGCTTCCGCCTCACGCTCAGCAGCCAGACGACTACGTTCCGCACGCGCAGCTTGTTGCTGCTGTCGGCGCGCTTCTGCCTGCTGTCGCGCCTGCTCTCGCTGCGCAGCCAGTTGGCGACGCTGCTCTGCAGCCGCCAATTGTTGCTGCTGCCGTTCACGCTGGGCGGCAAGGCGCTCCTGTCGCTGGCGTTGGGTATCGAGTCTCTCTTGGCGCTGCTGCGCGACGGCCTGCTGCTGCCTTTGCCGTTGCACAGCCAGGCGCTGTTCGTTTTCCCGCTGAGCTGTCAGCCGCGCCTCGCGGTCGCGTTGGTTGGCAAGGCGCTGCTCCCTTTGGAGCCGCACTGCCTCTCGCCGTTGCTGCATCAACTGGCGCGCATCGTCTTGGCTCTGGACGCGGTTTGCACGCTCCGTCAATTGACGGGGCTGCGCCCGAGTACCATCGGTCCGCTGCTGGCGCCGCTGCAGTGTCGAGCGGCGCTCGGCACGATCACGGCGTTGGGCGCGGCGGTTTGATATCCCTGATGTTTCGGCAGCGGGGTCCGCGCGGGCAATCCTATCCTGCAGCGCTTGCCGCCGCTCTGTTACCGGACCGTTCCTACTTGCCCGTAGCTGTCGCCGCGCTTCACGGCGCTCCATAGCAACCCTCCGCGCCTGAGCGCGTCCTTGCCGGAGGACTTCGGCCCTTTGCTGCTGCTGCTGCTGCTGGAGTGCCGCTTCGCGGCGTTGTTGACGTTCGGCTATTCGACGCTCGCGTTCTCGGCGTTCGGCCTCGTAGAACTGTGGTGCCGGGCCAGTGTATGAAGCGGCCTGCCACTCGGCATAACGTTCCGTGGCGGCTTGGCGAATGTTCCGCTCGTCTTGCCAACGTTGGCGGAGCGGGCGCTCATGGCGCTGGTTCCAGGCCTGCCACGCCTGACGCCGCTCACGGGCCCTTTCGAAGGTGCGCCGGTCCGCGGCGACAGCATCGCGCCGAGCCTCCCACCGGCGTGCCGCCACACCATGCCGCCGCTCCGGCCGGCTCGCACCATGAAGTTGTTGGGCCCGCTGGAAATAGCTTCGTGCCGCACGCCGTTGGCGCATCACTGCGCGGCGGTTCATTACCCGGCCTTCGCGGTCGTAGATCGCAGCCAGGCGATCACCTCGATAGCCATAGCTGTAGTGGGGGTCACGGACGAGGAACGGCCGCGACGCTCCCGGCGCATAGTAGTAATAGCGATGCCCGCCGCGGATCGGCTCCGAGTAGCGGACATAACCTTCACCGGTTCGCCAGGCCCACGGCCGCACACCTCGGTGATCGAAGCCATAGTCAGGCGGAGCATCTCCGATGACATTGGCTACGAGCGCTGCGAGCGCGAGCCAGGCGTATTGATCGCTATCGGGGGAGTCTTCGTAATAGTCCGACTGATCCCCGTCATAGGGGACATAATCGTCATCGTACTCCTGCGGCTCGTCAGAGCCATAATAGTCGTCGTAACCGGCATAATCCCCTTCCGGGCGATCGTCGCGATCGTCAAAAGACGCCTTGGCAGGTTGGTAATCGGTGTAAGAGTTGCTGCCGTAATCCCAACTGGGAGCATAGGCATAAGGGCCCGTGTCCCGGACTTTCATTGGCAAGGCTGCAGGCAGTGGCGCAGGAGCAGCTAGATCGCCGCTATCCTCACCGTCGAGCGCCCAGTCTTCCCCCCTCGTGGCGTCTTCAATCGTGAAGTTCGCAAGATCGCTGTTCGTGGGCGGCGCTTCACCGCCGCAGGCGGCAAGGGCCATCGCCAGCACGGTGAGGCTGCCAAGGCGGAAGGTTGATCTGGAACGGCCCATCATAGCAAGTCTCCGTGGCGACCCTTGGTTGGAGTAGCTACGGAAACTAACCGGGCGTGACTGAACGGCCCTTGGTCGAGCTGTTCATCTTGAGTCATATTTTAATGAATGGATTGAGCCGTTCGCTGAAATGGTATGGTGGACGCACTAGGGCTCGAACCTAGGACCCGCTGATTAAGAGTCAGCTGCTCTACCAACTGAGCTATGCGTCCACACACCGACATGTCGGCCTGTCCCGATTCCCGGGAGGCGCGTCATCTAGCGATTCTCGTGCGCGATGCAAGCGCTATCTCGCGAGCAACCCAGTACTGCCAGAGTCCCGCCGCCAGCGGTGCACCATCAGCAATGTCCCAAGGCAGATCATGTTGGTCATCATCGAGGACCCGCCGTGGCTCATGAAGGGCAGGGGTATTCCGACGACAGGTGCCAGGCCCATCACCATCATGAGGTTGATAGCAATATAGAAGAACATCGTCGCGACCATGCCGCCAGCAAGGAGGCGGTCGAACCGGACTTGCGACTGACGGGCCACCTTGAGGCCCCAGCCCAGGATGAAGCCGAACATCGCCAACACGAACAGCCCGCCCAACAAACCCCATTCTTCTGCCATCGTCGCAAACACGAAATCGGTGTGGGGTTCAGGCAGGTAGTTGAGATGGCTTTGCGAACCTTCGTTAAACCCCTTGCCGGTCAACCCGCCCGAGCCAATGGCAATTTTCGACTGGGTGATGTGGTAGCCGGTACCGAGGGGATCACTTTCGGGGTCGAGGAAGGTCGTTACCCGCTTTTGCTGGTAATCCTTCAGCGCGAAAAAATAGGCCAACGGTACGGCAATCACACCCAGTACGCCGGCTCCGACGAACCAACGCATGGGCAATCCGGCGAGGAACATGACGACTGCTGCCCCGAACCCAATCGCCAGGGCGGTTCCCAGGTCCGGCTGCATCAACACCAGCCCCATCGGCAAGATAACCAGCCCTCCGGCCGGTATGAGCGAGCGCCATGTCCCGACCATGCCGACAGGCAGGGTATCGTAGAACCGAGCGAGCGCGAGGACGATCGCAGGCTTCATCAATTCGGAGGGCTGGATGCGGATAGGGCCGACCTCGAGCCAGCGCTGGCTACCGCCTCCCATGGCACCCATGAGTTCGACACCCAGCAGCATGACCAGGACAATGCCGTAACCGGGATAGGCCACAAACTTGACCAGATCGCGCGGAAAAACCGCCATGACCATTGCCATGACAAAGGTCACTGCAAACCGCAGCAAGTGAGACGAGGCAAAGGGCTGGAAATTTCCACCCGCCGCGGAATAGAGCACAGCGGCACCGAAGATGACCAGCAGGAACAACGGGATGAGCATGCCCCAAGGCTGGCGTGCGATGGGTGCAGGGACGACGGAATTCATTCGCGTCGTGCTCCGTCCCTGGACCCCTCGGGTTGTCCCTCTGCCGCAGTTTCACGGGCGATGGCTTCTTGTTGTGCAGCTGCCGCGCGGGCTTCTGCATCGACCCGGTCCAGCAGCTCGTCCTGCCGCTCCTTGAGAGGCACGACGGTTTCGCCAGCAGCTTCCGCGTAGGCCGCATACTTGCGTTCGAGCCGTTCCTTGGCGGTTCCGCCCCACTGTTTCTCATAGTCTCGCAATACTTCGAGACCTTTTGCCGGGTCGAACAGATAGGTCATCACGTCGCGCGCAATGGGATATGCTGCGCCAGACCCTCCTCCGTGCTCGATGACAACAGCGCCCGCATACTTCGGCTTGTCGGCGGGGGCGAAGAACACGAACAAACCGTGGTCGCGATATTTCCACGGGCCAGACCGACCGTCGGAGACGCTCAGCGACACAACTTGCGCAGTGCCGGTCTTGCCAGCCATCTTGATATCGTCGAACGGCAAGCGACCGCGCCCTGCAGTACCGGGGCCGTTCACCACATCGCTCATGGCCTGGCGGATGTAAGCGAGCTGATCCTGGTTGAAGCCTTCACTCTTGAATACTGGCTGCTTGCGATCGATCAGGAGCCGGGGCGTCACCGCCTTGCCGGTAGCAAGACGGGTTGCCATGACCGCCAGTTGGAGCGGGCTTGTGAGGTAATAGCCCTGGCCAATTGAAGCGTTGACCGTGTCGAACGGCTCCCACGCGCGATCGTATTTGCGCTGCTTCCAGGCCGGATCAGGCACAGTGCCATAGAACTGGCTCAGGACCGGCAGGTCGAACTCCTGTCCGAGACCGAATTCCTTGGCAAAAGCCGCCACCTTGTCGAAGCCGACTTGCTGGGCGAAGTGATAATAATAGCTGTCGCAGCTCTGGTAGACGCTCTTCGCCATGTCCACGACGCCGTGGTTGCTCCAGCAATTGAAGAAGCGGTTGCCGACGCGACGTCCCCCACCGCAGACGATCGTTTCGGATGGATCGACCCCGTGTTTCATGAAGGCCATGGAATGCATGGGCTTGACGGTAGAACCCGGCGGATAGAGCCCTTTGAGAACCTTGTTACGGAGTGGCACCCGGTCATCGTCGCGCAACATGGCATATTCGACGCTGCCGATGCCGGCCGAGAAGCTGTTGGGATCAAAACTGGGCATGGAAGCCATGCAAAGCAGGTCGCCGGTATCGCAGTCCATCACGACAACTGAGCCGCTCTCCAGCCCGATGCGGCGCGCTGCATAATCCTGCAACGGTCCATCGATGGTGGTGTGGAGCGGGTCGCCTTGCTTGTCCGGACGGGTCGAGAGGTCGCGTACGATACGGCCGGACGCAGTCACTTCGACACGGCGCGCGCCGGGCTCACCGCGGATCTTTTGCTCGAACTGCTTCTCAAGACCATCCTTGCCGATCTTGTAGCCCGGCGTCACGAGCAAGGGGTCGCGTTCCTGCTGGTACTCCTCGGCATTGGCCACGCCGACATACCCGATCAGGTGGCCGACGCTTGGCCCGGTGGGGTAGTAGCGTGAGAAGCCACGCTGTGGAATTACCCCGGGCAGCTCCGGTAGGCGGAGGCTCACCGCAGCAAATTCTTCATAGTCGAGCCCGCTGGCAACTTCGACCGGCTGGTAGCTGGTGCCTTTGTCGATCTGTTCGAGCAAATCGGCCTTTCGAGTTTCGTCGAAACCGAGCAGCTGCGCCAGCGTTGCCACCTCGCGCTCCGGGTTCACCAGGCGTTCGGGAATGATATCGACCCGGAAGTCGGCACGGTTCGAGGCAAGGGGGGCACCATTGCGATCGAGGATCCATCCACGGCGAGGCGGGATCAGCGTGAGATTGACCCGGTTGCTCTCGCTCTCAGTCGCGTATTTCTCATTTTCGGCAATCGCGATGTATCCCATCCGCACCGCGAGCAGCATGCCGACGCCAGCCCCGAAACTGCCAAGCACGAAGCTGCGTCGATCGAAACGGTTCTTGAGAGTTGTTGAGCTGACAGGAAGTTTCGCGGATCCAAGGGCCATCAGCCGATCACTCTCACGCGTAGCAACCGGATCCTGTCAAGCGCAGCCACAAGCCGCGCGACAATAGGGAAGGCCAGGATCGCCAACACGACCTGTGGGAGTATGGAAACAACGACGGTCACGCTGATATCTGCCCCCGAGAACATGGCACCCAGCCAAAGAAAGGCGAAGATTGCCAGTGATGCTGTGATCCAGTCCTGAACGAAATTACGCCAAGGGAAGCGGCTGTCGAGAATTTCGATCGCCAGCATTGTCAAGGAGAACAGGAGCACCGAACAGCCCATCGGCTGCCCGCTGAAAAGGTCGTTCCACAGGCCCAGGGGCAGGCCCGCCCAGACAGGCAAGACGCCGGGTCGCACCAAGCGCCAACCCAAGAGGAACAAGAATGCAAGCGGTGGAACGATCGGCATCCCGGACGTAAGGATGAAGAACGGGACGATTGCCCCCAGCATGATCGAGCCCCACGGGACCAATGCCAGCAGCAGAGGCGAATGGTCGCGATTGATCCGACTACCGTAGCGGTCTCGCCGCGATGCAGGATTAAGCCGCTCCATCAGTCTTCCGTCTCAGCCGCAAGCGCTTGCTCAATCGGCGTTTGCGAGGCGCGCACCGTTTCCGGCTGGAACACCGGTTCAACTGCTACGAAATCAGTTTCCGCCGGATCGCTTATGATGCGGGCGATTGCCCCATCGTCGTTGACTTTGGTCACAATGGCGACAGCAACGCCCGGGCGGAAGAATCCACCCGCACCGCTGGTTACGAAGATGTCTCCGGCTTCGAGCGGGTTGATCCCGAGATTGATGAGGCGGATATTGATAAGTCCGTCACCGCGACCTTCCGCGAAAGCTACAACGTCATCGGTCGCTCGCCGGACGGGTACCACGCTCTCGCTGTCGGTGAGCAGCAGGACGCGGGAGGTATTTGGTGAAACTTCCAGCACTCGCCCGATGAAGCCCTGGGGCGAGCGGACCGGCATCCCCCGTCTCACCCCATCGGTGGATCCAACACCCAGATACGCAAAACGCCTGGTGCTGGCCGCTGTCGCCCCGACAACCCTCGAAATGACGATTGCTTCGCTTTCACTGTCGTCAATATCGACCAGCGACTTGAGCCGCGCGTTTTCCTGCTTGATGGCTTCCGCTTCGGCGAGGCGGATGCGCGCAAGTTCGACTTCTTTCTTGAGAGCGTCGTTCTGGCTGCCTGCTTGCAAATATCCTGCGATGCTATCGAGCCAGCTGCGACTTTCGGATCGCACCACGGCGACCCCTTCGCCTGCGGGAGCAACGACTTCGTTGGCCGCACCCCTGACCCCGCCAAAGGCGGAAGGGTTGAAGAGAGAGATAATCAGCAGCACAGCGCCGACCAACGCCCCGATCGAAGCGAGTACGTAACCGGTAAATTGTCCGTATTGCGCCCTGCGAGAATGCCCGGAGCGCCGTTTGGAAGGCGGCGCCATGTCCTTGCCCCTCCTTCGCTTAGGCGGTCATCAACACGCCGCGGTAGATCGGATCTTCCATCGCGCGGCCGGTCCCCACGGCAACGCAGGAAAGCGGATCTTCGGCGATGCTCACCGGCAGGCCGGTTTCTTCGCGCAGATGTTCATCAAGACCGGCGATGAGCGCGCCGCCACCCGTCAGAACGATACCCTGGTCTACGATATCGGCAGCGAGTTCCGGGGCGGTATTCTCGAGCGCGATACGGACGCCTTCGACGATTGCGCCGATAGGCTCGCTCAGCGCTTCGGCAATATGCGCCTGGTTGATGGTGATTTCCTTCGGCACGCCGTTCACCAGGTCGCGCCCCTTGATGGTAATGGTCTCGCCAACGCCGTCGGCAGGCGAAACGGCAACGCCGTAATCCTTCTTGATCCGCTCGGCGGTGGATTCACCGATCAGCAGGTTGTGGTGACGACGGACGTAGGAAACGATCGCTTCGTCCATCTTGTCGCCACCGGTGCGGACCGAAGTGGTGTAGGCGAGGCCGCGCAGCGACAGCACCGCAACTTCGGTCGTGCCGCCGCCGATGTCGACGACCATGGAACCGACCGGCTCGGTCACTGGCATGTCTGCACCAATCGCAGCCGCCATCGGCTCGAGGATCAGGTACACCTGCGATGCACCAGCGTTGGACGCGGCATCACGGATTGCGCGGCGTTCGACCGAGGTCGAGCCTGAAGGGACACAAATGGTAATTTCCGGATAGCGGAAAAGGCTCTTCTTCCCATGCACCTTGCGGATGAAGTGCTTGATCATTTCTTCGGCGATTTCGATGTCGGCAATAACACCGTCGCGCAGTGGGCGGATAGCCTCGATGCTGTCGGGCGTCTTGCCCATCATCATCTTCGCATCGTCACCTACGGCCTTGACCCGCTTGATCCCGTTGATCGTCTCGATCGCGACGACGGACGGCTCGTTGAGGATGATGCCCTGGTCCTGGACATAAACGAGGGTGTTCGCGGTCCCAAGGTCGATAGCCATGTTCTGGGAGCCGAATTTCAGGAGGTTGGAAAAGAAACTCATCGCGATCGGAAATCCGTAAATTTATACGAGGGATGGCCCGCAGAGTTGCGAAAAAGGCAATCCCGGTGTGAGGGAATGCGCCCCCTTACCGAGTCGCGCGCAAAAAGGGAAAAAAATTATCCCCATTTGCCCCGGAAAATCCGCAGGTCGGCTCGAATTTCATACCGCTCGGCGCTAGGCTCGAGAAATGCCGACAATTCGCCGTCTTCCCGAAGCCCTGGTCAACCGCATTGCGGCCGGTGAAGTCGTCGAGCGTCCGTCGGCTGCGCTCAAGGAACTGGTGGAGAATTCAGTCGATGCCGGTGCCACGCGAATTGCGGTCAAACTGGTCGACGGCGGGCTGACGCGGATCGAAGTGACAGACGATGGTTGCGGGATGGATCCGACGACGATGGAGATCGCGCTGGAACGTCATGCGACATCCAAACTGCCTGACGAGCTGATCGGCGAGGAGCAAGCGATCGAGCGTGTGGCAACGCTCGGTTTTCGCGGCGAAGCGCTGCCATCGATTGCCAGTGTCTCACGCTTCACCTTGGAAAGCCGGCCACATGATGCCGCCGAAGGTTGGCGACGCGTCGTAGATCATGGGCTGCTCGTGGAGGAGGGGCCCGCCGCCCTACCTCCGGGCACTCGGGCGCGGATCGAGCAGGTCTTCGCCAAGGTGCCCGCGCGGCGCAAGTTCCTGCGCACGCCACGCAGCGAATACGCCGCTTGCCTCGATGTCATCCGCCGCTTGGCGATGGCTCGCCCCGACATTGGCTTCACGCTCGATCATGGTGAGCGGCGGACACTTTCCGTTCAGCCGGATGAGAACCTGCCTGATCGCGTGGCCCAGATCGTCGCGCGGGAACTCAAGGACAACGGCGTGCTGCTGAACATGCAGCGCGGCGAGATGACGCTCACCGGCGTGGCGGGTCTGCCGACCTACAATCGCGGCGTGGCCGATCACCAGTACCTGTTCGTGAATGGCCGCCCGGTGAAGGACCGCCTGCTGGTCGGTGCAGTGCGCGGGGCCTATTCGGACATGTTGGCGCGTGATCGGCATGCGGTGTTGGCGCTGTTCCTCGACCTGCCGAGCGAGGATGTCGACGTAAATGTCCACCCGGCCAAGACCGAGGTCCGCTTCCGCGATGCGGCGGCGGTGCGCGGCTTTATCGTCTCCGGTTTGCGCCAGGCCCTATCGACCGGAGATCGGCGCAGTGCGCAAACTCCGGATGCCGGCGCGATGACGCGCTGGCAGCAAGAACCTGTGCGGGAGGAAGTTTCTCCAGCGTTGCGCTCGATTTTCGAAGGCCGCGACTGGAGCGGGCCGTCCGCAGGTGTTCGCGAGACATCACGCGAATGGCACGCCTACGAAGGCGAAGTGATGGCCGCGCCACAGGGCAGGGCGGTCGAGGCTGAAGAGGTAGCAACAGAACCACAGGATTACCCGCTCGGCATCGCGCGTGGCCAGGTCGCCAACACCTACATCGTCGCCGAAGCCAAGGACGGGCTGGTGCTGGTCGACCAGCACGCCGCGCACGAACGGCTCGTTCTCGAACGCCTCAAGGCTGCCGGGGCGGGGGAAGCAGTTGCCCGCAGCCAGGCGTTGTTGCTGCCTGAAGTGGTCGAAATGGACGAACCCGCCTGCGACCGGCTCGAGGAGTCAGCCGACAAGCTGGATGCCATGGGACTCTCCATCGAGCGCTTCGGCCCTGGCGCGATGCTGGTGCGTTCGCTCCCGCATGCGCTGGCGGGCTCTGACCCGCACAAGCTGCTACAGGATATCGCCGACGATCTCGCCAAGCATGGCGATGCGCTGTGGCTCGAGGAGAAGCTCGACCTCGTGCTCGGCACGATGGCCTGCCACGGCTCTGTCAGGGCCGGTCGCGTCCTGCGCGTCGACGAGATGAACGCATTGCTGCGCGAGATGGAGCGGACCCCGCGCTCAGGACAGTGCAACCACGGTCGCCCGACATGGGTAAAACTGAGCATGGAAGACGTCGAGAAGCTGTTCGGGCGGCATTGAGCCTAATTGCCGCCTGTCACGGTGCGTGGCTGCTCGACAATTGTGGCGCACCTTATCCTAAAGCCGCTCCGCGATTGCTAGTACCAGCAGGATCAGGGAGCCAGTACACGCTATCGTTCGGACGTGGTTCCAGATCATCCATTTCCGTAGGTATTCCGCCCACATTTCGGCTCCTTCTTGACCGTCTGCAGGGGTCGCTTCCAACCGATTGTTGAGCGGGACATTTCCGGCGATGGTCACGACAAACATCCCCACGACGTATGCCGCACTGCCCGACAGCGTCCAAATCGCTCCTGCGGCCCCAAGATCCAAGGCGGCGATAACCACCAGCACCGCACAGGCGATCGTGCTGACAAAGAAAATCGGCAAGAATGACGACTTGACGATTATCCGGTTGATCGATTGCATCGCCAGCATCCCAGCGGGAGCTTTGATCGCATCGAGCGACCTCATGACGAAGGCAGAGAAGGTGAAAAACACGCCTGCCATCAGTCCTGCCGAAATGGCGGCAATCCAAAGCAAGATGTCACTCAGATAAGCCATGCAATGCTCCACAGTCGCGCGCGAACCCTCGTGAAGCTAGCAAACCTTCAAGGAACCGCAAATTCGGGGGCAAATCACCGGTGACCGTGATCGGCGTAGCGTTTCCTAGAGACTGGGCCTGACAATCATCCACACCGCCATCCCGATCATCGCCACGTTCTCAGTCAGCGAGACAAAGCCTAGCGGCACATTTGCGCTGCCGCCGACGCAGGCGCATTTGATGTCGCGCTGCTGTATGTAGACCGCGTAAAACACGCTGATCGCTCCGATCATTCCAATGGTGAAAGCGATGGGGATGGACAGCCACGGCAGCACGCGCCCGGCCATCAGCACGGCGGCCAATGCCTCCAGATAGGGATAGGCATAGGCATACGGCACCCAGCGCTTGCCCAGCAGGTCGTAACCGACGAACATGCTCGAGAAAGTTTCGACATCCTGCAGCTTGAGCATGGCCAGCATCGCCATGGAGAAGGCGACAAACCATTCGGCCGTGCGGATTGTCAGCGGCGTCCCGAACACAAACTGGCTTAGCGAGAGGGCGAGGGCGAGGCCGACCGCGAACACCGCCAGAACCGGGCGGTAGCTCTTGGCATTCGGATCGCGTGCCTTGCCGAAATGCTCGCGAAGGGCGTCGTAGCCACCGACACGCTCACCTCCGATGAACGTCTGCGGCGTTGTCTGGACCCCGTGCTTGTCCTTGAACGCGTCGGTTTCCTCACGTGTGGTGAGGGGATGATCCTCGACCTTGAAGCCCTGGCTTTCGAGCAGCCATTTCGACTTGATGCCATAGGGACAGACATGTTTGTCCATCACCATGCGATAGAGCTGGGCAGTCCTGGTCATGGCCGCGATATATACCCTATGGGGGTATATTCAAGGCACCGCGCGAGCGTTGTCAGACGTTGAACTTGAACAGCATCACGTCGCCGTCCTGCACCAAATATTCCTTGCCTTCCTGGCGCAGTTTTCCGGCATCGCGCGCAGCGGCTTCGCCGCCCAAGGTCACATAGTCATCGTAAGCAATGGTCTCGGCCCGAATGAACCCGCGCTCGAAGTCGGTGTGGATCTCGCCTGCCGCCTGCGGTGCCTTGGCCCCGGTGGGGAACGTCCAGGCGCGCGACTCCTTCGGGCCGGCGGTGAAGAAGGTCTGCAAACCGAGGAGCTTGTAACCCGCCTTGATCACGCGGCTGAGGCCACTTTCTTCGAGCCCGAGGGATTCGAGGTATTCCGCCCGGTCTTCAGGCTCCATCCCCACCAATTCGGATTCAATAGCGGCAGATACGACAACCGCTTCAGCACCTTCCTCCGATGCCTTGGCGAAAACCGCTTCCGACATCGCATTGCCGGTCGCAGCTTCGTCTTCGGCGACGTTGCAGACGTAAAGGACTGGCTTAGCCGTAAGCAGCTGCGCCTGGCGGAAGATACGGGCTTCTTCTTCATCCTTGGGTTCAGTCAGCCGCGCGGGTTTGCCGTCGCGCAGCAGTGCCAACGCCTGTCCCAGCACACTAGCGGTCAGCTTGGCTTCCTTGTCACCGGCGGTTGCGCGCTTCTCTGCAGCAGGGACACGCTTTTCGAGGCTTTCGAGGTCGGAGAGCATCAGTTCGGTCTCGACCACTTCGGCGTCAGCCAAAGGGTCGACCTTGTTGGCGACATGCTGGATGTCGTCGTCTTCGAAGCACCGCAAGACGTGCACGATTGCATCGACCTCGCGAATATTGCCGAGGAACTGGTTGCCCAGGCCTTCACCCTTGCTCGCACCTTTCACCAGGCCGGCGATATCGACGAAGGCCAGCTGGGTCGGGATGATCTTGGCCGACTTGGCGATGGCAGCAATCTTGTCGAGCCGCTCGTCGGGCACCGCTACTTGCCCGACATTGGGTTCGATGGTGCAGAACGGATAGTTCGCGGCCTGCGCAGCCTGCGTCTCGGTCAAGGCATTGAACAGGGTGGACTTGCCGACATTGGGCAGGCCGACGATCCCGCAACGGAAACCCATTTTTCACTCCGGATTTTTGTGTGGCGCGCCCCTTAGCCGCTCCCACCGGTGAAGGGAAGCGCCGCGCTCGACAGCGTGAGCAGCAATGCTAAGCATGGATCAACCCATCAGGAGGATTGCATGCGCCCATTGGTCTTCGCCGCCGCCCTTGCCCTGTCGACCGCTCTTAGCCCGACGATTATACATGCACAGGATGGATTGCTGCAGATCTCGGCAGAGGTCGATGACGGGACCATAAAGGTTACGCTGCCCAAACCCGGCGAGGATGGCATCGCGGCGCGGTATATCTACATCGCCCAGGTAGAAACGGGCCTCGGTTCCGCCGCAGTCGGCGTAGACCGGGGTGCCTGGCTCCAAAACGGCATGATCCGCTTCCGCCGTGTCGGCGGCAAGGTAGTGGCGGAGATGGAAAACCAGACTTTCGTCGCGCCCAATGGCAGTTCGGCCGAACAGGAGGCCGTTGCCAACAGCTTCAGCAGTGCAACGCTATGGGTCGGCGATATCGAGTCCACCGCGGAAGATGGCAGCTTCACCTTCGACTTCGCATCGTTCCTGACCAAGGACCATTTCGGCTTCGCTCGCCAACTGGGCGGAGACAGCAATCCCTACAAGCTCGACAGCGCACGCTCACTGGCCGATCCCAGCAGGGTCAAGGTCTTCCCGAAAAATGCCGAGTTCAGCGCTCTCTTGAGCTTTTCCTCGGACAAACCTTCGGCTGAATTGCGCAATGTCTCGCCGACCGGACCGGACGTCGCCATGTGGGTTCGGCATTCGCTGATTGCACTACCGACGGAGCCCTTCGCGGAGCGGACCGATCCCTATGGTTTCGTCTTTTCGAACTTCAAATACGACTATTCTGCCCCGCTGGGGCAACCCATGCTGAAGAAGCAGGCGTTGAGGCATCGGTTGGAGAAGGTCGATCCTTCCGCTGCCACGTCTCCGGTCAAGGAACCGATCGTGTTCTATATCGATCCGGCAGCACCGGTACCGGTTCGGCAAGCACTGGCTGACGGGGTTGGTTGGTGGTCGGAGGCATTCGATGCGGCCGGGCTCCCCGGTGCCTTCCGGGTCGATATCTTGCCGGAGGGCGCTGACCCGCTCGACGTGCGTTACAATGTCGTCAACTGGGTCAACCGAGCGACCCGGGGCTGGTCCTATGGTGGGATGATGGTCGATCCGCGCACCGGTGAAGTCATCAAGGGCAGCGTGATGCTCGGATCGCTGCGGGTGCGGCAGGACATACTGATCTTCCAGGCTCTCGTTGGCGCGGGCTTGACCGATACCGGCAACCCGAATGATCCCGTACCCGCTGCGCTGGCCCGGATCCGCCAGCTGGGTGCCCATGAAGTCGGGCATGCACTTGGCTTCTCGCACAATTTCGCCGGCAGCAGCCAAGGCCGCTACTCGGTGATG
This sequence comes from Parerythrobacter aestuarii, assembly GCF_030140925.1. Lineage (NCBI taxonomy): Bacteria > Pseudomonadati > Pseudomonadota > Alphaproteobacteria > Sphingomonadales > Erythrobacteraceae > Parerythrobacter > Parerythrobacter aestuarii. Next base: position 1,796,896 of record NZ_JARBWD010000001.1, read on the forward strand.
GATTACCCGGCCCCGCGCATCCGTCTCACGGATGGAGTGATCGACCTCACCGATGCCTATGGCACGGGTGTGGGCGAATGGGACAAGTTCGTCGTCCGCTATCTTTACGGAACCAACAGTGACGCGGAAGCCAAGGCAATGGTTGCAGGGGCCAGGGCACAGGGCCTGCGTTTCGTCAGCGATGGCGATGCGCGCGGAACCGGCACGGCCAATCCGCAAGGCGCGCTGTGGGACGATTTCGGCGATCCTGTGGCGGAGCTCGGGCGGGTCCTGCAAGTGCGACAGGCCGCGCTGCAGCGGTTCAATATCGATGCTGTCCCTGACGGGCAGGACCTCGCCAGCCTGCGCCGTGCATTCGTGCCGATCTGGCTGCTGCACCGCTATCAGGTGGAAGCAACTGCCAAGGCCATTGGCGGGGTCGTTGCGCCGGTGGCATTGGCAGGGGAAGATGCAAGGGTCGAAACAGTCGCGCCGGAAGTGCAACAGGCGGCGATCCAGCATCTGCTGGCAGCGCTGGCTAATGATAGCCTGACTGTCCCGCAGCGCCTGCAACCGCTGTTGTCGTTCGGCCCCGGCAGGGATGGAGATTACCAGACCGCCATCGAAGTGATGCCGACGGCCGGAGGGCCGGTATTTGACAGCCTGCGCGCAACGGAAATCGCGACTGTTATGGTGCTCGACAGCCTGCTTGACCCGCAGCGGCTCAACCGGCTGGACCTGCAGCACTCAGTCGATCCGCGCATTCCCTCCGTTCTGGAACTCGTCGGCAAGCTGATCGGGCATGGCGATGCGACAGCTACTACAAGCGGTGCTGTCGGGCGGCGAAGCGCCACCACGATCGCGCTTCATCTCGCGCGGACCGCCCAAGATGCCCGGCTATCCCCTGCGCTGGCCGTACAGATTGACGACACCCTCAGGAAGTGGGGCGAATCACTGTCACGCGCGCGATCGAGCGGTGAAGAGGGCAGCTGGCGGCGAGGGCTGGGGGCCCTGCTGCTTGATCGCGAGGCCCTCACTGAAGCACTGAAGAACAAGGACCTGCTACCGGATATCCCTCCGGGCATGCCGATCTGACGAGATGCACTCAGCGTTGGTGGACGCCCTTGATGAGCGGTCCGACACCGCTTTCGCCCAGCCATCCGACCTGCGTTGCGGCAGTCACTTCGTTGATCCGCACTTGCGGAATGCGGCCGCCGCTCACCGGTAAACGCAGCGGACGGGTGCCGGGGATCATCGCAATCGTTCTGGCAATCGCGCGCGGGACATCCATGGGATCGGCACTCCTGCCCGAGCCGTCTTCCATCCCCATACGAGCGACCTGCTGCGGGTAGCCAGAAGTGTGCAGATCCGATGCGCGCTCGCGAAGAGCCTTTGTATAGATATTGCGATTGACCCAGACCTTGGTCGGATAGCCGCCGGGTTCGATGATGGTGACATCGATATTGTGCGGGACCATTTCGTAAGCGAGCTGCTCACTCATTGCTTCGAGCGCGAACTTGGTGGCGGAATAGTGCCCAGAGTAAGGTACGATAACGCGGCCAAGCTGCGAGCTGATCTGGAAAATCTGCCCGCCGCCCTTCTTGCGCATGCCCGGAAGGATCGCCCGCGCCATGCGATGGCAGCCAAAGACATTGGTGTCGAAGATCAGTTTCGTCGCTTCCATGTCCTGCACTTCGACAGGCGAAGTGATCCCGATCCCAGCGTTGTTGATCAGGACATCGATCGGGCCGCCATTGATACTTTCCGCGCGCAGGACACCGGCTTCGACCTGCTTGTCGGACAGGACATCGATTTCGATGATGTGAATGTCGAGCCCTTCGGCCTGAGCCAGCGTAGCGAGTTCATCGGCTTCAGGGCGGGGCAGGTTGCGCATGGTGGCAAATACACGCGCGCCGAGCCGGGCATAGTGCTCTGCGCCGAGCCTGCCGAATCCAGAAGAACAACCTGTGATCAGGATCGACTTGCCCGAGAGGTCGGGATCCGCCTTGATGACATCCGGCTGCGCAAGCGCGCCGGTAGCTGTCAGAGCAGCGGTGGCAGCGGCGCTTGCAAGCAAGGTGCGGCGATCAATTGCAGGCATGTTTTCTCTCCAACTTCACGAGCCAGTCCTCCATTGCGCGTGGACTCGTGAAACGGTGAACCTTCCCTTCCGATCCCGCAAGCAGTGCTTCGGTCCTCGGACGCGCGTGGCGGTTCCAGTTTGCGATGTAGAGGAAGAACGCGAAATCGAAGCGTTCCGGGCATCCTTCGGTCATGTCTGGCCGGGTTCGCCCGCGAAACCTCCAGACGCGCTTCGCCGCTCGCCAAAGGCAAAGCGACACGGGGTAATCCAGGTAGATGACAGCATCCGATCGTACAATTCGCTGCTGCATCGTGCTGCCGTAGTTGCCATCGATTATCCAGCGATCTTCGGCAAGGATGGGAGCGAGAAGCTCATGCAGCTCTTCCTTGCTGCCCTCTACCCAACCTGCCTTCCAGTGCAAGCGGTCGAGGTGGTGAAGGGGCAACGCGAGTACCGCCGCGATACGGCGCGATGCGGTGCTCTTACCGGCACCGCAGGGACCGATGACAAGCACGCGCTCCATTCCATCAGTCCTGCATCCTGAGCGCCATTTCGCTCATGAAACGGGCATCGTCGCCTTTCGCCAGCCATTCGGCTTCGGCACCAATCGCTCCGAGCATCTGGACAAGATCGTCCTGTTCGCTCTTGGCGTAGTTGCCCAGAACGTGGCCGTGGACCCGTTCCTTATGGCCAGGGTGGCCGATCCCGATGCGCACGCGACGAAAATCGGGACCCAGGTGCTTGTCGATCGAGCGCAAGCCATTGTGGCCCGCGGTCCCACCGCCGCGCTTCACCTTGACCTTGAACGGTGCGAGGTCGAGCTCGTCATGGAATACTGTCAGCGCGTCGAGATCTAGCTTGTAGAACCGCAACGCTTCGCCGACGCTCCGACCACTCTCGTTCATGAAGGTCCCGGGCTTGAGCAACAGTATCTTTTCCGTGCCGATCCGCCCTTCCTGAACCCAGCCCTGGAATTTCTTCGTTACCGGGCCGAAGCTGTGCATTTCGGCGATCACATCACACGCCATGAAGCCGACATTGTGTCGGTGCATCGCGTATCCCGGTCCGGGATTTCCAAGTCCTGCCCAAATCTGCATTTTTTGCCTTTAGCACGCTACGCGTGCCCCTCAAGCGCCGGGCGCCCGCAGCGATTGGGCCGTCAGGCCCCTTGAGCGAGGAGGACGCACGCCGGATGGCGTGCGCAAAACAAAAGTGCCGGACTTCGTATGAAGCCCGGCACCTTGGTGATCTGTGTCGAATGGGGAAGAGTTTACTCTTCGCCGCCCTCTTCGCCTTCGTCGTCGCCCTTCTGTTCGGTGGCTTCGACTTCATCGGCTGCGACTTCTTCTTCGCCTTCTTCACCGGCTGCGCCTTCGGCCTTCTTCAGCGCCGACGGAGCGACCAGCGTCGCGATGGTGTAGTCGCGATCGGTAATCGCGCTCTCGCTGCCTTCGGGCAGGGTGACTTCGCTGATGTGGATCGAATCGCCCACTTCCTTGCCGGTGACGTCGATCTCTATTTCACTCGGGATCTTGTCGGCAGCACAGATAAGGTCGAGGTCGTGACGGATCACGTTGAGCACGCCGCCCTTCTTGAGGCCGGGGCTCTTCTCTTCGTTGACGAACACGACCGGGATCTGGACTTCAACCTTGGCGTCCTTGGACAGGCGCAGGAAGTCGACATGTTCCGGACGGTCGGTCACAGGGTGCAAAGCGACATCTTTCGGCAGCGTACGCACGGTCTTGCCGCCGACTTCGATATTCACGATCGAGTTCATGAAGTGGCCGGTGCCGAGCTGCTTGACCAGCTCCTTGGCTTCGACGTGAATCATCGTGGGTTCTTCTTTTCCGCCATAGATCACAGCGGGTACACGGCCATCGCGACGCAATGCACGGGAGGCTCCCTTGCCAGCCCGTTCGCGCGCTTCGGCCGGCAGGGTCAGAGCGTCGCTCATGTCACTTACCTTTCGAATTGCTTGCTTGGTTCAATCCGGATCCGCCACGCCTCCAGGGATGACCATGGCGTCCGAAGGGCGCGCGCATAGTGGCATTGCCCAACCGATGCAAGGAATTCCTTGGCTGCCAGCCTAGTACGCGCTGTCGCTGCGATGCCACTTCTTGAAGTTCGACATCCGCGCTTCCAGCTGCGGCGGGATGTGCAGCACGTCGGGCTGGTCCTGGTTGATGTAGACCAGCACATTGGGCGTCCATTTGGCAGTGCCATAGACTTCACCGGGTTCACGGTCGGGACGCGCAGCCTCGAAAACCTCGCCTTTCTCGGCATGCCACGCCCACGTTCCTTGGCCCTGACCGCCAAAACGCAGGCCCCGGATCACTTGCATTCCGGCACTGTAACCTTCCTGCTCCATCCGTTCGGTAGCCGAGACGACTGAGGCGGAGACGGTATCTCCTACTAGCCGGAAAGCGATCACACCGCCGGCATCGCTGGTCCAGTTGCCCAACAACCAATCCCAGCGGGTGCAAATGGGTTCCGTCGTTCCCATCGGGCAGGGATCGTCACTGATCGGTTCACCCTGCGCTTGGTCATCGTCAAAGCTGATGGGTTTCTTGGTCTTCTCTTCCTTCTCCTCCTTCTTGGGCGGTTCCTTTTTCTCAGGAGGACAGGGATCGGTCGCAGCCTGCATCTTGGGTAATGCAGCTTCCATTTCCTTGATGATCTTCTGAAGATGCCCGGTGCTGGGCGCAGCAAGACCATCCGAGCGCGGATCGATCCTGATTTTGCTCGCATTGGGCCCCAGCGAGAGCGCTGTACTCAACTCGCGTTTGCGCTGGCGCAGCAGGCGGACGAAACGGTTGAAACGCAAGCGCGCCAATGCCTTGCGCCGTGCCTCAGGGGTCGCACAATCGGCAAGTCCGGAGTGAAAGCTGGAGGCAATAATTGCACCGTCGCAAGCCTGTTCAACGGACCGCCACAGCCCGCCAAAGAAATCCAAAGTGATTTCCTTGTCCGCAATCAGGGCGGGGTGGTCCTTGAGCGGCGCGTAGGTATTGACGCGATATGCGTCATCCTCGACGAGGTAGTACAGGTCCGAAAAGCCTTCGCGCGAGCGCATGAAGCCGAGATAATTGCAGGAGTTGATAACCTGCTGGGCTTCCTTGCGGTAGCTCCCCGTATTGTACTCCTCGAAGAAGAAGTTGGAGTTCTTCGGGCGAGGCGGAAGTGGGTCGATATCGCTGATCTGTGATCCCGCCGTGGTTTGGGCCACTGCCGCTGGCAAAAGGCAGGCCAGGAGAAGCGCCAGGCTTGCGCCAACCATGCGTGCCAGGATGAGCTGCACGCCCAGCATCACCGCACCCATTGCTTGAAGTTGGAAATCCGGCCTTCAAGCGCGCTCGGCAAATAGAGGACGCCGGGGCGCACTTTCTCAATATACACGATGGCCCCTGGCGACCAGCGCGCTGTCCCCCGAACCTGGTCGGGCTTGCGGTCGGGCTTCTTCGCTTCGTAGTGCGCCCCGCCTTCGGCATGCCAAGCCCAGGTTCCCTGGTTTCGCCCGCCGAACTTGAGGTCGCTGATCAGCGGAGTGCCGGCCGTGTACCCTTCTTCTGCCATCTGCTTGTTCGGAGTCACGACAAAGGCTGCGACGGTCTTGCCATCAAGCCGGAATTCGATGACTCCGCCATATTCGCGATTGGTCCAGCGACCCAGCAGCCATTCCCACTGGATGCAGAGTGGATCCACGGTGTCCTTTGGGCACCGTTCGATGATGGAGCCAACTTCACGGACAGCTTCTGCTTGCGGTCCTTCTCCTTCACGCAAGCCCTCGATAAAGGTATCGAGGTCACGCGAATGGCTGGGATCGGTCAGCTCGTAGGCGCGCACAGCCACCTGGTAATCTTCCTGAACATTCTTTCGAACAGTGTCGCCGACATCGGGATTCGACGCCACGCTGGTAACTCGCTTGCGATGCCATTCGATCAACCGTTGCAAGCGAGATCGATGGCGGTCGAGCAACTCCTGGCGCGCTTGCAAGTCGGGATATGCGGCGTCGTCTCGATTGCGATAGGCAGCGATATAATCGGCCAGTATCCGCCCCGCCGAAGTGGCATCGAATACTTCCTCTGACTGGTCGGCCTTTGCCGGCCCGGTACGGTGATCGGTTTGAGCTTGTGCGGGTCCAGCGAGGACGTTGAGCGCAATAACAGCTGCCAAGAACAGCGACTTTCCTGCAAGCACGGGTCGAGCCTCCGCAACACCAGACACGCTGCTGCCTTCCAGCAGCGCGTGCAACCTTCGACCCGCGGTGAAAATGGTAGCAGAACCCGGCAAATGGGCCAAATTGCCGCAAATCAAGGTGTGCGGCGTATGCTATATCCCTTGCTGCGCAACAGTGAGACCAGCCCCCCCGGACCGACAAGATGCGCTGCTCCGACGGCAACCAGAGGCCGTTCAGGGACGGCCAGCATAGCCTCGATCTGCTTGCTCCAGTTGAGGTTGCGACTGACCAGGAGGGCTTGCCGCAGCTCCGGATCGGCGAGCATGCCGTCCTCAAGCTCATCGACGAGCGCGGCCTCGTCGCCGGCAAGCCAGAGTTCGGCCGGACGCATGGCGGCGGCTGGATCCTGCGCTTGTGCCACAACGGCGGCAAGCAAGGCTCGCTGGTCTTCCTCCGCCAGGGCGTCGAAGATGGCGAATTGCCGTTTTGCCCCTTCCAGTTCAGCGATACGGCGCCCGGCAAATTGCTTAAGCAACGCCATATCGACACCGTTTGCATTGTCGGATTGCGTCGGAACCGCTTGGGCAATGATGAGCGCAGCAGCCCATGTCTCAATCTCGCGATAGTCTTCAGGAGAATAGGGCGTCTTGCGCGCCAGGTCCTCCAGCGCCGAGCGCTTGCCAACAGGAACTCGTTGATGGAGGAGTGGATGTCCGCTCGAACGGGCCGCTTCCGAAAATGCCTTCGACAATGCCTGGCTGTCATCGAGGTCGGCGACTTCGACAACGAGGAAATCGGCCCGATCGATAATGTCGGCGACAGCGCCGGTTTGCCAATCGACTCCGTCGGGCAGAGCGTGGATGGTCCCGTAGAGCCACCCCTCGACCTGTCCTTCCGAATTGGCGATTTCCCACAGCAGGGGATTCTCCGCCGTGGTCGGCGGTGAATCTACTTCACTGCATGCGCCCAGCAGCAAAGCCGCCAGGCAGGCGATGGCAAACCGGCCTCCGATCATTGCACCCGCGTGACTGTGATACCGCGCTGGGCCAGCAAATCCTGCACGCTCCGCTCCCCGGCAAGATGGCCTGCGCCCACCGCGACGAAGACAGTACCCGGCTGGTCAAGGCGCTCATCGATCCAGACCGCCCAATTGGCATTGCGGCTGTAAAGCACCGCTTCAGCCAATTCAGGCGTTTCCGCCATGCCTTCATTCATGATGGCACCCAGTCCATCAGGATCGCCTTCGACCCATTCCGCTACCATAGCATCGACCATGGTTTTGACCTCGTCGACGCCATCGACGATCTGTTCCAGGTAGGCAATCTGGGCCTCTATCGGCGCACCGTCGAAGATCGACATCTGGAACTCGATTGTTTCCAGCGCTCCACGCTCCAGGCGGCTGTCAGCAGTCGCCTCCAGCACCTTTTCGACGCCCTGGTCGATCTGGTAGCCATGCTTGATAAGCGGCAACAGGGACAGGTTCAGCGTCGCAAACCACGGCTCATAAGGGTCGAACGCGGCAGGTGGCATTCCCAGAGACAGCATGGCGGCCTCATACTTCAACCTTTGCTCTTCAGACAGCAGGCTACGCAAGGTCGTCCCCGCAGGAAGCATGCCCAGTTCAGCCACCAGTTGCTGGGTTCTGACAGTCGTTTCGGGAGACATGAGAATCTCCGTGACCAACATGTCGGAGCTGTCGAGCGCGGTATCGATTTCGGGTGTCATCCACTTAACACCGTCGGGCAATACATGGACCGTGCCGAACAGGTAGATGGTGGTATCTTCATCAGCCACTTTCCACAGCGCGGGGCCCGTAGGCGCGGGAGCGACCATCTCCGACGCATCGATCGGGACCTGGGCCATAGCTGCTGGGGAAATCAGCAAGGCCAATGCGGCAACTGCGGCGGTGAGGGATGATTTGAGCGGATTCATGTGGGGGTCTTTCCTGATTTGGGGGGCATTGAGGGAAAGTGAACAAGATGACCAAGGAGACACCCGTTCAGCGTTGGTCGTCGAATATTTCTTCAATTGGCATGGCGAACAGCCGGGCAATGCGAAAGGCCAACGGGAGCGAGGGATCGTGCTTGCCGGTTTCGATCGCGTTGACTGCCTGTCGAGACACATCGAGCCGGCTCGCCAGTTCCGCCTGGCTCCAGTCGCGCTCGGCACGGAGCACTTTGAGGCGGTTCTTCATGCAACCACGCCCCGGAACCGGTAGGTGAAATAACCGACCGACCAGCTGCCAAGCAGCAATGCCATCATCTGCCCAGTGGTCGGCGTTCCCAGCCAACGGGACAGAAGCAAATCGCTCGACCAGATAAAACCGACGAACAGCGTCGTAGCGACCGCTACGAGGGCGGCACTGGAAATCAGCTGGAAGGAATATTCCTCCGTGCCGCGCCGATCCAGCGCTGCAAGCCTGGTCACGAGGAAACCCACGATCGCCATCAGTAGAACGACAGTGCCCGCAGTAATCCATGGGTTGGGCGCGATGATCACGCTCTTGGTCGCATCGAAGGAATCGACAGTCAGGCCAGCAATTCCAATCACGGTCATGATGGCGAACGAGACATCGGCCTTGCGCATTTGCCAGTCGCGCCGGGACAATTTTTCCATGTCAGGTCTCCGGTTACGGGTGATAAAACAAGAAGGGGGAACAAGACGCCATGCAGGCCCTGCTGAGTAGGAGCGAGGCAGGTTGAACTTTCATTCGCCCGTGCCGCGCCAGCGGAGGAAAGCGTATCCTATGGACCATGCGAGACCCGCCATGGGAATTGCGCCAAGCGTCATCGGGCGGCTGATGGGAACGCCGAAGAGATGAAACGCAGTTACTTCGGCGAGTGCTGCCGCGATGATGAAGGTCACCATGCCGATCAGGGCCGACTGCGCAACCACCTGGCGCATGTAGTCATCCCACCGTTGTCGATCGAACCGATGCGACAATGCGGTCGCGATGCCTGCCGCTACGACAAAGGCGAGAAGCCAATGGCCGGCCCGGGCCTGGAACTCTCCTTCAAGCATAGGCAGGTCTGGCCGCTCCGCACCGAAGCCAAGGATGGCTAGTGATCCGGTCCCGATAATGGCGAAAGTGAGGTCTGCCAGTCGTGGCGCGTAGAGACCTTTGGACGTTTGAGGCATGAGAGATAGTCCGTTCTGCAATTCTGACTCAGTGTCAGGTATAATTGACTATATGTCGCGATTCGCTGACCATGTCAACATTACCTGACTTTTAGTAATACCTACCCGACATCCACGATTGCTGGCGCCGTGCCAATGGCTCTGCTAATCCCGGGCCGGAGGAGAGCACCATGACCACTATCCATCAACGCACCTGCCACATTTGCGAAGCCAATTGCGGCGTGCTGGTAGAGATGGACGGGCGCAAGGTTGTCTCCATCAAGGGCAATCCCGATCATGTATTGAGCCGGGGGCATATCTGCCCGAAAGCTACGGCAATCGCCGATTTACAAGATGATCCGGATCGCCTGCGCCGTCCGGTCAAGCGCACCGCCGATGGCTGGCAGGAGCTCGACTGGGACACCGCCTTTCGCGAAATCGCGCAGAGGGCTGTGGCCCTGCAGGGCGAGGGCGCCCGCGCAGCCTTCTACCGCGGCAATCCCGGCGCGCATGATTATGCCCTGTCGACCCAATCGGGATATCTTCAGCGCGCGGTTGGCGCACGCGGCACTTTTTCCGCCTCTACGCTCGACCAGATCCCGCATCACTATGCACAGTACCAGCTTTACGGCCATGTCAGCCTGGCTGCAGTGCCCGATATCGATCGTTCGCAGCTGATCGTTATCGTCGGCGGCAATCCGATGGCGTCGAACGGGAGCCTGTGGACCGTCCCCGACTTCCGCAACCGGGTGAAGGAAATGCAGGCGCGCGGTGGCAAGCTGGTGGTGATCGACCCCCGCAAGACCGAAACCGCCCGCGTTGCCGACGAATGGCATCCGGTCATTCCCGGCACGGACACGGCACTTCTTATCGGTATCCTGCAATGCGTACTGGCCGATGGTGATGCGCTGCGACCGGGCCTGGCAGAACTGGTCGACAATAGCTGGACGGATGTGAAACCGGCAGTCGATGCTTTCGACCTAGAGCAACTTGCGGTGCACTGCGGCATCGATGCAGATACAATCCGCAATCTGGCGGCAGAGCTATCCAGCGGCCGGCCTGCAGTCCTCTATGGCCGCATGGGTGTCTCGGTGTGCGAGTTCGGCGCGCTCAACCAGTGGCTGATACAACTGGTCAACCTCGCCACCGGCAATCTCGACCGCGAAGGCGGGGCGATGTTCCCGCAGCCGCTGCTTGACCTGGTCGGCATGGTCGGCCGCGGGGGAATCAAGACCGTCGAGACTGCACGTGGCACCTTGCCCTCCGTCATGAGCGAGATCCCTACCATCGCTTTCGCCGACGAGCTGCTGCGCGAGGATGACCAGCGCATCCGCACGCTGTTCGTGATCGCCGGCAACCCGGTGCTGTCAGCCCCCGATGGCGAGCGGACCGAGCAGGCGCTGCAAGGCCTCGACCTGATGGTGAGCATGGACATGCACATCACCGAGACGAGCCGCCACGCGCATTACATCCTGCCGCCGTGCGGCCCGCTCGAGAAGGATCACTACACCTTCTTCTTCGGCCCGCTCGCGGTGCGCAATTTCGGGGCCTATTCGCCGCAGACCATCCCGATGGAGGAAGGTGCCAAGGCCGACTGGGAGATTGCGAGCGAACTGGCACAGGCGATCCTGGCCGAGAAGGGCAAGCCTGCGCCCAATTTCGAGACCCCGCGCGAACGGCTCGATGCGATGCTCAAGGCTTCGCCGGCGGGCATGTCTCTGGCGGAAGTCGAGGCGCAGCCCAATGGCGTCGACCTGGGGCCGCTCAAACCGTGCCTCAAGGACCGGCTGATGACCGAAAGCCGCAAGATCGAAGTCCTGTCCGATGCGCTGCAAGAAGATCTGCGGCGCTTTGCCGAGAGCATGGCAGCGAAGCCCGATGGCGCGCTGAGCCTGATCGGACGTCGCCATGTCCGCTCCAACAACAGCTGGTTGCACAATGCCCAGCGGCTGGTGAAGGGGCCGGATCGCTGCACCCTGATGATCCATCCTGCAGATGCTGCCGAACGCGGGCTGGAGGACGGCGATCTCGCCAGCGTTGCCAGCAGGGTTGGGCAGGTCGAAGTCGCTGTGGAAGTGACCGAGGACATCATGCCCGGCGTGGTCAGCATTCCGCACGGCTGGGGGCACCACCGCGAAGGCGTGAGCTGGAAGACCGCTGCTGCCCACGCCGGGGTATCGCTGAACGACCTGACCGATCCGGAACGGTACGACAGGTTGACCGGCAATGCGGTACTGAACGGGACGCCCGTAACAGTGGCGAAGGCAGCCGAGGTGGTTGCGGCAGAATAAAAGGTCCGGGGAGGCCTAGTTCTCGCTGTACTCAATCAACTGGCTCGGCAAGTCGGCGGTCGAGGGGTTGAGCCGCTCCACTTCATACCCCTTCTTCGCCAACAGACGCTGGACGGCGTCGGGGCCTTCGAAATGCCCGCCGCCAACTGCAATCAGCACCGTCCCGGGTCGATCCATGCGATCGATGATCCAGTCGGTCCATTGCCTGTTCCGGTCGATGAGCAACACTTTGTAGAGCGCCTTGGAAAACGGGTCGGCCATCCATGACTGGAAGCTCTGCGGATCCTCGATGCCCAGCGCCCAAAGGTGTTCGAGCCGCCAATTGTAGCCGGTCATATCCGGCTCGAACCCGGCCAGGTCGACCCCGTCCCAATTGCTGAGGGCACCATCAAGTGTAGCGAGCGCCAGTTCTTCATCGAGCCCGATCACTGATTGCAAAACCGCCGCCGGATCCTCGATCGCGTAGATGGGTTTGCCCGCCGCGCGGAATTCACGCTCGAGCACGGTTTCGACACCATATTCGCCCTCGGAACCACGCAACGCGCTGGTCGCGACGCTTATGAACATTAGCGACATGCTTGGAGGCATGTAGTCGAACGATCTGAAATCAAGCGCCGTGAGCTGGGCCAGCCTGCGCCACTTTGCCCGGTTGTCTTCGCTCAGGCGCGCGGAAATCGGGCTCCTGTCGGTCGATGCCGAAAAGATCGTTTCAAGCATGGTCGCATAGGCTTCGTCCTCGCTCGATTCGCTGCTCCGGGACTCGAAAACAATCTCGTCCGACTTCCCGATCACCTCTTCCAGCAGCGGACTGCGCCAGCGAAATCCCTCGGGCAGGGCGTGAACCGTCCCGAAGAAATACAGCGTCGTATCGCCATCGGCGAGCCGCCAGATCGCAGGGTCCGGGTCATAATCCTGGATGACAGGATTGGCCGCCTTGTAGGACGGCCTGCCGCCGGACTCGGCGATTTCCGTAGGGGCACCGTTCTCTTCAGCGGTAGGTTGGGCCAGTGTCTCCCAGGCCGAAGCCGGCTGGAAGGGAAGAATGAGAAGCGCGGCAAGAGCGAGCGACCGGAGAAAATCAAGCATTCGCAATTGGTAGCGCGGGGCAACAGCAGATCAAGCCCGGATCGCACTGCCCGGTGACTTTGCTGCATTGCGGCATTGACGGTTTTTGAGCGCTACGCCATGGCCTCCCGCCATGGACCGCAATCCGCAAAAGTCTTTCCAGGACATGATCCTGGCGCTCCACGATTTCTGGAGCGCGCACGGCTGCCTGATCCTCCAGCCCTATGACATGCGCATGGGGGCGGGGACGTTTCACACCGCCACGACCCTGCGCGCGCTTGGCCCGGAGCCGTGGAACGCCGCCTTCGTGCAGCCTTGTCGCCGCCCCACCGACGGCCGCTATGGCGAAAACCCGAACCGCCTGCAGCACTATTACCAGTACCAGGTGATCCTGAAGCCAAGCCCGCCCGATATCCAGGACCTCTATCTCGCAAGCCTGCGCGTGATCGGCATCGATCCGCTCAAGCACGATATCCGCTTTGTCGAGGACGACTGGGAGAGCCCGACGCTCGGCGCATGGGGCCTTGGCTGGGAAGTCTGGTGTGACGGGATGGAAGTGACCCAGTTCACCTATTTCCAGCAGATGGGCGGCTTCGACTGCAAGCCGGTTGCGGGCGAGCTGACCTACGGGCTCGAGCGCCTCGCGATGTATATCCAGGGTGTCGACAACGTCTACGATCTCGACTTCAACGGCCACGGCGTGACCTATGGCGACGTTTTTCTCGAAAACGAGAAGCAGATGTCGAAGTGGAACTTCGAGGTTGCCGAGACCGGCGCGCTGTTCGACCTGTTCAACAAAGCCGAGGCCGAATGCAAGAACTGTCTTGCCAATGAGGTGCCTATTGCGGCTTATGAGCAGGCAGTCGAGGCCAGCCACATCTTCAATCTCCTGCAAGCCCGCGGTGTGATCAGCGTACAGGAACGTGCCAGCTACATGGGCCGGGTGCGTGATCTGGCGCGTGGTTCGTGTGAGGCACACATGGAGAAAGAGGCCGACGGCTGGGCGGAAAAGTATCCGGAGTGGTCGAAATGAGCGCGCTGTCCGCAAACTCCCTCTCCCCGCGGGAGAGGGAAGGGGCCCGTTGCGCCAGCAACGGGAAGGGTGAGGGTGTCTCGCTTTTGCCTATGACCCTCACCCTTCCGGCGCTGCGCGCCTCCCTCCCTCTCCCGGTAGGAGAGGGTTTATGAGCGGCTTTCTCCTCGAACTTCGCTGCGAGGAAATCCCCGCGCGTATGCAAGCTGGCGCGCGTGCTGAGCTGGAGAAGCTCTTCCGCCGCGAACTGGAAGCGGCCGGGGTTTCGCCGGGTGATCTCACCGTCTGGTCCACTCCGCGCCGCCTTGCGCTGATCGCGCGTGGTTTGCCGCAAGCCACCGAAGCTGTGCGCGAGGAAGCCAAGGGGCCGCCGGTTGGCGCTCCCGATCAGGCTATCGACGGCTTCTGCCGCAAGAACGGCGTGACCCGCGAACAGCTGGAAACGCGCGACGTGAAAGGCCGGGCGACCTATTTCGCGGTGATCGAGGAGCCCGGCAAAGCGGTGAACGACCTGCTCGCCGAGGCGATCCCTACCATTGTCCGTGATTTCAGCTGGCCCAAGAGCCAGCGCTGGGGTGCTGCATCTATCAGCACCGAAAGCACGCGCTGGGTCCGCCCGCTCTCAGGCATTGTCGCATTGTTCGATGGCGAAGTGGTCGAGTGTAGCGTCGGCGATATCGACAGCGGCAATCAGACGCGTGGCCACCGTTTCCACTCGGAAGGCGACATCGCCATCGACGGCGCGGATGACTACGCTGACAAGCTCCGCGCGGCACATGTCATTGTCGATCACGAAGAACGGCAGGACGCCATTCGCGACGGCGCCAAGAAGGCCGCCACCGATGCCGGACTGGTGCTGGTTGAGGATGAAGGCCTGGTCATCGAGAACGCCGGCCTGACCGAATGGCCGGTGCCGCTGCTCGGGCGCTTCGACGAGAGCTATCTCGACGTCCCGCCAGAGGTCATCCAGCTCACCGCGCGGGTGAACCAGAAGTACTTCGTCTGCGAAGACGCACAGGGCAAACTCGCCAACGCCTTCATCTGCACCGCCAATATCGATGCAGTCGATCCGGCGGTTGTGGTCGATGGCAACCGCAAGGTCCTCGCCGCGCGCCTCAGCGATGCGCGGTTCTTCTGGGAACTGGACCAGAAAACGCCGCTGGCCGAGCATGCGAAGAAGCTGGAGCGGATTACCTTCCACGAGAAGCTGGGCAGCGTTGCTCAACGGCAGGAAAGATTCTCGCAGCTTGCGAACGATTTCCAAGGTGAGATGCAGGATAGCGTTTCAGCTGCACGAGAAGCTGCAAAGATCCTAAAGGCTGACCTTGTAACGGAAATGGTAGGCGAATTCCCTGAACTCCAAGGCTTGATGGGTGGCTACTACGCCGAAAAGGAAGGGCTAGGCGAGCATATATCGGCAGCACTGAGGGATCACTACAAGCCTGCGGGGCCGTCCGATTCACTTCCTGAGAATCCGGTAGCGACAATTGCCGCCCTTTCCGACAAAGTCGACGCTCTGGTCGGCTTCTTTGGTGCTGATCTGAAACCAACAGGATCCAAGGATCCCTTCGCGCTTCGTCGGGCGGCTCTTGGAATTATTAGACTCGTAACCGAGAATGGCTTGCGTCTACGTCTAAAAAGCTTGTTCGAAGCGGCGGGCCAACTCTACCTAAATCAGAGCATCTACATTGATCTCGATTCCGATGAGCTGCTGACCTTTATTGCCGACCGCCTCAAGGTTCAGCAACGCGAGGCAGGTATCCGTCACGACCTGATCGATGCAGTCTTCGCTCTCGGCGGAGAGGACGATCTCGTCCGCCTTCTCGCCCGCGTCCATGCGCTCCAGTCCTTCATGGAAACCGAAGACGGCACCAATCTCCTCGCCGGCTACAAGCGCGCGGCCAATATCCTCAAGAAGGAGGAATGGGACGCCGATGACAACAAAACGCTGTCCTACACGCCCGAACCTGCGGAAAGGGCACTGATGGACGCGCTTGCTGCTTCAGAACCCAAGGCCGTACAGGCTGTCGCTGCGGAAGACTTCGCGGCAGCTATGTCGGCGCTAGCATCGTTGCGCGCACCGATCGACCGCTTCTTTGAAGACGTGATTGTGAACGCTGAAGAAAAGGAAGTCCGCGCGGCGCGGCTCGACCTGCTAGCGCGGTTCCGCGATGCGGTGCACCGCGTGGCGGACTTCTCGAAAATCGAGGGATGAATTTTTGCCCCATGGACTGTGTAACATGCGGTCCATGTCTCGAACAAACGGGCCTCCCAACAAAGAGGGACTAGAATGAGCACGACGGTCTATCCATTCGGCGGAAATGCGGCGTCGGACGACCCACGCGCGAAGGACAAGACCATTGTTGGCGGCAAGGGTGCCAACCTTGCCGAAATGGCCAGCATCGGCCTGCCGGTCCCTCCCGGTTTCACCATCACCACCGAGGAATGCCTCGACTACCTCGCCAAGGGAGCAGATTTCTCGGACAAGCTGCGCGAAGACGTACGGCAGGCGCTCGGCCATATCGAAGCGACGGTCGGCAAGCGTTTGGGCGACAAGGACGACCCGCTGCTGGTTTCGGTCCGTTCGGGCGCGGCGATTTCCATGCCGGGGATGATGGACACGGTCCTCAACCTGGGCCTCAATGACGCAACAGTTGAGGGACTTTCGAGGGTCAGCGGCGACGAACGCTTCGCCTGGGACAGCTATCGCCGTTTCATCCAGATGTATTCCGATGTCGTGCTCGGGCTCGACCATGGCCTGTTCGAGGAAGCGCTCGAAATCGCCAAGGAAGACAAGGGGCTATACGCCGATACCGAGATGTCGGCGGATGACTGGAAAGAGCTGGTTGCCGAATACAAACAGATTGCCGAGGACGAGCGCGACGGGCAGCCGTTCCCGCAGGACGTGAACGAGCAGCTGTGGGGCGCGATCCGGGCCGTGTTCGACAGCTGGGACAGCGAGCGCGCCAAGGTTTACCGCCGCCTCAACGATATCCCGCACGACATGGGCACGGCAGTGAACGTCCAGGCGATGGTGTTCGGCAACATGGGCGACACTTCGGCCACCGGCGTTGCCTTCACCCGCGACCCCGCAACGGGCGAGAAGGCCTATTACGGCGAGTTCCTGATCAATGCGCAGGGCGAAGACGTCGTCGCCGGCATCCGTACGCCGCAATATCTTACAAAGGCCGCGCGCGAAACCGCCGGGGCCGAGAAGGCGAGCATGGAAGAAGCCATGCCCGATGCCTATGCCGAGCTCGCCCGCGTGTTCGACCTGCTTGAGCGGCATTACCGCGACATGCAGGACATCGAGTTCACTGTCGAGCGCGGCACGCTGTGGATGCTGCAGACCCGCAGTGGCAAGCGGACCGCCAAGGCCGCCCTCAAGCTGGCCGTCGACATGGTCGGCGAAGGATTGATCAGCGAGGACGAAGCGATCCGGCGGGTCGATCCGATGGCTCTCGACCAGTTGCTCCACCCGACGCTCGATCCCGACGCGCCGCGCGATGTGCTCACCACCGGGCTGCCGGCGTCGCCCGGCGCGGCCTCCGGCAAGATCGTGCTCGATGCCGATACCGCCGAGCAATGGGCGGGGCGGGGCGAGAAGGTGATCCTTGTCAGGGTCGAGACCAGCCCTGAGGATATTCACGGCATGCACGCCGCCACCGGCATCCTCACCGCCCGCGGCGGGATGACCAGCCACGCTGCCGTTGTGGCGCGCGGGATGGGCCGGCCCTGTGTTTCCGGTGCCTCGGCAGTGATGATCGCGCGGGAAGGGCGCACGCTCAAGATTGGCAATCGCGATCTCAAGGAAGGCGATGTCATCACCATCGATGGCGCTAATGGCCAGGTCATGGCAGGCGAAGTCGCCACCATTGAGCCAGAGCTGGCCGGGGACTTCGGCACGCTGATGGAATGGGCGGACAAGCACCGCCGCATGGGTGTGCGCACCAATGCCGAAACCCCTGCGGATTGCAAAATGGCGCGCCAGTTCGGGGCTGAGGGGATTGGCCTGTGCCGCACCGAACACATGTTCTTCGATGCCGAACGGATCAGCGCCGTTCGGCAGATGATCCTGGCCGAGAATGAGGCCGGGCGGCGCACGGCGCTGGCCAAGTTGCTCCCTGAACAGCAATCTGACTTCAAGGCGATCTTCGAAGTGATGACGGGCCTGCCGTGCACGATCCGCCTGCTCGACCCGCCGCTGCACGAATTCCTGCCGCATGGCGATGCCGAGTTCGAGGAGCTGGCGGCGGCGACGGGGCATACAGTCGAGCATCTCAGGCGGCGCGCGGACGAGCTGCATGAATTCAACCCCATGCTCGGCCACCGCGGCTGCCGGCTCGGGATCACTTACCCCGAGATCTACGAAATGCAGGCGCGGGCGATCTTCCAGGCGGCTTGCGAAGTCGCCACGGAATCGGGCGAGGCTCCCGTTCCCGAGATCATGATCCCGCTGGTCGGGACCAAGCGCGAGCTCGAGATCCTGCGCGCGCTCGTCAACCGGGTGGCAAAGGAAGTCTTCGCGGAAACCGGCCAACAGGTCGATTACCTCGTCGGCACCATGATCGAGCTGCCGCGCGCTGCGCTGATGGCAGGCGAGATCGCCGAGGAAGCGCGGTTCTTCTCGTTCGGTACCAACGATCTCACCCAGACCACGCTGGGCGTCAGCCGCGACGATGCCGGGCGCTTCCTCACCCCATATGTTGAAAAGGGCATCTACGCCCGTGACCCCTTCGTCAGCCTCGATGTCGATGGCGTCGGGCAGCTTGTGCAGATGGGTGCCGAGCGGGGCAGGGCGACGAGGCCCAATATCAAGCTCGGAATTTGCGGCGAGCATGGCGGCGATCCGGCCAGCATCGCATTCTGCGAAGAGGTTGGGCTCGACTACGTCAGCGCCTCACCCTACCGCGTGCCGATCGCGCGGCTGGCGGCAGCACAGGCATCGCTCAAGGCGGGCTAGCGCCAGCCAGTAAGTGTCAGGATTTCAAACACTTCGGTGACCTTTCCGTCATCGTCGCGCAAGGCATCGAACGCCGCTTCGGCGCGATTGAGACCTTCCCGAGTGATCGGCGAGGCGGGCGAAGCGAGGGAACGCGTCAAACCATGGTCACGCAGGTCGGAGAGCATACGCTGGAACGAGAGAAAGCGCACCCGGATCGGGTAGCTGTCGACCACCTGTCGCTTGAACCCGGCACGCTGCAGAAGGCCTGACGCTGCCTGGTTGTCCACCAGCGGATGCATCCGCGCCGCCGGTCGCTCGCCATCCGCCGCCAGCGCCAGCTGGCGCAGTACCGGCTGGCTCCCGGCACCGGGGAAGGCGGCGATAAAAAGACCGTCATCCTTCAGCGCATTCCGCGCATGGATCAGCGCACCGGGCAGGTCGTTGACGTGGCCCAGGCCGAGCAAATGGATGATGAGGTCGAACATCGCGCTCGGCCCGGGTTGCTCCTCTTCGAACTCGCCAAGCAATCCTGCCTTTCCTACACCTCCGCGTTGGCTTAACCATGGCGCTATGGTGTTGGTCGTATCGCCAATGATGAGCGAATGCGCGGGTTCGGCCCGCATGAATTCCAGACGCTCGACAATATCACTGGCGATAGTGCGCGTCAGGAAATCGGCTGCGTCATCACGACGTTGGCGCGACCGTGCTCGAGCGAATTTGGCGGCACTTTGCCGACGCGAGAAAATTTGCGGAATCGAGCGCTCTTCCATGGCTGCGCCCTGCCGTGCCCAAGGCGCAATGGCAAGCGATGCGGGTATTCACGCATGAGCTCCGCGCAACTTCTGATGAATTCGCTGAGGCCTGTGGTGGACTTCGTCTATCCGCCTCGTTGTCCCTTGTGCGGCGACGCAATCGAGCAGCAAAGTGGCCTGTGTGTCGGGTGCTGGAGCGGCCTTGTCATCCCCGCCGAGCCACAATGCGCAACTTGCCAGCGACCGCTCGATCCGAGAACAGCTGGAGCGGGCACCATGTGTGCACCATGCCTTGCCGTTCCGCCCCGCCATGCAGGCATTGCAGCCGCCACGCTTTACAACGACGCCTCGCGCAAGCTGGTCCTCATGTACAAGCATGGCCGCAGGATTGCCCTTGCGAAGTTGATGGCGCGTCTCATGACGTCCCGCCTGGGCCGCCTGGAAGAGGGCGCGCTTTTGATCCCGGTTCCATTGCATCGCTGGCGATTGTGGCGCCGCGGCTTCAACCAGGCAGCACTGCTGGCGCGGGAAATATCTGCCTTGACCTCGGCAGAACTGGCGGTCGGGTTGATGCATCGACGGATTTCCACGCCATCGCTGGGCGGACTCGGACGCAAGGCACGGGAGAAAGCGCTGACAGGTGCAATCGTTGTTCCCGAGCCTGCAAAGTCGAAGCTGGAAGGTGCGTCCGTGGTCCTCGTGGACGACGTACTCACCAGCGGCGCGACCAGCGATGCCTGCGTCAACGCCTTGCTCAAGGCTGGGGCAGGATCGGTGCGGATCGCGTGCTTTGCAAGAGTGCTGGCTGGGGAACCTGGCGGGACCGGTTTCTCGCAGGAAAACGAAACGCCCGAGGCCGCTAGGACCTCGGGCGCCACGTGACGAAAACTGTAGAACCCGGCGGCCGTCCCCCGATGGCCGCGCGAGGGTCCTGTCCCTCATCGTCTGTTCCGAAAGCGGCATCACCCCCATGATGCGGTGCCTTCGGCTTACCCCCTGAACCTGGCTTCTTACAGGCCGGAATTCCGGTGGACGACACATTCATGCCGTAACGGAAGGTGTTCCATTCATCTGCCCGACAGGAAAGTGGGATTGCGCGGCTCGTCCTATTTTGGCACCGCTCTGTGGTGTTCCTGCAACAAAACTGTCGCATTGATCCAATTGCCCAGAGGAGACCGACAAGGTGAGTAATAGCGATAATGCGCTGCTTCGCGAGAGTGGTACGGTCTTCATGCCGAAATTCGACCCAGTGTCAGGTCTTCTGACAGCGGTGGTGCAGCACGCTGAGACCAACGCCGTACTGATGGTTGCCTTCATGAATGCGGAAGCACTGGCGGCCACTCGTGAAACCAAGGTAGCGCACTTCTACTCTCGGTCTCGTCAGGCTCTTTGGCAGAAAGGCGAAACATCGGGCAACACACTGCGAGTCACAGACATTCTCGTAGATTGCGATCAGGACGCGCTGGTCCTGAAAGCCCTGCCCGGCGGACCAACCTGTCATACAGGGGCATCGTCCTGCTTTTATCGCGTCCTCGGTGATAGTACTCTCGCCCCCGTCAAGTCTTGACCTTTACGTAAAGGTTAGATAGCAAAAGCGACATGGCAAACGTCGCTGCAACAGACTCGCGAAACCGATCAAGCACCCATGGTGGCGCTCATCTCGATCGCCCGGACAAGCTCGAGCGCGAGCAATACAGCATTTCCGATCTGACGACCGAGTTCGAATGCACCGCCCGTGCGCTCCGCTTCTACGAAGACGAAGGGTTGATAAACCCGTCGCGCGTCGGGCTGGCGCGGGTTTATTCCAAGCGTGACCGGGCAAGACTGGCGTGGATCATGCGGGCCAAGAACGTCGGCTTCAGCCTGGGGGAGATCAAGGAAATGATCGACCTCTACGACCTCGGCGATGGTCGGGTGGAGCAGCGCCGGGTGACGATCGAGAAGTGCAAGACCCACATCGCCAAGCTCAAGCGCCAGCGCGCCGATATCGATTCCTCCATCAAGGAACTCACTGAATTCGTCGCTCAGATCGAGAAACTCGACCTGGGCTGACCAGTCCCCTGAAACCCCTTTCGCCAAGGAACCAAAATGCCGATCTACACCGCGCCGACCCGCGACACCCGCTTCGTGGTCAACGAACTGCTCGACCTCGCCAGCTTCGGTAACTTGCCCGGCTTTGAGAACGCTACGCCGGACATGATCGACACGGTCATTAACGAAGCCGGCAAGTTCTGCGCCGAGGTGCTGGCCCCGCTCAACCAGAGCGGCGACCAGGAGGGCTGCACACGGCATGAAGACGGCTCTGTCACCACGCCGAAAGGTTTCAAGGAAGCCTTCGACCAATATCGCGAAAGCGGCTGGGGCACGATTTCGCAGCCGGAGGAATTCGGCGGGCAAGGCATGCCGCATGTCATGGGCTTCGTGATCGAGGAATTCGTGGCAACGTCCAACCAAGCCTTCGGTATGTATCCGGGCCTGACCACCGGGGCCGTCTCCGCCCTGATCGCCAAGGGTTCGCCCAAGCAGCAGGCGACCTACCTGCCGAAAATGGTTTCGGGCGAATGGCTCGGCACCATGAACCTGACGGAGCCGCATTGCGGCACCGACCTCGGCATGATCCGGACCAAGGCCGAACCGCAGGCGGACGGCTCCTATGCCATCACCGGCACCAAGATCTTCATTTCGGCCGGCGAGCATGACCTGACCGAGAACATCATCCACCTCGTCCTCGCCAAGACCCCGGACGCGCCCGATAGCTCGAAGGGGATCTCGCTGTTCGTGGTGCCCAAGGTGCTGGTCAATGACGACGCTTCGCTGGGCGAGCGCAACGCGGTCAGCTGCGGCTCGATCGAGCACAAGATGGGCATCCACGGCAACGCCACCTGCGTCATGAACTATGACGGGGCGAAAGGCTGGATGGTCGGCGAGGAAAACAAGGGTCTCGCCGCCATGTTCATCATGATGAACGCGGCGCGCCTCGGCGTCGGCATCCAGGGTCTCGGCCAGGCCGAAGTCGCTTACCAGAATGCCGTCGCCTATGCGCTCGACCGGCGTCAGGGCCGCGCGTTGACCGGTCCCGCCGATCCCGAAGCCAAGGCCGATCCGATCTTCGTCCACCCCGACGTGCGCCGCATGCTGATGGACGCCAAGGCCTTTACCGAGGGGCAGCGCGCGCTGTGCCTGTGGGGCGCTTTGCTGGTCGATCTCGCGCACAAGGCGCCGACCGAGGAAGAACGCGCCGACGCCGATGCGCTGATCGGCCTGCTGACCCCGGTCATCAAGGGCTATGGCACCGACAAGGGCTATGAAGTCGCCACCAACATGCAGCAGGTCTTTGGCGGCCACGGCTATATCGAGGAATGGGGCATGAGCCAGTTCGTGCGCGATGCCCGCATCGCCATGATCTACGAAGGCACCAACGGCGTTCAGGCAATGGACCTGTGCGGTCGCAAGCTCGCACAGAATGGCGGCGCTGCGGTGCAGGCCTTCTTCAAGCTGGTCGGCGAAGAGATCGAAGCGGCCAAGAGCGACGCAACGCTCGCTCCGCTGGCAGAGGCGCTGGGCAAGGCGCTGAACGAACAGCAGGCGGCTACGATGTGGTTCATGCAGAATGCCATGACCAATCCCAACAACCTCGGGGCCGGCGCGCATAACTACATGCACATCATGGGGATCGTGACGCTCGGCCTGATGTGGCTGCGGATGGCCAAGGTGTCGCTGGAGAAGCTGGCCGGTGAGCCCGAAGACAAGGCCTTCTACGAAGCCAAGCTCGCCACGGCGCGCTACTACATGGATCGCTTCATCCCCGAAGCCGGCGCGCTGCGCCGCAAGCTCGAAGCCGGTGCCGACAGCATGATGGCGCTGGGCGAAGAGGCGTTCCAGACGGCAGCCTGATCCCGAGTCGCAGCGTCACGCTGGGGTTTCGTTATTGAAGTACATGCGCGGGGTGCCTTGTTTATGGGGCATCCCGCGTTTTGGTGCTGGATCGACGTTTCAAAGAGCCGATGCGAAGGTAGCAGGACGGCTCGATGTAGGAAAATGCTGAGTGTAGCAGCCCCATCACGGTTGCAGGCTTTCCTTCCATTCGCGGCAGAATGATCGCTCGTCCGGATTCGACTCCGGATACGGTGCGTTTCGCCAATAGCGGGCCGCCATCTCCTCGAATGCGCATGATAGTTCCGGCGTCAACAGCGTTTCGCCGGAGATGGGTCCGCCGCATTGCGGATAAACCTCTTCGAGCTTGATCGCTACAGTTCGGCGGAAATGCTTGACTTGCTCTGAATTCGACTGATCGAAGAACGCTGGACCAAACTGCACGTAGCGCTCTCTCGGATCATCGAAGGAATTGCCGGGAAAGCACGTGGGTGTCTGCAAGAACATCGAAAGCGAGTGCTCACCCACCAGGTCAGGTGCTTCATACCGCACAGTGACATGCACTTGCTCGTTGCAGGCGGACATCGACCCCCAATTGACAGGATGACCAGTCGGAAACGTCACGCCAGTTTCGCTACAGCCAACCCATTGGCCACGCTCAAACGTAACATTCTGACCGGAGGGTAGCCGTCCCGACGGTTCGACTCGAACCACATCTGAGGGAAGTTGCTCACGCGGTAGAATCGATGGCACGGTCCAGAACGCCAACACAGCAATCGCTGCAAGGCTAAGAAAGATCCTGCGAAGCGTGACTGAGCGAGTAATGCCTCACTCCTCCGGCAGGAAGTCCGGCACGCTCAGATACCGTTCACCGGTATCGTAGTTGAAGCCCAGCACCCGCGAGCCGGCGGGCAGCTCCGGCAGCTTCTTGGCAATCGCCGCCAAGGTTGCGCCTGAAGAAATCCCGACCAGCATCCCTTCTTCGGCGGCGCAGCGGCGGGCCATTTCCTTGGCGGCGTCGGCATCCACGGGGATCGCCCCGTCGATCGCCTGAGTGTGCAGGTTCGCCGGGATGAAGCCCGCGCCAATACCCTGGATCGGGTGCGGGCCGGGCTGGCCGCCGTTGATGACGGGGGAAAGCTCGGGCTCGACGCCATAGGCCTTAATCCCGCTCCAGTGGCGCTTGAGCTCCTCGGCGCAACCGGTCAGGTGTCCCCCGGTACCGACGCCCGTGATCAGCACATCGATCGGCGTGTCCTTGAAGTCGGCGAGGATTTCCTGCGCGGTGGTGCGGACGTGGACCTTCCAGTTGCTTTCGTTATCGAACTGGCTCGGCATCCAGGCGTTCTCGGTCAGCTCGACCAGCTCGGTCGCGCGTTCGATCGCGCCCTTCATCCCCTTGGCTTTGTCGGTCAGGTCGAAGCTCGCGCCATAGGCCAGCATCAACCGCCGCCGCTCGAGGCTCATGCTTTCGGGCATGACCAGGATCAACTTGTAACCCTTGACCGCGGCGACCATGGCGAGGCCGATGCCGGTGTTGCCGCTGGTCGGCTCGATGATGGTACCGCCCGGCTTGAGCGCGCCCGAAGCCTCGGCATCCTCGACCATGGCGAGCCCGATCCGGTCCTTGATCGAGCCGCCGGGATTGGAGCGCTCCGATTTCACCCATACCTCGTGATCCGGGAACAGCTTGCTGAGGCGGATGTGCGGGGTGCCGCCGATGGTAGCGAGAATATTGTCGGCTTTCATGGTCTCTCTCCCGGGGGTTGAAGGCTTAAAGGTCGTCCTTAGCCAATTCCGGCGGCGGATCGAAGGTCTTGGTGGTCCTGAGGACCGGGAACAGGCGACTCCACAGCGCCACGGTGACAATAGCGCCCACGCCGCCCGCGACAACCGCTGTCACCGGCCCGAGCAGGTAGGCGAGGCTGCCCGAAAAGAAGTCACCGCCTTCGTTGGAAGCGCTGATGGTCAAGTGGCTGACCGAAGACACGCGGCCGCGCTTGTCATCGGGCGTGTGCAACTGGACCAGCGACTGGCGGATGTAGACACTGAACATGTCCGCCGCGCCAACCACGAACAGCGCCGCGAGGCTGAGCGGCATCGAGGTCGAAAGACCGAAAGTGATGGTGGCAACGCCGAACACCGCCACTGCCAACAGCATGGCCGGGCCGACATTGTTGGCGAGCGGACGGTAGGAGAAGAACAGCCCCGTCAACACTGCGCCGATGGCAGGGGCCATGGCGAGCTGGGCCAGGCCTTCCTCGCCCACCATCAGGATGTCGCGGGCGTAGACCGGGAACAGCGCGGTAGCCCCGGCGAGGAACACGGCGAACAGGTCGAGCGTGATCGAACCCAGCACCATCTTGTTCTTCACGACATAGTGCAGCCCGTCGACCATCTGCCGGATCGGATGCGCGGCGCCGACAATGTTGGGCTGCGGCACATTGCCGATCGTTCCAAGCGCGAGGAAAGCGATGACGAACAGCCCGGTAGCCACAGTATAGGGCAGGGAGGGCTCAATCGCATGGAGATAACCACCAAGGCCCGGCCCGACGATCATACCCACCTGCCACGAAATCGAGCTCAACGCGATGGCCGTTGGCAGGATCGCCTTTGGGACGAGGTTGGGTGACAGGGCTGACAGGGCAGGGCCGTTGAAAGCACGAACGACACCCAGCACCACGGCAATCCCGAACAGCCATGGCAGCGAGATGGCATTGGTCCATGTCAGCCATGCGAGAACGGCTCCCGATGCGAACTGCAGCATGATGGTCGCCTGCGCCAGCTTGCGCCGGTCGAGCCGGTCCGCAGCCAGCCCGGAAAACGGCGTCAGCAGGAATAATGGCACAAACTGGAGCAGGCCGATCAGCGCCAGCTGGCCCGCAGCCCCTTCAATGCTCATGCCGCCGGTGCGGGCGAGGTCATACGTCTGCCAGCCAATCACCAGCATCATGGCGTACTGGCCCAGCGTCATGGTAAGCCGGGAAAACCAGTAGGCGCGGAAATTGGCAACCCTGAACGGGTGCGAAGGCTGGTCTGGCGTGTGGCTCACCATGCGGCTGTGGCAGGTGAGGTGGGCGTTGGGAAGAAAGATTAGGTGTTGGGGACCCTCATCCAAGCTGCGGTAGCGAGCAAGCTCGCAACCTTCGCTTTCCTTCTCCCATTGGGAGAAGGATACGCAGACATGGCGCCTTGGCGCCTAGTCGGAGTTGGATGAGGGTGAGTACCGCTCCGCTTAACGCGGGCGGCGCAGGCGCGGATTGGGCTGCAGCTCATCGATGATCGACATGAAGTCGTCGAGGCGGATGATCCGTTCGAACTGGAAACCGGCGCGGTTTTCGCGCACCCAGATGCAGTATGCCTCGATGCGACCGATGACGGGCAAGCGAACAATGACGCGATCGCCTCGCGAAAGGTCGTGCGCATCGTCGATCATGAAGCCATGGGCCGACAGATTGGAGATATGCATGTTCATGTCACCGTGCACATGGTGCTCGGCAATAACCGGGAAGTCGACCGGATGGCGCGTCGCGCGGCGCTGGTCGGTCACAGTGAGCTGGGCTCCGGTAGGCATGATTGCACGACCCTCCATGTTCGTGGTGCAAGCATGTGTTATGATGTAAATTCGCTGATATTCGGTTAAGGCCCAGCGTCCCGAAATGGCACAAAACCACGCAATTCTGTGGGTTTGGAAGATAAGCTAAATACCTAGTGCACGAGAATCCCGTGCCGTTTCTTGCCGAGGCTCAGCTTTACTTCGCTGCCTTCGGAGACGGTCACTACCAGCGCGGGATCGGTGATTGGTTGACCATCGAGCTTAACGGCACCTTCCGCAATCTTGCGCTTGGCTTCGCCGTTGGAAGCGGTGAAGCCGATGGCCGTGAGGGCCGCCGGCAAGGCCATTCCGTCTGCGCCAAGCGAGAGGGTGGGGAGGTCTTCACCCGCACCGCCGCCGGCAAAGGTTTGCTTCGCGGTCGTTTCAGCCGAGCGGGCCGCATCTTCGCCGCGCACCATGGCGGTCACTTCATTGGCGAGAACCACCTTGGCATCATTGATCTCCGCACCCTGGAGCGCTTCGAGCCGGGCGATCTCGTCCAGCGGCAGGTCCGTGAACAGGCGCAGGAACTTGCCGACATCGCGGTCATCAGTATTGCGCCAGTATTGCCAGAAGTCATAGGCTGGCAGCTGCTCTTCATTGAGCCAGATTGCGCCATCGACCGACTTGCCCATCTTGGCCCCGTCTGCACGGGTGATCAGCGGTGCGGTCACGCCGTAGACCTCCTTGCCATCGATCCGCCGGGTCAGCTCGATCCCGTTGACGATATTACCCCACTGGTCACTGCCGCCGAGCTGCAGCCTGCATCCGTGCTCGCGGTTGAGCACGAGGAAATCATAGGCCTGCATGATCATGTAGTTGAATTCGAGGAAGGTCAGCGGCTGCTCGCGATCGAGCCGCAGCTTGACCGAATCGAAGGTCAGCATGCGGTTGATGGTGAAATGCGGGCCGACATCGCGCAGCATCTCGATATAGCCCAGTTCGCTCAGCCAATCGTCATTGTTGATCAGCAGCGCGCCGGTTTCACTGTCATCGAAGCGCAGAATCCGCTCGAAGCTACCCTTGATCCCCGCGATATTGCTGGCGAGCTTTTCATCGGTCAGCATGGTGCGGGTCTCGTCGCGACCACTTGGATCACCGACCTTGGCGGTACCGCCGCCCATGATCACGATGGGCCTGTGCCCGGCCTGTTGCAGCCGCTTGAGCAGCATGATCGAAGCGAGGTTGCCGATATGCAGCGACGGCGCGGTGGGGTCGAAGCCGACGTATCCGGTCACGATCTCCTTCGTCGCCAGCGCGTCGAGCGCGCCCGCATCGGTGACCTGGTGCAAATGACCGCGCTCTTCGAGCAGGCGCAGGAGATCGGATTCGTATTGGCTCATAGCGCGCGGCCTCTAGCAGCGGGGGGCAGCGGCTCCAAGTGGCTTGCGAGCGATGCGCACCTCAGTAATAGCATTCCCCATGCAAGAGCTTGTTCTCCACCCCGAATGCGCACCCGGCCCGATCACCCGCCTGGCTGCCTCCGTCGAAGCGACTGCCGATGGATGCCGCGCCCGTTTCCGCCTCGAAGGCGACGTTACCGCAATCAAGGTCCCCGAACCTGCCACGGGCGAGCGGATGGACAACCTCTGGAAGACCACCTGTTTCGAGATCTTCTGGCAGCCGCATGGCGGCAGCTATTATCGCGAATTCAACCTTAGCCCCTCGTCGCGCTGGGCCTGCTACGATTTCGATGATTTCCGCCTCAACAGCCGCGATGCGCCGGTTTCGGCCATATCGATCGCCTGCGCCGTCAGCGACGACGCCCTGGAGCTGGAGACGACCATCGCCAGCGAACTGCCGCTGCCGGCCGACATCGCGCTCAACGCCATCGTTGAGGACCGGGAGGGCAATATCCAGTTCTGGGCACTCGCCTTCGCCCCCGGCAAGCCCGAGTTCCACAGCGAGACCTGCCGCGCCATCACCCTCGAGGCCAGCGCATGAAGTTCGGCATCGACCGGCTGCTCAGCGAGCCTGAGCTGCGCAAACCGCTCGAGGGCAAGCGCGTTGCCCTCGTCGCCCATCCGGCCTCAGTGACGGAGAACCTCACGCACAGCCTCGACGCGCTGATCGCCGCTGGGATCAACGTCACCAGCGCGTTCGGCCCGCAGCACGGGCTCAAGGGCGACAAGCAGGACAATATGGTCGAGACCGCGGACGAGATCGATCCGCACTACGGCATCCCGGTCTTCAGCCTCTATGGCGAGGTCCGCCGACCCACCGGCCAGATGATGTCGAGCGCGGACGTGTTCCTGTTCGACCTGCAGGACCTCGGCTGCCGCATCTATACCTTTGTCACAACTTTGCTCTATCTCCTTGAAGAAGCAGCGAAGCACGGCAAGAGCGTGTGGGTGCTCGACCGGCCCAATCCCGCCGGGCGGCCGGTCGAGGGCACGCTGCTGGTGCCGGGCAACGAGAGCTTTGTCGGGGCGGCTCCGATGCCGATGCGGCACGGCCTGACCATGGGCGAGATGGGGCACTGGTTCATCCGCCACTTCGGACTCGACGTCGATTACCGCGTGATCGACATGCATTACTGGCTGCCCGAATCCGGCTCAGGTTATGGCTGGCCGGAGGCCCGCATCTGGATCAATCCGTCACCCAATGCCGCCAATCTCAACATGGCGCGGGCCTATGCCGGCACCGTGATGATCGAAGGCGCAACGCTGAGTGAGGGCAGGGGTACCACGCGCCCGCTCGAAGTGCTGTTCGGAGCGCCCGATGTCGATGCCAAGGCTGCGCTGGTCGAAATGGCAAGAATGGCGCCCGAATGGCTGGCGGGCTGCGCCTTGCGCGACTGCTGGTTCGAACCGACCTTCCACAAACACCAGGGCAAGCTGTGCAATGCGCTGATGATCCATGCCGAAGGGCAGCACTACAATCACGACGCCTTCCGGCCGTGGCGCTTGCAGGCCCTGGCTTTCAAGGCGATCCGTAATCTCTATCCCGACTACCCGATCTGGCGCGGCACTGACTTCAAGTACGAGTACACCAACGACGTGCTGGCGATCGATGTAATCAATGGCGGCCCGGCCTTGCGCGAATGGGTCGACAATCCAGCGGCAACACCGCACGACCTCGACCAGCTTGCCGCGCATGACGAGGCGGCGTGGATCGCGCAGGTACGCAACCTGCTGCTTTACTGATCGGGCTTTCGAACCGGCTGCACCAGCGACACCAGCACAAAACTGATAAGCATCAATAGGTACCACGCACCGAGCTTGGTGATGGAAACCATCTCCCAGCCATCCTCCTGCCCGGGATAATTCCACGCGTTGGCGAAAGTGGCGATGTTCTCAGCAAACCAGATGAACAGGGCGACGAGCCCGAACCCTAGCAACAGCGGCATCCAGCGATGCTCCCGCCAGTTGCGAAAGTGGATACTGGTTCGCCAGAAGAGCAGCGCGGTCACCGCAAACAGGCCAAGGCGGATATCGACGGTCCAGTGATGGGCGAAGAAATTGACGTAGATCGCCGCCGCCAGCAACCAGGTCGCCCATGGTTTGGGGTAGTGACTGAAGCGGAAGTCGAAGATCCGCCAGACGCGCGCGATGTAGCTGCCGACCGAGGCATACATGAAGCCCGAGAACAGCGGCACCGCGCCGATATGGAGGTAGCTCGCTTCCGGATACGTCCATGATCCCGCAGCGGTCTTGAACAGCTCCATCACGGTGCCGACGATGTGGAACAGCAGGATGACCTTCGCCTCGTCCCAGGTTTCGAGCCGGAACAGCAGCATTCCGGCCTGGATCGTAATGGCGGCGAGAGTCAGGAAGTCATAGCGGTGTAGCGGCACGTCATCGGGATAGAAAAGATGCGTTGCGAGCAGCAGGAACAACAGCAACCCACCGAACAGGCACGCCCACGCCTGCTTGAACCCGAACAGCAGGAATTCGTAGAGATAAAGTCGCCAACCCAACCCAGGGTCGAAGGCTTCTAGTCGCTCGCGAATTACAGCGAAGCGAGAGTGCCGGATCTGTTGTGCGGTCACGCCCCGTGCTTACGGCTCAGTTCTCGCATCGCATCATCAAGCCCGTCGAGTGTCAGCGGGTACATCCGGTCGTTGACCAGCTGCTTCAGGATCTTGGTCGACTGTGAGTAGCCCCATTGCTTCTCCGGCACCGGATTGAGCCAAACGGTTGCCGGATAGGTGTTTGTCACCCGCTGCATCCACGTCGCTCCGGCTTCCTCGTTCATGTGTTCGACGCTGCCGCCGGGATGGGTGATCTCATAGGGGCTCATTGCGGCGTCACCGACGAAGATGATCTTGTAATCGTGCCCGTACTTGTGGAGCACGTCCCAGGTCTTGGTGCGTTCCTGCCAGCGACGCTTGTTGTCCTTCCACACGCCTTCGTAGAGGCAGTTATGGAAGTAGAAGAATTCGAGGTTCTTGAACTCGGTCGTGGCGGCGCTGAACAGCTCTTCGCATAGCTTGATGAAAGGATCCATCGATCCGCCGACATCGAGGAAAAGCAGCAATTTCACAGCATTACGGCGCTCTGCTCGCATATGGATATCGAGCCAGCCTTGCTTTGCGGTCCCTTCGATGGTTGCATCAAGATCCAACTGGTCCTGCGCCCCTTCGCGGGCAAACCGGCGCAAGCGGCGCAGTGCCATCTTGATGTTGCGAGTGCCGAGTTCCTTGGTGTTGTCGAGGTTCTTGAATTCGCGCTTTTCCCAAACCTTGACCGCACGCTTGTGCTTGCTCTCGCCGCCGATGCGGACGCCTTCGGGGTTGTATCCCGAATTGCCGAACGGCGAGGTGCCGCCGGTCCCAATCCACTTGTTGCCGCCCTGGTGGCGCTCCTCCTGCTCGGCGAGGCGTTTCTTGAGCGTTTCCATCAGCTCGTCCCAGTCGCCGAGCTTCTCGATCTCCGCCATTTCTTCCGGCGTGAGGAATTTTTCGGCAACCGCTTTCAGCCAGTCTTCCGGAATCTCCACCGGATTCTGCCCATAATCAGTCAATAACCCTTTGAAAACCTTGTTAAAGACCTGATCGAACCGATCCAGCATGCCTTCATCTTTCACGAAGGTTGCGCGGCTGAGATAATAGAACGCCTCAGGCGTCTGCTCGATGACATCGCGATCCAGCGCCTCGAGCAGTGTCAGGTGTTCCTTGAAGCTCGCGCCGATCCCGGCCTCGCGCAATTCGTCGACGAAATTGAAGAACATGCGAAATCAGACCTCTTTTCCGACCGAGCGTTTACGGGGAAGTAACCATCATGCCCCTAGGAATGCCGTAACCGAACAGGGGCGCTCATGGAACATAGCAAAATCATAGCATCTGACCAATCGGCTTTGGAGCTGATCCCAGCCAAGTGCGGCGACGTGACAGTTGGCTGCACAGACGTGGCCGGCGTGGTCCAGGCAGTCATCGAATCCTCCCAGAAGCTGCGCGAAGAACACGCCGCGCTGCATGGGACAATCAGCGATCTCGAATCCGACCAGAACAGGGTCAGCGAAGCAAGCGATGAGGCTCGCCTGTTGTCCGAACGCGCCATTGCGCGTCTTGGTGACGGGAATGCTTTGATCCGCTCATCGCTCTCTCAGATTACGAACCTCCTCGACCTCGTCGAAACTCTGACCCGGCATGTTACGGGTTTTGCCTCGGCGATGGACCAGGTGAAGAAGAGCTCACAGCGTATCGAGGAAATCGCCGAGACAACCAATATCCTCGCACTCAATGCGACAATCGAAGCGATGCGGGCCGGCGAAAGCGGTCGTGCTTTCGCAGTCGTCGCAGATGAAGTGAAGAGCCTCGCAGGGTCGACGCGCCAGGCGACGGAAGAAATCTCGCGCACCATCGAAACGCTTGAAGGCGAAGCGCGCGCCGTGATCGGCCAGATTGAAGGTGGTGCGGCCGCCTCAACCGAAGCGAAGGAATCTGTCGCCAAGATCGAGGAAACGATCTCTGGGGTTTCCGAGCTGGTTGAGGAAGTCGACCGCCAGAACGACCAGATTGCCCGGGCCACCGGTACCATTAGTGGCCATGTTGCCAAGGTGCAGGATGTGCTGACGAGCTTCGATGCCGCTGCTCTTGCCAACGAAGCCAAGCTCGATCGTGCGCATGCACGGATGGAAGATCTCGAGATGACCGCCAGCGAGATGTTCGACAGCATAGTCAAGGCAGGCCTGTCGCCTCGTGACAGTGATATGGTGGCCAAGGCTCAGGAACACGCCGAGAGACTTGCCCGGCTGGCTGAAGAGGCCATCGATAAGGGCGATTTGAGCATGGAAGACCTGTTCGACCAGGACTACCAGCTGATCCCTGGCAGCAATCCGCCACGCTATCGCACCCGCCTTACGGACTGGGCCGACGCCAATTGGCGCCCGGCAATCGATGCGATGGTCGCCCAGGGTGGAGCGATCAAGATGTGTTCGCCTGCAGACATGAAGGGCTTCCTGCCGACGCATGTCAGCGACCGCTCGCGCCAGCCCACGGGCAATCTCGAGCACGACACCAAATATTGCCGCAACGGTCGACTGATTTTCTATCCAATCGACAAGAAGGCCAAAGCGAGCAACGATCCCTACCTGATGGCGGTCTACCGCCAGGAAGGCGACGGCAAACGCTACGATGTCGTGCGGAACGTCTATGTCCCGCTCGTTATCAAGGGCCGCCGTTGGGGCGATTCCGAACTCGCATACGCGTTCTAAACGGCAGTCCAGCCCCTTATTCCTAGCGCTGGTCGGACCCGGGGATGGCACCGCTTACCTTGCCCGGATGTTCAAGATACCGTTCCAGTTCGCCCGCAAACGGCGGGCAAGTGCGCCACTGGCCCATATTCTCGCCGGTCGGGTAGGGCCAAAGTTATTGGCCAATGCTTGCCCCGCTGGACTTGTCCAACTAACCGTTAGTTAACTGAACTAACGGAGGCGCGCTTTTGCGCAGGCAAACACTGACGCAGTTGGTACTGGCAGCATCGTTGCTGCTGATTTCAGCATGCGTGCCGGATGTTGAAGCGCAAGAGCGTAATCCCGTCGAGCAAGCTATTCCGACTGCCACCGCTCAAGTTGCACCCGTTGCGGTCGAAGAAGCGCAGAAGACGACAATCAGTTCATTCCTGTCCACGGGCGTGGTCATCGTCATCAGCAAGGCGTCGCAGCAAATGTATGTTTTTGCAGACGGTGCCTTGTGGGGATCCAGCCCGGTTTCCACCGGGCGCAAGGGCAAGGAGACGCCGTCTGGCGTGTTTGCCATCCTGCAGAAGAAGGTCTTCCATCGATCAAACCTCTATAACAACGCACCGATGCCCTTCATGCAAAGGCTCACATGGAGCGGGATCGCCATCCATGCTGGGCATCTGCCTGGCTATCCGGCGTCGCATGGCTGCATCCGGCTGCCGCAAGCATTCGCGAAGGACCTTTACGATCTGACCGGATTCACGACGACTGGCGTGATTATCACCAATGACCCGCTAGCGACGGACGAGGAAGCGCTGCTGCTGGCGCAGGCGACCGATGCAAAGGTGCCGATCGATCCCCGGCGTCTATCACCCGGTAAGCCAGATAAGCGCCCGGCAGCCCGATCAATCCCGCAAAGGCGTGGTGATCAGACCATCCAGCTGATTGCGGCATTGTCGTCAGCCGAAGCATCGGCGCACTGGGGCAAACTGTTGCAACGACGGCCAGAGCTCGGACGCATGCGAATGACGATAGTACCGGCTGTTGTGAATGGACGGCAATATTATCGGCTACGCGCAACCGCCAGCGGTGCGCATTCAACCTGTCGGGACCTCAAGCGGTCCGGCATCGATTGCTTTCCGGTGAGCTAGCTCAACTCTGGCGGCGCGCCATGAAGGCAAGCCGCTCGAACAGCATCACATCCTGCTCGTTCTTCAACAGCGCGCCATGCAGTGGCGGGATCGCGCTGTTGGGATTGGCATCCTGCAGCACGTCCATCGGCATGTCTTCATTGAGCAGCAGCCTGAGCCAGTCGAGCAGCTCGCTGGTGGAGGGCTTCTTCTTCAGCCCCGGCACTTCGCGGATCTCGTAGAAGACATCCATCGCCTTCTTCACCAGCTGCTTCTGGATACCGGGGAAATGCACGTCGATGATGTCCGCCATCGTCTCGCGGTCGGGGAACTTTATGTAATGGAAGAAACAGCGGCGCAGGAATGCGTCAGGCAGTTCCTTCTCGTTGTTCGAAGTGATGACCACGATAGGGCGGTCCTTGGCCGAGATCCGCTCATGGGTTTCATAGACATCGAACTCGTTGCGATCGAGCTCCTGCAGCAAGTCGTTGGGGAACTCGATATCGGCCTTGTCGATCTCGTCGATCAGCAGGACTGGCAGCTGCTCGCTGGTGAAGGCTTCCCACAGCTTGCCCTTCTTGATGTAGTTCGAAATGTCGTGGACGCGCTCGTCACCCAGCTGGCCATCGCGCAGGCGGGCGACCGCGTCATATTCATACAGGCCCTGCTGTGCCTTGGTGGTGGACTTGATGTTCCACTCGATCAGCGGGGCTCCGATGGCCTTGGCGATTTCATGCGCCAGCACGGTCTTGCCGGTACCGGGTTCACCCTTCACCAGCAGCGGGCGGCGCAATGTCACAGCGGCGTCGACAGCGACCTTGAGGTCATCGGTCGCGATGTAGTCACTGGTTCCTTCGAAACGCTTTGGAGTATCGGCCATGAGTTTCCCTATGCAACTTGCTTTACGTGAGCGTTAGGGAAGCCGTGCGGGCGGGGCAAGGGCGAAACTGCGAAGCCATCGCTTCGCCGTAACCGATCGGCTAGGACGGGCGGACTCCGCCTCGAGAAAGGACCAATCGATGCCGACCGAGAAAATCTCCATCGCCACCGAGGCGGGTTACGAGCTTTCAGGGGCGCTGGAGATGCCAACCGGCCTGCAACGCGGCGTGGCGCTGTTTGCACATTGCTTCACCTGCACCAAGCAGTCGAAAGCGGCGGTGGAAGTGACCCGCGCACTGGCCCGCGAAGGCATTGCCACGCTGCGGTTCGACTTTACCGGGCTGGGCGCTAGCGAAGGAGAGTTCGGACGGGCGGGGTTCGCCAGCGATATTAACGATCTGATCGCGAGCGCCGGCGCCCTGTGCGAGCGGTTCGGGGACGGCATCCTGCTGGTCGGACATAGCCTTGGCGGAGCGGCAGTCCTTGCGGCTGCTCACCGCATGCCCAAAGGCAAGGTGGCCGCAGTTGCGACAATCGGCGCGCCCTCTGATGTCACGCATGTGCTGCACAATTTGAAAGGCGACCTGGACGCCATCGAGCGCGAAGGCGAAGGCGAAGTCGCTATTGGCGGCAGGCCGTTCAAGCTGAGCAAGCAATTCCTCGACGCGACACGCGATGTGGACCTGCTTGGCCAGGTAGAAGCACTGCGCGTCCCGCTGATGTTCTGCCATGCACCGACCGACCAGATCGTGGGGATCGAGCATGCGGGCAAGTTGTTCGACGCTGCCAAGCATCCCAAGAGCTTCATCAGCCTGGCTGGGGCCGATCATTTGCTGACCGATCCCGCCGATGCCGACTTCGCCGCACGCGTGATCGCCAGCTGGGCGCAGCGCTACATGCCAATGAAGGAGGATTGGCCGATGCCGGAGGAAGGCGTGATTGCCTGCACCGGACACGGAAAGTTCGGCACTGAAGTGCACACGGTGAGCCACCGCTTCGTAGCAGACGAACCGCGCAGCTATGGCGGCGATGACACCGGCCCAACGCCCTATGACTTGCTAGGGGCAGCTCTCGGCACCTGCACGGCGATGACGATGAAGATGTATGCCGAATACAAGGGCCTGCCCCTGGAAGGCGTCAGCGTCCACGTGACCCATGAGCGCGACCACGCCAGGGATTGCGACCACTGCACCGAGGAAGAGGTTACCAGCAAAGTTCAGGCACTGAACCGGGCTATCACCATCAGGGGTGACGAATTAGACGAACAGGCGCGTGTGAAGCTGATGGAAATTGCCGACAAATGCCCGGTCCACCGGACGTTGGAGGGGAAACTGCATATTCACACGGAGGAAGCGGCATGATCATCATCACTGGCACGGTCCAGCTCAAACCCGAATCGCGCGAAGATGCCATTCGCCTTGGTTGCGAACATTCGGCCCGGTCGCGCGGCGAGCCTGGTTGCCTGGCGCACAATTGCTACGTGGATGCGGAAGACGAATTGCGTATCCACTTCTTCGAGAAGTGGGCTGACGAAGCGGCAGTGAAGCAGCACTTCGCTGTTCCTGAATCGCGGGCTTTCGTGGGGGAGATTTCTGGGTTTGCTTCAGCCCCGCCGCAGATCGAACTCTTTGCCGCGCGGGCTGTCGAAGGGACGCCGTTCTAGTCCCTCAAACCCGGGGCAGCGCGCCCAGCACGCTCAGACCCAGCTGCAACACTAGCACAATCACCGTAGCCAAGCGCCATCCCGTGCCAGCGCCCGACATTCCCCGTTCCCACGTCCAGATCCAGATTAGCACCGTAGCCATCAGCGAAAATGCGATCGTGAAGAAGCCGTTGAAGCTCGCCAGCGCGATGAAGATCACGAACAGCACGACCATCTGCAGCAGGAAGGCCCCGGCAAACCAGGCGATTGGGATGGGCCGGTACTGCGCATCGGGCGCATACCAGTCCGGCAGAGCGGTATCCGGCCTCGCGATGCGGCGATCCTCGAACACGACGTCGCCCTCTTCGTTCTCCTGAGGATCAGGCATCAATGAGGTCACGGTCGACCTCTCCAGCCCGGTTCTGGATGAAGTTGAAGCGATGTTCAGGATTGCGGCCCATCAGGCGGTCGACCAGCTCCTTTACCGCAAAGCGTTGCTCGTGCTCGGCGGGCAGGGTGATGCGGATCAGCGATCGGGTGTCGGGGTCCATGGTCGTTTCGCGCAGCTGCGCCGGATTCATCTCGCCGAGGCCCTTGAAGCGGCCGACCTCGACCTTCTTGCCCTTGAAGACCGTGGCTTCCAGCTCGGCGCGGTGCGCGTCATCGCGGGCGTAGCGGCTCTCCTTGCCGGCAGTCAGGCGGTAAAGCGGCGGCTGGGCGAGATAGAGGTGCCCGCCGCGCACGATCTCGGCCATCTCCTGGAAGAAGAAGGTCATCAGCAGCGTGGCGATATGCGCGCCGTCGACATCGGCGTCGGTCATGATGATGATGCGGTCGTAACGCAGGTTCTGCGGGTCGCAGTCCTTGCGCATGCCGCATCCCAGCGCGAGGCCAAGGTCGGCGATTTCCTGATTGGCGCGGATCTTGTCCGCGGTGGCGCTGGCGACGTTGAGGATCTTGCCCCGGATTGGCAGGATCGCCTGAGTCTTGCGGTTGCGCGCCTGCTTCGCACTGCCACCGGCGGAATCGCCTTCGACGATGAACAGCTCGGTCTCGGCGTCGGTTTCGCCGCTGCAATCGGTCAGCTTGCCGGGCAGGCGCAGCTTCTTGGCGTTGGTGGCGGTCTTGCGCTTGACCTCGCGCTCGGCCTTGCGGCGCAAGCGCTCGTCCATCCGCTCCATGACACTGCCGAGCAGCGCCTTGCCGCGCTCCATATTGTCGGACAGGAAATGGTCGAAGTGATCGCGCACCGCGTTCTCGACCAGTCGCGTAGCCTCGGGCGAGGTCAGCCGGTCCTTGGTCTGGCTCTGGAACTGCGGATCGCGGATGAAGACGCTGAGCATGATCTCGGCGCCGGTCATCACATCGTCGGCCGAGATATCCTTGGCCTTCTTCTGGCCGGTCAGCTCGCCGAAAGCGCGCAGTCCCTTGGTCAGCGCCGCGCGCAGGCCCTGTTCATGCGTCCCGCCATCGGGGGTAGGGACGGTGTTGCAATACCAGCTGGTCGATCCATCCGACCACAGGGGCCAGGCGATCGCCCATTCGACGCGGCCCTGCTCGTCAGGAAAGTCCTGCCGCCCGGTGAAGTGATCGGCGGTCACGCATTCACGGGCCCCCACCTGTTCGCGCAGGTGATCGGCCAGCCCGCCGGGGAACTTGAACACCGCCTCTTCGGGCACATCCTCGCCGGTGAGGCTGGCGGCGCATTTCCAGCGGATCTCGACCCCCGCAAAGAGATAGGCCTTGGACCGCGCCAGCTTGAACAGCCGCGCAGGCTTGAACTGGCGATCGCCGAAGATCTCGGTGTCGGGGGTGAAGGTGACCGTGGTACCGCGCCGGTTGGGCGTGGGACCGAGCTTCTGGATCGGCCCGAGCGTCTGCCCCTTGGAAAATTCCTGCGCATAGAGCTCGCGATCCCGCGCCACTTCGACCCGCGTGTGGCTGGACAATGCGTTGACCACGCTGACGCCCACCCCGTGAAGGCCGCCCGATGTAGCATATGCCTTGCCGGAGAACTTGCCGCCCGAGTGCAGTGTCGAGAGGATCACTTCCAGCGTCGACTTGCCCGGAAACTTTGGATGCTCATCGACCGGGATCCCGCGACCGTTATCAGCAATGGAAACGGTGTTGCCTTCCTCAACCCGGATTTCGATCCGGCTGGCATGGCCAGCCACCGCTTCGTCCATCGCATTGTCGAGCACTTCGGCGACAAGGTGATGAAGGGCGCGATCATCGGTCCCGCCGATATACATGCCCGGCCGGCGACGCACAGGCTCGAGCCCTTCGAGAACCTCGATGGAAGAGCTATCGTAATCGCCGCTGGAAGCGGGGGTGTTTTCGAACAGGTCGTCAGGCGCGGAGTCAGGCATAGGCCAAGGCTATAGGCCCCGGTTTCACCGCGCTACAAGCTACCCGGCAAAGGTTTTGCGCAGGCCGCGCGCCTTGTCAGAATTTTGTCGGTGCGGCATCCACGATCACGACGCCGCCGGCGCGCACTTCGCGCACTTCCATTGCCCGTTGCACAACGCCGTTGCGCCCGAAGCGGAACGCTCCGTCAAGGCCGAGGAAACCGTCATCTGCATAGAGCGCGCCGGTCGGGAAACTGCTACCGACTTTCCAGTCCCGCGCGACCCGCAGCGCCAACAGCACGCTGTCGTACCCGAGCGTTGCGATACGGAAAGGCTGGCCGCCGAAGCGCGAATTGTAGCTCTCGGAGAAACGCTTGAAGCGGCCGTCGGACACTGCCGAGAACCAGGTGCCACGAAGAGCACTGGCCTGCGTTACAGAGGATTCCCCGCTGAGCAACTCCGTGCCCAACAACTGGGTTGTGCCCGGCTTGAACACTCCGGCCGCCTGGATGACAAGGCGGGCGCCATCGGCAATCAGTACGGCATCGAACCCACCGCGCGCCTTCAACCGCTCGCTCGCGCTCACGATCGAGGTATTGCCACGAGCGTACCGTTCGATCCCGCCAAGCGACATTGCATTCTCGCGCAGCGCCTGGGTCAGCGACAGTTCGGCGCGCTGGCCATACTCTCCGTCGGGTACAATCGCAGCCACGCTCTGTGCACCCCGGCTGCGGGCATAGGCAATGGTCCGGCTGATCGACTGGCTGGGCAAGTGGCCCATCACGAAGGAATCGGTTGCGGCCACGCTCTCGTCATTGGAAAACGAAATCAGCGGCACACGGGCAGGGCGAGCTTCAGCCAGCACCTGAGCGACATTGCCGGACAGCAGCGGGCCGAGGATCAGCTTGTTGCCATCGGCGATTGCCTTGCGCGCGGCACCTCGCGGATCGGTTGACGTGTCATACGTCGTGATCCGCAAATTGCTGGCGTTGGTATCAAGCAGCGCCATGGTGGTGGCATTGGCGATCGACTGACCGACGCGGGCGTTGTCGCCGCTCATCGGAACCAGCAGGGCGACGCGGTGGCGGGTCTCGTCGGTGGGCAGGGCAGTGGCGCTGGGTTCGGGTGCCGGACCGGTATCGACCGGACCGGTAGAAGTCGCTGGCCCTTTCGGGATAACCTGGCAGGCGGCCAGCAACGCCGCCGAACCTGCGATGACCAGCGCGCGACGCGCCAGTTTGAACCCCGTCATGCTTGCGACTCCCTCAACTTCTGTCCATGCCAACAATCGTGCAGCCCGAGATCCCCACCGACCCCTTGCCTGCGGGCCTCTATATAGTCGCCACGCCTATTGGCAATCTTGGCGATGTAACACTGCGGGCAATCGAGACCCTTGCACGGTGCGATGCCGTCGCTTGCGAAGACACCCGTGTTGCAGGCAAGTTCCTCAAGCATCTGGGGATAACCAAACCCTTGTGGCGCTACGACGATCATGTCGATGCCAAGACCCGCGATGCCATCGTCTCCAGCCTCGCTGACAAGGCCGTTGCGCTGATAAGCGATGCCGGCACTCCGCTGGTATCCGATCCTGGCTATCGGCTGGCACGGGCCGCGCGGGATGCAGGTCGTTCAATGACGACTGTCCCCGGTGCCTGTGCTGCGATTGCCGGACTGACTCTTTCTGGACTGCCTAGCGACCGCTTCCTGTTCGCTGGTTTTTTGCCGGTCAAGGACAAGGCCCGACGAGACTTGCTGGAGGAACTCTCACCGGTCGACACCTCACTCATCTTCTACGAAACCGGACCGCGACTGATGAAAAGCCTTGCCGCAATTGACGAGGTGTTGCCCGGTCGCGAGATCGCTGTCGCGCGCGAGATTACCAAGTTGCACGAGGAATGTCGCCGCGGGATGGGAGCAGGGCTGATGGCCCATTTCGACGCCCATCCACCAAAGGGCGAAATTGTCCTGATGGTCGGACCTCCACCAGAGGAAGCTTGCCAGGCCGACCCGGACGACCTCTTGCGCGAAGCGCTTAAGACTATGAAAATTTCGCAGGCCGCGGCCTACGTCGCCAAGGCCACGGGCCTCGACCGCAAGCAGCTCTATGCTCGTGCCATGGAACTGAAGGAATGAAGCGCCAACTCGCGGAACTCAGTGGCCGCGACGGTGAGAAGCGCGCAGCCCTGTGGCTGCGTGCCAAAGGCTGGTCGATCCTGGCAAACCGCGTCAGGACACCGCTGGGTGAAATCGACCTTGTCGCGCGGCGCGGCAAGCTGGTCGCCTTCGTCGAAGTCAAATGGCGCAAGGACAAAGCGGAGCTGGACCATGCCATTGACGAACGTCGGCTGAGCCGGGTTGCCGCCGCCGCCGAGGCTGTAGCGCACGACTATGCCCGCGAGGGGGAAGACATCCGGATCGACGTGATCCTGCTTGCACCCGGCAGCTTCCCGCGCCACATCGCCAATGCCTGGCAGCCGTAGTTCAAAACCCGTCGCCCCTGCGCAGGCAGGGGCCTATCCACCATCCCGATCAGGCGGTATGCCTTCCTGAATTGCGGCGTTGCTGACTATCGGTGCGCCGACTGTGAAGCAATCTGGGCCCCTGCCTGCGCAGGGGCGACGAGGAACGAGAATGGCCCTGAAAGTCGCGGTCCAGATGGACCCCATGGAAAGCATCAATATCGCCGGGGATTCGAGCTTTGCCCTGATGCTCAGCGCTCAGGCGCGCGGACACACGGTCTATCACTACGATGTCGGTTCGCTGGCTTATGAGGATGGCCGCATCACCGCCCATGCGGCGCCGGTGACGGTCCAGCGGGTCGCAGGCGATCACTTCACCATGGGCGAGCGGCGCAAAATCGACCTTGCTACCGACATCGACGTGGTACTGATGCGGCAGGACCCGCCGTTCCACCTGGGGTATATCTCGGCGGCATTGCTTCTCGACCGGCTCAAGGGCACGACGCTGGTCGTCAATGACCCACGCGAAGTGATCAACGCGCCTGAGAAGATGTTCGTGCTGGACTACGCCCGCTTCATGCCGCCGACGCTGGTCGCGCGCGAGCTGAGCGACATTCGCGAATTCCAGAAGAAACATGGTGCCGTGGTGGTGAAGCCGCTGCATGGCAATGGCGGCAAGGCAATTTTCCGCGTCGACGCCGAAGGGACCAACCTCTCGGCCCTGAGCGAAGTCTTCAACCAGACCTGGCCCGAACCGCACATGGTCCAACCCTTCCTCCCCGAGGTGGCCGAGGGCGACAAACGTATCGTATTGGTCGACGGCGAGGTCAGCGGCGCGATCAACCGTTTCCCGGGCGAGGGCGAGTTCCGCTCCAACCTGGCGCAGGGCGGCTATGCCGAAGCGACGACACTGACCGGGCGCGAAGAAGAAATCTGTGCTGCCATGGGGCCTGAGCTCAAGCGGCGAGGGCTGGTCTTCGTCGGCATAGACGTGATCGGCGGCAAGTACCTTACAGAGATCAATGTCACTTCGCCGACGGGAATCGTCGTGATCGACAGGTTCAACGGGACGGACACACCCGCACTGATCTGGGACGCGATCGAAGCGCGCCACGCCGCGATGTAGTCAGCCCTTCTCGCGCGGATGCGCCCCGCGATAGGTTTCCAGCAGCGTCGCTGCATCCACCTTGGTGTAGATCTGGGTCGAGCCGAGGCTGGCGTGTCCGAGAAGTTCCTGCAGGCTTCTGAGGTCCGCACCCGCCCCTAGCAGGTGGGTCGCGAAGCTGTGGCGGAGCGCATGCGGAGTGGCAGTTTCGGGCAGGCCGAGCGCCTTGCGCGCCCGGGCCGTCGCTTTCTGGATCATGCCCTGCGAGAGCGGCCCGCCCTTGGCCCCAAGGAACAATGGTCCGTCCTGCTCGATCGGCCATGGGCAGGCCTCGGCATAGTCTGCCGCTGCCGCACTGATGATTGGCAGGATCGGGACCACTCGCTGCTTGCCACCCTTGCCGGTGACTTGCAGGCGCTCATTGAGCGGCAGGTCGCTCCCTTTGAGAGACAGCGCCTCGGCAATCCGCATCCCGGCACCATAGAGCAGCAACAGCACCGCGCGGTCGCGCTTGCCGATCCAGTCGTCCGCCGCATTTGCTTCGACCAAATCGGCGAGGTTGACCGCTTCGTCCGGCGTGACGGGGCGGGGCAGGCCCTTCTTGATCCGCGGCCCGCGCAGGCGCGGCGCGCCGGCCTCTTCCTCCCCGGCTTCGCTGCGGGCATAGGCGATAAAGGCCTTGAGAGCCGACAATTCACGAGCGGCGGAGCTGTTAGCCAATCCTTCCGCCCGGCGCTGGGCGAGATGACGGCGCAGCATGCCGGAATCGACCGCTGCCACGTCCCCCCATTCGGCAAGGTCGCGCGCAAACAGCAAACGCTCGGCGGCCTTGTGATAGGCCCTCACGGTATGTGGGGAACGGCGGCGTTCGACGGCCAGATGGGTGTGCCACTGGGCGAGGATGTCCGCCACACTCACGCCAGCACCAGTTCGGAGGAAACTAGCTCGCCCAGCAGCGCATCGAGCAGCGGCATGCCCTTGGGTGTAACCGACAGACGGTCGCCGTCATGTTCGACCATGCCCAGGCGTGCGTAGAATTGGGCCCGCTCATCATCAACCAACCCTTCCGGTGCAATCCCGAACCGGCGCGCCATAACCGCGAGATCGACACCCTCGGTGAGGCGCAGTCCCATCATCAGGGCTTCGGAGGCTTGCTCTGCCGCTGCGAGGGCGCGCTCTTCCTGCGTACCACTCCCTGCATCCTCGATAGCAGTCAGCCAGTTCTCCGGCTTCTTATGGCGGGTGGTGGCAATCCCGCTCCGACGGCCATGCGCACCGGGGCCGATCCCGCAATAGTCCTCGTAACGCCAGTAGGTTAGGTTGTGCCGGCTTTCCTCGCCGGGTCGGGCATGATTGCTGACCTCATAGGCTGGGAGGCCTGCAGCAGCTGTCATCGCCTGCGTCACGGCGAACATGTCGGCCGCTGGGTCGTCATCGAGCGGTGTGAAAGTGCCTTGCCGCACATCGGTGGCAAAGCGCGTGCCGGGCTCGATGGTCAGCTGGTAGAGCGAGAGGTGCGACGTGCCGAAGCCAAGCGCGCATGCCAGCTCGGCGCGCCACTGCGCCTCGGTCTGGCCGGGCCGGGCATAGATCAGGTCGAAACTGACCCGGCCGAAGTTCGCTTGTGCGGTATCGAGTGCGGCCAGCGCTTCGTCCGCACCATGCAACCGCCCGAGGAACCGCAGGGTTGCATCGTCCAGTGCCTGCACGCCGAGCGAGACGCGGTTCACCCCGGCTGCGGCGAGGTCGGCAAAATTGGCCGCTTCGACCGAGGACGGATTGGCTTCCAGCGTAATCTCGATATCGGGCGCGAAGCCCCACAGGGC
This sequence comes from Parerythrobacter aestuarii, assembly GCF_030140925.1. NCBI lineage: Bacteria > Pseudomonadati > Pseudomonadota > Alphaproteobacteria > Sphingomonadales > Erythrobacteraceae > Parerythrobacter > Parerythrobacter aestuarii. Next base: position 1,841,819 of record NZ_JARBWD010000001.1, read on the forward strand.
CTGGGCCTCGCTCAGCAATGACGCCACGAGGGCAGGGGGCATCAGCGACGGCGTACCGCCGCCGAAGAAGACCGATGTCAGCGGTTCACCGCCCGCCAGCCCGGCCTCATAGCGCATGTCGGCCAGCATCGCTCGCTCCCACAGCGCATGATCAACGCTGGCGCGGACATGGCTGTTGAAGTCGCAATAGGGGCATTTCTTCGCGCAGAAGGGCCAGTGAATGTAGAGTGCGCGGGCCATAGAAAGGTCTCTAGCACCTTCGTGATCCCCCGCGAAGGCGGGGGTCTCAGGCAATCGGGCAAATCACGGGCGGGCTGAGGTCCCCGCCTGCGCGGGGACACACGCTAGCCGAATTGCTCCGCTACCAGCTTCGCGAAGGCATCGGCGCGGTGGCTGATGGCGTGCTTCTGCGCCGGATCGATCTCGGCAAAGGTCTGCTCGCGTCCGGTTGGTACGAACACGGGGTCATAGCCAAAGCCGAGCGTACCCCTAGGGGGCCAGGTCAGCGATCCGGTGCACTTGCCTTCGTAGATTGCATGCTCCCCGTCTGGCCAGGCGATGGCCAGCACGCAATGGAACGCCGCACTGCGATCGACGTCTGGCCCCAATTGCTGCAGCATCCCTTCGACCTTGCCCATCGCCATGTACCAGTCCCGGCCCGGCTCGCCTTCGAACCATTGCCGCTCGGCCCAGTCGGCGGTGTAGACACCGGGCCGGCCATCCAGTGAATCGACCGCCAACCCACTGTCATCAGCTAGCGCCGCCATCCCCGAGGCCTCGGCTGCTGCGCGCGCCTTGATGAGGGCGTTCTCGACAAAGGTCTTGCCGGTCTCTGCCGGCTCCGGCAGGCCCAGTGAACCGGCACTGATGCATTTGACCCCGTAGGGATCGAGCAGCGCCGAGATTTCCTTCAGCTTGCCTGCATTGTGCGTGGCGATCACCAGCGAGCCGGAGCCGAGACGGCGTGTCATGCGGTAGCCTTGCCCTGGGCCGTGAAGATCTCTGCGCAACCGATCTGAGCCAGTCGAAGCAGGCGCAGAAAGCCTTCCTCGTCATAGGGTGCGCCCTCGGCGGTTGCCTGAGCCTCTGCGATCTTGCCGCCTTCGATCAGTACGAAGTTGGCGTCTGCATCAGCGTTGCTGTCCTCTGGGTAGTCGAGATCGAGCACTGGCGTGCCATCATAGATGCCGCAGGAAATAGCAGCGACCTTCGCCGTGATCGGATCTTCTTTGAGGGCACCTGACTTGAGCAGGCCGTTGACAGCAAGCCGCAACGCCACCCATGCGCCAGAGATGGAGGCAGTACGTGTCCCGCCATCGGCCTGGATGACGTCGCAATCGAGCGTGATCTGGTGCTCGCCGAGTTTCTTGAGATCGACAACGGCCCGCAGCGACCGCCCGATCAGGCGCTGGATCTCCTGCGTCCGGCCCGATTGTTTCCCCCGTGCCGCTTCGCGCGAGCCGCGCGTATGTGTCGCGCGCGGGAGCATGGAATACTCGCCTGTTACCCAGCCTTCTCCCTTGCCGCGCAACCATGGCGGCAAGCGGTCTTCGACGCTGGCGGTGCACAACACACGTGTGTCGCCGAAGCTGATCAGACAGGAGCCCTCGGCGTGCTTGGTATAGCCGGTCTCGATAGTGATAGCGCGCATCTCGTCGGGCGCGCGTCCGGAAGGTCGCATGAAAATCCTTTCGTTTGGATGCAGGCGGCCATAAATCAACTGCCGAAGCGTTCAACCCGAAAGGACCGGTATGATACTGCCAGCAGCACTGTTCCTGAGCATGGTCTTGACTGGTACCATGCCCGAAGACAGCTCGAACAGCGGTAACGAAAGCGCTGAAGCTAGCAATGACCGGATGGCGGATGCACCGGACCTGGCGGTAGCGCGCGCCATGAGCGGACTGCAGCAGAAGACGCAATTTCATATCGGCACCTGGAAGCTGGACGAGAGCTCTTGGGCCGTCGATCTCGACCGGGGTGTGATCGAATTCACCAACAAGGAAGGATGGCTGATATCCGCTCCGGTGCAAGTCATCGGCACTCACGATACCCGTGACGGCACCTTCATGTGGGGCTGGGATCATCCATCGGTACCGGCGGCGAGTGCGCAGGCGGCCCTTTTGCTCAAGACTTACGCCGAAGCCCACGGACTCACCGAAGTCTCGACCCAACTGGGCGTGCTTTCTGATGAACGCGCATGGGAACTGACAGCGCTCGCGGATTACCTTGCGGAGTCCAACGGCGCGTATCGTGCCCCCATCGGGACAACCAATGTGTACATGACCTTTGGGCAGCTCAACATCGCGAAAGAATGACAGCAGAGATTTCCGACCTGACCGACCGCGCACGGGCAATCTTCCAGCTCGTCGTCGAAGGCTATCTGGAAAGCGGACAGCCGGTCGGTTCCAAGACCTTGTCGCAAGATCAGGCACTCGATCTGTCTCCCGCTTCGATCCGATCCGTGCTGGCAGACCTCGAATCCATCGGCTTGCTTGCCGCGCCGCACACCAGCGCCGGGCGCATGCCGACCGAAACGGGCCTGCGGTTGTTTGTCGACGGGATGATGCAGGTTGCCGAACCGACACGGGCCGAACGCGAAACCATCCAAGCGCGTCTGGGGCATTCCGGCCCGATCGAGCAAGCGCTTGAAGCGACCAGCTCCATGCTGTCAGACCTCTCGGGAGCAGCAGGCATGGTCATGGTCCCTAGCCGCGAACCACGCCTCGCCCAGATCTCGCTGGTACCTCTGGGCCAGGGTCGTGCGCTCGCCGTCCTGGTCGGCGAAGACGGCGGGATCGAAAACCGCGTAATCGAGATCGGCGATACGCCTGCCAATGTGCTGGAACAGGTCAGCAATTACATCACCGCACGGCTTGCAGGGCGGACGCTCAGCGAAGCCACCCGTGCTGTGCGTGCGGAAATTTCCGCTGGCCGGTCGGCTCTCGACAAGGCGAGCCAGGACCTCGTCGAACGCGGCCTTGCGGTATGGACAGAGGACGCCACCCAGCGCCCGGTACTGATCGTGCGCGGTCAGGCGAACTTACTCGACGAAAGCGCTCTCGAGGACCTCGACCGGGTCCGCTCCTTGCTCGACGACCTGGAAAACAAGCAATCCGTGGCCGAGCTGCTGGAGACCGCGCGTGACGCTGATTCAACGCGCATATTTATCGGCAGCGAGAACCGCCTTTTTGCACTTTCAGGTTCGTCCGTCATCGCATCCCCCTATCGCGACCGCGAAGGAAAAGTCGTTGGCGTGCTGGGCGTGATCGGCCCCACGCGGTTGAATTACGCGCGCGTCGTCCCCATGGTGGATTTTACGGCCCGTTCGCTGGGCAAACTGATCGGTTAACCGAAAGCCTCAAAAGAACAATGATCGACAACGACAAGAAGCAGGACACTGCGGCTGACGCAGAGGTTGAGAAAGAAATGGCCAAGGAAATGGAGGGCGTTCCCGAACACCTTCGCGATGATGGCGGCAGTGACGCTGAAGAGAGCGGCGACATTACCGCTGCTCTGGAGGCGCTGAAGAACGATCTCGAGACCGCCAAGCAGGAAACGCTCTACGCCAAGGCCGAGACCCAGAACGTCCGCCGCCGCATGGAGAAAGACGTTGCCGACGCCCGCGCCTATGCCGCCACCGGCTTTGCCCGCGATATCCTGTCAGTATCGGACAACCTGACCCGTGCGGTCGATGCGATCCCGGAGGAGTTGCGCGAAGACGAGAAGTTCAAGGGTCTCGTCGCCGGTATCGATGCCACCCGCCGCGAGATCGACAAGGTTTTCGCCCAGCATGGGGTAAGCCGCATTGCCGCGATGGGCCTGCCGCTTGATCCGAACCAACATCAGGCGATGATGGAAGTTCCGACCGATGACGCCGAACCCGGTACCATCGTGCAGGAGATGCAGGCCGGCTACATGATCAAGGATCGCCTGCTCCGCCCGGCGCTGGTAGGCGTGGCGAAGAAGCCCGACTAAATCACAGCTCCGGCATCTTCGTCGCCTTGATCCCTTCGATCACACCAGCGTTCACCTGCGCCTTGTTCCCGGCGAATGCGGGCAATTTCATGCTGTCGAAATAGTTGGGCAAAGCCGCGCGTTCGATCTCCAGCGCCTCTGCGTCCACCAGCCGGTCGAGATATCCCACCCGCAGCGCTTCGTCGGGATCGAACATCATGCCCGTACTGATCGCCTTTCGGCCCGATGGGGCCAGGCGATGGGTGGCCAGAACGACGGCAAATGCAGGCAAGACCAACCCGATCAAAGTCTCGTTCATGCCGATCTTGAAGTCGCCACGGATGCCGATTGCGCGGTCCGATGCCATCATCAGGAACGCGCCCGCAGGATAGGCATTGCCGGTGCAGATCGTGACCACTGGGGCTGGGTGCGTCAGGATGTCGAGGATCGCATCCTGCCCGGCCTGCAGCATCTCCAGCGCCGGGCCCGGTCCCTGGGCAAAGGTCTTGAGGTCGAACCCGGCCGAGAACAGGCCCGGCTTGCCTTCCAACACCACTGGCAGTTGCTTCGCCGCTGCATTGGCCAGCACTTCGCGGATGCGCGCCAGCATGGGGATCGACATGGCATTGACCTTGCCATCGTCCATTCTTGCATGGACGGCCGGCCCCAATTCACTTGTCTCGATCATGTATCCTCCCTCGAATTGCCAGCCACAGCACGCCTTCGGTTTGCGAAACCGAGCACGCCTCTGGCGGGTGGGCTGAAGCGATGTTAGGCCCTTCATGACAGGCGCCTGAAGCCGGCGCAAAGGTTTGGAGGTACTCTATCGTGAAATTCCTGCCCATCGTCACCGCTACCCTGCTGGCAACGACTGCCGCACCTGCATTGGCGACGACCAACGCAAATGACGAGCTGGAGGCCCTGACCGGGGAGTATTACGAGTTCCAGGTCATACAATCGGGGCGGACACTGGACGAAAAGGGCAATCCCCAGCCGACCACCTCATTGCCTTCGGTCACGCCCGAAGCACAGTTGGCACGCGCAGCATTCGCGCAGGAAATGCTGGAACTTCTCGACTCGATCGACAGCACGGAACTCTCCGAGAAATCCAGGATCGATGCCGCCGTCTTCCGCACGCTGCTCAATGAAGAGGTCGGCGATGCCCAATACCGCGAATGGGAAATGCCCTTCGACAGCGACAATAATTTCTGGAGCTACCTGGCGGGGCGGCGCGGTTTCCGCTCCGTAGAGGACTACGAGCGTTACATCGGGCAGATGCGCGACCTGCCGCGCTATTTCGCAGAGCATACCGCGAATGCGCGAACTGGCCTCGCTCGGGGGTTCTCCGTGCCGCGAGTGACGCTGGAAGGCCGCGATGCATCGCTCGCCGCCTATGTCACGGACAAAGCCGAGGATAGTCCGTTCTGGGTACCTTTCACACAAATGCCTGACGGGATCCCGGCCAGCGAGGCCAATCGGCTCAAGGAAGCGGGAGTGGCCGCAATCCAAGAGGCTGTAACGCCCGCCTATGCCGAGCTGCTGACGTTCTTCCGCGAAGAATATCTCCCGCAGACCCGCACCGAACTCGCTGCCGAAGCCATGCCTGATGGCCCTGCCTATTATGCCCAGCAGATCCGGCAATACACGACGCTCGATCTTTCAGCCGAGCAGATCCATCAGATTGGGCTCGAAGAAGTCGCAAGAATCACCGCCGAAATGGCGAAGGTGAAAGCCGAGGCTGGGTTCGAAGGCACGCTGGACGAATTCGTCCGTTTCCTGCGCACCGACCCTCAATTCGTTGCCAGCTCGCCCGATGAGCTGATGGGCGTCTCGGCCTATACCGCCAAGAGGGTCGATGGAGTGCTGGATGAGTTCTTCGGCTTCTTGCCTCGTCACCGCTTCTCGATCGTCGAAGTCGATCCGGCAATCGCCCCGTTCTATACGGCCGGGCGTGGTGGCTACGAAGCGTGCCAGATGAACACCTATGACCTGCCGTCGCGACCGCTCTACAATATCCCCGCGCTGACCCTGCATGAATGCGCCCCGGGTCACAGTTTCCAGGCCGCTGTCGCCAACGAACAGCCCGAAGCGGCCAGATTCCGCCGCCGCACCTATTTTTCCGGCTTTGGCGAGGGCTGGGGGCTCTACACCGAGTACCTCGGTGAAGAGATGGGGATATACCGCACCCCTTACGAGCGCTTCGGGAAGCTCAGCTACGAGATGTGGCGCGCCGTTCGGCTGGTGATCGATACCGGTATCCATCACTATGGCTGGAGCCGTGAACGGGCGGTCGACTACCTAGCATCGCGCACTGCCCTCTCCACGCACGAGGTCAACACAGAGGTCGATCGCTACATCAGCTGGCCAGGGCAGGCGCTGGCTTACAAACTCGGAGAGATGACAATCCGCCGGGTCCGAAAGAAAGCCGAGGCCGAACTGGGCGATCAGTTCGATCTCCGTAAATTCCACGATGTAGTTCTGTCGCTGGGTTCGGTGCCGTTGCCGGTCCTGGAAGAACGGATCGATGCCTTCATCGCCGATGGTGGTCAGGGACTTGAAGGTGTCAAATACGACTAAGGAGACAGCGCTATGAAGATCCGAAAGGCCTGGCCAGCCATTGCGCTTGTGGTAGGAACGGTCGTCCTTGGCGGCGACCTCTCAGCGCAAGAGGAGGCAGGAGCAAGTCCTCCGCCTACGGTGACAATGGACGCGATCGACGTCGTCGCTGCTCGGCGAAATGCTTTCTTCCTTTCGACCCGTGCCGTTGCCCAGATCAAGCAAGGCCTGGCGAAAGACGGCGATCTTCGCTTCACTCGGGGCGGCGCAATCTTGTTGGCCCGCTGGGCGGAAACGCTTCCCAGAATGTTTCCGGACGGGTCGAATGTCTCGCCCACACGAGCGTTGGACACAGTGTGGAGCGACCGTGAAGGATTTGAAGCGAGGGCCAGCGCTTATCGTGAAGCCGCAGTGGAGTTGGCGAAACTCGCTGAATCAGGTGACAGGGCAGGTGCCAACGAAGCCTTCATGGCAATGGCTGACACCTGCAAGGCCTGTCACGACGGTTACCGCGAGGAATAGCCTCGTCAGACAAGCTGAGCGGCGTTTTCGTCGCGGTGCTTTTTCAGATATTTCATGAACGGCGTACCACCGGTGCCGACATCGGGGTCGTTCCCTGCAATGCTGCCCGCCTGCTTGTTGATGTAGCTCGCGGCATATTCCAGGTGCCGGGTGCGGAAACGGGCCGACTGGTTGAGACACGCGTTGAAGGCATCTTTCAGGCTTTGGCTGCCCGATGCTTCGACGAAGCTACGCAGTGTCGTGTGCGCTGCCAGGTCTTCGATGAAGCGGCGGTGCTGGACCGGGCGATACTGGTGGAGCTCGTCGAGGAAGCTCTTGAGTGGGTCGTCGCTATGGCCGACCTTGAACAACGCATCCATCGCCGGAACGATCGAAGACTGGCTACCGGTTTGCCCACGCAGTGCCTGCGGTTTGCCGCCCAGCTTCTCGACGCCTTCGTAAATAAGGCCACCATGTTCCAGCGCCGGGTTGTTGGCCCAGCCATGGATGTAAGGGCGCACGCGGTGGAAATAGACATACGGGTCGCAGCGCTCGGGCATCCGCGCAAAATGGGCGTAGATTCGTTCCCATGCCTGATCCATCTCCACGAGCAGGCGCTCCGCCTCGGCATCATCGCCGTTTTTCGCGACACTGACCAGCTTCGCCGCATTATCCAGCAGGACACCGGCTTCGGCCTCTATCGCGACGTGGATCATCACGAACCAGTTCTCGTCATCTCCGCCGACGAAGTTCTGGTACATATAGATATTGTCGAGCGCGATCGGACCGGATTTGTCCAGCCTCGCCCAGTTGTCGAGGACATAGCCGGAGTAGGGGAGCAACGGAGCCTGTCCCAACCGGTCGGATACCGCCACCATCGGTCTGGCAAGGTTCGCCGGGAGGAAGGCGGGCGGGGTGGCTTCGCCCCAGACATAGGCCTGCACGAGGAAGGAATAGTGCACCATCGCGGTGCGAACTTCTTCATCGCGAGCCTCGCGCGCCCATTCTTCGAGTCCCGGATCGGGCAGCTGGTCGAGCCAGTGGCGAACCCTGCCGGTCGAGAGCAGGCCGGAGAGGTTTCCGGCGGCTTCGCGCACGCTGGCAAGGTGCGAGGGCAGGGTGATCACGTCGATCTCGTAATGCGAAAGGTAACCGCGTTCGCGGCTCAAACCGTAGTCTTTAAGCTCCATTGTTGAGACTCTTTGGCCAAGCGCGGGTTGGGCCGCTTGGACGGCAATCCGGTATCAATTGAAACCGGATTGCACAAGATCGCTACGGTAAAAAGTCGGTAGTGTCAGAGCGTGGCACCAGGGAAATTCACCAACAGGTCGTAGGCCGCAGAATCGCCGACACCGCCAACCTTGATCCCCGTGCGCAGCCAGAAGGCATGCTTCACGATCTCGGCTTGCTGCTCGATGCCATATTGCTCGAGCTTCCAACCCGGCTTGAGAGAATAGTCGTAGCGGCAAAAGGGATGACGATGGAGCGGCAGGTACCAATCACCCTTCTGCTGGGTCTGCCAGACATGCGTCATCTCATGAATGAAATGACCGCGTTTGTAGAAATCTGCCAGCGAGAAATCATCGCAATAGCTTTCGCCGCGAGGGTGGAAATGGAGATGTCCGCGCGGTGCCATGGTCGTCTTGCGTGGCTGGAAGGGCCACCACTTGCGGCGACGGATCGTGACCTTGTCATAGCGAATGGCATCGCCGAAGACCCCGTGTGCAAGCGCGACCTCACCCTCGGTCAATCGCCGCTCACCCCCTATCGGGCAGAAGTCCGGCTCGTGATGGTCGTGGCCGTGGCTCAAACCTACTCCGACTCCCCGATTGCCTGGACCTTCACCGGAAAGACCAGATCGTCGCGATCTGAAAACGTGAGCGTCACATCGACCAGATCACCGGACTGAACGGACTCATCGAGCTTCATCGCCATGACATGTTTGCCGCCTGGGGCGAATTCGACAGAAGCCCCGTCGGAGAGCGTCGTTGGCTTGAGCGGGACCATGCGCGTTACGCCGTCCTCCTTTTCTACGTCATGCATCATCGCCATCTGTGCACCTTCAACTTCCACCCCATCGATCGTCGCCTCGCCGTCGCCGTCGTAGGTGATGGTGAAGTAGACCGCAGCAGGATTACCCTCCACGGCTGGCAGGACGAGACGGCCCTCGCTGATCTCGATTTCGGTCCGCGTTCCTGACTCCATTTCGTCACAGCCCGCCAGTCCCATCGCGGATGCAAACAGGGTCAAGGCGGCAAAAGCGTGTTTCATTGCAAGAAATGTCCCTCGTCGAGAATGTTCGGATTCTAGGCATCCCGATCCCTTGTGCCAAGCAAAACCGCACCTATATCCGCCTCACAATCCGAGCTGCCAAGCGGCCTTGCCGATGATCGGGAGGTCCACCGTGCAGCGTCCAACAAACGACTACTGATGGGGTAGAAATGAGCAAAGTAATCGGGATCGACCTCGGCACCACCAACAGCTGCGTATCCGTTATGGATGGCGGCAAGCCCAAGGTCATCGAGAATTCGGAAGGCGCGCGCACCACGCCGTCGATCGTTGCTTTCACCAAGGATGGCGAGCGCCTGATCGGCCAGCCTGCCAAGCGCCAGGCCGTCACCAACCCTGACAACACGCTGTTCGCGATCAAGCGCCTGATCGGGCGCCGGTTCGATGATCCCATGACCAAGAAGGACATGGAAATCGTCCCCTACAACATCGTCAAGGGCAAGAATGGCGATGCATGGGTCGAGGCCGGTGGCGAACAATATTCGCCCAGCCAGATCTCGGCCTTCATCCTGCAGAAAATGAAGGAAACCGCCGAAGGTTACCTCGGCGAAACCGTGACGCAGGCGGTCATCACCGTTCCCGCATATTTCAACGACGCCCAGCGCCAGGCAACCAAGGATGCCGGCCAGATCGCGGGCCTCGAAGTGCTGCGCATCATCAACGAGCCGACCGCAGCCGCGCTCGCCTATGGGATGGACAAGGACGATGGCAAGACCATCGCCGTCTATGACCTTGGCGGCGGCACCTTCGACGTCTCGATCCTCGAGATCGGTGACGGCGTATTCGAAGTGAAGTCGACCAATGGCGACACGTTCCTCGGCGGCGAAGACTTCGACAATGCCATCGTCGAATATCTCGCCGACGAGTTCAAGAAGAAGGAAAACATGGACCTGAAGGCCGACAAGCTCGCCCTCCAGCGTCTCAAGGAAGCGGCTGAAAAGGCCAAGATCGAGCTTTCCAGCTCGGCCTCGACCGAAGTCAACCTGCCCTTCATCACCGCTCGCATGGAAGGTGGCAGCTCGACCCCGCTGCACCTCGTGGAAACCATCAGCCGTTCGAAGCTCGAGCAGCTGGTCGGCGATCTCGTCAAGCGGACGCTCGAGCCGTGCAAGAAGGCGCTGGCCGATGCCGGCATTGAAAAGGGCGGCGTCGACGAAGTGATCCTCGTCGGCGGGATGACCCGCATGCCCAAGGTTCGCGAAGTGGTGAAGGACTTCTTCGGCAAGGATCCGCACACCGGCGTCAACCCGGACGAAGTCGTGGCCATGGGTGCCGCGATCCAGGCCGGCGTGCTGCAGGGCGACGTCAAGGACGTGTTGCTGCTCGACGTGACCCCGCTTTCGCTGGGCATCGAAACGCTGGGCGGTGTCTTCACCCGCATGATCGACCGTAACACGACGATCCCGACCAAGAAGACGCAGACTTACTCGACCGCTGAAGACAATCAGAACGCGGTGACCATCCGCGTGCTGCAAGGCGAGCGCGAGATGGCGGCAGACAACAAGCTGCTCGGTAATTTCGACCTCGTCGGGATCCCGGCCGCTCCGCGCGGCGTACCGCAGATCGAAGTCACCTTCGATATCGACGCCAACGGCATCGTCAACGTCAGCGCCAAGGACAAGGGCACTGGCAAGGAACAGCAGATCAAGATCCAGGCCTCAGGCGGCCTCTCGGAAGCTGACATCGATCAGATGGTGCAGGACGCCGAGAAGTTTGCCGAAGAAGACAAGAAGCGCAAGGAAGCGGCTGAAGCCCGCAACCAGGCCGACAGCCTGGTCCACGCGACAGAAAAGCAGCTCGAAGAACACGGCGACAAGATCGACGCTTCGCTCAAGAGCGACGTCGAAGCGGCGCTGGCAGAAGCCAAGGCCGCGCTCGAAGGCGAAGATGTCGACGCCATCAACGCCAAGGCGCAGGCGCTGACCGAAGTGGCCATGAAGATGGGCCAGTCGATCTACGAGCAGGAGCAGGCCAATGCCTCTGCCGAAGGCGACGCCGGCGAAGGCGAAGCCAAGAAAGACGACGAGGAAGTGGTCGACGCCGAATTCTCGGAAGTCGACGAAGACAACAAGGGCTGATGTCCTGATGAAAATCCGGGCCGCCGTCGATGTTTCGCCATCGATGGCGGCCTGAGTTTTACGGGGACGGGGTAGTACATGTCAGCCGAAGCCGACCTTTACGAATTGCTGGGTGTTGATCGCGGCGCAGATGATGGGGCGATCAAGTCTGCCTATCGCAAGCTCGCCATGAAGTATCACCCGGACCGCAATCCGGGTGACGCGGAGGCGGAAGCTCATTTCAAGGCGGTGGGTGCCGCCTATGAGGTCCTCAAGGACCCGCAAAAGCGCGCCGCCTATGATCGCTTCGGCCATGCCGCCTTCCAGAACGGCGGCCCCGGTGGTGGTGCCGGTGGGCCCGATTTCGGCGATATCGGTGATATCTTCGAGACCATTTTCGGCAGCGCCTTCGGTGGCGGCGGGCGGCAACGCCCTCAGCGCGGCGCGGACCTGCGCTACGACATGGAAATCACGCTCGACGATGCATTCCATGGCAAGGAAACGGAGATCGAGATCGAAGTTTCGGTCGCTTGCGATACCTGCAGCGGCTCGGGAGCCGAGCCCGGCACCAGTACGCGCGGCTGCAACCTATGCAACGGCTATGGCAAGGTCCGTGCCCAGCAGGGTTTCTTCATGGTCGAGCGGCCGTGCCCCAACTGCCATGGCCGCGGCGAAGTATTGGAAGACCCCTGCCACAGCTGCCGCGGGGAAGGCCGCGTAGACAAGCCACAGGCACTGAAAATCGATATCCCGCGCGGGGTCGATACCGGCACGCGCATCCGCCTGAACGGCAAGGGAGAGGCCGGCCCGCGCGGTGCGCCTCCAGGTGACTTGTACATTTTCCTGCATGTGAAGAAGCACGATGTGTTCGAACGTGAGGGGACATCGCTGATCACTCGCGTGCCCGTCAGTTTCACGACAGCTGCGCTCGGCGGCTGCGTCAACATTCCAGACCTGGACGGATCGACCAACGAGATCGAGATCCCGGTCGGGATCCAGTCAGGCAAGCAGCTGCGCAAACGTGGTGCAGGCATGCCTGTGCTACAAGGGCGCGGGCGGGGCGATCTCGTCGTTGAAGTGATCGTGGAAACGCCCACCAGGCTGTCGAAGGACCAGAAGGCTATCCTGGAGCAGTTCCGCGAGACGGAGACTGGGGACGAATGCCCGCAGAGCCGCGGATTCTTCGACAAACTCAAGGATGCATTCGGCGCTTAGTACCGGTAGCAGGAACCCTCGTACTGTCCGTTCGTATTGGGATGGAAAAGGGGATTGCCATGAAAACTGCCGCTACGCTTGCATGCCTGTCGCTGTTCGCCCTTGCCGCGCCAGCGAGCGCGCAAACCAATTGGGATGAGGTCGAATTCGAAACCATACCCCTCGCACCGGGTGTGGCGGTCCTCATCAGCGGGCGCGCTGGCAATCTCGGCGTGAGCTATGGCGAAGACGGCACGATCCTGATCGACGACCAGTTCGCGCCGCTGACCGACAAGATTGAAGCTGCGATCGCCGAACTGGGTGCCGATCCGGTCAAGTTCCTCATCAACACCCATTACCATGGCGATCACACGGGCGGGAACGAGAACCTCGGCAAGAAGGGCGCCCTCATCTTCGCACAGAAGAACGTGCGCGTGCGATTGCTGGAAGGACGCCAGGGAGAGCGGCCCATCCCGCCAGCACCCAAGGAAGCGCTGCCGGTCGTCACCTATGACCAGGGGCTGACGCTCAACGTCAATGGCGACACTGTCGACGTCATGTTCGTCGGCGGTGGCCACACCGATGGCGACAGTGTTATCTTCTGGCGCGAGGACAACATCGTCCACATGGGCGATCTCTATTTCAAGATCCCCGGCTATCCCTTCATCGATGTCGCTTCAGGCGGCAATGTGTTCAATGCCATGAACTCACTCGACACGGTCATCCGGATGATCGACGACGAGACCAAGGTCATCCCCGGTCATGGCCCGATGTCCAACAAGGCAGAACTGGTCGTTTACCGGGCGATGGTCGGCGATGCTGTGGCGCGGGTGAAGGCTCTCAGGGACGAAGGCAAGACACTGGAAGAAGCAGTTGCAGCCGATCCGCTGGCAGATTTCAATCGCGGCGAAGGCTTCATCAGCAAGGACAGCTTCGTCACGGCTATCTGGAACAGCATGGACTGAAGAGCCGGCTAGCCAAGCCGCTCTGCCACTTCGGACCGGAGCTGCGCGATCAGGCTTTTTTCACAGCGCCCCGCCGCCTCTTCCTCGTCGAGGATTGCAACGAATGCGTCGCGCTTGAAACTGCGACAGCGATCCTCCGGCAAGGGCTGGTCGAGGGTTGAGCAGACCAGGTCCACCATCCGTTCGGCCCCGTGCAGGCGGCCCCACAGATAGTCGTTCTCACGATAGTCGCGACTGAAGAACGCACCGAAGTTGTAGAATTCGATCCCGCGCAACGTCGCCCGTGTCCCTCCCTCGCGGATGGTGCGAGCATCGTCGGGGCTGATCCGGTCGACCTTGACGGGATCGAATTCCGTCAATCCGTCCTGCCCGAGCAACGGCAAGGTCGCGACATCGTAGAACGGGAAACCGAGATAGGTCAGCAGCATCCGCCGCCGCAGGTTCTTGGGCATGGCCTGCATCGCAGCTGCGAGCATTTCTTCGGCCTGGGCATCGACTGATGGCAGCAGGTGCTTGTCCGCGAACGCATCGATGACCGCGCCCGGATCCTCGAAGACCTTGTTTGCCAGCATCGGAAAATCTGGGCCCATGTTATCCAGACCCTCGCGACCGAAATAGAGCGCCAGGATCTCGTAGATAGCCTCGCGTGCTTCATCGAGGGCCTCATCATCGAGTTCAGGGTCTGCGTCCCAGTCGCGAGACAGGCGCCGGGCGAGCAGGCGCAAACGCCTGATACGGAATCCGAGATCGTGCGACCGGAAGAAGGCGATGGCCTCTTGCGTTGCCCCGCCGCTCGCGAGCGTCAGGCTGGAAAGACCTCGGCGATTCAGCTCATCGCGCAGAACATCGATGATCGGCACTGCGTCGGGCAATTGCAGGTGCGGAGCGGCTTCGTGGACCAGCTCGCCTAGTCGCTCCACGATTCCGGTGAACTTGGTCTGCGCATAGGCATGGAAAGCGTATCCAGCGCTCTCGGCAGCTGCTTGCTGCGCCTTGTTGCGCCACGCCACAAGGCGCTTGGGCGTGGGGCTGTCGAGGAAGAATGTACGACCGAACAGACGCTCTATGGCATCCTCTATCCCGGGCCGCATGCCGGTAATGATGCGGCGCAGCCGCTCTGCCTCTCGCGACTGTTCTTCCAGCGCTTCGAGGTTGTCGCGGATCGGCTGTTCCCGCGGAATGGTCGAAAGCGAACCGAAGATGGCGGCGAAGAAACCGACATCGCGATCATCGGATTCCCTGATCGACCCGAAGCGATCGGGGCGAGGGTCGATATAGACGAAGCGGCGGTCGACTTCACGATGCGCGGGTCGGCCCCGAAGAGCCTCGATGGCCCCGCCGAACGGACGATTGACCAGCACGGAACCGTCGATCAGTGACACCGAGCAGGTTGTCTCTAGCCGCACGTGCGCAGGCATGATCCGTTTCAGGAAAGCCTCACGGGTCCGCCATTGGCGGTCCAGATCTTTGGCAAGCTGATCGATCTCAGCCAGCATCAATGGGGGAAATGCGCCCGGGAAGCTGGAGGTTGCACGCGCCGCCAGCGTCAGTTCAAGCGGATCGGCCAGCATCTGCCCGCTTTCCTTGCTGGCATGAGCATGGAACGAAACCGGCATGCGATGTTCGCTTTCCTCGACCAGCGCCGGGCTATGGAGGCGCAGCGTTTCCAGATAGCCGCGAAAATCGGTGGCGGTGACAAACAGGTCTATCGGATGCCCCGGCGGCAACAGAGGCGGGCCGGGCACGGCTTCGCTCATCGCCTGCAGGGCATTGTAGAGCAGCTTCGACATGCCGAGACCGGAGAAGGGCGGTTGGAACCAGCGACTGCGGATGAAGCGCGAAACCTTCATCCGCACTTCATCGCGGGTCTCCTCAGCCACGCTTTCGGTGACGGCATTGCCTGGCCGATTGAGCAACCACCAGGCAATCGGCTGCGCCCAGAACTTGGCGAAGCGCCACAGCGGACGGGCATCGGGATCGATCAGCCGGTCGACATCGGCATTGTCCAGCCAAAGCTCGGTCAATGGCTCGAGCGAAGCGCCTGAATGGATGGCCTGCGCGAGGAACACCGCATTGATGCCGCCTGCGCTGGCGCCGCTCAGGATATCGGGCAACACCCGCAAGCGCAGCCCCTTGTCCTCTTCGATAGTCCGCAACAGCTCGGCGTAGACATGCGCGCTACCCATCGGCGCAATGTCATCCGCGTGGTGAGCGCGGCTGGCCCTTGCCAGATGCCACAGCTCTTTCGTTACGCCGTGCATGTATACAGCGAGGCTGACCCCACCGTAGCAGACAAGCGCAATACGAAGTTCCTTTTGCCGCATATGCGGATAGTGGCGAGGCCGGGCGCACTTGGCAATTGCGTTCTGCAAATGTTCTGTTTATCGCTTGGCCATGGCAAAGACCAAGAAGCGCTATGTATGTCAGGCCTGCGGGGCCGTCGCACATCGTTGGCAAGGGCAATGCGCCGATTGTGCGGAGTGGAACTCACTGGTCGAAGACGTACCGGCGACGGTGTTTTCCCAGAAACATGACCTGTCGAGCGGCGGGCGGGCGATCGAGTTTGTCGATCTTAACCAGCCCGGTGACGAACTTGTCCGGCGGACGACCGGGCTGGCAGAGTTTGACCGGGCATTGGGTGGGGGTCTGGTCCCGGGCTGTGCGATCCTGATGGGCGGCGATCCCGGCATCGGCAAGTCGACCCTGCTGCTGCAAGCTGCCGCCAATATCGCCAAGGCGGGCCAGCAGGTCGTTTACGTCAGCGGTGAAGAAGCTGCCGGTCAGGTCCGCATGCGCGCATCGCGACTCGGCGTTGCCGATGCGCCGCTCAAGCTCGCCTCCAGCACGTCGGTGCGCGATATCCTCACCACGCTAGGCGGGATGGATGCGCCCGCCATGCTGGTGATCGATTCCATCCAGACCATGCATTCCGACACCATTGAAGGCGCGCCCGGCACCGTCAGCCAGGTTCGTGGCTGCGCTTTCGAACTGATCCGCTATGCCAAGGAGAGTGGCGTTGCGCTGGTGTTGGTCGGCCATGTGACGAAGGATGGCAATATTGCCGGGCCTCGGGTCCTCGAACACATGGTCGACGTTGTCATGAGTTTCGAAGGCGAACGCAGCCACCAGTACCGAATCCTGCGCGCACTGAAGAACCGCTTCGGCGCAGTCGATGAAATCGGCGTCTTCGCCATGGCCAGCAAGGGGCTGGAGGAAGTTGCCAACCCATCTCTTCTGTTCCTCTCGGGCCGCGACGAACCGCTGGCTGGCAGCGCGGTTTTCCCGGCGCTGGAAGGCACGCGACCCGTGCTGATCGAAGTGCAAGCACTGATCGTGCGTTTGCAATCTGGAGCCACTCCGCGGCGCGCAGTTGTCGGCTGGGACAACGGTCGCCTCGCAATGCTGCTTGCGGTGCTGGAATCGCGGTGTGGACTGAACTTCAGCTCGGCCGAAGTCTATCTCAACGTAGCCGGCGGTTATCGCCTGTCTGATCCGGCGGCAGACCTCGCAGTTGCAGCGGCTCTCGTCTCTGCATTGGCCGACAAGCCATTGCCGGAACGCTCGGTCTGGTTTGGCGAGGTCTCGCTTGCAGGTGAAGTCCGCCCGGTGGCGCATGCCGGCCTGCGATTGCGAGAGGCCGCAAAACTGGGCTTTGCAACAGGGTGCGGACCTCGAAACGGCGGAGAGAAGGTGGCGAACATGCGCTTTACCGGCGTGGATCGGCTCGCAAACCTCGTTGACCGGGTCATGGCAAGGACCTAAGTCACCGAGCTGTAATGACTGGCTTCGACATCATTGTGCTTATCATTGTAGGGGTCGCCGCGATTGGTGGCTTCATGCGCGGTTTCGTGCAGGAAGTGCTGTCGTTGGCAGCATGGGTCCTTGTGGTCTTTGCGATCCGATATCTTCATACGCCGCTCTATCAGGGAATTGAGCCCTACGTCCCGACGCAGACAGGGGCATCGATCCTTGCTTTCACGATGTTGCTGCTCATTCCCTACGCAGCGATGAAGCTGATTGCCGGTCGTGCCGGTGAAGGCGCTCGAAGTTCCCTGCTTGGCCCAATTGATCGAGTCCTTGGCTTTGGCTTCGGCGCCATCAAGGGAGGGATCGTGGTCATCCTTGCCTTCTCCCTGCTTGTCCTCGGCTATGACACCGTATGGGGCTATCAGGGCCGGCCTGTGTGGATCACGACAGCGCGGACTTATCCGGTGGTGAACGCCAGCACCGAGGCAATGGTGCAGTATGTCTCGGAGCGCAGGGCAGCCTTGCGCGCGCAACAGGAAGCTCAGGCGCGGATGCTGGGGCAATGACCTCAGCTCGAAATGCCGAGCAACTCTACACCCCTCAAATCCTCAGCCTGGCAGTTGAACTCGCTAAGGTTCCGTTCGACCCGTCGTCACCATTGAACGGCAGCGCGCGGTCGCAAAGTTGCGGTAGCACCGTCGAACTGAGCCTGTATCTGGATCGGCACGCCGCTATCGATACTGTCGGGCTCAAGGTCGCAGCCTGCGCTATTGGACAGGCGAGCGCCGCGATATTTGCCCGCCACGCCACAGGCAACCGCTCCGACGACATCGAACGGGCCCTGGAAGCCATTCGCTCTTGGTTGGCAGACGAGGGGGAGATGCCTCACTGGCCGGACTTCCATTTCCTCGCTGCCGCGCGCGATTATCCCGGGCGTCACGGTGCCATACTGTTGCCGTGGAAGGCGGCAGCTGAGGCGCTTTCCAAGGACAGGGACCGCCGCTAGGGAAGGGCCAACCAGTCCAGGGGAGAGCTATGAGCGAAGCCGCCGCATTGCAAGGCCGCGAACCAACCGAAAAAGAAATCCGCCTCGTCATCGCAGCTTCGTCTGCCGGGACGGTTTTCGAATGGTATGATTTCTTCATCTACGGCACGCTGTTTGCGCTCATTGGCGCAGCATTCTTCCCGAGCGACAACGAAACACTGCAGGTCTTGCTGGTGTGGGCGGGGTTTGCCATCGGCTTCGGCTTTCGGCCCCTCGGCGCGATACTGTTCGGTTTCCTTGGTGACCGGTTGGGGCGGAAATATACCTTCCTCGTAACTGTAACACTCATGGGGATCGCCACGGCAGGTGTGGGACTTGTGCCTAGCGCGGCTTCGATCGGCCTGTGGGCACCCGCCATCGTCATCCTGCTACGCATCCTGCAGGGACTCGCGCTGGGCGGTGAATATGGTGGTGCGGCGATCTATGTTGCCGAGCACGCGCCGCCCGAAAAACGGGGCTATTACACCAGCTATATCCAGGCCAGCGTCGTAGGCGGATTTGTCTTGTCGATCCTTGTCGTGCTGGGTTGCCGGGCGCTGATCCCGGCGGAGGAATTCGCCGCCTGGGGCTGGCGCATTCCGTTCCTTCTATCGGTGGTCCTGCTCGGAATTTCGCTGTGGATGCGGCTCAAGCTGTCGGAAAGCCCGGTGTTCCAGGCAATGAAAGAGGCGGGCGAAACGGCCAAGAACCCGTTCGTCGAGAGCTTTACCTTCCCGGGCAACAAGAAGCGCATTTTCGTCGCCCTGTTCGGGGTGACGGGCATCCTCACGACAATCTGGTACACCGCGTTCTTCTCCAGCCTGTCTTTCCTGCAGCGCGACATGCGGCTGGAACCGCTCACGGTCGAACTGACCCTGCTGGTGGCAGCCACCATCGCAATGTCATTCTACATTTTCGTGGGCAAATGGTCTGACCGGGTGGGCCGCAAGAAGCCGATCATGGTCGGTGCGATCTTGACGTTGTTGCTCATCTTCCCGCTGTTTTGGGGAATGGGCAGTCTCGCCAATCCGGGCCTCTCTGAAGCGGCAGAACGCAATCCGGTGGTCGTTACAGGTCCGGAGTGCACTACGGATCCCTTCGCCGAACTGTTCAAGCGGACTCAGTCACCGTGCGGGAATATCCTGCAGACCCTGACTTCCAGCGGCGTGCGGTATTCAGTCGAGGCAGGCTCGGAACTGGGCATGACAGTTGGCGGTGAAGCGATTGCTATCGGCCCGGATTGGGACAGTGACGGTGCGGCGCGCCGCGACGACATCCAGGGCGCCCTGACTACCAGGGGTTTCGACTTCGCCCTGCAATCCCCACCATTGGCAAACCTTGCCGGGATTGTCGGCATCTTGCTCGTGTGGGGCCTCCTTTCCGCCCTTACCTATGGCTCGGTCGCTGCGCTTCTTTCGGAAATGTTTCCGCCGCGCATCCGCTACAGTTCCATGTCGATCCCCTACCACATCGGGGCAGGCTACCTCGGTGGGTTTCTGCCGCTGATCGCAGGCGTCATTGTCGCCTCCACAGGCAACATTTACGCCGGGCTGTGGTACACATTCGGTGTCGTGGCCTTCGGGCTCGTGGTGCTGTGGTGGGGTATACCCGATGGCCCTCCACGCGATTTCGAGCACAACCCGGACAGCTAGAAGGGCATGGCCATCGCCCCCCCAACACCAACCTTGCGGCTCGATATCGACCACGAGGCGCTGGCTGCCAATTGGCGCAAGCTCGATCGCCTGTCCGGCGGTGCCCGCGCAGGGGCCGCCGTGAAGGCCGATTGCTACGGACTTGGAGTAGACACCTGTGTCCCGGTATTGCGTGATGCCGGAGCGCGCGACTTCTTCGTCGCCCACTGGAGCGAAGTAGAACCGGTCCTGAAACATGTCCCGGCGGAGCAGCTTTCAGTTCTGCATGGGCCGAACACCGCCGAAGAAGCCGCCTACGCCATTGCCACCGGGGTCCGTCCGGTGATCAATTCGCTGCACCAGGCCAAAGTATGGAAGGAAGCCGGCAACGGTGTGTGCCAGCTCATGGTGGACACC
This sequence comes from Parerythrobacter aestuarii, assembly GCF_030140925.1. NCBI lineage: Bacteria > Pseudomonadati > Pseudomonadota > Alphaproteobacteria > Sphingomonadales > Erythrobacteraceae > Parerythrobacter > Parerythrobacter aestuarii. The sequence continues at coordinate 1,862,154 of NZ_JARBWD010000001.1, forward strand.
GGCATCCACCGGCTCGGGATCAGGCCGGAAGACGTCGGCAATCCCGCCATTGCCGCGCTCGATGTCGACGTCCTGATGTCGCACCTATCCTCGGCCGACGAAGACGTCGCGGCAAATTCGAACCAGCTATCGTCTTTCAAGTCAGTCTTGGGGCAGGTTGCAGCTCGCAAGGCGAGTCTCGCCAATAGCGCCGGAATTGGGCTGGGGAGCGATTTTGCCTTCGATCTGACCCGCCCGGGGCTAGCGCTCTATGGCGGCATCCCTCGTCCGGAACTCGCCAACGACATTCGACAGGTCGCCTTTCCCAAAGCCGCACTCATACAGCTTGCCAGTCTGAGGGCCGGAGAAAGCGTCGGCTACAATGGCGAATTCACCGCTACTGCCGACATGCAGGTCGGCACGGTCTCGCTTGGCTATGCCGACGGCTTCCTGCGCAGCTGGGGCGGCAAGGGCAACACGCTACGACACGAAGGCCGCGCACTCGCGATCCTTGGCAAGGTCTCGATGGACATGGTGGTAGTCGACGTCTCAGCTGCGCCGGAGCTCGAGGTAGGTGACTGGCTCGATGTTCCCTACCACTTGCCCGAAGCCTCTCATGCGAGCGGACTGTCACAGTATGAGCTTCTCACCGTTCTTGGGCAAAGATTCCTGCGCTGATTGCGCTGCATTGCGCTGTGCATGTTGCAGGTGCTAAGGCCGATTGCAGTGCAGCATTGTGCGCAGCAAAAACGAAACGGCAGTTGCATCCATGGCCAAGAAAAACGCGAGCGAAGGCGACACCGTCGTCATCAAGAAATACGCCAACCGTCGCCTCTACAATACCCAGAGCTCGAGCTACATCACGCTGGACGATCTGGCCGCGATGACACGCGAAGGGGTCGATTTTCAGGTCGTGGATGCCAAATCGGGCGATGACATTACCCACACGATCCTGACTCAGATCATCATGGAAGAGGAAACCAGTGGCAAGCAGATGCTGCCGGTCAGCTTCCTGCGCGACATTATCTCGATGTATGGCAATTCGATGCAGGCCATGATGCCGAGCTACCTCGAAGCCAGCATGCAGAACCTCCGCCAGAATCGCGAGAAGCTGCAGGAGGCCTTTCGCGATGGTCTCGCCGCCAATCCGCTGACGAAGATCCACGAAACCAACATGGCGATGATGCGGGCCATGGGCGAAGCGTTTATCCCGGGCGGGAAATCCGTTTCCAAGTCGGCAGCCAAGGACGAAGAGCTGGCTGCGCTAAAGCAACAAATGGCTGAAATGCAGAAGAAGCTGGACGAGTTGGGCAAATAGGCCGCTCATCCCGCTCAAACATACTCCAACACAGGAATACTCCAAAGTGACGAACATCCGCCACGCCCTCAACGTCAAGCGTGAGGACGATTTTGCCGCCTGGTACCAGGCTGTCATTTCCGAAGCCGGGTTGGCCGAGGAATCGGGTGTGCGCGGCTGCATGGTCATCAAGCCTTGGGGCTATGGTATCTGGGAGCGCATCCAGCGCCTGCTCGATGATCGGATCAAGGCGACCGGGCACGACAATGCCTATTTCCCGCTTCTGATCCCGCTCTCGAATTTCGAGCGCGAGGCCGAGCATGTCGATGGCTTTGCCAAGGAAATGGCTGTCGTCACTCACCACCGCCTGATCGCCGGCCCGGATGGCGGACTGATTCCCGATCCCGAGGCCAAGCTGGAAGAACCGCTGGTTGTCCGCCCGACCTCGGAGACAATCATCGGCGATGCCATGGCGCGCTGGATCCAGAGTTGGCGGGACCTGCCGCTGAAACTCAACCAGTGGGCCAATGTGATGCGCTGGGAAATGCGTACCCGCATGTTCCTGCGCACGAGTGAGTTCCTGTGGCAGGAAGGGCATACCGCCCACGCCACTGCCGAAGAGGCCAAGGAGCATACGCTGACCATGCTCGAGGTCTATCGCGCGCATGCCGAGGAAGACTTGTCGCTGCCGGTGATCGCTGGCGAGAAGCCGGAGAACGAGCGTTTCCCCGGCGCTGTCGAGACGTGGTCGATCGAAGCCATGATGCAGGACGGCAAGGCGCTGCAGGCCGGCACCAGCCACTATCTCGGTACCAATTTCGCCGAGGCATCGGGCATCAAGTACCAGGCCAAGGAAGGCGGCGAACAATACTGCCACACCACCAGCTGGGGCGTTTCGACCCGCATGATCGGCGGCGTCATCATGACCCATGGCGACGACGACGGGCTGCGCGTTCCGCCGAAGATCGCGCCGTGGCAGGTGGTGATCCTGCCGATGCTGCGCGAGAAGCCCGAAGACGAAGCGTTGCTCGCCTATTGCCGCGACCTCCATGCCAAGCTGGCGGCTGAAAGCGCGCTGGGCGAACCCGTGCGCGTGCTGCTGGACGACAAGCCCGGCAAGGCTGCGGCCAAGCGCTGGGATTGGGTCCGCAAGGGCGCACCCCTGATCATCGAGGTCGGCGGGCGTGACATGGAAAATGGTGTCGTCAGCCTGCTCCGCCGCGACCAGCTGTGGGACCTGGAAACGGGCAAGCCTGCCTTCCAGTCACCAACGCCGGGGCAATTGGCTGACAATGTCGCGCCGCTGCTGGGCGAGATCCAGGCTAGCCTGTTCGGCGAGGCGCAGGCCCGCCGCAACCGGAATGTCGTGGGTGGCTGCACCTCTTTCGACCAGATCCGGGAGTATTTCAGCGAGGATCGCAAGTTCCCCGGCTGGGTCGAAGTGCAGTGGTCCAAGCCCACTGGAGCAGCGCTTGAGAAGGTTGTCGAGCAGCTCAAGGAGCTGAAACTCACCATCCGCAACGTCCCGATGAATGCGCCGGATACCACCGGGACCTGCATTTTCACCGGCGAGCCGGCCGTTGAGTGGATCTATATCGCCAAGGCTTACTGAGGGGAGGGCGGCGAGATGCTCGGAGCGATTAGATACAATCTCGCCAACCTCGCCAACTTCAGCGGTCGGGATTCCCGCCAGACTTTCTGGTACTTCATGCTGTTCATCATTGTGGTCCAGTTCGGACTGGGCATGATTGCATCAATCCCGAGCTACATCGAGATGTTCTCCAACGCGTTTGAGGCAGCGCAGGGCGGGGCCGACGAAGCGGAAATGCAGGCTGCCATGGCTAGCGAGATGGGCGGCATGATGCGCACTCAGATGAACATCGCGGTCGTCTCAGGACTGGTGTCGACCGTTTTGTTCAGCGCTGCTTTTGTCCGACGGCTGCACGATTCTGGCAAACCCGGCTGGTTCCTGCTGCTGGCCCTAGTGCCGCACCTTGGCGCGCTTGCCTACAGTGTCACGCAGATCGACCACCTCGTTGAAATCATGCAGCAAGTCATGAGTGCTAGCGATCCCGGCCAAGCGATGGCCATGCAGCAGCAAATCTATGCCTACAGCGCGGTCGGCTATGTCGGTTACATCGTTGTCGCAATCTTCGGGATCATGAAATCCGATCCCGGCCCGAATGCCTATGGTGAAGAGCCTGTGCGCTTCTGACAGTCGGGCCGTCGTTCGCCGGTATTGTGTTTGATCGGGAGGGAAGGCATCAGGCGCGCATGAAGAAACTCGCACTCGCCCCCGTCGCCCTCATCGCCGCCCCGCTCGCCGCACAGGATCATCCAGCGGACAATGTGTCAGCCGATCGTCTCAAGGCAGACGTGGAACGCCTGGTTGCTTTCGGCACGCGCCACACGCTTTCGGAACAGGATAACCCGGAACGCGGGATCGGCGCTGCTGTCGATTGGGGCGCAGACCAGTTTCGCGCTATCTCCGAGAAGTGCGGTGGATGTCTGGAAGTCGTCTTGCCAGAGCGGATGGTACAGGGACGCCGCATCCCCGAGCCCGTCCGGTTGCGCAATGCGGTGGCCATCCAGAAGGGCACTGATCGCCCCATGGAAGTCGTCATCGTACAGGGACATATCGATAGCCGCGCCACCGATCCCTTTGACTGGCAAAGCGATGCCCCTGGCGCGAACGACGATGGCTCGGGTACGGCCCTGGTTATCGAAGCAGCGCGGGTTCTGACCGGTAAGCGTTATCCCACCACCATCATCTATGCGCTCCTCTCTGGCGAGGAGCAGGGCCTCTATGGTGGCCGCCTGCTGGCCGACTGGGTCGAGAGCCAAGGCTATACCGTCAAGGCCGTGCTCAACAACGATGTCGTCGGCAACAGCTGCGGCAGCGACGGATATTGCGATGCCGACAATGTCCGCGTCTTCTCCGAGGGGCCGCGTGCCGATCTGACCGAGGCCTTGCGGGCCGCGCAGCGCCGCGAAGGCGGTGAAAACGACAGTCCCGGCCGTAACCTCTCACGCTGGCTGGACGGACTGGCAGATACGGCGGAAGGCGGCCTCAACGTTCGCCAGATATGGCGGACAGATCGCATGGGGCGGGGCGGGGACCAGATCCCGTTCCTCGAAAAAGGCTATCCAGCAGTGCGCATCACTGTCGCCGTCGAAGACTATGAACACCAGCACCAGGATCTCCGAGTGGAAGACGGGGTCACCTACGGCGACACCGTTGACGAAATGGACTTCTCCTATCTCGCCAAGGTGACACAGCTCAATGTGCGGGCACTTGATCGTCTGGCACAGGCACCGATGCCACCTGCGCCAACGGTCCAGGCAGCTGTGCTCACCTATTCCGAGTTGGAATGGGGCCCCGTGCAAGGCGCGGATTCCTATCGTGTCTATATGCGCCGGACTGACGAGGCGGCCTGGCCGGCTGAACCCGCTGCAATCGACACGCTCGATCCGGACGATGAGGCTTCGTTTGCCGTTTCCTCCATCGGCTGGGTGTTCGATGGGATCCGCGGCGACGATTGGTTCTTTGGCGTCAGCGCATGCAACGGCGATATTTGCAGCCCGGTCGCCAGCGCCGTCCCTGCCGGTGCATTCGCGCCCATCGCCAAGGAAGAGGGTGACAGCGAGTAAGCACTCGCCCATAGGCCGCCGATATGGCCAAACGCCCACTCAAACGCCCCGAAGGCCTGCCGTCCCGCGAGCAGGTGCTCGAGTTCATCCAGACCTCCGACACCCCCGCCGGCAAGCGCGAGATTGCCAAGGCGTTCGGGCTCAAGGGGCAGGAAAAGATCGCGCTCAAGCGGCTGCTCAAGGACATGGCCGAGGAAGGCCTGATCGACGGCAAGAAAACCGCCTATCACCGGATGGGCGGCATCCCCAAGGTCACTGTCCTGCGGGTCGTCGAGATCGAGGATGGCGAGCCTGTGGCAGAGCCCGACAACTGGAACCCGGAATCGGGCGACAAGCCGCCGCGTCTGGTTTTGGTCGAGGTCAAGCGCGGTCGTGGGGCCAAGGGCATGCCGGCGCTCAAGCGGGGCGACCGTGTGCTTGCCCGCACCGAGGAAACCGACAAGGGCTGGCGCGCTTTTCCGATGAAGAAGCTGCCCGCCCGCACCGAGGGCATGATGGGCGTGATCGAGCTCGATGGCAGCGGCAAGCCGTGGCTTGCCCCGGTCGACAAGCGCATCCGCAATTCGGTGCATGTGGTCGATCTTGGCCAGGCCGAGGCCGGGCAATTGGTGCTGGCCGAGCAGGCGGGCAAGTCGCCGCGTTCGGGCGTGCGGGTGGTCGAGGTCTATGGCGACCCGCTCGCCCCGCGCAGCTTCAGCCTGATCGCCATCGCCAAGCACGGCATTCCTCACATCTTCCCCGAGGAAGCCATCGATGAGGCCGGACGCGCAGCAAAACTGCCGCTGAGCGAGGACAAGCGCGAGGACCTGCGCAACGTTCCGATCCTCGCCATCGATCCTGCCGATGCCCGCGACTATGACGATGCCATCTGGGCCGAGCCCGACAGGGAGGGCGGCTTCAAAGCCATCATCGCCATTGCCGACGTCAGCTTCTACGTCCGTCCCGGTGGAGCGCTTGATCGCGAGGCCCGCAAGCGTGGCAATTCGGTCTATTTCCCCGATCGCGTCGTGCCCATGCTGCCGGAGGTGCTAAGCGCCGATGTCTGCTCACTGCGGCATGGCGAGGATCGCGCGGCGATGGCTTGCCACCTCAAGGTCTCAGGCGAAGGGAAGGTGACGTCATGGCGTTTCACCCGCGCCGTCGTGCGCCTGACGCACAACATCCCCTATGAAAAGGCGCAAGAGGCGATCGACGATGGTTCTGCCAGCCAGGAGCTACAGAACCTGTGGGCCTGCTGGAAGGCACTCGCCAAGGCCCGTCATGAGCGCGACCCGTTGGAGCTGGAGATCCCCGAACGACGCGTGATGCTCGATGACAAGGGTCGCATCGCCGATATCGCCGTGCGCGAACGGCTCGATGCGCACCGCGTGGTCGAGGACTTCATGATCGCGGCCAATGTCGCTGCAGCCAAGGCTCTGGAGGCCAAGACCGCACCGGTGGTCTATCGCATCCACGAGCCACCCAACCGTGAGAAACTGATCGCCTTGCGCGACTACCTCGCCACGCAGGGCCGCAAGCTGGCGCTGGGGCAGGTCGTCACGCCGACGCTTTTCAACCGCTTTCTCAAGGATGTATCGGACGATGCTGAGAGAACATTGCTGATGGAAGCGGTATTGCGCAGCCAGACGCAGGCCTACTACGGGCCGAAGAATGCCGGGCATTTCGGGCTGGCGCTTGGCTCCTACGCCCACTTTACCTCGCCGATCCGCCGCTATTCCGACCTGCTGGTGCACCGCGCGCTGGTCGATGCCTATGGGCTCGAGCAGCCCAAGCCGAGCAACGGTTTGCCCGATTTCTCAGGACTTTCCGATCGGGATCGCGACGACCTCCAGCAAGTCTCCGACGCCATCAGCACCACTGAACGGCGCGCGATGGAGGCCGAACGGGATACCATCGACCGCTATGTTGCCTCCTTCCTGTCGCAGCATGTCGGTCAGGTCTTCCAGACCCGCATCACGGGTGTCCAGAGCTTCGGCTTTTTTGCGACGATCCAGGACCTTGGCGGCGATGGCCTTGTTCCCGTCTCAACACTGGGACGTGAGTATTTCCGGCATGACGAAGCCGCGCAGGCACTGATCGGTGAGGATAGCGGGACCCGCTACGAAGTCGGACAGCGGCTCGAACTGAAGCTCGCCGAAGCCAATCCGTTGACCGGTGCACTAAAGTTCGAACCTGTCGATGCCCAGGGTGACCCGATCGAACCGCGCGGCCATCGCACGCCGCCGCGCAAGAAAGGCAAGTTCGTCCAGGGCAAGCGTGGTCGGCCCGGCAATATCCGCCACCAGGGCAAACGGCGGAAATAACCTCAGGTCACGCGGTCGATATCCTCGTTGGTGAACCCACCCGGGACGATGAACAACGGGCAAGGCAGGGTCGAAGCACTCTCGCTGAAATGCATCACCAACGGGCCCGAGCTTTGCTCGCCAGCGGCAAGTACCAGCGCGTGAACTTCCGGATGCTCTTCGAGATATTCAGCGATCACCTTCTTGCCTTCACCCACCTTGACGGTGATCTGAGGCATGTTGCCGCTTTCGGCGAGTATCGAGCCGGCAGCGCTGCTCGCGACAGCTTCGGCCCGGTCGCGCGCTTCCTGTTCGATGGTCGCCTGGATGCTGCCGAAAGCATTGAAGTTCTGTGGCTGGACCAGGGCCAGGATATGCACCACGCCATCGACGGCGACGGCCCGGCGCGAAGCCCAGCGCAGCGCCTTGAGCGCTTCTTCGGTCTCGTCGATGATCACCAGGAATACGCGCAAACTCATAGACAGAAGGTCCCCCGTAGCGGCATCGGTATCCGCTGAAATCGTATGCTTTGCAAGATTGGCGCAAGAACCTTGCCGCGAGCCTTCAAATTGGCCAAAGCGTAGCGGAAATCACGCCTCCCCAGCTGAAGGATCCACGCCGACCCATGCCGACCCAGATCAAGATGCCCGCGCTTTCGCCCACCATGGAAGAAGGCACGCTCGCCAAATGGCTGGTCAAGGTCGGCGATACCATTAGCGCCGGCGACATCATGGCGGAGATCGAAACCGACAAGGCGACGATGGAGTTCGAGGCCGTTGACGAAGGGACTGTGGCACAGATCCTGATCGACGAGGGCAGCGAGAATGTGAAGGTTGGCGAGGTGATCATGATTCTCGCCGAAGAGGGTGAGGATGTGGAGGATGCGAAGGGGGCCGCGCCAGCGAGCGCGCCTGCCCCGGCACCAACGCCCGCACCAGCGCCCGCACCAGCGCCGGCCAAGGAGGAGGCTGCTCAGCCTGCGCCTGCCCCATCAACTGCTCCCTCTGATAAGCCAAGCGGCGACCGCGTGATCGCTTCTCCTCTGGCGAAGCGTATTGCCGAGCAGAGAGGTCTCGACCTCTCGACCATCAAGGGCAGCGGCCCGAATGGCAGGATAGTGAAGGCCGATGTCGAAGGCGCAAAGGCTGGAGCGCCTGCAGCCGCCCAGGCAGCTGCTCCGGCCCCGGCCAAGCCTGCATCTCTCGGCGGCGATCTCGACGCGCCATACGAAGCGCAGAAGCTCAACAATGTCCGCAAGGTCATCGCCCGCCGCCTGACCGAGGCCAAGCAGACCATCCCGCATATCTATCTCACCGTGGACGTGCGGCTTGATGCGCTGCTCAAGCTGCGCAGCCAGCTCAATGCCTCGCTCGAGGCTGACGGGGTGAAGCTCTCGGTCAACGACCTGCTGATCAAGGCGCTGGCGCGTGCGCTGCAGCGCGTGCCCAAGTGCAATGTCAGCTTCCAGGGCGACGAGCTGTTCGAATATTCGCGGCAGGATATCTCCGTCGCGGTGGCCGCGCCTTCGGGCCTGATCACCCCGATCATCCGCGATGCGGGCCGCAAGGGCCTCGCCCAGATCAGCACCGAAATGAAGGAACTGGCGGGCAAGGCCAAGGACGGCAAGCTGCAGCCGCATGAATTCCAGGGCGGCACCGCCAGCCTCTCCAACCTCGGCATGTTCGGCACCAAGCAGTTCGACGCCGTGATCAACCCGCCGCAGGCGATGATCCTCGCGGTCGGCGCAGGCGAGCAGCGCCCGTGGGTCGAGGACGGCCAGATCGTCCCCGCCACCGTGATGAGCGCCACCGGCAGCTTCGACCACCGCGCGATTGACGGCGCGGACGGCGCGCAGCTGATGGAGGCGTTCAAGCAGCTATGCGAGAACCCGATGGGGCTGGTGGTATAATCACATGCAATCTGGCGAGCTGACCATAAGGGCCACCGCCATGCCGACCGACCTCAACCCTTATGGCGGGGTGTTTGGCGGGTGGCTGATGGCGCAGATGGCGCTGGGCGCAGGTTCACTTGCCAGCCGCGAGGGGAAGGGCAAGGCGGTGGTCGTCTCGGCCAGCGATTTCGCCTTCCCCGGCGCGATGGCGGTAGGGGACGAGCTATCGGTTTACTGCGCCATCGCTGCCACCGGCACCACCTCGCTCACCATCACCGCCGAAGCCATCGCCCGCGAGCGCAATGGCGAGGCGACTACCAAGGTCGCCAGCGGCACATTCAAATTTGTCCTTCTCGATGACAATGACAGGCCGCGCGCAGTCGACGCGATGGCCACGCCTCTCCCCAAGGAAAATGACAATGGCTGACCAATACGACGTTATCGTTCTCGGCTCCGGACCCGGCGGCTATGTCGCGGCGATCCGTTGCGCGCAGCTGGGGCTCAAGACCGCGATTGTCGAGCGCGAGAACCTTGGCGGCATCTGCCTCAACTGGGGCTGCATCCCGACCAAGGCGCTGCTGCGTTCGGCAGAGATCTTTCACTACATGCAGCATGCGGGCGATTATGGCCTCAAGGCGAAAGGGATCGAGGCGGATCTCGAAGCGGTGGTGAAGCGCTCACGCGGCGTGGCGAAGCAGCTCAACCAAGGCGTCACCCATCTGATGAAGAAGAACAAGATCACCGTGCATATGGGCGAGGGCACGCTGACCGGCCCGACCTCGCTCACGGTCAAAGGCGAGAAGGGTGAGGAGAAGCTCACCGCCAAGCATGTGATCGTCGCCACCGGCGCCCGCGCTCGCGATCTGCCCTTCGCTCCTGCCGACGGCAAGCGCGTGTGGACCTATCGCACCGCTATGACTCCACCGGAAATGCCCAAGAAGCTGCTGGTGATCGGCAGCGGCGCTATCGGGATCGAATTCGCCAGCTTCTACAACGACATGGGCGCAGACGTGACCGTGGTCGAAATGCTCGACCGGATCGTTCCGGTGGAGGACAAGGACGTCTCGACCTTCCTCGAAAAGAGCCTGACCAAGCAGGGCATGACCATTATGACCGGCGCGGGCGTGGAAGACATCAAGGCCGATGCCAAAGGTGTGAAAGCCAAGATAAAGGCCAAGGACGGCAAGGTCAGCGAGCAGGAGTTCACCCACTGCATCGTCGCCATCGGCATCGTCCCCAACACCGAGAATATAGGGCTGGAGAAGCTCGCAGAGATGGATCGCGGCTTCATCCAGATCGACCCTTATGGCCGGACAAAGTCCAAGGGCCTGTGGGCCATCGGCGATTGCACTCCGGGCCCGTGGCTGGCGCACAAGGCATCGCATGAGGGTGTCACCGCCGCAGAGGCCATCGCGCAGGAGTTGGGCAACAAGGACGTCCACCCACACGGGCTCGACCGCAACAACATTCCCGGCTGTACCTATTGCCACCCGCAGGTCGCCAGCGTCGGCATGACCGAGGCCAAGGCGAAGGAGGCGGGCTACGAGGTCAAGGTCGGCAATTTCCCCTTCATCGGCAACGGCAAGGCCATCGCGCTGGGCGAGGCCGAGGGCTTCATCAAGACGGTGTTCGACGCCAAGACCGGCGAGTTGCTGGGCGCGCATATGATCGGCGCGGAAGTGACCGAGCTGATCCAGGGCTATACCGTCGGCAAGCAGCTGGAGACGACCGAAGCTGAGCTGATGCAAACTGTCTTCCCGCACCCGACGCTTTCTGAAATGATGCACGAAAGTGTGCTGGGGGCCTACGGGCGGGCGCTGCATATCTGATTGGCAACGATGGGAGAGGGGAATGACTGACGATTTGCGAGTAACATTCCCCAAACCTTGCAGCGAGGATTGGAACACGATGTCGCGTCAAGGCTGCAACCGCCATTGCAGCGCTTGCGACAAGACCATCCATGACCTTTCGCAGCTGACGCTCGATCAGGCCGAGGAATTGCTCAAGAGCGAGGATGAAGTCTGCGTTCGCGCTGAAATAGCGGACAACGGCATGGTCCGACTTGCAGACAGTGGCAGCACGACCAAGCGCAAATTGGTTGCCGTCGCCGGCGCCTCCCTGTCACTGGCGCTTGCGGCGTGCCAGACAATGGGAAGCAACGCCGTCACTCCGCTTTACGAGATCTCCGGCGCTACCAATTACTATGAATACGACGCCGTGGTCACGCTGACCGACCAGTATGGCAAGGTCCGAACAACCAAGGTGCGCCGGGACAAGAGCTTTCGTTTCACCAACCTGCTTCCCGGCACGTTCACCCTGACTATCACCCGCTGGTGCGGCGATCCGGTCGAAGAGACCGAGATAGTTGTCACTGAGGACGATGTCTCGCTTGGAACACTCAAATGGGGCGAGAACCAGTGTATCATCATCGGGGTGATGACGCCCATCGGGCCTGGCCGCGGCTAGTTGGAATCTGCATTTCTTGTTGGAGCACACAATGCCCAAAACACTACTCTTTGCCTCCGCTATTCTCGTCGCCTCAACAGCTGCGCTTGCCGAGCCGACCTATGTAGTTGCCGACCGGATGCTGGATGTCGAAAGCGGCAAATACATCGCCAACCCGGTGATCGGGATGGATGACGGCAAGATCGTCTCGGTCAGCACCGGGGCGGCTCCGGATGGGGCTGAGGTTATCGACCTGACCGGCCACACCATCCTGCCGGGTCTGATAGACATGCATGTCCATCTCGACGGGCGGCCCGAATATGGCGGCTACAGCGGGTTGCAGTTCACCGACCGGTTCTGGACATTCCTTGCAGCAGCGAATGCGGACAAGATGCTCAAGGTCGGCTTCACCACCGTGCGCAACGTGGGTGATACCGATTACAATGTCGCCGGGCTCGACCAGGCGATTGAGGAAGGCTGGCTGCAAGGTCCGCGCATCGTCAATGCGAACTATGCCCTCGGCGCGACCGGTGGGCATTGCGACGAGACCTTCCTGCCGCCGAGCTTCAATCGCAAGAGCCCGGCAGTGGGCGACAGCCCCGAGGAATTGCGCAAGCGCGTACGCGAGCAGCGCAAGTACGGGGCCGAAGTCATCAAGGCCTGCGCCACCGGTGGCGTGTTCAGCCGCAACACCGCTCCGGGAATCCAGCAGCTAAACCTCGAAGAATTGACGGCGATTGCCGAGGAAACCCATTTCTGGGGCCTCAAGGCAGCCGCCCATGCGCACGGAGCAGCGGGGATCAAGGCCGCGATCCTCGCCGGTTTCGACACAATCGAGCACGCCAGCTTCATCGATGACGAAGGTATCCGCCTCGCCAAGGAACGCGGCACATTCCTGTCGATGGACATTTTCAATACCGAATACACGCTGTCGGAAGGCGAAAAGAACGGGGTACTGAAGGAGAACCTCGACAAGGAGCGGCTGGTCTCCAAGGCGCAGCGCGACAATTTCAGCAAGGCGCACAAGGCCGGGGTGAAGATGGTGTTCGGCAGCGACGCCGGGGTCATGCCGCATGAGTCCGTGCCCGGACAGTTTGCAGTGATGGTGCGGCTGGGCATGACCCCGCTGGAGGCCATCCGCGCCGCGACGATCAATGCCGCCGATGCGCTCGGCCAGAAAGGGCAGGTCGGGACGATCGCGGTCGGTGCATGGGCCGATATCATCGCTGTCGACGGCGACGTACTGGCCAATGTCCGCGAACTCGAGGATGTCGATGCGGTGGTGAAAGGCGGAAAGCTCGTCGAATAAGCCCGGGGAGGGTGGGCCGCACCGCTGGGAGGATGAGTGCGATGCGGCCCTGGACCATCAGAGGAGGTCTTCCCAATAGGCTTCCGAAGCTGACCGCCAGCTTGCCCACTTGTAAGAGGTTGTAACGCTCGCCAAGGTTCCGCGACCATTGACGCGAGGGCGGGAGCGTATACTCCCTGCGCATGGGCGATTTCCTTATTCTCGCATTCAGCCTGCTCGTTGCCGGGGTGGTTGCCGTGCCTCTCGCCACCCGCTTCGGGCTCGGGACTGTCCTTGGCTACTTGCTCGCCGGTATGGCGCTCAGCCCTCTGCTGTCGTTCCTCAACGTCAATGTCGAACAGATGCAGCAATTCGCCGAATTCGGCGTCGTCATGATGCTGTTCGTGATCGGACTGGAGCTGGAGCCTAAGCGGTTGTGGGAGATGCGACGCCGGCTCGTGGCATTTGGTGGTGGGCAAGTACTGCTGACTACGGTCGTGTTGGCAGGCATCGGTTTACTGGCAGGCAATGCCTGGCAAACGGCACTGGCGATCGGGATGATCCTGGCGCTTTCGTCCACGGCGATCGTGCTGCAGACGCTCGAAGAGAAGAAGCTGATGCGTACGCAAGGGGGCGAAGCGAGCTTCTCTGTCCTGCTGGTGCAAGATGTTGCCGTCATTCCCATGCTTGCGCTGTTGCCGTTGCTCGCTTTGCCCGAATTGGCCGGTGCCGTTCATGGAGCAGACGGATCGCATGGTCACGGCGGTGCGAGCCTCGTCGAAGGCCTTCCCGCATGGCTCGGTGCCATCGTGACACTTGGCTCTGTCGGGCTGGTTGTGCTGATCGGCGTCTACCTCACCCGCCCGCTGTTCCGCATGATCGCAGGGCTGAAGCTGCGCGAGATGTTCACTGCAGCTGCTTTGATGATCGTAATCGGGATCGCACTGCTGATGACGCTGGTCGGGCTGTCTCCCGCATTGGGGGCCTTTATCGCCGGGGTTGTCCTCGCCAACAGCGAATTCCGGCATGAGCTCGAGGCGGATATCGACCCCTTCAAGAGCTTGCTGCTGGGTCTGTTCTTCATCACCGTGGGTGCCGGGATCGACTTCGTACTGGTCCAGTCAATCTGGGGCGATGTGCTATTCTGGACGGCCGTCGTGATCGCAACCAAGATGGCAGTGCTCTTCGGGATCGGGAAGGCTTTCCACTTGATGGGCCAGGACCGCTGGCTGTTCAGCCTTGGCCTTGCGCAGGCAGGTGAGTTCGGGTTCGTGCTTGTTTCCTTCGCTGTCGGCAATGCCGTGCTAGGGGAAGAACTGGCGAGCCTGCTTCTGCTCGTGATCGCCTTTTCGATGCTGGTTACCCCCTTGCTGTTCATCTTCTACGACCAGGTCGTGGTGCCGCGTTACACAGGTGGCGACGAGCGCGAGCCCGATACGATCGACGAATCGAATGATATCATCATTGCCGGGCGCGGCCGGGTTGGGGGGATCGTAGACCGCATGCTCAATGCTGCAGGTTACCAGGCAACGGTGATCGACTACGATTCACGCCACATCAGCAACATGGAAAAATTCGGCACCAAGGCATATTTTGGCGACGCAACGAGGCCCGACCTGCTCGCCAGCGCGGGCATCGCACATGCCAAGATCCTGGTCGTGGCGCTCGACGAGAAAGAGCAAATCGACAAGATCGTCACTCATGTCCACCAGAATTATCCCGAAGTGCACATCGTCGCCCGCGCCATAGATCGCGATCACGTGTTCAAGCTGTGGGCGATCGGATGCCGCGATATCATCCGCGAGACCTATGACGGGTCGGTGCGCATCGGGCGTTCCGTGTTTGAGGCGTTAGGGCATGACCGGCAGGCAGCACAGGCGATGGCCGATGCGTTCGAAGAGGCTGATCGCAGCACGATGATCGAGTTCGCATCGGTCTACAAGATCGACGTGCCCTCATGGGACAACGAGGAACTGATCGAGAAGGTCAAGGAAATGCGCAAGGAATGGGACCCCAAGCTGCGCGACATGATGGACACCATCATGGACCGTGGACGGGGGCGCTAGGGAGCAAACGGATGGCCGTGCCTGTCGACTTCTTCTTCGACCTGTCTTCCCCTTGGACGCGGTTGGCGTTCCACAATTTCCAGCGAATGCCAGAATTCTCGCTTACGAGCACGCGCTGGCGGCCGTTTCTTGTCGGGGGCGTGTTCAACGCCGTAAATCCCCGCGTCTACGAAGCGCGCGAAGGGGACCAGACGCGTATGCTGCTCGGATTCGGCTGGCTCAAGGAATGGGCTCGGCTGGCCGACTTGCCGATGAACTTCCCGTCGGAGCATCACCCGGTCAAATCGGTCCATGCCATGCGCTGCTGTTGCGTGCTGGAGGATGACCAGCCGAGCCTGCTGCGCTTCGCCGAAGCGGCCTTCCACGCCTATTTTGCTGACCAGCGCAACCTCGATGATCCGGCAGAGCTCGCCGCCATTGCCGACGCAATCGGGATGGATGGTGCAAAACTGCTCGAACGCGCGAGTTCGCAACCGGTGAAGGATCTGCTACGCGCAAACACGCAGGAAGCGATCGATCACGGCGCTTTCGGATCACCGACAATCTTCGTGGGTCGCGAGTCGATGTATTTCGGGAACGACCAGCTGCCACTGGTAGCTCAGCGGATCAGGGAACTGGCCGAAGCCTGATCAGGCCGCTTGCGGATAGAACATCGCTCGCTGGCCGCTGCGGTCGAACGGTGCCCATTCGCCTTCCGGCTGCGCCAGCCGATCGGCAACAGCGAACCACACCGCCGGATTGAACACCAGGCCCATGTGGCTGCCGTAGAGTTCGATGTTCTCGGTCTCGCCGCTCAGATCGGCATCGAGGCAGTTCTCCCACGCGGTCACCCCGTCCTGCCGGGAAAAGATCGCAGTCGATGGCACCGGCAACGGTGCGCTTTCCTCGGCAATCCGCTCGCGGACGAGGTCTTCCTCGAGGTAATCCCCCGTCATCCATTCATAGAGCGCAGTGACATTGGTCGCGCCGGGGTTGCCAGTGAACGGGCTGCCGAGCGTAATCACCTGCCGCACCATTTCCGGATGCTTTCGCGCCAGCTGGCGCGCCATGATCCCGCCCAGGCTCCAGCCGACGAGGCTGACCTTGCGCCCGTGCTCCCTGTAGAGCAACTCGACGCGGTCCTTGACTCGCTCGCCATCGATCCCGGTCGAGCGGATGCCTAGGTTGCGCCCCAGCTCCCACGGGTAGGTCTGGTAGCCGAGGCTGTCGAGATAGCGGCGCATGGCGAAAGTCGACATGTCCGATGTCATGAAGCCGGGCAGGACCAGCACGGGGTGCCCATCACCGCGGGGCGCATTGGCCAGCACGGGTGAGCAGAAAGGGATCAACGCCATCTCGAACAGCGAGCGCGGGACCTCCGTCAGCGCGAGGGCTAGCGATGGCCGCTGGATGGTGACATCGAGCATGCGGGTGTCCTTATCTATGCGAGGTGCGGCCTACTGGCCGAGGCCGAGCATGGACCGGCGACCGGTCCCTTGCGCCATATCATGCGAGAAGATGGCCAAGTCGCAAGTCTCGCCCTCATGCGTCTTCACATGGTCCCTCAGCAGCGCTTCGCCGCGAAAGCCCATATCCTCGAACAGCGCGATGGCACCGTGCTGGTCGACCGTCATTGATGCCGTGAGCTTGGCCAGCCCCAGCTCCAGAGCTTTCTCGAAGGCGGCCTGCGCCAGCATCTTGCCAACGCCGTGCCTACGATACTTCTCGCCCACCATTATGCGGATCTCGCCGACGTGTGACGACCAGGAATGCGGATCGACGATCAGCGCATTATAGCCGGCGATTTCCCCACCACTGACGGCAATCTGCGAATGGATCTCGCCGGCTTCGACCGCCTCGAACCAGGCGCGAACAACCCGCGGCTCGGTCAGGTCGCGCCGGGCAAACAACAGGTCGTGTTTCGGAAGGCCGCGTGCAAATGCCAGAACTGCGTCCTCATCCGAGGATTCGAGCGCTCGCAGGGTGATGGTGTCTGTGGTGGTGGTCATAGCGATCTCTCCTGCAGCCAGGCATCCATGGCAGGCCAAAGTCTCTTTGCGGCATTGGCTCCGGCCACGAGGCTGACGTGCCCGCCCTTGAGCACGATTTCTTCCTTGTCCTCCGACCCGACAAGCGAAATCAGCGGATGCGACGCCTCGTAGGGCACAAGATCGTCATGCAGCGCCACCGCGTGCAGGAAAGGCACGGTAATGTTGCGCGGGTCCGCGATCTTGCCCTCTACGTCCAGCTTGCCGGTCAGCAGCTCGTTGTCCCACATCAGCTTCTTGGTCGTGTCACGGAAGTACTCACCCGCCAGCGGCAGCATGTCGACCGCCCAGGCATCGACCTTGCGGTAGCTGTCGACAAAGGCATCGTTCCACATGTTGTCATAGAGGCGCGCGGTCGCCGCTGCCTGCGACACCGGAGTGCGCATGCTGAAGCCCTGGAATACCATCTCGCTTGGTACATTGCCGATGGTATCGACCAGCCGGTCGACATCGAAATGTTCCTTTGCGGTGAAGACGTTGAACATCTCCATCTTGCTGAAATCGGTCGGCGTGGTGAAGGTGATGAGGTTCTTGACCGGGCCATCCGGGTGCATCGCCTGGTAGATCACCGAGAGCACACCGCCCATGCAATAGCCGATCAGCGTGATATCGTCTTCGCCCGACCTTTCCTGCACCCGCTCGATACATTCGGGGATGAAGCGAGCGGTATAGTCTGCCAGCGTCAGCGTCTTCTCATGGGGAAGGGGGGCCTCCCAATCCATCATGTAAACGTCGTAGCCGCTCTTCAGCAGGAACTCGACAAGGCTATGGCCGGGCATCAGGTCGAAGATCGAGCCCCGGTTGGTGGTTGCCATCACCAGCAGCAGCGGCACGCGATAGATTTCGTCTGCCTGCGGGCGATAGTGATAGAGCTTGAGCGTACCGCGCTCGAAGATCAGGTCCTTGGGCGTAACCCCCAGCTTGGGCTTGGGCGAACGGAAGTATTCCAGCCCCTTGATATTGCGGTCGATGGTCCGCTGGATCAGGGTCTGGACCTGGTTGCCGATATCGTCCTGGTTGGTGTCGGCCATGGTCGCTCTACTTCTTCGCCGCCGGCTTCTTGGTGCGGGGCGGACCTTTGGCAGGGCCGACGGACCCACCGTCCTCCTTCGCCAGCCTTTCCAGCTTGCGTTCGATCCGGTCGAGCTTTTCGTCCAGCTTGCCTACTGCACCACGCAGTTCCGCGATCTCGTCCCGGTTGGGCATGTTCGCGGCCTCGAGGAAGCGAGTCATTTGCTCGTGCATGGTCTCGCGCAGCTTGAGAGACATCGCCATCGCCGCGTCCTGCGTCTTGCCGAACTGCGGCGTACTCATGAAGTTGTTGGCGAATTGGTTGGACATGTCCTCCCACTGCGTGAGCATCTGCCCGAACAGCTGGTTGATATCGCCCTTTTGATCTGCGGCCATGGTTCGCGTCCTTTCAGGAGGCAGTGGCGGATGGGGTGGGATTCGAACCCACGGTACGGTTACCCGCACGCCGGTTTTCAAGACCGGTGCATTCAACCACTCTGCCACCCATCCATCAAGCCCGCTCGCTAGCGAGACAAAACGCTATTGTCACCAGCATTCAGCCGCCTAGGAACGGACTATGGCAAAAGGCACCCACGATTTTGCGCCGGACCCGCGCAACGAGAGCATCCTGATCAACGTCAATGGCACGCTTGTGCCGCGGCCCGAGGCGACCGTATCCGTTTTCGACAGCGGCTTCATGCTGGGCGACGGGGTGTGGGAAGGGCTGCGCGTGCACAAGGGCAGGATCGCCTTCCTCGCCGCCCATCTCGACCGGTTGTACGAGGGAGCCAAGGCGATTGCGATGGACATCGGCCTGACGCGTGACGAACTGACGTCACGACTGTACGAGACCATCGATGCCAACGCCATGCGCGAAGAGGAAGGCGTACACATCCGCCTGATGGTGACGCGCGGGATCCGCTCGACGCCTTATCAGGACCCGCGGGTGGTGATCTCGCCCGCGACAATCGTCATCATCCCCGAATACAAGGCCCCGCTGCCGTCCACCATCGAGACCGGCATCCGGCTGTTCACGGTCCACGTCAGGCGCGGCGACCCGGCGGTGCAGGACCAAAAGCTGAACTCGCATTCCAAGCTCAACTGCATCACCGCTTGCATCCAGGCCACGCAGGCCGGAGCGGACGAAGCGCTGATGCTCGACCCGCACGGCTTCGTTGCCACCTGCAATTCCACGCACTTTTTCATCGTCCGCAAGGGCGAGGTGTGGACCTCTAGCGGCGACTATTGCCTTGGCGGCATCACGCGATCCAATGTCATCCAGGTCTGCCGCGAAGCCGGCATCCCGGTATTCGAGAAGAACTTCTCGCTGACCGATGTCTATGGCGCGGACGAGGCCTTCGTGACGGGAACATTCGCTGGTGTCGTGCCGGCAACCGAAGTCGACGGACGCCAGCTGACCGAGGGCAGGGGGCCGATGGTGGAGCGACTACAGGGCCTCTACAAGGCGCTTATCGAGCGGGATGTGACGCAATGACGTCATCGCAAGGCACTGATTGTATTAGGATTGCCATGTGGAGCGGCCCCCGCAACCTCTCCACCGCGATGATGCGCAGCTTCTCTGGTCGCAGCGATACTTACGTCAGCGATGAGCCTTTCTACGGAGCATATCTCAAGGAGACCGGAGATCCGCAACCGATGGCTGCGGAGGTGATCGCCGACATGAATTGCGACTGGCGCTCCGTCGCTGAAGCCATGCGCGCTCCGGTGCCCGATGGCAGCCCGATCTGGTACCAGAAGCATATGCCGCACCACATGGAAGGGCCAATCGACATCCTCGACTTTCCCGCGATGCGGCATGCCTTCCTTATCCGCGACCCCATTCGCGTGGCGGCGAGCTATGCCAATAAGCGCAGCGCAATCAATTCGGACCATTTGGGTATCACGCGCCAGTGGGAGTATTTTCAGAAAATCAGCGAGTTGCAGGGCAAGGTTCCCCCTGTGGTAGATAGCGCCGATATTCTCACCGATCCTGAAAATGTCTTGAAGAAACTCTGCAAAGCACTTGATATTCCATGGGATTCAGGAATGCTTTCCTGGAACCTGGGGCCTCATCCGCAAGACGGCATCTGGGGTTCGCACTGGTACGATAAGGTCAACGCCTCGACCGGCTTCGGTGACCCGCCGGGGCCGCTCCCGGAACTTTCATCCGAATATCAAGCCGTTGCCGATGCTTGTCGCGAGGATTACGAAGCCTTGCGCGAGCATGCGCTGACGCCTTAGCCGACCGCTGCCATCATTTGCGCGCACAGGATCGCACCATAGGTCCC
This sequence comes from Parerythrobacter aestuarii, assembly GCF_030140925.1. Lineage (NCBI taxonomy): Bacteria > Pseudomonadati > Pseudomonadota > Alphaproteobacteria > Sphingomonadales > Erythrobacteraceae > Parerythrobacter > Parerythrobacter aestuarii. The sequence continues at coordinate 1,882,379 of NZ_JARBWD010000001.1, forward strand.
CAGCGCATAACCCAGCACCGCCAGCAGCACACCAACCGGGGCGAGGGCGGGGTGGAAGGCCGCTGCCACCACCGGGGCAGAGGCAGCTCCACCGACATTGGCCTTGCTGCCCACTGCGACGAAGAAGAACGGTGCCTTGATCAGCTTGGCAACCACCAGCAGCAGCACAACGTGGAACAGCATCCAGATCGCCCCGATGGCCATGAAGGCAGGGGCATCAGCGATCTTGGTGACATCCATGCGGGTGCCGATGATGGCCACCAGCAGGAAAATGAACACAGTCCCGAACTTGCTGGCACCGATCCCTTCCAGCTCGCGAACGCGGGTGAAACTGGCCAGCAGCCCGGCCGTCGTCGTCAGCACCACGACCCAGAAGAACTCGCTCGCCAGCGTGGCTTCCTCGCCCCAAAGCCCGGCGAAAACCCCGCCGAGCCAGCCGCCGGCAAGGTGCGACAGGCCAACCACCGCAAAGGTTCCGCCGAACAGCAGGACATAGTCATTTGCCGTAGCGACACGTTCGATCGAGCTGGAATAGTCAGCCATCTTGTCGCGCAGCCGGTCGATGGCGGAACTATCGGCCCCGAGCCAGCGATCGACCCGCTCGCTCGCGCCAGCGCCATAGAGCAGGAAGATCATCCAGATCTCGGCAACGATGATATCGACGGCGAGCAAAGCGGAGAAGCCCTCGATGGGGTAGCCATAGACCTCCAGCATCGCAGTCTGGTTGGCACCGCCGCCAATCCAGCTACCGGCCAGAGTTGCCAGCCCGCGCCAGGCAGCATCCTGTCCACTGCCGATGATCGAAGGTTCGAACTGAGCGACGATGAAGAGTGCAATCGGGCCGCCAAGGACGATCCCGACTGTCGCCGTCAGGAACATGATCAAGGCTTTAGACCCGAGCCCGAGGATACCCTTCATGTCGATGCTGAGCGTCATCAGGAACAGCGCCGCAGGCAGGAAATAGTCCTTCGCCACCGGCCACAGCTGCGATTCGCTGGCATCGACGAAGCCTGTCGTCACCAACAGCGAAGGAACGAGATAGCAGACCAGGATGATCGGGACGAAGACGTAGAACTTCTTCCATCCCTCCCGTTCGCGGGTAAAAAACACGAAAGCCAGTAGTGCAGCCAGCAGGCCGAGAATGATGCGGTCGTCGCTAATCACATGTCTCTCCGGTGAATTCTCGTTTCGGTACGACCTAGCGAGAGCCAGGCTTCAAGTCATCCCGCATCCCCAGCCAACCGCCGCTTCGTCATTGGCGATTCATTTGAGCTGTGAGAAGAAAGGCCATGCGCTTCAAGACACTTTTGCTCGCTTTTGCCGCTCTAACGTCGCTGTCGCCGGTTCCGCCGGCAGCGGCCCAAGACATGGAGTTCGACGCTTACCTGCAGCTCCTGATTGCGCGGGCGAGGGCGGAAGGTGTCGGCGAAAACACGCTTCAACGCATGACTGTTGGATTGACGCCCAACCCGACCGTAATCCGCCTCGATCGGGGCCAACCGGGCAGCCCGACCAGCACGGGCTATCCGGCCATGCAACCCTACCTCGATACGCATGTGAACCCGACGCGGATTGCTCGGGGCCGAGACATGTTTGCTGCGACGCGCGGGCTCCATAGAGGGATCGAGCAACGCTATGGTGTGCCCGCTGAAGTGCTGATGGCGATATGGGGGCATGAGACCAATTACGGGGGATACAAGGGCGATTTCGACCTCGCCCGCTCGCTCGCCACGCTGGCTTGGGAGGGGCGTCGCCGCGAACTCTTCTCTGACGAGTTCGTCGCACTGATGAAGGTGGCGGACAAGGGCTATTCACGCTCGCAATTGGTCGGTAGCTGGGCCGGAGCCTTCGGCAACCCACAATTCCTCCCCAGTGTATACCTTCGCCTTGCTACTGACGGTGACGGCGACGGGCGCGCCGATATCTTCAACAGCCGCGCCGACACACTTGCCTCGATCGCGCGCTACTTCCAGGATTCGGGCTGGAGGCCGGGCCAACCGTGGGGCGTCCGCACTTACCTGCCGGCCGGTTTCGATCCGGATATCTACAGCACCGAACTCAGCGCGCCCGTGTGCCCGCGCGTGCACGAGCGGCATAGCCAATGGAAGACCGTGGGTGAGTGGCGTGCGCTTGGCCTGCAACCCCAGGTTCCGATCCCCGACGACACACTGACATCCGTTTTCCAGCCCGACGGACCCGGGACCCGCGCCTGGCTCTTAACCTCAAATTATCGAGTTATCCTCGAATATAACTGCTCCAATTACTACGCCATGAGTGTGGGGCTGTTAGCCGATGAGATTGCCCGTTGATGTTCGCAAGGCCTTCCTTGCCCTTGGTCTGAGCGCCTTGCTCGCCGCGTGTGGCGGCGGTTCGGGCGGCTATGATGTTGCAAGCACGCAGGCATCCCCCCGCACTGCTGCCAACGGACCTGAGGCGGACTATCCGCAGGTTCTGGGCGAACCTTTCGCCGTCGATGGCCAGCTTTACACCCCCGAAGACACCTACAGCTATGACTCGGTCGGTTATGCCACCGTCGAAAAGGGAGGCGGCAATGGCGTGTCGGTCGCGCACAAGACGCTGCCAATGCCAAGCTATGTCGAAGTAACTTCGCTTGAGTCCGGTCGCACGGTCCTTGCCCGCGTCGAACGTCGTGGCCCGATGACGTCACAGCGCCTCGTCGCACTTTCGCAAGGGGCCGCGGCACAACTCGGGCTGGCAGAGGGCGCTCCGGTTCGCGTCCGCCGGGTCAATCCGCCGGAGTACGAGCGTGCTGAACTGCGTGCCGGCAAAACAGTGCCTGAACGCCTGGCCACACCTGATTCGCTCCTCGTTGTGCTGAAGAAGAAGCTCCCGACAGCCGGCGGCTTTGCCAGCCTTGCCGGACCAACGCGAGCTTCAACGGCCACAGGTATTGCCTCGACGCCGGTCCAGCCATCGACCGCGAGTGCGCGACCTGCCGGGGTTGCGGCACCGGTCGAGCAGACCTTTGATCGCACTTTCACGAACGAACGCCAGGCCAACAGGGCCTACCCGCTACCGGCCCTTGCTGGTCCGCAATCGGTCGCGTCCGTGCCAGTTGCGCGCGCCGTGCCGCCGACAGCCACCATGGCCCGAGCCCCTGAAGTCCAGCGCTACTCGCTTCCCGGTGTGCAAACGGCAGCGCCCATTGCCGCTACGCCGCGCCCAGCGCCTGCTCCGGTTCTGCCCGCTCCACCCACTACTGAAAGCGGAGCTTTCGTTGTCCAGGCGGCAGCCTTTTCCAGCAAAGGTAATGCCGACCGCCTTGCCAGCAAGCTCGACGGGGGATTCGTGACCAAGGCCGGCAATTTTTACCGCGTTCGATGCGGACCCTACGCGACCCGTGGACAGGCCGAGGCAGCGCTCGCCAAGGTGCGCGCTGCGGGTTATAGCGACGCCCGCGTCTTTTCAGCAGGATAGACCGCCGGTTCCTGCCGGTGGGCAGGAGCACAGGTGAAAGCATTCTTCGGCAAACTGGCGGCGATGGCGGCGCTGGCGCTGGCTGTGCCCGCAACTGCCAGTCCTGCGCCCGTTCCCGACACCGTCCCGATAGCCATGCTGGTCGACCTGTCGAGCGGGCAAGTGCTGTTTGCCCGCAATGCCGACCGCCGGTTTGTCCCTGCTTCGATCACCAAGGCGATGACGGTCTATACCGCATTCGACCTGCTGGCGCGGGGGAAGTTGCAGCCAGAGCAGAGCTTTACCTTCTCTGAAACGGCTGCCGAGGAATGGCGCCGGACCGGCTCCACAATGTTCCTCGAACCCGGCGACGAAACAACTGTCCGCAACTTGCTGTTGGGGGTCACTACCGTCTCTGCCAACGACGGGGCTATCGTCCTTGCCGAAGGTGCCGCAGGTTCAGTTGCAAGATGGCTCGAACTGATGAATGCAAATGCTCGCAGGCTAGGCATGACGCAGAGCCACTTTGGCACGCCCAACGGCTTCCCCGATGGCGCCCGTACCTTCACCACGGCGCGCGATCTCGTGACGCTGGGCCGGGCTCTAACTCTTGAGCATGCAGAGCTGTACCAATCCTATTTTGGACGCCGCGGCCTGGTTACCAACGGGTTCGCACAGTCCAACCACGATCCACTTACCGGCAGGGTCGCGGGAGCGGACGGGATCAAGACCGGCTTTACCCGCCAGGCCGGCAACGGCTTCCTGGGCAGTGCCGAGCGTGACGGTCGTCGGCTGGTCCTGGTGGTCGCTGGCGTCGCCGAACAGGACGATCGCGATGATGCCGCCCGGGCGCTGATGGAATGGGGTTTCGCTACATTCACCAGCCGGCAGTTGTTCGGCAAGGGTGCAACAGTCGGTGAAGCTCAGGTACAGGATGGTACTTCCGACACAGTAAAGCTAGTCGCTGCCAGCCCGATCCGCTTTGCGATGCCGCGTGCTACGGACAGGCCCGTCAAACTCTCGGTGCGCTACGAAGGGCCGCTGCGCGCGCCAATCGCAGCGGGTGAGGCGGTTGCAGAGTTGCAGATATCGGTGGAAGGCATGGAGCCGTCGCTCGTTCCGCTGCTCGCCGCAGAACCGGTTGAGCGGGCGGGATTCCTCGGCCGGATCGCCAACGCCTTGAAAGGTTTGCTGTCATGACCCGCGGGCGTTTCATCGCACTCGAAGGGGGAGAGGGGACTGGCAAGTCTACCCAGGCAAGGCTGCTGGCGCAGGCGTTGGAGCAGCAGGGCCTCGAAGTCGTCCTGACGCGCGAGCCGGGCGGAACACCGGGAGCGGAAGCGATCCGGCAGCTGCTACTCGCCCCGCCGGGCGAAGGGTGGGGCGCAAGGGCCGAGGCCCTGCTGTTTGCCGCTGCCCGGTCCGACCATGTCGAAAAGCTGATTCGTCCTGCGCTGGAGCGCGGTGCATGGGTCGTCTGCGACCGATTCGTCGATTCGAGCCGCGCCTATCAGGGTGGGGCAGGGGGCATTGGCGACGACGCCGTGCGGGCTTTGCACCAGGTTGGTAGCGACGGACTGCGTCCTGACCTGACGGTTCTGGTCGATGTGGCCCCGGATACTGTGGCACAAAGGCTAGCGGCCCGCGACGGGGACGCCAGCGATGCCATTGGCGGCCGCAGCACCGAGTATCATGCTGCCGTGGCCGAAGCGTTCCGGAAAATTGCAGGCGTGGAGCCGGACGCCTTCGTCATTGTCGATGGCAACGGTTCCATCGAACAGGTCCATGAACGCATCCTAAGGGCGGTTGAGCCGGTAGTGGAGGGCGCAACCTGATGCTCCTCAATCACGAGCAGCCCTGGCGCGAATGGGATGCTGCGCTCGCCGGGCCGCGCATGCATCATGGCTGGATCATCGCCGGGCGGCAGGGGCTGGGCAAGCATGAGTTCGCGCTAGGGGCGGCACAGAAGCTGGTGGGCGACGGCCCGATGGGACCGGACCACCCGGATATCATCCTTCTCAATCGCCCGCCCAAGGATGACAAGGAAGCGAGGAAGCGAGACGAAGGCAAACCGTTCGAGCGCAAGCGCAATATCTCGGTCGACCAGATCCGCGAGATGCAGCGCCGCCTTACTACGCGGCCAACGCTGGGCGCGCGCCGAGCGATCATCATCGACCCCGCCGACGATCTCGAGAAGGGCGCATCCAACGCGTTGCTAAAGAGCCTGGAAGAACCACCGGAGGGTACATTCTTCCTGCTGGTGACGCACCGTCCCGCAAGACTGTTACCGACCATCCGCTCGCGCTGCCGCATCATTCGTTTTGCACCGCTAAGCACGAGTGACGTCGAGCGCATACTGCAGGAAGAAGCTCCCAACGCCACCGACGAAGCGCGCGCCGCCGCGGTGGCAGCATCTGGCGGCTCACCGGGCGCAGCGCTTGAGTTTGTCGAGCAGGACCTGGCACCGATAGCGGTCCTGATGCGGAAGATTCTCAACGACGGTGATCCGGATTTCGCCCTGCGAGGCAAGCTGTCAGGCAGTATCGGGGCAAGGCCCGACCGTGAGCGGATCGGAGCGGTGTTCGACCTCGCTCGCGCAGTGCTGGCAGAAAGGATGACGGAAACACCTGCAAGCCAACTTTCCGCGCTGGCCGATGCCCATGCCGATATGGCGGCATTGGCCGGGCAGGCCCCGACCTACAATTTCGATCCCGGATTCCTCGCGATGGAAATCGGCAGCTTGCTCGCATCGGCTGCTCCCAATAAGGAGCGCGCCCATGTCTGATACCAATTCCGATCCTTTCTACATCACCACGGCCATCAACTATCCCAACGGGCGCCCACATATCGGCCATGCCTATGAAGGGATCGCGACCGATGTCGTCGCGCGCTTCCAGCGGATGCGGGGGCGCGATGTGCGTCTGGTCACCGGGACCGACGAACACGGGCTCAAGATGGACCAGACCGCGCGCAAGGCGGGCATGGCGACGATCGACCTCGCGACCGAGATGTCGGGCCATTTCCGCGACATGTGCGCGAAGCTCGACATCGCCTATGACGATTTCGTCCGCACCACCGAGCCGCGCCACCACGCCGCCAGCACCGCGCTGTGGAAACGGATGGAGGCCAACGGCGACCTCTATCTCGATCGCTACGAAGGCTGGTACTCGGTCCGCGACGAGGCGTTTTATGACGAGAGCGAGCTGACCGAAGGCGAGGATGGCGCAAAGCTTTCCCCGCAGGGCACGCCGGTCGAGTGGACCGTCGAGGAAACCTGGTTCTTCCGCCTCTCGAAATACCAGGACCGGTTGCTGGCGCTCTATGCCGAGCAGCCCGATTTCATCCGCCCGGAAAGCCGCCGCAACGAGGTGCTGCGCTTCGTCGAAGGCGGGTTGAAGGATCTTTCCGTCAGCCGCACCAGCTTCGACTGGGGCGTGCCGGTGCCCGATAGCGACGGGCATGTGATGTATGTCTGGGTCGACGCGCTGACGACCTACATGACCGGGGTCGGCTTCCCTGACACCGAAGGCGACATGTTCAGCCGTTACTGGCCGGCCGACATCCACATGATCGGCAAGGACATCGTCCGCTTCCACACGGTCTATTGGCCGGCCTTCCTGATGAGCGCGGACCTGCCGCTGCCGAAGCAGGTCTTCGCGCATGGCTTCCTGCTAGCACGCGGCGGCGAGAAGATGAGCAAGAGCGCCGGCAATGTCGTCGATCCGATGGACCTTGCCGAACGCTTCGGGGTCGATCAGCTGCGCTATTTCTTCATGCGCGAGATCGCATTCGGGCAGGACGGCAGCTATTCCGCCGAAGCCATCGTCAACCGCGCCAATGGCGAGCTCGGCAATGCCTTCGGCAACCTCGCGCAGCGCACGCTCGGCTTCATCGCAAAGAACCTCGAGGGTTACCTCCCGGCCATTCGCGGGCATGATCCGGCCGATGCCGCGCTGTTTGAAGCGATCGACAAGGCCGTACGGAGCGAAATTCCCGAGGCGTTCGAAGCACTGGCCCTGCAGCAGGGCGTCGAGGCGTGGCTGCAGGCCGTGTTCGCCTGCAACGCCTATATCGACGCGCAGGCGCCGTGGACCCTGCGCAAGACCGATCCCGAGCGGATGGAGACAGTGCTCGCCACGCTCTACATCTGCATCGCCCAGCTGGCCGTCGCGATTGCGCCCGTTATCCCTTCCAGCAGCGCCAGGCTGCTTGACATGATGGGGGTAGGGGAAGAGCTGCGCAGCTATGACGCAATTGGCAGCCACTGGTATTCCCCGCTGGCTGAAAGCGACTTCCAGATCGCAGCCCCCACGCCGCTGTTCCCGCGGCTCGAGCTGGCAGAGGAAGAGGCGGGCTGATGCTGGTCGATAGCCACTGCCATCTCCAATACAAGGGCTTGGTCGAGGACCAGCAGGGTGTGCTCGAGCGGGCGCGCGCTGCGGGCGTACAGGGCTTCCTCAATATCTCAACCAAGACCCGCGAGTGGGACGATGTCATCGGCACCGCCCAGCGTGAGCCCGATATCTGGGCCAGCGTGGGCATCCACCCGCACGAGGCCGATGCGCATGAAGACCTCGGCCGCGATGTGCTGCGCGAAGCGACGGACCGGGACAAAGTGATCGCCATCGGCGAGACCGGGCTTGACTACTATTACGATCGCTCCGACCGCGCAGTGCAGCGGGCCTTGTTCCGCATGCATATCGATGTCGCGCGCGAGACCCAGCTGCCGGTGATCATCCATACCCGCGATGCGGAGGACGATACGGCGCAGATCCTGACCGAGGAAATGGAGAAGGGCGCCTTCCCGGCCCTGATCCACTGCTTCACGGCCTCGGCGGAATTCGGCAAGACCGTCCTCGACCTGGGGCTGACCATTTCGCTGTCCGGCATCGTCACCTTCAAGAATGCGCAGGACCTTCAGGCGGTGGCGAAGGATGTGCCGGCAGATCGCTTGTTGGTGGAAACCGACAGCCCGTTCCTCGCGCCGATCCCGCATCGTGGCAAGCCGTGCGAACCCGCCTTCGTGCGCAACACCGCCGAATTCCTCGCCGAGCTGCGCGGCGAGCCGTTGGAAGAACTGGCGGCCAACACCACGCGCAATTTCCACGCCCTGTTCACCCGCGCTGGCCAGAAGGCGGCGGCGTGAAGGTCATCATGCTCGGAACCGGGACCTCCACCGGGGTTCCGCGGATCAATGGCGACTGGGGCGAATGCGATCCCAACGAGCCGAGAAACCGCCGCTCGCGCGTCTCGATCCTGGTAGAAAACAAGGCAGGACAAAGGGTTCTGGTCGATACCTCGACCGATTTGCGCTCGCAGTTCCTGGCCAATGGCATCGACAGCCTCGACGGCGTGTTCTGGACTCATGACCATGCGGACCATTGCCACGGCATCGATGATCTGCGCTCGATGCGCTATGGCCGCTCAGCACCGATTCCCGGGTTCGCGAGCAAGGTGACGTGCCAGCGACTGCGAATGCGCTTCAGCTATGTCTTTGCCGGCGAGCATGGCTATCCCACCATCGTGTCGCTGGCAGAGCTTGATCGCCAGCGGATGCATGCCGGTTTCGGGCTTGACTGGGTCGAGATGCCGCACGGGCCGACGCAGTCCACCGGATTCCTCTTCGAAGCCGACGGAAAAACAATTGGTTACGCGACGGATTTCAGCGAAATCACCTCTGAGATGATCGCGGTTTTCAAGGGCATCGACATCCTCGTCTGCGATTGCCTGCGCCGCGATCCGCATCCGACCCATGCGCACCTGGGCATGGCGCTGCAGTTCAAGCAGCGCACCAAGGCCAAGCGTATGATCCTGACGCATATGGACAAGAGCATGGACTATCGCAGCCTGTGCGACGAAGTACCGGCGGGCGTGATCGTCGGCTACGACGGGCTGGAGTTGGAAGCATGAGCGAATTCGACACCATACAATTGATTGCGCTGGTCGGCTGGTTGATCCTTGCTGGCGGCGCACTGGCTTCCTATCGGCTGGAATGGAAGTCCGGGCTGAAGATGGCGCTGATCTGGGCGTGTATCTTCGCCAGCGTGTTCCTGTTCATATCGGTCATCATGTAAGCGAGAGGGGCCAAGAGGGCCAAGACCCCCTTGGCAAGCTCGGATTTCATTTAACATAATATATATTATCATTCCCATTTAGTCGATACAAGCAGGCCGCACTCTCTTCCCCTCTGGTCCGAAAAACGGCAGGACAGCCGCATGAGCGCACCCCTGCCTTATCGCCCGATCCTCGAAACGCTGGTCGGCTTCGACACGACCTCGCGCAACAGCAATCTCGAGCTGATCACCTGGGTCGAGCAATTCCTTGCCGGATACGACATAGCAAGCAAGCGTGTCGCAAATGCTGATGGATCAAAAGCAAATCTCTACGCCACAGTCGGTCCAGTTGTCTCAGGTGGCATCGTCTTGTCGGGCCACAGCGATGTCGTGCCGGTCGATGGCCAACCATGGACCAGCGATCCGTGGAGCGTGACCGAACGCGAAAACAAGCTGGTCGGGCGCGGAGTGACCGATATGAAGGGATTCCTCGCACTCGCACTGGCCCATGTGCCGGTGTTCAAGACCTGTTCGATCCCCGTGCACCTGGCCTTCAGCTATGACGAGGAAATCGGCTGCCTGGGCGCACCATCGATGATCGATGCCATGCGCGCAGAATTACCAGACCCACGCCTTGCCATCATTGGCGAACCAACCAGCATGCATCCGGTGATTGGACATAAGGGCAGCTCAAACTGGACTGTCAACATAACTGGACACGAGGCACATAGCTCGCTCGTGAACCATGGCGTCTCGGCTAACATGGTCGCCATCGAGCTGATGGCAGAGTTATCCCGGCTGGCACACGAGTTGAGGGAAAGCGCCGATCCCAACAACGGTTTCGACCCGCCTCAGGCAACTCTGACCGTGGGGCTGATGCAAGGTGGCACCGCAGCCAATATCCTCGCACGCCAAGCCAGCTTCACCTTCGACCTGCGCTGCCCGCCGGGTGACGACCCGGATGCGATCATTGCGCCTTTCCTCTTACGCTGTGCCGAGCTTGATGCGGAGATTTCGGCACGTTTCCCCGAATGCGGGGTAGTGGTGACACGCAAGAGTGCCGCCCCTCCCCTCAGGCCGGAGAACAGCGAGGAAGCGGTCCAATTCGTCCGCAAGCTCACCGGTGACAACAGCGCGGCAACGACGGTGCCCTATGCAGCCGAGGCCGGGCAGTTTCAGCGCGCTGGCTTCAGTGCCATCATCTGCGGGCCGGGATCGATCGAGCAGGCCCACCAGCCCGATGAATGGATCGCCATCGAACAGCTCGAAAGGGGTGCCCGCTTCATGCAGAATCTGGCACGGGAGCTGGCATGACCGACCAGCTTGACCGACTGCTCACTATCATGGCCACCCTGCGCGATCCCGAGCGCGGGTGCGAGTGGGACCTGGTACAGGATTTCAGCACCATTGCGCCCTACACCATCGAGGAAGCCTATGAAGTTGCCGACGCCATTGAGCGTGAAGCGATGGACGAATTGCGCGAAGAGCTGGGCGACTTGCTGCTACAGGTGGTGTTCCATTCGCGTATGGCCGAGGAAGCCGGACATTTTGCTTTCACGGATGTAGCCCGCGCAATCTCCGACAAGATGGAAACCCGTCATCCGCATATTTTCGGCGACGGTGAAGGCCAGATGACCGAGCGGCGCTGGGAAGAACTCAAGGCCAAGGAACGCGACGAAAAGGGTGCAACCAGCGCGATGGACGGCGTGGCGCGTGCCCTCCCCGCCCTGCTCCGCGCAGAGAAGCTGCAAAAGCGTGCAGCAAGGACCGGCTTTGACTGGCCCGATACGGAAGGCCCGAGGGCCAAGCTGCGCGAGGAAATGGACGAGCTGGCCGAGGCACCTCCAGAGAAGCGTGAAGAAGAAGCTGGCGACCTGCTGTTCGCCGCAGTCAACCTCGTCCGCGCCTATGGCATTGCTCCCGAAGATGCCCTGCGCGCGGCCAACAGCAAGTTCGAGCGTCGATTTCGCGGCATGGAAGCCAGGTCAGGCGGTGCCTTTCCCGATCTGTCGCTCGATGAACAGGAGGCGCTCTGGCAAGCGGTCAAGGCCGAAGAATAACCCGGATCAGAGCGTTTCGAATTGGCCCAGTTCCTTGGGATTGAGCCGGACGACCAGCCTGCGCCGGGGCCCATTCTCCCCTTCCCCGCCATCCTCATCGGCCAGTACTTCGCCATGCGCATGCAACCAGGCAATCTTCCGCCCTTCGGCAACGGGAAGGAAGAATTCGCGGGTCTGTGCAGCGTGAGTCAGGGCCTCGCCCAGACGTTCCTTCAGGACATCCACATTCCATCCGGTCTCAGCTGAGATCGGTATCACCCTTGCATCACCGGCAGCGACACCGGACAGATCTTCGGCCCGGTCGTGGTCGAGCAGGTCCCACTTGTTCCAGACCTCGAGGATCGGGATCGAGCTGACACCATCCTCGCCATCGATCACGCCGAGGTCGCGCAAGACCTCGAGCACCTGCGTCTTCTGCGCAGCGCTCGAGGCATTCGCGATATCGCGCACATGCAGGATGATATCCGCGCCGGTGACTTCTTCCAGCGTGGCACGGAAGGCGGCGACCAACTGAGTCGGCAGGTCGGAGATGAAGCCCACGGTATCGGACAGGATCGCTTTCTCGACGCCCGGCAGCGAGATCGCCCGCATGGTTGGGTCGAGCGTGGCGAAGAGCAGGTCTTCCGCCATCACCTCCGCCCCGGTCAGCCGGTTGAACAGGGTGGACTTGCCGGCATTGGTATAGCCGACCAGCGCAATGACGGGCCACGGAGCCCTGCCTCGCCGTTCACGGTGCAAGCCGCGGGTCTTGCGGACCTGTTCCAGCTCCTTGCGCAGCCGCCCCATGCGCTGGCGGATCATCCGCCGGTCGGCCTCGATCTGAGTCTCGCCCGGGCCGCCGAGGAAGCCGAAACCGCCGCGCTGCCGCTCCAGGTGGGTCCAGCTGCGGACCAGGCGGCTTTGCTGGTAATCGAGGTGGGCCAATTCGACCTGCAGTCGCCCTTCTGCTGTTGCCGCGCGTTCGCCGAAAATTTCAAGGATCAGCCCGGTGCGATCGATCACTTTGCGCTTGAGCTTTTCTTCAAGGTTGCGCTGCTGGATCGGACTGAGCGCGCCGTCGACCACGACCAGCTCGATCTCGCCCATCTCGCAGTCGGTAGCGATCCGTTCAACCTGGCCTGAACCGAACAGCGTATTGGGCCGCACGTCTCGTACAGGCAGGATGTAGCTCTCGGCGATGACTATGCCGATTGCCATGGTCAGGCCGCAGATCTCCTCCAGCCGCGCCTCGGGTTCGAGATCGTAGCGTTCCCGCCTAATATCCGGGCATACGACGAGAGCCCGCGCCCCGCGCGAGACTTCGCCCATCAGGTTGTCATCGAAGCTCAGTCTTCTTCGTCCTCTTCCCAGTCGGTCAGGTCGACCGCACTGGCAGGCTGCACGGTCGAAACCGCGTGCTTGTAGGCCAATTGGACATAGCCGTCTCGCTCCAGCAGCACGCAGAACAGGTCATAGGCGCTGATCCGGCCCTGCAGCATGACCCCATTGATGAGGAACATCGTCACCTGCACCCCGGCATCGCGCACACGACTCAGGAAGACGTCCTGCAGCAATCGCTGCTTCTTGTTGCCGTCCTGGCTGGCGAACTGGCCGGCATCCATCGGTGCTCCGGGCATTATGGTGCTGATGGCATGCTTGTACACCAGCTGCGACTGCCCGTCTCGGCGCAGCAACATGGAGAAATTGTCGAACCAGGTCACGATACCCTGGAGCTTTACGCCCTTGACTAGGAACACCGTAACCGGGGTCTTGTTGCGGCGCAGCAGGTTGAGAAAGTTATCCTGCAAATTGCCTTGTTTGCCCCCCCTCGCTTCGCTGTCTTGCGAACGGGGGCGTGCGGAGAGGGTATTTCCGGCGGACATCTTGGTCTCCTGTTATTGGCGGCCACATGCGTGACCGCAATCTGGCATGCGGGCCACCAAGTCCGCTGCCGGTTGTTCGTTACAATTATGGAGGCACAACGGCCCGGATTCAATCCGGTATTTCTATCAGTCGATAGCAAATCTTGCTGAAACCACGCTCTAGTCTTCGCCCTTGCGCTCAGTCATTCCGAGAATCTTGAGTTTGCGGTGGAGCGCCGAGCGTTCCATTCCGATGAAACTCGCCGTCTTGGAAATGTTGCCGGAAAAGCGGCGGATCTGGACGCTGAGGTATTCACGTTCGAAACTTTCGCGAGCCTCGCGCAGCGGCACGCCCATGAGATTGGTCATGCCCGTCCCGCCACCAAGCTTTCCGCTAGTGACCTCGCTTGGGAGCATGTCAGGCTGGACTTCTTCCATGCGATCGCGCGGCGAGAGGATCACCGTGCGTTCGACGACATTACGCAGCTGACGCACATTTCCGGGCCAGTCGTAAGCCTGCAAAGCTGCCATCGCTTCTTCGCTGATCTCGGGTGCCGGAATGCCCTGCTCCGCAGCGTAGCGAGTGAAGAAATGCTCCGCCAACGCAGGAATATCGTCGCGCCGCTCGCTAAGAGAGGGAATAGCTACCGGCACGACATTGAGCCGGTAAAACAGGTCCTCGCGGAAGTTCTTCTCGTCGATCTCTTCCTGCAGGTCGCGCGCCGTTGAAGAGACCACGCGCACATCGACACCGATCTGTCGCGAACCGCCGACGCGCACAAAGCTCTGCTCTGTCAGCACGCGCAGGATCCGGGCCTGGGTCGACAGCGGCATGTCTGCCACCTCGTCGAGATAGAGCGTCCCACCATCGGCAAGTTCCAGCAAGCCAGGACGTTCCAGCTTGCCATCGACTTCCTCGCCGAACAGCTCCTGCTCGAACCGTTCGGGGGTGATCCGGGCCGAATTGACTGTCACGAACGGATGATCGGCGCGCGGGCTCCAGCTGTGGAGTAGCCGCGCAGCGACTTCCTTGCCCGCACCCGCCGGGCCGGAAATCAACACGCGGCTGCCGGTGTTGGCGACCCGTTTCAACGTAGCCCGAACCTGGTTGATGGCCGAGCTGTTGCCGGTGAATTCCTCGCCGCTGGTAAAGCCCTGCCGCAAACGAACATTCTCTCGCCGTAGCCGTTGCGTTTCAGTCGCCCTGGAAACCAGGTGGAGCAGGCGTGTCGCTTCGAAAGGCTTCTCGATGAAGTCCATCGCGCCGCGGCCGACAGCCGACACGGCAGTGTCGATGTTGCCGTGGCCGGAGAATATAATGACCGGGAGATCCGGCTCGCGTTCCTTGATCACGTCGAGCACTTCGAGGCCATCCATCTGCGAACCATGAAGCCAGACGTCGAGCAAAACGACACTCGGCCGACGTTCGTCGAACATGTTGAGCGCGCTGGCGCTGTCCCCGGCGGTGCGGCATTCATAGCCTTCATCGCTGAGCACCCCGGAGACAAGCTCACGTATGTCGCGTTCGTCGTCTACTACGAGAATATCGAGCGCCATTACAGCGTCTCCTCTTTCTGGAAATTCATCATTCGGCTGCCTCGCTTTCTGGCAGCACCGGATTGCGGGCGAACCGCAGCGTAACGCATGTGCCGCCACCAGCCGTGCTGGCGAAAGTCATGTCGCCGCCATGTTCCTCGACGATCTTGTTGACGATCGCGAGGCCTAGGCCCGTGCCCTTCTCGCGGGTCGTCATATAGGGTTCGACGATCCGTTCGCGGTCTTGCGGCAAGCCGATACCGTTGTCTTCGACTGCAATTTCAATCGCATCGCTCGTGCTTCGAAGTTCGACACCGATCCGACCACGAAAATCGATCTCTGCTTCGCGCGCCCGCGCTTCGACAGCCTCAGCGGCGTTTTTGAGTACATTGGTAAGGGCCTGGCCGAACTGGTGCCGGTCGCAGGCAATCAGCAGCGGCGCATGCTCTTCGTGAGTGAATGCAAAATCGATCGAGGGATGCGCGACCTCTTGCAGGAACAACGCCTGCTTGAGCAGGTCGAGCGCATCTTCCTGCCGGAACACCGGCTTGGGCAAGCGTGCGAAGGACGAGAATTCGTCGACCATCGTCCGCAAGGCACCGACCTGGCGAACGATAGTGCTGGTCAGCTCGTCGAACAGCTCGCCATCGCTGTCGATCTGCTTGCGATAGCGGCGCTTGAGCCGTTCCGTGGCGAGCTGGATCGGCGTCAGTGGGTTCTTGATTTCATGCGCAATCCGCCGCGCGACATCAGACCAGGCCGCTTGGCGCTGGTCGAGCAGTTGCCTGGTGATGTCCTCGAAGGTGATCACATGGCCGCCGGATGCGGGCGTCAGCTTGACCGCAAGGGTGAGCAACTCGCTACCCTTGGAATAGTTCACAATTCCGCCATTTACTCCGGCTTCCACCAATTGTGCCATCTGCGGTACGAACTGATCCAGCGGCTCTCCGCGGTGCGACGCTTCAGCATCTTCCTGGAGGATATTCTTGGCAGAGCTGTTCATGAGCAGGACCCGGCCATCGCCGTCAGTCGAAATCACTCCGGCTGTCACCGATTCCAGCACGGTTTCGATAAAGTGGCGCCGTTCACCCAGCTCATGATTGGCACTGACCAACGCATCGGTCTGCTTCTCGATCTGTGCCGTCATGCGGTTGAAGGCACGGTTGAGCAGGCCAATCTCATCGCCACGCGAGCGCTCTCCTACGCGCAAGGCGAAATTGCCCGCACCGACTTTTCGCGCCGCTGCAACAAGGTCTGTCAGTGGCTCCACTTGACGGTCGGCGAAGCGCAAGGCGAACCAGACCGCGAGGCCAACAAGGGCAAGGCTCACGAAGAAAAGCGCCAGGTTGAACCGCAACTGCAGCGCACGGGCCCGGGCCGTGAGTGCCTGATACGATGAGACCACCTCGCGTGCCTGGTCCCACTGGCTGAACGACAGGGATTCCGATGTTCGCGCATTGTAGAGATAGATTCCTGCCCCGCGATCAATCGGGGCGACCGCTTCTATTCTGCGCTCATCGGCAAAAACCGCCTGTGTCTCTCCCCGGCGATAGAGCTCCAGGGCGTCACCAACAATTTTGGTGGGGTCATTCCCTTCGACGAGTCCGACGGCGACCGCTGTATTGACGCGTCCGTCACCGAATACCTGCAGGATTGCCGACTCATTAAAGTCACGCCCTTGCATCTGGTAGTTGTAGTCTTCGAGGAATGCCTGGTCGGCCAGGTCCGCCTGGCTCCTTCCCTGCAAGAGGTAAAGCATGTCGCTCGCCATGGCCTGGGTGTTCTGCGCGACATCAACCTGGTTTTGTTCGTAGTAGCCCTCGGCGAAGCGATTGACGCTGTCCATCATGCCGCGTGACTGGCCGGAGAACCAGAAATCGACACCCGACTGGAACAGGAAAGCAGCAAAGCCGGCGACCAGCAGCGTTGGAACAGCCGCAATCAGCGAAAACAGGAATACCAGGCGCACGTGCAGGCGCGCGGTGCTGCCGGCGGCGCGGCGCAGGGCAAACCGGCGCCCGATCAGAACGAGCAGGGCAATTGACGGGATCAATGTCCCGATGAGCAGGCCGGTAATCTGGCGGGTCGGCAACAACTGCCCGTCTGGCGGAGCCGTGGTAAAGGCCAGATAGGTCAGCGCAATCATGCCGAGAACGGCAAGGACGCAGGCAATTTCCAGGTAGCGGAAGAGATTGGCGCGGCGCGACGCGATGACGAATTGCCGCCACCAGCGCGGGCTGCGCCCCTCCAAGATCCCCGACTGCTCCATCGTTGCCCAATTACAACGCGAGTGTTGCGTTCCTGCAAGCCTTTTCTGTTGCAAAAATGCGACTAGGCCCGCGTCGAGAACGCTTCAGCGACAATTCCCAGTTCGCCGAGACGCTTGCGCAAAGTGTTGCGATTGATGCCCAGCAGCTCTGCTGCGCGCAGTTGGTTTCCTGCAGTGGCCCGCAAGGCATGCTCGAACAGCGGCTTCTCGAAAGCAGCAGATGCCGCTCGATAAAGCGAACCTGGAGCGGGATGGTGCTCATCGATCCAGTCAAGCATCGCCCGATCGACCGACGAAGACCGTTCCGACGTCGACAGCGATTGTTCCTTGCCCAGGACTTCGCGGGCCAATTCCGCGTCGATAACATCGTTTCTGGCCAGAAGTGCAAGGCGATAGATCAAGTTCCGCAGCTCGCGCACGTTGCCCCGCCATGGCTGCTTTTCGAGCAAGCCGATCGCCTGTTCGTCGATCTGGCGGCGCGGGAGCCCCTCATCCTCCGCCAGAGAAAGGAAATGTCGTGTGAGCGCGCCGATGTCGTCACGTCGGGCGCGCAGCGGTGGCAACTCGATCGGAACAACGTTGAGGCGATAATAGAGATCTTCGCGGAACTTGCCGCTGGCAATCATTGGGGCAAGGTCGCGGTTTGTCGCAGCAATGATACGGACGTCGACCGCCACGTCTTGCCGACCACCAACACGCCTGATCCGCCCTGACTGCAGCGCCCGCAGAAGTCGGGTTTGCGCATCGAGTGGCATGTCTCCGATCTCGTCAAGGAACAGCGTCCCGCCGTTGGCCTGTTCGAACTTGCCGATCGATTGCCCGACGGCGCCGGTGAACGCGCCTTTCTCATGCCCGAAAAGCTCGCTTTCGATCAGTTCGCGCGGAATGGCAGCGGCGTTTACAGCGACAAACGGACCGGTCTTGCGTGATCCCAGCTGGTGAATGGCTTCGGCGACAAGTTCCTTGCCGGTACCCGATTCCCCCAGCACCAGCACGGTCAGGTCGTTGCGCAGCACGCGCGTTATCATCCGGAACACGCCCTGCATCGCCTGGCTCCGACCGACCAGGGGCAAGTTACCTTCGTCGCCTTGCCCTTCCGAGCCCGCACCGCTCGATGCACCGGCTGCCTGTCGAACAGCGCGGATCAGTTCATCGAGGTCGAACGGCTTGGGAAAGTATTCGAATGCTTCGTTCTCGCTTGCCCTGACCGCCGTATCCAGGGTGTTCTGGGCCGAAAGAATGATGATCGGCATGTGCGGATGCTGCTCACGCACGCGAGCCAGCGAGGCAATCCCGTCACCATCTTCCAGCACGACATCGGTCAACATCGCGGCATAGTGCTGGGCGTCGAGCAGTCGGTCACGTTGGGCGATCGCCGCACAGCGATCGACCCGGTAGCCCTCGCCCTCCAGCGCACTCACGATCACAGCTGCAATGGCATTGTCGTCTTCTACCAGCAGGATCGGGTCGCTCATGCCATTTTCTCCTGCGCCATCGCGAGATTGATGCGGAATTTTGTCAAGCGGGCACGCTGGTCCCGCTCATGGGCGATGCGACCGTCCATGTCGTTGACGAGCTTGCGTACCAACGCGAGGCCCAACCCCTGCCCGCCCTTCTTCGAGGTTACAAAAGGCTCGAACACGCGGTCGCGCACAGCGGGATCGATGCCAGGTCCATTGTCGGTAACAGTAAGCTCGATCGGCAAGCGGATCGAACGGCCCGGTCGCAGCACATTCATCACGAGGCCACTGACGAAACGAGTCTGTACCGTCACTACACCACTGTCATCTTCGGTTTCAGCGGCATCACGGGCGTTGCTGAGCAGGTTGATGAGCACTTGCTGCAACGAATCCGGGCTGGCCCAGACTGGCGGAAGCGATGGATCGAACTCTTCCAGGAAGGTCACACCCTTGTCGCCTGCAGAGCGCACTACTGTGAGCGCGGCTCGAACGATTTCGTGCAAGTTGACGGCCTCCATCGGATCGACATTGCGGCTGCCGAGCCGCTGCATCCGGTCGACCAGGCGCGCAATCCGGTCCACTTCGCTGCCGATCAGCCGGGCGAACGGACGGTCGGCTTCCGGCAATTTGCGGATCAGCAACTGCCCGGCCCCGCGAATAGCGGCGAGCGGATTCTTTATTTCATGTGCGAGGACCGACGGCGCGCCGACCATTGCGTCATCATAGGTGCGATCCATGTCTGCCTGACCACTGTCTGACAGTGTGATAACACGCCAGCCCGGATGGCTTGCGATTGGCGAGAGAGTCATATTGACCTGCCGCGTCGCATCTCCCGAAGCAATGGCCAGGCCTCGCGCCGTCAGACGCGCTTCGGTGTCGCTGAACCGCTCAAGCACGCGCTGATCAACAATCTCTACGGATTCGAGGAACGGAGTGCCCAACAAGCGGCTCGCGCTCTTCCCCAACAGGTCTTCTGCCGCAGGATTGACCTCCGCCACAGCACCGTGAGGATCAAGCAACAGGACTGCGAAGACCATGTTGGCGATCTGCGCGGTGGGATCGGGGCGAGTATCCGATGACGGACCCGACCGGGCCTCTACATCGCTCATGCTGCCCGGCGCCGCAGGAACGGCTCGTAGAACCGTTCGATCTCGCCCAGCACCTGTTTCGGATCATCGATGAAATTGACGAAATTGCGGAACTCGGCAGAGCCGTGCATCCCCTTCGTGTACCAGCCAAGATGCTTGCGGGCGATCTTGGTGCCGACATTCTCGCCATAGTGATCGAGCATCCGCTGGTAGTGCTCGACCAGCGTTTCATACTGTTCATCGAAGCTCGGGCTTTCAAGCGTCTCGCCCGTGCGCCACCAATGCATCACCTGCGCCAGCAGCCACGGCTTGCCATAGGCACCACGGCCGATCATCAAGCCGTCGGCCCCCGATTGCTCGAGCGCCTTTGCAGCATCCTCAACCCCGCAAATGTCGCCATTGACGATGACCGGGATCGAAACCGCTTCCTTCACCTGGCGGATGAACGACCAGTCGGCATGCCCCTTGTACATCTGGTTGCGGGTACGGCCGTGGACAGTGACCATCTTCACACCGAGATCTTCAGCAATGCGAGCGAGCTCAGGGGCATTGAGGCTGGCATGGTCCCAACCCATACGCATCTTCACAGTTACCGGGACATCGACAGCCTTTACGGTCGCTTCCATCAGCTTGGTCGCCAGCGGCACTTCACGCATCAGGGCGCTGCCGGCGAGCTGGCCCACCACCTTGCGCACCGGGCAGCCGAAATTGATATCGATGATCGCTGCGCCATTGCCTTCCTGCAGCTTGGCCGCTTCCGCCATCGAAACAGGATCACAGCCGACAAGCTGCATCGACACAGGGTCTTCGCTTTCGTCCCACTCAGCCTTTTGAACCGACTGGCGGGTTTCGCGAATGGCGGCTTCGCTAGCTATCATCTCGGTGACATTAAGTCCCGAGCCATAGCGCCGCACCAGCGTCCGGAAAGGCAGGTCCGTAACGCCCGTCATCGGGGCAAGCACCACCGGCGTCTCGATCGAGACGGGACCGACATTGATCGGCTTCAGCGGAGGTGGAGGCGGTAAATCGCTCATGGTGCAATGCAGAATGCCTAAAATTTGGGCAGCCACTAGTGGATTGCAGCGATGCGCGCAAGGCGTTAGCGGGAATGTTCAATGAGCAGACATGATCCACTCCCGTCCTTCGCAGCAATTGTTGTCGCCGCTGGCAAAGGCGCGCGTGCCGGACAGAAGGTCCCGAAGCAATTCGCCGACTGGCAGGGCAAGCCGGTGGTGCGTCATTCGGTGGAAGCGCTGGCAGCGGCTGGAGCCGATCCGATTGTCGTCGCGATCCCGGCCGGGGCGGAAATCCAGGCCATGATGGCGCTGACCGGGTTTGACAGCGTCCGGTTCGTCACAGGCGGTGCGACGCGGCAGGAATCGGTCGCGAAAGCGCTCAATTCGCTGAGCGAAGACGCTCCGGAACGGGTGCTCATTCACGATGCGGCCCGGCCCGGCTTGCCACAGGACGTGATCGAGCGCTTGCTGCATTCGCTGGCAGATCATGCAGGGGCCATCCCGACCTTGCCCGTCGTCGACAGCCTTGCGGTCGACGCCGACGGCGTCATGGCAGGATCGGCAGACCGTGAGACATTGCGCCGGGTCCAGACGCCACAGGCGTTTCGATTTGAATCCATTCATTCTGCTCACCGCGCATGGCAAGGTGATCCCACTGCTGGCGACGATGCGCAGGTGCTGGCCGCGAGAGGCGAAACAGTTGCCCTGGTCGAAGGGGCCGAGTCGCTGCGAAAACTGACCTTTGCAGAAGACTTCAATGACTGATCTGCTTCCGGTCCGCGTCGGCATGGGCTTCGATGTGCACCGGCTGACCGAGGGGGAAGAACTCTGGCTTGGCGGCCTGCGGATCGAGCACGATCTTGGCCTGGCAGGCCACAGTGATGCTGACGTTGCGCTGCATGCCATTGTCGATGCACTGCTTGGCGCGATTGCCAATGGCGACATCGGCAGCCATTTCCCGCCCAGCGATCCGCAATGGAAAGGCGCGGCGTCCTCCGCTTTCGTCGAACACGCCGCGAAGCTGGTTACCGAAGCGGGCTACCGCGTGGGTAATGTCGACCTGACGATTATCTGTGAAGCGCCCAAGATCGGGCCGCATCGCGAAGCCATGCGCGAACGGATTGCCGCTTTGCTGGGGACACCTGTGACTGCGATCAGCGTGAAAGCAACCACGACCGAGCGACTGGGCTTCACCGGACGCGGCGAAGGTATCGCGGCACAAGCGGTTGCTACGGTACTGGCGGATACGTAGAAGCCGGGCAATGACCACTGATACCCTCCTCCCCGCAGACATCCAGGACCTCGCCCGCAAGGTCGTGGAAGCGAACACCGCAGCCGGACGCACAATTGCCCTGGCGGAAAGCTGCACCGGTGGGCTGGTTGCCGGATCGATTACCGAGATACCCGGTTCTTCGGCCGTGCTGGATCGCGGATTCGTGACCTATTCCAACGAAGCAAAGATGGAGATGCTCGACGTCTCCAGCGACATTATCGAAACTTTCGGGGCTGTTTCCATCGCCTGTGTGTGGGCCATGGCGCAGGGCGCTCTCAAGAACAGCCGGGCCGATGTTGCCGTTGCCATCAGCGGCGTCGCCGGTCCTGGCGGAGGAACGCCCCAGAAGCCCGTGGGAACGGTGGTATTCGCCCGGGTGACCCGCGGCGAGGACGGCGAGCCGGAAGGCGAACTCAAGAGCTTCGGCGACTTGGGGCGCGGCGAAATCCGACGTCAGGCGACGCTTTGCGCGTTGGAATTGCTGCTGCCATAAAGCCTGTCTGCGCGCGCTTCGAAGGCTTCGACCATGCGGCGAAAGGCACGGTCGAAATATTGCCCGGCAATGGTCTCGAAAACGCGGCTCTTGAAAGTGAAATCGACTGCAAAATCGACTGCACAGCCTTGTTCGCCGTACGGGGCAAACTGCCATTGGTTGTCGAGATCGCGTAACGGCCCGTCGACATAGTGGACCCGGATGAAATCCGGCCGCTGCTTCTCGACCCGCGAGGTAAATTTCTCGCGCAGGTTCTTGAAGCCGACCACCATGTCGGCGATCATTTCCGTATCGCTGTCGCTCCGAACCCGGGTCGCCACAACCCAGGGCAGGAATTCCGCATAGCGGCCGACGTCGGCCACCAGATCGTACATCTGTTCAGGCGTATATGGCAGATGCCGCGTTTCGCGGATGCCGGGCATCAGCCCCCCGACCTTTCCCGCTCCTTCGCGAGCCTGGCTTCGCGGGCAGTCCGCATCTCGGCGAAATCGTCGCCTGCATGGTAGCTCGAACGGGTCAACGGGCTTGAGGCGACCTGCAAGAAGCCCTTGGCGCGGGCAATCGCACCATAGGCGTTGAATGCCTTCGGTGTGACGAAATCCTCGACCTTGGCGTGCTTGGGTGTGGGCTGGAGATATTGGCCCATGGTGATGAAATCGACATCCGCGCTGCGCATGTCGTCCATCACCTGGTGAACTTCGAGCCGTTGCTCGCCCAGCCCCAGCATGATGCCGGACTTGGTAAAGATCAGCGGATCATGGGCTTTCACTTCTTCCAGCAAACGAAGCGAGGCGTAGTAGCGTGCGCCCGGGCGGATGGTAGGATATAGCCGCGGAACGGTTTCGAGATTGTGGTTGTAGACATCCGGACCTGCCTCACAGATCGCTTCGACTGCCGGCCGCATCTTGCCCCGGAAGTCCGGCGTCAGGATCTCGATGGTGGTGTTCGGCGTCTCGCGACGCAGGGCCTTGATCACCTTGACGAATTGACCGGCCCCGCCGTCGGGCAAATCATCGCGGTCGACGCTGGTGATGACAATGTGCTCCAGCCCCATCTTGCCCGCCGCAATAGCGACGTTTTCCGGTTCCATCGGATCGACGATACGCGGCATGCCGGTCTTTACGTTGCAAAAGGCGCAGGCGCGGGTGCACACGTCGCCAAGGATCATGACGGTGGCGTGTTTTTTCTCCCAGCACTCACCGATATTGGGGCACGCCGCTTCCTCGCATACGGTGTTGAGCTTGAGATCACGCATCAGCTTGCGCGTCTCGTGATAGCCCTTGCTCACCGGTGCCTTTACGCGAATCCAGTCCGGCTTGCGCTGACGTGCGGGACGCTCTTCGTTCGGCTCGGGTGCGGAGGAAAGGTCGTTCATGGTGGCCCATCTAGTGCCCTCCCTTCGTCACGGCAACCGTGCATAGCGATGCGCAATCCCTCTTGCCTTGCGGAAAGTTTCGCGGCAGCAGCGCAGGCATGAAATCATTCGAAGAGATGCTCGACGGCTATCGAGAATTCCGGTCTGGCGACTGGAAAGTTCAGCGGGAACGCTGGGAGAAGCTGGCGCAGGGCCAGTCGCCCCAGGTGATGGTCATTTCCTGCTCCGACAGCCGCGTCGATCCGGCTCAGATTCTGGGGGTGGCACCAGGTGAAATCTTCGTTGTCCGCAATGTCGCGGCGTTAGTCCCTCCCTTTGAGACGTCTCCGGGCCGCCACGGCGTTTCCGCCGCACTGGAATTTGCAGTGCAGTTCCTCAAGGTGCGCGAAGTTGTTGTCATGGGCCATGGCATGTGCGGCGGTTGTCAGGCTGCACTGACGCAGGACCTCCACGGTAACGAACTTGGCGAAGGCGGTTTCGTCGCGCACTGGATCGATATGCTCGATGATGTGCGCGAGCCAATTGCCGCCGAACTCGGCACTGAAGGTCGCGATGCTGAACGGGCTATGGAGTTGGCAGCAATCAAGGTCAGCCTCGAAAACCTGCGCACCTTCCCTTGTGTCCAGCAGAAAGAAGCGGCTGGAACGCTGACCTTGCGAGGGGCACATTTCGCCATCTCCGACGGAATTCTCTATCTGCTGGATGAGACAACAGGCGACTTCCGACCCGCCGACTAGCGCGACAAGCGCCTTGCGCTCCGCTTGCCGCGCGCCCATGTGGCCTCCATGTCTGACACTCCACTCAAGAATATCGCCCTTCTCATCGACGCGGACAACACCACGCCCAAGGGGATTGACCCGGTGCTGACCGTCATGGCCGAACTGGGCCAGGTCAACATCAAGCGGGCCTATGGCAACTTCGCCAAGAACAACCTGCAAAACTGGGACAAGATCACCCACAAATACGGCATTCGCCCGCAACAGCAGTTCGACCTTACGGCTGGCAAGAACGCGACAGACATGGCGATGACGATCGATGCGATCGACCTGCTTTACCAGGGCAAGGTCGATGGTTTCGGGATCATGAGCTCCGACAGCGACTTTACCCCCCTTGTCACCCGACTGCGCCAGGACGGGCTGGTCGTTTACGGGTTCGGCAGCACCAGCAAGACCCCGGGGGCATTCAAGTCTGCCTGTACCCGGTTCATCGATATCGATGCACTGATCAAGGGTGCTGAGGATGAAAGCGATAATCGCAAGGACAGCAAGCAGCCGGCTGCCAAGGGTACTGTCGATGATGAGCTGGTCGACCTGCTTGGAACCGCGTGGAAAGCGGCGAAGCGAGACGATGAGGGATTTGCACGCCTGCAAGAAGTCGGGCAGATCGCCGGGAACCGGTCCAGCTTCGATGTGCGCAACTACGGGTTCAAGCGCCTGTCAGAACTGGTCCGTTCGCTCGACCGGTTCGAAATGAAGCGCGGCGACGATGGCCAGCTCTACGTCAAGCGTTTGCGGTAACCGGACACTGCCAAAAAGAAACGGCGCGAACCCACCGGGGGTCCGCGCCGTTCGTATTTGCTCGGCTAGGGTTTACTGAGCCGCTGGTGCCGCAGCCGAAGCTCGTGCAATGGCGTCGGCAAGCTGCTTGGCATAAGCCGCCCAGAGAGCCGAAACGTCGGCGTAGGCACCCGACGCCGCGTTGAAATTCTCAACCGCTTCGGCGGCCTTGCCCTGGCGCACCTGGGCAATGCCCAGACGGGTCAGCGTACGATCGCGGTCGACACCCGGCAGAGTCAGCGCCTTGGCGTAGAATTCCTCCGCCCGCGGGTTCATCGAATAGCTCAGGAAAGCATCGCCGGCAGCCATGACGGTGGTCAGCGAATCGCCGTTGCGGGCGTCATCTTCCAGTTCCGGCAAGTCGCTCTGGTCGGTTGCAATACGATCCTTCGCACCGCTTAGGGCTTCGGCAACGTAGACATCATCAGGCCGCAGCAGACCCTTTTCGATACCTTCGTCGATGATGGCCTTCACTTCGCCGGGCAAACGGCGGAAGTCGGCAGCTTCGACATAGTCGACATAATCGCGTTCCTGGCGCATGCCGTTGGTGAGGCGTGCCAGGCGCAGCGCGTCCAGCGTGACCTGACCATCGAGGTCCGACGTATTGCGCAGGATGGCAATCGCATCGCCCCAGCTTTCAGCCGAAGGATACTTGGCAGCGTACATGCGCGAGAACATCTTCGCCTGCGCGTTGAGGTCGTTCTGGTACGCCACCGTCAGGCCACGGCGCAGCCATGCAGCGGGAATTTCGGTTCCGGCTGCATCACGCGCGTCGATCACACCCTTGAGGTAAGACAGACCGTCGCCATACATGTCTTCGTTGAAGTAGGCTTCGGCGATGATCGCTTCGGGCTCATTGTCGGTATAGCCGGCAGCGATCGCCTTCTTGATCCAGTCGCGTGCCGCGGCCCAGTCTTCGTCCTGGTAGGCGAGCTGACCGGCGAGGAAGGTGTAGGCAGCAGTGTTTTCTGCCGGCACCTTGCCGCTTTCGAGCATCATGGCAACGCCCTTGCGCTGGATCGCCATGTCATCCGAATCGCGTCCGACAACATAGAACAGGTTGCCTGCCGCCATCTTGTCGTCGTCGGTGCTGACCGCAGCTTCGACACCGGGCAGCGCAGCCTTGATCGAAGCCCAATCAGGGGCTTCCGCCTTGGCCATCGCATCGACGGGTGAATAAGCGGCAATGAATTCCTTGGAATAGTCAGCCTTGCCGGCCTTCGCCTTCTTCTTCGCTGCGTAGGCCGGGGTTTCCAGCGCGGCAGCGCCGACTACGGTGCCGGCGACGAGGGCCAGAGCCAGAGCGATCGAGGAGCCCGGACGGGCGGGGTTGCGATTGATGAGACGCATGTGCGTTTCTCCCGTTTCTTATAGGTTCAAAAACTGTGTGATGGCAGCGGTTGCCCAATACCTCTACGCGCGGGCAAGCGAGTTGATCCGCTGTATGTCCCGTAATCTAGGGAATCCGCGCTGAATGAGGATTGAATGATGCTGTCAGGGTTCACGGCGGCCTCCTCTAGGTAAATGTGGAAAACAACGCAACATCACCCCATATAGGCGCTGTGCGAGTGGCCTGTTGCTGCTCCTTCCCCTAGTCTCCTGCGCAGCAATTTTGCCCGCAATCATGAGCGGATTGAACACGTTTTGAGCGACGATAGCGACATTCCACCGCCGGAAGGCACCGAACCGTCCCCGATGGGCGATTACGAACGCATCGACATCGTCGATGAAATGAAGACCAGCTACCTCGATTACGCGATGAGCGTGATCGTGAGCCGAGCGCTTCCCGACGTACGCGACGGTCTCAAGCCGGTCCATCGCCGCATCCTGTTTGCCAGCAAGCAAGGCAATTTCGTCGCCGGGCGGCCCTATGTGAAGAGCGCCAAGATCGTGGGCGACGTGATGGGTGACTATCACCCGCACGGCGACAGCGCGATCTACGATGCGCTGGCCCGCATGACGCAGGACTGGTCGCTCCGGGTTCCGCTGATCGATGGTCAAGGCAACTTCGGCTCAATGGACCCCGATCCGCCGGCCTCGATGCGCTATACCGAAGCGCGGCTGGCCCGGGTTGCCAACACGCTGCTCGATGATCTCGACAAGGACACCGTCGATTTCGTCGACAACTACGACGGCCGCGTGCAGGAACCCTCGGTCCTCCCTGCCCGCTTCCCCAACCTGCTGGTTAACGGTGCGGGCGGGATCGCGGTCGGCATGGCCACCAATGTCCCGCCGCACAACCTCGGCGAAGTGATCGACGGCTGCCTCGCCTTCATCGAGAACCCGGCAATCACCAGCGAAGAGCTGATGCAGTACATCCCGGGGCCGGACTTCCCGACAGCTCCGCTGATTCTCGGCCAATCGGGTGCCCGCTCGGCTTATACCACGGGGCGTGGTTCGATCCTGATGCGAGCGCGGCATGAGATCGAGGAAAAGCGTGGCGACCGACGGTCGATCGTCTTCACTTCGATCCCCTACCAGGTCGGCAAGTCGGGCCTGGTCGAGAAGATCGCAGACGCGGCCAAGGAAAAGCGCATCGAAGGCATTTCCGATATCCGCGACGAAAGCTCGCGCGAAGGCGTGCGGGTGGTCGTCGACCTCAAGCGCGATGCTTCGCCCGAGGTCGTGCTCAACCAGATCTGGCGCTACACCCCGGCACAGGCGAGCTTCCCGGCGAACATGCTGGCGATCAAGGGCGGCCGTCCGGAAACGCTGGCGCTGCGCGACATTATCCAGGCCTTCATCACCTTCCGTGAAGAGGTCATTACCCGCCGCACCAAGTTCGAGCTCAACAAGGTGCGCGAACGGGCGCATATCTTGCTCGGCCTGGTAGTAGCGGTTTCCAACCTCGACGAAGTCGTAGCGATGATCCGCGGCTCGTCAAACCCACAGATCGCCCGCCAGAAGCTGCTGGCCAAGGAATGGCCGATCGGCGAGATCGCGCAATATATCAGGCTGGTCGAAGCGATCGACCCGTCGACGGACGAAGAAAGCGGCACTTACCGCCTGAGCGAACGCCAGGTGAAAGCTATCCTCGACCTGCGCCTGCATCGCCTCACCGCGCTGGGCCGCGACGAGATCGGCGACGAGTTGAAGGAACTGGCCGAGCGGATCGAATATTATCTTTCGATCCTCGCCGACCGGGTAAAGCTCTACGGCGTGCTGCGCGAAGAGCTGGTCGAGATCAAGGACCAGTACGCTACCCCGCGCGTTTCCGAGATCGCCCCGGCCTGGGACGGGCTCGAGGACGAAGACCTGATCGAGCGTGAGGACATGGTGGTTACCGTCACCCACGGCGGCTATATCAAACGCACGCCCCTCACTACCTTCCGGGCCCAGGCGCGTGGCGGCAAGGGTCGCAGCGGGATGGCGACCAAGGACGAAGACGCCGTTGTCGAGCTTTTCGTCACCAGCACGCACAACCCGGTGCTGTTCTTCACCAATACCGGCCGGGTCTATCGGATGAAGGTCTGGAAGCTGCCTGAAGGCGGGCCACAGACCAAGGGCCGCCCGATGGTCAACCTGCTGCCGCTGGGTGACGACGAACGCGTAACCAATGTCCTGCCGCTGCCTGAAGACGAAAACGAATGGGGTTCGCTCAACATCGTCTTCGCTACTGAACAGGGCATGGTGCGGCGCAATTCGATGGATGCCTTCACCAATGTTCCGACGGCAGGCAAGTATGCCATGGGCTTTGTCGAGGGATCGGGCGACCGCCTCATCGGGGTGGAATTGCTGACCGAGGAGCAGGAGATCTTCCTCGCTTCCGACGCTGGCAAGGCCATCCGTTTCTCCGCCACCGATGCGCGCGAAACCAAGAGCCGCACAGGCATCGGCGTTCGCGGGATGACGCTGAAGGACGACGCCAAGGTCGTTTCCATGGCCGTCCTCAATGCCTTGTCGGAAGACATGGAAACGCGCGAGGCGTACCTGCGCGCGGCGGTGTGGAAGAACAACGAGACCGAGCACAGCCTGCCTGTCGACAAGGTCGAGCAGATGGAAGGGGACGAGGAGTTCATCCTCACGCTGACGGCTAACGGCTATGGCAAGATTTCGTCGGCCTATGAGTATCGCACCATCGGTCGCGGCGGACAGGGCCTGACCAATATCGGCACGCCCGACAGCAATCCCGAGCGCAATGGCCCAGTGGTTGCCAGCTTCCCGGTCAGGCACGGCTCGCAGCTCATGCTGGTGACCGATCAGGCCAAGCTGATCCGCATGCCGATCCAGTTCCGGCACCTGGTCCCCGGCGGGTTCGAGGAACACAAGGGCTTCTCGGTCTATGGCCGCGGTTCTTCCGGCCTCAAGATCTTCGACGTCGCCAAAGGCGAAACCATTGTCGGCGCAGCGCTGATCGACGAGACCGACGAACCGGAGAACGAAGCCGAAGAAGCCATTGCCGAAGAGATGGCCGACCGCGAAGCACAACAGACCACGCCGCCGACAACCATGGACAGAGACAGCAACGAGGGCGAGGATCCACCTGAATGAACCTGAACATTGAGCCCAGCGGACAGTCCTGCGGCGCCACGGTCAGGGGCGTCGACCTGTCCGCGCCGCTCGATGACACGCTCGTCGCGGAAATCCGAACCGCTTGGCTCAAACACCGGGTGCTCGCCTTTGCCGAGCAGTCGATGGATGATGATGCGCTGGAGCGCTTCACCTTGGCGATGGGCGGGTTCGGCGAGGATCCGTTCTTCGACCCGATCCCGGGCCGCAAGAATATCGCCGCCATCCTGCGCGAAGCGGACGAGAACGCGCCGCTGTTTGCCGAAAACTGGCATAGCGACTGGAGCTTCCTGCCGCGCCCTCCCGCCGGGACCTGCCTGATGGCGATCGATATCCCACCGACCGGCGGTGACACGCTGTTCGCCAACCAGATCGCTGCCTTTGCAGCCCTGCCTGACGAGCGGAAGGCGTACCTGCGTACACTCACCGCCATTCACAGCGCCAAGCTCGCCTATGCGCCCGATGGCACCTATGGCGAGAAGGACCAGGCGACCGACCGTTCGATGGCCATTCGCCCCGATGAGAGCGCCAACAAGACCGAGGTTCATCCCCTGATCCAGCCCCATCCGGAGACTGGCGAAGAAGCGATCTTCTCGACGCTAGGCTACATCATCGGCATCGAAGGCATGGCGCAGGCCGAGGCCATCGCCCTGCTGTCAGAGCTGGCACAATGGCAGGTTCGCGATGAGTTCGTCTATCGCCACCGGTGGGAACCGGGAATGCTGGTGCTGTGGGACAACCGCAGCGTGCTGCACAAGGCGACCGGCGGCTATGAAGGTCACCGCCGCGAACTTCACCGTACGACCATCGCTGCTGCGGCCTAGTGCTGCCAAGCGCTTTCGAGCCTGTCAGCCAGCAGCGTCTGCACCACTCCCGTCGCGATCATGAACTGGCCGAGATAGTACAATGGCCATATCAGCAAGCCGGGTATCGGTGACAGGTCGACAGGCCCCATTTCGCTGAAGATCAGCAAGTCCGAAATGACGAACAGCACGGCCCCTGTCCCGACCCGATAGCGCGGGAACCGGCTCAACCACGCAGCTGCGGCCATACCGCCCAGCGCCACGCCATAGAGGCCGACCTGCAGGCTTCCTGATAAGAGCCAGCACAGTACCGGGGTGAGCAACAGCAAGGCTACGCCTGCGCCCTTTTGGCTTCCCGTGGGTTCAGCTCGCGGGTTGCGCAGGAACATCGCGATGGCGGCAATATGACCGGCAAAGAAAGCTGCCCCGCCGTAAAGCGTCTCGATCTCGATCAGCATGTCTCCCAATGCGCCAAACGCGAGATAGGTCGCCAACAAGCGATCGTCGGACCCGCTGCCACGTCGCAGGGCATAGACTGCGAGCAACGCCACCCCCGCACCCTTCAGCAACATCAGCTGGATCCCTCCAATCGGATTGTCGCGGAGGAAGTAGAAGGCAAGCGCTGCAATAACGCTCGCCAGCAACCACGGACGGTGTTCAATCAGGGCACGTTTGGGCATCAGGTCGGTACTCCTGCTTTCGTCAATGCATCCCTGAGCGGTTGCAGCTGATTCTGATAGGGTGCGCTGGAGCTCACCATCGATGTCGATGGTGCCTTGCGGACCTGCGCCGAGCTCAGCGTTGTCACCGTTGAATCGCGCTCGAAATAGCGCAGCACGGCCTCCTCCCATGGCAACCCTGCAAACTCGAGCAGGTGCCGTAATTCGTTCTCAAAGTCCTCTGCCAGTGCCTCCAGCCGCACTTCCGCCATGCTCGCACCAAACGCCGACCGCCAATGTTCCATCAAACGCACATACTGGCCGTAATAGTGCCCGATATCTTCCATCGCGGTGGAATAGCGCCACGACTTGGTGAAGTTGTTGCGAAAGATGGACAAACCGTTCTCGACCGGGTCGCGGGCAATATGGATGATCGGCGAGTCGGGAAAGAGCCGCCGGATCAACCCCACGCCAAGCACATTGGCCGGCTGCTTGTCAGTGACGTAGCGCGCGGCGGGGATGCCGTATCGCGTATACTGCTGCAGGTAGGCATGGCGCATTTCCTCAAGCATCGGCGACGGAATCGGTCCCCCCTGCCAGTTGGACGCGTCTGCCCAGGCCATGAAACGATCCAGCAGGATCGGCATGACCGGAAGCTCGCCGCCGGATGCCACCTGTGAATGCGCAGCAAGCGCAGTTTCGAGCAGCGTTGTGCCCGATCGCGGCATTCCGACGATGAATAAAGGCGTAGGGTTTTCGTGACCTGCACTTGCTGCCGGTGCATCCATGCTCGCGTCGAGGGCTGCGATGCGCTGGAAGCGGGCTTCGGAATCGGCTGCATCGTAGCGCCAGCTATCAGACTTCCCGGCTTCGGCATGCTTGAGCGCATTGGCATTTTCCCATGCCGCAAATGCACTGTCGTGCTCCCGGCGTTTGTGCAGGACATCGCCGAGCGTGAAGAGCGCAATGGCACGATGTGAGGAATCAGCACTGGCCTCACCTTCAAGGGACCTCAGCCCGGCGAGCTCGCTGTCTGTCAGCTGCATGTCCGTTGCCAGTGCGAGCTGGGAATAGCCGTCGACATTGGCCGGGTTGGCTTCGATTGCCTTTCGTGCAAACGACGCCGCCTCAGCCAGATTGCCGCGGTACACGTTCAGCCGGGCCAGTCCGGAAGCGGCAGTCGAATGCCGTGGATCGATCGACAAGGCCCGCTCATAGAGCGCTCCCGCAGCATCGAAGTCGCGTGACCACAATAGGTATTGCGCCAGGGTCGCTGCGTGATCGGCATTGTCGGAATTGCCCTCTACCAGCGGGCGATAGACCTCCACTGCGGTGTGAAAATCATCCTGTTGTGCCAGTCCGTGGGCCAGCGATGCCCGGGCTTCTTCCGACTGCGGCTCTGCTGCAAGCCAGACCTTTGCCCGCTCGATAAACGCAGCATTGTCGCCCAGCCGACGCGCAACATGCATGCGGAGACGAAGTGTTTCGGTCGTTTCTGGCGCAGTTCCTTCGAGCATGTCCAATGCCGTCGAAGCGGTGTCGTACTTCCCCGCTTCATAGGCCGCTGCGGCAAGCAATCGTGCGACACCGACATGATCGGGTTTCAGAGCCAGCGCCCGCGAAAGCGCCTCGGCAGCAGTTTCAAAATCGCCCGCTCGCCCGGCAAGGTCCCCCAACCTGCCCCAACTCTCGAAGCGGTCGCTGCCACGCTCTGTTGCGGAACGCGCCGCTTCCATTGCGTCATCCATTCGGCCCTGGGCTTCGCGCAGTACAGACAGGTTGAGCTGCAGCCGCCAGTTTCCGGGCTCGGCCCGCACCGTCTCCTCGATCAGCGGACCGGCGCGGTCGATATGCCCGGCTTCGACGAAGCAGACCGCGAGCAGGCTCCGCGCTTCGCGGTTGTCCGGTTCATCCGCCAGCACGGCGCGGCAGATATCGACCGTCCGCTGGGGCTGCCCTCCCTGCCGCGCGGCATAGGCCTCGGCCAATTTCGGATTATCCATGGCTCTCTCACGTCGATGGGGTTTGGCCCAGCCGCTGCAAGCGGTTAAGGAGCCGCCATGAGCGATGTCAATATTATCGGAGGCGGTCTCGCCGGTTGTGAAGCGGCGTGGCAACTCGCGCGGCGCGGCTACAAGGTGCGCCTGTCGGAAATGCGTGGATCAGGTGAGATGACGCCTGCTCACCAGACCGATGGCCTGGCCGAACTGGTATGCTCCAACAGCTTTCGTAGCGATGACAGCGACAAGAATGCAGTCGGCTTGCTCCACCACGAAATGCGTGCGCTCGACAGTATCATCATGCGTGCGGGTGAAAAGGCACGCGTTCCGGCCGGTAGCGCGATGGCGGTTGATCGCGATGTTTTCTCGGCCGAGGTCCAACGCACGCTGGACGAACATCCCAATGTCACGATTGTGCGCGAACGGGTCGATGCATTGCCGGCATCGGGGCATACGATCGTCGCAACCGGCCCGCTGACTGCGCAGGCACTGGCAGACAGTATTGTCAAGGCTACCGGGCAAGAGCGGCTGGCCTTCTTCGATGCGATTGCTCCGATCGTCCACCACGACAGCATCGACATGTCGAAATGCTGGATCCAGTCGCGCTGGAACAAGCGCACCGAAGCGTCGAATGCAGACGGCGACTATATCAACTGCCCAATGACCAAGGAGCAGTATCTCGCCTTCCACCAGGGGCTGATGGACGGCGAGAAGACGGAATTTCGCGAGTGGGAGAAGGACACCCCGTATTTCGATGGCTGCATGCCGATCGAAGTCATGGCAGCGCGCGGGGTCGAGACGCTACGCTATGGCCCGATGAAGGGCGTGGGCCTCGATAATCCCTACGATACGTCCGAAGACTTCCCTCAGGGTCGCTGGCCCTATGCGGTCGTGCAGCTGCGGCAGGACAACAAGCTGGGCACATTGTGGAACATGGTCGGCTTCCAGACCAAGTTGAAATATGCAGCGCAGGTCGACCTGTTCCGCACCATACCGGGGCTGGAGAATGCCGAGTTCGCGCGTCTGGGCGGCTTGCATCGCAACACTTTCCTCAATTCCCCGATGGTGCTGGATCGGCAATTGCGGCTGAAGGACGCCGGGCATATCCGCTTTGCCGGGCAAGTGACCGGGTGCGAAGGCTATGTCGAAAGTTCGGCGGTGGGCCTGATGGCGGGGATGATGGTAGCAGCCGAACTGGGCGGGGAGCCTTGGCAAGCACCGCCGGCAACCACTGCGCTGGGAGCCTTGCTTTCGCACATTACCGGCGATGCCGAGGCCGCAACCTACCAGCCGATGAACATCAATTTCGGATTGTTCCCGCCCTTGCACGAGGTGAAGAAGAAGGCCCGCAAGGAAGCCTACACTGCACGCGCCAAGGCCGATCTCGCTGAGTGGATCGCAGGTGTGGAACGCGTCCCTGCCTAGCAGTTGCAGCGTTTCTTGGGCTTGCGCTTGGGGGCGGTGGTGGCGAATTCCTCAGGTGTCAGCTCAAGGTCACCATTGGCATCTGCACCCTCGAAGCGTTTGACGGTGGCAACGGCCCATTCCTCGAATGTGAGCAAGTTGTTGCCGTCAACGTCGAGCTTGCGGAAGCTGCTGGTGCGCGAAGAGAGCATCTCGCGGCGGGTGATCTTCAGGTCGCGATTGCGGTCATAGAGAAAGAATCGCCGCTGCTCGCGCGTCAGTTCCGTAGCCTCCGGAGGTTCGGGCCCTTCCAGGTCGGTGACATCGGCGACCGGCAAGGTATCTTCGGCCGGTGTTTCGACCGGGATTGGCAACGGCGGCGGTGCCCCGGTTTCGACCACGGCCCTGCCCTGCCACCAGAACAACCCAACACCAACCAGCAAAAGCGCCCCGACAGCGCCGAGTACCACACGATTCATCGCGTGCTCCCTCGTTCCAACGCTGTCCTCGTGTGCAGCCTAACCTAACGCCCGAAAATGCCAACCCGCATGGCAAGCCCGAGCGAGGCCGGTCCTGACAACAAGGGTTTTCCAAGTCGGTGGGCCCGCAATGCGAGCGCTGCAAGGACGGCAAGCGGACGCAACGACCTGAAGGCAGCAGGATCGATGGATGCAATATCGCTTCCTTCCACATCCCAAGTGCTCGCAAGCGCATCGCCAGGCAGCCGGTCAGCGATATCGGCGAGCGCCCACAGCCGCCCCGCTGCCAACAGCTCCTCTTGTTCGCAGCCATTATGGAGCTTTCCTGCCACTGCCAGCCACCCTGCCGCGCGCCCCGTTGCGAAATCCGCCAGTGTCTGCGGACCGATTGTCTCTGCGGCGAACAACGCTTCCCACCCGTCGACCAACGCCGACAAATGCGCGCGTTCCAGCCCCAGCCGTACAAGCTCCTGCAGCAACGGTTCGCCACGCGGCCACGCGTCGAAGTTCCTGGCAAACTGGTCACGCCACCAGGCCAGCTTCATCTGGGCAATGATCGGCTCGCTCGCTTGCGACCCGATCCGCGACAAGCGGGTATCCAGCGCAAAGATTGCTGCATAGGCAGGGCGATCAGCCGCAGGTGCATAGGCCAGCGCCAAGCGCAATGGTGCAGCAAGGTGTTCGGGGTTGGTCGGGTCCACGGCCCTCCCCATCCGCGCAGCGCCCCTGCAAAGTCAAGCATGGCGATCAGAGATGGGTTGATTCGACTGGCTCAGCCTTAACCATCTGCTTACCCTCACA
The DNA here is from genome assembly GCF_030140925.1 of Parerythrobacter aestuarii. Classification (NCBI taxonomy): domain Bacteria; kingdom Pseudomonadati; phylum Pseudomonadota; class Alphaproteobacteria; order Sphingomonadales; family Erythrobacteraceae; genus Parerythrobacter; species Parerythrobacter aestuarii. The sequence continues at coordinate 1,918,471 of NZ_JARBWD010000001.1, forward strand.
CACTATTGCAGGTCCTTGAGATTGCCACTCCGGGTCGCTGACCTTTCTCGCCATTCCCGACCAATGAACAAATTAACCATTCCCGTTGAGGATGCGCTTACCGGTCGGGCTTATGGCGCAGGATGTGATCATGCGCATGCCATCCTTCCCCTGCACTGAGCGAGGATTCCTCTCGCGCATTGCCCGCGACCGGTCCGGCAATACGCTGGCGCTGGTGGCAGCGGCGATGTTGCCGTTGCTCGCCATTGTCGGCAGCGGGGTCGACATGGGCCGCGCCTATGTCGTGCAGACACGCCTGCAACAGGCCTGCGACGCCGCCACGCTGGCCGCGCGCAAGAAGCTGGGTTCCGAAGTCGTTGTAACCGGAGACGTGCCTGCTGCGGTGGCGGACGTCGGCAACCAGTTCTTCGACCTCAACTTCCAGGATACCAGCTACGCCAGTTACGACCGGACATTCCAGATGACGCTGGAATCCGACTATTCGATCACCGGCCAGGCGAGTCTCAAATTGCCGATGGCGGTGATGCAGGTGTTCGGCAAGGACCAGATGGATATCGCCGTCAACTGCGGCAGCGTGCTCAACTTCAACAATCTCGACATCATGATGTCGATCGATGTCACCGGCTCGATGCGCCACACCAACCCCGGCGACACCATGTCGCGGCTGGATTCGGTGAAGGCGGTGGTCCGCAATTTCCATGGCCAGCTGGAAGGCGCCAAGGCACCCACCACCCGCATCCGCTATGGCTTCGTTCCCTATGCTTCGAACGTCAACGTTGGCGCGCTGTTGCAGGATGACTGGGTCACGACCACCTGGAATTACCAGTCGCGCGAAGAGACTGGGGTCACAATTCCGTCGGTCAGCTATACCGAGTGGAAGAACTGGGTCTACGTCTCTGGCTCCGCGACCGACTGGGCTGAAGAAAGCCGGTATGACGCCAAGTGGAATCCGCCGCCTTCACCCGACCAGGCTGGCTGGTATGAGTGCGACCAACCGGAACCAGCCGAAACCTATAGCTATGTCGATACCTTCGGCGATCCCGTCGTTACAACACAGCTTGACCCACCTGCTGTCGTCACGACCGAACCAGGTACGCGCGTGGAAAACGGCATCCGCTATCGCGACCGGGTCGTTGGCAATCAGTGCATTGTCGAGAAGCGGGTCTACACCGACTACACGAACACGTTTGACAAGGTCACTGTTGTCCCTTCGCTGGACCAGACTCAATACCGCTACGACCAGTTGACCTTTGATGTGTCGGACTGGCGCACGGCGACCGACGGCTGCATCGAAGAGCGCAAGTCCACCCAGCTCACTGATTTCAGCAATGTCGACCTGTCGCAGAACCTCGACCTGGATATCAATACCGTGCCCACTCCGGGTGATCCGGACACGCAATGGCGTCCACACTATCCGAGCCTGATCTATGCCCGCAAAATCTCCAGCGGCGGATCAGGATCGTTCTTCAAGCCTGCGGTCATCACAACCGACAATTACGCGCAAACCGGCTCGTGGTGGTTTTCCGATTGCCCCCCAGCAGCATCGAAGCTGGCCGAGCGAACGCTGGACGAGCTCAACACCTATCTCGATACGCTGGTGCCCTATAGCGCGACCTATCACGATATCGGCATGATCTGGGGTGGGCGCTTGCTCTCGCAGAATGGGCTGTTCGCGGCGGAGAATGCCGACGTATCGACCAGCCAGCCGACTTCGCGCCACCTGATCTTCCTTACCGACGGCCAAACCGAGCCCTACGACCTGGCCTATACCACGTATGGTCTCGAGCCCCTCGACGAGCGCCGCTGGGACAGCTCGATGAGCCTGACACTGCCCGAGACCATCGAAGCGCGCTTCAAATTCGCGTGCGAAGAAGTGAAGAAGAACAGCATCACGGTGTGGATCATCGCTTTCGGCACCTATGCCAACCAGGCGATGAAGGACTGCGCCGGCGAAGGGTATTATTTCGAAGCGAGCGATTCCGTGCAGCTCAACGAAGCCTTTGTTTCCATCGCCAAGTCGATGGGTGACTTGAGGATTTCGAGCTGATGTTGCGCGCGCTCCACTCCCTTTACGACAATCGCGATGGCGTGACTTTCGTCGAGTTCGCCCTGATCTCGCCGGTCCTGTTGATTGCGATGATGGGCGGGCTCGACCTGGCCTTCAATGCCTATACCAGCACCATGCTGCGCGGGGCAGTGCAGGATGCCGCACGCGATGCGACCATCGAGAACTCAAACACCACCGCCCTCGACACACAGGTGACCAACAGCGTCCACAATGTGCTGCCCACTGCCACACTGAGCTTCGATCGCTGGTCTTATGCCTCGTTCTCCGAAATCGCCACGCCAGAGGATTTCAACGATCTCAACGGCGATGGCCTGTGCAATGATGGCGAACCGTTCGAGGATTCCAACGGCAACGGCGTTTATGATCTCGATCGCGCCAAGGCCGGCGACAATGGCGGTGCGCGCGACGTTGTCGTCTATTCGGTAACGATGTCCTATGACCGGCTGTTCCCTGCCCCGGCACTGATCGGCCTGCCCGAGGAATATTCCACCACGGCCACCACCATCGTGCGCAACCAGCCCTATGACAATCTGCGCCCTGCCCCCGCGACGGGGAATTGCGCATGAAGCGGCTGGTCTCACGTCTGCGCAGCCACACCAGCGGCGTCGCCATGACCGAGTTTGCGCTCGCCGCGCCGTTACTGATGACGGCCGGCCTCTATGGTGCGGAAACGACCTGGCTCACAGTCACACACATGCGGGTGAACCAGACGGCACTGGAAATCGCCGACGATGCCTCACGCATCGGCGACCTGTCGACGCTGACCAGCCGCAAGATCTACGAAAGCGACATCAACGAGCTGTTCTACGGCGCGCATCTGGAAAGCGACGAACTCGACCTGTTCACGCATGGCCGGGTGATCCTGAGCAGCCTCGAAGTCTATCCCGACAGCGATCCTGCGCAGCAATACATCCACTGGCAGCGCTGCAAGGGGTCGCTCAACGTCTCGTCAAGCTACGGTCAAACCGGCGATGGTATCGGCGATGCGACCTTCACCGGCATGGGGCCGATCGGCAACAAGGTCATGGCCATGGAAGACGACGCAGTGATGTTCGTCGAGATCGCCTATGACTACCAGCCGCTGTTCGGCGACATTTTCGTTTCCGACCGTCGTATTGTCGGACACGCCGCCTTCAATGTGCGTTCCGACCGCGACCTCTCGCAGGTCTACCAGCGCGACGCCTTCGATCCCGATCCGGTCTCCAGCTGTGGCACCTATGACGGCTTTTCCGGCGGCAGTTTGCCGACGCCGGGCACAGGCGGCGCTGCTGGTGCTTCGGCAGCCCCGGACACTTCCACCACGACCAGCTCAGGCAGTAGCTCGACATCTGGCAGCTCGACGACCAGCGGCTCTTCGACAGGTGGCGCCTCGACTACCGGCGGCTCGTCTTCGGGTGGTGCCTCGAGCAGCGGAGGCCCAAGCTCCACCACCAGCGGCGGCGGAAGCACCGGCTCACCTGCCTTCTTCGGCATGGGATTCTAAAGGCAACCTTCCTGCCCCTGCCGACAAGCGGCCTGAAACATTCAATCCCTGTAGCAGACCTTCTTCGCCGCCGCGACGATGCGGGCGGTGTCGATCAGGGCCAGCTTCTCGAGATTGGCGGCGTAGGGCAGCGGCACATCCTCGTCGGTCACCCGCAGTACCGGTGCATCGAGATGGTCGAAGCCCTCCTCCATGCAGATCGCGGCGATTTCCGAAGCGATCGAGCAGGTCGGCCAGCCCTCTTCCGCGACGATCAGGCGATTGGTCTTGGCGAGTGAATTGAGCACCGTTTCCTTGTCGAGCGGACGCAGCGTTCTGAGGTCGATAACTTCGGCATCGATGCCCTCTTCCGCCAGCTGCTCAGCGGCTTCGAGCGCCCAGCCCACCGCGATCGAATAGCTGACGATGGTCACGTCCGAACCTTCGCGCATGATCCGCGCCTTGCCGATCGGCAGCACGTGGCCGTCAAGCTCGGGCAATTCGAAGCTGCGGCCATAGACCAGCTCGTTTTCGAGGAAGACGACCGGATCATCGCTACGGATCGCCGCCTTCAGCAGGCCCTTGGCGTCCGACGAGTCATACGGCGCGATCACGATGAGGCCGGGCACGCTGGCGTACCACGGGCCATAGTTCTGGCTATGCTGGGCGCCGACACGGCTGGCCGCACCATTGGGGCCGCGGAACACCACGGGGCAGCGCATCTGGCCACCCGACATGTAATTGGTCTTGGCCGCCGAGTTGATGATGTGGTCGATCGCCTGCATGGCAAAGTTGAAGGTCATGAATTCGACCACCGGTCGCAGGCCGCCCATGGCCGCCCCCGCACCGATACCGGCAAAGCCGTACTCGGTGATCGGCGTATCGATCACGCGCTTGGGCCCGAATTCGTCGAGCAGCCCCTGGGTCACCTTGTAGGCACCCTGGTATTCGGCAACTTCCTCACCCATCACGAACACGCGCTCGTCGCGGCGCATTTCCTCGGCCATGGCATCGCGCAGCGCCTCGCGGACGCTGACAGTGGCCATGTTGGTGCCGGCGGGGACTTCGGGATCGTCCTTGGGCTTGCTTGGAGCCGGCCGCGCAGGAGCCTGCTCCCCCGCGGAGGCGGGGGCCTCAGTCGGTTGCGCGCTACTGCCTGAGGTCTCCGCCTTCGCGGAGACTCCGACGTCGTCGCCTTCACCACCAAGCATGGCGATGACCGTGCCCACCTTCACATTCTCGGTCCCTTCGGGGACCAGGATCTTGCCGAGAATGCCGTCATCGACGGCTTCGAATTCCATCGTCGCCTTATCGGTCTCGATCTCAGCGATGATGTCACCGATGGCGATTTCGTCACCTTCGGCTTTGAGCCACTTGGCGAGGGTGCCTTCTTCCATGGTCGGCGAAAGCGCGGGCATTTTGAGTTCGATAGCCATCGATCAATACTCCCCCACCAGCACATCGGTGTAGAGTTCGCTCGGTGCTGGCTCCGGTGAGTTCTCGGCGAAGTCGGCACTTTCGGCGACCTGCGCACGAATAGCCTTGTCGATGGCTTTCAGGTCGTCCTCGCTCTTGCCCTTCTCGATCAGGGTTTTCTTCAAGCCTTCGATCGGGTCATGCTGCTCACGCTGTTCCTGCACTTCCTCGCGGGTGCGGTACTTGGCCGGGTCCGACATCGAGTGCCCGCGATAGCGATAGGTATTGCACTCCATCAGAACCGGGCCATTGCCTTCGCGGACATGCTTGAAGGCGACTTCGGCGGCGGCGCGCACTTCGAGCACGTCCATCCCGTTCACTTCCATGCCGGGGATGCGGAAGGCGGTGCCGCGGCGGTGGAAACGCGTCTCGGCCGAGCTGCGCTTGGATGCGGTGCCCATGGCATACTGGTTGTCCTCGACCACGAACACGATCGGCAGGTTCCACAGCGCTGCCATGTTGAAGGTCTCGTAGACCTGGCCCTGGTTGGCCGCGCCGTCGCCGAAATAGGCGAGGCACAGCCCGCCATCTTCGTTGTACTTATGCGCGAAAGCGAGCCCTCCGCCGAGCGCCACCTGCGCGCCGACAATGCCGTGGCCACCGTAGAATTTGTGCTCGGTGCTGAACATGTGCATCGAACCGCCCTTGCCCTTGGAAATGCCGGCTTCACGGCCCGTCAGCTCGGCCATGATGACCTTGGGATCGATGCCATAGGCGAGCATGTGGCCATGGTCGCGATAGCCGGTGATGACGCTGTCCTTGTCCCCGTCGAGCGCCGACTGCAGGCCAATGGCTACCGCTTCCTGCCCGATGTAGAGGTGGCAGAAGCCGCCGATCAGACCGAGGCCGTAGAGCTGCCCTGCCCGCTCCTCGAAGCGACGGATGAGCAGCATCTGCTCATAGAAATGGAGCAGCTCCTCGTCGCTGGCCTTGTAGCGCTTGTTCTTCTCGAACTCCTCTTGCAGGCTGTGCAGGATAAAGTCCTCGTCCTGCATCGCGCCGCTGGTGGCGGGCTTGGCAGCAGGCGTCTTTTTTGCAGGCGTCTTGCGAGTGCTGGCTTTAGCCAAGAGATCAATCCTCCGATGAGTCCCGGCGTCCTGGGGAGGTGGATGCCTTGAGCAGGCCTATAAGACCAAGGGGCGCGCGCGCGCAACGCTTGGCAGCGTTTGACGTTACGGAAATACCTATGCGCGGGGAAAGTTCAGTCTTTTCAGCCTTCAGGGGTCAGCTCAAGAACGACTTCGTCAGGATGGACAACATTGAGGTTCTTGCGGACGATCTCTGTCGCCATGTCCGGATCGACATTGTCGGGATCCAGTGCATCAACGCGGGTCTTGAGCGCATCGCGTTCTTCCAGGAGCACAGCGATCTGGCCTTGCCGCTGCTCGAGCAACTGGGCCTCTTCACTCCATGCGAGGAGACCGCTGGGGCCGAAAACGGCCAGGCCCGCCATGAGCAGCAGCGCGACAAGCGCCAGCCCGTGGGTGAACTGCTCCCGCGGCAGTGTGATCTTGTGCCCCTCTCGCGTCATGAAGACGACAGAATCAGCTTTGATTCGCAGCATCAAGCCGTCTTTCCAGAATTGCGACGAAACGAGTCAGGCATGAGTCGAACCGTGCACGATAAGCCGCCGATTCGCCAGCCGACCCAACGCACAATCGTCACTGGCGAACGAATTCATCGGGGGAGAAGTCTTCCGGCGCATCGACTTCGACAATCGGCTCATCACGGTCGTCGAATTCGGTGTGGAGCGCCCGGCTCATTACGGCGTGCATCAGGTACATCGACGTGATGTAGGTCAGCTCGAGAATCTGCTCGTCGTCGAGATGCTCCTTGAGTTCGTCAAACAGCGCATCGGCAACCCTGCCCCGGTGCGACACGAGCCGGTCGCAATAGGCCAGAACGACGCGTTCGCGCTGATCGAAACATTCGGCAGTTTCCCACTGCGGGATCGCTGCGATCTTCCCTTCGCTCACACCTAACCCGCGCAAGGTCTTGCACTGCTGCGAAAACACGAACTGGCTTTCCGTCGCGTAACCAGCCAATGCCTGTCCATAGGTGCGCAGCACGGGATCGAGCTTGCGCTTCGGGCTGCGATAGTAGGCGAAGCCGTGCACCGCATGCTGGAACGCTTCCGGAGAGTTGGCGAAGACCGTCCACCAGTCTCCCGGCGTCCCGGTCGAAGTGCCGGGCTCTGCCACCGGGTCACGCTCCCCAAACAGCAGGCGATAGATCGGCAGCACCTTCTCAGGGTCGGCCTCGGCCTTGGGGACTTGCCTCAGGCGCGGCATCTAGGCCTCGACCGTCGCTGGTTCATGGCGGATATCACCGGGCGTGAATTCTTTCGTCAGTGCCGCGAACTCCAGCATGATGCCATTGGGATCGGTGAAATAGACCGAACGCACGAAGACGCCTTCATGCATCTCGGGTGCAACACCGCCCGGGCTGTCATCATGATTCACTACAGCAGGCGTGAACGGCACACCTGCTTCCTCCAGCCGCACCAGAGCAGCTTCGAGTTCGCTTTCGGCCATGTTGAAGGCAAGATGGTTCATCGAACCGACCGCAGTCTTCGCATCATAGGGGAACTGCTTGACTGAAGCGATGCCGGGCGCGGCAGGCGGCATCTCAGGCCACCAGAAAAACGCCACCAGTGATCCGCCACCACAATCGAAGAAGAAATGCTGCCCGCCGTCGGGAAGCGCCACGGTCTTGACCAGCGGCATATGCAGGATCTCGGTATAGAAGCGTACGGTTTCCGCCATGTCGCGGCAAACCAGCGCGATGTGATTGATGCCATGCGTCCGGATCATATCGTCCCCTCTCCCGTTAGTCTTGCACATACCACCACCAGCGTACGGCTGACAATTTCAAGCGGCCAACCCTCTTGCATTTTTGCAGTTCAGCGAATATAGTTTCGTTTGAAACCAGTTTGAACAGATACCGAATTTCAGGAGATCCCCATGGCAGACCTTTTCGAGAACCCCGCTGGCCTCGACGGATTCGAGTTCGTCGAATTCTGCGCGCCGGAAAAGGGCCAACTCGAACCGGTGTTCGAAGCGATGGGCTTCACCCATGTCGCCACTCACAGGTCCAAAGACGTGCACCTGTGGCGCCAGGGCGGCATCAACCTGATCGCCAACTATGAGCCGCGCAGCGCAGCCTGGTTCTTTGCCCGCGAACATGGCCCCTCGGCCTGCGGCATGGCCTTCCGCGTGCGTGACGCTCGGAAGGCCTATGACCACCTGATCGCCAAGGGTGCCGAACCGGTCCAGGTCCAAACCGGCCCGATGGAACTGCACATCCCCGCCATCCGCGGCATCGGCGGCGCGATCCTCTACCTGGTCGATCGCTATGCAGACGAGGCAGGTGACGGCCTTTCCATCTACGATATCGATTTCGAATATTTGCCGGGCGTCGAAAAGCACCCAGTCGGTGCGGGCTTCAAGCTGATCGATCACCTGACCCATAACGTGTATGGTGGCCGCATGAAATACTGGGCGGACTATTACGAGACGCTCTTCAACTTCCGCGAGATCCGCTTCTTCGACATCAAGGGCGAGTATACCGGCCTGACCTCCAAGGCGCTGACGGCGCCCGACGGCAAGATCCGCATCCCGCTCAACGAGGAAGGCGAAGGCGGCAAGGGACAGATCGAAGAGTTCCTGCGTGAGTTCAACGGCGAAGGCATCCAGCACATTGCACTCATCTGCGACGACTTGCTGAAGTGCTGGGACAACCTCAAGGACCTCGGTGTGCCGTTCATGACCGCACCGCCGGAAACATATTACGAGATGCTGTCCGAGCGCCTTCCCGGTCACGGCGAAGACGAGAGCGAACTCAAGATGCGTGGCATCCTGCTCGACGGCACCACCGAAGGCGGCCATCCGCGACTGCTGCTCCAGATCTTTGCCGAAGCACAGGTCGGCCCGGTGTTCTTCGAGTTCATCCAGCGCAAGGGCGACGAAGGCTTCGGCGAAGGCAACTTCAAGGCGCTGTTCGAAAGCATGGAACGCGACCAGATTCGCCGCGGCGTGCTGGAAGTCGAAGGAGAACCGGCAGAATGAGTGCGGTAAAGCCCAGCGGCATCCACCACGCCGCCTATCGCTGCAAGGACGCGAAGGAGACCGTCGAATGGTACTCGCGCGTGCTCGGGATGGAATACACCACCGCCTTTGCCGAGGACCATGTGCCCTCCACCGGCGAATACGATCCCTACATGCATGTCTTCCTCGATGCGGGTAACGGGAACATCCTGGCGTTCTTCGAGTTACCCAACCAACCCACGATGGGACGTGACGAGAACACGCCTGCATGGGTCCAGCATCTCGCCTTTCGGGTCGCATCGGAAGACGAACTGCTGAAGGCCAAGGACCACATTGAATCGCAAGGCATTGATGTCCTTGGCCCTACCCACCACGGGATCTTCAAGTCGATCTACTTCTTCGATCCGAACGGCCACCGCGTCGAGCTGGCGGCGGACATCGGCACCGAAGAGCAATATGCCGAGCTCAAGCGGGTCGCCCCGCTGATGCTCGACGAATGGAGCGAGACCAAGAAGGCCCCGCGCCACGCCGACTGGCTGCATGAGATAGCCCGCAAGGAACATGGCGTAGACTAAGTTTGCCCGAGGGCCCGCGGCAAGGCCCCCTTGCCCTTCGCTGCAGCCGTTGTTAACGTTCCCAACCGAAGAAGTCTTGTCTCGGGGGGGAACCCATGGTCGCGTTCAGATTCGCCAGGTTGGCGCTGCTTTCGTTTGCCCTTGCGCTGGTTTCGCAACCAGCATCCGCTCAGTCACTGTCGCCCGAACTCAAGGCGTTGGAAGAGCAATTGCCTGGCCGGCTGGTCAACGATCCTTCACGGATCGACTGGGACAGCTACGGGCCGGAATTCCATGCCGAATCCATCGTCGACGAAAGCATTCCGGGCGGTGGCGCGGCGCGGCGATTTCACGTCAAGCAGGCATCGGAATTCATCTACGCTGCCGGGACCAACATCCCGCTGATCCGCAACGTGAAGCGCGGGGATACTGTTACGATCGGTTTCTACGCCCGCACTCTCGAAAGCAGCGAAAGCAGCGGCAAGGGTATCCTGCGGGTCCGCTTCCAGAAGGATGCCGCGCCCTACCCCGGTTTTGGCGAACAGACGCTGGAGATCGGGACCGAATGGGACTGGTACGAAGTGACGGCTTCGGCAGAACAAGGGCTGGATCGCAAGAATGGCATCGTCGCCATCCAGTTCGGCCGGACCAGGCAGGTGCTGGAAATCGGGCAGGCTATCGTGATCACCGGTGCCAGCTCGATCATCGGCCGGACTGCGCCCCAACCGGAACCAGCGGTCGCACCGCTTGCCGCACCAGAGCTGCCCAAGCCGCTGCAGGGCCTGGGTACGTTGATCAACGATCCGACCGATCGCGATTGGGGCTTTGCCGCCACTGAGGGGGTCGTCGGTGTCGAGGAATATGACGACAGCACCATCTGGCTAGGCAAGACCACGCGCCTGTCGACAGTGCCCAGCACGGACGAAACCGCTGGCGTCGATGCCTTGGTCAGCCTCAACCACCCCGTCGGAAAAGGGGACGAGATCCTCGTCGCGCTCGCAGCCAAGACCGTGACCAGCCCGACCGGAGACGGCAAGGCGACGCTGGGCGTGCGTTTCTTTGCACCGGCTGCCGGTGAGACCTTCGGGGAAGCTGTCGTCGGGGTCGGCGATGCCTGGCAACTCGTGCGCTTCGTCACCAAGGCCGATCGAAACATGACTGCGCGTGAGGCCATGGTCGGCCTGCGGATTACCGGAGGCACCCAGGCCATCGACGTCGGCCCCGTTTACGTTCTTCGGACAGGAACCTCGGTCGAATAGCTCCGCTTCGGAACCCGGCAGGCAACATTCCGTTGGAATACCGATAGATAAGGGGATTCCATGACGATTACTGCCAGTGCCGGGGCCGAACAGGGCCTCGAACAAACGTTCGATACGCTCGCTACTTTGCAAGACCAGTTGACCGGTATGGCCGACGGTGCCGTGCGCGCCTTGCCCGGGCTCGTAATCGCCCTTGTGATCCTGTTCGTGACGTGGATCGCAGTGAAGATTGCCCTGCGTGCTGCGACCAGGGTCATGGACAGGACGGACATGCGCCCGAGCCTGCGCAACCTGGTCAGGACGCTGGTAAAGCTGGCGATCTGGCTGCTCGGCCTGATGGTTGCTCTGATCGTCGTTATGCCGGGCCTCACCCCTGCTAGTCTTATTGCCGGGCTCGGAATCGGCGCCGTTGCCATCGGTTTCGCCTTCCAGGACATCTTCGAGAACTTTCTCGCCGGCGTGCTGATCATGCTGCGCGAGAAGATGCGCATCGGCGACGTGATCGAATGCGAAGGCATCACCGGCAAGGTCGAGCATATCACCCTGCGCGAGACCTATGTCCGCAAGCTGTCGGGCGAAGTGACGCTGGTGCCCAATTCCATGCTGTTCAAGAATCCGGTCGAGATCCTGACCGACGAGGTCCAGCGCCGGCATGAAGTGGTGGCGGGCGTTTCCTATGATACCGATCTCGACCACGCGGCGGAAGTCATCCGCAAGGCCGTGGAAGGCGTAGAGGAAGTCGATACCGACAAGGGCATCGATGTCTTCGCTTGCGAGTTCAACTCCAGTTCGGTCGATTTCAAGGTCCGCTGGTGGGCCGGGTCAAAGCCTCGCGACGGGCATGAAAGCCGTGATCGCGTGATCCGCGCTGTCAAACGCGCGCTGGACGATGCGGGGATCGAGATCCCCTTCCCCTACATCACCCATACCTTCAAGGAAGCGGTTCCGCTTGGGAAGGCCGCCGAAAGCTGATAGCCGCATCGAGTGGCTGATCAGGACCTATCCCCTTCCCCGACCGATGCGCACGCAAGCCTGAGTCGGCGGGACACGGCGCTGTTGGCCTTGCTCAGCGGTGTGACGGTGGCCAACGCCTACTACATCCACCCGATCATCGCCGAGGTCGGCGAACACTTCGATGTCTCTCCCGCACAGATCGGGCTGGTCCCAGCCTTCAACCAGATGGCGTTGGCGCTGGGCATCTTCCTGCTGCTGCCGTTGGGAGACCGGATCAGCAACCGGACGCTTTCGATAGTCCTTGCATCGCTGCAGACTCTGGCGCTGCTGGTCATGGCTGTCGCGCCCAGTTTTGCAGTCTTCGTGACCGCTTCGACCCTGCTCGGGTTCGTCACTATCGTGCCCTATCTCGTTCCTGCCTATGCCTCAAAGCGAGCGCCAGCCAAGGAACTTGGGCGCGTAACCGCTTTCCTTACTGCTGGGGTGATCGTCGCGATCCTGCTCGCTCGGGTGGGTGCCGGCATTATCGCCCACTGGGCCGGCTGGCATATGGTCTATGCCGTCGCAGCAGTGCTGATGGCCGGTGTGACCATGGCCATTCCGTTCATCATGGAAGGGCGCGCAAAGGACAGGCCTCCTCCTCCAAGCATCGGCTATTTTGCGCTGGTTGGCTCAACGCTGACCCTGCTCGCCAAATATCCGCGCGTGATCCTGTCCGGCGCGATCCAGGCGCTCAATTTCGGCATGTTCCTGGTCGTTTGGCTGGGCCTCGCCTTCCATCTCACCAGCGCCGAGATGGGCTATGGCACCGACACGGTGGGCTATCTCGCCGCGATCACCGTGGTCAGCATATTCGCGACTCCGCGCCTTGGCCGTTGGGCCGACCGCGTCGGGCCCTATCGTGCAAGGCTGATCCTGAGCACGGTGCAAGCGTTCGGGATCCTGCTCTACTGGCCAACCGGATCGAGCCTGTGGCTGCTGATGATCCCGCTTATGATCACCAACATCGTCGGCCCCACGATAGATGTCGCCGGGCGCATGACCTTTTTATCTCTCGAACCAGCTATCAGGACCCGGCTCATGACCGGCTACATCATCCTCATGTTCTCAGGCGCAGGCATCGCCAGCTGGGGTGCGCCGGTAGCCTATGACATTGGGCAATGGCACGGCATCGCTGGGCTATGTGCCGCGATGTCGCTAACTATCGTCCTGCTCAGCTGGCTGGGGCTGAGGTCTCAGGATTCCTGAAGTGCGGCCAGGAACTCACGGATCCGCTTGGCATTCTCGCCGAGGTCGCTGATGCCCACCCTGCTGATCGACCGCATGTCGACCAGTGTTTCGCCATTTTCCAACGGCACGGCACGCAGCACCACGATGTCCTCGAACTTGATCCAGGACGCATAGGCCACTGCTTCGAAGCGTCCTTCATCCGGCGCGACGGCTGCGATGGTCCAGCCGCGTTCCTTTGCCAGCTCTTCGGCCTTGGCGACGACCGCTGCGGGCGTCGCATTCACCGTGACAGGCGTCAGGTCGCTGTAGCCCTCAGCGTGTGCTTCTTTCCAGGCTTCAACGGTATCGACGCCCCGGAGGTTGTCTTCCGGGATCGCCAGCTCGACAAATTCGGGAGGGTTCTCGAGGTCGGTCGTTGCGTCGTGGATGTAGGGATATTCAGCAGCAGTGCTGCGCAGCAGCGAAAGCCCGCCGAAAGCGGCGGCACCGATAACGACTGCCAACACCGCTTTGCGTGCAGCCGGCCAGCCCGAACGCCAATTCATGACGAGGGCCACAAGGCCAAGCACCGCCACGCCGCCACCAGCCATTGCCGAATAGACGAACGACATGAAGCCCGGCAGCTTGCCGATCACATCGAAGCGCGCCAGCGTCGTACCGGCCAGCGCGATCACGACAATCGCGATACCAAGCCAGAATGCGAGCGCGCTGGCGCGGCGGGTCCATGGGCTGTCGTTCATTGTCGTTCTCTCCCCGAAGAAACTGGTGGTGCGCCCGACAGGATTCGAACCTGTGGCCCCCAGATTAGGAATCTGGTGCTCTATCCGACTGAGCTACGGGCGCCCCTTGTGGCCGTTTAGCAGCGTTCACTTGACGCGCAAGAACGGTCCGTAGGACCGCAAGCGCGACTGCGCGCCCGCAGCGATTAGGCCGTCAGGCTTCTGGAGCGAGGATTTCGCACACCCGGAGGAGTGTGCGGACTACAATAAACTCATCAGTTGAGATCGTCGGGATCGGCAACCGGGATCAGCAGCGGGGCGACATTGATGCCCTCTTCAGCGAGTTCCTTCGCCTCTTCGGGCGTCGCCTTGCCGTGGATCAGCGCTTCGTCACGCTCGCCATAGTGCATCTCGCGCGATTGCTTGGCGAATTCCTTGCCGACCCAGGTGCTGTCCTTGATGGTCTCCGCCTGGACCTTCGCCAGCGCTTTCATCGCTTCGACGAGCTTGGGCGGGAGCGACTGCTCCCCCGCACCCCCACTAACTGCGGAGGACCGGTCATCCTTCGAGGAAAGCTCGCTGCGTGTATTGCCCTTGGCCGGGACAGCAGGTGCCATCGGTGCCTTGTCGACCTTTTCGCAGCCGCATTCCGGGCAAAGCAGCCAGCCTTTCTCGCGCTGGTCTGCGAAGTCGCTGGTCGAGCGGAACCAGCCTTCGAAACGGTGGCTGTTGGAACAGGCGAGGTCGAATACGATCATGGCGCGGGTGATTTAGGGATATCGCGGCGGTTGGCAAGGCTTGGCACTTGGGCGCGGACTTCGGCGATGCGGCCGAGGTCAATGTCGGCGAAGCCTAGGCCTGGCGCTTCACCGCCCATATCGAGCAGGACTTGCCCCCACGGATCGACCACCAGGCTGTGGCCATAGGTGACGCGACCATCTGGATGCTTGCCCACCTGCGCTGCTGCCACAACAAAGGCACTGGCCTCGATAGCACGTGCTCGCTGCATGACATGCCAATGCGCCTTGCCGGTCGGGACGGTGAACGCAGCGGGAATGGCAATGACGTCGCATTTCCGCTGACCCAGTTCTTCGAAAAGCGCCGGAAAGCGCAGGTCGTAGCAAATCGTCAGCCCGAGCCGCCCCACAGGTGTTTCGGCAGTGACGACTTCACTGCCTGCCCGATAGGCATTCGATTCCCGCCAGCTCTCACCACTGGCAAGATCGACGTCGAACATATGCATCTTGTCATATCGGGCAGCGATTTCACCATGCGGATTGATGAGCAATGACCGGTTGGACCACTTGCCTTCGCCCGTGTTTAGCGCAAGCGAGCCGATCGCGACCCAGATCGCATGCGTCTTCGCAGCGGCTTTTGCCTTGCTCAGGACGACGTCGTCATCCTCGGTCCGGATGTTTTCCGCACCGCGTTGGCGGTCGCGGTCAAGCAAGCCAGTCATTTCCGGCGTAAACAGCATCACCGCACCACCTTCGGCCGCGGCAGCGATATGCTGTTCCAGCACCAGGGCATTGGCATCGGGATCGATCCCCGATTGCATCTGGGCAACGGAAATGCGGATCATGAGTAGATCATGCGGGTCTCAACTGCCCGCCAACAGCGCGTCGAGCTTGCCGTCACGCTCCAGCGCGTGGAGCTCGTCAGAGCCGCCGACATGCGTTTCGCCGATAAAGATCTGCGGCACCGTGCGCGCCATCGGCGCGCGTTCCATCATCTCGTCACGCTTGGGGCCGCCCATGGTGATGTCGAACTCGTTGTAGCTGACGCCTTTCTCATCGAGCAGGCGCTTGGCCCGGAAGCAATAGCCGCAGCCGAACTTGGTGTAGATGTCGATTTTCACTTCAGACATTGAAAATCCTTGTTTTTCATTCCTTTGTGGGTTCTTGAAACCCGATAATCCGCTCCTATATCGTCGATGTGGAGCGGGGCCGCAATGGGCCGCTTCACAGACTTAACGGAATGCCGCCGAGCCGGGTTCCGCAGAGACCAGATTGCTCATTGGAGGATTTGCATATGTCACGTCTTGATTTCACCCCCTATCGCCGCAGCACCGTCGGTTTTGACCGCCTGTTCGACATGCTGGAAAGCAATGTCCGCCAGGGCGGCAGCGATAACTATCCGCCGTTCAATATCGAAAAGCGTGGCGATGACGACTATCGCATCACGCTCGCGATCGCTGGCTTCCGTCCCGGCGACCTCGATATCACGGCCCAGCAGAACCTGCTGACCATCACCGGCAAGAAGCGCGATGAAACCGTCGACGGCGAAATGCTGCACATCGGTATCGCCAACCGCGGGTTCGAGCGCCGCTTCGAGCTGGCCGACTATGTCCGCGTTGCCAACGCCGACCTTTCCGACGGCCTGCTGGTAATCGATCTGGTGCGCGAAGTGCCGGAAGCGATGAAGCCGAAGAAGATCCTGATTGGAGACCAGAAGACACTGAATGTGGTCGATGGCGACAAGAAGGACACCGACGCCGCCTGATCTTCCGTAAGGGCTGAAATGAACAAGGGCCTGCCCTCATGCGAGGGTAGGCCCTTTTGCCGTCACGACGTCATGCGATGCGGTCGAGGTGTGGGGCGGACCCGCTTGAAGATCCGCCCCGCGACGATTCACGCCGCCTCGTCCGTCTCTAACCGTCCGGGTCGCAGAAGACGATCAAAGCCGGGACAAGCTCACAAACTCGGTAAGCGCGACCCCCGTTTAGTCAGTTGCGATCAGCAACTGTGCCACCTTCATGCGTTGGTACCCTCAAAAGATAAAGAGGTGACCCGCAAAAATGGTAACCATTGGCCTACTATGGGTAGTCCGGCTGAGCGAATATTGCACAAACGCGACACTTTGCCGCATAAATGAAATTAGTTAATGCTCACACGAGTCGCGACTGGTGCAGCGCAGCCTTGATGAACCCGGAAAAAAGCGGGTGCGGGTCGAACGGCTTCGACTTCAGCTCGGGGTGAAACTGGACGCCGACGAACCACGGGTGATCCGGACGCTCGACGATTTCGGGCAGCAGGCCGTCAGGCGACATGCCGGAGAAGATCAGGCCTTGCCCTTCCAGTGCATCGCGGTAGGCCGCATTGACTTCATAGCGATGGCGGTGGCGCTCCGAAATCATGCTCGCGCCGCCATAGATAGCGCTGACATGGCTGTTGCCGGCCAGTTTGGCATCATAGGCCCCGAGCCGCATGGTCCCACCCAGGTCGCCGCCCGCCTCGCGGGTTTCCAGCCCTTCTTCAGTCATCCATTCGGTGATGATGCCCACCACCGGCTCTTCAGTCTCGCCAAATTCGGTCGAGCTGGCCTTGGCATGGCCTGCTGAACGGGCTGCTTCGACGCAGGCCATCTGCATGCCGAGGCAGATACCGAAGAACGGCACGCCGCGCTCGCGTGCGAAGCGAACGCTGGCGATCTTTCCTTCGCTGCCGCGCTCACCAAAACCGCCGGGAACGAGAATCCCGTGCATCGGCTCGAGCTGGGCCGCGATATCGCTATCGTCCTGCTCGAAGATTTCAGCATCGATCCAGCGGATATTGACCTTCACCCGGTTGGCCATCCCGCCGTGGACCAGTGCTTCGTTCAAGGACTTGTAGGCATCCTGCAGCCCGACATATTTTCCGACCACGCCGATGGTGACTTCGCCTTCCGGGTGGAAGTAGCGGTCCGTGACATCGTTCCACGCCGACAGATCAGGGGCCGGTGCATCGGTAATACCGAACCCGCGCAGCACCTCGGCGTCGAGGCCTTCCTCGTGATACTGCAGCGGAACCGAATAGATCGACGGCGCATCGAGTGCCGGGATGACCGCTTCCTTGCGGACGTTACAGAAGTTGGCGATTTTCTGCCGCTCGCCATCGGGCAGAGGGTGCTCGCAGCGGCACAGCAGCACGTCCGGCTTGATGCCCAGGCTCGCCAGTTCGCGTACCGAGTGCTGGGTCGGCTTGGTCTTCAGTTCGCCGGCCGCCGCAATATAGGGCACCAGCGTGACATGGACGCTGAGCGTCTGGTTGGGTTCGAGCTCGTTCCGCAGCTGGCGAATCGCTTCCATGAACGGCAGCGACTCGATGTCGCCCACGGTCCCGCCGATCTCGCATAAGATAAAGTCGAGATCGTCCTGGTCGGCCAGCGCGAAATTCTTGATCGCGTCGGTGACATGGGGGATCACCTGTACCGTCGCACCGAGATAGTCACCGCGCCGTTCCTTGGCGATGATGTCCTGATAGACGCGCCCCGACGTGATGTTGTCGCTCTGGCGCGCCGAGACGCCTGTGAAGCGTTCGTAGTGTCCCAGGTCGAGGTCGGTCTCGGCCCCATCGTCCGTGACATAGACTTCGCCATGCTGATACGGGCTCATCGTGCCCGGATCGACGTTCAGATAGGGGTCGAACTTGCGAATGCGGACCTTGTAGCCGCGCGCCTGCAGCAACGCGCCAAGCGATGCCGCCATGAGACCTTTTCCGAGCGAGGAGACCACGCCGCCGGTGATGAAAATATACCGCGCCATGGGAGTTGGGCCTTAAGCTGAGGAATGGATTCGGCGCAAGCGGAATGACGAGCCTGTCGCCCGCAATCCACATATTGCTTGCCGGTTGTGCTTATTCGGATGCTGGAGCGAGCGGATCACCAGCGGATTCCGGTGCCGCTTCTCCTGCCGGTGCAGCAACGCCATCGGCCGGGGCCGCCAGCGGATCCGGCTCGGCAGCGGGAACGGAGCGATCGAGCGTCGATTCGATATCCGAATCACCGGTCGTCTCAACGGCGACCGCTGCCAGGGCAATCGAAAGGCTCACGAAAGCCACCGCCAGCCACTTGGTCGTGCGGCTGAGAAAATCGGCCGCACCGCGTGCGCTCATCATGCCACCGGGACTGCCGCCGATACCAAGGCCACCGCCTTCGCTACGCTGCATCAGCACCACGCCGACCAGCGCAGCAGCGACAATGGTCTGGACAACGAACAGGAATATGAAAAGCGACATGGATGTTTTCCGAAAAGCTCAGCTGCCCGCGCATCTAGGAGCGCAGGAGCGCTGAGACAAGGTTTGACGCTTACTGGTCTTCGCCGTCACCGGCAGCCAGAGCGATGTTCATGAAGCTGTCGGCCGTCAGGCTGGCACCGCCAACGAGCGCTCCACCAACATTTTCGACCGACAGGATTTCGCGGGCATTCTCGGGTTTCACCGACCCGCCATAGAGGATCCTTACCAGCCCGCCCTGCTCTTCCCCGAACTTCTCGACGAGAAAAGCGCGGATGGATGCATGCATGGCAGCAATATCGTTGAGGGTGGGCGTGCGACCGGTGCCGATGGCCCAGATCGGCTCGTAAGCGATGGTCAGGCGATCGCCTGGCTCTTCGATCTCTTCCGGCAGCGACAGGCGCAGCTGGTTGAGCACGAACTTCTCGTGCTTGCCTTCCTCGCGCTTTTCCTCCGGCTCACCGCAACACAGGATCACGTTTAGCCCGGCACCCAAGGCCGATTCGACCTTGGTACGAACCAGTTCGTTCGATTCGCCATGGTCCTGTCGCCGCTCGCTGTGGCCGAGGATCACGAACTTGGCCCCGGCATCGGCCGCCATGACTGCAGAGATGTCACCGGTATGTGCGCCTTCCACGCCCGGATGACAGTCCTGCGCGCCTACGGCAATCTGTTCGGCTTCGCGGTGAACGGCGTGGATCAACGTGTAAGGCGGAGCAACAGCCACTTCGACCTTCATGTAACGCTGCGCAGCGCGGTCGATCGCGCGGGCTTCGGAAAGCATTGCGCGAGTACCGTTCATTTTCCAGTTGCCGACAATATAAGGTCGGAGAGACATGTGTTCGTCCTGCAATTGTTCTTTGCGCAGTTAGATAGCGCGTCGGGGGCCGGGTCCGCTAGCCGACCCTGACGATCCAGTCAAAACCCTTTGCGACCTGTTGCGGCTGGGTCGCAGCCCCTCTAAGGCGTTGCCCAGACGCGCGGATGCCCCCACATTGCGCGCAACCCTTATTGCCTTGGATATGCGTTCCCATGATCAATACGTTCCGCAAGTTCTTCCAGTCGAAGATCGGTATCGGTGTGACCCTTGCCTTCCTCGCGCTGATCGCCGTCGCCTTTGCCAGTGCCGACGTATCGGGATCGGGTACGTTCGGCGGGGTGTCGGGTGGAGACAGGGTGGCAGTTGTCGGCAATGAAAAGGTCGGCACCGCAGATCTGCGCCGGGCAGCCGAAACTGCGGTTGACCAGCTAAGGCAGAACGATCCGACGCTTTCCATGCCGGCCTTCATCGGACAGGGCGGGCTCGACCGCGTGGTCGATACTTTGCTTGATCGAGTGGCAATCGCCGAGTTCGGCCGGAAATACGGCATCCGCGCCGGCGACAACCTTATCAACAGCGAAATTCGCCGGATTCCCGCTTTTCGTGGAGCCGACGGCAATTTCGATGAAGAAGCCTATCGCGGCGCCATCTCTCGCCAGGGGCTGACCGATGCGCTGGTGCGCGATGATCTGGGAGACAGCCTCATCGCCCAGCAAGTCGTTCAACCGAGCGGCTACGGAGCGGTCATCCCGAACAAGCTCGCGAGCCGCTATGCTGCGTTGTTCAAGGAACGCCGCAAGGGCGCCATCGGCCTGCTGGAAAGCTCGGCCTATGCCCCGACCAAGGATCCGAGCGAAGACCAGCTCGCGAAATACTACGGTGCCAACCGGGACGATTATATTCGCCCTGAACGCCGCATAATCCGCTACGCAACCTTCGGAGCCGACGCTGTAGGAGACATCGCTGCACCAACGCAGGCGGAGATCGCCGCTCGCTACGAAGAGGATTCGGCGCTTTATGCGGCCAGCGAAGAACGCACGCTCAAGCAATTGATCCTGCCGACCCGTGCCGCAGCCGAATCGATCCGCGAACGCGTCCAGGGTGGTGCGTCACTGGAAGCGGTGGCGCGCGAAGCAGGTCTCGAAGCCGCCACGCTCGGCCCGATTTCGCGTTCCGATTTTGGCACGCAGGCTTCGGCAAATGTCGCGACTGGCGCATTTGCCGCAGAGCTCGGGCAGGTCGCCGCCATCAACCGTAGCGGGCTCGGTTGGCATGTCGTCAGGGTCGACGGCATCGACCGCAAGCCAGGACGCTCGCTCGAGCAGGCACGTAGTGAGATCATTGCGACGTTGACCGAGGAAAAGCGCCGCGTCGCGTTCAACGAGCTCGCAGCCGATATCGAGGATCGTTTCGCTGATGGGGAATCGCTGACCGATGTAGCGAAAACAGTAGGCGTGGAAATCCAGTCGACAAAACCGCTGACAGGAGCCGGAATCGTTTACGGTTCGAACGGCGAACAGGCGCCTGAGATCCTGCGCCGCGCGCTTTCTACCGCATTCCAGATGGATGAAGGCGAGCCCCAGCTTGCCGAGGCCATTCCCGGCCAGACGTTCCTGCTGTTCGAAGCTGGCGACATCACCCCGTCTGCCTCCGCACCGCTGTCGGAGATTCGCGACCAGGTGATTGCCGACTGGCGCCGCGCCGAAGGGGCCAAGCTGGCCAAGACTGCGGCTGACCGGGTCATGAAGCGTGTCAAAGGCGGCCAGTCGCTCGCGGCGGCAATCCAGGCCGAGAACAAGCGTTTGCCTAGTGTGGATCAGCTCAATCTGACCCGCGAAGACCTTTTGCAGCGCCAGCAGAGGGTACCCGCTCCGCTCGCGCTGTTGTTCAGCATGGCGCAGGGCACGCAGAAAAAACTCGAAGGGCCCCGCAACATGGGCTGGTTCGTCATCGACCTCGACAGCATCGAGGCAGGGGCCATCAGCCCCAGCGACCCGCTGTTTCAGCAGGCCAAGATCCAGTTCTCTCGTGCAGCTGGCGACGAGTATTCGCAGCAGCTGAGCAAGGCCATTCGGAAAGACGTCTCGGTCGAAAAGAACGACACTGCCATCGAAGCCGTGCGGCGCCAGCTGACCGGCGAAGCCCAGCAGTAGGGGGCCATCCTGTCCACAGCCGGCCTTCGCAACCGCGATGCAGCGCGTGTCCAGCTGGAAACGGGCCAGCCGGCGCTGGTGTGGCGCGAGGTCGTAGCGGATACAGAGACACCTGTAGGTGCAGCGCTCAAGCTGATTGAGCCTGAGCGCGGCGATTTCCTGCTCGAATCGGTCGAAGGCGGAGAAGTGCGTGGTCGGTACAGCCTGCTGGGGCTGGACCCTGACCTGGTCTTTCGCGCTCGCGGGGAAGTCGGGGAAATCAACCGCCTGTGGCAGCATGATCGCGCCGCATTCGCGCCTCTGGAAGGCAAGAGCCTCGACGCCTTGCGGGCGCTGATCGGCGAATGCCGGATCGATGTTCCGCAAGGCTTGCCGCCCGCCCTCGCCTGCCTGGTCGGCTATTTTGCTTACGAAACCATCGGCCAGGTCGAGGTCCTCCCCCGCGCGCCGCAAAGCGAACTCGACCTGCCGGACATGGTCTTTACCCGGCCCACCTTGTTGCTGGTGTTCGACTCGCTCAACGACGCGCTGTTCGTCATTGCCCCGCTGTGGCCGGGTAGCGGCGATCCCGATGTCGCCATCGAGCGGGCAGCCGACCGTATCGATGAAACCCTGCGCAAGCTGTCTTCCGGCCTTCCCGAGAGCGAGACCGTTTCGGAATTGCCTGCGATGGCGCTCGAACCGCAGCTTGCGGAAGGCGACTATGCCGCCATGGTCCGCCGCGCGAAGGACTACATTACAGCGGGAGACATCTTCCAGGTGGTGCTTGCGCAACGCTTCACCTGCCCGTTCCCGCTGCCGCCATTGGCGCTCTACAGGGCGCTACGAAGAGTAAACCCCTCACCGTTCCTCTACCTTCTCGACCTGCCCGGCTTTGCCGTGGTCGGCTCAAGCCCGGAAATTCTCGTGCGCCTGCGCGATGGCGAAGTGACGATCCGCCCGATCGCCGGCACTCGCCCGCGCGGCGCAACGCCCGAGGCCGACCGCGCCGCCGAGGAAAGCCTGCTGGCCGATCCCAAGGAGCGCGCCGAACACCTCATGCTGCTCGACCTCGGTCGCAACGATGTCGGGCGCGTGGCGGCCAAGGGCACGGTGGAGGTCACCGACAGCTTCACTGTCGAACGCTACAGCCATGTGATGCACATCGTCAGCAATGTCGTGGGCCGGCTCGATCCGACCAAGGACGCGCTCGACGCGCTGTTCGCGGGATTCCCGGCTGGCACCGTCAGCGGCGCGCCCAAGATCAGGGCGTGCGAGATTATCGCCGAACTCGAACCCGAAACCCGCGGGCCCTATGCCGGCGGGGTCGGCTATTTCGCCCCTGACGGCAGTTTCGACAGCTGCATCGTCCTGCGCACTGCGGTGGTTAAGGACGGGACCATGCATGTGCAGGCGGGTGCCGGGATCGTCGCCGACAGCGATCCTGCCTATGAACAGCGCGAATGCGAGGCCAAGGCCGGGGCGTTGATCGCCGCCGCCCGAGAAGCTGCCCGCGTCGCCAGCGAAGCCGGATTTGGACAATGAGAACGGTCGCCCTGCCCCTCTTGCTGGTACTCGGCGCCTGCGGACAGCAGGCTGAAGGCGAGCCTGTAACCGTAATCGAGTTCGGCGAGAATGGTGCCACAACCACGACGACTACCGGTGGAGAGGATGAGCAAGTCGTAGAGGCCGCTGTTCCCGCTGATGGCGCGTGCGAGAAAGTCACTTACCAGGATGTCCCGCTGACCCATTGCATCGCCGACCCGGCCAGGCATCGCATCACCACAATGCTTGGCAGCCCCTATCGCAGCTTCGCCAAGCTCGCCGAGGCGCGCGGCGACAGCTTGCCGGTGTTCGCCATGAACGGCGGCATGTTCGACGGCGAAGGCAAGCCGATCGGCTACTATGTCGAGAAAGGCGAGCGTACCAAGGAGCTCAACACCGCCGATGGCCCGGGCAACTTCCATTTGAAGCCCAACGGCGTGTTTTACGGCACCGAAGGGGCTTGGAGAGTCCGCTCGACCGACAGCTTCCTTGCCAATGTCTCAGACCGCCCGCAATTCGGGACCCAGAGCGGCCCGATGCTGCTGATCGAAGGGAAGATGCACCCCGAGATCACCGATGATGGCCCTTCGCGCCAGATCCGCAACGGCGTCGGCGTCGACCGCGAAGGGCGCGCGCATTTCGTGATCAGCGATGGCCCCATCAGCTTCGGCAAGTTCGCGCGCTTCTTCCGCGACGTCGCCGACACCCCCAACGCCCTGTTCCTTGACGGCAATGTTTCGTCCTTGTGGGACCCGGCCTCGGGCCGCATGGACGCCCGTGCGCCGATCGGGCCGATGATTGTCGTGGAGACCAAGTAGATGGGCAGCAATTTGATCGATTACGAACGCACGCTCTACCCCGAGATCGAACCTTACGAGACCGGGATGCTCGACGTTGGCGAAGGGCATCAGCTCTATTACGAACGCGTCGGTACGCCGGGCGCAAAACCGGCGGTGTTCCTCCATGGCGGCCCCGGCGGCGGGATGGCCCCGTCGCACCGGCGGCAATGGAATCCCGAGAAATATGACGTGCTGCTGTTCGACCAGCGCGGCTGCGGCAAGTCGCTTCCCTTTGCCGAGATCGAGCACAACGACACCTGGCGCATCGTCGAGGATATCGAGCGGCTGCGCGAAATGTGCGGGCATCCAGCCTGGCAGGTGTTCGGCGGCAGCTGGGGCGCGACGCTCGCCCTCGCCTATGCCCAGAAATACCCCGAGCGGACGACAGAGATTATCCTGCGTGGCGTGTTTCTCGGCCGCGAGAAGGAGAAGAACTGGCTGTACAGCTACGGTGCTAGCGAAATCATGGCCGAGCAATGGGCCAGCTTCAGCGGTCACATCCCCGAAGATGAGCACGGCAATCTTGTAAAAGCCTATCACGATCGCCTGACCAGCGACGACGAAGCCACGCGTCTCGCGGCGGCCAAGGAATGGTCGCTGTGGGAGGGTTCGGTTGCGACACTGCTGCCCAACGAAGACCTGATGGCCGACTTCGCCGAACCGGCCAAGGCAGTGCCCTTCGCCCGCATCTGCGCGCGCTTCTTCCTCAACGATTTCTACCTCGAGGAAGGACAGCTGCTCCGCGACGCGCACAAGCTCAAGGACATCCCAGGCATCATCGTCCAGGGTCGCCATGACATCTGCTGCCCGCCGACTTCGGCCTGGGAGCTCAAGCAAGCCTGGCCCGAAGTCGAGCTGCGCATCGTCCATGACGCCGGCCACGCTGCCAGCGAACCGGGCATCGTCGACGGGCTGGTGCGGGCGACGGACGAGTTTGCAGGCAGAATCCCATGATCCTCGTCATCGACAATTACGACAGCTTCACCTTCAACCTCGTCCATTACCTGATGGAGCTGGGGACGGAGGTCCGCGTCGAACGCAATGATGCCATCTCCGCCGGACAGGCTGTCTCCAGTGGCGCGAAGGGCATTCTTATCTCGCCCGGGCCGTGCACGCCCAATGAGGCGGGGATCAGCCTCGACTTGGTCGGGGCCTGCGCCGACAAGGCGTTGCCGCTGCTCGGCGTGTGCCTGGGGCACCAGTCAATCGGGCAGTATTTCGGAGGGCGCGTGGTCCAGGGCGGGCTAATGCATGGCAAGACTTCGCCGGTGACACATGACGGAACGGGGGTCTTCGCCGGGCTGCCCACGCCCTTCACCGCCACCCGCTATCACTCGCTGGTGGTGGAGGACATTCCCGCCAGCCTCGTGGTGAACGCCACCAGTGACGATGCCCATGTGCAAGGCTTTCGCCATGCCGAGCTGCCGATTCACGGGGTGCAGTTCCACCCGGAAAGCATTGCCACCGAGCACGGGCATGACCTGCTGGCCAATTTCCTGCGCCTATGCGGTATAGAAGCAAAGGTGCTCGCATGAAGACTCTCCCCCTCGCCGTCCCGCACATGAGCGAAGCCGAGGCCGAGGAAGTGTTCGGCTGGATCCTCGACGGCGAGGCGAGCGACGAGGAAATCGCCCGCTTCCTGCTGGCGATGACCGAGCGCAGCGAGACGGCCGAGGAAATCGCCGGCGCGGCACGCGCGCTCCGCGCCCGGCTGATCCCGATTGACGCGCCTGCCAATGCCGTCGATTGCTGCGGCACCGGGGGCGACGGGCATCACACGCTCAATGTCTCGACCGCCGTCAGCCTTGTCGTCGCCGCTGCCGGAGTGCCAGTGGCCAAGCACGGCAACCGCGCCGCCTCGTCCAAGTCCGGCGCAGCCGATACGCTCGAAGCGCTCGGCCTCGACATGGAGGCCGCCGGGCGCACGGCGGAAAAGACACTGGCCGAGATCGGAATCTGTTTCCTCTTCGCCAAGAACCACCACCCGGCAATGGGCCGGATCCAGCCGATCCGCCAGAAACTGGGCAAGCGCACCATCTTCAACCTGATGGGTCCGCTGTCCAATCCGGCGGGCGTCAAGCGTCAGCTGATCGGGATTGCCCGCCCCGGCTATGTGCCGATCTACGCCGACGCCAAGGCGCGGCTGGGGACGGAGCGGACCTTTATCGTCTCCGGCGATGAAGGGCTAGACGAGCTGAGCCTAGCTGGTGGAAACGAGCTGGCTAACGTCCATGGCAATGAATTCGAGATGCGGCGGGTCGATTGCACCATGGCCGGGCTCGAGCATTCGCCGGTCGAAGCCATCCGCGGCGGCGATGCGGCGCACAATGCCAAGGCCCTGACCGCGCTGCTCGATGGCACGCCCGGCCCCTATCGCGATGCAGTGATCTTCAACGCTGCCGCCACGCTGATGGTGGCGAGCGATGTCGACGACTGGGAAGCAGGCGCCGCCACCGCCGCCGAAGCGCTCGACAGCGGCAAGGCCAAGGCCCTGCTGGCGCGCTGGATCGAGATGGCGCGATGAACAAGCTCGAAGAAATCTGCGCCGGCAAATACGACGAAGTCGCCACCCGCAAGGCCGCAACCTCGCCTGCCGAGCTGGCAGAGCGCATCGCCGCGCAATCCGCTCCGCGCGGCTTCGAAGCGGCCCTGCGCGCCAAGGCCGAGACCGGCTTTGCCCTGATCGCCGAGGTCAAGAAGGCCTCACCTTCCAAGGGCCTGATCCGCGCCGAATTCCACCCGGCCGCTCATGCTCAGGCCTATGAAGCAGGCGGTGCAGCGTGCCTCTCCGTCCTCACCGACGAACCCCATTTCCAGGGCCACGCCGATTACCTGCGCGAAGCCCGCGCGGCTTGCACCCTGCCGGCCCTGCGCAAGGATTTCATGGTCGATCCGTGGCAATGCGCCGAAGCCCGCGCGATGGGGGCCGATGCGATCCTCATTATCGTCGCTGCCCTGTCCGATGCGCAGATGCAGGAGATCGAAGCCGCCGCCCGCGAGGACGGCATGGATGTGCTGGTCGAGGTGCATGACGAAACCGAGATGGAGCGCGCGCACGCGCTGCAATCGCGGCTGGTCGGCGTGAACAACCGCGATCTCAAGACCTTCACCACCGATCTTGCCACCACCGAACGGCTCGCCCCGCTTGCACCCGCAGGCGCGCTGCTGGTCGGGGAGAGCGGGATCAACACCCACGCCGACTGTGTGCGCCTGTCCCGGGCCGGTGTACGCACCTTCCTCGTCGGCGAGAGCCTGATGCGGCAGGACGATGTCGAAGCCGCCACGAGGGCGCTCATAGCACCCTGATCCGTTCGCCCTGAGCTTGTCGAAGGGCAGCCACCACGTTTCTACAAGCGTCTTAACCGGGCTTCGACAAGCTCAGCCCGAACGGGGATGGGAGCAGTTGGTCAGACCTCTGTCCTACTCCCTTCGACTCTGGCATGGAGGCCGCATGACAACCTGCAACAACCTTCCAATTCTGCGGTATCAACCACCGATTGAGGCCGCCGATTTTTTCGCGCTTGGACTGTGTAACATGCGGTCCATGTGTGCCGGGGTGACGACGAAATGAGTGGGCTGACACACCTCGACGAATCGGGCGCGGCGCACATGGTCGATGTCGGCGGCAAGCCTGCAACCCAGCGGCTGGCCCGCGCGGGCGGCGTGATCCGCATGAGCGCCGAAGCCCTCGCCGCGATCAAGGCCGGCGATGCGCCCAAGGGCGACGTGCTCGGCACGGCGCGGATCGCCGGGATCATGGCGGCGAAGAAAACTGCCGAGCTCATTCCCCTGTGCCACCCGCTCGGGCTCGACGCGATCGACGTGACTTTCGACTATGCCGATGGCGGGATCTCGGTCAGCGCGGCCGCTTCGCTCACCGGCAAGACCGGGGTGGAAATGGAAGCAATGACAGCGGCTTCCGTCGCATTGCTCACGATTTACGACATGGCCAAGGCGCTCGACAAGGGCATGGTCATCGGCGAGGTCCGCTTGCTGGAAAAACGCGGCGGCAAGTCGGGCCACTGGACCGCCGAATGAGCAGCCCACAGCTGAGCCTGGAAGACGCGCAGGCGCGGATGCTGGCACTGGTCGAGCCGCTGGCGGCGGAGACGGTAACGCCGGAAGCGGCCGTGGGGCGCTACGTAGCCACACCGCTGGTCGCCCAGCGCACCCAGCCCCCGGCCGACCTTTCGGCGATGGATGGCTATGCCGTGGCTGGCCAAGGCCCGTGGCAGCGGGTCGGCGAAAGCCGCTGCGGCGCGCCATTCGAAGGCAGCATTGCGCCGGGCGAATGTGTCCGCATCTCGACCGGGGCGATCATGCCCGATGGTGGCGAGCGCGTCCTGCTGCAGGAAGATGCCGAGGTCAGCGGCGAAACAGTCACAGCGCTGGAGGACCCGCCCACCGGCAAGCACATCCGGCGCAAGGCCTTCGAGTTCTCGCCCGGCGATGTCCTGCTTGAGGCGGGAACCCGCATCGGACCGGCTGCGCTGGCGCTGGTCCGCTCATCCGGCAACGCACAGGTCGCGGTTCATGCCCGCCCCACCCTCGCGATCTTCGACAGCGGGGACGAGCTGGCCAGCGATCCGACCGAGTGCGCCCGGCATCAGATCCCGGCCAGCAATGGCGCGATGCTGGCGGCGCTCGCATCGAGCCTGCCCTGCACTATCCGCACCGGCGCGCCATTGCCCGACCAGCTCGATGCCATCGTCGCCGCGCTGGAGGCCAATGCCGATGCCGATATGATCGTGCTGACCGGCGGCGCCTCGGTCGGCGACCATGACCTCGCCAGGCCTGCGCTTGAAGCTGTCGGCGCCGAGCTCAACTTCTGGAAAGTGGCGATGAAGCCGGGCAAGCCACTGATGGTAGCGCGGCGCGGCAAACAACTGGTGCTGGGGCTGCCGGGCAACCCGGTCTCGGCCTTCGTCACCGGCTTCCTGTTCATGCTGCCTGCGCTGCGCAAGCTCTCCGGTGCGCACAGCTGCCTGCCGACCGCACTGCCCCTGCCGCTGGCTGCGGATTGCCCGCCCGGTGGTGTGCGGCGCGAATTCCTGCGTGCCGAATGGACGCCGCAGGGGCTGGTTCCGCTGGTCGAACAGGACAGCAGCGCGCTCCTTTCGCTGTCCAAAGCGCACGCGCTGATCGACCGTCCCGCGCATGGAGATGGGACGAAAGCGGGAACATCTGTTCCGGCGTTCCTGGTGGAAAACCCCTGAAATGCTTGACTTGGCAAAATTGGTTGCCTAATTGTTCCGCATTCGTTCGCATCCGCGGGCGGAGTTGGAACAGGCTATAGGGAGCCACCCGACATGCTGACCGCAAAGCAGCACGAATTGATCCGCTTCATCCAGCAGCGACTGGAAGATACGGGAATTTCCCCCTCGTTCGAGGAAATGAAGGAAGCGCTTGATCTCAAGAGCAAGTCCGGGGTCCACCGGCTGATCTCGGCGCTGGAAGAGCGCGGCTTTATCCGCCGCTTGCCCAATCGCGCCCGTGCACTGGAAGTGCTCAAGCAACCTGAAGATGTCGTGGGCGGTGGCAAGCCTGCCAACGACGTCGTTGCTAGCCGCACAATTGCCCCCACGGTTGCGCCGCAGGCGGCCAACGATGTGATCGAGATCCCGCTGCATGGCCGCATTGCCGCTGGTGCCCCGATCGAAGCGCTGGAGGACTACCAGTCGCTGCCGGTCCCGGCCGCGTTGCTTGGCCCGGGTGATCACTATGCATTGGAGGTTTCCGGCGACTCGATGATCGAAGCCGGCATTTTCGATGGCGACTTCGCGCTGATCCGCCGCACCGATACCGCTCGCGATGGCGAGATCGTCGTAGCGCTGGTCAACAATGAGGAAGCGACGCTCAAGTACCTGCATCGCGACAGCGGGCAGATCCGGCTCGACCCGGCCAATGCCGCTTACGAAGCGCAGGTCTATGCCCCCCAGCAGGTGCAGGTACAGGGCAAGCTCGCGGGGCTTCTGCGCCGCTACCACTGATTTCTACCCCGTGGGGAGCGGCTGTCCCCGCTTGAGGCTGTCCCGCCTACTGCCGCTCCCCCAACCCTCTGTGATGGCGACCTAGTCCTCGCGTCGGCTCCGCCACCAGCCATGCTCGCCCTCGCTCTCGGCAACGCTAGTGAAACGCTCCTCTTCCAGGAACAGGGCCAGTCCTCCTTCCCGGCTCAGGAACCGCCCATCGGCCTTGAGCCATTGCGGCCTGCAACTCCTCGGCAGCCAACGGTCGGCAATGACGATATCCGCCCGGTCACATGCTGCCGCCAGCGCCCGCTCCTCGATCCGGTCGCGGCTGCGCGCCATCAGCAGCTGCCAGTCCCTGCCCTCGCGCCGGAGCGTGAGCGAACAGAAGTCACGACTGCAACGCGCGCCGTGCCAGTCGGTGATGGTGACAGGTTCACCCTGCATCCCGGCCAGCTCCATCAGGTTGTCGCGGGCATAGTCCGACCGGCTCTCCCGCAGCATGATCAAGCCGTCCCCTTCGACAATACCGACGTGTCGCCCGTCTCCGGAAACAAGGACATCAGGTGCGGGCGTCAGCAGCAGCGACAGCGTCGCCATGACCGTCGGAACAAAGCCGAGCAACCGCTTGCGGCCCTGCCACAGGGCCAGCCAAAGCCCGCCGAGCACAAACAGCGCCAATGTCCCCATGCCCATCTGCGGCATCAGTTTGACCGCTCCAGGCTGTTCCGCCGTGAAATGTGCAATGTTCAACAACAGGTCAAGCGACTGTCCGACCAGCCACCACAACGGGTCTCCGAGACCGACAAGATCGAAGCAAAGCGCGACTGCGATCAGCGGCATCGAGACAAAGGTGACCAACGGGATCGCCATCACATTCGCCAGTGCGCCGTAGACTCCGGCCCGATGGAAATGAAACAGCACGATCGGCATCAGCGCGATCTCGATCACCAATCCGGTCATCAGCAGCATCAGGACTCGCCGGCCCGTGTGGAAGAACCAGCTCTCCTCACGCGGAGCGAGGAAGCGTTTGACCGGACTGGAGTTGTGCAAGGCAACGATAGCCATGACGGCGGCATAGCTCATCTGGAAGCTCGGCCCGATCACAGCTTCGGGCCAGAGCAGCATCACAAACCCCGCAGCCACGGCCAGCATTCGCAGCGATAATGGTTCACGACCCAGCGCGATCGCTATCAGGACCAACACCGCCGCTGCGCAGCTTCGCACGGTCGGCACTTCTGCCCCGGTCAACAGCGTATAGCCGATTCCCGCCCCGGCCCCGACCGCTGCAGCCACCAGCGGCAAACGCACCCGCAAGGCAAACCACGGCCACAGCGCCAACAGCTTGATGGCGAGAAGATAAGCTGCCGCAATAATCGCACTGACATGCAGGCCACTGATGGAAAGCAGGTGCGTCAAGCCAGCATCGCGCATGGCCTCCTCATCGGCCTCAGCGATGGCTCCGCGATCCCCGCTGGCAAATGCAGCAGCGATGGATCCGGCAGACCCTTGCAGCTTGCTGCGAACATGGGTGGAAAGTGCCCTTTGCACAGCGACAAGGCCCGACGGTGGCGGCGCCGGCTCCACTAACTCGATCTGACCGAGCACTGAGCCAGTCGCCGAATACCCATCGAACCATGCCCTGCGGGCGAAATTGTAGGCACCCGGAACCATCGGCGGCGATGGCGGCATCAACCGCGCCCTCAGCCGTACGACAGCGCCTTCACGATATTCCGGTTGCGCCTGATCCAGGGGCACGTTGACACGGATCTTGCGTGCGGTGCCCGTTTCTGCATCGCGAACCGCCAGCACCAGCCTGATCCGGTCGCGCGCCGGCTGTTCTTCGCGAGCGAGCACCCGACCCGAGTACCACTCGACCGCAGGTGCGGGAATCGCTTCCGCCCCGACCATTGCCGATCGAGCCCAGATCAGGCCGGTACCGAAGCCCAGTGCCAGGCTCAGCGCAACACATGCCATGCCCATGTGCACGAACCTTGACTGTCCCAGGATCATCCAGCCGCACAGCGCGCCCAGCCCGCACAAGCCCAAGAGAGCCACCCATTGCCACGGGCCCGGCAACACGAACCAGAGAATGATCCCGACGGCCATGGCGACAGCGACCCAGGGGGCCCTGTCGAAGCCGGAACTGCCGAGTTCTCGCTCCAGCACATCGGCTACGCTGGACAAGCGCCAGCGCGAGTGCCAAGGGCGTTGCTGCATTGCAGCATGACCTGGCCCCGGATCGCCTGCCAGAGGTATTTCGGGAGCGCCGTTGGTCGCCATGGATTTGAATTGAAAGGAAGCCACGCAAGATGGCAAGCACTGATGGAGCAGGAACGGGGACAGTCGTTACCCGCTTTGCCCCTTCGCCAACCGGATATTTGCATCTGGGTGGTGCGAGAACCGCACTCTTCAACTGGCTTTTCGCAAGGCACAATGGCGGCAAGGCGCTGCTCAGGATCGAGGATACCGACAAGAAGCGCAGCACACAGGATGCGATCGACAAGATCCTCGAAGGCCTGGACTGGCTTGGGCTCGACTATGATGAAGCGCCGGTATTCCAGTCGGAACGCGGTTCGCGCCATGTCGAAGTAGCAGAGAAGCTGCTCGAACACGGCTACGCCTATCGCTGCTACGCAACGCAGGAAGAGCTTGAGGAGATGCGTGCCGCCCAGCGCGCCTCCAAGCAACCGCTACGCTATGACGGGCGTTGGCGCCATCGCGACGCAGCGGATGCGCCTCCCGGGGCCCCTTTTGTCGTTCGCCTGAAGACACCGGAAGACGGCGAAACGACAATCGAAGACAAGGTCCAGGGCAGGGTCACCGTTCGCAACGGGGAACTTGACGACTATATCCTGCTCCGCGCTGATGGTTCGCCGACCTATATGCTGGCGGTCGTGGTCGACGACCATGACATGGGAATAACCCACGTCATTCGCGGCGACGATCACCTCAACAACGCATTCCGCCAGCTGCCGATCTATCATGCCATGCAGGCCATCGAAGGCGGCTGGGAAACCCCGACCTATGCCCATGTCCCGCTGATCCATGGGCAAGATGGTGCCAAGCTGTCGAAACGCCACGGTGCGGTCGGAGTCGAAGCCTATCGCGACGAGATGGGTGTATTGCCCGAAGCGCTGTTCAACTATCTGTTGCGCCTTGGTTGGGGCCATGGGGATCAGGAAGAATTCACCAAGCAGCAAGCCATCGAGCTGTTTACGCTAGAAGGCGTCGGCAAGAGCGCTTCGCGCTTCGACACCAAGAAGCTTCTCAACCTCAACGGCTTCCACATCCGAGAGGCTGACAACACCCGATTAGCGCATCTGGTCGCCGACAAGATTGGCCCGTCAGCGGATGCCGCAGTGCTGGCCGAAGCGATGCCCGTGCTCAAGGTCAGGGCCAGGGACATCAATGAACTGGCGGAAGGCGCAGCCTTTTTGTTCAGCAAACGCCCGCTGCAGATGACCGAGAAGGCAGCAGCGTTGCTCACCGACGATGCCCGCGCAATTTTGGCGAAGATTTCCGCCGTATTGCATGCGGAAAATGACTGGACAATCGAGGCCCTCGAAGCCACTACGAAGCAGCTCGCCGAGAGCCTCGAGCTGGGCCTTGGCAAACTCGCGCAACCCATGCGTGCAGCTTTAACCGGAACGACAACGTCACCCGGTATTTTCGACGTACTCGTCCTGCTCGGCAGGGAAGAGTCCCTCGCGCGGATCGACGCGCAGGCGACGCCCTCCGAGTAAGGAACGAGAGAAAAGAATTTGTAGGAGAACGCAAATGGCAGACACGACCGCAACACTCGGCGTTGCCGGACAGACTCACGAATATCCGATCCTCAAGGGTTCGACCGGGCCTGACGTGATCGATATTCGCAAGCTCTATGGCCAGACTGGTGCGTTCACCTTCGATCCCGGCTACAAGTCGACCGCTTCGTGCGAAAGCGCGCTGACCTATATCGATGGCAACGAAGGCGTGCTGCTGCACCGCGGCTACCCCATCGGCCAGCTGGCCGAGCACTCGAGCTTCATGGAAGTCAGCTACTTGCTGCTCAATGGCGAATTGCCGACGCAGGAAGAGCTCGATGACTTCACCTACACCATTACCCGGCACACCATGGTGCACGACCAGCTGCGCCAATTCTATCAGGGATTCCGCCGTGATGCGCACCCGATGGCAATCATGTGCGGAGTCGTTGGCGCACTGTCCGCGTTCTATCATGACAGCACCGACATTTCAGATCCCGAACACCGCAAGATCAGCAGCCACCGCCTGATCGCCAAGATGCCAACGATTGCGGCCATGGCTTACAAATATGCCGTCGGCCAACCCTTCCTTCAGCCGAAGAATTCGCTCAGCTACACCGGCAACTTCCTGCGCATGACGTTTGGCGTGCCGGCCGAGGACTATGAGATCCACCCTGCGATCGAACGTGCCATGGATCGCATCTTCATCCTTCACGCTGACCACGAGCAGAACGCATCGACCTCGACGGTCCGCCTTGCCGGTTCCTCTGGCGCGAATCCATTCGCCTGTATCGCAGCCGGCATCGCCTGCCTGTGGGGTCCGGCCCACGGTGGTGCCAATGAAGCCGCGCTCAACATGCTCCAGGAAATCGGCACGCCGGACAAGATCCCGCATTACATCGAGCGCGCCAAGGACAAGAATGACCCGTTCCGCCTGATGGGCTTCGGCCACCGCGTGTACAAGAACTACGACCCGCGCGCGACTGTCATGCAGCAGACCCTGCGCGAAGTGTTCGAAGCGCTCAACGTCAGCGATCCGGTGTTCGAAACCGCTCTGCAACTCGAGGAAATCGCGCTCAACGACGATTACTTCAAGGAAAAGAAGCTGTTCCCGAATGTGGACTTCTATTCAGGCATCATCCTGAACTCGATCGGCTTCCCGACTACGATGTTCACTGCACTGTTTGCGCTCGCCCGCACAGTCGGCTGGGTCGCGCAGTGGAACGAAATGATCTCCGATCCCGGCCAGGTCATCGGTCGCCCGCGCCAGCTCTACACCGGCCCGACCGAGCGCGACTACGTTCCTATCGCCAACCGGTAAGAGGAGGCCCGGATGAAACTGCCGGGCTACCTACTGCAAATTCTTGGTCTCACCATGCTCCTCACCGGGGCATGGTGGGTCTTGCAGGGCATGGGCTGGATCGGCGATCCGGCAGAAAGCTACATCGTCGGACGGCAGGATTGGGCCTTCGGCGGGGCAGCCGTCTTTGCACTGGGAGGGGTTGTGTTCGGCTGGTCGCGACGGTTTCGCGGCTAGGAGCGACTATGCCTCACCGCCGACAGGCAGAGTGAGGGTGAAAATTGCGCCTTCGCCCGGCTGGCTGCGCACCTTGAGATCGCCTCCCATGGCACGGGCCAGTCGGCGAGAAATATACAGCCCCAAACCGGACCCACCATCGCCGCTGCGTCCAAGCCGTTCAAATTTCTGGAAGATTGCCGCTTGCTGCTCTTTGTCGATCCCCGGTCCCTGATCGATAACGCGTGCGCCCGCTACCTTGCCGTTACGAGCCAGCTCGATGCGGATCTCCGATCCGGCCGGGGAATAGCGGATAGCATTGCCGATCAGGTTGAGCAGCACTTGCAGGACCCGGCGAAACTCGCCGACCGCGGGGCAATGTTTGTCACGATCCGGGGCGATGATCGTGATGCCTTTTTCCTGCGCAGTAACGCCCAGGATGCCGGCTGCCTGCCGAACCACGTCGGCCAGATCGATCCTGTCAGGGGCGGTTGAGAATCCGTCCGCTTCGATCACTTCTAGATCGGCGAGATCGTCTATCAGCGACAGCAAATGCTGTCCGGCGGCGGCAATATCCGAGGCATAGTCGCTATACTCGTCTGCCAAGGGCCCGGCCAGCTTGGTCCGTATCGTCTCGGCATTGGCGATGATACGTGAGATCGGTTGACGCAGGACCGGTGACAGTTCGCGACCCAAACGGGCCTGCACTTCCTGGTTCTGGCTGCGACGTCGGTCTGACCGCCGGACCCATGCACGATTGGCAACTAGGTAGAGCTCGAAGCCTTCGCTACCGGCGAGCGGCCCTCCGATGGGAATGAGCCGTGCGGTCCATTGTCTCGGGCTGCCTTCAATGTCGCAGCGTGCCTGGTCGAGCAGTCGCCAGTGCAGTGGCTGGGCATGGTGCATTCCAGGGAGGCTGACGTAGTCGGTCCATGGTCGGGCGGGATTGGCCCGGATTGCCTTGACCAAGCCTTGTAGGTCCTCTGCTTCCGTATCGACCGTAAGCACACGCTGCTGGGCGTCCAGCCGGGCATGCAGTTCCGCCAATGCGTTGTCGATGGCGTCGCGCCGTGCGCCGGCATCGTCCTCGGCTGCCATCACCGGGCTTGATGTCTGCCAAGTCGCAATGGAGACAGAGCAGCCACTTTCGGACTTGCCCTTGTAAGGCACCACCTCGACCCAGGCAGTGATCCGTTCGTCTCCATCGAAGGCACGGACAGTACGAGCAAGTCGCAGGTCCATGGTTCGCGCCTTGCGCACCAGTTGCCGCAATTCGTGGATCGCGATCGCACCGGGCAGCTCGCCACCGCATTTGCGCTGCAAGCTGGCAAGCGGTTCATCCGCCTCAACCAACCTGTCGTCCGCGTCGGTACGGGCTTTCGCAATCAGAGTGTCACCAGCGCGCTTCACCGGTCAATTCGCCTGCCATCCGCTTGAGGCCGCGAGGATCGATTGCGCGCGATCAACCCGCAATTGCGCAAAACCTTCGGGCAATGAGACGTCCGGGTGGATATAGAGGAACTGCTCTTCCACTTCCTTGGGATTCAGCCCGGCGCTCCGCAATGCGAGGGCCAGCCGGGCAAGCTGGCGATCATTGGTCGAAAGCGCGACCACATCGCGCTCCTGTTCCGAAGCAGATGCCAGCGCTGTCAGGAACAGGGCAACGCCCGCATGCGATATGGACAGGGCCGCGCGGGCACCGCCGCCCAATCCTTCGATCAGGCGCGAGAGCAGGCCGAGGCGGCTGTTGCTTTCGTCAAAATCCTTGCGGATGCGGGTCTCGATCCGCCCTGCAATCTCGCTATCGAGACCCTCGGCAAAGCTGCGCCAGCTCACCAGCGCATGATGGAACAGATCGGCAGGCAGTTCGCTCAGGGGCAATTGCATCCGCTTCTGCCGCTGCGAAAATCGCGCCTGGGATGTCAGCACCTGCATGGCAAGGCCAGCTGTATCCGGGTCATCCGACGCAATCAGCGACTGCATCAAGGGTGACAGCACTGGGTCGATCGCATTGCGCAGCTTGAGCCGGTCGGCGACATGACACTCGATGGCCAGACCATGGCAATGGGTCAGGAAGGCGGGATTCCCGGCAATCATCTCAGCCAGGTCGTCCTTGTTGCGCACCGCAAACCCGTGCGGATCGGTATCGTCCACCTCGGTTGCATGGATTTCCAGCAACTGCTGCGCGATCCCTGAAATCATGCCCCTGATGCGGGAAACAATCTCGTCACTGAACAGCGAGTGGTCATGGTTGGCGATCAGGTGGCCGAGAATCGGTCCGATCGTGCCAAGCATGACATCGCCATGCGCGAGCTCTTCGCGCAGGATCGCCTCGACAGGCGCTTCGGCAGAGGTAGGTGTGTCAGCGTTGGTCATTACGGCCTCGATCATCGGCCACCCTTAGCGCGCCATGGTTAAGCCTGCGTTATTGCTGGCCGGTTTCTCAAATTAAGCAAAATTCCTACCAGCGCCGCCGCACTGGCTACTGCGGCACCTACGAACCAAGACCCCGCCAGCGCGGCAAGGCCGCACCCCAGCCAAACCAACGAACGATCCTGGAAGAATGCTGCGAACCGACCCTTTCCGAGCATCGCCAACAGCCATGTAGCAGATGTAAGAATCGTAATGTAAGCACTTGATTGCAAGCCAAACTCTGTCCGCAAACCCAGGAATAGAGCCGCTATCCCGACCAGATCGGGAACCACCGCGAACCAGTCCTTCGACTGACCGCCATTACCCACTGAAAATACCCGGGGGTTGCCCTGTCTCCGCGCCGAACCCCATGTCCTGAACAGGATTGCCGCCAGTCCCACCAGCACGAGCGAGGCTGCAGGATAGGCGTAGGCGAACGAAACCAGGCCTGCCAGGGTCAATAATCCGCCGCCTGCCATGCTCGTCCAGACGAGCCTCGGGCGGTTCACCAGCCATTTTCCGACCGGATCGATCAGGAATCGGGCCAACGGGCTGGGGCGCTGCTGTGGTGTTGCGGTCGCCGTGAAAGTCGGCACACGCTCCGCTGCAAGCGACCAGCGCCCCGACCGGACCCATTCCACCGGCAAGTCGCGTTCGACTACCCGGGACACACGCCCTGCTCTTACAAGGGCAGAAACCGGATCGATGTCTTCGCCAAGTTCATCCAGCCGTTCAAGCACCCGGCCCGGCAGGATCATGGCTCCTGCCCAGCAAAAGTCACGATCGAGCCGCTCGAAACCGGCTCTCAGGCCCTGTTCCGACGGCAGACGCAAGATCACTGGCCCACTTTCGAGCAATTCCAACATGTCCCGATCGGCGGGCAAGAGTCCTTCAGCCAGCACCAGCAGTTCGTCCTGGTGGGTCATTCCTCCCAGCAATTGCCGTCCGCGCTGGATCAGGCGGAACTTCGCGCCCGAGGTTTCGGCCAACTGCTGTGCGCGGATCGCCAATTCATCTTGCCCCGCAGCGAACAGCCAAATCCGCTTGCAGCCGAGCGCCAGCGCGACATCGACCTGCCGTTCGAGCACACTTGCGCCTCCAATCGTGCGGCGATTGGATTGTGCATCATCGAATGCTGCATCGAGACAGAGCAGCGCCGTGCGGGGTGGAGAACTCGCTTCCATCGCCTGCGCAGCGATAAGTTCTGGTCAGGGGGAATCCAAGCGGGTTGAGGAATTTGGTCCCAAACTTAGTTCCGCGCGTCGAAATCCTCGACGAACCGCCCCAGCTTCCTGAGCACCACCGGGTCGCCAGGAGCACTGTCAATCGCTTCCTGCGCCAGCAGCATCAGCGGCTCTGCGTGGAAGCTGGCTGCCAGTCCCTTGATCCGTTGCGCTGCAATCAGCCAGTTGCCGTCGCAGCGGGCCCGCGATAGCAGGTCGACCTGCTGGGCAACGCTTTCCCTGAACGCCACGCGCAGTTCTGCATGAAGGGCAGCATCGTCCCCCGCAGCAGCTGCCAAGGTGGCAGAAAAGGCACCATTTTCGAAAGCCATCAGTGAGCCGTATTACCGACACGGTTAATATGGGGTTTAATCGAGGCCCAAAAGTGATAGAATCGCAGGTATGAGCGGGGGTCACCACATCAGGGCTGTCGGCGCTTCGGGCGACGACAAGGCACCGAAATCGCAGGCCGAAGGCGAGGAACTTGTCCTTTCCGAAGAGGTCGTCACTGTCGAAGAGACGTGGGATGCGGATTGGGAAGAAGAACCGCCTCACCGCAATCTTGGCTGGATTGCCCCTGCACTTGCGATCCTTGCGGTCATCGGCTGGACCGGCTTCTTCGCCTGGGCCAATCGCGCCCAAATGCTGGCTGGGGCCGCTCCGCTGCAATGGATCGATTGGGTCGCACAATGGTCGGCCCCTGTCCTGTTGCTGGTGGCAACATGGCTGCTGATCCAGCGCAACAGCGTGCGTGAGGCAAACCGCTTCGCTGAGGCAGCACGAGCTCTGTCGAATGAATCCGATCGTCTCGAAAACCGCCTTACGACTGTCAACCGGGAGCTCAGCCTGGCACGGGAATTCCTGTCTTCCCAGGGTCTTGAGCTCGAAAGTTTCGGCCGGATGACCAGTGAACGCCTGAGCGAACATGCCGACAGGCTACAATCGCTCGTGCAGAACAATTCGGCACAGGTAGACCAGATCGCCAGCGTCAGCACCACCGCGCTCGAGAACATGGACAAGCTGCGCGACGACTTGCCTGTGATCGCCAACTCCGCCCGCGATGTCGCCAACCAGATCGGCAATGCCGGGGGCACTGCAGAAGCCCAGATCGAACGGCTCGTTAGCGGGTTCGAGCGGCTTAATGAGTTCGGCTCGGCCAGCGAGCGGCAGGTCACCGCACTGACTGAGAGAGTCGATGCAACTCTTGCCGCCTTTGAAACTCAGGCGGCGCAGATGGAGGATATCACCACCACCCGCTTTGCTGCATTGCGCGAGAAGAGCGAGGAATTCCGTGGCGAGCTGGACACGCGCGAAGTCGAAAGCCTTGCTGCGCTGCGACGCCGGGCCGACCAGCTGGCGCAGGAACTTGGCTCGACCCGTAGCGAATTGGAAGACCAGGAAGAAGAAGCGCTGAAATCCATGCGAGCGCGCCTCACCGGGCTACGCAATGAAAGCGAAACAATCGCCCGAGCGATCCGCGAGGGTGAGGAAGAGGCAAAGGCCCTGTGGATCGCGCAGATCGAGGCCATGAGGGAGCGACTTGCCGAAGCCGTTGAGCAAATCCGCAACCTTGACGAACAGGCGCTGGCCGAACGTCGCACGAAACTGCTCGCGCTCAGCGAGGAAGCCAGCCAGATCGACGCCAAGCTGACTGAACGCAACACTCAGTTCCTCACCAATCTTGAAGAGCGGAGGACCAGTTTTGCCGAAGGCGAGGACGCCGCCCTCGAAGCTCTCAACGCACAGCTTGCGGCGCTCGATGCGGAATTGGAGGCGCGGCGTGAACGGCAGGTTGAACAGGCCCGTGCGCTGCAGGAAAGCACCGAAGCTGTGACGGCGCAGGTGTCCGAACTGACAGAGCAGATCGAAGCGCTCGTCAGCCAGGGAAGAGAAGCCCAGCAAGGCATGCTCGAGACAACCTCGTCGATGGCCAGCAACCTGGCCGAAAGCCGGGAGGACATGGTCGCAACCCAGGCGGTGGTCCAGGACATGACAGAGGCCTGCGTACGCCTGCTGGAACTCATCCAGGCCAGCGCCCAACACAGCAAGAGCGAGTTGCCTTCCGCCATCGGCCTCGCGGAGGAGCGATTGCAAGCTGCCCGCGAGTCGAGCGAAGCATTGGGCGTTCTCTTGTCCGATGCCCTCTCCCGATCTGAGTCGATCTCCGGCTATGTCATCGCCGCCAACGAAGGTGGTGAGACACTCGACACCCGTACCAGCGAGTTGCAAACACGTCTGCAAGCCCTGAGCAGCACCTATGGTGACGAGATCGCCAGCCTGCGCGAGACCATGGCGACGCTCGAAGAGGACGGCGAGCGAGTGTCCGAGAAGACGCAGACCGCCCTTCGCGAGGCCATCTCGACACTGGAAGGCAAGGTCCGCGAGGCGCTGGCCCTTGTAGGCGAGGAAAGTGGCGAAGCCATCGACAAGATTGCCCACGGTATTGGCGAACGCGCAGCCGGTGCCATCGACCGCGCTGTTCGTGAACAGTCCGACCATGCAATTGCAGAGCTGGATGAAGCGGCAACCCGTTCATCCGGTGCCGCCCGCGATGCAGCGATACAGCTGCGCGACCAGCTAGCGCTCGTCAACGAACTGGCAGGCAATCTCGAGAACCGTGTTGAGCGCGCCCGCGAGCGCGCCGAAGAGCAGGTCGACAATGATTTTGCACGGCGGGTGGCGCTAATCACGGAAGCGCTCAATTCCAATGCGATCGACATCGCCAAGGCCCTGTCGACCGATGTCACCGACACAGCCTGGGCGCACTACCTGCGCGGCGATCGCGGTATTTTCACACGACGCGCGGTCTCGTTGGTGTCGAACACGCAGGCGCGTGAGATTGCCGAACTCTATGATGCCGACATGGATTTCCGCGATCATGTCAGCCGCTACATCCACGATTTCGAATCAATGTTGCGCACCATGCTGTCGACCCGCGATGGCAATGCGATCGGTGTGACCCTGCTCAGCAGCGACATGGGCAAACTCTATGTCGCGCTGGCTCAGGCCATAGAGCGCTTGCGGAGCGAGTAAGCTAAGACTGTGAAGTCGGGTCCGACTGGCTGAAGAAGTCGATCACATCGATTCCGACCCAGCGGTATTCCCAATTGAGCACCCATACCGTGGTCAGCAATGCCGCGACAATGGTGGCGCGCACAGCGACCCTGCCGGGCCGAAAGTTACCCGGTGCGCTATCGGCCTGTCCGGGCACTTTCTCCAGCCCGAGCTCGTCGTGAGTCTTCACGCCGAAGGGCAGCAGGATAAAGGCGCTCATGACCCAGAACAGGGCATAGATCGCCAGGATGGATGTCCAAGCCATTGCCTCAACCTTCTGCCAGCATGACCTTGACTTGCGGACGCTTGCCTGACCAGCGGGTTGCCGCGCGGCGTGCGGCCAAGCGAGCTGCCTCGATCACCGCTTCGCGGCTGCTGGCATCCCTGCCGCGCAGGCGCTTCAGTGCTTCGACAATGTCCGCCTGCGCTTCGGCGATGAAATCGGCATAGTCCTCGACCAAGGGCAGCCCCATGGCTTCCACTTGCGGGCGTCCCTTCGCATCGAGCACCACCATGACGACACCGTTGAATGCGAGCCGACGCCGCATGACGATACTGTCGCCATCGGCCGGCACGATGATATCGCCATCGAGCACGAGCCGCCCGGCCTCGATCTGCGCCACGCGACCTGGTGCGCCCGGTGCTAACCGCACGATGTCTCCGTTGCGCTGGAAGACCGTCTGCTCGATGCCCTCCGACCGGCCAAACCGGCACTGCTCCTGCATATGACGGATCTCTCCATGCACCGGGACCAGGGTTTCAGGTCGGAGCCATTCGTACAGCGCTGCCAACTCCGGCCGACCGGGGTGGCCGGAAACGTGGATCATGCTCTGACGGTCGGTGACCATCACAATCCCGCGCTCGGCCAGCTGGTTCTGGACCTTGCCAATGCTGATCTCGTTGCCCGGGATCTGGCGGCTGGA
Organism: Parerythrobacter aestuarii; assembly: GCF_030140925.1. NCBI lineage: Bacteria > Pseudomonadati > Pseudomonadota > Alphaproteobacteria > Sphingomonadales > Erythrobacteraceae > Parerythrobacter > Parerythrobacter aestuarii. The sequence goes on from NZ_JARBWD010000001.1 coordinate 1,961,409, forward strand.
GAACAGCACGACATCGCCGCTGGACAGTTCAAGCGGGTGGTTCTCGTCGGCAATCCGGGCCAGCGCCGCGCGCGGTTCCCCCTGCCCCCCGGTGGCGAGGATCAGCACCTGTCCGCGTGGCAGGCCCATCGCAGTATCCCAGTCGATCACTTGCGGAAAATCCTGCAAATAGCCCGACTGTTTCGAGACATCGATGATCCGGTCAAGCGAACGTCCGGCGACACAAAGCTGGCGACCGGTTGCCTTGGCAACATCGCCCAGCGTCTGCAGCCGCGCGACATTGGAGGCGAAGGTGGTGACCAGCACCCGTCGCCCTTCCCACTTGCCCACTTCCCCGAGCAGGCCCTTGTAGACTGCGCCTTCCGAGCCGCTCGGATTGGGGTTGAAGACATTGGTGCTGTCACACACCAGCGCCAGCACGCCTTCATCGCCGATTTCGCGTAATTCTTCCTCGGTCGTCGGCTCGCCGATGATCGGATCTTCGTCGAGCTTCCAGTCGCCGGTGTGGAAGATACGGCCATGCGGCGTGTCGATCAGCAACGCGTTACCCTCGGCAATCGAATGCGCCAGCGGGAGGTAAGTAACGGTGAACGGCCCCAGCTCTATCTCGCCGTGGTCTTCCTCGATAATGTTGATCTCGATCTCGCCGTCTAAGTCAGCTTCCTCGAGCTTGCGCCGCACCAGCTCTGCCGTGAACGGAGTGGCATAGAGCGGCACACCGAGCTCAGCGGCGAAATAGGGCACCGCGCCGATATGATCTTCATGCGCATGGGTCAGCACGATTCCGAGCAGGTCCTGCGCACGCGCCTCGATGAAATCGAGGTCGGCAAAGACCAGCTCGGTGCCGGGATATTCGTTAGCGCCGAAGGTCATGCCCAGATCAACCATCAGCCACTTGCCCTGGCAGCCGTAGAGATTGACGTTCATGCCAATCTCGCCGGAGCCACCAAGGGCCAGGAACAGCAGTTCGTCTTCGGGGGTGTAGTCTTTTTTCAAGTGTATTCCGTTTATCCGGACGAGCGTTCCGCGAGGATCGCCAGCCCTTCCAGGGTCAGGTCAGGATCGACCTCGTCAAAAATATCGGTGTGCTTGTCGAACAGGATGGCCAGCCCACCAGTGGCAATGACCTTGGCCGGGCGGCCGATCTCCTTGCGCATACGGGCGATCAGGCCCTCCATCATGGCAACATAGCCCCAGAAGACGCCGATCAGCATCTGGTCTTCGGTGTTGCGGCCGATCACGCTGTCGGTGGCCGGATTTTCGATGGCGATACGCGGCAGCTTGGCAGTGTTGTTGACGAGCGCATCGAGGGAGAGGTTGATCCCCGGCGCGATGATGCCGCCCTTGTAGGCTCCGGTAAAATCGACCGCGTCGAACGTCGTGGCGGTGCCGAAATCTATGATGATCAGGTCGCCATCGTATTTGGCGTGGCCGGCAATGGCATTGAGAGCGCGGTCGGCGCCGAGCGAATTGGGCTGGTCGACATCGACCACGATGCCCCACCCGGCCTTGCCCTGCCCCGAGATCAGCGGCTCGACCCCGAAGTACTTCTCGCACAAGACAGTCAGGTTATGCACGGCGCGCGGAACGACGGAACCGACGATGATCTGCGTGATCTCGCTCTTGGCGACGCCTTCGATTGCCAGCAGTTGCAGTAACCAGACAGCGTATTCGTCACCCGTACGGCGCGGGTCGGTAGCTATGCGCCAGCGCGCGCGGATCTTGCGCCCTTCAAATAGGGCAAAGACCACATTGGTGTTCCCGGCGTCGATGGCGAGCAGCATTCTCTCGATTCCTTCAGGCGAGCATCACGTCGCCGGCGTGAATGGCACGGACTGACCCGTCTTCCAAGCGCAGTCGCAGTGTTCCTTCGCCATCGAGCCCGGCGAACTGCCCGGCAAGCACGCCGCCGTCTGGCTCGTGGACGGTCAATACAGTGCCTTCAGGCGTCCCGACCGCGAGCCATCGGCGGATGATCGGCGCGAGACCAAAGGTGCGCCAGCGTTCCAGTTCCCGATCAAGCGAGGCTGCCAGTTGTGCTGCAAAGGAATCACGGTCTGGTGCAGGCCCCAGCGATGACAGCGCGACAGTCCTGCGATCAGGCAGGTCAGGCGCTGCAGCGAGATTGACACCGATCCCGATCACAACCGCATCTCCGGCACGCTCAAGCAGGATCCCGCACAGCTTGGCTCCGGCCAACAGCACGTCATTGGGCCATTTCAGCATCAACGCAGAAGGATTGGGGCACAGCGGCTGGATCGCTTCATACACCGCCAGCCCCGCCACCAGCGCCAGCGAATGCGCCGGAGGATCGTTCGGAGCGGTATGAACAACCGTCGAACCCATGAAATTGCCGTGCCCGTCGAACCAGGTCCGCCCCTGCCGCCCGCGTCCGGCGGTCTGGCGGTCGGCCACCAGCCAGTCGCCTTCGCCCACGCGCTCGCCCGCGGATAGCAGCGCGATCAGGTCGGCATTGGTGGAGCCGGTCTCGGCTACAGTGCGGATCAAGAAGCGATGAAGAGCGCGGCGGCTGCGCTATCGGTCAGCGTACCGAGCCAGCGGGTCAACAGATACCCTACCGGCGAGATCAGCACCGATGCGACGACCAGGATCACCCAGTGCGCCTTGTCGCTCTGCCCCTTCACACGGTCCACCGCTTCATCGAAGAACATCACCTTGACGAATTTGATGTAGTAGAACGCGCCTATGACGCTGGCAGCGATACCGATGGCGGCAATCGCCACCATGTTCGCCTCGACCGCAGCCTGGAACACCACGAACTTGCCCCAGAAGCCCAGCAGCGGCGGGATCCCGGCGAGGCTGAACATCAGCAGCAGCAGGCACCATGCGATGGCCGGACGCGTGGTCGAAAGACCCGCGATATCGTCGAAAGTCTCGAGCGGGGTGCCATCCTCTGCCTTGAGCATCGCCAGCGCGACGAAGCTGCCGAGCGACATCACGACATAGATCGCGAGGTAGGTCAGCATCGCGCTGAGGCCCGCCACCGTCGCGGCCCCAAGGCCGATCAGGATGAAGCCGACGTTGTTGATCGAGGAATAGGCCAGCAGGCGCTTGAGGTTGTTCTGGCCGATCGCGCCAAGCGCCCCGATGACGATGGAGAGCAGCGCCGCAACGACGACGATCTGCCGCCAAGCATCGGGCTGGCTGCCGAACGCATCGAGCGCCACCCGCGCGGTCAACGCGACAGCGGCTACCTTGGGCGCGGTGGCGAAGAAGGTTGTCACCGGCATCGGTGCGCCTTCGTAGACGTCGGGCGTCCACATGTGGAACGGCGCGGCAGCGATCTTGAAGGCCAGACCGGCCAGCACGAAGATTACACCCATCATGGCACCGGTCGACATTTCGCCCGCCAGTGCCGCCTGTACGCCGCCGAAATTGGTCGTGCCGGTGAAGCCGTAGACCAGGCTCATGCCGTAGAGCAGGATACCCGAGGCCAGCGCGCCGAGGACGAAGTACTTGAGGCCCGCTTCCGCCGAACGCGTGTCGTTGCGCAGGAAGCTCGCCAGCACATAGGCCGAGAGGCTGTTGAGCTCGAGCCCGATGTAGAGCGTGATCAGGTCCCCGGCGGAAACCATGATCCCCATGCCGAGCGATGCGAACAGCACCAGCACCGGATATTCGGGCTTCATCGCACCGATGCGGCCGAAGAAGGCCGGGGCGATGGCAAGGCACCCGATCGCAGCAAGATAGATCAGCAGCTTGGCAAAGCTGGCATAGCTGTCAGCCAGCACCTGACCGCCGAATGCGACCGTCGCCGGTCCGGCAGCACCGCTGGTCAGGGCCGGAACCGTGATGACCGCTGCCGCGCCGAGTGCCACCGCAGCAAGGATGCTGACGAGGCGCGAGGACTTGTCCCCTGCCCATGCCGCGACGAGCAGCAGGACGAGACCCGACAGGCTGAGAACCAGCTCGGGCAGGATCAGCGAAAGGGAGTTCTGGAGATCCATCAGTGTTCTCCCTCCCCGCCTTCATCGTGCCCGCCTTCTCCCTCGTGAGCGATGTAGTTGGCATTGTGCTCACGCGGCTTGCCCGCTGCGAGCTCTGCATCGCCATGCGGCGCGGCACGCGCAACGCGGGCTTCAAGAGCGGCAATGTCCTGCCGCATCGGGGCGAGGAAACTTTCCGGATAGACGCCCATCCACAGCACAGCCGCGGCGATCGGCGCAAGGATGGCCCACTCGCGGGCGTTGAGATCGGTCATCTGGGCAGCGTCTTCATTGTCCTGGGTGCCGAACACGACCCGGCGGTAGAGATAGAGCATGTACCCTGCCCCGAGGATGATCCCCGTGGTCAGGAACAGCGTCACGGTGCTGGAGACCTGGTAGACCCCGGCAAGGCTGAGGAATTCCGCCACAAAGCCGCTGGTCCCCGGCAGGCCAATGCTGGCCATGGTGAACAGCATAAAGAACAGAGCATACTTCGGCATGTTGATCGCCAGCCCGCCGTAGCGGCCGATCTCGCGGGTATGCAGCCGGTCGTAGATCACGCCCACGCACAGGAACAGCGCGCCCGATACGAGGCCGTGGCTCAGCATCACGATCATCGCGCCTTCGAGGCCCTGCACATTGAAGGCGAACAGCGCAGCGGTGACGATCGCCATGTGCGCAACCGAGGAATAGGCAATCAGCTTCTTCATGTCCTCCTGCACCAGCGCCACCAGCGAGGTGTAGATGACTGCAATCATGCTGAGCGCGAATACCAGCCACGTGAACTGAGCGGAGGCCTCAGGGAACATCGGCAGGCTGAACCGGATGAAGCCATAGCCACCGAGCTTGAGCAGCACGCCGGCAAGGATGACCGAACCAGCGGTCGGCGCCTGCACGTGCGCTGCCGGAAGCCAGGTGTGGAACGGGAACATCGGGACCTTGACCGCAAAGCTGGCGAAGAAGGCGAGCCACAGCCAGGTCTGCGCATGGCTGTCGAAATCATACTGCATCAGCGTAGGGATGTACGACGTGCCCGCGACCTTCACCATCCACAGCATGGCGACCAGCATCAGCACCGAGCCGACCAGCGTGTAGAGGAAGAATTTGAACGCCGCGTAGATGCGGTCCGCCCCGCCCCAGATGCCGATCAGCAGGTACATCGGGATCAGGCCGGCTTCGAAAAAGATGTAGAACAGGAACAGGTCCTGCGCCGCGAACACACCGATCATCAGCGTCTCAGTGAACAGCAGCGCGGCCATGTATTCGCCGACACGCTTCTGGATCGATTCCCAGCTGGCGAGGACGCAGGCTGGCATCAGGAAGACGCTGAGCATGATCAGCATCAGCGCAATGCCATCAATGCCGAGCTGGTACTTGAAGCCGGCGAACAGGTCGGCTTCCTCCTGGAACTGCCACTGCGCGCCGCCGATGTCGTAATTGGCCCACAGCACGATGCCGAGCGCGAGGTTCAACAGCGTCGCACCAAGGGCGAGCACGCGCGCGGTCTGCGCATTGACGAAGAAACACGCGATCCCGGCGATCACCGGCACCAGCAGAATGGTGGTAAGGATAGGGAAGCCTTCCATTACATCAGCACCCAGGTGATCGCTGCGACAAGCCCGAGGAGCATGACCAGCGCGTAGCTATAGAGATATCCGGACTGCAGGCGCCTGGCAGCGCCCGTGCCCTGCAGCACGATCCACGCCGCCCCATCAGGGCCAAAGCGCTTGATCACGCCGACGTCGACCACGGTCCAGAACTTCCGGCCGAGCCAGAAGGCCGGCTTGACGAACAGCACGTTGTAGAGCTCGTCGAAGTACCACTTGTTGTAGAGGAACTTGTAGACCGGGCCGAGCTGGTCGGCGGTCTTCTTCGGCATCGAGGTGTTGCGGATATAGGCATACCAGGCAGTGAAGAGCCCCAGCACCATCACGATGAAGGCGGCATATTTCACGATGCCGGGCACCGCGTGCATCGCATGGATCAACGGTTCGTTGTAGAAGATCGAGCTGCCCCAGAATTCGCCGCTGTCGAGGAAGTATGGCGCGAACACCTGCCCGGCGGCAATCGCGCCGACCGACAGCAGGCCCAGCGGGACGAGCATCGAGAGCGGGCTTTCATGCGGGTGATAGCCACCGGTGGTGTCTTCCCCGGCCTGCTCCGGCGTCTTGTGGACCGAATGCTGGATATGCTCGCTCTCGATCCAGCGTGGCTTGCCCCAGAAGGTCAGGAACATCAGGCGCCAGCTGTAGAAGCTCGTCAGCAGCGCCGCGAAGACGCCCATCCAGAAGGCGAACTGGGCGACATCGGTGCCGCGCGCGAAGGCGACTTCGATGATCGCGTCCTTCGACCAGAACCCGGCAAAGCCGAGATGCAGGTCGTAGATACCGACGCCAGTAATCGCCAGCGTGCCCATCATCATGGCCCAGAAGGTCAGCGGAATGCTTTTGCGCAGCCCGCCGTAATACCGCATGTCCTGCTCGTGGTGCATGGCGTGGATGACCGAGCCGGCGCCGAGGAACAGCAGCGCCTTGAAGAAGGCGTGCGTGAACAGGTGGAACATGGCCGCGCCATAGGCGCCGACACCGGCAGCGAAGAACATGTAGCCGAGCTGCGAGCAGGTCGAATAGGCAATAACCCGCTTGATGTCCCACTGCGTCGTGCCGACGGTGGCGGCGAAGATGCAGGTGGCAGCACCGATGAAAGTAACGATGCCCAGCGCAACCGGCGCAGTCTCGAACATCGGCGACAGGCGGCAGACCATGAACACGCCGGCCGTCACCATGGTCGCGGCGTGGATCAGCGCCGACACTGGGGTCGGGCCTTCCATCGCGTCGGGCAGCCAGGTGTGGAGGCCCAGCTGCGCCGATTTGCCCATCGCGCCGATGAACAGCAGGATGCAGAGGATATCCATGGTGTGGAAACGGTAGCCGAAAGCACCGATGGTGCTGCCGCTCATGGCGGGCGCGGCACCGAGGATCTCGGGGATCGACACCGTCCCGAACACCAGGAAAGTGCCGAAGATGCCGAGCATGAAGCCGAGGTCGCCCACGCGGTTGACCACGAAGGCCTTGATCGCGGCGGCATTGGCGCTCGGCTTGCGGAACCAGAAGCCGATCAGCAGGTAAGATGCGAGACCGACGCCTTCCCAGCCGAAAAACATCTGCACGAGGTTGTCGGCGGTCACCAGCATCAGCATGGCGAAAGTGAACAGCGAGAGATAGGCGAAGAACCGCGGCTGGTCCGGGTCTTCGTCCATGTAACCCCAGCTGTAGAGGTGGACGAGCGCGGATACGCTGGTGATCACTACCAGCATGACAGCGGTCAGCGTATCGACCCGCAGCGCCCAGTCGAAGCTCATGGTGCCTGACTGCACCCATTGCAGCACCGGCACGACCTGTGCAGTCTCGCTGCCGCTGATGAAGCCGAGGAAGATCGGCCAGCTCAGCGCGCACGACAGGAACAGCGCACCGGTGGTCACGCCCTTGGCAAACACGCTCGGCGCGGACTTGTTGGTGAAGCCTGCGATGATCGCAGCCAGCAGCGGCCCAAAGACGATTATCGGGATGAAGGTATCGATCACGAAATTACCCCTTCAGCCTGTCGACATCGTCGACCGCGATGGTGCCGCGGCCACGGAAATAGATCACGAGGATAGCAAGCCCGATCGCGGCCTCGCCCGCTGCCACGGTCAATACGAACATGGCGAAAATCTGACCGGTCAGGTCACCGAGGAAAGCGCTGAAAGCGACGAGATTGATGTTCACCGCGAGCAGGATCAGCTCGATCGCCATCAGGATGACGATGATGTTCTTGCGATTGAGGAAGATGCCCAGCACGCCCAGCACGAACAGGATCGCGCTGACGACGACATAGTGCTCGATGCCGATCACAGCTCGACCCCCTTGCCGATTTCCGGCTGTTTCATGACGGTTGCATCCTCTGGGCGGCGCTGCACCTGCTTCGAGATGTTCTGGTGGCCCCGCGTGGTCTTGAGATCGCGATGGGTCAGCACGATCGCACCGATCATCGCCACCAGCAGGATGATCCCGGCGGTTTCGAACAGGAACAGGTAGTCGCTGTACAGCAACGCGCCGAGGCTCTCGATATTGCTCTCGCCCACCATCGGCGCGGCGCTGCCATCGGGCGTGCCCAGCTTGAGCGCGCCGGCGCGATAGGCGCCGATGCCCAGCACCAGCTCGGCCAGCAGCACGATGGCGACCAGCATCCCGAGCGGGAAATTCTTGATAAAGCCGGCGCGCAGTTCGGCGAAATCGATGTCCAGCATCATGACTACGAACAGGAACAGCACGGCGACCGCACCGACGTAGACGATCACCAGCAGCATGGCGATGAATTCGGCACCCACGATCACCATCAGCCCCGCCGCGTTGAAGAAGGCGAGGATCAGCCACAGCACCGAATGCACCGGGTTGCGGCTCATGATCGTGAGCACCCCGCTGGCGATGACCAGCGCGGCGAACAGGTAGAAGGCGATGGCTTGAATCATGACGATTCCCCCAAATCGTCACCCCTGCGCAGGCAGGGGTCCAGAACGCCAAGCGTCATGCGAACCATTTCCGTTAGCTGGGCCCCTGCCTTCGCAGGGGCGACGTGGAAAGACTGAAAAGCTGCCCCAATCACGCGCGGCCCCCTAGCGATACGGCGCATCGGCTTCAAGGTTCGCGGCGATCGCCCGCTCCCACTTGTCACCATTAGCGAGCAGCTTGGCCTTGTCATAGAGCAGCTCCTCGCGGGTTTCGGTTGCATATTCGAAGTTCGGACCCTCGACGATGGCATCCACCGGGCAGGCTTCCTGGCAGAAACCGCAATAAATGCACTTGGTCATGTCGATGTCATACCGGGTGGTGCGGCGGCTGCCATCGTCACGCGGTTCGGCCTCGATAGTGATCGCCTGCGCCGGGCAGATCGCTTCGCACAGCTTGCAGGCGATGCAGCGCTCTTCTCCGTTGGGATAGCGCCGCAGCGCATGCTCGCCGCGGAATCGCGGGCTCAGCGGGTTCTTCTCGAACGGATAGTTGATCGTCACCTTGGGCTTGAAGAAATACTTCAGCGTGAGAGCATGCGCCTTCACGAACTCCCACAGGGTGAACGACTTGATGAGATGTGCGACGGTGCTCATGCAGCGCCTCCGAAACGGGTCAGCATCAGCCAGCCGCTCACCAGCACGACGAACAGCAAGCTCATCGGCAGGAAGACTTTCCAGCCCAGCCGCATCAGCTGGTCGTAGCGGTAGCGCGGGACCGTCGCCATTACCCAGCTGAACATGAAGAAGAAGAAGAACGTTTTGAGCAGGAACCACACGATCCCGGGCACCCAATAGAGCGGTGCCCAGTCCACCGGCGGCAGCCACCCGCCCCAGAACAGGATCGTGTTGAGGCTGCACATCAGCAGGATATTGGCATATTCGCCCAGCCAGAACAGTGCGAAGCTCATCGAGCTGTATTCGGTCTGATACCCGGCGACGAGCTCGGACTCGGCCTCGGTCAGGTCGAACGGCACGCGCTGGGTCTCGGCCAGGGCGGAGATGAAGAACACCACCCACATCGGGAACAGCAGCAGGTTGAAGAAATAGCCGTTGACGATGCCGAAGCCATGGCCCCGCTGCGCCTCGACGATTTCGCTGAGGTTGAACGTGCCCGCATAGAGCACCACGCAGATCAGGATGAAGCCAATCGAGACTTCGTAGCTGATCATCTGCGCGGCGGCGCGCATGGCGGAGAAGAACGGGTATTTGGAGTTACTCGCCCACCCGCTCATCACCACGCCGTAAACGCCAAGCGAGCTGATCGCGAGGACATAAAGCAGGCCGACATTGATATCGGCCAGCACCACACCGGCATCGAACGGGATCACCGCCCAGGCCATCAGCGCCACGGTGAAGGTAACGATCGGCGCGAGGATGAAGATGCCCTTGTTTGCCGCGCTCGGGATGATGGTTTCCTGCAGGAACACCTTGAGCCCGTCGGCGAAGGACTGGAGCAAGCCGAACGGCCCGACCACATTGGGCCCGCGCCGCAGGTTGATCGCGGCCCACACCTTGCGGTCGACATAGATGATCATCGCCACCGCCAGCATCAGCGGCAACGCGATCAGCAGGATGCCCGCGATCGTGGCAACGAACCACGCGCCCTGGTAGCTCAGCGAATAGCCGAACAGGCCAAGAGACTGGAAGAACTCAGTCATCCGATTTACCCTCCGGTTTGCGCCGCTGGAGGGTCCAAACCATTGCTGCGCCAACGAATGGCCAAACAGCTTCACTCAAGGCCATTCTGAGACCGTCAAAGAACAAATAATAGCGCGTCCCGTCACTGGTGGAGTCATTTTCCACCCTGATGAGATATTGAGCAGAATATAATGCGGCTGTGATCAAGACCAATGCAATTGCGGACCACAGTAAAATCGGCACAGCATTGCTCATCGCGAAATGGACTATTACGCTGTGGACTTGCCTAGAGGACTTACTCATTCCGCAGCCTCCTTTAGCTCGTCGCCATGGAGCAGTTCCGCCGAACATTGCTGCATCACCGCGCTGGCGCGGGCGATGGGGTTGGTGAGGTAGAAATCCTTGATCGGATAGGCGTCGATCGTGCCCTCGGCCTTGGCCTTGCTGTCCGCCTTGGGCAGCGCACCGTAATCAGCCAGGCCTTCTTCGCCCAGCGCCGGGACTTCGGCGATCATCGCGGCCTGCAGCTCGGCAAAGCTGTCGAAGCCGACCTCGACCCCGATGGCATCGGCCAGCGCGCGCAGGATGGTCCAGTCCTCGCGCGCATCGCCCGGCGCAAACACGGCCTTTTCGGCGTATTGCACGCGGCCTTCGGTATTGACGTAGGTGCCGTCCTTCTCGGCAAAGCTAGCTGCGGGCAGGATGATATCCGCAGCATGCGCGCCCTTGTCGCCGTGGTGGCCGATATAGACCTTGAGCGTATCGGCGAAGGGCTCGAAATCCATCTCGTCAGCGCCGAGGCTCAGCACCACCTTGGGCTTGGCCGCGACGATATCCTTCATCCCGCCCTTCTGAGCGAAGCCGAGCATCAGCCCGCCCATCCGCGCGGCGGAGAAGTGCATCACGTTGAAGCCGTTCCAGCCATCTTTGACCACGCCCAACTTCTCGGCAGCGGCGAGACCGGCATGGAGCGCACCCCGGCCCACTGCCGCACCGCCGAGGATGATGGCGGGGCGTTCGGCAGCCTTGAAGGTATCGACCAGGTCCTTCGGGAGCTTCGACAGCACCGCAAGATCGCTGCCGAGGAAGGTTGCGGGATAGGTCGTCTCCCACTCCGGTCCGATGATGTAAACCTTCGCGCCGCGCTTTGCCGCCTTGCGCAGGCGGACGTTGACCAGCGGGGCTTCCCAGCGGACGTGGCTGCCGACGATCAGGATCGCATCGGCGGTCTCGATCCCGGCGAAGGTGGTGTTGAAATTGACCGCCGCGAGGTTCGACACGTCATAGTCCATGCCGGTCTGGCGGCCTTCGATCAGCGAGGAACCGCAGGCCTTGAGCAGCGCCTTGGCCGCGAACATCGTCTCGCAATCGACCATATCGCCCGCGACGGCGGCGATCGCCTTGGTGTCGCCCTTGAGCGCTTTTGAGATAGCCTTGAAGGCCTCGTCCCAACCAGCGGGCTGCAGACCACCGCGTTTTCGCATGAAGACCTTGTCGAGCCGCCGCTTGCCGAGGCCATCGACCATGTAGCGGCCCTTGTCGCTGACCCATTCCTCGTTGACGTCGTCATTGATGCGCGGCAGCGCGCGCATGACTTCGCGGCCCTTGGAGTGGAGCGAGATGTTCGCGCCGACCGCATCCGAAACATCGATGCTGAGCGTGCGCTTCAGTTCCCATGGGCGCGCCTCGAAGGCGTAGGGACGGCTGGTGAGCGCGCCGACCGGGCACAGGTCAATCACATTGGCGCTGAGCTCATGCTCGGCGGCCTGCTCGAGATAGGTCGTGATCTGCATGTCCTCGCCGCGATAGATCGCGCCGATTTCGTCCACGCCGGCGATTTCTTCGGAGAAACGCACGCAGCGGGTGCAGTGGATGCAGCGGGTCATGACCGTCTTGATCAGCGGACCCATATATTTCTCGGTCACCGCCCGCTTGTTCATCTGGTAGCGGCTGCCGCCCCGGCCATAGGCCACGGCCTGGTCCTGCAAGTCGCATTCGCCGCCCTGATCGCAGATCGGGCAATCGAGCGGGTGATTGATGAGGAGGAATTCCATCACCCCTTCGCGCGCCTTCTTGACCATTTCGGTGTCGGTGCGGATTTCCTGGCCTTCGCTGGTCGGCAGCGCACAGCTCGCCTGCGGCTTGGGCGGCCCCGGCTTCACTTCAACCAGGCACATGCGGCAATTGCCGGCAATGCTCAGCCGCTCGTGATAGCAGAAGCGCGGGATTTCCTTCCCCGCCTGCTCGCACGCCTGCAGGACGGTCGCGCCCTCAGGGACTTCGAGTTCCTGTCCGTCTACGGTGACTTTAGGCATTTTCCGCGCTCTCTTGAACTTTGGTGTTCCCCAGCATTTCGATGATCCCTCCGCCTGCACTCAGCAGGAGGCCAAAGATGAGGAGCAGCGAATCTTGGGCCAACTGCAGCCCGAAAAACTCAGGAAATACGTAGACCACCATCAAGGCGAATCCCGCACCATAGAGAACTCCAGGAAAGCGCTTCATCGGGCTCATTCCGCCGCCTCCGCGAACTTCGCGTTGTGCTCTTCGATGCGCCGCTCCAGCTCGGGGCGGAAGTGGCGGATCAGGCCCTGGATCGGCCATGCGGCGGCGTCGCCCAGCGCGCAGATGGTGTGGCCTTCGACCTGCTTTGTGACCTGCTGCAGCATGTCGATTTCCTCGATTGCCGCATCGCCGGTGCGCAGGCGTTCCATCATGCGCCACATCCAGCCGGTACCTTCGCGGCACGGGGTGCACTGGCCGCAGGACTCATGCTTGTAGAAATAGCTGATGCGGCTGATCGCGCGGACGATGTCGGTCGACTTGTCCATGACGATCACCGCCGCCGTGCCGAGGCCCGATCCGACCGCCTTGAGCCCGTCGAAATCCATCGGTGCATCGATGATGTCCTTGGCCGGGACCAGCGGAACCGAGCTGCCGCCCGGGATCACCGCCAGCAGGTTGTCCCAGCCGCCACGAATTCCGCCGCAATGCGTCTCGATCAGCTCGCGGAAGGAAATGCTCATCGATTCTTCGACCACGCAGGGCTTTTCGACATGCCCGCTGATCTGGAACAATTTTGTGCCGTGGTTGCCTTCATTGCCGAAGCTGGCGAACCAGCTCGCGCCGCGTCGCAGGATCGTAGGGACGACCGCAATGCTCTCGACATTGTTGACCGTGGTCGGGCAGCCATAGAGGCCCGCGCCGGCCGGGAACGGCGGCTTGAGGCGCGGCTGGCCTTTCTTGCCTTCGAGGCTTTCGATCATCGCGGTTTCTTCGCCGCAGATGTAAGCGCCTGCACCGCGGTGCATGAAGACATCGAAATCATAGCCGGTGCCACTGGCATTCTTGCCGATCAGGCCCGCGTCATAGGCCTCGTCGATCGCCGCCTGCAGCGTTTCCGCCTCGCGGATGTACTCGCCGCGAATGTAGATGTAGGCCGCCCGCGCGCGCATGGCGAAACCGGCGACCAGCGCGCCTTCGATCAGCTTGTGCGGATCGTGGCGGATGATCTCGCGGTCCTTGCACGAACCCGGCTCGGACTCGTCGGCATTGATGACGAGGAAGCTCGGGCGACCGTCCTTCGATTCCTTGGGCATGAACGACCATTTGAGACCGGTTGGGAAGCCTGCCCCGCCGCGCCCGCGCAGGCCCGAAGCCTTGATCTCGTCGATGATCGAATCCTGCCCACGCTCGATCAGGGCCTTGGTATTGTCCCAGTCCCCGCGCGCCTGCGCTGCCTTGAGGCCCCAATCCTGGAAGCCATACACATTGGTGAAGATGCGATCCTTGTCAGCCAGCATCGTTCTCATCCTTCTCGACGACTTCGACCGTCTCCTCCATCGCCAGCGCATCTCCAGTCGGGACCTGCACCAGCATGGCGGTGCCGCCCAGCATGAGGACAGCGCCCGAGATCATGGCGATGTCCCCGGCATTCGGCAGGCCGCGCCAGATGGCAATGCCGCCGGTGATCAGCGCCGTCGCACCTAGCGACAAAGATGACTTGGCGAGAATGTGAAGGTGGCGCAGGGTCATCACCATTCCCCCCGGTAGTCATGGTTCCCGGTGACCATTTCCTTGAGCGTGGTCGGCCCGCCCGAAGGCTCCGACGTGTGCCGCCCCGGCTCCTGCGTCCCAGCCTTCGGCGTTTCGCCCTTGGCCAGCGCATCGAGCACGGCATCGAGCCGCTCGACGGTCAAGTCCTCGTAATTGTCGTCATTGATCTGGACCATCGGTGCGGTGGCGCAATTGCCCATGCATTCGACTTCGGTGAGGGTCCACAGGCCATCCTCGGAGACCTTGCCCTTTTCCATACCGCGCTTCTTGCAGGCGGTGATGATATCGTCGCTGCCGCGCAGCATGCAGGGCGTCGTGCCACACACTTGCACGTGATATTTCCCAACCGGAACAAGGTTATACATGAAATAGAAGGTCGCGACCTCGACCACGCGGATCACAGGCATGTCGAGATAGTTGGCGACATATTCCATCACCGGCAGCGGCAGCCAGCCCTGCGTGTCGGTCTCTTCGCCAACCTGCCGCTGGGCGAGGTCGAGCAGCGGCATCACCGCGCTGCGCTGGCGCCCTTCAGGATACTTGGCGATATGCTTGTCCGCTTGTCGCTTGTACTCGGGCGAGAACGCGAACGAACCCCAGCGCTCGCGCAGCTCGGGCGTATCGGGGGCGAGATGACGATCAGCCACGTTCGGAATCCTTTGCAAGCGCGCGCTCCGATGCCTCGCGCTCGAGATATTTGCGGTCGAGACGGCCACCCACCCACAGGATGGGCAACCAGATACAGAGCGGGATGGCGACCACGACCAGGGCAATAGCCCAGATGTTGGCCGCGAAGAAATCGAGATAGCCAGCCTGACCCGCAGCCAGCAGGCCGAAAAAGAGCAGCGGCCCTGCGATTACCAGCAACGCGAACATGCCCACCACGACAAGCGCGCTCTTGCCGTCGGCCTTAGATCTGGCGAGTTCGTTGTCGGTCAGCTGCTCAGCCATTGCTCAGCCTCGCTTGCAGGTAGCGACCGACATAGAGGCCAATGACGGCGGCGAAGGCCGTCGAGAGGATTTCCTTGAGGCTCGAGGCCCCGTGAAACACGGCCAGATACGCCGCCACCGCCGAAGCGAAGGCCGCAAACGCCGCGACAAAGATGAAGAGTTCACGGGCGACCATCAAGATTTCCTGCCTCGCGTCATTTCCTCAACTGAATTCAAAGCTTTAAATACCTGACATTCGACCTGACCATCATTGACCAAGCAGTAGTGGAGTGTAGCAACTTCATTGCCGTAATCGTTGGTACGTTTAGATTGCAGCTTATAAAATCTGGCGCCTTCAAACTGCGGTTCGTGGAGAAACTCCGAAGCGGACCTGGAGGAAATGCCCGCTTCGTCGAAAGCAGCGGCAAACTCAGCCAATGGGACCTCTTCAACTTCGGAAAACGTTGCGCCCGGCATCCGTCCTTCGAGATGTTCGCGCACGCTCGATGCATCAGAGCATGCTGCAAGTGCCAACATCAGTATAGCCATAAAGGCAACGCCTAGATGCCTCACCGGTCACACTCCCCGAACACCACGTCGATCGCGCCAAGAATTGCGGTCGCGTCAGGTAGCATGTGGCCCTTGGACATGAAGTCCATCGCCTGCAGGTGGCTGAAGGCAGTCGGGCGGATCTTGCAGCGATACGGCTTGTTGGTGCCGTCGCTGACGAGGTAGACGCCGAACTCGCCCTTCGGGCTTTCCGTGGCGACGTAGACTTCGCCTGCCGGGACATGGAAGCCTTCGGTGTAGAGCTTGAAGTGGTGGATCAGGCTTTCCATCGACTGCTTCATCTCGCCGCGCTTGGGCGGGGAGACCTTACCGTCGGTGCTGGCGACCGGACCCTTGGGCATCTGGGCCAGGCACTGCTTGATGATCTTCGCGCTCTCGTAGACTTCCTTCACGCGCACCATGAAGCGGTCGTAGCAGTCCGAATTGGTGCCAACGGGGATGTCGAACTCCATCCGGTCATAGACTTCGTAAGGCTGGCTCTTGCGGATATCCCACGGGATGCCGGCCGCGCGGATCATCGGGCCGCTGAAGCCCCAGGCCACCGCGTCGTCCTTGGAAACCACCGCGATGTCGACATTGCGCTGCTTGAAGATGCGGTTGTCGATGACAAGGCTCATGGCATCGCCGAACAGCTCGGGCAGGCGCGTGTCGAGCCAGTCGCCGATGTCGACCAGCAGCTTCTCCGGCACATCCTGGTGCACACCGCCGGGGCGGAACCAGGCGCTGTGCATGCGCGCGCCGCTGGCGCGTTCGAAGAAGTTCATGCAGTCTTCGCGCAGTTCGAACACCCACAAATTGGGCGTCATCGCGCCCACGTCCATCACATGCGCGCCGATGTTGAGCATGTGGTTGCAGATGCGGGTCAGCTCGGCAAACAGCACGCGCAGATATTGGGCACGCTCGGGTACCTCGAGGTTGAGCAGCTTTTCGATCGCGAGGACGTAGCTGTGCTCCATGCACAGCGGGCTGCAGTAATCGAGCCGGTCGAAATAGGGCAGCGCCTGCAAATAGGTCTTGTGCTCGATCAGCTTCTCGGTGCCGCGGTGCAGCAGGCCGACATGCGGGTCGATCCGTTCGATGATCTCGCCGTCGAGCTCCATCACCATGCGCAGCACGCCGTGCGCCGCTGGGTGCTGCGGCCCGAAGTTGATGGTGTAGTTGGAGATGACTTCGTCGCCGGTGGTCGGCGACTGTTCCAGTTGCACGCTCATCCGCAAATCCAATCGCCGCTATAGCTCTGTGTCACGCCGCCTGCATCAGTCACAACCATGTTGGCAGGTCGGCGGGTCTCGTTGCCCGCTGCCGGGGCAACGCTGATGCTGACGCCGGGTGCCGAGAAAGTGGTGCCGGTCTTGATGGCGTCGACATTGCCCTTGGCATCGACCGTAACCAGTTCGCCGCCGACGCGGATCACGCCCTTGCCGCTTTGTGGGTTGCCCGAGGTGAAGAAGACTTCGCGCCCCACCTCCATGAATGTGCAACCGCCAGTGCGCTGGCCCAGATCGACCGAACCGATGTCTCCAAGCCGCTGGAGCTGAGTGGCCTGGACCCCGGCCGGGAGCGCGGGCGCTGCAACAGCTGCTGCAGGTTGCTGGTTCGGCGTGGTCACACCGGATGCGCCGATGCGCCCGGCGTAGTCATCCGCGGTTTCCGCATCGCCCGGAGGTGAACACGCGATCAACGCCGGAACGGCAAGGAGGATGGCGGTGCGCCTCACTTTGGCTCACCCTCCGCCTTTTCGTCACCGGGCAGCACGTAGTCGGAGCCTTCCCAGGGTGAGAGGAAATCGAACTGCCGCAGGTCCTGCGCCAGCTCGACCGGCTCGTACACCACGCGCTTTTCCTCTTCGGAATAGCGCAGCTCGGTATAGCCGGTGAGCGGGAAGTCCTTGCGGAAGGGATGCCCCTCAAAGCCGTAATCAGTCAGGATCCGGCGCAGGTCCGGGTTGCCGCTGAACAGCACGCCATACATGTCGAACACTTCGCGCTCGAGCCAGCCGGCGTTGGGCCAAAGCGTTGTGACGGTCGGCACCGGGGTGATTTCGCTGGCGGTGACCTTGAGCATGACGCGGTGGTTCTTGGTCAGGCTCAACAGCATGTAGACGACTTCGAACCGCTCCGCGCGGTCCGGGTAATCGACCCCGGCCATTTCTACCAGCTGCTGGTAGGCATGATCGTCGCGCAAGGTCCGCAGCGCATCCTCGATCCGGTCGCGCGCGACAGTGATGACGATCTCGCCGAACTCTTCTTTCGAGCCGACGACCATGTCGCCCAGCGCCTTGGTCAGCGTGTCGAGAACGCCATCGTTAGGTGCCATGCGGGGGCCTGAATGAACGAAACTCATCGCTCGATCGTCCCTTCGCGGCGGATCTTCCGCTGCAGCTGCATCACGCCATAGAGCAGCGCCTCTGCCGTCGGAGGACAGCCGGGGACATAGATATCGACCGGCACGATGCGGTCGCATCCGCGCACAACTGAATAGCTGTAGTGATAATAGCCGCCACCATTGGCGCAGCTGCCCATCGAGATGACGTATTTCGGCTCCGACATCTGGTCGTAGACCTTGCGCAGCGCCGGGGCCATCTTGTTGCACAGCGTTCCGGCCACGATCATCACGTCGCTCTGGCGCGGGCTGGCGCGAGGGGCGACGCCGAACCGCTCCATGTCATAGCGCGGCATGTTGACGTGGATCATCTCTACCGCGCAGCAGGCGAGGCCAAAGGTCATCCACCACAGCGAGCCGGTGCGCGCCCACTGGAACAGGTCTTCCGTGCTGGTGACGAGGAAACCCTTGTCGTTCACTTCAGTCTGCAGCGCATGGAAATAGTCCGCATCGGGCTGGCGAACTTCGCCGCCCTGTGCGGTCGGCATCTGGCCGATGGTATCAGGCGTCAGGCCGGCGAGCGTGGTGTTGGTCGTGTTCATGTCATTCCCACTCCAGCGCGCCCTTCTTCCACGCGTAAGCGAGGCCGATGGCCAGCTCGCCGAGGAAGATCATCATGGTGGCCCACCCGGCCCAACCGGTCAGGTCAAGGCTGACGGCCCAGGGAAACAGGAACGCGACTTCAAGATCGAAGATAATGAACAGGATCGCCACGAGATAAAAGCGCACGTCGAACTGGCTGCGCGGGTCCTCGAAGGCGGGGAAACCGCACTCGTATTCGCTGAGCTTTTCCGCAGTCGGCTTGTGCGATCCCGTCAGTCGCGAGACGCCCATCGGCAGGAACACGAACAGCGCGGAAAGCCCGACCGCGATGAACAGGAAGATCAGGATCGGCAGGTATTGCGAAAGGTCGACCAAGAGACTGACTCGCGAGGCTGATTTGGGGTTGGGTGCGCCCTAGTCCCGCCACCGCCAAGGCGCAAGGGGGCGAAGGGCTGTATTGCCCCTGCAATCGTGCAAAATGTGCAATAGCACGTGAACCCCAGCGCAGGCTGGGGTCTCCTGCAATCCTGTGCCGGGATCAGGGAGGTCCCGGCCTACGCCGGGACACTCGCTTCGCTCACGCCTTCTTCATCTCCCGCGCAATGTTCTTGCGGGTGGTGTCGCCATAGGGCGGTTTGAGCCCGGCGAGCTTGGCTACATCCACCTTTGGCTGTGTGTAGACACTGCGGGCGTGGCTGAATTCCTTGAAGCCTTCGGGCCCATGGTAGGACCCGATACCGCTCGGCCCGACCCCGCCAAAGGGCAGGTCTTCCATCGACACATGCATGATCACATCGTTGACGGTCACCCCGCCCGAGATCGTGCGGGTCAGCACATGCTCGCGCTCGCCTGCATCTGCACCGAAGTAGTACAGGCCCAGCGGGCGGTCGTTCTCGTTCACATAATCGATCGCTTCATCGACATTCTTGTAGGTCTTGACCGGCAAGACCGGTCCGAAGATTTCCTCCTGCATCGCCATCATGTCGTCATTGACATTGCGCAGGATGGTGAGCGGCATCTTGCGAGTGTTGGTGGAGGAGAAATCCTCGTTCGCCGGGTTTACTTCGATCACATCCGCTCCCTTGTCGCGGGCATCGGCGACCATGGTCTGCAGACGGTCGAAATGGCGATCTGTCACGACTGATGTGTAGTCATCGTTGTCGAGCAGGGTCGGATACATGTTGTGCGCAGCCTGGCGAACGGAATCGACGGCCACCTGCTCCTTGTCTTCCGGCACATAGAGATAGTCCGGCGCGAGGCAGATCTGCCCGGCGTTGAGCATCTTGCCCAGCGCGATGCGTTCGCCGGCCTGCTCGAAATTGGCGCTGCGGCCGAGGAAGACAGGCGACTTGCCGCCCAGTTCCAGCGTCACGGGCACGAGGTTGCGTCCGGCAGCTTCCATGACCTTGCGGCCAGTCGCTGTCGAACCGGTGAACAGCAAGTGATCGAACGGCAGCGAAGAAAATGCTGCAGCCACTTCCGGGCTGCCGGTGATCACCGCCACTTCGTCCTCGGCGAAATACCTGGCCACGACCTCCGCTGTGAGCTCGCTGGTCTTCTCCGTGAATTCGCTCGGCTTGATCATCGCCCGGTTGCCCGCTGCGAGGATCTGCATGAGCGGGCCGATCGATAGGTTCACCGGGAAGTTCCAGGGTGAGAGGATGCCAACGACGCCCTTGGGCTCGTAACGCAGTTCCGCCTTGGCTCCCATCAGGCCCAGCGGGAAACGCAGGCCGCGCTTCTCCGGACGCGCCCATTTGTCCATGTGCTTGAGGCAGTACTTGCCGAACCCGATGGTGCCGGTGATGTCGGTCAGCATCGATTGTTCGTGACTGCGATTGCCGAAGTCGGCGCTCATGGCCTTGGCCAGCTCGTCGCCATGGTCGACCAGCATGGCAATCGCTCGCTTGATCCGGTCGCGGCGCATGCTCAACGGTTCCGGGCGAGCAGCGGTGAAGGCCTCGCGCTGCTTGCGCAGGATGGCTTCCATCTCTGCCTTCTTGTCTTCGGCCATGGCTTATCTCCTCCTCAGGTTTCTCTTTGCGACTTATCTCGACCATTGCGCGGGGTATGACAAGCGACATCGTGATCGCTGCTATCGCCCCTGCAAACGTATCCTGTTTGTAATTGCCGCAGTGCAGCACTAGGTGACGTGTCGCTATTCCAACGCATAAGACTCGCAGAAAGGTCCCTCTCCATGGCCCAGTTCTCCGCCGCAGATCCCGTCGTCATCCTGTCCTACGCCCGCACCCCGATGGGTGGAATGCAGGGCGCCCTGTCCGATGTCTCCGCGACTGACCTTGGCGCGACTGCAGTGAAGGCAGCAGTCGAGCGCTCCGGCGTCCCGGGCGAGAAATTCGACCGCACTTACATGGGCTGTGTCCTCCCGGCCGGCCTCGGCCAGGCACCCGCGCGCCAGGCGACCATCAAGGCGGGCCTGCCGGAATCAGTCCAGGCGACGACCGTCAACAAGGTCTGCGGCAGCGGCATGCAGACCGTCATCATGGGCGCGGAAGCGCTCGCCAGCGGCACCATCGATTATGTCGTGGCCGGCGGAATGGAGAGCATGACCAATGCTCCCTACCTGCTCAAGAAGCACCGCAGCGGCGCGCGCATCGGACATGACACCGCTTACGACCACATGTTCCTCGACGGGCTGGAAGATGCTTATGAGGCAGGCCGCGCGATGGGCACTTTCGCGCAGGACACCGCCAACGAATACCAGCTGACCCGCGAAGACATGGACGGTTATTCCATCGAGTCGCTGCGCCGCGCCAATGCTGCCATCGAAAGCGGGGCATTTGCCGATGAAGTCGTTCCGGTCACCTTCGCCACCCGCAAGGGCGATGTCACGGTCGACACTGACGAACAGCCCGGCCGCGGCATGCCGGACAAGATCCCGACCCTGCGTCCTGCCTTCGCCAAGGACGGCACTATTACCGCTGCCACTTCCAGCTCCATTTCCGATGGTGCGGCGGCGATCGTCCTGACCCGCGAAAGCGTTGCCAAGGGAAATGGCCAGCAACCGGTCGCGAAAATCGTCGCCATGGCTGCCCACGCGCGTGCGCCCAAGGACTTCACCGTCGCCCCGGTCGGCGCGATCGAGAAGGTGCTGGATAGGGCCGGCTGGAGCGTCGACGATGTCGACCTGTGGGAAGTCAACGAAGCCTTCGCCTGCGTTTCCATGTTCGCCATGCGTGACATCGGCATCCCGCACGAGAAGATCAACGTCAACGGCGGTGCGACGGCACTGGGCCACCCGATCGGCGCCAGCGGCACACGCATCATTGTCACGCTGCTCAACGCACTGAAGCAGCAGGGCAAGACCAAGGGCGTCGCGAGCCTTTGCATCGGCGGCGGCGAAGCCACCGCTGTGGCGGTCGAGCTGGTCTGATTTCCACCAGCTGCGCCGGCGCGATTCGCTGTCCGGCGCGTTTGGTGGTATCCTCTCACCTCCTTGAAAAAGGAGGGAGAGATGGAGAAATGGACTGCGTTACTCGCGGCAGCCGCATTGGCTGCTTGTTCTCAAACCGCTGAACCTGCAGCCGAAGCAGAAGAACCGGCCCCGGCGATTACGCCCGGTACATACGACTTCTCATTCGACAGTGATGGAACGGTCAATCGGGCCGTGCTGGAGGCCGACGGTACTTACACCACCTTCCAGCCTGACGGAAACCAGATTGCCCGCGGCAGCTGGACCAGTATCGGCCAGCGAACCTGTTTCGATCCCGAGGGCGACAATCCTCAGGTTTGCTACACTGATGAGGTTCCAGGCGACGACGGCAGATTCAGCGCGACCAGCGACGATGGTCGGACGATTTACGTTACCCCTGTCGCGGAAGAAGTGCCTGCGGAATAAGCGGCTTCGGCACGGATCGTTGAGCCAGCAGCCGGGCGATCCGGCTCACGTCAGGGCGCGCCTGCTCCATAGAGACGGTCCGCCGGGACATAGCCTTCGCGTCCTGCGACCGAGAGCTCGCACCAGCCCGCCTCGCATTCGCCGAGCTTGCCGACAACGCCCGGTTCGAGGTTCCATTTGAGCGATGAATTGTCCGCCGGGGCGGTACGCATCGGTGCAAGCCCTTCCCCCACGACGAGCCCACCGCGTTCGGCGCTCAGCATGGTCTTGGCAACCCAACCGCGATCACCGTCGCTATCTTCAATGTAGCGCCAACCTTCCTTGAGCCGCAGTACTTTGATCGGCAGCCCCTTGCGCTTGTAGACCCAGTTGATCCGATACTCAGTGCTGGGACCGACCCGGAGGTTGAGCTTGGTCGTATCGATTGTCGCCCAATAAGGCGTCTCGCGCTGCTGCGCGCTCGCTTCGCCGCAGGCGGCGAGGAGCAGTGTCAACGATGTAAGAAGCAGTACCCGGGTCATGGCAAGGCATCTTATGGTAAATGAACGCTTCCCCGCAAGAGTTTGCCCGGCCCGACTTGACCGCAATGCGCGCTATGTCCAATCACGGGACAGATGACCGACAGCAGCGACACGACCGCCCGGCGTATCGGAGGCACTCCCAGGGTGGTAGTTACCCGCCACCTGATGCCCTCCGTCGAAGCGCGCATGAGCGAGCTCTACGATGCAACGCTCAATACCGGCGACATCCCCTTGACCCGCGAACAATTGGCCGACGCGATGGCCGATTGCGACGTTCTGGTGCCGACAGTCACTGACCGAATCGACGCCGAATTGATCGAAGGCGCTGGCGAGCGCCTGAAGCTGATCGCCAATTTCGGTGCCGGTACCGATCATATCGACCTCGCCGCCGCTGCGAAGCGCAAGATCATGGTCACCAATACGCCCGGAGTCTTCACCGATGACACCGCCGACATTGCCATGCTCGGCATCATCGGGGTCCCACGCCGTATCCGCGAGGGCGTCGAGCTGGTGCGGACCGGCAAGTGGACCGGCTGGGCACCCTCGCGCATGCTGGGGCGTCGGATCGGCGGGAAAGTGCTGGGCATCGTAGGGATGGGCCGCATCGGGCAAGCGGTGGCGCACCGCGCTCGGGCTTTCGGGCTCGATATCGCCTATCACAACCGCAAGCGGTTACCTGAAGCAATCGAGCGGATGTTGGCGGCGCGCTATGTCCCTGATCTCGATACTCTGTTGGCAGAAGCTGACATACTTACCCTGCACTGCCCGGCGACCGAGGAGACGACAGGGATGCTCGATGCGCGCAGGATCGGGTTGATGAAACAGGGCGCGAGCCTGATCAACACGGCCCGCGGCGAACTGGTCGACCAGGAAGCGCTCATCGCGGCGCTGGAAAGTGGCCACCTCGCCGGCGCCGGGCTGGATGTCTATCCGGATGAGCCCAGGGTCGACAAGCGCCTGATCCGGCATCCGAACGTCATGACCTTGCCTCACATCGGCAGCGCCACGGCGGAGGGCCGCGAAGCCTCGGGCGAGAAAGTCATCGCCAATATCCGCTTCTGGGCCGACGGCCATCGTCCGCCCGACCAGGTGCTCGACGCGCTGGTTTAGGTTGGGGAAAGTCAATTCGGGGCGCACAGACGAGACGGAGGAAAAATCCCATGTCCAGACTGCTTGGTGCCATACTTGGTGCCACCACTTTGACTGCCGGTTTGGTGGTTCCAGCGCTTCCGGTCTACGCGGCCGACGATGCGCAGACCGAGATCACGGTGTTGGTCAAGACTCTCACTGGCAAGGTTATCCCGATCCGCATCACCCCTGGCTCGACAATCTTCCAGGCCAAACAAGCGGTCCTAGCGAAAGAAGGCATCCCGCCGGAGCAGCAGCGGCTTATTTTCGCAGGCAAGCAGCTGGAGGACGAGCGGACCTTGCGTGACTACAATATCCAGAACGAATCGACTTTGTTCCTGGTCCTGAACCTGAGGGGGTAATGCCTTGAACGACGCGACCGGCGACGACAGTCGCTACCAGTCCGGATTGGTGCGCGATTTGTGGTTGCTGCCGCAGACTGTCCGCAATTCCTTCACATTCGAAGGCCGTTCTCGCCGCACGGAAATGGTCGTCTATCTGATCGTCGGCAGCATCCTGTTACAGCTGGTCGTAGGGCTGATCGATCTCACCGGATTGATAGAAGAAGATGCAATTGGCTGGGGATCGGCGATCACCTTTTTCATACCCTTGCCGGCGTTACTCACCCGTCGATTGCACGACATGGGCCGGACCGGATGGCTCACACTGCCGGTCATCGCTCTCATGCTGGTTGCTACCTATGAAGATTGGCTGGTGAGCACCATGGACACATCGGACCCTGCGTGGCCCGATCCGTGGGGGCTGACGGGGGACATGATCAGCCTGGCAGGGGCCCTGTGCGTGGTCGCGATCCTGCTGCTGCCGGAGAAGAACGAAAACAATCCTTACGGCCGCGACCCGCGGCTGGACTAGTCCCCCGCGCCAACCTCTTCGCGCAAGACCGAAAGGATTTCTGCAATCGCCCGTCGCGAGCTGCCGAGTTCCAAATGGCGATAGGGCAATTCGACTTGCCGGTCCGATTGTTCGGGAAGACCGCGCGCGCTTTCCGGAGCAATAATACCGTCGACGGCAGACCACATGGCGATGGTGCGAACCGGCGGCTTGGCTCCGACATTTTCCTTGAACGGCGTGGCATCGACGCGGTGATCATTGAGCAATTGGTACACCCGCCACGCATTGTTGGCCCGGCGATCGCCTGAAAACGGAGAGCCCAAGGTCATCACCAACGCAACAAGTTCAGGTCGCCGGTGCGCCAGCAGCCGCGCATAGAGGCCGCCAAGGCTCCATCCGATCAGGATGACACCTTGCCCTGTTTGTCGAGCAATGTCCGCGAGCCTCTTCTCCACGCGCTCGACAGATTCTGCGTTAACGGTCGTATTCAGGCCGCCACCCCAGCCGTAGGTGTCGAATCCGGCACTTTCCAGCGACACCCGAAGCAATGCCGTGGTGGCATCACCCGAGAGCATCCCCGGGATGACCATAACCGGCCGGTCTTCCCCGAATGGCTTGACCTTGACAGGACCGCGCAGCGGAGCGGTCAGCACCTTGGGCAGCGCACCCACCTCGCTGGCCCAAAGCCTGAGGGAAGGTGGCTTGCTCAAGTGCGGATCAGTCCCCGGTCAGGATTCGTTCGACCAGTTCCTTCACCGTCGGGGTGAAGTTGTTGGAATAGAACGGATCCTGCTTGAAACGGTACGCCGCGTGACCGGCGAAGGCGAGGTTCTCGTCCGGGTCGCCGCCATGGGCGATGTCCTGCAGCGTCTTCTGGATGCAGAAGCTGCGCGGATCGGCCAGGCGACCGGTGGTGTGATTGTCGTGATCCTTCCAGCTCGAGAACTGGCAATGCGACAGGCAGCCCATGCAGCCCTGCTGGTCGGCGCGGATCTGTTCGGCGCTTTCAGGGGTCACGAACACCACGGTGTCGTCAGGCGTCTTGAGCGGCTCGGAAAACCCTTCGTGCATCCATGCCAGCGCCTTGCGCTGGTCGCCCGGGTGAACGTAAAAATATTTGGCCTTGCCGTGATCGAGCAGCGGAATGGTGCCCTCTTCCTCCTCGCGCTTGAAGATCGGGATCTGCCGCTCGCTGCGGTGCATCAGGTCATAGAGGAACGGCGTCTTGACCGCGCTGGAATAGAAGCCGGTGGGGCTGAACTTGTGCAGCAGCACGTCTCCTGGCTCGACCGTGCGCAACATCTCTTTCCAGACATTGGGAATCGGGCTTTCCCTGGTCAGCAACGGGCGGGTGCCGAACTGGAAAGCGATCTTGCCCAGCTCCGGATTGTCTATCCAGTCGTTCCATTCGCGCAGGAACCACACGCCCCCGGCCATGACGATGGCGGTATCCTCGGAGACACCTTCGGCCCGCATGGTCTCGCGCAGCGCCTTGACGCGGGGATAGGGATCCTCCGGCTTGGTCGGGTCTTCGGCATTGGAAAGGCCGTTGTGCCCACCCGCCAGCCACGGGTCTTCGTAGACGACTGCAGCCAGCAGCTCGGGTACCTTGGAATAGCTGCGCTTCCACAGTGCGCGAAAAGCGCGGGCCGAGCTGACGATGGGCAGGTAGTGGACGTTGAAGCGCTGGGCGATCTCGGCGAGCTTGTAAGGCATGCCCGCTCCACAGGTGACGCCGGTGATCTTGTCGCTGCAGTTCTCAAGCACACCTTCAAGCACTTGCTGGGCACCGCCCTGTTCCCACAGCACGTTGATGTTGATTGCACCCTTGCCGTCCGCAATCTCATACGCCCGGTTTACCTGTTCGGTCGCACCATCAATGGCGTAGCGGACGAGCTGTTCGAAGCGTTCCTTGCGGGTGGCCTGCGGATAGATTTGGGGAATCGGGTTGCCATCTTCGTCATAACTGTCGGCATTGACCGCGCTGACAGTGCCGATACCGCCCGCAGCCGCCCACGCGCCTGAGGACATGTGGTTGGTGGCAGAGACACCCTTGCCCCCTTCGACCAGCGGCCAAACTTCGCGGCCGCCATAATTGATCGGCTGCAATCCCTTGAAAGTCATTGAAATTCCAATTCTGTTTTTATTTCTTTGCGCCGCCCCCTGCGGCACGTGCGACCCCGCCTTTGCAGGGCTTAATTTCTCCCGGCTCCGGCCTCGTAGCGAGTCTGCGGAACTGTGCATAGTACCCCGCAAGTTCTGGCGCGTCGCGGAAGGTGTCGAGCTTGAAGCCGACCTGTTCGAATTCGCATTTGAGCAGGAAGGGGTCGATCCCGTGCTGGTCGGTCGGCCGGTCGACATCGACAACGATAGCCTGCCCGCCCTCTTTCAGAGAAGGCCACAGCCGCCAAAGGAACGCGTAGGGCTCCTCCACCTCGTGATACATGTGGACCATGAAGACACGGTCGAAACTGTCATCGGGCAAGCGCGGATCGTCAGGCGCGCCGAGCTTGATCGAGACATTGTCGAGCCGTTCCTTCTCGACCCTGAGGCCCAACCGCTGGATCGCGTCCTGGTCGATATCCTGCGCCAGCACGCGGCCGTCCTCGCCCACGCGTTGTGCCAGACGAACGGTGTAATATCCCTCGCCCGCTCCGATATCGGCCACGGTCATACCCGGCTCGATGCTGGCAAAATCCATCACCTTGCGCGCCTCGTCGACCTTGTCGCGGGCAGTCTCAGTACTGAACTGGTTGGCACCAAGTTCGGATACCGGGCGATCGGGTCGAGGGAATTCGCGTGCACTTTCGAGGCGGTCGCTGTCATCCATCGAAGGCACACGGTTGCAGGCGGCGAGTGCCAACCCCGCCGAGAGCACGGCCATGGATGCGATGCGGATCACTCCACGTCCTCCACATCGACCTTCTCGCCCGTTACGCGCTGCGCCAGGGCGGCGGAGATGTAGGGGTCGAGCGCGCCGTCGAGCACGTCGTCGGGGGCGCTTGAGGTCACGCCGGTGCGCAGGTCCTTGACCATCTGGTAGGGCTGCAAGACATAGCTGCGGATCTGGTGCCCCCAGCCGATTTCGGTCTTTTCCTGATATTCGCCGCTCGCCGCAGCCTCGCGTTCGGCCATCTCGCGTTCGAACAGGCGCGCCTTGAGCATGCTCATAGCGGTTGCTCTGTTCTTGTGCTGGCTGCGGTCGTTCTGACTGGCAACGACGATCCCGGTCGGCTGGTGGGTGATGCGGACGGCGGAATCGGTCGTGTTGACGTGCTGCCCGCCTGCACCCGATGCGCGATAGGTGTCGATCTTGAGGTCACTCTCGTTGATCTCGATCTCGATGTCGTCATCGATCACCGGATAGACCCAGACCGAACTGAACGAGGTGTGCCGCCGGGCCGAGCTGTCATAGGGGCTGATCCGAACCAGCCGGTGCACCCCGCTCTCGGTCTTGGCATAGCCATAGGCGTTGTCGCCCTTCACCAGCAGCGTTGCCGACTTGATCCCGGCCTGCTCGCCGGCCTGGTACTCGATCGTCTCGACCTTGTAGCCGCGCTTTTCCGCCCACCGGGCATACATGCGCATAAGCATTTCGGCCCAATCCTGGCTTTCCGTTCCACCGGCACCGGCATGGATTTCGATATAGGTATCGTTGGCATCGGCCTCGCCCGATAGCAGTGCCTGCACCTTGTCGGCGTCGGCGCGATTGGCGAGCTTTTCGAGGCTGGCGAGCCCTTCCTTTACGACATCCTCGTCGCCTTCCGCTTCGCCCATGTCGACGAACTCTATGGCGTCGGCCATTTCGGAGCTGATTTCGTTGACCGTGTTGACCGCGCTTTCCAGCGACTTCTGCTCACGGCTGATAGCCTGGGCTTCCTTGGGGTCATTCCACAGGTTCGGGTCCTGCACCCGCGCGTTGAGCTCATCCAGCCGGCGCAGCGCGCGCTCCCAGTCTAGCGACTGGCGTACGAGGCTGAGCGCGGCTTCGATGCGGTCGATATTGGCCTGCCCTTCGGCACGCATGGGTAATTCCTTCAATTCGCTTGGTTCGCTCGCTTAGCGAAACTGGCAGCGCGGGCCAATGGCCGATCACGCTGCCATGTCACAATCGACCGATCAGTAGATGCCGCCCTGGTCTTCAACAAAGTCTTCCAGCGCTTCGACTTCGTCGCTTTCGCTGCGGGTCTCGTCGCTCGCCTGCGACCCGCGCCGGATGAGGTCGAGGATCTCCTTGCGGCGCGCTTCTATCTCGTCGGCCCGGGTCGAGCGCGGCGGTTCGGTATCCGGCTTGAAAGCCTCCCAGATGACAGCCGAGTCCCAGCTGTCGCTGGGCCAGCCATCGAATACCCGCTTGCCAGTGCGACGATCGACCCGCACCATCCGCACGCCCGACGGCGCGATCGGCGGGTGGTCGGACCAGCGATTGCGGGTCTCCGTGATCACGCGTTTGACGATCGGTGCCGCGAGCGAGCCGCCTTCCACCCCGCCAAGGTTGCGCGGGTTGTCATAGCCGACATAGGCCCCGACAATATATTCCTGCGTCCCGCCAACGAACCACACATCCGTGGGACCGGTGGTGGTGCCGGTCTTGCCGAACAGCGGCAGGTCCAGGTCTCGCAACCGCTTGGCGGTTCCGCGGGTGATGACGCCTTCGAGCATGTGCATGGTCTGGAATGCAGTGCGCGCGTCCATCGCCTGCTTGCCGGCCGGCTTGAGCCGGGGCATCCGCTTGCCGTCCCACTCCGGCATGTTGCAGCCGTTGCAGGCCCGCTTGTCGGCCCGCCAGATCACCTTGCCGTGGCGATCCTGCACGAAATCGACGAGGGTCGGAGTGTTCAGCCGTCCATGGTTTGCCAATGCAGCATAGGCATTGACCATGTTGAGTACCGTCGTCTCCCCTGCCCCCAGCGCGAAGGCCGGATAAGGCTGGTAATTGCTGCCCGCGCTCGGGATTTCCAGCGCCTTGAAGGTGTTGATGACGTTGGGCATGCCCGATTCCATCGCGATCTGGACGGTCATGATGTTCTGCGACTGCTCCAGGCCATAGCGCAGCGGGAACTGGCCCCCGCGCCCACCTCTGAAGCATTTTTCACCCAGCCGCGCGCCCTGGTAATAGCAATAGCTCGAATTCTCGACCTGCGTCGCGGGGGTAAAACCGTTCTCGAGCCCCGTCGCGTAGACAAACGGCTTGATCGTGGAGCCCGGTTGCCGTTCGGCCTGCGTTGCCCGGTTGAACGCGCCAAGCCGGCTGTCGAAGCCACCCTGCATCGCCAGTACCCGACCGGTCATCGGATCTTCCACCACCAATCCGCCCGAGACCGAAGGGATGCCCCGCACGCTGTAGCCATTGCCAGCCGGTGCGGCAGCGATGATATCGCCAGCCTTGAGCGAATTGGGCAGGTTGGAAAGCGGCGCGGTCGACCCATCCGTAAAGCCGATGGTCGCGCTTGGGCCATTCCGTTCCGTCACAACGCCGACCCGCCAGTTCTCGTAGTTGATCGACAGGAACGAGCTCTGCAGCTGACCCTGCCAATTGCCGGCTGCCATATCGAGTGTCGCAATCGGCCCACGATAAGTGCTGCCGCCGTTGTAGCGCAGCAACCCTTCGCGCAGGGCCTTGCGTGCCGCATCCTGCATTTCCATGTCGAGCGACGTGCGCACCCACAGCCCGCCGGCATAGACGCTGTTCTTGTTCGCCTCGCCGGTCTCCTCGTCTTCGGCTGCTTCACCGAAATCGGCAATCAGCTGGCGGCGTACTTCCTCGAGGAAATAGCCGGCATCGGCGGAGCGCTGGCTGCGCTGGGTGACGAGGCCTAGCGGCTTGGCCTTGGCGGCATTGGCCTGCGCTTCGCTGATGAAATCACTGGCGACCATCTGGTCGAGAACGAAATTGCGCCGGTTGAGCGCGGCCTGCTCTTCACCTTTGCGGCCATAGCGTTCCGGAGCCTTGGGAAGAACCGCGAGAAATGCCGCTTCGTGCAGTTCCAGCTCGCCCACGTCCTTGTCAAAATATGCCCGCGCTGCGGCCTGGACCCCGAATGAACGGCGACCAAGCGGGATTTCATTGAGGTACAGCTCAAGAATCTCCTGCTTTGTCAGCACGCCTTCGATGCGGCGCGCGAGCAGCATTTCCTTGAGCTTGCGAGTGATCGAATACTCGTTGCTGAGCAGGATGTTCTTCGCCACCTGCTGGGTGATGGTCGAACCGCCGACCGCGCGCTCACCCGAACCCAGCTTGCTGACATAGTCGACAACTGCGCCGACCAGGCCGCCGGCATCAATGCCCCCGTGGCTGAAAAAGGTCTTGTCCTCGGCCGCGAGATAGGCCTCGATCAGTTCTTGCGGGAAATCGGCATATTGCAGCTGCACACGCCGCTCACGGGCATAGGAATGGACGATCTCGCCATCGATCCCGCGCACGACAGTGGGCAGCGGCGGTTCGTAATCGAGCAGCTTCTCCGCATCCGGCAGATCGCGAGCGAGCACCGCCCACAGCACGATCCATGCGGCCAGCAACAACCCGAGCAGGATCATGGCCCAGCGGAACCAGCGGCTTTCGCGCCACTGCCGCTTGACCCAGTTGATCGCCCCGGTCGCCTCGCGCCGGATGCGATAGCGAATTGCTTCGATGGAAGAACCTTCAGCCATAGTCACGGCAAGCCCCTAGCACGCGGATTCTGCACCGCGCTATAACCAACTGCGGGATTATTCGCGGGTTTGGCGCGCAAAGTAGATCCGCACGGCCCGCGCCAGCGCCTCGGCAAAGGCTCGTTGCCCTTCGGGTGAGGTCAACCGGGCAGCATCGGCGGGATTGGTGATGTAGCCCGATTCATAAAGGACCGCCGGGACATCGGGTGCCCGCAAGACCGCTAGCGCAGCAGAGCGCCGTGCCTGCGGATGGAATTTCAGCGTTGAGCGCCCCTCGCGCACGATCAGCGCAGCGAATTCAGCCGAATTTTGCTGCACGCGGCGCTGTGAAAGCTGGACCAGGATGTCGCTGACCGCATCCGACTGGCCCGTGACTTCGACCCCGTTCAACCGGTCGGCATTGTTCTCGCGCTCAGCGAAGCGGGCGGCCGCCTCGTCCGAGGCTTGGCTCGACAAGGTGTAGATACTTGCCCCGCTGATCCCGGTAATCTCACCCGCCGAATCGGCATGGATCGAGATAAACAGGTCCGCATCCATGCGCCTGGCAATCTCAGGCCGCTCTTCCAGCACCAGGAAGGTATCGTCCTCGCGCGTCAGCGCGACGCGAACACCACCTTGATCCAGCAATGCATCCTTGAGCGCGAGGGCAAGACCCAGCACAAGTGTCTTCTCGCGCCGTCCGCTGCCGCTGGAGCCGGGATCCTTGCCGCCGTGCCCGGCATCGATCACGACCAGCGGGCGCGAGCGGTCCTGCGGCCCGTATATCGTTGGCAGGTCGACCGGTTCATTTCCCTGCGGAAGGTCGATCCTGAGGACATAGTCGCGCCCCAGATGCGGGACGGGAATCGTCAGGCCAAAGGCATAAAGCCCGGCCATGATGGCTACCGGCAAGAGGAAAACCAGCCAGAGTTGGGCGCGCAGCGACATAATCTTAGCAGCGTGTTAGGGCGTTGGTGGCTAAGTGCGCAATATAGTTGCCGGAGTTCTCCCGCGATGCTAGCAAGAGTCCGACCGGAAGTTGGGCCTTCCGCTCTTGCCTCTCAGAATGCAAGGCGGTGACTCAACAGGAAAATCCGGCTCCCACCCGCACCCATTCGCAGGTGGCATAAGAATAACAGGTTGATACGCCACATGAGACTCCACCCCCCGTATTCCGGCAGGCAATCGCAAGGTTGCAGCGCCGTTGCGGCAGGTATGGGCACGCTACAGCAGCGAGGTCTCCTTGGCGTAGACACAGCATCCCGCGCCCCGAAGCCTTGTGCGCTTCCGGGCCGGTCTATCCATTCCGCCCGTGGCCAATCCACCGGCGGTTCCCACACATATCTGCGCGAGGGATTGCGGCCCGAGGCCGTCCCCGTTCGCGCATGGAGACAATTCAATGGCTACGCGCATGCTTATCGATGCGCGCCACCAGGAAGAAACCCGGGTGGCGGTGCTCAAGGGCAACCGGATTGAGGAATTCGATTTCGAATCTGCCGAACACAAGCAGATCAAAGGCAACATCTATCTCGCCAAGGTAACACGGGTCGAACCGTCGCTGCAGGCAGCGTTCGTCGATTTCGGCGGCAATCGCCATGGTTTCCTGGCCTTCAGCGAAATCCACCCCGATTATTACCAGATCCCGCAGTCCGACCGCGAAGCGCTGCTGGCGGAAGAGGCCGAGGCAGCCGAGGAAGAGGCTCGCCTGCGCGCCGAAGAGGAAGAGCGCGGCGAAATTCCCGGTGACGAGTACGACGCCGAAGACGAGGAAAGCGCCGAGGCGCTGGTCGAGGACCTGGCCGAAGACGGGCTTGAGGAAATCGACACATCGGAAAAGGACAAGGTCGCTACCATCGAGGAAGGCCAGGTAGAAGGCGACGACGATAGCGACGAAGACGACAGCGAAGACGAGGACGGCGAATCGGACGAGAACGAAGCCTCGGATGACGACAACGGCAGGCAACGCGGCCGCCGTGGGCGCGGTCGACGGCAGGGCAAGGGCGGCAAAGCCCGCGCCAAGGCCGTCGATGAAGCGCGAGCCAAGCGCCAGGCATTGCGTCGCCGCTACAAGATCCAGGATGTCATCCAGCGCCGCCAGGTAATGCTGGTGCAGGTTGTCAAGGAAGAGCGCGGCAACAAGGGTGCCGCCCTCACCACCTATCTCAGCCTTGCCGGTCGCTACACTGTGCTGATGCCGAACAGCAGCCACGGCGGCGGCATCTCGCGCAAGATTTCCAGCGCCGGCGACCGCAAGCGGCTCAAACAGATCGTCAGCGATCTCAGCCTGCCGCGTAGCATGGGCCTGATCGTCCGCACGGCGGGGCTCCAGCGCAACAAGACCGAGATCAAGCGCGACTTCGATTACCTCGCCCGGCTGTGGGACGAGATTCGCGAAAAGACGCTGTCTTCCAGCGCGCCCACGTTGATCCATTCGGATAGCGACCTGATCAAACGCGCCATCCGCGACATCTACAATCGCGAGATCGAGGAAGTGGTGGTTGAAGGCGAGGAAGGCTACAAGTCGGCCAAGGCCTTCATGAAACTGCTGATGCCCAGCCACGCGCGCCGGGTGAAGCCTTATTCCGACCCCATGCCACTGTTCCAGCGTTATGGCGCGGAAGACCAGCTGCGGGCGATGTACGACCCGGTCGTCCAGCTCAAGTCGGGCGGCTACCTGGTGATCAACCCCACCGAAGCACTGGTCTCGA
This sequence comes from Parerythrobacter aestuarii, assembly GCF_030140925.1. NCBI lineage: Bacteria > Pseudomonadati > Pseudomonadota > Alphaproteobacteria > Sphingomonadales > Erythrobacteraceae > Parerythrobacter > Parerythrobacter aestuarii. Next base: position 1,995,719 of record NZ_JARBWD010000001.1, read on the forward strand.
TCGACATCAACTCCGGCCGTTCGACCAAGGAACACGGGATCGAGCAGACCGCGCTTGCGACCAACCTGGAAGCGGCCAAGGAAATCGCCCGCCAGCTGCGCCTTCGCGATATGGCCGGCCTCGTCGTGATCGACTTCATCGACATGGAGTACAACAACAACGTCCGTAAGGTTGAGCGCGCCATGAAGGACGCGCTCAAGAATGACCGCGCGCGGATCCAGGTGGGCCGCATCTCGGGCTTCGGCCTGATGGAAATGAGCCGCCAGCGCCTGCGCACCGGTGTGCTCGAAGCGACAACCCGCGATTGCCCGCATTGCGATGGCACCGGCCTCGTCCGCACAGCATCCAGCGCCGGCCTCTCGGCCCTGCGCCTGATCGAGGACGAAGCAGCCAAGGGCAAGGGAACGATCATCACCCTGCGAGCCAGCACCGAAGCAGCGATCTACCTGCTCAACGCCAAGCGCGGGGACCTGCAGGAGATCGAAGATCGTTACGGCGTGAGCGTCGAAGTTATCCCCGAGGGCGAAGATGAAGGTGCCAAGATGAGCGTAAGCAGCTCTGGCCCTCGCCCCTCACAGGCGCCCAAATTCGATCCAATCGTCGACGACGACGAGGATGACGATGATTTCACTGACGATGCGGACGACGAAGACGACGATACCGAGGATAGCGAGGACAAGCCCAAGAAGCGCCGTCGCCGCCGCCGCGGTGGCCGTGGTCGCAACAAGAAACGTCAGGAACAGTCCGACGATAGCGACGAAGACCTGGAAGACAGCTCGGATGACGAAGAGGCGTCCGACGACGATTCCGAGGACAAGCCGAAGAAGCGCCGCCGTCGTGGGGGTCGCCGGCGCGGTGGCCGCGGTCGCGGAGCCGGTGATGATACTGGCGATGATACTGGCGAAAGCGATACCGAAGACACCGTAGAGGAGGCTTCCGAAGCCGAACACACCGAGGAACCGGTCTCGGCCAAGGAAGAGGTAGCCGAAGAGAAACCGAAGAAGCGTCGGGCTCCGCGCAAAAAGAAGGCCGAGGAAGCACCTGCTGAAGACGTGCCTGCTGAGGAAGCCCCCGCTGAAGAGGCCAAGGAAGAAAAGCCAAAGCGTCGCGCTCCGCGCAAGAAGAAGGCTGAGGAAGCTCCTGCTGAAGAGGCCGCAAGCGACGCTCCGACAGAGGAAGCCCCGGCCAAGCCGAAGCGCACCCGTCGCAAGAAGGCCGATGCTGAACCGGCTGCCGATGAAGCCGCTCCGACACCGGCCCCGGCACCCGCCAATGACGCAGCGGGAGTTGGTTCGTCTCCTGGAGATGCATCCGGAGAAGACACCGATGGCACTCCTCGCCGCGGCTGGTGGCAGCGAACTTTTGGTGAATAGGGCTCCATCGTGGGCCGATTGACGCGACTACTGCTGCCAATTCTTGCGACATTCGCCGTGCCGACCGCTTTGCTTGCGTCGGCCGGCGAGGAGGTGCCCGATGCGATCGCTGCCTACAAGGCTGGCGATTGGGAAACGGCGCGCGTCCTGTGGCAGGGGGCCTGCGATGCAGGCAATCCAGCCGCGTGTCATGAAGTGGCGGTCGTCTATCGTGACGGCGAAGGTGTCCCAGCCGATGCCGAACGAGCCAAGCAGTTGTTCGAACAGGCCTGTACAGGAGGCTTCGGCGATTCCTGTTTCAACCTCGGCAACAAGGCTGAGGGCGAAACGCGCCTATCCTATTTCGAGAGGGGGTGCGCGCTCGATAGTGTCGGTTCCTGTGCGCGGATCGGGATGGCCTATCGCGATGGTAAGGACACCGGAAAAGACGCTGGAAAGGCGGTCGATTACCTGACCAGGGCGTGCCTGATCGACAAACAACAGGCGGGGCCAGCCTGCTTCATGTTGGCTGGCCTGTATGACATCCATGACGAATTTGTGATCGAAGATGATGGGGCCACGGCCAACCGCTGGCTGGCGCGCGGCTGCAGCCTGACGGATGTCCAGAGCTGCCAGAACCTCGGCTTCCATTATCGCGCCGGCTACGGCATCGGGAAGGACCTGGTGAAAAGCAATGCGCTCTATGCCATGGCCTGCAACGATGCATCCAGTCTCGCATGCCCCATGTTCTCACCTCGCGAGTACTTCGGTGCCGCCCCGGCCTATCGCGGCTCGGAAATCAAGCCGGACAAGCGGCAGGCCGCCGGGCTGTATCGGACCGCTTGCGAACGGGGACTGGCATTGGGTTGCGCGCAGTTTGCCTATGCCATCCTGCGTGGCGGCAAAGCGGCCAAGAACCGGGCGACCATCGACCGCTATCTGAAGCAAACTCTGGAGCTTGATCCGGGCAACTGGTTCGCGGAATTCCTCATCGATCTTATCGAGAAGGACGGGATCGAGGCCTGGGACAGGCGCAACCGCTGATCAGCCTCCTGCCTTGATCCCCATGCCCCATTCGTTCCAGCCAAGCGACTTGGGTGTTTTCGGCAGGTAAGTCGCACCCATGGGTTCGACCACGAAGCCCCCTGCCCTGACCGCTTCGGTCACCGGCCGGGTCAGGTGACAGCCACCGGCAAATGGCTTCCAATAAGGCTCGATCCGCTCCTGGAACCGCGCGACATCGGCATCGGGGGCCCGGCCATGTTCGAGGAAAAGCAACTTGCCGCCCGGTTTGAGGATGCGGCGCATTTCCCTGATCACCTGCGCCTGATCCTGCACCGAGCACATGGTGTAGGTGCACACCACGGTGTCAAAACTGTTGTCGTCAAACGGGATGTCTTCGCCGATTCCTGATCGGATATCGACGTTCCAGCCCTTCTTCTGCGCTTCGGCGCGAGCATATTCGAGCAGCGTGGGATCGGGATCGATGCCAGCATAGCTGTCGATGGCATCGGGATTGTAGAACTGCTGGTTGATTCCTCCGCCGCATCCCAATTCGAACACATGACCGTTGGCAAGTGGTACGATCCGCGAGCGCCGCTTCATGATCGCCGGCATGCCGCAAGCGAACTTTATTACGCGCGGCACCCCATGGCGGCCCCACCATTCACCCAAGCTCATGTATCGATCTCCCTTCAATACTGACTGTTATTGTGCCAGATTTATTTGGCAATTGGGAGAGACAGCATGCCAACAATTATCCGCACTCCGGAAGAACGTTTCGCCAACTTGCCTGATTACCCTTTCGCGCCGCACTATCATGAACTTACAGATGGCATCAGGCTCCATTATATCGACGAAGGACCGCGCGATGGCAGTCCCGTGCTGATGCTGCACGGCGAACCCAGCTGGAGCTTCCTCTATCGCTTCATGATCCCGCAAGTGGTCGAGGCCGGGTACCGCGCTGTCGCGCCGGACCTCGTCGGCTTTGGCAAATCGGACAAGCTCTCGCGCAAGAGCGACTACAGCTATGCCGGGCATGTGGCATGGATGCGCGAATGGGTCGAAGCAATGGACTTGCAGGACATCGTGCTTGCTTGTCAGGACTGGGGTTCGCTGGTCGGTTTACGACTGGTTGCAGCCATGCCGGAACGCTTTGCTGCCGTGGTCCTGTCCAACGGTGGGCTCCCGGCTGGGCAGGAGGCACCACCCGCCTTTGCCAAGTGGCGGAACTTCTCGAAATGGAGCCCGGTTTTCCCGATCGGAAAGATCCTCCAGCGCGCCACAACGCGGGAGTTGAGCAAGGCCGAAGTTGCGGCCTACGATGCGCCTTTTCACAGCCGCGCCAGCAAGGCCGGGGCTCGCATATTCCCGTCACTTGTGCCGCTTGGCGAGAATGTGGCCGTACCCGACCAACTCGCGGCATGGGAAGTGCTGGAGCGCTTCGACAAGCCCTTCACCTGTTGCTTTTCCGACCAGGACCCGATCACGCGCGGCGGCGATGCCCAATTCCGCGAGCGCGTGCCAGGTGCACGCAACAACGACCTGCATCGCACGTTGAGCGGCCACCATTTCATCCAGGAAGACGATCCGCACGGATTTGCCGCAGCCATTCTCGAAACCGCGAAGAAAGCCGGGCTTTAGTCCCAAATGGACGTTTAGCGCTTTCGAAGCTGCCCGCATGGTTGTAATCGCGTCGCCGCACAGGGTTCGCCCACGACAAGGAACGGTTCGCCAGATGACTGAGATCAAGCCACTTCGCATTCCGCAACAGGACAAGGACCGCGTCCGCTTGTTGTTCATGGCCAAACACGCGCTTTGGGGCGGGGGCATGCACCCCGAAGATGGCAACCATGCCATCTACCACCACGAAGTGCGCACTACGCTCGAAGGGCTTGGCCTCAACCTGACCTTTGCTGACAAGTACGATGTGCTGTTTACCCGCCCGGATGTCGATTTCGTGTTCCCGCTGCTCAACCGCGGCGGCTTCGTGAACAGCGAGATGCTGATCCCGATCCTGTGCAACATGCACCGCATTCCGTATCTCGGCGCGATGCCGTTCCTGCGAGGGCTCGGCGATGACAAGTCGGTCTCCAAGCTCGTCTGCACCCATGCCGGCGTGCCGACCGCACCGTGGTTCTGCTATCGTCGCGGCGCACCGGTGCTCGAAGCGGACCTGCCCCCCTCGCCCGATGGCCGCTGGGTCATCAAGCCCAACGCATCTTCCGCCAGCTGGGGCATTTCCGATGCCTTCGACTGGAACGGCGTGACCAATGCAATCGCCGACATCCACGGCCAGGGGCATGACGCCATCGTCGAGCCCTATCTCGATGGGTACGACGTGCAATGTGCGTTCATCACCATCGACAGCGAACCCGTCGCCCTGCCGATGCTGTGGTACGAGCGCGAAAACACTCAGAAGCTGTGGACCTATTACGAGAAGCGCGACCTGGTACAGAACACCGAGAAGGCCGCGCTCAAGACCTTCGACCATGCCGATTTCGCGCCGAAGATCACCGAAATGGCGAAAAAGGTCGCACGCGAATTCGTGCCGTTCGACTATGGAAGGATCGAATTCCGGGTCGACCTCAAGACCGGCGACATCAATTTCATCGAGATCAACCTCAACTGCAATTTGTGGTCGGAAAAGGTCATGGCGAAGGCGGCGAGCTATGCCGGGTTCAGCCACGCCGACCTGCTGGAAACATTGTTGGCGGAAAGCTGGCGTCGCAACGCGTTGATTGCATGATGCGAGCACGGCTATGGGGGCTGGCATGAGCCAGAACCCCACTACCGTCATCATCCTTGCCGCCCAGCGCGCCGGCGTCGTCAACCCGCTCGCCGAACGGGCTGGCGTTTCGCACAAGTGCGTCGCGCCGATTTGCGGACGCCCGCTGATCGAATGGGTGCTCGACGTCGTCACTGAACGTCCCGATCTCGCGGAAATCCGCATTTCCATCGAGCCGGATGCCCAGGCGGTGGTCGAGCCGTTGCTGGCACCTTATGCCGGGCGCACTCCCATCCGTTTCGTTGATTCGCATACCGGTATCGTCGACAGCGTCATGGCGGCCGTCGGCGATGACGAGGGCCCCTTCATCATCACCACAGCCGACAATGTCCTGCTCAGCGCAGAAGGCTTCGAGCAGGTTCGCGAAACCATCCGCCACGCCGATGCCACGCTGGCGCTGGCGCGGGAGGCGGATGTCAAAGCCGCACATTCGGAGGGCCAGCGTAACTTCTACCAGTTCCGGGATAGCGGCTATGCCAATTGCAACATTTACGGCATCGCCAGCCGCCGCGCATTCGGAGCCGCGGAGATCTTTCGCGAAGGCGGCCAGTTCCAGGCCAATCGCGACCGCATGATCCGCGCTTTCGGCTTGTTCAATATCCTGCTGATGGGTCTCAAGCTGGTCGATGCCAGGGGCGCCATGAAGCGCATCAGCAAGCGCTTTGGCCTGGCCATCGAGGCAACTTTCTTCGATGATGGGGCGCTGGCGATCGATGTCGACAATGAACGCACCTACAGCGTGTGTGAGGCATTGCTGCCCAAGCGAAAACAGGTGCCGGAAAGCTGGACGTCGCCTTCCTGATCTGGCCCGCCTGACTTAGTCGGGCACGCGTTGACCTTCCCAGTCGAACTGGTGGCCGCTGTCTTCAGGCCCCAATCCGTCGATGACAGCGAGCAGGTTGCGCGCGGCCTCGGCCGGATCGGTTAGTTGGCCTGCGGGAAGGTTCGACTGGAACGGCGCGGACAGCGCGGTGTCGACAGTACCGGGATGCAAGGACACCGCCACAGCCTGCTTGTGCGTACGGCCAAGCTCGATAGCGAAGTTCCTGACCAGCATGTTGAGAGCAGCCTTGGATGCGCGATAGCTGTGCCAGCCGCCGATGCCATTGTCGCCGATCGAGCCGACCCGGGCCGACAGCGCCGCGAACACGGCACGCCGGTCGCGCGGGAACAAGGGCAGCATGTGCTTGGCAACAATCGCGGGACCGATGGTGTTGAGATGCAGCACCCGCGCCATCGTCTCCCCATCCAGCTGCTTGTAGCTGCGCTCGGGCCCGGTCCCATCATCCAGAGTCAACACTCCCGTGGCGACAATGACGAGTTGCGGCGGATCGTCGGAGAAGGCCTTGGCAGCTGCGGAGAGGCTGGCGGGATCATCATAGTCGAAGCGTAACGGAATGATGCCGGGGCCGAGACGTGTTTCGCCCCGGCGCGAGCCGGCATGGATCGTCTCCACGCCGCGCGCTGCCAGCTCCTCGACCAGTGCCCGGCCAATGCCGCCACTGGCGCCGAAAATCGCTGCCCGCTCGAAGTTCTGTCCTACATTGGCCATACCCGATAGACCCTCGGCATGGCTCACAGGTTCCCCGAATGCTCGCACCGTTCCTGCCGCGCCTCCCGGTTCGGCATTTTTCGCACCTGGACTGTGTAACATGCGGTCCATGTCTCCGGGTCGGGCCTGCAAAATTGGCCACAATCCGGGCTTTTGGCCACCTTGTGCATCGCGGCATATCCGCTAGATAGGCCGCAACACGAAACGCAGGACAGTAGATCACCATGGCGACCTTCACTCTCCCCAAGAACTCGAAGATCACGGGCAAGACCCGCGAGCATAAGGTTGAAGGCGGGTCGCGCATCAAGAAGTTCAAGATCTACCGCTACGATCCCGACAGCGGCGAGAACCCACGCTATGATACCTTTGAGGTCGATCTCGACGACTGCGGCCCGATGGTCCTCGATGCACTGTTCAAGATCAAGAACGATATCGACCCGACGCTGACCTTCCGCCGTTCCTGCCGCGAGGGGATCTGTGGCTCCTGCGCGATGAACATGAACGGCAAGAACGGGCTCGCCTGCACGACCTCGATCGAAGACCTCAAGGGCGAAGTGCGGATCACTCCCCTTCCCCATATGGAAGTGGTCAAGGACCTGGTGCCGGACTTCACGCATTTCTACGCTCAGTATGCTTCGATCCGTCCGTGGCTGCAGACTGTCACCCCGACCCCGTCGGGCAAGGAACGCCTGCAATCGCCCGAACAGCGCGAGAAGCTCGATGGCCTCTACGAGTGCATCCTGTGCGCCTGCTGCTCGACTTCGTGCCCGAGCTACTGGTGGAACAGCGACAAGTTCCTTGGCCCGGCGATCCTGCTGCAGGCCTATCGCTGGCTGGCCGACAGCCGCGACGAGATGACCGGCGAGCGGCTCGACCAGTTGGAAGACCCCTTCCGCCTCTATCGCTGCCACACCATCATGAATTGTGCGAATGTCTGCCCCAAGGGCCTGAGCCCGGCCAAGGCAATCGCCGAAACCAAGAAGATGATGGCCGAACGCGCGATCTGATGGCGCTGCCGGAAGAGATTTTCCAGCACGGGCCGGATCCCGATAACCCCGGCTGGAAGCACTGGAACCTCAAGGACGATACGCTGTTCAATGGCGCGGTGATGGGCAAGCTCATCACTCGCCGCGAAGGCGACAAATGCCGTCTGCGGATGTTCCCGGAGCGGCGGCATGAGAACCTGCAGGGCATCATCCATGGCGCGGTAAGCCTGGCACTCATCGACATCTCGCTGTTCACTACCATGCATGTGGTCGGCAGCGGCAACGCCGGGCCATCGGTGACGCTCGAGCTTTCGACTCAGTTCCTTGCCGGGGGCGACCCCAAGAAACCGCTCGATGCGGTGACGGAGATCATGCGCGAGACGGGCAAGCTGGTGTTCGTACGCGGCGAGGTCGTGCAGGACGAAACCTGCGTCTGTGCTTATAGCGGGATCATCCGCAAGCTGCCCCCGCGCGACCTGCCGGGCCTCAAGTCGGGGCCGACCGAAGGGTGAGCGGCGTCCTCGCGCGTTATCGCCAATTGGTCGAAGTCGGCGAGCTCAAGCCCGATGCGGAACAAGCGGCAATCGCTGAACGGCTCGAACGCCTGCAACAGGAACTGGAAGCAACGCCGAAGCGCGGATCGATCCTGTGGCGCGCGCTCAAGGGCAAGCCGGAAGCGCCCAAGGGCGTCTACATGTGGGGCGGTGTCGGGCGCGGCAAATCGATGCTGATGGATCTGTTTCACGAAACGCTCGCCATCAGCCGCAAGCGTCGGGCGCACTTCCACGCCTTCATGCAGGAGGTGCACGCCCGCCTGCGCGAGGCCCGCAAGAGCGAAACCGGCGATCCGATTCCGCCCGTCGCAGGACAGCTGGCCGCAGACGTGCGCTGTCTTGCCTTTGACGAGATGGTGGTCAACAATTCCGCCGACGCGATGATCATGAGCCGACTGTTCCGCGCGCTGATCGTCGATGAAGGCGTCGTGGTGGTGACCACCAGCAACCGCCCTCCTCACGACCTCTACAAGGACGGACTCAACCGTGAGCATTTCCTGCCCTTTATCGACCTGATCGAGACAAGGCTCGATGTGTTGCCGCTAAACGGCCCGACCGATTACCGGATGGATCGCTTGGGGGATCTTGGCACCTGGCACACCCCACTGGGCGATGCTGCCACGGCGCAAGTACGCGAAGCCTTCTTTCGCCTGACCGATTACAAACCCGAGGATGCCGATCACGTCCCCAACAGCGAGCTCGACGTTGGTGGCGGGCGATTGTTGCATGTGCCCAAGAGCCTGAAGGGTGTCGCCGTGTTCAGCTTCAGCCGGCTATGCCGCGAAGCGCGCGGCGCGCCGGATTATCTGGCCATAGCCCGCGCCTATCACACGGTTATCGTCGTCGGCATCCCGGTGATGGGGCCGCAAGAGCGAAACGAGGCGGCGCGCTTCGTCACGCTGATCGATGCGCTCTACGAATATCGGGTGAAGCTGTTCGCGACTGCCGCGGCTGAACCCGATGCCCTTTACCAGGCCGGCGACGGCAGCTTCGAGTTCGAGCGTACCGCCAGCCGGCTGATGGAAATGCGCAGCCCCGAGTACATGGCGCTGGGCCACGGCGAAGCAGAAAGTTCCGGTTAGCGTCAGGCCGCCTTGCGTGCTCCGCGCTCCTGCGCCGAGGCAAGCCGCTCCATCAGTTTGAGATCCTGCTCGCTCAGCGACAGTGCCGCATCGGCCCAAATCTCCGTGATCCGGGTCAGTTCCGACAGCTCCAGTGCCCACGAGACCTTGGTCGCACGACGGGCGGCTACGAGCCCGGAATGGCGACGGTCGGACCTGCGGATGAACTCACGCGTGGCATCGAGACCTTCACCGTCTTCCGCCACATGGTGCACGATCCCGAGATCGAACATGTCTTGCGCACTGTAGGTCTCGTTGGAGACGATGATACGGTCGGCCATCGCACTCCCCAGCTTGCGACTGAGCAATGCATGCGCCCCCATGCCTGGAAACAGGCCGAACATGATCTCCGGCAGGCCGAAGGTCGCGCTGCGCTCGGCAATGATATAGTCGAAAGACAGCAGTGCCTCGAACCCGCCGCCCAGCGCCGCGCCTTCGACCAGGCCAATCGTCAGGATCGGCAGGTTGAGCGTGTTAATGTTGCGGTGCAGGATCTGGCAGCAGCGGTGGCCATAGCGGACCAACCCGTCGCGATTGTGGTCAAGGATCAATTGGCGAAACAGCGCCAGGTCCCCGCCATAGCAGAACACGCCCGGAGCACGACTACCGAGAATGAGATATTTGAGCGGAACCTGGTCCGGACCGAAACTTTCGCCGATAAGTCTTTGCCAGTCCTCGAAATCCCCCAGCATAGGTGGGGTGAAGCTGGGTCGGCCATCCGGCCGCATGAAGGTCCACAGGGCCTCATGTTCAGGTTGGTAAAGTACGTCGAGTTCATTCAACTGGAGCAAGTGAGCCGGGATTCCCGGATGCCCCATCGCCAGACTGGCCATGCCATAGCCTCCATCTGCTGCGGCATGAGAATGCGACCCCCCGTGCGCGCTGGTTACGCTGTCCTCGAATTCAGTTCCTACGCGGTCCATTCGACCCCCCGAAACTTTCCTCACGCTTTTGCGCAAGTTCCTGTCCCTTGGGAGAATGTAAAGTATCCGGACTCGCCGTTGCAAACAATTTATTGAAATGTGCGTTGAGACGAGTCCCGTTTCGGGCCAACCGAGTCAGGCTGAAATGCCGAGCTTTCGCAGCGATCGATCGAGCATGATCAGTTGCCAAAGCAGCCTCGAATGATCGCTTCGACCGGAAATGTGTTGATTTGCCAATAACTTCAGGGCTGAAGTTGAGAACCATCCGGTTTCACCCAGAACACCACTGGTTGCGACACCTAGCGCCTCTGACTGAAGCGGGCCGCGCAGCCATTCTGCAATCGGGGTCACAAACCCCTGCTTGGGCCGGTACAGCACGTCATGGGGCAACATTCGCTCCATAGTGTGCTTCAAAAGCCACTTTCCCTGTCGTCCCCTGATCCGTGCCGAATGGGGCAATCCCGCTGCGAATTCGATCAAGCGATGATCCAGCAGAGGTTCGCGCGCTTCGAGGCTGACCGCCATGCTGGTACGGTCGACCTTGGTCAGAATATCGCCCGGCAACCAGAATTTGAGGTCGACATATTGCGCCCGGTCGAGCCCCGAGCGTGCCGGAGCCGAACGCATCAGCTCCATCAGGGGCCGCTCTGCCTGGTAGCCCCCGAGTTCCTTTGCCATGGCATCGGTATAGAGCTGCTCGCGAAGCTCTGGTGGCGTAACAGACAAGGCGCGCGCATAGCCCTCCTCGCCCGCGGCACCCAGCGATTGGAAGGTCGATTTGGCCCGCAGGGGCTGTGGCGCCCAGTCTGCCTTTGGCCAGACCCTGCCAAGGGTCCCGAAGATCGGACGGCGCAGCGACTGCGGGAAAATCGAGCGGACCTGCTCCTCGCGGGCATGGAACACCTGCCGGCGATAGCCGGCGAATGCCTCGTCCGCTCCGTCCCCAGACAGGGCCACTGTCACTGTCTCGCGCGCCAGCTGGCATACCCGCCAGGTCGGCAGCGCAGAGGCATCGGCGAAGGGCTCATCGAACATCCCCGCCAGCAGGTCGACCGCGCCGAAATCGTTCGGATCGACGATCCGCTCGTGGTGGTCGGTGCCAAACTGCTCGGCGATCCGGCGGGCGTAGGAAGTCTCGTCGAGCGCAGCGACATCGAAGCCGATCGAGCAGGTCCTGACCGGCTCGCGGCTGGCTTCCGCCATCAGCGCGACGACGCTGGAGCTATCGACCCCGCCCGACAGGAAGGCCCCCAGCGGCACATCGGCCACCATGCGGCTCTCCACACCTTCGCGGAGCAGGTGCAACAATTGGGCGGAAAGATCGGCGGTCTTTCCCTTGTGACGCTGGCTGAAGTCGATGTCCCACCATCGCACCGGCGCAGCGGGTGGCTGGTCGTGCCGGAGCAAGCGATAGTGGCCTGCCGACAGCTTCTCGACACCTTTTAGGATCGAGGTGTGATCGGGGACATTGCCCCAGGTCAAATAGTCCTCGATCGCCTGCGGATTGACTTCGCGCCGCAGCAACGGGTGTGCCAGGAGGCCCTTCAACTCCGAGGCGAAGGCCACGCTACCGTCGCTGAGGTGCGCCATGAACAGCGGCTTCACCCCGAACCGGTCGCGAGCGAGGAACAGGCACTTCTCCGCCCGGTCATAGATCGCGAAAGCGAACATGCCGTCGAGTTTCGTCAAGCAATCCGGGCCCCATTGTTGCCACGCGGCGAGGATCGCCTCGCTATCGCCATCGGTGTGGAACTTCGCCCCGAGGTCCCGAAGTTCGCGGCGCAACTCGCGGAAATTGTAGATCTCGCCATTGAAGATCAGCACAGACCGCCCGTCGCTCGAATGCATTGGCTGCGGCGAACCTTCAATGTCGATGATCGACAGCCTGCGATGTCCCAGCCCGACTCCGTGGTCGACCCACACATCGCCGCCATCGGGGCCGCGATGCAGCATGGCATCGGTCATCCGCTCGACGCGGCGCGGATCGACCGGCTTGGGCGTCCCGCAATGGAAGATACCGGCAATCCCGCACATGGTGCTGCGCCTACTTGCTTTGGACGATGCGGTCTATCCACGGCCCGAGGGGCCCTGTGGAATGGCGGAACGAGGCGATCGCGCCATCGGGCTGCTGGTCGGGCCGCTCGACGGCGGAAAGGATCAGCATGGTGGTCGGCTCAGCGCGCAACAGCAACCGGTCGCCAATGGTCGCCAGCTTCAGATCGGTGGCGCTGCCACTCAGCATGTCGCCTTGCCGATAACGCGTCTCCGCCGTGCGCTTGATCCGGCCGAGCGCATAGAGATGGTCGACCCTGGCGCTATCGACCCCCTCGCCGCCGTTCATCCAGCGCCACGGCGTATCGGGCACGAGCGCGCCTTCGTTGGGTGCGCTCGGCTCGCGCCCCGGGCCTTGCGCAGCGTAGAGAGCAAGGAAGACGTCGACCTGCTGCCCTGCCGCATTGCTGTAGCTACCCAGCAGACGGTGATCGGCGCCGCTCGCGCGGGGCTCCCATGCCAGTTCGGATTGCACTTCCGTCAACTCCCAGCCCTCAACCGCTGGCAAGGCGATCTCGGCAGGGACATTCGCCGCAAGTCGACCGGCAAGCATGGCCCAGATGGCCAACAGCATGATCAGCGCAGCGCTGCCCATCATGGCCCGGCGCGGGCAAATCGCGAAGCGCTCCACGGGTGCGAAGGCAGGCATGGCGGAAATCGCCTCACCGTCGATGCCCGGATCCTCCGGATTGCGGTCGAACCAGCGCCACGCCCCGCCCAACACAATGGCAATGACGATGGCGAAGAAGACCCAACCGTAGAAGATATGATCGAACCCGGCGGCGAATTCGATGCCCTGCGACTGGGCGATATAGATCGTCCCCCATGCGCGGATGCCATTGGCGATGATCGGCACGGCCACACACACTGCGAGGAATATGATCCTCCGTTTCCAGCTGTGGAAGCATGTCTGCGCCACCAGCACCCCCAGCGCGATCATGGCGATGAGGAATTTCACGCCGGAACACGCCTCCGCCACTTCGAACAGGCCGGCAGGGGTATCGATGAAGACACCCTCGATCTCGGCCTGGATCCCGCTCCAGTGGGTCAGGGCGATGGTGATCTCGGCCGTGATCATCTGCAGCGCCGGGACCAGTTCGTCGCCGAATGGCACGAGGAACAGCATGTAGCCAAGCGGAAACAGCAGGGCGAAAGCGACCCGCGGCCCCAGCAGCGTCAGCACCGCTCCCTGCAGGGCAGCCACCGCGCCCAGCTGGCTGAAGGTATTGACCTCTCCAATCGTGCCGAGGAACCACAGGAACAGCGCCCCGCCCAGCGCCAAGAGCCCCGGCCACCAGGCCCGGGGAGCGAGCTTGGCCAGCTCCTCACGCCGGATCCACACGATCCCGGCGACAATGGGCGGGACCAGCAGCACATGGTTATAGGTGGAGATATTCCACCACTGGTCCGCCATTGCGATCCAGTCGCGGACCGTCACCAGCAGGATCGCTGCCCACAGCGTCGCCAATCGCGCCAAGGGCTGGCGCCACGCCGGTGCGATCCGCTTGCGCATGGTCCCGATGCCATGGGTGTCGAGAATAGCCTCAGGCGGCATCGCGCGCTGCCCCCTTCGGACTGACAATATCCGCCAACGGGGCCAGCATCGCCGACCAGCTCTGATGTGCGAGCACATAGTCGCGGGCGGCGCGGCCCATCGCGGCGGCCTTGTCGCGCTCTTCGAGCAGGGTCAGGGCACGACCGACCATCATCTGGTCACCATCTGCAACTGCGAAGTGCCTGCCATCTGCAGCGTCGATCCCTGTTGCTGCCTCGGGGGAGAGCAGCACCGGGCGCGCCATGGCCATGGCTTCCAGTACCTTGTTCTGGATCCCGCGAGCGATGGTCAGCGGGGCGATAACGATGTCCGCCGCAGCGAGGAATGGTTTCACATCGGGAACTTCGCCCCAGACGCGGACATTGCCCTTTCCATTTTGATCGAGCAGCCTCTGCACCGGGGCTCGCCCGACGATATGGAACATCGCATCCGGATGATGTTCGCGAATGCCTGGCAGGATCGTATGGATCGCTCGCTCGGCGGCGACCACGTTGGGCTGGTAATCCATTTGCCCAGTGAAAACGATCTGCGGCCCCTGCGCCGTGAACAGCTCAGGGTGCGGAGCTACCTTCGCGGGATCGAACAGGTCGGCATCGATGCCGTTGCGGATCGCGCGGATGGTCGTGCCAGCAGGATCGCGGAGGCGCGACTGGAACAGCCCCGCTTCGTTCTCGCTGATCAGCAGTGTCACATCGGCCCTGTGCGCCAGCCGCTCTTCCTCGCGCGCAAGCACCTTTCCTTCGCGCCGGTCGATGATCGAACGCGGAAAGCTGCCGGACTTGCCATAGGCTTCGAACTTGGCGCTATCGACATCGCACAGGTCGACCACAACGCGCCCGGAGAAACCCTCGGGCACGTACTGTCCCATCTGGCCGGAGAAAACGAAGATGGTGTCGATCGGCCGTTCTGCGAGCACTCTTTTCACCCATGCGCGCATCGCGGCGCTGTCAAAGGCAGTCAGGCTGACGGGCTTGCCAGAACCCAGCGCTTCCAACCCGGCAAGTGGCAGCGGCTTGGTGCGTCGGACAAGACAATGGCTCGCCGCGACCTTCGCCAGCTCGCTTTCCGCAGCCATGTCGGCATCGGTTTCGCCGAAAGTGCCGACATGCACGGGCGCCATGCCAACCAGTGCATTGAGCAGGTGATGCGAGCGAATCTTGTCGCCCCGGTCCGGCGGGAACGGGATGCGGTGACCGAGGAACAGGATCTCGCCCATCAGGCAAGCCCGCGAGCGATCACCGGACCGATGGTGTTGGCGACGGAAACCGGCAGCTTCTTCCACAGCGCGATCTTGCGCTGGTAGCTTTCGCTGGTCGGATCGACATCGCGCCCTTCATGGCCGGGCGCGGTCCAGCTGGCATAGGTCAGCGGTTCCGGCTCGAAACCCCAGTTCTTCTTGAAATTGTAGGGGCCGCTCCCGGTCTTGGAACGGCCGAAGTCGAAGCGGATGCAGCCCTTGCTGCGAGCATGGCACATCAGCCTGTAATACATCAGCTCGTTGGCGCGCAGTGCACGCGCATCCCACACCCCGCCACCCCAATAGGGCATGACCGCACCCATGTGGTACAGCGACAGGACGCTCGCCACCGGGCGGCTCTCGTCCCAGACGGTCAGGATATCGGCTTCCTCGCCAAAAGCATCGAGGACGGCATCGAACAGCTGGCGCGGGAACACCGGCGTCCCGAGGTTGCGGACGCTTTCGGCATAGCAGGCGTAGTGCGCGGCACGGTCACCTTCCGCCGTGCCGATGGTAACGCGCAGGTCCTTGTCGAGCCCCTTGCGCACTTCTGCGCGCTGCTTGCGCGGAATGGCAACCAATTGGGCTTCGTCGTCGGCAGCCAGCAGCCCGGCAAAGCCGCAATGGCTATCGGACTGGACCTGCCAGCCTTCCGGTACACTGCCGCCTCGCAACTCCACTGAAGCGCAGCTCTCGCGCACCGCAAGTTCGGTCGCGGCACGGCACAGGCGTTTGGCGGTCTTGTCGGAGAACGCGAGCGCTCCGCCCTCAACAGCGAACCCGCTAGAGACCAGCGCGCGCGGGAACAGCAACGAGTGCACGACGCTCAGCGGCAACCAGCCGGTGACCTGCCCGCCCTTCTCTGCCACCAGCCCGGTGGCGCGCTGCCCGGTGCCTTGCTCCACCGCCAGCAGCCAGCGCGGCAGGTGGAAGGGCGAACCATTTGCGACATAAACAAAATCGGCAATCCGCGCGGCCTCGCCCGGATCGTGCAGGTCCGCGACCGCGACAGTCTCTTCGCAAAGGGCGAAAGGTGCGTTCATGCCGCAAGTTCCTCTGCGCGGCTGGCTTCACGGGCGGCGATCAAGTCCATTCGACCCCAGGCGAATTCGTGCACCAGCTCGCCTAGCTTCTCCGCCATCTTGTCGAGATTTGTGTAATGGCGCAGCCGCGACTTGACCGGGGCATGGCCTACGCGTGGTTGGTCAGGGTCGATTTCCCATGGGTGGAAATAGAACACCGCCGGGCGCTGTTCGCGGCGATTGACCTGCCGGATCGCCCAACGGCTGAATGCATACGGCAACACGCGGAAGAACCCGCCCCCGCCTGCGGCTACACGCTTGCCGCCAAGGATCGCGGTGGTGACCGGAATCTCGACAATGTCGGCCCACGGCAGCGGCTTGAACGCGAAACGCGGGGCTTCGGGCCAGCCGTAGTGGTCATGCATGATCGGGGCGACACTGGAGGAATAGGCATAGCCCTGCTCGGCCAGCTCCATATAGGCCCAGGGCGTGCGGCTATCGATCGAGAAACTCGGCGCGCGATAGCCGGTGATCTTCACGCCGGCCGCGTCCTCGAGGATCATCCGCGCCAGCTTGATATCGCCGGCGAACTGCTTGCGGTCGAAGGTGAAGACGCGGGCGTGGTCATAGCCGTGGCTCGCGAGTTCGTGCCCGCGCTCGACTATGCGGCGCATCAGCGGACCGTTCTTCTTCGCCACCCAGCCGAGGGTGAAGAAGGTTGCCTTCACATCGGCAGCGTCGAACAGGTCGAGGATACGCAGGACATTGTCTTCGACGCGCAGAGACATCCCGTCCCAGTCGTCGCGATCGATCACGTTCTCGAACGCGCCGACCTGGAACCAGTCTTCGACATCGACCGACAGGCCATTGGTAATGACGGGCGCGTTCATCGCGACCTCTTCCTTCCTGTTCAGGCAGCCTTGCGGTTCTGGCCTTCAATCCACTCGATCATCATCGCCAGCACCTGACGCACGCTCTGCTCCTGCTCGGAAACCTTGCGTTCGAGCGCTTCAAGCCGGGCGTAGAAATCCTGCGGCATGCCGCCTTCGACGTTGCCTGCTCCTTGCGAAAGGTTGGCAATCGCCTGCTTGAGCTCAGCGATCTGCGCATCGCGTTCGGCCAGCATGGCTTCGAATTTGCCAGCCTGGTCAAGAGCCGCGTGCTTGATCGGACCCGGAGCCGGGCCACGCTCGACCTTCTCCATCGGCTTGGGTGCCGCCTCGGGGAAGGTGTTGTCGTTCTGCATTTCCTTGAGCACGGAGGACAGCATGGCGCTGTCGATCCGGGTGCGCTGCTCGACTGCACCCAGCAGCAGCAGGCGCGTTGCGACCTGGTTGACGCGGCGCGGAATGCCACCGGTTGCGTCATACATTTCCGTGAACACGCGCTGGTCCCAGGCCGGGTTGCCTTCCCAGCCGACGCAGCTGAGGCGGTGCTCGATATAGGGCTGCAGCTCGTCCGTTTCCATTGGGCCCAGGTGGTGCGCGGCGATCACGCGCTGGCGCAGCTGCTCCAGCTGGCCGCTATTGGCGAGCACATCCTTGAACTCCGGCTGGCCCAGCAGCAGCTGTTGCAGCAGCGGGTGCGAACCGAGCTGGAAGTTCGACATCATCCGCAGCTCTTCGAGCGCTTCCACGCTGAGGTTCTGCGATTCGTCGACCACCAGCAGGCAGCGGCGGCCGGCACGGGCTTCCTCGTGCAGGAATTCCTCGATCGCGCCCAGCGCGCTGGCCTTGTCGTGCCCTTCGATCTCCAGCCCGAAGCTCTGCGCCACCACATGCACCAGCTCCTCGCCGTCGAGATTGCTGGTAACGATCTGGCCGACGGTCATCTGCGCCGGGTCGATCTTCTTCATCAGGTGCGCGACCAGGGTCGATTTACCCGAGCCGATCTCGCCGGTGATGACGATGAAGCCCTCACCCTGCGCGAGGCCATAGCCAAGGTACGACAGCGCCTTGCGGTGCGTCGCGCTCTCGAAATAGAAATCGGGGTCCGGCGTTAGCTGGAAGGGACGCCCCGTCAGGCCGTAGAAATCATCGAACATCGCTTGTCCTTTCGCGGGCTCAGAAGTCGTAGCGCAGGCCGACAAGGGCCGACGCGGTCTTGAGGTCTTCGCCGACGACATCGCTGTCGAGATAGTCGAGCGAGACCGCGGCCCGGGCCGAAAGGCCCTGGTACAGCCGCTGGTTGTAGGAAGCCGAAGTACCCAGCACGAGCGCATCGCCATCAGTAAAGTCGCTGGTCAGGTAATTGGCATAGGCATTGACAGTGAAACCGGCGCTGCGACCGATGTCGCCGCTGAGGTAGACCGCGCCGTACAGGCTTTCCTCGGTCAACCCGTCCGCCGCGGCAAGCACCGTACCCTGCGCGGCAATAAAGGTGCGACGATCGTAGCCGACACCGAAGCCCGCCGTCATCCGGCCCATGGTTTCCGAATAGCTGAGCGAATAGCCTCGGCTGCGGAACACCGCGCTGCGGACAGAGGCCAGCGCACCGCCGAAGCAGCTGCCGCCCGTCGTCGAGCTGACACAACCATTGATGTCGCCTGTCACCGCATTGCGGCTGGCTTCGAAGTTGGTGGGCAGCGCGACCAGCGCATTGTTGAGCAAGCCGCCGAAGCCCGAAATCCCATCATAGACCGAGACATTGAGCGCGCTGCGGCTGTTAGGCGCATAGGCGAAGCTGCCGTAATAGGTGTCGCTGTCGTAGCGGCGACCGTAGTGCCCCTCGAAAGCGGTTCGGCTGGACGGACGCCAGACCGCGCCGACATCCCAGATCAACCCGTCAGTTTCGAAAGCGATCCGGCGCGGTGCACTCGGATCGGTGACGAAGCGACCGTTGCTGTCGATCTGCGGCAGGCCCGTTGCGCCATCGATCAGCGCATCTCGGCTCGACACTTCAACGTCTTCGTAGCCTACCCCACCAACCACGGCGAGCGTGCGGCTGACCGGTACGGTTACATCGGCGCGGACATAGGCATCGCGCACGCGCTGGTCGAGATTGTCGATATCTTCCTGGTAGAAGCCACCACCGACGGCGGCACCAATACCGCCGACAGCGTTGGTGTAAGGGCGCAGGCCGACACGGGCATTGGCGCTGTGAACGACGCTTTCGTCGAACACATCGACAGGGTCCGTGCCCGGCGTCACCACAACGGCATCAGGCGCTTCCACGCGGGTATAGCCCAAGCGATAATTGGCACTGACATCGAGAACGCCCACGCGGGTCGAAACATTGGGCCCGGCATAGGCGGAGTAAGTGCGGCTTTCATTGCCGCTGTTGAGGCCCTCCGCCCCGTTGAGCGAGGCCCCTGCCCCGTCTACAGTTGTGCGGGCAGCGAGTGCACCCGCCTCCACGGTCAGGACATTTGGAACCACAGAAGCATAGCCGCGCGCGACACCCGAAACCGTGGTCGTGTCGAGATCCGCATCGTCATACCCGATGTTGCGTTCAACCCGCAGCGAAACCGAGCCGCCATTGTTGCGGCCCTGGATGCTGGCATCCACTCCGGCGGCGACCTGCGTATAGGTCACGACATCGTCGCCCGGGGAAAGCTCAGCCAGTACGACTTGGCTGACTTCAAGATAGGGCTCGATACGCGGACGCTGGCGGCCTTCACCGCGGTCTTCGCGCGAAGATGTTGTGCGGTCACCGCCGCCGGTCACGCCGTCATCGCCGCCATAGACCTGCGCTTGCGCAGCCGCTGGCAAGGCCAGCGCAATCGCTGCGATAGAGCTGAGATAATGGACCCGTTTCATCGGACGTCCCCCTTTACCCGTAGGTTCCGAAGCGGCGACCGCTCGGGCTGAAATTGGCTGCATTGAGCAGGAGCTTGATATCGTCGCAGGCGCTCAGCAGCTGGCAGGCGTCCTCCAGCGCGCTGCGCCCGGTCTGGTCTGCGCGCGCCACCAGCACGACCTGGCCCACATGCTTGGCAAGATCGGCCGCAGGCGATGCGGCAAGCGCAGGCGGCGTGTCGAAAATGACGATGCGGTTGGGCACGCCCACGGTCAGGCGGTCGAGCACTTCGGCAGTTGCCCCGCTGGAAAGATACTCAGCGCCGTTTTTGTCCACATGACCCGCCGGCAGGACCCAGAGTCCCGGAATATCCGTACCCAGCACCAGGTCTTCCACCGGCACCTCTTCGTGGCTGAGCGCATCCATGAAACCGGATGCCTTGGGCAGGCCCAGCGTCGAGAGGATAGATGGCTTGGCGATATCGGCATCGACCAGCAGCACTTCCATGTCGCGCTCGGCCGCCATGGCGATGGCGAGATTGACCGCACAGAAGGTCTTGCCCTCATCGGGATGCGGCGAGCTGACGAGAATCCGGCGAGATTGGGCGGTTCCGCGCGTCTTGGCCGCGCTCAGCAGCTGGCGCTTCACGATACGGAATTCTTCCAGCAGCTCGCTGACCTTGCCGTCGGGATCGATCAGTCCCTGGTCGCGCAAGTGCTGGCGATTGACCTTGTGATGTTCGCCTTCGAACACGGGTGCAACCGGAGCTGCATCGATGACAGCCGGTGCAGGGGCTGAAGCTGCAGGCACGGGCAGCTGCGGCTCGGGTGCAGCCTGCTCGACCTCGACCTCAGCGCTTTCAGCCGGGGCACCCTTGCGCTCGACCTTCTTGGCGCGCTTCATGCGCCTTTCGTCGAGCTGCTTGGGCATCGGTGCCGCACCGAAATTGTCGAGCCCGAAAGCGCCGCTGGCTTTCTCCAGCAGCGATGCTTCCTTGTTGGAACCGTCTTCGCCGTTGCCGGGGAGCGGGATCTTGCTGTGTTCGGTCATTATCCCTCTCCTCAGGCCACGCTGCCGACCTGGATGAACTCGACGACCAGCAGGATCGCCAGCACGCCGACGAGCGCAGCAGCACCACCGAAGAACATCTTCGTACGGCGCGCTTCTTCGGTCCGTTGGACTGGTGTCAGGCTGGTCGAAATCGCCCCCAGCACCGGCAGGCCCAGCGCCCGCTCGAGCCCGTTGGTAGTGGCGAAGGTCGATTTGAGCTGCGACATCGCGAAAGCTGTTCCCACGCCTGCACCCACGCCGAGCAGCAACACCCCGAAAAGCAGGATCGGCCGGTTCGGAGCGGCGGGCTTGAGCGGCAATGCCGGGGCATCGATGATGTCGAAACGGAACGAGCTGCGTTCGGTCTCGAGGTTCGAGCGCAGTTGCAGTTCCTCGCGGTCCTGCAGCAGCTCGTCATATTTCTTCTTGAGCACTTCGTAGTCGCGCCCGATGCGCTGAGCCTCGGCGGCAAGCGCCGGCTCGCTGGCCTGGTCAGCGAGGCTCATCGAGACATCGGCCTGTAGCGCCGCCTTGCGAGCCAGCAGCGCCTGCAGATTGGCCTGCCGTTCGGCCTTGATCGATATCAGCGAGCTATAGGCCGGGTTGGGAATGCCGCCCGCACCGCCGCCGCCTTCGCGCTGAGCCTGCTGGCGCAGCAATTCCATCTGCTTGATTGCGGCCTGCATGTCCGGGTGATTGTTGGTTAGCCCGCGAGCCCGCAGCTGCGCCACCTGAGCCTGGGCCTGGGCATAGGCCCCGGCGGCACCGCCTGCGCTTGCAGCCGTACCGGGCAGCGAGGCCGGCGTTCCGGCAATCTGGCCATTGATCGCAGCAAGCGCACTCTGCGCCGCAGCGATATCCGCCTCGACGCCCCGCAGTTCGGTACGGGTCTGGTTGAGACGGTTGGAAATGGCATTGGCACCCCCGGCCAGTTCGGGATGCTCGGCCTCGAAGGCGGTAAGGCGAGCCTCAGCGGATTCGAGATCCTTGGCGCGCTCTTCCAGCTGCTGGTCGAGCACGGCCACGGCATCGGCAACTTCGCCGCGGTTGCCGGCGATGTTCTCCTCACGGAAGATATCGAGCAGCTTCTGCACGACTTCCTGCGACAGGCGCGCATTCTCGGCGTCGGAGAAGTGCCCCTTGCCGATCTTGGCGTTGATTTCGAAGAGGTTGTCTTCCTCGCTCTTAACGGAAACCGCAGTCGCGAGACCGGTAATCTCGCGCTCCATCTGTTGTGGAGTGCTGACGCCCTCACCCAACTTGGTCGAGCGGATCACCTTCTCCAGCGTCGAGGCGCTGGCGAGCGTCTGGCGCACGCGCTGGATGTCCGACTTGTCGCTGCCGGCGATGCCGGTCTGCTTGGTCAGGATATCGTCGAGCTGGACAAATATCTTGGCCTTGGACTCATAGCTGTTGGGGATCATCGCGACGACCAGCCAACCGGCCAGGCACACACCCCATGCAACGCCGAGCACGAGCCATTTCCTGGCCCATGCCGAATAGAGCGCCGCGCGGACTTCTTCGAAGACTTCGTTCATACGTCAGGCCGCCTTCAGAATGCGCTCTCGGGGATGATGATGACGTCGCCGGGGGCGAGCAGCACGTTGGCGCGGCTGTCACCCTTCCTCAGGAGGTCGCTGAGGCGCAGCGCATACTCCGTCTGCTTGCCGGTGCGCTGGTCTCGCCGGATCAGCTTGGCGCGGTTGCCGGCAGCGAACTCACTCAGGCCGCCGACTGCGATCATCGCATCGAGCACGGTCATGTTGGCGCGATAGTTGATGGCAGCTGGCTGTTCGGTTGCGCCGATTACGCGGACCTGCTGGCTGAACGTGCCGGCAAACTTGGTCACGATCACAGAGACGATTGGCTGTTCGATATACTGGGAAAGGTGCAGGCGGATGTCTTCCTGCAGCATCGCCGGAGTTTTGCCGACCGCTGGCATGTCAGTCACCAGCGGGATGCTGATGCGGCCATCGGGGCGAACCTGGATCTTGTCGGCGCTGAGTTCGGGATTGCGCCAGACATTGATGGAAAGCTCGTCGAGCGGGCCGATCACATACTCCTGGCTCGGGCCTTCCTGCAGCGCCACGAAATTGGCGGGCGGCAGCTGCTGGCCGCCGCCAGCGGCACAGCCGCTGAGCGCGAGCGCCGCCATGGCGCTGCCAGCCATGAGGGTGGGAAACCGGGGTTGAGACATCGAAACGCGTCCTTGGTCATGTGCATGAACCCTGCCATCCGCCGAACTACGGACAGACGGGTCCCCGCGATTTGGCTGCGTTTCTCGCCAAAAAAGGTGAATATCTTGTTAGCTTTGGCCGGTTTGTGAGGGGCGTTCCCGAAACGGGACAGCGCCTTTGTAAAGGTTAAGCGCCCGGTTACCTAAACCAGCACTTCTTGGGCCGGACCCTGGCCGAGGAATTGTGCCGGCGAAGCGCTGGCCCCGTATGCCCCGGCACAGAAAATGGCGACGATATCGTCCACCTCGGCGCGGGGTAGAAATCCCTTGTCCGACAGTTTGTCGAGCGGGGTGCACAGGCATCCAACGATGTGCTGGACCTCTTCCGGCGGAGCATCGAAGCGGGTCGCAATGGCCGCCGGATAATTGCGGCGCACGACTGTGCCGAAATTGCCCGAAGCCGCCAACTGGTGATGCAACCCACCATCCGTGACCAGGAAGGTCTCCCCATGGCTGACCTTGCGGTCGACAACACGGCACAGGTAAACACCAGCTAATCCAACGAGATAGCGACCCAGCTCGATACACAGATGGGAATCCTTGAGGCTTGCCGGAAGGTCGCCAAAACGCTCCTCCAATGCCGCGCCGATAGCTTCGATATCGAGCGGTTCGTCTCCATGGAAATAGGGAATGCCATATCCGCCGCCCATATTGAGCTTGGGCAATGGGTGGCCAGTATCGGTTGCGATGCGGTCGGCCAGTTCCAGCACATTGGCCTGCGTCTCGATGATGGCTTCTGCCGAGAGCGCCTGGCTGCCTGTGTAGATATGCAGGCCCCTCCATTCAGCCCCGGCCGCGATGATCTTCCGCCCGAGTTCGGGCACCCGCTCGGCATCGACACCAAAGGGTTTGGCCCCCCCGCCCATCTTCATGCCGGAGCCCTTCATATCGAAATCGGGGTTCACGCGGATAGCTAACCGAGGAGTGATCCCGAGCTGGTTGCCAATTGCCAACGCACGCTCAGCCTCGCTTTCGGACTCGAGATTGAGCGTGACGCTTGCCCTGATTGCGGCTTCCAGTTCCCAGTCGCGTTTGCCAGGACCCGCAAAGCTGACCCGTGAAGCATCGATCCCGGAGGCCTGGATCTTCTCCAGCTCGCCACCCGAAGCGATGTCAAAACCATCCACAAGATCGGCCATGTAGGACAGCACATCGGGATGCGAATTGGCCTTGATCGCGTAATTGATATGCAACCGCGCCGGCATCGCTTCGCGCAATCGCATCATGGTGTTGGCGATGATCTCGCGCGAATAGACGAACAGGGGTGTCCCGCCGGCCTGTTGAACCAATTGTGCAGCCGTTTGCCCCCCTATGGCGAGCTGTCCGTTGAAGGTTTCATACCCTTGCGGCAACGGGCCCAATGGTTTTCCAGGCGGTTTTTCAGCGGCGCTCATGACCCGATCTCCCGCGCAATCGCCGTGCGGTCAAGTTTCCCGTTGGGATTGAGCGGCAAGGTCTCTCGCCAATGGATCACCTGCGGCAGCATGAAGTTGGGTAGTTCATGCTTCAGCGCCTTGGGAAGCATTTCCTCTGCATTTTCAGCGCCCTGCATGCGCCTGACAACAAGATGGACGGCATGTCCCAGGCGGTCATCCTTGACCCCTAGTGCCACCGCTTCGGCAACCAGCCCGGTCGCGCGGGCCGCGTCCTCGATTTCCTGCGGGCTGATACGGTTACCAGCGCTCTTGATCATCGCGTCGCGCCTACCAACAAAGTACAGCAAGCCATTGATATCGCGTTTAACCCTGTCGCCCGACCAAACTGCCATGCCGCCGTATTCCGAGGCTCCAGGAGCCGGTTTGAATCGCTCCGCCGTTCGCTCGGGATCCTGCCAATAGCCCTGCGCCACCAGCGGGCCGCAATGGACCAGCTCGCCTTCTTCGTCCGGCTCGGCGACATTGCCTTGATCGTCGATCACAAGGATCTCGGCGAAGGGAATCGCCGTGCCCATCGATGTCGGATGGCTGTCCACCAACTCCGGATCGAGATACGTCGAGCGAAACGCCTCGGTCAGGCCGTACATGGGAAAAAGCCGTGATTGCGGGAAGATAGCGCGCAAATCTCGCACAAGTTCTTCGGTCAGCGCACCGCCCGAATTGGTCATGCGCCGCATGCTGGCGACAGCCTCCGGCGGCCACTCGATCTCGGTCAGCTGCACCCACAGCGGTGGCACCGCCGCCAGCGTCGTCACCTTGTGCTTGGCGCAAGCCTTGGCGACATCCTTCGGGAACAAATAGTCGAGCGGAACGACACTGCCCCCGGCATACCAGGTCGAAAGCAACTGGTTCTGCCCATAATCGAAGCTCAGCGGGAGCACCGCCAGCGTCACATCATCGGCCGCTAAACCAAGGTAATCACTCACGGAAACTGCGCCCAGCCACATGTTGGCATGGCTCAGCATCACACCCTTGGGGCGCCCAGTCGATCCGCTGGTGTAAAGGATGGCAGCAAGATTGTCGGGCGATGCATCCGACAGACCCAGTGCACTATCATGTTCCCCCACGGCCTCCCACACAGCATCCTCGTCTATCGTCGCGCAGCAATCAGGCACATCACCCGGCTCAAGCGTCTTCAACCGGGCCGCTGTGCCCATCAGCATTTTCGCACCACTATCGGACAGGATGTGCGCCACCTGCGCATGCTTCAGCAGCGGGTTGACCGGCACATGCACCAGCCCTGCCCGCGCGCAAGCCAATGGCAAAAGGCATGTCAGCACACCCTTGGCCGCCCAGCTGGCCACCCGTTCGCCTTCACCAGGAACCTGTTGTTTGAGCCAAGAGGCCAACGCGGCGACACGGCTTCTTAAGTCCTTGTAGCTAAGGGTCTCCTCGCGCAGGACCAGCGCCGGGGCATCGCCCTCGCCACATTCGGCGAGGTGATCGAGCGGCTTGGGTGTCGGGTCAGGCGTGAGAATCATGGTTTTCCAAGAGGAATTTCGTGTCTGCGATTGCTGCCAGCTATCACGACAGGGTTAATGTCTTGCAAGGGCTGATGCCAGAACATGCATCGCCCTTCGACAGGCCTGAATGGTATGCCCTGCTAGCCGAGCGCAAGCCGCCGCTGCTGGCACTGGCAAGCGATGGCGAACATAGCGCCGCGCTACCGCTGACCCGCGCGAATGGCAGGCTCGAGCCGCTCAACCACTGGTACAGCTTCACCTGGCGGCAATTGGCCCCTGCGAGTGCCGATGGTGACCGGCTGCTGACCGCACTCGCCGACGACCTGCGCGGTCAGTCGCACCGGGTCACGCTGTCGCCAGTGCCGGACGAAGATGACTCCGCCACAAGGCTCGAAGCCGCGTTTCGCGCTGCCGGCTGGCTGGTCCACCGCGAACAATGCGACTTCAACCATGTACTGCCGGTCAACGGTCGCAGCTTTGACGAATACTGGGCCAGCCGCGACGGCCGCATGCGCACCACGCTCAAACGCAAGGCGAAGAAGGTCGACGTCGAACTGTTGACCCGCTTCGATGCCTCGGCATGGGCCGCCTACGAAGCGATCTACGCCGAAAGCTGGAAGCCTGCGGAGGACACGCCGGAGATCCTGCGCAAGTTTGCTGAGGAAGAAGGTGCCGCGGGCCGTATCCGTCTCGCTATCGCTCGCCATGAAGGCCGCCCGGTCGCTGCGCAGTTCTGGACCGTCGAGAACGGCGTCGCCTACATCCACAAACTGGCACATCTCGAAGAGATGAAGCACCTTAGCGCGGGCACCACGCTGAGCGCCGCGTTGTTTGAGCATGTGATCGACGCCGACAAGGTCGCGCTGGTCGATTTTGGTACCGGCAATGATCGCTACAAGGCCGACTGGATGGAGCAGGTTCGGCCCCGCTTCCTGATCGATTGCCTCGATCCGCGCCAGCCCAAGGCGTGGGCACCGCTGGGAAAGCGAATCCTTACCCGGCTTGCGCGCAAACCGGCACGAAGCTAGGGACGCCCCCTGTCTTCAGGGGCAAGCAGGACACGCGATGGGATCCGATACCGTCAACGCTGGTGACACGCCGGGGAAAGACCCGCTGGGCATGAGCCGCGCCAAGATCGATGCGGCGCTGCGTTCCGTGCTGTGCGATGTGCTTGGCCTCGATCCTGAGGATGTCGAAGAGTTCGACAACGACACCGGTCTGTTCGGTCACTTGCCCGAGCTCGATTCCATGGCAGTCGCTGGCCTACTTACAGAGCTGGAAGACCGGCTCGATATCCTGATCGAGGATGATGACGTCGATGGCGAAATGCTGGAGACTTACGGCGCGC
This sequence comes from Parerythrobacter aestuarii, assembly GCF_030140925.1. Classification (NCBI taxonomy): domain Bacteria; kingdom Pseudomonadati; phylum Pseudomonadota; class Alphaproteobacteria; order Sphingomonadales; family Erythrobacteraceae; genus Parerythrobacter; species Parerythrobacter aestuarii. Next base: position 2,023,131 of record NZ_JARBWD010000001.1, read on the forward strand.
TTCTCGCGTTCGCCGAAGCCAAAGTCATCGAGGGCTGATCGGCGGCATGTTTGCCGAATGGCCTTGCCCCCTTCCCGGCGGCGAAACCCACAATGAGATGGCGCGTGTCTTCGGCAAGGATCGCAAGCACCGCCTGCTGGTGATTCCCCCGCTGTTCGACGAGCATAACAAGCTGCGCCACCAGTTGGTCGAAGTGATGTACAGGCTCGATTTGTCCGGCATCGACAGCGTTTTGCCCGACCTGCCGGGCTGGAACGAGAGCACCCAACCGCTGCCCGCGCAATCGCTGGAAAGCTGGCGCGAAGCGATCAAGGCTGCCGTTGTCCATTTCAAACCCACCCGGTTCCTTGCCGTGCGCGCGGGGACGCTGCTCGTGCCGATCGGTTTGCCGGGGTGGGACTACGCCGCGACGAGCGGCAGGCAAGTTCTGCGCGGCATGGTTCGCGCCCGCATGATCGCCGCCAAGGAGGCTGGCCGTGACGAGACCAGCGATGCCCTGATGGAACTCGCTCGCCGCGAGGGGGTTGAGCTCGCCGGATGGCATCTGGGTGCTCCCATGGTCCGCCAGCTGGAAGAGGCGGAGCCTGGTGAAAGCCCGATCCGCACGCGCATCGACCAGGCCACTGTAGGCGGCAAACCCCTTTGGCTCCGCGCAGAACCGGACGACGATCCCGAACAGGCCGATGCGGTGGCGGCGATCATCGCCATTGCGGTCGATAGTGCGGGAGGCTTCGAATGAACCGCTTGCACCTGACCTTCAACTGCAACGGCAGTACGCTCGCCGGCACGCTCGATACCGCACCTTCGACCACCGGCTTGCTACTGGTCAGCGGCGGCAACGAACTGCGTTCGGGCGCCTTTGGCGGCCAGGCAGCGCTGGCAGCGCGGATCGCGCGCGCCGGCTTCCCTGTCTTCCGCTATGATCGGCGCGGGATCGGCGACAGCGAAGGCGACAACCGCGGGTTCGAAAAGAGCGAAGCGGATATCCATGCCGCGGTCGAGGCCTTCCAGGCCATGGCCCCATCGGTCGCCACCGTCGTCGGGTTCGGCAATTGCGACGCGGCAAGCGCGCTGATGCTGGCGGGCGGTGCCGGGTGCGAGCGATTGGTGTTATCCAATCCCTGGACCATCGAGGACGACAGCGACGATGCGCCTCCGCCCGAAGCAGTGCGCGCGCGCTATGTCGAAAAGCTAAAGAACCCAAAGGAAATCAAGCGGCTACTGACCGGCGGAGTCAATCTTAGGAAGCTATTCAAAGGATTGCGGCAGGCCTCGAAAACCGATGCACCAGCCCCGAGCGGGCTGGCCGAACGAATGGCTGCCGGAATCGCGGATTTTGCCGGCGATGTGCACTTCCTGCTCGCCAGCGAGGACCGTACCGCCCAGGTGTTCGACAGCGTCTGGCCCAAGGATGATGCGCGGGTGCAGCGCTGCGATGGTGCCAGTCACGCCTATGTCGAGGAACACGCCCGGCAGTGGCTGGAGAAGAAAATCCTCGCCGTCTTACGCAGCTGACGGGCGCACGAAAAGGCTGGCAAGCTCGACATGGGTCGACCAGCGAAACTGGCCCACCGGGCGCACTTCCTCAAGCACGAAACCCGCCTCTACGAGCCGCGTAGCATCCTTTGCCCAGCTGGCGGGATTGCAGCTGATATAGACGACGCGTGAGATGGTGCTGGCGGCGATTTGCTCGATTTGCTCGCGCGCGCCTGCCCGAGGGGGATCGAGCAGGACAGCTCCAAACTTGCTGACTTCATCTGCCATGTAGGGATTGCGGAACAGGTCGCGGTGCTGCGCGAACACGGGCTTGCCGGATGCGCGGGCCGCTTGCTGGCAAGCGAGGTGGGCGTCGCGCGACGCTTCGGCGGCAAGAACCTTCTCTGGTCCTGCCAATGCAATGGCGAAGGTCCCAAGGCCAGAGAACAGGTCGGCGACGGGCGTGACGCCAGCCAGCCATTCCTTCGCGGAACCGACCAGCGCCGCTTCGCCATCTTCGGTTGCCTGCAGGAATGCGCCCGGCGGAAATGCGACTGGCACCCGACTGAGTGTTATCGTCGCCGCTTCAGGCTCCCACACGGTCTCGGGCCCAAAGCCATCGTCGGCGCTCAGCCGCGCAAGACCGTTGTCCCGCGCGAAATCGAGCAGGGCTTCGGTCTGCGCCAGCCCCTCGGGCCGGATGCCCTTGATACCGCAGGTGACACCCTGGTCGGCCATCGCCAGTTCGATATCCGCCGATATCCGACCTTCCCACACTGCCAGCATGGCGCGCAGCGGCTTGACCAGCGCGAGCAGCTCAGGCCACAGCACAGGGCATTCCTTGAGGTCGACGATCTTGTGCGAGCGCCCTTCACGATACCCCAGCAGTATCTGCTTGCCGCGACGTTGCGCGTGCAAGGTCGCACGCCGCCGGGTGCCAGCTGGCGAAAGGTGCACCGGGGCGACTCTTGCGGATGTGATCCCCTGGCCCTCTGCCGCCAGCACCACACGGTCGGTCACGAACTGCGCCAGTGCCTCGTTGTCGACATGCTGCAGCTGGCACCCGCCGCAGGTGCCGAAATGCCGGCACGGCGGATCGACGTGATGCGGCCCATGCGCCAGCGTCCCGTCCGGCTGCACGAAGTCACCTGGGGCCGACAGGGCGACATGCTGCCCGTCCGCCGTGACGCCATCGCCCTTGGCGGCGATGCGAATGATCTCTTTCGGTTCGCTCACAGGAAGGCGGCGTAGGCGCAGGCTACGGATTGTGCCAGATCGCTGGCTGAGAAAGCCACGCCTGCCTGCCGGGCTGCCTCGTGATGCAGCCATACGCCCTCGCTGGCGGCGCGGACAGGATCACCGTGAGCGGCCAGCCTGCTCGCGACGATCCCGGCCAATACGTCACCGCTCCCAGCAACCGAGAGCCAGCTCGCTCCCGCCGGGAAGTAGGTGACTCCGCCAGCATGGGTCAGCAACGTGTCCGGGCCCTTGGCGAGGACCGTCGCCCCAGTACGTTCGTGCAGTGCGATGGCACGTTCGCGCTTGTCTGCGCCTTCAATGCCGAAAGTCTCGCACAGCTTGGCCAGCTCGCCTTCGTGCGGGGTGATAACCATGCGACTCGTATCGACGCCTTCGAGGAGGTCGTTGTCGAGAAGAACCAGCGCGTCGGCGTCGAGGACGATGGGACGTCCGCTCGATAACGCGTCGGCGAGGCGCGCCCTTGCCGCCTCGTCACGCCCCAACCCCGGACCTATGAGCACCGCAGCGATGCGGCTGCCCGACAGCGCAACAGGTAAGGGGGCAACGTCATGGACAAGATCGGCAGGGACCGGGCCCGCCACTTCAGAGAACAGCTTCACATAGCCGGCACCTGCGCCCATTGCCGAGCGGGCGGCGAGGACCGCAGCCCCCGGCATCGCTCCACCAGCAACCGCGACCAGCCCGCGCCGATATTTGTGCGCGTCCCATTGCGGCGTGGCCAGCATGGGACGCGGCGAGAGGGTTTCGCGACAACCTTGATCCGCCACGCCGATCTCGACCAATCGCTTCGTGCCTGACCTTGCAGCAGCTTCACCCAGCCAGTGCGCCCGCTTCCATGCGCCAAGGGCAATGGTGCAATCGAACGCCGCCAGCTCAACAGGCCAGTTCCCGGAGTTAGCATCGACCCCGCTGGGAACGTCAATGGCCACCGAATGCACGTGATGCGCCTGCAACCCGGCGACCAGGCGGCGAAATGTTTCGGAAAGTGGCCGCGACAAACCGCTGCCGAACAGGCAATCGACGAACACGTCTCCGCGTATCTCTCCAGACTTGCCGAGGACCTCACCGTCGAAGCCGAAGGCAGCATCGCGGGCCGCATCGGTTTTGGGCGGGAGTGGTGCAATCACGCGCGCTTCACCACCCCGGCGCATGATCTCGGTCGCGATGACATAGCCGTCGCCGCCGTTGTTGCCAGGGCCGCACAAGACCGTCACCGGACGGCCGCCACTGATGCGCCATACCCACTCTGCCGCACCCTTGCCCGCGCGTTGCATCAGTTCCTCGACCGAGGTTCCAGCATCAATCAGCGCCTGCTCCGCCGCCTGCATCTGCGCGACGGTCAGGATCTGGCGCAGGCGGGCGTTATCGGGCATTGGACCTGGCCGGGAAGCGGTAGCGATCCTCACCTATCGCAACCTCCAGCACGTCGCCATCGAGCGCATTCGCCGCGCTTTCGGCCCCGTCATGCGGGACGAGGCCGCTGCCATCTGCGGCCACGTCGAACAAACGAAAGCCGCCACCGGGATGGTTGACGCGGTAGATCGTCGCGCCATCGCGCTCGAATTTCTGCAGCGTGCAACTGTCGCTGAATTCGGAGCCTGGGCCGATGGCGCAAGAAAGCATCTGATCGCCGTCCTCGACAGCGTTGGCGGCCTCTTCCTCGTTGCCCGAACAGGCCGCGAGCGTGGCCAGCACGATGATGCCCAACCCCCGCCGCATGTCAGCTTCGCTTAAGCTGCGAGATATCGCGAACGGCGCCGCGCGCAGCGCTGGTGGTCATGGCGGCATAGGCTTGCAGCGCCTGGCTGACCTGGCGCGGGCGCTCCTGCGCAGGCTTCCAGCCGCTGGCTTCCTGCGCAGCGCGGCGTTCGGCCAGCACTTCGTCAGAGACCGCGAGGTTGATCGCGCGGTCTGGAATCGAGATTTCGATCAGGTCGCCATCCTCGACCAATCCGATCGCCCCGCCCTCTGCCGCTTCAGGGCTGACATGGCCGATCGAGAGGCCCGAGGTGCCGCCCGAAAAGCGTCCATCGGTGAGCAAAGCGCAGGCCGCGCCCAGTCCCTTCGATTTGAGATAGCTGGTCGGGTAGAGCATTTCCTGCATCCCCGGCCCGCCGCGCGGCCCTTCGTAGCGGATGACGACAACATCGCCTTCCCTGACCTGTTCGGTCAGTATCGCAGTGACGGCATCGTCCTGGCTCTCGTAGACTTTCGCCGGCCCGCTGAAGGTGAGGATGCTTTCGTCGACCCCGGCGGTCTTCACGATGCAGCCATCCTCGGCGATATTGCCATAGAGCACCGCCAGCCCGCCATCCTGGCTGAAGGCATGCTCGGGGCTGCGAATGACGCCGTTCTCGCGGTCGAGATCGAGGCTTTCCCACCGCGCCGACTGGCTGAACGCGACCTGCGTGGGCACCCCGCCCGGCGCGGCGGCGAAGAATTCGTGGACCTTGTTGTTCTGCGTACGGCTGATGTCCCAGTCATCCAGCGCATCGCCCATGGTCGGGCTGTGCACTGTGGGCAGCGCGGTGTGGAGCAGCCCGGCCCGCTCAAGCTGGCCGAGGATCGCCATGATCCCGCCGGCGCGGTGGACGTCTTCCATATGCACATCGTCCTTGGCCGGGGCGACCTTGGAAAGGCACGGCACGCGACGGCTGAGCCGGTCGATATCCTTCATGGTGAAGTCCACCCCTGCCTCGTGCGCGGCAGCGAGCAGGTGAAGCACCGTGTTGGTCGAGCCGCCCATGGCAATGTCGAGGCTCATGGCGTTCTCGAAGGCTTCGAAGCTGGCGATGCTGCGCGGCAGGACGCTTTCGTCATCTTCCTCGTAATAGCGCCTGGCGAGCGTCACGACGAGGCGCCCCGCCCGCTTGAACAGCGCCTCGCGGTCGGCATGGGTCGCCAGCGTCGAGCCATTGCCGGGCAGCGAGAGGCCCAGCGCCTCGGTCAGGCAGTTCATCGAGTTGGCAGTGAACATGCCCGAGCAAGAACCACAGGTCGGGCAGGCGTTCTGCTCGATCGCGGTCACTTCTTCGTCGGAATAGCTGTCGTCTGCCGCCGCAACCATCGCATCGACGAGGTCGAGCGCTTTCTCCTTGCCCTTCACCACCACCTTGCCGGCCTCCATCGGGCCGCCGCTGACGAACACCACCGGGATATTGAGCCGCAGCGCCGCCATCAGCATGCCCGGCGTGATCTTGTCGCAGTTGGAAATGCACACCAGCGCATCGGCGCAGTGGGCATTGGTCATATATTCGACGCTATCGGCGATGAGGTCGCGGCTGGGGAGCGAATAGAGCATCCCGTCATGGCCCATGGCGATCCCGTCATCGACAGCTATGGTGTTGAATTCCTTGGCCACACCCCCTGCCGCCTCGACTTCGCGCGCGACCAGCTGGCCCAGGTCCTTCAGGTGCACGTGCCCCGGCACGAACTGGGTGAAGCTGTTGGCGATGGCGATGATCGGCTTGCCGAAATCCTCGTCCTTCATCCCCGTCGCGCGCCACAATCCGCGCGCGCCGGCCATGTTGCGGCCATGGGTGGTAGTGCGGGAACGATAGGCGGGCATGGGTCGGGTCCTAGCAGTGCGATTGGTGTGCACACCAGTTCTAGACCATGGGCGTCTCTCGTCGAAACGGATTTTCTTTGGGCGCTTGAGGGTTGAGTTTTGGCTCGTGGCACCCTCAATTCCAGCCGTCGCCCCGGACTTGATCCGGGGCCCCACTTCTTCGAGTGGCGCGCTAAAGGCAGTGGAACCCCGGCTCAGAGGCCGGGGTGACGGGAGTTGATCAAACGCCCTTGAGCGCCAGCGCCGTGCGGTTGGCGACATCGGCAATCAGCGCCGCCCAGCGGGCCTGGTCGGCCTCGGTCGTGATCAGGTCCTGCCGCACTTCGATGGTAAGGTAGGGCCGCCCCTTCGCTTCGGCATGGCGGTCCATCGTCGCGTTGAGCAGCTTGCCCGAATAGGGCTGGTTGTCGCCGACGGTCAGCCCTTCCTCCTCGAACAGGCGGATGGCGTGGCGCGCGGCGCTGTCGTCCTGGTTATAGAGCAGCGCGACTTCCCACGGGCGCTCCTCGTCGCTGGTCTCCAGCGTCGGGGTGAAGCTGTGCAAGGCAACGATCAGCTCGGGCCGCGCTACCTCCAGCCATGCCTCCAGCGCCGTGTGATAGGGCCGGTGGTAGAGCCTCAACCGCTTCTCGAGATCGGCGCCGATATTGCCGGGGATCAAGTGCCCGTCGCTGGTGGTCGGCATGACTCCGTCCTGGTCTGCATGCCGGTGCAAGTCGATCACGAGGCGGCTGACGCAGGCGATATGCGCGGGGATGCCGTGGCGGCGTGCCAGCCGGTCGGCGATCCCTTCGGTCCCGATATCATAGGCGATGTGGTTCTGCAGCAGCGCCGGATCGATGCCGAGCTCGACCTCATCGGGCACGAAGTTGGAGGCATGGTCGGCCACGCAGACGATCCTGCCCGGGATGGGTTCGCCCACCTGCCGGTACGGATTGTCGTCGTAGATCATCTCAGCCTTCCCTGCATCTGCCACCAGTCCGGGTGCGAGGAAGCCAGCCTTGCGGCGGCGTCGCGCGCGGTATCCTCGCTGTGGTAGAGCGCAAAACACGTTGCCCCTGAACCAGACATACGGGCGAGCAGCGGGTTTGTTTCCCCAAGCGCCGCCAGCACATCGGCTATCACAGGGCATTGGGCGATGGCGGGCGCTTCCAAGTCGTTGCGTCCGGCAAGCATGACGGCGCGGGCATCGCCTTCGGGCAGCGGCCCGCGATCCTCGCCATCCCACGCTGCAAAAACCGGCCCGGTGCTCAAGGGAACACGCGGATTGATGAGCAGCACCGGGGTTCCGGCGAGATCGCTGTCGATCGGCTCCAACTCGGTGCCGGTGCCGCGCCCGACGCAGGTGAAGCTCTTGACGCAGGCGGGCACATCGGCGCCGAGCTTCGCCGCGCGCTCCTCCCAGTCGTCGGGCAGACCATGCATCTGTTCGATAATGCGGAACACCGCCCCGGCATCGGCCGAGCCGCCGCCCAGCCCGGCGGCGACGGGCAGATTCTTCTCCAGCGTGATCGCCAGCCCGCCCGGACGCGGCAACGCGCCCAGCGCCTGCATCACAATATTGTCGAACGGATTGTCGAGCGCGGTGGCGAACTCACCGACGGTTTCGAGCGCATCCTGCTCCGCCGCCCGCGCCGTCAGCCGGTCACCCTTGTCGACAAAGGCGAACAGCGTCTCGAGCTCATGATACCCATCCTCCCGACGCCGCCGCACATGCAGCGCCAGGTTGATCTTGGCGTAGGCGGTATCTGAAGTTCGCAACTCTCGACTCTTTGGCAATCAGATTCCTACGCCCCATAATCCCACGATTGCAGCAATGATGAGAAGTGGAATGGCAACAACCGCGACCGCAGCAAGAATCATCATGCAGCCTGCGACAGCCTCAGGATTAAAGATCCATGTTACGAGGCCTGAAACAAGTGCGCCTCCAATCCCACCGACAATCAGAAATAGAATTGCGCCGCCCAGACCTCCCACTGAGAACCCATGAGCGGCACCAAGAAGCCCGCCAAGCGCAGAAAAGATCAGGAGAATCCTATCCCCATGGCTTTCGTCAAACCAAGACAAGAGAACGCCTCTCCAATTCTGTCAGCAATCACATATTCGGATAATTCGGCCCACCGCCGCCTTCAGGCGTGGTCCAGTTGATGTTCTGGTTGGGGTCCTTGATGTCGCAGGTCTTGCAGTGGACGCAGTTCTGCGAGTTGATCTGGAACTTCGCCTCGCCGGTGTCCTCGTCGGTCAGCCATTCATAGACGCCCGCCGGGCAGTAACGCGCCGAGGGGCCGCCATAGACCGCCAGTTCGCTGGCCTTCTGCAACTCGGCATCCTTGAGCTGCAGGTGGCAGGGTTGGTCTTCGGCATGGTTGGTGTAGCTGTAGGCGACATTGGTCAGCCGGTCGAAGCTGATCTCGCCATCGGGCTTGGGATAGTCAATCTTGGGATAGAGATCGGCGCGGCCGGTGTGGGTGTAGTCAGGCGTGTGCTTCATGGTGATCGGTAGACCGATCTTGAGCGTGCGCATCCACATGTCGATGCCGGCGAGCACGGTGCCGATATCGCCGCCGAACTTGGCGACGGCCGGCTGGGCGTTCTTCACCTTCTTGAGCTCGGTCGCGATCCAGCTTTCGCGCAGGTTGGCATCGTAGTCGGCCAGCTCGTCATGTTCACGCTCGGCAGCGATGGCGGCGGCGGCGGATTCGGCCGCCAACATCCCGCTCTTCATGGCGGTGTGGCTGCCCTTGATGCGGGGCACGTTGACGAAGCCTGCCGCGCAACCGATCAGCGCGCCGCCCGGGAAGGCGAGCTTGGGCACCGACTGCCAGCCGCCTTCGTTGATCGCGCGCGCGCCGTATGCGACGCGCTTGCCGCCTTCGAGATATTCGCGGATCGCCGGGTGGTGCTTCCAGCGCTGGAATTCCTGGTAAGGCGAAACCCACGGGTTCTCGTAATCGAGCGCGGTGACGAAGCCCAAGGCGACCTGGCCATTGGCCTGGTGGTAGAGGAAGCCCCCGCCCCAGCTGTCGGATTCGGACAGCGGCCAGCCTTGGGTGTGGATCACGCGGCCCGGGACGTGCTTGTCCGGATCGATGTCCCACAGCTCCTTGATGCCCAAGCCATAGACCTGCGGCTGGCAATTCGCCTCGAGGTCGTATTTGGCCTTCATCTGCTTGGTGAGGTTGCCGCGCGCGCCCTCGGCAAACAGCGTGTATTTGGCTTCGATTTCCATGCCGGGCTGGAAATCGTCCTTGTGGCTGCCGTCGGCGGCGATGCCCATGTCCTGCGTGATGACGCCCTTCACCGCGCCCTTGTCGTCGAACATCACTTCGGCAGCGGGGAAGCCCGGGAAGACCATTACGCCGAGCTCTTCCGCGCGCTCGCCGAGCCAGCGGGTGAGATTGCCGAGCGAGCCGGTGTAACAACCGTTGTTGGAGAGGAACGGCGGCATCGCGAGGTGCGGCATGCCGAGCTTGCCGTTCTTGCTCAGCACCCAGTGCCAGTTATCGGTGACGGGGGTTTCCGCCATCGGGCAATCCATGTCGCGCCATTCGGGCAGCAGCTCGTCGAGCGCCTTGGGATCGACCACCGCGCCGGACAGGATATGCGCGCCGATCTCCGAGCCCTTCTCGAGCACGACGACTTCGAGGTCCTCGTTGATCTGCTTGAGCCGGATCGCGGCGGACAGGCCAGCTGGGCCGCCCCCCACGATCACTACATCGCATGGCATGGATTCGCGTTCGATCGTCATTCTGTCTCGCCCCTGATTGAAACGGGTGAAAATGCCCGGAAAGCCTTGATTGCTGGCAGGTCAGAGGTCAAGACCTGCGCAAGGCCATGACCGCGCAATCCCCTCTGATTTCTGCCGATGAAATCGCCGGCGCCATCGAATGGTGGCGGTTGGCCGGAATCGGTACCGATGCGCTCGATGAACCGAGCGGCTGGCTCGATGTCGAGACCGCGCCTGCAACCGCTGACGCTACGACAGCGCCTGCTCCAGCGCCCCCGCCCAAGCCCGCACCGCCTCCGCCGCGCAGCATCGGTGCAGAGATCGAAGGACTGGCCAAAGTGCCGGGAAAACCTGGCGATTGGCCCGACGAATTGGCCACATTCCAGCGCTGGTGGTTCGAGGATGAAAATTTTGCGCCAACCGGTGCATTTCCCCGCATTGCCCCACGCGGCGCGGTAAATGCACCGCTGATGGTGGTCGTGGGAGAGCCCGAGGAGACGGACAGCGACCGGCTTCTCGGCGGGCCGCAGGGACAAGTGCTGACAGGCTTCCTGCGCGCTGCCGGGTTAGCCGTCGACAGTATCTATTTCGCCAGTGTCCTGCCCCGCCACACCTTGCGCCCTGACTGGGGCGAAGTGGCCGGTGCAGGATACGGCCAACTGCTTGCCCACCATATCGGTTTGGTGGCCCCCCAGCGACTGATTGTCTTCGGACGCGACATTCTGGCGCTTATTCCGCACGAATCGGCGCAAGACCCTGCAAGTTTACGGGTTTTTAACCATGACGGTCGAAGCATTCCGCTGTTGCCGACGCGCGATCTCGCCAATTTGGCGCGACGCGGGGGGTTTCGCTCCCAGTTCTGGCGACAGTGGCTCGATTTTTCGGATGGCTGACATGGTCACAACACGAACGTTCCGCTCCCTTGCCGCCGCCACCATGCTCGCTGGCGCTGCTTTCACTGCGGCTATCCCGGCTCATGCCAACAGCTCGGCTGCCGACTATTTCCGCGCTCGGGCCGAACGCAACAATATCCCCGACCTGCTGAGCAACTCCGACAAAGGCTATTATCGCGAGCTGTTTGCCGCAATCGATGACGAGAAGTGGGACGCCGTCGACAAGCTTTTGCAGGATCGCGCCGAGGGCCCGCTGCACCAGGTCGCACTGGCGGAATACTACCTCCACGCCAACAGCCCCAGAGTCGAACTGCCGCAAATCCAGGCCTGGCTTGCCAGCGGGACGCAACTGCCGATGGCAGAGCAGATTTCCAACCTCGGCCTCAAGCGCGGGCTTATGTCGGCGCCTTACCTGCCGCGCGAGCAGAGCTTTGTGCGCAAACCCTACATCACCAAGCGCGTCGCCCCCGGTTCGGTGCGCGACGGCTCCATGCCGGACTCGGTCCGCAGCGCCATTCTCGACCGGATCAAGAATGACGATCCAGATGGTGCTCGCCAGTTGCTCGACGGGATCGATGCCTCGCTCAGCGCAGAGGCCCGGGCCGAATGGCGCAAGCGGGTGGCTTGGAGTTACTACATCGAGAACCAGGACGCCGCCGCCCTTGCGATGGCCAAGACCGTCGGGCTCGATGGCTCCGGCGCATGGGTTGCAGAAGGTGAATGGGTCGCCGGCCTCGCCGCCTGGCGTATAGGCGATTGCGACGAAGCCGCCGACAGCTTCCGCCGGGCCGCCTCGTGGGCGATGAACCCCGAGCTTGGCGCAGCCGCCTATTACTGGGCCAGCCGCGCGCTGATCCGTTGCCGCGAGCCGGAGAAAGCTGCCGAGCAATTGCGCGGTGCGGCGATGATGCACGAGACGCTCTATGGCATGCTCGCGCGCGAGCAGCTGGGCCAGAAGTTGCCCGATCAGGGCGAAACGCCCGATCTTTCGCCAGCCGACTGGCAGCAGCTGCGCGGCAATGACAATGTCCGCGCTGCGGTCGCTCTTGCTGAAATCGGGCGCGACGATCTGTCGGACGAGATCCTGCGTCACGAAGCGCGCATCGGTGACCCTTCGAATTACGAAGCCTTGTCGCGGCTCGCCCGCGAGCTTGGCCTTCCCTCGACCCAGCTGTGGATGGCGCACAATGCGCCGCGCGGCGGCACTCCGGATCCGGCGCTGCGCTTCCCGGCACCGAAATGGCAACCGGTCGATGGCTGGCAGGTCGACCCTGCGCTCGCTTATGCCCATACCTTGCAGGAATCGGTCTTCCAGCCGCGTGTCGTAAGCCCGGCCGGTGCGCGCGGCCTGATGCAGATCATGCCCGCCGCTGCGCGTGACCACGAGGCAAGGGTTGGCGTGCGCGGCACCGCCGGAAATCTCTCGCGCCCGGAAGTCAATCTCGCCTTCGGACAGAAGCATCTGCAGATGCTGCGCGACAGCGGGGCGACCGGCGGCCTGCTGCCCAAGATCATGGCAGCTTACAACGCCGGCCTGACCCCCGTTACTCGCTGGAACACCGAAGTGCGCGACCAGGGCGATGCACTGCTCTACATGGAGAGCATCCCCTATTGGGAAACGCGCGGCTATGTCGCCATCGTTATGCGCAACTACTGGATGTATGAGCGACAGGCCGATGTCGAAAGCTCCAGCCGCAAGGCGCTGGCAGAGGGCAAGTGGCCGACTTTCCCCGGTCTCGCCGGGAGTGACGGCGTGCTGCTCGCCCGGGCCGACTGATGGCGATCGACGAGAGCCTTGCTTTCAAGCCGATCCGCATCGCGCTGCTGACCATTTCCGACACGCGCTCGCTGGCTGATGACACCTCGGGCGATATCCTTGCCGAGCGCATCGCAACCAAGGGTCACGAGCTGGCCGCACGCGAGATCAGCCACGATAGTGTCGAAGAAATCGCTGCTCACTTGCACCGCTGGATCGATGATGAGGAGATCGACGCGGTCATCACCACGGGCGGTACAGGCCTGACGGGTCGCGATGTCACTCCCGAAGCACTCGACCGCGTGAAGAGCAAGGACATCCCAGGCTTCGGAGAGCTGTTCCGTTGGCTGAGTTTCGAGAAGATCGGAACCAGCACCTTGCAATCGCGCGCTTGCGCGGTGGTGGCCCGCGGAACCTATATCTTTGCCCTGCCGGGCTCCAATGGCGCGGTGAAAGACGGCTGGGACGGCATCTTGCACTACCAGCTCGACAGCCGACACAAGCCCTGCAATTTCGTCGAGCTGATGCCGCGCCTCAGGGAGCGCTGACACTTCCATTTGTTCCATATTTGTTCTATTCAACAGTGATGGAGCAAACTTGCGAGAAACCCGTCGCCGGGAGAGGCGCGCAGTCGGGTGACGTATCGACCCGGTTCGGCCTTTCCCCGCGCGAGACTGACGGCGAATGGCGCGACCATATGGAATTGCTGGATGGCAAACCGCCTAAACTGCGTACTGAAGTCATCGAGGAACATCCCAGGTCGATCCTCAGCTTCAACCAGTCGCCCGACATCTTCTTCGACCGCTCGATCAACGCCTATCGCGGCTGCGAGCACGGCTGTGTCTATTGTTTTGCGCGCCCTACCCACGCCTATCACGACCTGTCGCCAGGGCTGGACTTCGAGACCAAGCTTTTTGCCAAACCCAATGCAGCGGACCTGCTGCGGCAAACACTGGCCAAAGCGCGCTACACCCCTCGCCCGATCGCGATGGGTACCAATACCGATCCCTACCAGCCGATCGAGAGCCGCTATCGTATCACGCGTGAGGTGCTGGAAGTATGCTTGGATGCGCGCCATCCGGTTACCATCACCACCAAATCCGACCGGGTCTTGGCCGATCTCGACTTGCTGGAGGAAATGGCGAAGAAGCGGCTGGTGGCCGTAGCAATTTCCGTCACTTCGCTCGATCCGGTCCTGTCAGGCAAGCTGGAACCGCGCGCCGCCTCGCCGGCCAAGCGACTCGCCGCGCTGGGACGATTGGCAGACGCACGTGTCCCCACGCATTGCTCCGTCGCACCCGTTATCCCCGCCGTCACCGATCAATTCATGGAAGAGATAGTCCAGCGCGCCGCAGCACTCGGAGTTGCCTCCGTCGGATGGATTCCGCTGCGGTTGCCGCACGAAGTCTCGCCGCTGTTTCGCGAGTGGTTGGAGGTCCACTATCCCGACCGGGCCGGCAAGGTGATGAGTATCGTCCGCTCGATCCGTGCCGACGCGACAGGAGGGGGCAAGGACAACGACCCCAATTTCTTCAGCCGCCTAAAACCCACCGGGGTGTGGGCCGATCTATTCCGTGCCCGCTTCGCCCTCGCCTGCAAGCGTGCCGGGATCGGCAAGGCCCGGTTCGAGCTCGACACCAGCCATTTCCGCAAACCTACGTTGAACGGCCAGTTAAGGCTGCTGTAAGCGGTCGTGTTATTACAAGGGTTTCAAGGGTTGCGATTGCTAGAACCACGGTGTTAGCTTCACACCAGATCGCACAGAGGGGGAATACCATGCGTACTATGTTCTTCGCCGCCGCACTTGCTCTCGGCACCGCTACCGTTGCCGTGACACCGGCACCTGCCAATGCGCAGAGTTTTTCGGAATCGCGGATCATCAAGCATTTCGACCTGCCAACCTTGCGCGCAGTAGTGGTGGAAATGGGTGGTACGATCGAAGACAGCCCCAATGATGGCTATCTGATCAAGTTTCCCAACGGCACCGCCGCGACTGCCAATTTCACCGCCTGCGCGACGGGGCAATGTCTCGGCACCAATATCTCGGCCCGCTTTGGCAAACCCAGCGACAAGAGCGATGCCGAGATCGAGCGGCTGGTGGTCGACTACAACCGCCGCTGGTCAGCCGGGAAAAGCTACCTCACCGACGATGGCCGCCCGGTGGTCCAGGCCTACATGATTGCCGATGGCGGCATCACCATGGAAAACTATCGCATGCAGCTCGTGGTCTATTCGCAGATGCTGCAGAAGATGCGCGAGACGATCTACACCGAAGGCTGATCGGTCTAATGACGTTGAAAAGGGCGCACCGGCTCGATCCGGTGTGCCCTTTTTCCTGGCACAAGGAAATGTGAGTTAGCCGAAACCTTCGCCGGCTTCGCCCGGCTTGAATCGCACCAATCGACTATCGACCAGGGCGGCAGTCCGATTCATGACAGCCAGCTGATAATCCGGGTCCTTGATCATCTCGAAGAAAGCCCCGCTGTTGGGGTATTGCGCGACGAAACCATCGTCCCAGCGCATGTCATCCTGTCCGGTCACCATGGTCTGGAACGCACCCCGCCAGACAATCGAACCACCGACACGGCTGAAGATCGGGCCGCTGGTCTTGCCGTATTCCTGATAGGCTCGCCGCCCGCTCCAGCCATTGCCGTGGTGCTGGTGCCCCTCAGGGTATTCCGCCAGCTCGCGGTAACGCAGCAGGTTGAGCATATGGATCGGCTCGTCGCGTGGTAACGCCTTGAAGGCCGCGAAATTGGCCGGGCTGGGATCTATGAAAACGTCGGTCATGCCGGGGTGTCCCCTCCTGTCAGATCGTATTGCATATACACCGTATCGAGCTTGCGTCCGAACTTGAAGCCGACATTGCGCATGCGGCCGGCGTGAACGAAGCCGAGCTTGCCATGGAGCGCAACCGAGGCCGGCTCGCCGCCGCCGATGACAGCAATCATCTGCTCGAACCCGCTTTCGCGGGCAGCATCGAGCAAGTGTCCCAACAATACGGTGCCAACGCCGGTGCCACGCGCTGTATCGGCAACGTAGATGCTGTTCTCACAGGTTCTCGCATAGGCGGCCCGCGGGCGGAATTGCGTAGCGTAGGCATAGCCCAGCACCTCCCCATCCCGGTCGGCGACGAGGAACGGCCAGCCATGCGCGAGGACATCGGTGATCTTGCCGGCCCACCCGGCCTCGCTTGGCCCTTCACTGTCAAACGACGCGGTGCCGTGGGCCACGTGGTAGTCGTAGATCGCAGAAACGGCCCGCGCATCATCTCTACGCGCGGGCCGGATGTGCAGCTCAGGCAAGCGTGTAGTCCGCAAAGCGGTCGCGCAAATCCTTCTTGCTGATCTTGCCGGTAGCAGTGTGCGGGATGTCATCGACGAATTCGACCGCATCGGGCAGCCACCACTTGGCGACCTTGTCAGTCAGGAACGCCGTGATCTCGTCACTGGTCACCTCGGCACCTTCCTTCCTGACGACGAACAGCACCGGGCGCTCATCCCACTTGGGGTGCGGCATGCCGACGCAGGCAGCCTCTGCCACAGCCGGATGCCCGACCGCCGCGTTCTCCAGTTCTACCGAGCTGATCCATTCGCCGCCGGACTTGATCACGTCCTTGGTCCGGTCGGTCAACTGCAGCGTACCGTCGGGGTGGATAATCCCGACATCGCCGGTATCGAACCAGCCTTCATTGTTCACGGCATCCTGCTCGGCCTTGAAATAGCGCTTGATGATCCATGGACCGCGGATCTGCAGTGCGCCCGAGCTTTCACCATCGCGTGGAAGCTCCGTCATCATGTCGTCGAGGTCGACCGTACGCAGCTCGACACCGAACACCGGCCGACCCTGCATCGCCGTCTTGTTGACTTTCTCTTCGAAGCTGAGCTGGTCCCAATCCCAGGTCGGCCCGCCAACGGTGCCAATCGGGCTCGTCTCCGTCATGCCCCAGGCGTGTTGCACGCGGGTGCCATTCTTCATCAGTCGTTCGATCATGAAGCGCGGACACGCCGAACCGCCGATAGTGGCGGCCTTGAGCGGCGGCAGGTCGATGCCTTCCTTGTCGCAATACTGGAAGTGCGCCAGCCACACCGTGGGCACGCCGGCGCTGTCGGTTACGCCTTCGTCCATCATCAGCTGGTGCAGCACCGCCGGATCGTTGACTGCGCTGAAGACAAACTTGATGCCCGCCATCGCACCGGCATAGGGCAGGCCCCAACTGGCGGCATGGAACATCGGCACGACCGGCAACATCACTGACGATGCGCTGAAATTGAATGAGGCCGGTTGCAGCCCTGCGAGCGCGTGGATCACAGTAGAGCGATGTTCGTACTGCACCCCCTTGGGATTACCGGTGGTGCCGGATGTGTAACAGATCATGCACGGGTCGGTCTCCGCGCCGGTGACCCATTCGAAATTGCCATCCTGCGCGCCGATCCAGTCTTCGAAGGACTGGCTGTGTTCGCCCGAATCGTAGCAAATGTAATGGTCGACGGTTGTCCAGCGATCCCGCATCTTGTCGATGATCGGCTGGAACGCTGCATCGTACAGCATCACGCGGTCTTCGGCATGGTTGACGATATACTCGAGCTGGTCCTCGAACAGGCGCGGATTCACGGTGTGGAGCACCCCGCCCATGCCCGCGACGCCATACCAGCTGACCAGGTGGCGCGAGTGGTTCATGGCCAGGCTGGCGACCCGTTCTCCCTTCTTGATGCCCAAGGCCTGTAGCGCTTGTGCCATCTTCAGTGCATCGGTGCGGACCCCGGCCCAGTTGGTGCGCGTCTCGCTACCGTCGGCCCAGCGCGTCACGATCTCGCGCGTGCCCGCTTCGCGCGCCGCGTGATCGATCACGTGCGTCACGCGCATGGTCCAGTCCTGCATGGCTCCCAATGACATGCTCTCTCCTCTTATGAAGTTATGTTTGCAGGCAGAATGTGCGTGATTTGCCCGCACGGCAAGCCCGAAAATGGCGGAAATGCTTGGTTTCAGGCCGCGCGATTGAACCTGCGCCCCTGTGGGCCAGTCTTGGGGATCAGGTTGACCTTGCCGACGCCCTCGATCGCTTGCAGCTGCTCAGCCAGCTTGCCGTCGAGCTGAAAATCATGACCCAACCGCATGAGACAATGCTCGCCTTCACCGAGATCGAGCCTGACCTGCACTTCGCCATGGCCTTCCTTGCCGGGCTGCAACACCAGCTCCAGCTCGCTCAGCGCCTGTTGGCTATGAACGTCGAGCGCCAGCAGCATCCTCTGGCTCCCTGCGACCGCATCAAGTGGGCGAGCGCTGCGCACGGTCACGCGCGGCGGTTCATCAGGCGACGGGGAGTCCAGTTCCACCGTGAGCAGGACGCAGGTTCCATCAGCCGCCCATTTTTTGAAGTTCTCGACCAGCCCTTCCTCAAAGCAAGCGGCGCTGAACTGGCCCGAGCTGTCAGAGAAGTCAGCGCGAACGAACTGCCCGCCGCGCCGCGTAGTGCCCATGTTCACTTTCTCGACCATCGCCGCCATCATCGCCTTGGCCCGCCCGCCAGCGGGCGCGCCGCCCTGCATCAGCGAAGCATAGGAACGT
This sequence comes from Parerythrobacter aestuarii, assembly GCF_030140925.1. Lineage (NCBI taxonomy): Bacteria > Pseudomonadati > Pseudomonadota > Alphaproteobacteria > Sphingomonadales > Erythrobacteraceae > Parerythrobacter > Parerythrobacter aestuarii. The sequence goes on from NZ_JARBWD010000001.1 coordinate 2,041,379, forward strand.
GCACCATTGGCGCTGGCGACATCGCGGTAGGTCTCGACCGGATGGGCCGAGAAATAGAATCCGAAATTTTCGCGTTCCTTCGCCATTCGGGTGGCGCGGTCCCAATCATCAGCTTCCTTCAGCCGCAACGTATCGTCGGCGGCCATGTCCTCGGCCCCGAACAGCGCTTCCTGTCCGCTGTTGCGTTCGCGCAGGGCTGCGTCGGCAGTAGCGAGCAGCAAGTCGACATTGGCGGCAAGCAGGCCCCTGTTAGGCTCGAGTCCATCGAGCGCTCCGGCGGCAATCAACGCCTCAAGCTGGCGCGAATTCATTGCCCCTTGCGGCAGCCTTTCGAACAGGTCTGCCAGGCTGGCGAACTCGCCATGCGCCTCCCGCTCGCCGACGATGGCCGCCATTGCCTTCTCGCCAACATTGCGAATGCCCGCCAGCGCATAGCGCACGGCATAGCCATCATCGGTCCGTTCGACTGTGAACTCGGCTTCGGACGCATTGATATCGGGCGGTGCGACCTCGCGCCCACCCCGGCGCGCATCATCGACAAAGATCGCCAGCTTTTCCGACTGGTGCATGTCGAAGCACATTGACGCCGCGTAGAATTCCTCTGGGTAATGTGCCTTGAGCCACCCGGTCTGGTAAGCGAGCAACGCATAGGCAGCGGCGTGTGACTTGTTGAAGCCATAGCCGGCGAACTTGTTGATCAAGTCGAACAGCTCGTTGGCCTTTTCTGCATTGATGTCCGACACACGCGCGCACCCTTCGACGAAGATTGCGCGCTGCTTGTCCATCTCGGCCTGGTTTTTCTTGCCCATGGCGCGGCGCAGCAGGTCTGCATCGCCGAGCGAGTAGCCGGCGAGGATCTGTGCCGCCTGCATGACCTGTTCCTGGTAAACGAAGATACCGTAGGTTTCGGCCAGGATTTCCTCGAGCTTGGCATGCGGATACTCGATCGGCTCAAGCCCGGCCTTGCGCTTGCCAAACAGCGGTATGTTGTCCATCGGACCGGGGCGGTACAGCGAAACGAGCGCAATGATGTCTTCGAACTTGGTCGGCTTCACCGCCGTCAGCGTGCGCCGCATGCCTTCGGATTCCAGCTGGAACACCCCCACCGTGTCGCCGCGTTTCATGAGGTCGTAAACGGCCTCGTCATCCCATGCGAGCGCGCCGAGATCGACTTCGATCCCGCGCCTGGCGAGCAGGTCGACTGCCTTCTGCAGGACTGACAGCGTTTTCAGCCCAAGGAAGTCGAACTTCACCAGCCCGCTCGATTCGACATGCTTCATGTCGAACTGCGTCACCGGCATGTCCGAGCGCGGGTCGCGATAGAGCGGCACCAGCTGACTCAGCGGGCGGTCGCCGATCACCACGCCTGCAGCATGGGTCGAACTGTTGCGCGGCAGCCCTTCCAGCTGCATCGCCAGGTCGATCAGCGCCTTGGTGTCGTTGTCGTTGGAATACTCGGCCTTGAACTCGGCCGAACCGTTGAGCGCGCGCGGCAAGGTCCATGGGTCGGTCGGGTGGTTGGGCACCATTTTGCAGAGCCGGTCGGTACGATTGTAGCCATAGTCGGCGATGCGCCCGACATCGCGCAGCACCGCCCTTGCCTTGAGCTTGCCGAAGGTGATGATCTGCGCGACCTTGTCATGCCCATAGCGCTGCTGGACATAGCGGATCACCTCGCCGCGACGGGTTTCACAGAAGTCGATATCGAAGTCCGGCATGGACACGCGCTCGGGATTGAGGAAGCGCTCGAACAGCAGTCCCAGCCGGATCGGGTCCAAATCGGTAATGGTCAGCGCCCATGCGACCAGCGAGCCCGCGCCTGAACCGCGCCCCGGCCCCACCGGGATGCCATTGTCCTTGGCCCACTGGATGAAGTCGGCAACGATCAGGAAGTAACCGGGGAATCCCATCCGGTTGATGATCCCGATCTCGTAATCGAGCCGTGCGAAATACTCGGCGCGCTCGTCCTCCGTCAGCTCCTCATACGGCTCCAGCCGTGCTTCCAATCCCTTGATGGACTGCTCGCGCAGCATCCGCTCCTCGCCTTCCAGGTCGCCGGCGAGGCTGGGCAGGATCGGATCGCGATAGGGCGGCGCATAGGCGCAGCGCTGGGCGATCACGAGGCTGTTAGCGGTCGCTTCAGGGAGATCTTCGAAGATCTCCTCCATCATCCGCGCCGACTTGACCCAAGCCTGCGGGTCAGTGTGCGGGCGTTCCTCTTCCTCCAGCTTGTAGCTGCCGGCAATGCACAGCATCGCATCATGCGCCTTGGCAAAGCCGGGCTCGGCGAAATTGGCCGGGTTGGTCGCCACCAGCGGCAGGTCGCGGGCATAGGCCAGTTCGATCAGCGCTTCTTCGGCAGCGATCTCGATCTCGTTCCCGCGCCGGGCCAGTTCGACGTACAGCCGCCCGGGAAACAGCGCTTCGAGGCGCTCGACATAGCGCGCGGCATGGTCGCGCTGCCCCTCGGCCAGCAGCCGCGTCAGCGCGCCCTCGCTGGCACCCGTCAGTGCGATCAGCCCGTCGGTGTGCCCGGCAAAATCGTCCAGCGAGACATGCGGTACCAGCTCCACCGGCCGGTCCAGATGCGCCTTGCTGACGAGGTGGCACAGGTTGAGGTAGCCGGCATCGTCCTGCGCAAACAGCGGCAGGTGGTCGATCGCATCGCTGTCAGGCCGCGCCACGCCAACCAGCGCGCCGATGATCGGCTGGATGCCTTCGTCCTTGCACGCCCCGGCAAAGGCGACCGCGCCATAGAGTCCGTTGCGGTCGCAAATGGCGATGGCGGGAAAGCCGCGTTCCTTGGCCAGTTTCGCCAGCGCCTTGGGATCGATCGCCCCTTCAAGCATCGAGTAACTCGACAAAACGCGCAAGGGGACGAAGGGTGCGAAAGCCATGACAGGCACTATGGATATTGCGCCGGGATTCGCAAAGCAGGCGCGGCACGGATTGGGGATAATCCGGTTCAAAACCGGCGCCCACACCAATCCATTGCCGTCGCCCCTGCGCAGGCAGGGGCCTAGATGCCGTAGCTGTTGTCGGGACGGTGGCAGCCATGGGCGCCGTGGACGATCATCGGCGCGCTGGTTTACATCAGAAGTTATCTGGGCCCCTGCCTGCGCAGGGGCGACGCGTCATGTTTGAGAGGGAGTGTTTTCCTCCCCACCCTTCGTCGCAGCGATCTTCTTCCTCGTCTCGCGCACCTGCGAAACCGCGCCATAGATCACCAGCGCGGCGAGGAATATCCACACCCACAACGGGATATCCTGCCCGAAAATGGCGAGGTAGATATAGGCCGAAACGAAGAAGAACCCCGCCAGCATTGTCGGCAGCACGGTCGACTTGCCGGCGCGGGCATTCTTCACCAGCCACGCGATGGAGGCGAAGAAGAACGGGATCGCCCCGACATAGATCGTCACGAAGACATAGGGGTTCACATTGTACTGCGCCCCCTGCGCCAGGATCCAGGTGTTGATCGCTTCGAGCATGACGGGCCTTTCGACGCTTCAGGCAAGGCGGTTACAGCAGCTTCTCGATGTGCTTTTCGAGGCTGCTCGGCGAATCCTGCGGGGCGAAGCGCTTCACGACATTGCCTTCGCGGTCGATCAGGAACTTGGTGAAGTTCCACTTGATGCCGGTGGAGCCCATCAGCCCCTTGGCTTCGCCCTTCATCCAGTCGAACACCGGCGAGGCGTTGGCACCATTGACATCGACCTTATCCATCAGCGGGAAGGTGACTCCGAAGTTGATCTTGCAGAACTCGGCAATCTCGTCGGCACTACCCGGCTCCTGCGCGCCAAACTGGTTGCATGGGAAGCCGAGCACTTCGAAGCCCTGGTCCTTGTACTTCTGGTAGAGCGCTTCCAGCCCGTCATATTGCGGGGTGAAGCCGCACTTGCTGGCGGTGTTGACCACCAGCAGGACTTTGCCCTTCTTGTCGGCGAGGTCGATTTCCTCGCCGCGGTTGTTGGTTACTTTGAAATCCGCAATCGTGGTCATGCGTCGGGATCTTTCGGTCGATAGATGAAGTCGAACGACACTTGCCACGAAAGGCCATGATCCGTCGAGGCCTCTCCGAATTGTCGCACGCTGCCGTCTTTCTGCAGTGAATATGTCATCCGGATCAGCTGGTGCGGCGCGGTGGCACTTGGCCAGTTGCCGGTCAGCACCATCTTGCCATCGGCCAACCCGCCACTGAATTCGACTGCCCCGGGGGAAGAACCAATCCATTTCTGGTGCCAGATTCCGGTTTCAGGATCGACATGATTGAGGCTGGTCCCGCCCCGTGCGCGCAGCGGCATCCAGTTTTCGATGATGGCACACCCGCCGTGCTTCTTCTCGATCCGGCTATCGGCGACCTTGATGTCCTGCCCATTGGGGTAGACGTCCCACTCGCCGACCCAGAAATCGAACTGCCCATGGGCTTCACTGGTGCACTGTGGTGGAGGCAGTAGGTGCGGCGGTGTGGGCTGCGGCAGTGTCGTCGACTGCAGCAATACGGCAAGAGCCATTGTCGAGATCATTAAGTCCCCCTTTTCATGCGGAGGAAGGAGGGCATCGAAGGGTTCGGTCAGGCAATGGTGGATCGACCAGCGACCTCCCTCGCTCGGCAGACCCTATTCGAGAACGCCGTCATGCAGGCGAACGACCCGGTCCATTTTCAGAGCCAGCCGCTCGTTATGGGTAGCGATCAGCGCCGCACTGCCCTCTCCGCGGACCAGCGACAGGAACTGTTCAAGCACTTTATCGGATGTCGCTTCGTCGAGGTTTCCGGTTGGCTCGTCGGCCAGCACCAGTTCGGGCTTGTTGGCGAGGCCACGGGCGACGGCCACACGCTGCTGTTCACCGCCCGAGAGCTGGCTCGGCCGGTGGTCCAGCCGTTCGCCGAGGCCGAGTGCGCGGAGCAACTCCTCCGCCCGCACTTCAGCCTCTTCGCGGGTCTTGTCCGCAATCATCTGCGGCAGGATGACGTTCTCCAGCGCATTGAAATCGGGCAGCAGGTGATGGAACTGGTAAACGAAGCCCAGATGGTCGCGCCGCAGCGTCGTCCGCGCATGCGAATCGGACTTTTCCGCCGGAGTGCCGGCGATGATGATTTCGCCGCCGAAGCCGCCTTCGAGCAGGCCGACCGCTTGCAGCAGCGTCGATTTGCCGGAGCCGGACGGACCAAGCAGCGCAACAATCTCGCCGGGCTGCACAGCCAGGTTCACGCCGCGCAGCACATCGATGCGGGTGTCGCCCTGCTCGAAGCTGCGGGTGACGCCGCGCAATTCCACGACGGGGCTACTCATAACGCAATACCTGGACCGGATCCGTGCTCGACGCTTTCAGCGCCGGATAGAGCGTAGCAAGGAAGCTCATCACCAGAGCCAGCAGGATGATCCCGGCGATCTCCAACGGATCGGCCTTCGACGGAAGCGTTGTGAGGAACCGCACTTCGGGATTCCACAATTCCTGCCCTGTCACAAAGGCAAAGAACGAGACGATGGGCTCGCGGAAGTAAAGCACCACTGTGCCAAGGATCAGGCCCGCGACAGTTCCGATCGCCCCAACGGTAAAGCCGGTCGTTACAAAGATCTTGAGCAAGGATTTCCGTGTTGCGCCCATGGTGCGCATGATGGCGATATCCCGCGTTTTCGCCCGAACCAGCATCACCAGGCTTGAAAGGATATTGAACGCAGCGACGACCACCATGAAGCTCAAGGCAAAGAACATCGCTGCCCGCTCGACCTGCAAGGCCTCGAATATCGAGCCATTGATCTGCTGCCAGGTCCGCACCTGCGCCCGGCCGCTGAGTTTCTGTTCGAGCGGTGCCATGATGGCACCAACGTTGTCCGCATTTTCGGTCTTAACTTCGATCATGGCGATTGTGTCGCCCATCAGAAGCAGGGTCTGCGCATCGGGGATCGGCATGACGACAAACGCTTCGTCGTAATCGTACAGTCCGACTTCGAAGATGGCTGCGACTTCGTAGCCGATCTGGCGCGGGACGGTGCCGAAGGGCGTGGTGCGCCCGGCCGGATTGATGATGGTGATGGTATCGCCTACCCGAACGCCGATGTTTTCCGCCAGCCGGGCTCCGATGGCGACAACACCCGCGTCCGGCTGTAACCGATCAAGGTTGCCCATGATGACCTTGTCGCCGAGCGCGGCGATATCTTCCTGCGTGTTGCCGCGCACGAAAACCGCCACAGCCCTTCCGTCATAGCTCGCCAGCAGGGCTTGTTCGATCAGTGGGGAAGCATCGGTGACGCCGGGCGTTGCCTTCACATCCTCCAGCACGCTTTCCCAATCATCCAGCCTGCCGCCGTAAGCCTGGACGATGGCATGGCCGTTCACACCCACGATCTTGTCGAGCAGTTCAGCGCGGAAACCGTTCATGACGCTCATGACGATGACCAGCATCGCCACCGACAGCATCACCACGCCCACGCTGATCCCGGCGACGAGCGCGATGAACGCCTCACCCCTGCCCGGGAGCAGGTAGCGCTTGGCAATGGTCCATTCGAAGGGGCTGAGCAGCAAGAGCAGTTCCGGTCGGTTGCCTGAAGGCCTTCCCCTCTAGGAAGCACTACCTTTCTGCGCAATGAAATTGGCCATGGTTATAGACGGCTTAGGAAAGCCGCCGATCGACCCTTGTAATCGCACCGTAACATCGCCATTGAGGCGCGCATCGGGGCAGCTGCGGGCGCGTGTTTGATGATCACTACCCATCCCTTTTACGATGAGCATGGCGACAAGCTGCGCGAAGAGTGCGGCGTGTTTGGCGCCATCAACGCCGGCGATGACGCTTCTGCGGCGACCGCGCTGGGCCTTCACGCCCTGCAGCATCGCGGGCAGGAAGCTGTCGGCATAACCAGTTTCGACGGCAAGCATTTTTTCACCCGGCGCGGGCTCGGCCATGTGGCAGAGAACTTCTCCAGCCCCGAATCGATTGCCGAGTTGCCGGGCCACATGGCTGCCGGACATGTCCGTTATTCAACCACCGGCGGCGCGGGCCTACGCAATGTCCAGCCGCTTTATGCCGACCTTGCCACCGGCGGTTTTGCCGTCGCGCACAATGGCAATTTCTCCAACGCCGGTGCGCTGCGGGCCGAGCTGGTGCAGAAAGGTGCGATCTTCCAGTCTACCAGCGATACCGAGGTGGTCATCCACCTCGTTGCAACCAGCCGCTATCCAACCCTGCGCGACCGGTTGGTCGACGCACTGCGCTTGGTCGAAGGTGCCTATGCGCTGATCGTGATGACGCCCGAAGGCATGATCGCCTGCCGCGATCCGCTCGGCATCCGCCCGCTGCAAATGGGCCGGATGGGGGATGCCGTGGTGTTCGCCTCCGAAACCGTCGCCTTCGACGTGGTCGGTGCACAATTCGAGCGGCAAGTCGAGCCGGGAGAGCTGATCGAGGTCGATTTCGAAGGCAAGGTGAAGAGCTTCCGGCCTTTTGGCGAGAGCCCCTCACGCCCGTGCATCTTCGAGCATGTCTATTTCAGCCGCCCCGATTCGGTTTTCGACGGGCGCAGCATTTACGAAGCGCGCAAGGCCATCGGTCAGCAACTCGCCATCGAAAGCCCGTGCGAAGCCGACCTGGTCGTGCCGGTACCTGATAGCGGCGTTCCGGCAGCGATCGGATACGCGCAGGAATCAGGCATCCCGTTCGAGCTCGGCATCATCCGCTCGCATTACGTCGGGCGTACCTTCATCCAACCTTCCGATGGTGCGCGGCATGCCGGGGTGAAGCGCAAGCACAACGCCAACCGCGCCATGGTCGAAGGCAAGCGCATCGTGCTCATCGACGATTCGATCGTGCGCGGCACCACTTCGCTTCAGATCGTCGAGATGATGCGTGACGCCGGTGCCAAGGAAGTCCACTTCCGCGTCGCCAGCCCGCCAACGGCGCACAGCTGCTTCTATGGTGTCGACACCCCGGAGCGGAACAAGCTGTTGGCCGCGCAGATGGAACTCGAGCCGATGCGCGAGTATATCAAGGCCGACAGCTTGGCATTCGTCTCGATCGACGGTCTGTACCGCGCCGTGGGCGAGAAGCCACGCGTCGCCAAATGCCCGCAGTTTTGCGATGCCTGCTTTACCGGTGACTACCCGACCTCGCTGACCGACCTCGAAATGAAGGAAAAAGGCACAGCGCAGCTGTCTTTCCCTGTAAACAAGGTCGCCTGAATGCCTGAAACCAAACCTTTTTCGGGCAAGCTTGCCCTTGTTACCGGCGCGTCCAAGGGGATTGGTGCTGCCACTGCGAAAGCGCTCGCTGCCGGCGGGGCCCACGTGGTGCTGACAGCGCGCGATGTAAAGGGCCTGGAAGCGGTTGAAGATTCCATTCATTCGGCCGGCGGAAGTTCCACCATCGCCCCGGTAGACCTGACCGAGCCAGACGGTGTCGCGCGCCTCGCCACGGCCATTGCCGGGCGCTGGGATGCACTTGACTATCTCGTTATTTCAGCTGCTTACCTGCCGATGCTCACACCAGTTACACAGATCGACCAGAAGCAATTCAACCAGGCGTTGACGATCAATGTCCTCGCCACGCAAGCGCTCCTGGCCAATTTCGACCCATTGCTGAAGCGCGCTGATGCCGGTCGCGTGATCGGGCTTACCAGCAGCGTCGGGGAAACCCCTCGGGCCTATTGGTCGGCGTATGGCTCTAGCAAGGCGGCGTTCGACAATTTGCTCCAGTGCTATGCACAGGAGATCGAGAAGATCAGCCAGGTGCGGGTCGCCATAGTCGACCCCGGGGCCACGCGCACGAACATGCGGGCCAAGGCCTATCCCGGCGAGGATCCGCAGACGGTCAAACCGCCCGAAGCCGTGGCCGAACGCCTGGTTGCGCTCCTGCAAGAGGAGTTCCCCACCGGCCACCGCGAACGCGTCAATTAGCGGCTTGGTTAATTTCCCTTAAGGCTCGATCATTACCTGCAGGTAAATTCTCCCCCTGCATGGTTCCCCTACCGCGCGCCGCCAAGTGCGTGTGGAGAGGGAAGACAGCCATGTTCGATACCGCAGACGATCGCTACAGCATTGCAGCGCAGGAAGACCGCTGCGCCCCGCGCACCAAACTCTCGATTCCCGCGCAGATGCGTGCATCGGGCGGTCGCCGGTTCCAGACAGTGGTCCACGACCTCTCGATCTCGGGTTTCAGTGCCGCGGCGATCAACCGGATGCACGAGGGACAAGTCGTGTGGCTCACGCTGCCCGGTCTCGAATCGCAGATGGCGCACGTCGTCTGGTGGGACAATTGCATCGTTGGTTGCGCCTTTGCCGACCTTCTCAGTCCAATCGTCCACGACAACATTCTCGCCCGCTATTCCGGAAACTCGGGGATGTTCCGCCCGCTGATCTGATCCGGCAGCGGCAAGTTACTCCGCAGCCACGGCTTCCTTGTCAGCCATGATCGGCGGACCTCGTTTGTCGACGGCAGACTGCACCGCACGATAAAACTCTTCACGCTGTGGGCCTACACCCTCAGGGTCTGTGGCAGTGGGCCAGTTCGAATTCGATGCGATCACCAGCTTGCGGGCCGGATCTATGAAGATGCCCTGCCCGAAGATGCCCTGCGCCGCGAAAGTGCCATCGTCATTGGTCCACCACTGGTAGCCATAACCACGCCCCGGCGCGCCGATATCGGCCTGCTTGGTGGTCGCAGCGGCAAACCAGTCAGACGGGACCACCTGTTTGCCGCCAGCGACACCGCCGCCCATCACGAACAGCCCGAAGCGGGCCATGTCTCGAGTCGCGGCCTGGATGCAGCAGCCGGCGATCTCGTGCCCGGTCGAACCCAGCAGCCAGGTCGCGTCCTGCTCCATCCCGAACGGCTGCCAAACCTTCTCTGACAAGTACTCAGCCAGCTTCTTGCCTGTGGCTTCGCTCACCAGCACGCCTATGAGGTTGGTCTCGCCGGTCTTGTAGACCCACTTATCGCCTGCCGGTGCCTCGCGCGGGAGCCCCCGCATATAGCTGACGGTAACATCGAGTCCGTCCTCGGCCTTGTGTTCGTTGAACAGGGCCACATCGGAGTTGGGATCGGTGTAATCCTCGTTCCACTTCACCCCCGAAGTCATGGTCAGCAGTTCCCTGACTGAGACATCGTCATAGGCGGAACCCTTCAGCCCTTCGATATACTTGGTCACCGGGTCGTCCACGCTCTCGATCGCGCCGTCCTGGATTGCCGCGCCGACCATGGTTGAAGTCAGGCTCTTGGCGACGGAGAAACTGGTCCACTTGCCCTGCGGCCCGAAGTCGAGTCCGTAGCGCTCCAGCACCACCTTGCCGTCGAGCACAATGACGAGCGCGGAGGTCCGCTGGGTCTTGAAATAGCCATCGAGGTCGTAGTCCAGCTGCAGCGGCAGGCCTTCCGGCAGGGGATAGGGATTATCGCCCGCTTTGATCGTGCGGGTCTCCGCCAGCACCGGCAGCGCGTCCATCGACCGGAAAGCGGCATCACGCTGCTCGACCGACCAGAACAGCACGTTGCGATCGGTCGGCAGGTTGGAGAGCAGCATGCGCTGCTCCTTGTCGAGTGAGTAATATCCGACCACGAACATAACGCCGAGCACTGCGAGCGCCGCCAGGATCCATTTCTTCATCGCTTCTCTCCCAACCCGTATTCTGTCTTATCTCTTGACCAGCGTCACCTGGTGGACATCGATGAAACCGCTGCGGAAGCCGCCTTCGCAATATTGCAGGTAAAAACGCCATAGCTGCCGGAACCGCTCGTCGAAGCCTTCCGGCAGGGTACCCTGCTCTACCGCCAGATCGAAATTGCTTCGCCACGCTCTGAGCGTCTGGGCGTAATCCTGCCCAAAATCGACTCTGTTCTGCCAAGTGAGCCCACGAGCTTCAGCCAGCTCGCGGAATTCGCTGGTGCGGATCAACAGGCCCCCGGGGAAGATGTAGGCCTGGATGAAATCTGCACTGTCGGCATAGGCTTCAAAGCTGTCTTCCGCCATCGAGATATACTGGATCGCGGCTTTGCCACCCGGCCTCAAATTGCGCGCGACGCAATCCATGAAGGTCGGCCAGTATTCGCGGCCCAGCGCCTCGACCATCTCGACGCTGGCGATGGCATCGTATTGACCATTTGTATCGCGATAATCCTGCTTGAGGAAGCGGGTCGCGTCGCCCGCGCCCCTCCTTGCCCACGCGAGCTGTTCGTCCGAGAGGCTGATGGCATCGACCTGCGCCCCGCGCGCGGCCGCGGCCTTGGCCAGCGTGCCCCAGCCACAGCCGATTTCCAGCATGGATTTGCCCGGCTCGAGATCGATCCGGTCGAGCACTGCGGAGACTTTCGCCCGCTGCGCGTCGTCGAGCGAGGCCCCCGGCGCGAACAGCGCGCTGGAATAGGTCATCGTTTCGCCAAGCCAGGCAGCGTAGAAATCGTTGCCTATGTCATAATGCGCCTGGATGTTACGGGCCGAACCTTCGCGGGTGTTGCGGTTGAGCCGGTGCGCCTGCCGCAGCGCCCGCTGCCACAGACCGCGGGCCCGGCCGGTGTCCCCGAGAGACGCCGCGTTGTCGCCAAAAACGGCAAACACCGGCACGAGGTCCGGACTGTCCCACTCGCCGGCTTCCCATGCCTGGTACCAGCCGATCGAGCCGCTGGTGGCGAGCCGCAGCAGTGCGCGCCAGCTGTGGAGGTTCACAACCGCGTCAAAGCCGGGATTGCGCCCACCCAGCACGCGGGTGGTCCCATCGGGCAAGTGGCCGGTGATCGAGCCTTTATCCAGCCCCCTGTCGATCTGGTCGAGGACCTTGCCGAAACCGGGCGCGAGCAAGCGTGCAAAGAGGCCCGGCGGGCGCTCGAAACGCGCCGCCCCGGCTAGCAAATCCCTACCTCGCTGCATCCTTCCAACTGACATGGATGTAGATATGCCGCGCGCCGCTTACGCGGGCAAGCGCGCTCCTGGATTTTCAGTCGCCTTTCATCGCCTTGTACGCAGCAAGGGCGCGCTCGCGGCCTTGCTTGTGGCCGATGATCTTTTCCGGATAGCGCCCGCGCCGCCCCTCGGCAGGATCATGTACCTCGCTGTCGGGCAAGTGCTTCAATTCGGGGACGTATTCGCGGATATAGCCCGCCGCATCGAATTTCTCGCTCTGCGTCAGCGGGGCCATGATGCGCACGAACATGTTGCTGTCGACCCCGGTGCCTGCGACCCATTGCCAGTTGGCACCGTTGGACCCGTAATCGGCATCAACCAGCGTATCCCAGAACCACTGCTCGCCCACGCGCCAGTCGATCAGCAGATGCTTGATGAGGAAGCTCGCTGCGATCATGCGCACGCGGTTGTGCATCCAGCCGGTCTGCCACAGCTGGCGCATGCCGGCATCGACGATGGGGTAGCCGGTGCGGCCTTGCTGCCAGGCCTTGAGGTCGGCGGCGGCCTCGCCGGTGTGATCGCGCCATTCGAGCTTGTCGAATTCTTCGCGATAGCTTTGCGTGGCATAGGCCGGGAACTGGCAGATGACGTTCTGGGCGTAGTCGCGCCAGATCAGTTCCTTCTCGTAGGTCTTCCAACCATCACCGCGCCGCCCCTTGAGCGCGTGCCAGACCTGCACCGCTGAAATCTCGCCGAAATGCAGGTGCGGCGAAAGCTGGCTGGTCTTGTCGACCGAAGGCAAGTTCCGCGCCTCGTCATAGTCGGCGACATGATCCGCCCACCACTCCAGCCGCTCGTGCGCTGCGGCTTCGCCGACAGTCCAGAAATCACGCAAACCGCCGGCCCAATCGGGCCTGCTGGGGAGCAGGTCCCAGTCCTCCAGCGCATCGCTCGCGGGCCAGCTGTCGGGCGATGACAGCGTCTCCGGCTCGGGCAGCGCATCGCGCGGCGGGAGCTGTTCCAGCGTCGCTTTCGAGAACGGAGTGTAAATCTTGTAGGGGCTGCCCGACCCCGTCGTCACCGCGCCGGGCGGGAGCAGGTAGTTGGCATCGTAAAGCTGCAGGTCGAGCCTGTCCTTGAGCTCCGACTGCGCCTTGCGCCACCACGGTTCGTAGTGGCGGTTGGCGTGGATCGTCCCGGCACCGATTTCCTCTGCGACCTTGCACAGCTCCTCCACCTCATCGCCGCGCCGCAGGATGATCTTCGCGTGGCGCTTCGCAAAGCTGGCGGAAAGGCTCTCCAGCGAATGATGCAACCACCAGCGCGATGCCCCACCATAGGCGTGGGACTTGGCCCGCTCGTCATCGAGCACATAGACTGCCACCACCGGCCCGGCCTGCGCCGCGTGATACAGCGCCGGATTGTCCGCCATGCGCAAGTCGCGCCGCAGCCATACGATCTGGGGAGAACTCAAACCCACCTCCGTTCGCCCTGAGCCTGTCGAAGGGCCGCCCTTGCTTCTGCCCGTTGCTCTCGAAAGAAGAACAGGGCTTCGACAAGCTCAGCCCGAACGGTGTTGGTAGGGAAGCGCGCTACTTGGCGGGAAGTTCCTCACACTCCACATCCGGTAGCGCGACAGTGAAACGATCCCGTGCCAGCGGATCGTAGAACCGCGCATCACGGAGCAACACCGAACCGTCTTCGGCTCGTTCGGCAAAAGGTGCGCGAGACCAGAAGAGGAAGGCGTCGAGTTCTCTTGTTACGCTTGCCCCGTCGAGAGCCCTATCAAGATCGCAGAATTGGTCGGCAAGATCGGAGATCCCCACACCTGTATGAGTGTCCGCTTCTCCGTCAAACTGGCCCCAATAGCCCTTCTCTCCCACAAGGAGCTCCCGCTCCCAAAATACGACCGGTAGTGGGCTGGCTATAACCGTTTCAGGCTCGAGCCCTAGCCCCAACATTTCACTTTCGACGTTCTGCGCAGCGGAGGTGGAAATCACTCCGTTCAACCCAATATACGCCAGCGAAACTGCCCCCGCCCACCGCGCGGGCTTCATCCACTCCCCGCCCCGCTTCTCGCGCCGCAGCGAGAGCCACAGGCCTACGCCCATGATCGCCCACAGCCACACATCGATGATGAACAGCGTGTCGCCATAGAACCACTGGCTCGAGAACGGCTCCAGCAGGCGAATGCCGTAGACATTGAGCCAGTCGAGCGCCGGGTGGGTCAGGCAGGCGATGAAGCTGAGCAGGAACAGCCATTTGAAGCTGACCGGCAGCCGTCCTTCGGGACGCTTGCCCCGGCTCGCCTGCCAGCGGTCAAAGCCCCACAACAGCCCCGCCAGTATCAGCGGCAACAGCACCAGTGCCGGCGGCCCATGCGTAATCCCGCGCCGGAAGCCGAGATGCTCGGCGCCCTCCAGCCAGAAGAAGCACGCCGCATCGACATCGGGCAGGTTCGCCCCGATGATCAACGCAGGCATCGCGAGCCCGGTCTTTGTCTTGAGCCCCGCCTGCCCCAGCAATGCGCCGACGAGGCTATGGGTCAGGTTGTCCATGGCGTGGGACTACGCCGGGTGCCCTTCTGGCCCGTCCACAGTCCAGGTCTGGCCCGAACCCAGCAGCTTCGCCAAATTCGCCTGCTTGCCTGCAGTCGCTTTCTCGCGTTCTTCGGCGACTGCGGCCTCGTAGGACGGGCGCGGGTCGTCGTAGATCACGCCGAGCGCCATCGGGAACGGGCCGAACGGCATTTCGACCAGCAAGTGCGCCACCACGCGGTTGGTTTGGTCATGCACCAGCACGCCGGCGGCCTGCCAGTCGTCACCTTCGACATCGACCACTGTCAGCGCCAGCCCTTCGCGGTCGAGCGCGATGCCCTTGACCCCGCCGGTCTTCTCACTGCCGAACAGCATGGGTTCGCCGTGTTTGAGCCACAGCTGGCGATCCTCCGCTCCCTTGGGTGCGGCGAAATCGTTGAACACATCCTTGTTGTAGACAATGCAGTTCTGGAAGATTTCGATGAAGGCCGCGCCCTGGTGCGCGTGCGCCGCCATCAGCACATCGGGCAGGTTCTTCGAAACGTCGAAGCCGCGTCCGACAAAGCGCGCGCCCGCTCCCAGCGCAAAGCTGGCCGGGTTAGCGGGGCGATCGACGGAACCGACCGGGGTCGAGGGGCTGCGTGTCCCGATCCGGCTGGTGGGCGAGAACTGGCCCTTGGTCAGGCCGTATATCTCGTTGTTGAACAGCATGATCTGCATGTTCACATTGCGCCGCAGCACATGCAGCATGTGGTTGCCGCCGATGGAGAGGCCATCGCCGTCACCCGTCACCAGCCACACGTCGAGATCGGGATTGGCCAGCTTGGCCCCCGTCGCCACCGCCGGGGCGCGGCCGTGGATGGTGTGGAAGCCATAGGTCTCCATGTAATAGGGAAAGCGACTGGAGCAGCCGATCCCGCTGATGAAAACGGTGTTCGTCGGATCGCATCCCAGCTGCGGCAGCGTGCGCTGCACCGCCTTGAGAATGGCATAGTCCCCGCAGCCCGGGCACCAGCGGACCTCCTGGTCGGTTTCCCAGTCCTTGAGGGTGGTTTCGATTTTAGCTGGTGCGTTCATTGGGCTTGCCTTCTTGATAGGCTATGATTGTGTGGACAAAATATTGAGCGATGGTGGCAGCACCGAGGTACACGATGACCTGACTTGAACTGGCTCCAAACCACAGGATCGGCACGAGTAACACTGCGATTGCCATTCCTCCAAGTACCAGCTGGCCGGCAGTGTTAAGTTCTCCAGGAATCCAAGCCTTGAACAGCAATTCGGTACCCAGTTTGATCGGTGCCATCAGCACGCCAAAAACCGCTGCGAGCAACAGCGATTCAAGGCGCGCAGCGATTGCCAGGGCACCAAGTGCCAATACGAAGTAGAAGGCCAAGGCATATTTCCATGCCATGGTTATGCCAACGCCTCCTCGATCGCCGCTTCCAGCTCGTGGATATAGAACGGCAGCCCGTTGGTCTTGTTGAGCGGCTGGGCGTCGATCAGGAACTGGTCGCGCAGCACGGTCTTGAACTGGCCGGTGTTCATTTCCGGCACCAACACCTTGTCGAAGCTCCTGAGCAGCTCTCCGGTGTTCTTCGGCATCGGCCAGACATGGCGGAAATGGACATGGGCGACGTCGTGGCCCTTCTCGCGCGCCTGCGTCACCGCGCGGTGGATCGGGCCGTAGGTCGAACCCCAGCCGACTACGGCGAGTTTGGCACCCGCTTCGCCCAGGCAGCAACCTTGCGCGGGCACGTCATTGGCAATCCCGTCAACCTTGGCCTTGCGGGCGTCGGTCATCGCCTGGTGGTTCTCCGGCGAATAGTCGATATTGCCGGTTTCCTGATGCTTCTCGATCCCGCCGATGCGGTGCATGAGGTCGGGCGTGCCGGGCTTGATCCACGGTCGCGCGCCCTTGGCATCGCGCTTGTAGGGCAGTAGGGTGTCGCCATCATTCTTCTCGGTCAGGAAGGTCGCCGGGAACGGCTCGAAGCTGGCCGGATCGGGCACCTTCCACGGCTCGGCGGCGTTCGCGATATAGCCGTCGGTCAGCAGCATCACCGGTGTCATATATTGCACCGCGATCCGCACCGCCTCGATCGCGCATTCGAACGCGTCTGCCGGGCTGCTGGCAGCAATCACCGGCATCGGCGCATCGCCATTGCGGCCATAGATCGCCTGGTACAGGTCGCTCTGCTCGGTCTTCGTAGGCAAGCCAGTTGACGGCCCGCCGCGCTGCGAATTGACGATCACCAGCGGCAGCTCGGTCATGATCGCAAGCCCCATCGCCTCACCCTTCAAGGCAATACCGGGGCCGGATGACGAGGTAACGCCAAGGCTACCCGCCCAGCTCGCCCCGATGGCGGCGCAGATCGCGGCAATCTCGTCTTCCGCCTGGAAAGTGGTGACGTCGTACTCCTTGAGCCTTGCCAGATGGTGCAGGATCGCTGAAGCAGGCGTAATCGGATAGCCGCCAAAGAACATCGGCAACTCGGCCAGCTGCGCCCCGGCGACCAAGCCGAGGCTGACCGATTCTGCCCCGGTTATGGTGCGCCACAGGCCTGCTTCGCTCTTGGTCGGCGAAACATGCACCTGGCTGAGCGGGCCGGAGAGCTCCGCTGTTTCGCCATAGGCATGACCCGCATCGAGCGCGGCAATATTTGCGTTGGCGATATCGGGCTTCGACTTGAACTTGGCCTTCAGCCAGTCATGGATCGGATCGCGCGGACGGTCGAACATCCACAGCGCGAGGCCAAGCGTCCACATGTTCTTCGAACGCAGCGCGTCCTTGTTGCCAAGGCCGAAATCCTTGACCGCTTCGATGGTGAGCGCGCTGATATCGAAAGCCAGCACTTTGTACTTGGCAAGGCTGCCATCTTCGAGTGGGTTGGTCTCGTACTTGGCTTTGTCGAGGTTACGCTTAGAAAACTCGCCAGTGTCGGCAATGATCAAGCCACCGGGCTTGAGCGCCGGGAGGTTTACCTTGAGCGCCGCCGGGTTCATCGCCACCAACACATCGGGCGCATCGCCGGCGGTGGAAATCTCGCGGCTACCGAAATTGATCTGGAACGCCGATACGCCGAACAAAGTGCCTTGCGGGGCCCGAATTTCCGCCGGAAAATCCGGGAAAGTCGCAAGGTCATTGCCCGCCAAAGCGGTCGAGAGCGTAAACTGCCCGCCTGTAAGCTGCATGCCATCGCCGCTGTCGCCGGCAAACCGAACAACAACTGCTTCTGGATTTTCGGAAAGGTCGGGGCTGAGGGCCGCCTGCGTCGCCATACAATTTCCTCTCACGCGTGTCCGCCGCGCTGAAAAGCCTTCGGGGCTGGCCACCTAGGTGCGCCTAACGAACCGGGCAATCAAGTTTTTCTGTCCGGATTACTACCAGCAAAGTGGACAGGATTGCCATCCGCGCTATCTCTCTTGTCCCAAAGGGAGAGACGATTGTGAGCGAATCCGGACCATATGTGCGTGACGATGTGAAGGCCTTGCTGGCGTTGCTGGAAGCCGCCGGTGCGCCGCCAATCAACGAAGTCACCACTGAAGAAGCCCGCGCCGCCTACCAGGCTCTGCACGATATGGCCGATGCGCCTGCACGCGAATTGGCGGTGATCAGGAACCTCGCCTGCCCGGGCCCGGCGGGCGACATCCCGTTGCGGCTCTATGACGCGCGGGAAAGCCGCGAACCCGGGCCGGTGATCTGTTTTTACCACGGCGGCGGCTTCGTGATCGGCGATCTCGACACCCACCACAATCTCTGCACAGAGATTGCGTACCAGATGGATTTGCCAGTTGTAGCTGTCGATTATCGCTGCGCGCCCGAAGCACCCTTCCCCGCAGCAATCGAGGATTGCGTGGCTGCGACTCGCTGGATCGCCGGTTCGCCAGCCGAGCTCGGTCGGAACGTTACCGGACTTGTCCCTATCGGCGACAGCGCGGGCGGCAATGCTACAATCGTCGTAACGCAGGCGCTGATGCGCGAGGCAGCAGCGGTGCCGGTGCTGCTGCAAGTGCCGATTTTCCCGCTCGCCAGCGACTGGCAAGGATCGGCAAGCACCGAGCAATTCGCCGAAGGCTTCGTGCTGACCAAGGCGGCGATGGAATTCTTCGAAGCTGCCTACCAACCGGACAAGACTGACTGGCGCGCGATGCCGATCCTCGGTGATCACGCGGGCACACCTCCTGCTGTCCTCGTGACTGCGAGCCTAGACCCGATCCGCGATTCGGGTCGTGACTATGGTGCTGCATTGAGCGGGGCCGGCATCGACCATGTCTTCATCGAAGTACACGGCGGCACCCATAGCTTCACCAATTTGCGGCAGGCGGTCCCGAGCTATCAGAAGGACCTGGAGAACGTCTTCGCGGCGATGAAGATGATGCTTGCGAGGCAGGGATGACGGATCTTCCCTATCGCCCCTGTGTCGGGGTGATGCTGGTGAACATGGACGGCAAGGTCTTCGTTGGCCAGCGGATCGACAATCCGGAAAGCGACGCCTGGCAGATGCCGCAGGGTGGGATCGACAAGGGCGAAGAACCCGAGTCCGCCGCCTTGCGCGAATTGCAGGAAGAGACCGGCCTCAGCCCTGAACACGTCACCATCATCCAGCGGATGGAGGAACCGGTTCGCTATGACTTGCCTCCTGAACTTCTCGGCAGAATCTGGGGCGGGAAGTATCGTGGGCAGGAACAGGTCTGGTACCTCGCGCGGTTCACGGCCGGCGACGACGCCATCGATATTGCTGCCGACGACCACCAGGAATTCTCAGTCTGGAAATGGGCCGACCCGGAGGACCTGCCTGATATGATCGTGCCGTTCAAACGGCAGGTCTACCGCAAGGTGCTGGAGGCATTCCGGGAATTGGTCTGAAGGGGGCCGAATCCCCTAGTTCTGCGTGACCACTGCCTCGGGCATCACCGCTTCGGCGCGCAGCACGCGCGGTTGTGGGCCGCGGGCGATGGCGGTGGCGAGTTGCTGGGTCTCAGGGCAATTTTCGCCGCACAGGGCCCGCAGACGGGACAGGTTGAGGCGCGCCTTCTCGACCGCTCCTTTCTCCACCAGTGCCGCCCCTTCTCCCGACATTGCAGCAAAATTGTCGGGATCGCGTTTCAAGGTTTCACGATAATAGCGGATGGCCTTGCCCTGCATTCCTTCTCGGCGCGATGCCTCGGCGAGATCGAGGAAGATCGGCGTATAGGCCGGGTCGACCGCCAGCGCAGCTTCGAAAGCGTCGATGGCCCTTTGTGGTTGCCCGGCAGCAAGCGCGGCGCGCCCCTCGGCAATCAGCTGTGCCGCGCGCGGATCGGGAGTCGTGTCCCCGGCATGGCCCACGCTGGCCTGTACGGCGAGAAACAGCGAAAGTGCGGCAGCAACCGGAGCGAAACGCATAATCAGGTCCTTCCAGCGGAGACTAGCAGGTGACGAAGCATCAACCATACCGCGCAGCGCTAGCATGGCAATGTCGCGCGAGCGATGAAAAACCCGTCCGTGCCGTCATGGAACGGGGTCAACCGCAAACCCTTACCGCGTGAACGGCCGAGTGGGATCTGCGGAACATCGGCTTGCCACCCGGGGTGGCGGGCAAGGAAGGCATTGAAGCGATCCGCCCCTTCGGCATCGAGCAGTGAGCAAGTGACAAACACCAGCCGTCCGCCCGGTTTCACCAGCTGCGCGGCGATATCGAGGATATGGTCCTGAGTCGCGGCAAAACGCTGGAGCCGCTCAGGCGTGAGCCGCCACTTGGCCTCGGGCTTACGCCGCCAAGTGCCGGTGCCGGAGCACGGAGCGTCGACGAGGACGCAATCGGCGGCGCCATGGTGTTGGGCGAGCGCTCCCAGTTCCTGCCCGGGATTGAGCAGCACGGCTTCGATCATGCCTGCCCCGGCTCGCTCAGCGCGCGGAGCCAGCCGCGATAACCGTCCGCGATCCGTGTCGCTGGCGACCAGAACGCCACGGTTTTCCATCGCCGCGGCCAGCGCAAGGGTCTTGCCCCCTGCCCCGGCGCACAGGTCGATCACGGTTTCGCCTGGCTGCGCCTCAGCCACAAGGCAGGCAGCTTGCGAGCCGAGGTCCTGCACTTCAATCTGGCCGTCGCGGTAAGCTGGCCATTGTTCGACTTGAGTTCCCGATGCAAAACGCAAGGCCTGTGGCAGCGCCAGCTCTTCGCCGTGCTCAGGCAGTTCAATCCCGTTCCGATCAGCCTTGATCGTATTGACCCGCACATCCAATGGTGCGCGATCCATCGTGGCGGAAATCTCCGCGTCTTCCAGTCCGGAAGCGGTCAATGCGCGCTGGAGCCAACCTGGAACCGCACCAGCTTCCGCAGCCACTTCATTCTCGCCAATCAGCGCCGGGCCATAGTTTGAGCCATCGAAGCAATCGCGGACCGCCGGATCGCTCGCGGCTACCCGCAGCATGGCGGCACGACCATTAGCCGGAACCTCCCCGCACAGGCGCACCGCGCCATACACCAGCTCACGTACCGCGCGGCGGTCCTTGCTTCCGGCATAGCGATTGCTGCGGGCCCAGTCGGCGATGATGCGATCGGCCGGCGCGCCTTCACTGCGCGCGGCTTCAATCACGCGGTCGAGGATCTCGATTGCGGCCTGCACCCGCGCGGCGGGGGTCATATCGGCTGTGATCCCTCGCGAAGGCGGGGGTCTCGGGCAGCTATGTTCAACCAGGCGGCCTGAGGTCCCCGCCTTCGCGGGGACTCACAAGATGGCATATTCGATGTCATCTTGTTGGATAGTTCGGTGCCTCGCGGGTGATCGAGACATCATGGACATGGCTCTCGGTCAGCCCGGCGTTGGTGATGCGCACGAACTGCGCGCGGGTGCGCAGATCCTCGATGGACTTGCTACCGGTATAGCCCATCGCCGCCTTGATCCCGCCGACGAGCTGGTGGACGACATCCTTGGCCGGACCCTTGTAGGGTACCTGGCCTTCGATCCCTTCCGGCACCAGCTTGAGCGCGGAGACGTCCTGCTGGAAATAGCGGTCAGCCGAGCCACGCGCCATTGCGCCGACGCTGCCCATGCCGCGATAGCTCTTGTAGCTGCGGCCCTGGTAGATGAAGGTTTCGCCCGGCGCTTCTTCGGTCCCCGCCAGCATAGAGCCGATCATCACGGTCGAAGCCCCGGCGGCAAGCGCCTTGGCCGCATCGCCGCTGGTTCGCAGGCCGCCGTCGCCGATGATCGGGACATTGGACTTCGCCGCTTCCTCAGCGCTTTCCATGATCGCGGTCAGCTGCGGTACGCCGACGCCCGCGACAACGCGGGTGGTGCAGATCGAGCCCGGCCCGATGCCGACCTTCACCGCATCTGCCCCGGCATCGATCAGCGCGCGGGTGGCTTCCGCCGTGGCGACATTGCCGGCCACGATCTGGACCGAATTGCTGAGCGTCTTGGCCCGCTCGACCGCGCGCGCCACATCCTTGTTGTGGCCATGCGCAGTGTCGATGATGATCACGTCGACTTCGGCATCGATCAGCGCCGCTGTGCGCTCGAAGCCCTTGTCGCCAACGGTCGTCGCCGCGGCCACGCGCAGGCGCCCGCCGATATCCTTGGTGGCATCGGGATAATTCACGGCCTTTTCGATATCCTTGACGGTGATCAGGCCGACGCACTTGCCATCGTCATCCACCACCAGCAGCTTCTCGATCCGGCGCTGGTGCAGCAAGCGGCGTGCCTCCTCCTGGCTGGTACCAAGCGGGACAGTGGCGAGGTTGTCCGTCGTCATCAGCTCGCGCACCGGCTGGCCGGGATTCTCGGCAAAACGCACGTCGCGGTTGGTCAGGATGCCAACCAGCCTGCCTGAGCCATCGGTTACCGGGATACCGCTGATGCGGTTCTGTTCCATGATCGCCTGCGCATCACCAAGGGACGCATCCGGCGTGATGGTGATCGGGTTCACAACCATGCCGCTTTCAAAGCGCTTGACCGCGCGCACGGCTGCACATTGCTCGGCAATTTCGAGGTTACGGTGAAGTACGCCAATGCCGCCCATCTGCGCCATGGCGATAGCCATGTCGGCTTCGGTCACAGTGTCCATGGCGGCAGAAATCACCGGGATGTTGAGCGCGATCTCGCGCGTCAGGCGGGTGCTGGTGTCTGCCATGGAGGGAAGCACTTCGCTTTCCGCCGGGCGCAGCAGCACGTCGTCGAAGGTCAGGCCGAGGGGAATGTCTTTGATGGGCACGAGGCAGCTTTCCGGGTCAGGAGGAGGGAATCGTGCGCCGCCCTGTAACCTGATGCCTTGCGCTTAGCTAGGGGGAGAAATTCAGTCCTCCCCCGGTTGGTACTCCGTGACGCTGCCGAAATGATGCAGAAGGGCAATGTGCAGGAAGATATCGTCGGTTGCGCCGCCCAGCTCCATATCAGGTGACCACTCGTCATTGGGACGGTGATACGGCCCGCCGAGGAAGGCCTGGAAGGCTGCCTCATCTCCAAACGAGCTCGACACCAGCACAGCCGGTACATCGCGGCTGAGCAGCGCCCAGCCATCTTGCCGTCGCACGAACTGTTGGTGCTCTTCCTTCACATCGAGCTTGGCCCCGATACTGGCGATGACTTCGGAGATCCCCTTGTCGAGCGGGGTCCGCCCCCAACCAATCACTGTCGCCGCCGATCCGCGTGGAGCGATGGCGACAGTGTCCATGTTGAAAGCCGCGACAATCGTCGGCAGCGGGAATGGCGGGTCGCTGGCGAAGACCTCCGCCCCGACGAGACCCAGTTCCTCGGCGGT
This sequence comes from Parerythrobacter aestuarii, assembly GCF_030140925.1. NCBI lineage: Bacteria > Pseudomonadati > Pseudomonadota > Alphaproteobacteria > Sphingomonadales > Erythrobacteraceae > Parerythrobacter > Parerythrobacter aestuarii. Next base: position 2,064,484 of record NZ_JARBWD010000001.1, read on the forward strand.
TGTGCCCATGACATAGAGATCGCGGTCGAGACCTCCTTCTTTCGAAATCCTGCGCGCGGTTTCCAGCATCACGCCGATGCCCGAGGCATTGTCGACTGCGCCGTTGCAAAGCCGGTCGACCGCCCCTTCCGGCCCGCAGATTCCAAGATGGTCCCAATGCGCCAACAGCAACACCGCGCCACTATCGCGCACCTTGCCGGGCAGCTTGCCGATGACATTGGCGGTTTCGGCCCGCTCGATTGTGGCACTGGCCGTTATCGACAGCGGGTTGCGATACTGCCACTCGCCATTGTCGCGACCGGTGGCGAGGCTGCGCATCGATTCGAGACTCTGCGTCAATCCTCCAGCAAAGACCCGCGATCCGGCTGGGGAGACCAGTACATAGGGCATGACTGCGGCATCGGCATCGCCTTCCAGCACCCAGCGGCCATCGCGATAGAAGCCTTGCGCACGTTCGAACTGGGCTTCGTCTTCGAACAGGATGATTATCGCATCAAAGCCGGCATCGGACAGCGAACGCGCATCGCCTGAAAAGAAGGCGTCGCCGAACACCACTGCCACCCGGCCATTCTGCGAGCCGTCTGGCGGTGCCGGAGCGCCGGGTGCGAACACCGTTATCCGGCTATCCTTGATCGACAGTTCGCTACCGGACATGCGCACCATGACGTCTGCGTCGGCAATGGATCTGCCGGACGGGAAGTTAATTGTCGCCTGGTCGGGAACGCTGCGGACCAGTGTCACCTTCTGGCGCCAATCCGGTTCACCCTCGCTATCGACGGCACCTGGCTGGAAGCCATAGCTTTGCAAGGCGTCGACGAGATATTGCTGAGTCTTGCGACCGCCCTCGGTGCCTGGCTCGCGCCCGCCATAATCTTCGCCCGAAAGCGTCTGGATATGCAGCGACAAGGCAGATTGCGCGGCCTGGAATTCTTCTTCCGCAGTGGGAACCGTCGCACAGCCGGCCAGAGCAACGCCGACAAGCGCAGCGATCGCAAATGTCGTGATCCGTTTCATACGCCCCTGCTCCAAGCCTATTCGGCGGTCCAGCCGCCATCGATGCTCCAGTTGGCACCATTGACGTTTTGCGCCTCATCCCGGCAGAGGAACACGGCCAGGGCACCTATCTCTGCCGGCTGGACGAACTTCTTGGTCGCCTGTTTCACCAGCAGCACATCGTTGATGACCTCGTCACGCGTCATGTCGCGCGCCTTCATCGTATCGGGGATCTGGTTCTCCACCAGCGGGGTCCAGACATAACCGGGGCTGATGCAATTGGCAGTGATGCCGAACTCGGCCAGCTCCAGCGCGATGGTCTTGGTAAAGCCGGCGATGCCATGCTTGCTGGCGTTGTAAGCGCTCTTGAACGGGCTCGCGACCTTGGAGTGGGCGCTGGCGGTATTGATGATCCGTCCCCACCCCTTTTCCTTCATCCCCGGCGCTGCCAGCCGCGTGGTGTGGAAAGCAGCGCTGAGGTTGAGCGCAATAATGAGGTTCCATTTGTCGACCGGGAAATCCTCGACGGGCGAGACATGCTGCATCCCGGCATTGTTGACGAGGATATCGATCGGCCCGACCTCGGCCATCATCGCTTCCACCGCTGCGACGTCGGTCAGGTCGGTTCCGAAATGTGCTGCCCCGCCGAGTTCTTCCTGCAGAGCAGCAATCTCATCCGCGTTACCGAACCCGTTGAGGATCACTTCCGCCCCCTCGGCATACATGGCCCGGGCAATTGCGAGGCCGATGCCGGAGGTCGAACCAGTGATGAGTGCACGCTTGCCTGACAGGAGCATAGGGGACCCTTTGGTTTAGACTATGGACTGCAACGCGGTTTTGCGGCCAAAGTGCCTGCTGTCCAGCCCAAACACCGGGCCAATGGCAAATGGGGAGCAGGAATGCGGCTGAATCGCTTCGATACATCGAAAATCAGGGTCCGTTCGAGCCGTGCAGGCGGGGGTGGAGGCTTTCCCGGCGGGCGCGGGGGCGGTGTCGGATGTGGCACGCTGGTGATCGTCATCATCGGCGCGCTCGTGTTCGGGGTCGATCCGGGCCAGATGCTGGGCACGATGGAAGGGATGCAGCAACAAGCCCCGGCCACACAACAAGGCAGCGGCGATCTCAGCGAAGAGCAGGTCTGCACTTCCGGCCCCTATGCACAAGAGGCATGCAACGCGCTAACTTCGCTGAACGAGACTTGGCAGCCGGTTTTCCAGCGCGCCAGGGTGCCGTTCCAGGACCCCATTCTAGATCTCTATAGAGACGGCCGCGTCTCGACCGAAGGCTGCGGCAACGCCAGCGCAGCAGCAGGTCCGTTTTATTGCCCGGCTGACCAGGGCATCTATATCGACACGAGCTTCTACGACCAACTGGCGCGCATGTCCGGGACCGGGGGCGATTTCGCCCGCTACTATGTGATCGCACATGAATACGGCCACCATATCCAGAACCTGACCGGGCTGGCCGGGCAAGTCCGCAGCCTGCAACAGCAGAACCCGCGCCGCGCCAACGAGCTTCAGGTGCGAATGGAGCTCCAGGCCGACTGCTATGCAGGTGTATGGGCGGGCAAGAACCGCAATTTGATCGAACCCGGCGATATGGAAGAAGGGCTCAAGGCCGCCAGCTCCATCGGCGACGACACCTTGCAGCGCAATGCCGGCCAACGGATCAATCCGGAAGGCTTTACCCACGGTACCAGCGCCCAGCGGATGGACGCCTTGCGGTCCGGGGTGCGGGCAGCCGATGATACGGTCTGCGACCGTTATTTCGACATGCAGTGACGGAACAAGGCAGGGGAAGGCCACGCCTCCCCCTGCCCTTCCTGCGATCAAGCTTGCGGCGTAGAGGGATCCTCGTCGCCACCCACCATGCTGGTCCAGTCGAGTTGGCGCGTGGCATACATCACTGCGGCAAGCGCGATGAACAGCAGCACCGAGCCGATCAGTAGCGACCAGGCATCTAGGCTAAGCAATACATAGAGTGTGGCGTATAGCCCGGCGAGTAGCCCGCCGATCATACTGGCCCGGCGCCATCCGCCCAATACCGCCGCGCTGTAAGCCGTCAGCAGGCCGATGATGGCGGCGCTGGCGACGAGATAGGCCAGCGTAAAGCCGATGACTTCGGCAAAGGCCAGCAAGAGCACGAAGAACAGTACCAGGCCCACGCCGGTGAGCAGATACTCGGCCGATGCCACGCGCGCACCCGCGATCACGTCGAACATGAAGAACGCCATGAAAGTGAATCCGATGAACAGGAAGCCATACTTCACTGCCCGATCTACCTGGCTGTAGAGGTCGACAGGCTCGATCAGGCGCACCGCAGCCGCCTTGGCTTGCTGTCCGCTTTCGGCCACCGGCTGGATCGAACGATCATAGGCGATATCTTCGTAGTCGCTGGCAGTCTGTATCACTGGCGGAGCCAAGTCATTGAGGTTCACAAGTGCTTCGCCCAGCGCAAGATTGGTGATGCCCTTGTATGTGGCTGAAAATCCCTCACTGGAAACATCGCTGCTGTCTGGACGGAAACTACCCACGAAGCTCGGATGCTGCCACGGCGATGTCACTGTCCATTCCGTTTCGCCGCCGCGCGGAATCAATGCGATCGAACGGCTGCCGCGCAGGCCGTAGGTCCAGTCGACCGAGAGAGGTTGCTCCCCATCCCATTCGACGGCGGTTGAAAAGCCCGAACTACGTGTGCTGGCGGGGCCATTGCCTGGATGCAGCACCAACGCCTCGCCGGCAATCGTCACCTTGGTGTCATCGGTCAGCCCACGGGGATCGGAAACACCAAACCGCAACTCGGCCTGATCAAACAGCAAGCTGGCACGCTTGACACCGCTACGATCGAGATCGTCGGGCAACGCAAAGGACGCACGCCCGCTAACGTCAGCCTTGTAGATGACCGAGCGATAGATCGAATAGCTTTTGACGCTCGGTTCCAAAGCGGTTTCCATGCTCTGTTTGGTGGGTGAGACAAAAAGTTCACGGCGCGTCGTCACAGTGCGCGTGCGGCTCTGCCCGTCGACACTTTCGGTCTGCACGGATTCTTCATTGTAGGGGATCACAAGCACCGGCCCCGCCACCAGCTGTTCGCCACCCCAGCCCGAGGTGATCGAGGCCTGTGCAGTCTCGGATTGGTGCTGCCGGTCGCTGACCAGCGCATAGACCATCAGCAGCGGTATTAGCAGCACGCCGCCGATCATGGCGGCGAAGAAGAGTTTTACGCCGGGGCTTCGGTTTCGTATCATTTCATCCTCCCTTGGTTACGATGAACCGTGCATTGAGAGCGACGAATTGAACCGCAAGTGAATACGCGATCAATGCCATGTTTATGGCAACGGCTACCTTGCGCGGGCATGAAAAAGGGCGCCCTCCGGGGTTGGAGAGCGCCCTTCTCGCTGGAGACTGGTGGCTCCGGCGGATCAGCCCTCGCGGCCGATCCGGGCAATTTCCTCGTCGATGGCCTGCAGCGCTTCAGAACGCTCCTCGGCTGAGAGGTTGCTGTCCTTTTCGATCGCGACACGCGCCGATTTGAGGCTCTTGGCAACCATCTTCATCGCATCCTTCGCCATGCCTTCGGCGCAAACCGCGATGGCGACATTGCCGCTCTTGGTCTTGACGTCAGCCTTGTGGCCGTCGGTCCCATCACAGCCGAGATGGATCATCTGCTCCTGGAACTCGCTGCCTTCTCCGAACTGCAGTTCCATGCGCTTGCCCATCTTCTCGAAATCTTTCTCGTGGAGCTTCATCTTCTCCTCGAGCATCTTTTCGAGTTCTTTTTCGTCCAGTTCCTTGCCGTCTTCGGTCTTGAACTTGAACTTGTGCACGCGGCGTTCCTCGACGCGGACCTTGCCGTCCTCGTCTCGGGTCCTGAACACGAAGACGTTGCTGTCATCGTCGTCGCCATCGCGGTTGACGATGACCTTGCGCTTCACAACCTTCTCACCGTCCTCGCCATCGCCGAAGGCGATTTCGAAATCATCATCGTCAGATGACCATGCATAGACCTTAGGTGCGTCGGGCGCATCGGCGGGCACAGGCGCTTCAGGCGCACGCGGCGGGGCCGGCGGTGCGGGTGCTTCGGGCGCATCCTGCACGGCTTCAGCATAGGAAATCGACGCTGTCAGCGGCAAAGCGAGCGCGCCGGCGAGCAGCAGCGATCGACCGGCCCAGCGGCGGCGAGTGGAAATATCGGACATTGTGAGGCTCCTCAAACGATGGATTATCGATTTGTCGCCAAGCACCGGACAGGCCATCGGAGCGGCCAGCGCGACCCGGGGGCCTGCAGCAAAACTAGCTATGGTTTGCGCATAGGTTGCGCGGATCCCGGCATCAGCAGTCCCCACGACGCGCGCATCGCACGCCGCTTCCTGGTCGCGCCGCATGGCACGCCAGCCAACCCAGCCGAGCGGGTTGAACCAGTGCAGCGCAAACAGCGGTTGCACGGCGAAATTCGCAATCAGGTCAGCGCCCTTGTGGTGGGCCAGCTCGTGCGCCAGCGCCAGGTCGCGCATCGGCCGCTCGGCCATGGCGAGGAAGCGCGGCGGCAGGGCGATGACGCGATCGTGTACCCCGAAGGCGAGCGGTGCATTGGTGGCGGGCGTCTCTACCAGGCGCACCGCCCCCAGCACCCCACCATCCAGACGACCGACTTCGCGGGCATCGGCAAGCAGCTCACGCCGCATTTCGAAATAGGCCCGGAACCGAACGATCAGGAACACCACAGCTCCGGTCAACCAGGCAGCGAGCCCCAGCGCGAGCCAGTCGATCGGCGGGTTTGCCATCGGTTCGGCCAAGACGGGAACGACCGGTTCTGCACCGGCACCCGTCAACACGTAGTACGTTTCGGACGCCGAACCGACCGCCTCGGGCGAAGGGTTCATCCAGGCCGGGAGGGTTATCGCCGGTGTCACGAGCCGCAAGAACGGCAGCGCCCATAATGCGTAGGCCGCCTGCGGGCCGAAATGGCGCGCCACTGGGCGGCGAAGAACCAGCACCAGAGCGAGCAGCACCCCTGTCCAAAGAAGAGTATCGAGGAGCCAGTCGGTCATGCCTTCAGCTCCCTCAACAGCGCTTCGATTTCAGCGATGTCACTTTCCGTCAGGGCTTCCGCTTCAGCGAGATGGGCCACCAGCGAGGCGGCCTTGCCTCCAAACAGCCGGTCAACCAGCCTCCGGCTCTCGCCCCCGACATAGTCGGCCCGAGCGATGGCCGGCGAGTAAAGGAAACGGCGACCGTCGGGCTCAGTGGCGACGGCATCCTTGGAGACGAGACGCGACAAAAGCGTCTTGACCGTGGCGAGACTCCAGTCGCGCGTTTCGCAGACCGTGTCGCATACTTCCGCAGCCGTCAGCGGGCTGCGCTGCCATAGCGCTTCCATGACCGCATGTTCAGCTTCGCTGATCTGCGGCGGCGCACCATTCCTGTCCCTGTTGTCGCTCATGCTTCAACCTCCCGACCCGAAGAAGCTCGTGAACCGGCTTCGATTACAGATGTAGGCGGAGCGATTACGTCTGTAAACATGAAGCCTATGTGAACGGCCGTTCATACTGCTTGCCAATCGTCAAACGGCGCATCAGACAGGATGAATGACATGTCGCATCTCTCTGTTCGCCCTGTCCATCCTGCTGCTCACGCCCCCAGTGAGCGCTCAGGATGCGCATGAATCACCCACTACCGACCCTGTCGAGGCGGCGCGTGACGTACCAATCATCGTCACTGCCTTGCCAAAGGAGGAAACGCGCCAATCAAACTCTGCCTCGCGCATCCCCAAGAAGCCTCGCTTCACCAACCAGAATGTCCGCAGTGAAACAGGCATCGCCGGGCTGACGCCTGGATCGGGCATGACCCCGTTTGCAGGTGAAAACCGCACCCACCGCCTGCGTACCGTTACTTGCGTCGGCGAAAGCGATGGAGAAGCGCTCGGTGAACGCGCCGCATGCCTGATATGGCGTGCGCAGGAGGATATCACTGATGGCGAGGTTGGACTGGCAAAAGACGTTTATCGCTATCTCGCCTCGTCACCCGACTTCACCCCAGCCGAACGCCTGGCCGGCGGCAATTTGCTCTATGAGCTGGGCGTGGCGAATGAAGATGACGCGCTGCGCGAAGAGGCGCTGATCCGCTTGCTCGATGCAGAGGCGTTGCAAGGGCGCGAGGCGACCAGCGCGCGACGCACGTTGGTGGCGATGGCACTCAAGCGGAAGGACAATGTGCTGACCATCGAACGGCTGGAAGATGTCGTGACGTACGATCCGCAGGATTCGCGCAGTCTGGCAAATCTCGCCGTGCTGATGCGGCAGGAAGGCCGCGACGGTGCCGAGGTCCGTATGGAGCAAGCCATTGCCGCGCGCGAAGCCAATGGCAGCAATGTGCCCAAGGGCTGGCGGGATTTCCTCAGCCTCGGCAGCTAGTCTTCGCCGTATTCCTCCGCCGACAACCGGCTCATCAGGATCGCGGCGCGCTGGGCCTGGCGGGTGAAGCTCTTCAAATCGACGCTTTCGCCGGGGGCGTGGGCACCGCTGCCATCGGGGCCGAGGCCGGCTAAGCCATCTACCAGGTCGGCGACGAAGTTGATGTCCCCTGCCCCGCGCCGCGCTGGCGGGAACACCGGCATCGGCGCCAGCCCCATGTCGGCATTCACCGCGTTGAGCCGGTCGAGCAGCGCATAGTTGCCTGCAGTCGGCGCCATCGGCGGGTAGCGCCAGGCGAAGGTGATCCGGGCCGAAGTGCCCGGTAGGCTGTCCGCAACGATCGCTTCCATCGCCGCGGCGGTACGGTCTGACTGTTCCTGCGAGATCGTGCGGATGTCACCGCGCGCCACGGCGGTCGAAGGGATGATGTTGGTCTTGCCGACAGCCTCGACCGAGAGCCCGTCCTCGGCCAGCGAAGCAGGCGTGCCAGCGGCCATCACGCCGACATTGAAGGTAAGGTTCTCCTCCGGCAGCTCCTGCCGGAAGCGGTCGAGGATGCGCGCAAGCTCGTAGGCCGCGCCATAGGGCACGCCCTCGGCGAAGATGCCCGAGCTATGGCCAGTGCCGGATTCCACTTCGAGCACCCAGGTGTTGGCCGAGCGGCGGGCGACGACGCCCATGTCCTGCCCGTCCATCACCGAGAGCCCTTCGAAATCGAGCGCGACATCGGCCCATTCGGCGGCATCGCGCAGGTCCTTGCGCGAAACTTCAAGCGGATTGCCCGCCTCTTCCTCGTCGCCGGTCAGCGCGACGATGATATTGGCGTTTTCGAGTGTCCCGGCCGCCTGCATAGCCCGCAGCGCGGCGAGGATGACGACGATCCCGCCCTTGTCATCGCCGACGCCGGGACCTGTCGCAGTGTCGCCGTCGCGGCTGAAAGTCTGGAACGATGCCTCCGGCTCGAACACGGTATCGAGGTGCGCGATCAGCAGCATCTTGGTCGTGCCCGGCTTGCCGGTGTGCCGCGCAAACAGGTGCCCCGCCCGGCCCGCTTCCGACTGGTCGATCCACTCGACCTCGAACCCAAGCGCTTCGAATTCGGGCACCAGCATGTCGGCCACGGCCTTCACGCCCTCGTGGTTATGGGTACCGCTGTTCTGCGCGACGATCTTTTCGAGCAGCGAAACATCTTGCTCGAACCCGGCCTCGACCGTTGCGAGCATGACCTGCTCGGGCGCGGAGAGCTGGGCCGACGCAGGAGCCGCCACTGCGGCCAGAATACCCGCAAGCAGCGACAATCCCGGCAGCCGCATCAATACACCCGCTTCTTCGGCTTGATGTACTCGGCGTCGTCGGTGAGCGTGTATTCGTGGACCGGGCGGTAGTCGATCTTCATCTTGCCGCCCCCAGAACCGCAAGCACCGCCGCCCCAGCCGTCGAACCAGGCGACGGTGTGCTTCATCCACTCCTTGTCGTCACGCTCGGGGTAGTCCTCATGCGCATGGGCGCCGCGCGATTCCTTGCGGTTTTCTGCCGAGGCAATCGTAACATTGGCCTGCGCCATGAGGTTGTCGAGCTCGAGTGTTTCGATGAGGTCGCTGTTCCAGATCAGCGAGCGGTCGGCGACAGAGATGTCCTCCATCCGCTTGTTGACCTTGGCCAGCAGGTCGACACCTTCGCTCAGCAGCTTGCTGTCACGGAACACGGCGGCGTGCTTCTGCATGCCCTTCTGCATTTCCTCGCGGATGCGCGCGGTAGGCGAGCCACCCTTGGCATTGCGGAAGTGATCGACACGGGCGAGCGCCAGTTCGGCGCTGTCGGCGGGGAGCGCATCATGCGCCGAGTTTGGCTTGAGGTTTTCTTTCAGGTGCAGGCCGGTCGCGCGACCGAACACCACCAAGTCGATCAGCGAGTTCGAGCCGAGGCGGTTGGCCCCGTGGACGCTGACGCAGGCCGCTTCGCCGACTGCATAGAGGCCGGGCACGACATTGTCGGGATCGTCAGCCGTCGGGTTCACTACCTGCCCGTGATAGTTACAGGGGATGCCGCCCATGTTGTAATGCACGGTCGGTGTCACCGGCAGCGGCTGGCGGGTCAGGTCGACACCGGCAAAGATCTTGCCGCTCTCGGTGATGCCCGGCAGGCGTTCAGCCAGCACCTTGGGATCGATATGATCCAGGTGCAGGTAGATGTGGTCGCCTTCCGGCCCCACGCCGCGCCCTTCGCGCATTTCCAGCGCCATCGAGCGGCTGACGACGTCGCGGCTGGCCAAGTCCTTCGCGCTCGGGGCATAGCGTTCCATGAACCGCTCGCCCTCGGAATTGGTGAGATAGCCGCCCTCGCCGCGTGCGCCCTCGGTGATGAGCACGCCCGCGCCGTAGATGCCGGTCGGGTGGAACTGCACGAATTCCATGTCCTGCAGCGGCAGTCCCGCGCGCAGCACCATGCCGCCACCGTCACCGGTGCAGGTGTGGGCCGAAGTCGCTGTATAGTAGCAACGGCCATAGCCGCCGGTCGCGAGAACCACGGCATGTGCCTTGAAGCGGTGGATGGTGCCATCATCGAGGCACATCGCGATCACGCCGCGGCACTTGCCGTTCTCCATGATCAGGTCGAGCGCGAAATACTCGATGAAGAAGTCCGCGTCATACTTGAGGCTCTGCTGGTAGAGCGCGTGCAGCATGGCGTGACCAGTGCGGTCGGCCGCAGCGCAGGTGCGCTGGACCGGAGGGCCTTCGCCCATATTCTGCATGTGGCCACCGAACGGGCGCTGGTAGATCGTGCCATCTTCGTTGCGGCTGAAGGGAACACCGGCATGCTCGAGCTCGTAGACAGCAGCGGGGGCTTCGCGCGCGAGATATTCGATCGCGTCCTGGTCACCCAGCCAGTCGGCACCCTTCACCGTGTCGTACATGTGCCACGACCAGTGATCGGGCGTGTTGTTGCCGAGCGAAGCGGCGATGCCGCCCTGTGCCGCGACGGTGTGCGAACGGGTCGGGAAAACCTTGGAGATATTGGCGGTCTTCAGACCCGCCTCGGCGGCGCCCATGGTCGCGCGCAGGCCCGAACCGCCGGCACCCACGACAACGACGTCGAAGGTGTGGTCAATAATGGTGTAAGCGGGGGTAGCTTTGTCAGCGGCGGCCATCAGAGGGCACCTCCAAGGGGATCGGCTGAACCACCGGCGGTGGCAGCAAGAACAAGGCGAACGACGCAGAAGATGGCGAACACGCCGCCACCGATGGTCGCAAGGTTGAGCAGCGCGAGCGTGGCGAACTTGGTGCCGGCTTCATGCACATAGTCCTCGACCAGCACCTGCAGGCCCAGCCGCGCGTGCCAGAACACGCTGATGATCAGCAGCACCATGGCCGCCGCCGGGATCGGCTGCGAGAGCCAGCCGGTAATCGTCTCGTAGGAAAAGTCGGGCATCAGCGCGAAGCTGGTGATCAGCCATAGCATCAGCACGAAATTGCCGATCGCAGTGAAGCGCTGGACCAGCCAGTGATGCGCCCCTTCGTGGGCCGAGCCGAGGCCGCGTACGCGGCCGATGGAAGTTCCGTTACCCATGCTGTGGGCCCCCTATTTCAGCAGGACGTAGGCCCAGAAGGCCATGGTGAGGAGGATGGCGATGATAGGCGATGCGATCGACCACATCTTGTTGGTGTCCAACTCGTAACCGGCACCGATATCGAGGACGAAGTGCCGAAGGCCGCTCATCAGGTGCGTGAAGAACGCCCAGGTCAGACCGATAAGCACGATCTTGCCAGGGATCGAAGACGCCATGAAGAGGAAGAAGTCGTAGGCTTCGGGTCCACTCGCCAGCGCGCCCAGCCACCAAAGCCCGACAGCCAATCCAACCAGCGCCATCCCGTCGCCTGTGATGCGGTGCAGGATCGAGACCAGCATATGCGGGCCCCATTTCCAAATTTGCAGGTGCGGTGAGAGTGGTCGGTTGGCCATAAATTCCTTGCCCCGAAGGTCTGTCGGTGAATCGCGCTCTCACTTAGCGGAACGAGCCGCAGGTGCAAGGACGGGCTAAATGCCGTGCACCGCCCGATTGCTGCGGTCAATGGCTTGCCATCGGTGCTCGACAGCACGTGCGGCTCGGCTATACCCTTTTGAGAATGAAAACTATTCTCCTCACAGGATCGAGCCGCGGTATCGGCGCCGCTACCCGCGAGTTGCTGGAAGCGCGCGGCGCGACAGTGATCGGCCAATCCACCAGAGGCGATGGTGAACGCGAGATCGCTGCCGATTTCACTGACCCCGGCGCCCCGGCAGAACTGTGGGAAGACGCGTTGGAGATGGCCGGCGGCAGTATCGATGTGCTCATCAACAATGCCGGTCTGTTCAAGCAAAATCCGCTCGACTCGGCCGATATCCGCTGGCTGGACGAATGGGAAGACACGCTGCGGATCAACCTCACCGCTGCTGCCCAGCTCAGCCGCTTCGCTGTGCAACACTGGCTCGAGCGTGGAGTTGAAGGCCGCATCGTCCATATCGCAAGCCGCGCCGGGCATCGCGGCGACTCGCCCGCGCACTGGCACTATGCCGCCGCCAAGGGCGGGATGCTGGCGATGCACAAGACCATCGCCCGGCAATATGCCGCGCAGGGCATCCTCAGCTACGCGGTCACCCCCGGCTTTACCGATACGGCGATGGCGGGCGATTATCTCGAAAGCCGCGGCGGCCCAGGCCTGCTCGCCGATATCCCGCTCGGGCGCGTGGCCGAGCCTGAGGAGATCGCCAACATCGCGGCGTATCTCGCACTGGAAGCCCCGCCCAGCCTCACCGGGGCGACGCTTGATGCCAATGGTGCCAGTTATGTTCGGTAACGGCTGGAAGCTCACGGCCTTTGCTCCAAAACCCGTCGTGCAGGCGGCATTGCTGGCGCATGACGAGGCGTGGGACTGGCCTGCCGACGTGGTCATTGCCGGGCGCGAAAAGGCCGAACATCTGCCCGACGAATGGGTGCTGGAATGCTGGTACCCGCACAAACCCGGGAAGGCGGATCTCGCCGCGGTCAGCGCGCTGTTCGAACAGCCGCCCGGTGCGTTCCAGGTCGAGAAACTGCCGGAGGAAGACTGGGTCACCTTGAGCCAGCAAGGAGTCGAACCGATCCACGCCGGGCGGTTCTACATTCACACGCCCGAATATCCGCCCGATCGATCTCCCGGCATCGCCGATTTCACCATTCCAGCCAGCCAGGCATTCGGAACGGGGCAGCATGAAACAACTGCCGGCTGCCTCTCCATGCTCGACCTGATGAAACGCGAGGGCGTGGTTGCGCGCAATATTGCCGATATCGGTACAGGCACCGGCCTGCTGGCGTTTGGGGCACTGGCGTTGTGGCCGCACGCGCTTGCAACCGCGAGCGATATCGATGCCGTGTGCGTGCCGGTGGTCGAGGAGAACGCTGAGACCAACGGTATTGCTATGGGTGGCGCCCGAGGCGAAGTAACCATGGTAGTAGCTGCAGGGACGGACCACCCGCTGATACATGCCCGAGCGCCCTATGACCTGGTCATCGCCAATATCTTGTCCGGCCCGCTGATCGAACTCGCCCCTGATTTCGCTGCTCATACGGCCCCAGGGGCGCATGTCCTGTTGGCAGGCCTGCTGGAGACGCAAGAAGCAAGGGTCCGCCGGGCTTATCGCCGCGCCGGCTTCCGGCTGGCCCGGCGGCTCGTAAACGGAGACTGGTCGATCCTATGGCTGCGCAAACGAAGCAGCTGGCGCTAACAGGATTCTCAAGTGGGGGAGAAGATGCCCGAATACACCACCATCACGATAGAGAAGCGCGGCGAAGTCGACTGGCTGACGCTGGACCGGCCCGAGGCGATGAACGCCATCAACCTGCAGATGGTCGGCGAACTCAACGACTATTTCGGGCGGCTTTACAATGACGGATCGGTGCGTGTGGTGGTCATGCGCGGTGCAGGCAAGGCCTATTGCGCGGGGCTCGACATAAAAGAGCGTGCGGACGATCGCGGCGAAGTTCCGTTCGGTGGCGGGTTCGGCTTCCAGGGCTACCTTGCGGATGTCTACATAAAGATGCGCCGCTGCCCGCAAGTAATCGTCTCGCTGGTGCATGGCCCGGCCTGCGGCGGGGGATTTGCCTTCGCGCTGGCTTCAGACATTCGCCTTGCGGGAGAAAGTGCGCGGATGAATTCGGCCTTCATCCGCATTGGCCTTTCCTCCTGTGACATGGGGGTCAGCTATTTCCTACCGCGCCTGGTCGGGCATTCGCTGGCCAGCGAACTCATGTTGACGGGGCGCTTCATCAACGCCGAGCGGGCTCTGGCAGCCAATCTCGTCAGCGAAGTCGTGCCCGATGCCGACTTGGATGCGGCAGGCGAACGTTGGGCAGAGGAATTGCTTGCCGCTTCGCCGATGGGCCTGAGGATGACCAAGGAGGGGCTCCAAATCGCCACCGATGCAGGCAGCCTCGAAGCGGCCATGGCGATCGAAAACCGCAACCAGCTGATGACCAGCGCCAGCCCCAACTTCCGTGAAGGCATGGGGGCATTCCTCGAAAAGCGGAAACCGAATTACACGTCCGACTGAGCATCAACGACACAGCAGGACCAGCCAGATTGCCATGGTCATCCGTCTCGCTACGAGAGGTTCAGGCCCGCTAGTTCTACTGCTTCCGGTGCATGGGGAATTCCGGCGCGAGACTAGAACCCAAAAGAAAAAGGGAAAGTACTACAAAATAGAATTTTAGGGCAATTTGCCGTAATTTCGGCAAATTTCGATGTGAAACTTCGACAAATCGCCCTCATCTTTGCTATGTAGCAACCTTGTGTACACACCTTCATCAAGAAGTTCTGTCCTCGAACTCGTTATCGAGCATGTGCTCGACACGATTTACTTCGACCTGAGTCGTTATCTCATCACCGCCGGTCTGGTGACATTGCTGCTGTGGGCGTTCGGGCGTTGGCTAGAGATTCGCCGTATTCAGAAACGGCACGCAAAGGCGGAAGACTATCGGCGCGAGTTCTTGTCTTCGCTACGCACGGTGTTCGTGTTCAGTATCACGACACTCAGCTCCTTGCTGATGCGCGAGACTGGCTTGGTCCGGTTCTCCTTCGAGACCCCTGACCTCACCATCCTCGCGCTAGAATGCATCACCATAATCATTGCCCATGATGCTTACTTCTACTGGATGCACCGGACCATCCATCACAGGCGCCTGTTTCGCACATGGCACTTGCACCACCATAAATCGCGTACGCCCACCGCATGGGCAGCCTACAGCTTCTCTGGCTGGGAAGCGGCGGCGGAGGCAGCGTTTGTCCCTTTGTTCCTGCTCGCAGCCACGACCCTGGGCGTGGAATATTCAGGGTGGGCAATATTCGTGTTCCTGTGGCACATGATTTTTCGCAATGTGATAGGACACTGCGGGGTGGAGATTTATCCCCGCTGGTGGGTCGACAGCCCGCTGACCCAGTGGTGGAACACTGTCACCCATCACGACCTCCATCACTCGAGCGGGACCTGGAATTTCGGTCTCTATTTCACCTGGTGGGACCGATGGATGGGCACCGAACATCCACGCTATCGGGAGACCTTTCGCGAAGTGACAGGACGACAAGAAGGCCGGCCCGGGCCAGAATCTGTGCCTTCGCAATAGACCGTAGGGGTACCGAGGCGGTCAGTCGTTGCGCTCTAGCCTATTCACTCATAAGCGCGTCTGCATGAAATATGACGACGCGTCCTGGCACTATGGCGGCCAGTTCCCCGCAGACCTGCCACAGGTTGCCGGGGCCACTCATATCGGCATGTACCTGGCTTGGGCGATAATGGCCGGGCTTGGGGTGGATCCGGTGGACGAAGTCGATGCGGAGGAGCTGAAGGAACTGAGCCGCTATGCCATCACGCCAGGCCGGTGGTTCCATGAGAAGCGAGACGGCATATTCTCAAGCGGCGACCTCAATGCCGAAGGCCAGGCTTTCACCCGGGCTTATTATGCGAATGAGAAGGGACCGCTCGAAGGTCCCAACACCTATTTCGCAGACTATAACGATGTCTTTCAAACCAACGAGACCTATCGCGTGACCGATCGCTGGTCGAACTTCTACCACTTGCGAGCGCGGCTCGATCCGCGACTGGCGATGTGGCGACAATTGGGGCGGCCCTGGATCAAGGACGGCGAAAGCATCACTGTGGGCGGCAAAACCTATCCACCGCCAGAGTGACTAGCTGGTAGGAGGCACGCCGAGAGCGGTATCAAGAAAATCCAGCGCGGCCCGCGTAAACGCTGCCATGTTGGCGATCCGGTCCTCGCTACCGGTTTCCGTTATATGCGTGAACTCCCCTTTTGGGCCAACCACTGCGACACAGCTGCGCCCTGCCGGTGCTCCGCTCGGGTGGCTTGAACCGCCAACCGAGCCGCTCTCGGCGATCCCCCACTCGGCACCGAAATTGTCACGGATGGCGCGAGCCTGGAGCAAGGCGTACTCTTCGCTGGCCCCGCGCATCCCTCGATAAGCCTCACGCGGCAGGTCGAACAGCACGTCGCGCGCCCGCAGCGAGTAGACCACCCCTCCCCCGACGAAGAAATCGAGTGCGCCCGGTACAGTCAGCAATGAAGCGGCGATCATCCCGCCGGTCGCGCCATCAGCGACAGCGATCTTTTCACCCCGAACACGCAGGGCAGTCGCGATACGCAGCGCCTGCGGGTGTAATTCTTCAAGCATCGGTCACATCTTCTGGCGGTAGCAGCCCTTCAGGAACCGGTTCACCCTTTGCCGCATAGTGATAGGCAACCACTGCGCGAACGATCCGGTGCATCATGTCCATCCGTTCCGGGACCGGGACACGCGTGCGCCCGATCATCACTGCGATGGTATAACGATGGCCGTCTGGCGCGGTCAGGATACCGACATCATTGTACCCTGCCTGCTCGCCGATGACACCCCGCGGGACTGTATCAAGCACCTGCCCGGTGCCGGTCTTGTGCCCAATGCTCCAGCCCGCCGGGACTCCGCCTTTGAGCCGGTTGGGACCGCTCTTCACTTTTTCCAGCAGGCCGAGGAAATGCGTTGTCGTAGCCTTCCCCAGCAATTCGCCTTTCGCCAGCCGAGCCAGTGCCGAGGCGACCGCGCGCGGGCTGGCCCCGTCAACAGGATCCTCCACATAGGCGTCGAACGCCGCCTTGCGCTCGTCTGCAGGGACCCGTTTGCGCGCCTCGAAGAAACGTTCGCCGTAAGAATAGCTTGGACGCCATTCCATCGCGGCGATCCCACTTTGCATGGCGATCTCGCCTGGACCGAACCGGATGCTGCCCAGCCGCGCTCCGGCAATCGAATCGCGCACCGCGTCGGGCCCTCCAACTCGTTTCAGCAGCAGGTCATTGGCGGTGTTATCGCTCTCCGTGATAGCCCGGCGCATGAGGTCGGCGTAGTTGGTGTGGAATGCCCCCTGCCGCAGCACGATCTGCCTGAGCGGCTGGTGGAACACCGTCAGGTCGCGCACGCCCACGCTCACTGCCTCGCCGAGATCCATGTCCCCTGCATCCACCTTTTGCAGGGCAGTCAATGTGACCCACAGTTTGCTGAGGCTTTGCTGCGGGAACAGCAGATCACCATTGAACTGGACCGTGCGCCCGCGCTCCACATCATGGATCGCCACGCCAAGATAGCCGTCAAACGGGCTGGCGATGGCGAATACGGCATCGTCGAGCGCCTTTTCCTGGGCCGTGCGCGTCGGCTTGAGAGGCGCTTGCGCGATATCCTCGATCCGCTGCTGGTAGGCGGTGGCGTCCTCGCCCTGTCCATCGCCGCATCCCGCAACCATCACCGTGGCGAGAAGGAGCAAAGGCATTGCCCGTATTTTGGCCGTTCCGATCATGGATCGCTGCGACCGAGTTCGGCGAGATAATGATAGACAGCGGATATCTCGCTGTCCGTAAACTCAGCATAACGCCGTCGCGCGACGGCGCTCATGAGTTCCAGTTTGCGTCCGCCGGCGGCCTCTCCCGTGCGCATCAGCTTGACGAAATCTGCTTCATCATAGGCCGCGACGATCCGCAGGTCGGGCCGCGCCGGAGCATCCGGGAACGGAGCATCGCTTCCCCGCAGGTCCATCCCGTGACATTCCACACACGTCGCGCGCAGGATGTGGCGACCTAATGCATGCTCCGGCCCAAGGTCGGGCGGACCCTTGCCACGCTTTCGCTCGATATCCTGGACCGAGTCGACCCATTCGCCATCGTCGATCATGCGCTGCAGCTGTGGGCCGATTGTGGGGGCAGGATGCACCTTGCCAGCCGGTTCGAGTGTCGTGAGGTAGGCCACGAGTGCATCGAGATCGCCTGCATGCATGCTGGTGAAGAGGTAGGATGGCATGTCCATCAACGCGCGGTCCGGACGCCTGCCCTCTGCTATCATTGCGCGCAGTTCTTCCGGCGGATGGCTGGCGGCACTTTGAGTCAGGTTGGCGGTCCACAGCACGCCCATGCCCGGTTCCGTCCAGTCGGCACCCGTCAGCTCGGTCTCGTGGCAGCCGGTGCAGCCAAGCACGCTGGCGAGCCGCTTGCCGTGTTCGACCGGATCGGCCGATACGCGTTCGAATTGCGGGACCTCAGCCGCCGGCTTGGGAACTGCGTCATCCTGTGCGGAGCAGGCCGAAAGCAACAAAACGACCAACCCTGCTGCTATCCTGGGCACGAACCCGCCTAACCTGCCGCCGCCACGATGTCCGCCCAGGCGGCTTCGTCGATAACTTCTATTCCAAGTTCCTGCGCCTTCTTGAGCTTGCTACCCGCGCCTGGACCGGCCACCAACAGGTCGGTCTTGGCGCTGACGCTTCCGCTCGCCTTTGCGCCCAGACGCTCGGCCTGCGCCTTGGCCTCATCGCGGCTCATGGTTTCGAGCTTTCCGGTGAAGACCACGGTCTTGCCCGCAACAGGGCTGTCGAGTGTTTCGACCTCATAGCGCGGCGGGGCGACTTCGCTCAGCAGGTCGTCCCACACAGCGCGGTTGTGCTCTTCGTGGAAGAAATCGCCCAGCGCTTCGACCACGGCACTGCCGATGCCGTCGATACTGGTGAAAAGTCCAACCGCTTCCTCATCACCTGCGCGTGCCATCTCAGCAGCCTCACGAAGCGCCGGTAACTCGTGGAAATACTTGAGCAAGTCGCGCGCGGTCACGGCCCCTACATGGCGAATGCCGAGCCCGAACAACAGCCGTGCAGCATCCGGTTCGCGCCGGTTCTCCACTGACATCAACAGGTTATCCACAGACCTGTCCTTCCACCCTTCGAGCGCCAAAATTTCATCTCGGCGTTCCTTGAGGCGGAAAATATCGGCCGGGCTTTCAAGCCAGCCCAGCGCAAAGAACTGGGCGATGGTCTTTTCGCCAAGCCCGTCGATATCGAGCGCCGCGCGGCTGACGAAATGTTTCAGCCTTTCCGTCCTTTGCGCCGGACAGATGAGGCCGCCGGTGCAACGGACATCGACTTCGCCCTCTTCGCTGACAGCCTCGCTGCCGCATTCCGGGCAATGATCCGGGAAAACGAAGGGCGCGCGCTCAAAATCCGGCGTAAGATTGCGCACCACCTGCGGGATCACATCGCCCGCGCGCTGGACCAGCACCCGGTCGCCCGGGCGCACGCCCAGCCGTTCGATCTCGTCGCGGTTGTGCAGCGTGACATTGGTCACCGTCACCCCGCCCACCAGCACCGGGGCAAGGCGCCCGACCGGGGTCAGCTTGCCCGTACGCCCGACCTGGATATCGATCGATTCCAGCGTGGTCTCGGCCTGCTCGGCGGGGAACTTGCGAGCGATCGCCCAGCGCGGTGCCTTGGCGACGAAGCCGAGCCGCTGCTGGTAGTCCAGCCTATCGACCTTGTAGACAACGCCGTCGATCTCATACGGCAGGCCGGGCCGAGCGGTGCCGATCTCGGCATAGGCCGCGAGCATGTCGTCCAGCGTCCCGCAACGGCGGAACAGCGGCGAGACCGGCAATCCCCATGCCTTGAAGCGCTCGACGATCCCGGCTTGCGTGTCCGTTGGAAGCTCCGACGCCGCGCCCCAGGCATAGGCCCAGAACCGCAGCGGGCGTCTTGCCGTGACGCTGGCATCCTTCTGCCGCAAAGACCCCGCCGCTGCATTGCGCGGATTGGCGAACTGGCGAACTTTGGCCGGGTCGAATTCCGCCCCCTTCGCCTCGGCATCGGCGCGAGCCTCCTCCATCAGCCGCTCGTTCAAGGCAGTGAATTCATCGCGTGCCATATAGACCTCGCCGCGGATCTCGAACACCTCCGGCACGTCGCCCAAGAGCTGCTGCGGGATATCGGCGATATGCGCGACGTTCGGCGTGACGTCTTCACCCACCTGCCCGTCCCCGCGCGTCGCCGCGCGCACCAGTACGCCACTTTCATACCGCAGTGAGCAAGACAGGCCGTCGATCTTGTCTTCGGCGGTGAAAGCCAGCGGCTCATCCTCGCCAAGATTGAGGTAGCGCCGCACGCGGGCGACGAATTCCTCCACTTCCTCGTCCGAGAACGCGTTGTCGAGGCTCATCATGCGAACCTCATGCGTCACTTTCCCCAGCGGCGAGGCGGCGACTTCATGCCCGACCGCCTTCGACGGACTATCTTCGCGCACGAGATGCGGGAACGCCGTCTCCAGCGCTTCGTTGCGCCGCACCAGCGCATCGAATTCCGGATCGCTGATCTCGGGCGCATCCTCGGCATGGTAGAGCCTGTTGTGATGCGCGATCTGCTTCGCCAGCCGCATCAGTTCGTTGGCGGCTTCGGCCTCATCCATGTCCACAGGGCTTCTGCCGGGGGTTTGCTCGATTCCCATGTGCTTCGCTATGCATGAGCACGGGCATGGCGAAAAGTGCCCAGTGGCGGGTCGCGCGATCTCTATGGGGGGTAACCGATGATCGACCGCTATCTGAAGATGCTTATGAGCGTGATTATCGGCGCGATGGCGCTGACTTATGTCGCGCACAACATCGCCAATCTGGAACAGGCGCATGCCTTCTTCGTCTATGTGACAAGCCACGCGGGGCAGGAAGCCTACCCGGTCACCCTGTTCCCCGTGCCGCCTGGACCGTTGGTGGTGCTGGCAATGATCCTGGTCTTTACGCTCGAGATCGCCGCCGGGGTCCTTTGCTGGTGGGGTGCCTGGAAGATGTGGCAGGCCCGCAATGCCGGGGCGGACGAGTTCAACGCCACCAAGTCTATCGCAAAGCTCGGTCTTGGCTGCGCCATCGCCAACTGGTGGGGCCTGTTCCAGGTCATCGCGGTGGCAGGATACCAGCTGTGGCAGATGCCCAATGGCGCAGGGCCGGACCATGGCTCATGGGTGTTCGGCGCTATGTCGATGCTGTCGCTGATCTACCTCAGCATGAAAGAGGATTAGGCAAGTGCCAATATCGTCGAGATCATGTTTCGGCGAGGCCTGAATCCCAATGATTTGTACAAACCGATTGCGCCTTCGTTGTGGGAATAGGAGTGCAGGTAGGAAACCTCGCCCCGCGCCCGCTGGCCTGCCATCACCCGCTTGATCAGCCGCCGGGCAAGACCCTGTCCGCGATACTCGGGCCAGGTGCATACGCCACTGACTTCGGCGAGACCGGGCGCTGGCAACATGCGCTCGCCCGCCATCGCCGCCAGCCTGCCGTCGATGCGGATGCCATAGAATTGGCCATAGCGGTGGGTGAGCGTGCCCCACGGCCCAGGCTCGGTCGCGAGCGCGATTTCGGCCATCTCGGGCGCGTCTTCTTCGGTCAGGGCGATGATGTCTGGGTCCGGTTCATCGTCCGGCGCGTCACCATCGGCGAGCATCTGCAGCAACGGCGCGACCCGTTCGACCCGTGTACCCGGCGGTGCGGGCCATTCTTCGGTCTCGACCAGCCACAACCGGTCATCCGGGCCTTGCAGCAGGCTCGCCAGCGCCGCCTGCGCCTCCTCTCCCGCATCGCGCGCCGCCGCGAAAGGCCCGTAACGCGGATCGATCCGCTTTGCAGCCTGCGGCCCCTGCGCCAGGTGCGCAAAGCGGCCGTGGAGCATGTTCCACACCTGCCGGTCGAGAGGGGAGAGGTCGGTCATGAAGTCATATTGAGATTACTGCTCGAAATACTCTAACCAAAAGCCGCTGTTGGGATCATTGATCGGCCTGTTGGTGTCCTTGCTCCAAGGCAAGATCACCTTGCGCCCCTCGTCGTCCAAGTACCGAATTGCAAGCCGCGTCGCGTGCTCCTCACGGAACACATAGGCAGGTCTCCGCAAAACTTTGGACTGAGAATTCTCGCAAAGCCACAACTTGGTCTTTACTGGCAACGACCTGATTTCCTTGGGGCTTACCGGCTTCATCAAACCCCCTCGAGCAACCGATCCGCTTGCGCCCGCGCTTCGTCGGTGATCTCGGCGCCGCTCAGCATCCGGGCGATCTCTTCCTGCCGCCCGGCTTCGTCGAGCCGCTCGACCGAAGTACGGGTGACAGTGCCTTCGCTGGACTTGGCTATGCGGTAATGCGTCGTTCCGCGCGCGGCGACTTGCGGGCTGTGCGTTACCGCCAGCAACTGCCCGTCTCGCGCCAGCCTTGCCAGCCGTTCGCCGATCGCGCTCGCGACTGCGCCGCCGACGCCGCGGTCGATCTCGTCGAAGATCACTGTCGCCGCCCCGCCCTGCTCGGCCAGCGCGACCTTGAGCGCGAGGATGAAGCGCGAGAGCTCGCCGCCGCTGGCAATCTTGGCCAGCGGAGCGAAGCCCGCGCCGGGGTTGGTCTCGATCAGGAATTCGACCGCATCGATCCCGCTCGGGCCCCACTTCTCCTCGGGCATCTCCTGCACATCAGTGCGGAACTGCGCGGCGTCGAGCTTGAGCGGGGCGAGTTCGGCGGCAACCGCTGCATCCAGTTTCTGCGCGCCTGACACACGGGCATCGTGGAGCTGGCGGGCGGCCTTGCGATAGACCTCGCCATTCTCGCGCTCGGCCGCTTCCAGCGCATCGAGTTGCGCCTCGCCGCCTTCGATGGCGTCGAGCTGGGCGCGGAACGCGCGCATTTTGCCGGGCAGTTCGTCGACTTCGCAGCGATGCTTGCGGGCAAGAGCGCGCAACTCGAACAGGCGGGTCTCGGCGGCATCGAGCGCGGCGGGATCGTGGACCAGTGCCTCGGCGGCCTTCTCGAGCTTCTCTTCCGCCTCACTCGCTTCGATCACCGCGCGGTCGAGCGCATCGAGCGCTTCCTTGAGCAGCGGATGCTCGGGCGCGATCCGGTCGAGCCGCCGCGCTGCGCTGCGCAGCTGCGCCAGCGGGGCATCGCTGCCATCCCAGACATGGCGCAATTCCTCCAGGTCACCGGCCAGCTTTTCGCCCTTCTGCATGTCGGCGCGGGCATTGGCGAGCCGCTCTTCCTCGCCGGCTTGCGGCTCCAACGTGGTCAGTTCAGTCAGGTGCGCCAGCAGCAAGTCCTGCTCGGCCTTGGCCTCTTCGATTTGCTCGCGCGCGGTGCGCAGCGCTTCGGCCGTATGGCGCCATTCGGCCCAGGCCTGCGCGACCGCATCCACGCCGCCACCAGCAAAGCGGTCAAGCAGCGCCCGATGCCCGCGCGGATTGACGAGTCCGCGATCGTCGTGCTGGCCGTGCAGTTCCACGAGCGCGCCGGAAATCTCCCGCAGCAGGGCCACGCCCACCGGCTGGTCGTTGATGAAGGCCTTGCTACCCCCGTCCGCCTTGAGCTGGCGCCGGATCAGCAGCGGCTCGCCCGCTTCGATCTCGATATCGGCATCGTCGAGCGCTTCGGCGACGGCAGAGGGGAGGCGGGCGAACTCGAAACTGGCGGTGACGCTGGCCTTGTCCTCTCCGGCCCGCACCAATCCGCTGTCCGCGCGATTGCCGAGGACCAGCCCCAGCGCATCGAGCAGGATCGACTTGCCCGCCCCCGTCTCACCGGTGAGCACACCCAGCCCGCGCCCGAACTCCAGCTCGAGCGACTCGATCAACACGATATTACGGATTGTGAGCCGGGTTAACATCTTGGGGCCAACCCCTAGCTCAAGCGTGACCTCCCGTCACCGCCCAGCCGCATTCGCGATGTGGAATTATCGTGCGGCTACACGGCCTTTGCTGCGCTGGCGACGGTGGGTGAACCACCATGCGCGCGGGCGGTCACGCTGCGCCGCTTCCGGCGGCCATTCGATCAGTTCGACATCGTCGAACAGGGTCGTGAAGCCTTCGCTCCGTAGCGGGCCGGTATACTTGATGCGCAGGATCGGGCGGAACGGATGTGCTGCGCCCGATGGCCCCGGCGGCAGGCGCGGCTCGGGCGCTGGGGGCAACCAGAAGTCGAACTTGATAGTCTGCCAATCGCCGGTCGCGTGAAACCGCTTGGTCTCCATGCTTTCGCCCAGGATGGACAAGGTCGGACGCGCACCTTCAGGCGGCTTGTCACGGATGATGAGCTCGATATCGGCATCATGCGGCAGTTTGACCCGGGCCTGGTAAGTAAAGCGAGTGGCATAGATATCGCGGATGTAGCTCGCCGGATGCAGGTAGAAGCTCTTGTGCGCGGCCAGCGGTTCGACTTCGAGATAGCCTTCGGCCTCAGGTGTCTGGCGCAGGAACACCTTGGCGTTGCTGGCCTTCCAATAGCGATCCTGTGCCACGCCCATCATGGTGTTCGAGAAGTCGCCACGCGGGATAATGTTACGACCGTATTCGCTCGCCCGATCGCCGCATGAAGGTGCAAGGCCGGCAAGCGTAAAGGGCCCAAATGCAGGGGACGGCTGGCGGCATCCGTTATTTCCCTGCGGCGGGTTCTCGCGCCAAACAGCCGCGTGCCCGCCGCTGAGAGCCAAATTGGTGCCCATTTCCTCCGAGAGCCAGAACACCCGGCGCAGCACGCTCTCACGCATCCCGCCGACTGCCGGAACCGGGCGATAGTCAAGCATCTGCAAAGGGATCACTTCAGCGCGGAGGAACTTGCCGTTCTCCAGCCAAACCTTCAGTGCATAGGTCGAATGGGTGTGGGGATGGTCCTGGTCAAACAGGAAATTGCCTAGCGAATGGGCGATCAGCGCGCCCTTGTATATCTCCAGCCCGTGCGTGACGTGCGGGTGATGCCCCACGACCAGCGGCGCGCCAAGATCGACCGCCATGCGGAACCGAGGCAGCGACAGTTCCGACGGTCGGTCCTTGTATTCCATGTTGCCGTGGTATTCCATCACCGGAACATAACCGGCGGCCAGCTCACGCCGTGTGACGCGCTCGATGGCATCCTTGGTCCCCCAGGCCGCCCCACCCTTGGTCGGGGTCGCGACCTGATCGGGTGTCCAGTCTCCGCGCCAGCCGACAAAACCATAGAACGCCAGCGGGGTATCGCCGACTTTCACCCGTGCGGCTTTCTCCGCCTGCGTGATATTCATCCCGCCCCCGGACGTTTCCAGCCGGGCCGCGCGGATTGCCCGCATCGTCGTCTTCATACCGATGTCGCGATAGTCGGCGACATGGTTGTTGCCGAGCGAGACGTGGTCGATCCCTGCCCGTTTCATCGCCGCTACAAGCTCCGGCGGAGAGAAGAACTTGTACTTCTTGGGTGCCGGCTCGCCAGGAACCATGCTGGCGACGGTTGATTCAAGGTTGACCGAAGCAAAATCGCTGGGCCCGAAATAGGGCTTCATATGCACGAACAGCTTGTCGAGATCGTCGTCGAGCGTGTCGTGATCGAGCACCGGCTCGTCGCGCAGGCCCATGTGGAAATAGCGCCGCCCGGCCATGCTGTCGCCGCCGAAGAACAGCTCGATCCGCCCGGGTTTCTTCGCCACCAGCTCGACCGCCGGGATCGCAAGGCAATCGCAGTCCGTTCCCTTGAGTTCGGCATTGCCGAATGTCTGCACCATCGGGAAGATTCCCTGCCCGCCAATATCTAGCCGGTAGTAAGGCGCCAACGGTACCTTGGCAGAAAAGCGGCCCCGCGTGTCGACATCGACAGGCTGGTCATTGATTGCCAGGGTTACGCCTGAAAAGCGGATACCGTCGCGCGAACCATCCAGCGTGCCTTCGATGGAGACCGACAGCTCCGCTGCTGCAGCTTCACTGCCCGGGCCCTCGACAGGGTTCAGCCAGGCGAGAACACCGATGGCGCACGCCAGCCCGGCCAAGATGGCCAGCAACCACAGGAAAAACCCCCTCATCATGAGAGGTTTTTCGCAGGACATTCACAAGATTGCGTTAACCTTGAAGAGCCGCCCGTTCAGCGAAGAAAACGGCTCAGCGGGAAGCTAGCGACGGGGCCTTGTCCTGGATCAGGTCGTAGGCTTTCTCATACCATTCGTTGCCGGGATAGTTGGCACCCAGCACGGCAGCGTATTTCTTCGCCTCGCTGGGAATCCCCAGCGCGAGGTTGGATTCGACCAACCGGTACAACGCCTCAGGCGTGTGGCTGGTGCTCTGATATGTCTCGATCACGTTCTGGAACCGGATTACCGCCGCCGCCCATTTGGCAGTCTTCTGGTAGAAGCGGCCGATCTCCATCTCCTTGCCAGCGAGGTGATCCTGCACCAGGTCCATCTTCAGCCGGGCATCAGCGGCATATTCCGTGGTCGGGAAACGGCGGTCGACTTCGCGCAGCGCTGTCAGCGCCTGCTCGGTCACCTTCTGGTCACGCTGCACATCGCTGATCTGCTCATAATAGCTGAGCGCGATCAGGTAATAAGCATAGGGGGCGTCCTTGTTACCCGGGTGGATCTGCAGGAAGCGCTGCGCGGCCTGGATCGACTTGGTGTAGTCGCGCGCGACATAGTAGCTGAACGAACTCATCAGCTGCGCGCGGCGAGCCCAGGGCGAATAGGGATGCTGGCGCTCAACCTCGTCGAACAGCGCGGCGGCGAGCTTGGCATTGCCGCGATCGAGCCGGTCCTTGGCCGAGGCATAGAGCGTCTCGACATCGCGCGCGACATAGGCCGTGTCCTTGGCCCCGCCACCGCCGGTGGAACAGCCCGCGAGTGTGGTCGCAGCAAGGACGGAAAGAGCGAAGGCGCGCACCGGCGCAGCATGGATTCTGCCGAACATGGGGGCGCTATAGCCACGCCCCCGCTGAACGCCAAGTGAAGTTCGGAGCTAGTATGGGGAAGGAGAAGTCGCCGCTCAGAGTCTGAACGCAGTTTCGTGGGTGTTCTCGCCAATCTCGGCGAGTCGACTGTCGATCGACTTCAGAACCTGCACCACCTGCCTGAGCAATTCGTTGGTCTCGTCGCTGCCGTGCTGGATTTCGCCCTTTGCAGCTTCATTCGTGGGAACATGTGCCATGATCACGGACCCCCATATGCGTCGCCTTCGACGCAACTATCATTCTATCCGGAAGCCCTCCCCAAGCCAACAGGCCCTATTCACGTCTCTGCCACCGCCCCGGATTGCCTGCGAGGCCAGTCCGTTTCATAGTGCGCCCGGGCAGAGCCCACTGGCTCGAGCCCTAGAGTGTAGGATGCTGTGAAATGGAAAGAATTTTCACAATCATCGCATCGCGCACTGCAATCGCTGCGGGACAGCCTACCGCTTTCGTCCTTGCCGTTTGCGTGATCGCGGTGTGGTTGGTGAGCGGACCGATTTTCGACTGGTCGGATACCTGGCAACTGGCAGTAAACACCGGAACGACGATCGCGACGTTCCTGATGGTGTTCCTGATCCAGAACTCGCAGAATCGCGACGCCGCCGCCATCCAGGCCAAGCTCGACGAACTCATTCGCTCCGTGCATGACGCGCGAAACGAATTTGTCGGGATCGAACATCTGACCGATCGAGAGATCGAAAGGATCCGAGCGGAACTGGAACAGGAAGTTGCCACCCAGATGCCGGGTCGGCGAAGACACGAAAGCATCAACAGGATGCTGAACCGGCGTTGAGCGCGGCGTGGTCGAATCTCACCCCAGCGGGTCGTCTTCCAGCGGCACTACCCTGCGCTGTCCGCTTTCTTCTTCGGGCGCGTCCCACGTCAGGTGATGGTCCGCCAGCGCCACGAGGTTGTTGCTGCGGATGATCTCGGCATGGGTCTGGTAGCCGAGCAGCTGGTCGGCGGGCAGGTCCGGGTTGGCGATCATCACACGGGTCTCTTCCGATGTGAAATCGGTCAGCCCGCGGGCACGCTCGACGCCTTCGCTGTCGTAGATGTGCAGCACGTCGCCGCGGGTGTAGTCGCCATCCATCGAGAGCACGTCGTCGCGATGGATATGCCGGCTGCCCAGCGTCGCCACCGCCTCGTCGGCAATGACCAGGTGACCGGCCATCTGCAGACGGTCGGCCAGCCATGTATCCCACACCGAAGCGGGTTCGGGATTGGGCAGGCACTTGGTACCGCGTCGCTTACCTGACAAGATCGAAGAAATCGGCCGGTCGGCATCACCATCGGCAATCCAACCAGTACAGCCCGCATTCTGCGCCATGTTGACCGCCTGTAGCTTGGTCAGCATGCCTCCGGTGCCGAGGGTCGTCTTTCCGACCGTGGCTTGGAGATACTCGCTGACATCGCTGACTTCTTCGACCAGCCGGGCATCGGGATCATCCGGATTGCGATCATACAAACCATCGATGGTGGTGAGGATCACGAAGTCATCGGCCTGCACCATCTGCGCAATCTTGGCGGCCAGCCGGTCGTTGTCGCCAACGCGGATCTCTTCAGTGGTGATGCTGTCGTTCTCGTTGACGATCGGAATGATCTTGGACTGCAGCAGGCGGTGAACGGTGTTCTTGGTGTTGAGGAACCTACGGTGGTCCTCGAAATCGCCCAGCGTCAGCAGGATCTGCGCGATCTCGAAATCGAATTCGTAGCCGACCTGTTTGTAAGCGTTGAGCAGCTGCGGCATGCCGCAGGCGGCAGCGGCCTGCTTGTCGGTCAAGCCGGCCTTGCCCGGTTCGACCCCAACCACCTTCATCCCCAGCGCAACCGCGCCGCTGGAGCACAGGATCACCTCATGCCCCTGCGAGCGCAGGCGCGCGATATCTTCCATGAGTCGTTGGATGAAGCCGTAGCGCGGCGTTAGCCGCTCGGAATTGGCCAGCAGGGCCGACCCGATCTTGACGACGATTTTCTTGGATTTTGCCACATGGCACCTTTGAAATATTCAGAAATTATGCGGAAACTTTCTGCCGCTCGTTCGTAGGTAGAAGGTATGAGGCGCGCGCGCGGTTCCGAAAAATTCGGGCATGGCGCGCACATAGGGTCGCTATCGCCGGCCAGCGCCGCCCTGTCGCTCGGCTCTCGCCGGGCACAAAAAAATCCGATATTGAAGGACCGTCATGAACGATCAGACCCTCGACCCCGCAATCCATATCCAGCAGCTCGGCATGGCTGCGCGCGATGCTGCGCGCGGGCTCAACGCTGCTTCAGCCGAGGCGAAGAACCTCGCGCTCACGGAAGCTGCCAAGGCCC
Source organism: Parerythrobacter aestuarii (assembly GCF_030140925.1). Classification (NCBI taxonomy): domain Bacteria; kingdom Pseudomonadati; phylum Pseudomonadota; class Alphaproteobacteria; order Sphingomonadales; family Erythrobacteraceae; genus Parerythrobacter; species Parerythrobacter aestuarii. The sequence goes on from NZ_JARBWD010000001.1 coordinate 2,093,271, forward strand.
TGCGCGCGGCTACGCCAGCGCTGCTTGAAGCCAATGCCAAGGATGTCGCCAGTGTCGAAGGCAAGAAGCCGGAGAGCTTCATCGACCGTCTGCGCCTGACCGATGAACGGATCGAAGGCATGGCGTGCGCACTGGAGCAGATTGCCGAGCTACCAGATCCCGTCGGCCGGGTGCTGGCGACGTTCGAGCGGCCCAATGGGCTGAAGATCGAGCGCGTGGCGGTCCCCATCGGGGTGATCGGCATGATTTACGAATCGCGCCCCAATGTCGGAGCCGATGCGAGTGCGTTGTGCCTCAAGAGCGGTAACGCGGTGATCCTGCGCGGTGGCAGCGAAAGCCGTCATTCGACCCGCGAGATTGTTGCCTGCATGCAGGCCGGACTCAAGGCCGCCGGCCTGCCTGAAGACGCAGTGCAGACGGTGCAGACGACCAGCCGCGATGCCGTGGCGGAACTGCTCAAGGCCGATCAGTTCGTCGACCTGGTAATTCCGCGTGGCGGACGCGGCCTCGTCGAGCTGGTGCGCGACCAGGCCAGTGTGCCGACGCTGCTGCACCTTGACGGCAACTGCCACAGCTACGTCCATGCGGCGGCGGACGTCGCCAAGGCGGTCGATGTGATCAAGAACGCCAAGCTGCGCCGGACCGGTATTTGCGGTGCAACCGAGAGCATCGTGGTCGACCGTGCGATCGCCGCAGACGCTATCCCTGCCCTCGCCGAGGCGATGGCCGGGGAATGCGAACTGCGTGGCGATGCCGACGCCGTTGCGCTCGACAGCCGGATCAAGCTGGCCAATGACGACGACTGGTCAACCGAATATCTGGGCCCCATCGCCAGCGTGAAGATCGTCGACGGTCTCGACGAAGCGATCGAGTGGGTAGAAAGCCACAGCTCGCATCACACCGATGCTATCATGACCGAAGACGCTGACGCCGCGCGTCGTTTCATGACTGCGATCGACAGCGCCATCGTGATGCACAACGCCTCGACCCAGTTCGCCGACGGCGGCGAGTTCGGCATGGGCGCGGAAATCGGCATCGCCACCGGCAAGATGCACGCCCGCGGGCCGGTTGGCCTGGAGCAGCTGACGAGCTTCAAATATCTCGTCCACGGCACGGGCCAGACCAGGTCCTGACCTCAAAATCAGAACTTTAGATACAGCATTCCGTTCGAACCCTGGGTCGGGATGCTGAGCCTGCGGTAGGCGATGGCCTCCAGTCCGGCGTCGCATGACGGGCCGGTCGCCTTGTCGCGGCTGAGACCGAATTTCTTGCCGGTGTTGGTGCAGAACTGCCGGTCGCCGCTATCGCCGGTCCAATACAGCGGCTTGTCGCCATGGGTCCGGGCGTAATAGTGGATCAGTGGGATCGTGCCGAAGGGGATGTTGTGCTTGTCCTTCAGGAACTGCGAGACGCCGATGTCGCGGCATTGCCCCTTGGCGATATTCCACCAGCCGTGGCTGAAGCTGCCATAGTTCGTCTCGAAGCCTAGCGTGAACCAGATATCGTCATCGAACCGGTCGTTGCAGACCCGCAGCGTGTATTTGGTGCGGATATTCTTGAACCGCGAGAAACCGAACCGCCCGCCGGTGCCGACAAGGATCTTGCCCGTGTCGGCCGGCAGGTCGCGCGCGTAGAGATATTTGTCGATCAGCTTGCGCTTCTGGTAGACCTTGACCTTGAACGGCGTGAACTGCCCTTCGCGGTTCCAGTAGATGTTCTCGCCCGGCGCCAGCGTGACGCAGCCGATGGCGAACAGCGTGACGGTCTTGTCCTTGTGAAAACAGACCTTGCGGACTTCGTCGCCGGTGTTCCTGATCTCGACCGCCGGGTTGGTGCTCATCGATTGAGCGGCGGCGGGCTGGGCCGCCAGGCTGGCGGCCAGTGCCGCAGCGCCAGCCATGAGATTGCGTAGGGTCATCATCAGAAATCCACCTTTCCGATCTGGACATCCTTGTCGAGCGTCGGGCCGTAACGAAAGCGCTTCCAGGTCTCGCCTTCCTTGTCGCAAAGGTAGCGTTCCGCTATCGGATTGCCGTCCTTCGCGATCCACGGATTGATCGTGAATTGCTTTTGCGTGTTGACGCAGAAATCCGGGTCCTCATTCTCGCGGGTGCCGCTCCACAGCCGGCCATTCTCGCCCGTGGTGAAGGCGCGGTACATGACCAGCAAGCCATCGTCGGGATAGCCGCCACCGGCCCGCATGAAGCGTTCGGAATAGTTGATGGTGGTGCATTCGCCGCGTTCGATGCTCCAGTACCCTTCGGCCATTGCCATCTGTCCGCCGGATACCGCAATCGTCAGCCACACTGGTTCTGCCTGCGACCGGTTGCAGAACTTGACCCGGTATTCGGGCCGCGGCGGCACGGTTGACCGGGGCTTCCATCTCGACTGACCGAACCTGCCCTCCTTCGCCATCCGCACTTCGGACACGTCACCGGGCAGGTCGCCGCTGCGCAACAGCTTGTCGAACAGCGGCCGCGGTTCATAGACCGCGTAGCGGAACGGCTGCGGGTTATCGCCGCGGATCCACACCGTCATGGTGTCGGGCTTGAGCCGGAAGCAGCGCTGCGGCAGCAGCTTCCACTTCTCCAACGCGAAGACGCAGAACTTGCGATCGCCCTCTGACGTGTTGTGGATCTCGACCTCTCCCAGCGGCCGCTGGCCGTCCTTCGCAGCAGCCGGCACGGCAAGAGCGGCGGCGCAAGCGGCGGCGAGAATGGTCAAAGCGCGGATCATGGTGTGTTCCCCTCAGGATCATCAGTGTGCCTGAGAGGTGCTAGACACGCAAACCGCCGCCCGCTGTATGGGGCAGATCCCCCAATGTGACCGCAGCACAACGCGGTGAACATTTTGCCCGAAGGCTGAAGAGCTTGTTAACCAGCGCAGCGTATTTCTGCGTGCTGGAACCACATGTCCGGGCCGTTCCGGGCAGTTCGCATAGGGGACCAAGATCGTGACCAAGACCTTCCTGAAGAGCCTCGTCCGTGACGAAGCCGGCGCCACCGCCATCGAATACGGCCTCATCGCCGCGCTGATCGCCGTTGCCGCTATCACCGCCATGCAGGGCCTGGGCAACCAGCTCACCAACACCTTCACCACCGTCAGCACGACGATGGCTGTCTAAGCAATCGCGGCTCATCGGGCCGGCCCCGCGCCGCGCCCGGTGAGCCGGTTGCTTCCCGATCCTCCATTCTGCACGCCACAAGGTACCAGACCATGCCAAGCGCCTTCCTGAAATCCTTGCTGCGTGACGAACAGGGCGCGACCGCCATCGAATATGGCCTGATCGCCGCCCTGATCTGCCTTGCCGCCATCACCGCCATGCAAAGCATCGGCAACCAGGTCGGCAACAGCTTCCAGAACGCCGCCGACATCATGGCGAGCGTCTAGGGGGCCGCCTCCACCTGCCCCGGCATCGGCCGCCAGGCTACCCTGCCCAAGCCGCCAGACGCCTCCCCCGACATGGACCGCAGGACGCAGTTTGTAAGACCTGTGACCTTCCGCTTTTCTTGTTGCCCGACAGGAGCTTACCCGGCTTCTTCGCCATCAGGGTGTGACTTTTGGCAGTCGTACTCCTCCATGGCTGCGTCTGAACCAGCATGGGCCAGGTAGAGGCGAGGCTAGCAAATGCCCGGAAAGTAGGAAAATGGAGTGGACCCCCTCCCGCTTGCGGGAGGGGCAGCGAGACTTGCGAGCTTGCTCGTTAGTCGCAGCGGGGTGGGTCAATCCAGCCTTGCGCTAGATCGCACTGGAGCCATGGGCTCGGCACTCAGTTTCTCAAAATACCACCGATGAAATATCTGACGAGTTATAGTACTCTGCAGGGTTGCGCGAACGAAGTAAATAATGTTCCTTCTCGCGATCATCAGGGGATCATCTTATGTCCAGCGGTATCCGTATTTCTGAACTATCGATCAGCGAGGTTCTCGACAACCTGCGCGAGCGGAAGTGGCAGATCCCACGATTTCAGAGAGAGTTCGTGTGGGATACCTCTGCAGTTGCTGGCTTAGCGACCTCTGTCATTGATGGATACCCAATCGGTATGGTTACCTTGTGGGAGCAACCAACTGAGTCTCACATAGAACTCGAACCCCTTTCCATTGACGATTGGGATACAAAGGCAAAAGCCAAAATAACGCGTGAATTTGGCCACGAAAATTCGAATCCATCGACCGTAAAGGCGATCCTTGATGGGCGACAAAGAAGCACTGCCTTGGCCATGGCCTTCGCTGGCTTTGCACCAACTTTCGGCCTCAACAAGTACGCAGGCAAGTACTTCCTGAATGCCTCATTGAAAGATCCGCTGGAACGGGTCATATTTAAGAAGAAGTCGACGATTGAAAAGGAAGGACTTACTAACCTCCATGCCTGTATAGCAAAAGGCTATTTCCCATTAGCTAGTTTTGAGAAAGAACAATCGATACTGAAGCAATGGTACGGATATATTCAGCTTCTGCGTGACGAAAAAGTCTATACAGAGGGAGAGTATCCGGATGCAGAAGAACTCGAACGTAGAGATGAGATCCTCCAAAGAGCTTTTGAGGGCATTAGTGAAACGAAATTAGGTGCCTGCACAGTCCCGCAAAGGTACGACCTGGGTCAGATTTGCGAGATATTCGAAACCCTCAACCTAACGGGCATGAAAGTATCTACTGTTGATTTGATCAATTCTTGGCTACTGCGCGACACAGACGACGAACTCCACCTTCGCGAATGGATGGATACACTGGCAGAAGAAGACGGAGCTGTGGGATGGTCAGTTCCGAGGAAAAGGCCAGAATTGGTCGCCCAGTTAGCCACAGCGTGCTTCGTTGCTCTTACGGACTTGCCGACTAAGCCGGAAGCAAGGCGAGTTGCTGGAGCGAGCAAGACCAAGAGTATCACCACTGTAAAATCCTCAGACTTGCTCGCAACACCCACTCAACACTGGTTGAATATTACAAATCACACAGACGAATTTGCAGGTTACATCGGCGCCTTCCAGAACGTTGTGGGGGGAGGCGAATTCGGTTACCAGCAGTGTCCCTACCCAATTTCTTCAGGTATTTATGTTGGCCTAAGATGGCATAAGAAGTTTGATCCTGAACACACACACAGTAGTTGGCAAGTCAGCGATTTAGATCGTGTTTACCGTGCATTCTTTTGGCGCAACGCACTTTCGACTCGATATGATCAGGGCTTCCTTAGCCAGATGGGAACAGACCTCGTCACATTGAAAGCCCTTCTTGCGACCAAAGGTGCTTATGAGACGGAGACTGAATGGCTCGAGCAAGTGGAAGGCCAATTTCAGAAAGAGATACGACCGGTAGATATCCCATCGCGGGAAGATTTGATCGAATACCTCACCAACGGGAGACCTGGTGGCGCGTTGCAGTCAGCTCTGATGCTGCCGATGGTGGCTCGCAGCACAGTTGATTTCAGCGGTAGCCAGCTGATCGGCGATACGGATACACGGACCGAGATTCATCACATTTATCCAACGCGATGGTGCCGGGAAAACGCATCCAATGAATACAAAGAACTCTTGAGCCAGGATGGAGAAGGACCGAATTTTGTTAACTCGATAGCCAACTTGATGCCTCTTTCGCGCGAACTCAACTCGGAGTGGAGCTCGAAGAGTCCTGCTACATTCTTTTCCGGGAAAGGTATCCAATATGAGGGTGCTGTCGCCGAAGCATTAGGCCAGGTTTTCATCGATAAAGAGAGCTTTGAACTTCTGCGCCAAGGCTTGCCTTCAATAAAGAAGTTCTGGCTTCATCGAGCTGGCTTAATTGCCGATCACCTGCTCGAACAAACCAAGCTCTGATGCCTGGATCGCTTCTTGAGTTCCTGTTTCGCGCATATAGGGACGGCGCGGAATGTACGCTTGCGGAGCTCAGAGCGTATGAGGAATTTGGGGGCCTTAGCCTTCTACAGTCTCTCACGGCGATCGATGAGCGATTGCAGGATGAAGGGCTGTGCATCGTTCCGCCGGTTAATGAAGGCGAAATGGACCAGGCGAGAGTCGTAAGCCGGGCTGTGAGAGATGAGACGTTCGAAGCGGCTTACAAGCGAGCTTTGGAACAGGACGAAAGCCAGGAAGTCGAATACAAAGAAAGTCTCTACCTGAAGAAAAAGGTCTACGGAAATCAAAATATTCCGAAGAGTGCCTGGGTTGGCGAGGAGATCGTTTTCGAAGTCGTAGCGACTATTTGTAGCTTCCTAAATGGCGATGGCGGAGTCTTGTTGATTGGCGTTGCAGACGATGGAAGCAGTCCAGGAATTGACTGTGAGTTGCCTTTCATTCCCGGAAACAAGAACGACTTAGATCAGTGGGAATTGCACCTTTCCAACTGCCTGAAGAAGTACATCTATGACTTCACCAGTGTCATAGGATATATAAAGCGAAAGATAATCCAGACAGGTGATGGAAATCACATCTGCGTGGTCATAGTGAGCAAGCGGACTTCGTCATTAACTGTTTGCCAAACACCCAGCGAGCCTGGCTCCGAAGTTGTTTACGTTCGCAATGGGAACGGCAAAGCGGAAATTAAAGCTAGAGCAATTGAAGAGCTGATCCGGTCGCGCTTAACTAGCTGAACTGCTGGGACTATTGGCGCCTCGCTCCTCCCGCATCTTCAGAATGAGGTCACTCCTCACCCATGCGTAGCGCGGCGATGAAGGCTTCCTGCGGAATACTGACGTTGCCGTACTCTCTCATTCTGGCCTTCCCCTTCTTCTGCTTCTCCAGCAGCTTCTTCTTCCGCGAGATATCCCCCCCGTAACACTTCGCCGTCACGTCCTTGCGCAACGCGGCGATGGTTTCGCGGGCGATGATCTTGCCGCCGATGGCGGCCTGGATCGGGATCTTGAAGAGGTGGCGCGGGATCAGGTCTTTGAGGCGCTCGCACATGCCGCGGCCGCGCTCTTCGGCCACGCTGCGGTGGACGATCAGGCTGAGCGCGTCGACCGGCTCCGCGTTGACGAGGATGTTCATCTTGACGAGGTCGCCCTCGCGGCTGCCGATCTGTTCGTAATCGAAGGAGGCATAGCCGCGCGAGATGGACTTCAGCCGGTCGTAGAAATCGAACACCACTTCGTTGAGCGGGAGCTCGTACGTAACCTGCGCGCGGCCGCCGACATAGGTGAGGTTGGTCTGGATGCCGCGCCGGTCCTGGCACAGCTTGAGGATGGCGCCCAGATAGTCGTCCGGCGTGTAGATCGTGGCCTTGATCCACGGTTCCTCGATGGTGTCGATACGGTTGACGTCGGGCCAGTCGGCCGGGTTGTGGATCTCGACCGTCCTGGCGTCCTCGTTCTTCGTATGGCCGAGATGGACGGTGTAGACCACGCTGGGCGCGGTGGTGATGAGGTCGAGATCGTATTCTCTGGAGAGGCGTTCCTGGATGATCTCGAGGTGCAGCAGGCCGAGGAAGCCGGCGCGGAAGCCGAAGCCCAGCGCGGCGGAGCTTTCCATCTCGTAGGAGAAGGAAGCGTCGTTGAGGCGCAGCTTGCCGATGCTCTCGCGCAGCTTCTCGAAATCGGCCGCGTCGACCGGGAACAGGCCGCAGAACACCACCGGCTGCACTTCCTTGTAGCCGGGCAGCGGGGTCTCCGCCCCGCCCTTCACCGTGGTGATGGTGTCGCCCACGCGGGCCTGCTCGACCTCCTTGATCTGGGCGGTGATGAAGCCGATTTCGCCGGGGCCGATCTCGGGCAGGTCGACGCGCTTGGGCGTGAAGCATCCGACGCGGTCGATCAGGTGCTGGGTGCCGCCCTGCATGAACTTGACGTTGAGGCCCTTCTTGATGACGCCGTCGATGACGCGGACGAGGATGACGACGCCGAGGTAGGGGTCGTACCAGCTGTCGACGAGGCTGGCCTTGAGCGGGGCGTCGCGATCGCCGTGCGGCGGCGGGATCTTGGCGACGACGGCCTCCAGCACATCCTCGATGCCGATGCCGGACTTGGCGCTGGTCATCACCGCTTCGCTGGCGTCCAAGCCGATGATGTCCTCGATCTCAGCGCGGACTTTCTCGGGCTCGGCGGCGGGCAGGTCGATCTTGTTGATGACGGGGACGATTTCGTGGTCGTGCTCGATCGACTGGTAGACATTGGCGAGGGTCTGCGCCTCGACCCCCTGCGCGGCGTCGACCACGAGCAGCGCGCCCTCGCAAGCGGCGAGGCTGCGCGAGACTTCATAGGCGAAGTCGACATGGCCGGGCGTGTCCATGAGGTTGAGCTCGTAGGTCTCACCATCCTTCGCGGTGTAATTGAGGCGCACGGTCTGGGCCTTGATGGTGATCCCGCGCTCCTTCTCGATGTCCATGTTATCAAGGACTTGCTCGGACATCTCGCGCTCGGTCAGCCCGCCGGTGGCCTGGATCAGCCGGTCGGCGAGCGTGCTCTTCCCGTGGTCGATGTGAGCGATGATGGAGAAGTTGCGGATCTTGGAGAGGTCAGTCATCAGGCCGCCCCATTAGACGCGTCTGAAACGCTTGTCAGCAGGGACTATCGTCTCAATGCGAGGTGCCTAATGTTCCCTGCGCGCTGCTTCCGTTGTGAGGTCCAGTTGCATGAAGCGGGGAGGTTTCTTGTCGTTCTCCCGGGTCTTGGGCATCTGGTAAGCTCCGGGCGGCAGAGCGGCCAGCGGCATCCCGGCCGCCGCCAGCATGTAAGGCGATACGCGATGGCGTGTGCAAAGGCCGTCGGCCCCGTCGCTGATCAGCGGGACTTCGAACTCCACGCCCTGCTCGCCTCCTTCCGACCTGCGGACCGTGCAAACGGCCAATTGTCCGCCACCAAGGTCCAGCACGAGTTGCGTTCCCAGCGGAACATCCAGCAAGCCTTCGATCCGCGCACCGGTCTTGGAAAGGTTGCGCATCACTGCGTCATAGCGGTGGTCCTCATGGATCACGCCGATCCGGCGGAACATGGAAATCCGGTCCGCGCGATATTTCGCCGGGCCGTGCGCCTTGAACTTGAGTTCACCGCTTTCCAGGCGCTCCAGCACCTGCCCCTGCGGGAGCGCCCTGGAGAATATCCACCCCTGAATCAAATCGGCCCCGCGCCCGCTCACAAGCTCCAGCTCATCCTTGGCTTCGACGCCTTCGGCAACCGTGACCATGTTCAGCGCGCCTGCGAGGCTGACGATCGCGGTAATGATCGCGGAGTTGTTGTTGTCGGGCTCCGTCGAACCGCGAACGAAACTCTGGTCGATCTTGATCTTGTCGAAAGGAGCGTTCTTCAGATAGCCGAGCGAGGAATAGCCGGTCCCGAAATCATCAAGCGCCAGCCGAACTCCCAGCTTCTTGAGCGCTTTGAACATTTCCTTGGTTGTTTCCGGGTCCCCGATGAAGACACTTTCGGTCAGTTCCAGTTCCAGCCTCGACGGCGGCAGTCCCGAGGCATCCAGCGCAGCAGCAACGATCTTGGGCAATTCCGGATTGGCAAATTGAACGGCCGAGACGTTGACCGCGACGGACAGGTCGCCGGGCCACGCCGCCGCATCTTCGCAGGACTGGCGCAGCACCCACTCACCAAGCGGCCCGATCAGGTTGGAATCCTCGGCCACGGGAATGAAGTCGGCGGGGCTGATGTAGCCCCGCTGCGGATGGTTCCAGCGTATCAACGCTTCGAAACACTTCACGTTGTGGGTCTTGGCGTCGACCAGCGGCTGGTAATGCATTTCGAGCCCGCTCTGCATCGCTAGTGCATCGCGCAGGTCTTCTTCGATCACCCGCCTGATCCGGGCTCCGTCCTTGAGCTCGCTGGAATAAAAACGGTACTGGCCGCGCCCGCCGCCCTTTGCCGAGTAGAGCGCCAGATCGGCTGCGCTCACCAGCTCTTCCGTTTCGATACCGTCAAACGGCGCAACGGCGATGCCTATCGAGGTACCAATTATCGCGCGCGCGCCGTCGACCGAGTAAGGTTGCGACACCATCTGGATGACACGTCCAGCCAGTTCGCCAAGACGCCCGCGATCCTCGATGTCCGGCAGGATTACCTGGAACTCATCCCCGCCGAGCCGGCCAATTTCACCATTCGTCCCGATGATACGTTCGAGACGCTGAGCAACCTGCTTGAGCAGTTCGTCGCCAGCAGGATGGCCAAGAGTGTCGTTGACCTGCTTGAAGCGATCCAGATCCAGCATCATCAGTGCACATGAGCGCTTGGCCGCCTTGTACGCGGTCAGCGTGGTGGCAAGTCGCTTTGTCATGCTGTGGCGATTTGCGAGGCCCGTCAGGGCATCGAACTTTGCCATCCGTCCGACTTCGATTTCGTTTTCACGCGCGGCGGTGATGTCCTTGGCGCTACCCCGATACCCGAGAAACTCGCCTTCACCGTCGAATTGGGCTTTGCCGGAAAGCGACCACCAGGTTTCCTTGTCATCAACTGCAAGGCGCACGGGGAGATCAATGATGGTGCTGCGCGCACGAAGAAGGAATGCAAGTGGCCGTCGGACCCGCTCTTCGACGCCATCATCAGCTACCTGGAAGAGCTGGGACAGCGGTTGCCCCAGCAGCCCTCCCCCTTTCGCACAGTCGAACCGCGCGGCGGCATTGTCGGACAGGTAGATCAGCTTGCAATCGGCGTCGGTGGCCCAGAACCAGCCAATGTCGGCATTTTCGAGGTCATCAAGCAGGGCAAGGCGCCGCGGATCGGACTTGCCGATCGGACGTTGGCCGCCTTTCGCCGCATCATTGCGCTTTGAGAAGAGGTTCCCAATTGCCATGCTGTTTCAGTACTCTGTCCTCTTGTCCTACGGACTGCTCTGCAGCGTAACGCTGGTACTGCGAACAATCCCCTTGTTCTCTCGTGTCTACTTTCCCTCTGACCTAACTCGCCTTCCTCAGCGCAAAGGTCGTGTCGCTGACGTGCAATTCGATCTTGCCGGCATCGGATTCCGGCAGGCGTTGGGCAAATTCGACACCCATCCGGTCTTCCTTGCTCCAGCGCGTGGTTCCGGTGACGATGATCTTCTCTGTCAGTGCCACTCTGAAAATCGTTCCCGGCGGAACATTCCAAAGTCCTTCGATCATCGCGCCAGTCGATGAGATATTGCGGATGGTCCCGTGATAATGCTGGTTCTCATGCTCGAGAACGATCTTGCGGAGCATGCTTTGCCGCGGTGCACGGGCCGATTGCGGCCCACGGGCGACAGCGGTCAAGCCAGTGCGCAACCGCTCGGTTGCATTCGCAACATTCAGCGGCTTTTCATAGATATAACCCTGCACGTGGCTACACCCATGCATACGCACGAGGTCGAGTTCATCCAGGGTTTCCACCCCTTCCGCAGTCGTGTCCATGCCCAACTCCTGGGCAAGGCTGGTGATCGAAGCGATAATGGCACCATTGCGGCTGCCCGGCTGGGTCGCGCCACGCACGAAGCTCTGGTCGATCTTGATCTTGTTGAAAGGCGCGGTCTTGAGATAGCCGAGCGAGGAATAGCCCGTCCCGAAATCGTCGAGCGCCAGCCTGACTCCGATTCCGCTCAAGGCAGTGAACATGGCATCGGTGCCTTCGTCATCATTGAGGAAGACGCTCTCCGTGATCTCCAGTTCGAGGCGCGAGGGCGTAATTCCCGCCTGCGCAATAGCATTGGTAATTACCGCGGGTAGCTGCTGGTTGGCGAACTGCAGGGGGGAAACGTTGACTGCGCAGCGAATTTCCTCGGGCCAGCCAGCGAGATCACGGCACGCCGTGCGCAAGGCCCACTCGCCGATAGGATGGATCAGGCCGGTGTCCTCGGCAATCGGGATGAACTTTTCCGGGCTGATGTACCCGTGCTCGACATGCTTCCAGCGCAGGAGTGCTTCGAAGCCGGCAATCCGTTCTGTCGCCGTGTGCACGACCGGCTGGTAGTGCAACTCGAGCGCACCTTCGCCGATGGCATCGCGCAGGTCTTGCTCCAGCTTGGCGCGTTCTTCGGCTGCGGAGTGCAAGTCGTTGGAATAGAAATGATAGCGCCCGCGACCGCCGTCCTTGGCTGCATAAAGCGCAAGGTCGGCGTTACGGATGACATCCTCGCTGGTTTCACCATGTTCGGGTGAGATAGCAATGCCTATGGAAGCACCGATGACAACCCGCTGCCCTTCGATCGAATAGGGCTGAGAAAGCGAGTTGATGATATCGGCGGCGAGATAACCAAGCCTTTCGCGCGGGACCCGCCCGGGCAGGATTACTTCGAATTCGTCACCGCCGAGGCGCCCGACACGTCCCATCTCTCCGACAGTCGATTCCAGCCGTTGCGAGACCTGCTTGAGCAAGGCATCACCGGCCGGATGTCCGAGCGTATCGTTGACATGCTTGAACCGGTCGAGGTCGAGCAGGAAGACAGCGCATTCGCGATTGGCCTGCTGCGGCGTGGTGAGGATCTTCTCCAGCGTCTGCGACATCTGGTGACGATTGGCGAGCCCGGTCAGTGAATCGAAATGGGCGAGGCGCGAGGCATGTTCCTGGCTGCGCTTCTTCTCGGTCAAGTCCGTCCCAGAACCGCGGAACCCGCAGAAGTTCTGGAAGGAATCGAATATGGGCCGACCCGAAATCGACCACCATCGGTCTTCCTGCGAATGCGCCGCCTTTACTGCCAGTTCATGGAAGGCGGAACGAGCCGACAGGTGGAAGGAAATGGTGCGCTCGCCTTCGCGGTTGTCATGCGAAAGATCGAAAAGCTCTGTGATCGGGCGGCCGATCAGCCGCTTGGCCTTGGTCCCGAGGCGCACGGCTACCGGATCAGAGACGTAGGTCAGCAAGCCGCGACGATCAGTCTCCCAGAACCAGCCGTTGCCCGTCTCTTCATAGTCGCGCAGGATATCGATGGCCCGGTTGAGGATGCGTTCGTCAGCTTGCCGGCGTTCGGCTCGCACTCGCTCGGTCTTCGACTGGTATTGTGCAAGCAACACAAGCCCGGCGGCAAAGACCGCGAAGACACCTATCGTCCGGTAGTCATTCGAGAACAACGCCAAGGGTGCCCAGGATGCAGCAAGGCAACCATACATGAATTGCGGCCGACCGCTCATGAGCGTGGCTGCCAGCGCATTGGTGCTGACGATTCCTGCGATGGCAAAGGCGATATTGAGCTGGCCAATGGTGACCCAGCGCGCAAAGCAGAAACCGATCAGCAGGCATGGCAACAGCGTTACCAGGACGGTTATCGCAACGGCCTGGCCCCGGTCCCGCGTGAAAGCACGCTCCCAGTCACTGGCGACCTTGCTGGCGGCAAACAGGCCGAAGGCACCGATGAAGGACAATATTGTCGGGACCGTCGGCATCGTCCCGTGCAGGACCGTTCCGACCACACCCCACGCGACCGGCATGGCCGCCATGAAGTTCCAGTTCTGCGGAAGGTAGTACTTATTTGAAATACGGTGTTTTTTTATCGATCGACCGGACCCGCGGGCGGTTGCGGGATCACGGCGATCGTCACTCTTGCGATCGGGTCGTTTGGACGGAGTGGCTGGGGGGGTGTCCGGCGCGCGCGCGGGGGCACGTGATACATCACGCGCGCCCTCCCCGGGATGCCGCTGTCTAGCATTCGGTCCGCCCATGCAGACTCTATGCGCTCAAAGCTGTTTATAAAGGCTAAAGAGCATCCTCTCCGATCAAGGTTACCCGGTGTTAACCATACCAGCTGAAGCCAATGGAAACGCGGAGTTTTTCCTCCCTCTTGCCAGTTGCCGACACAGGGTGCATCCTCATGAAGATTCTGGAGGGGGATGGCAGTGCGGCATATCGCAATTATCGGCTCAGGGCCGGCCGGATATTACACCGCAGAAGCAGCACAAAAACACTGGGGGGACGATGTCCATGTCGATATCTTCGACATGCTGCCTGTCCCATATGGCCTGATCCGCACCGGCGTGGCACCCGACCACCAATCCATCAAGGGCGTGTCGAGAAGGTTCGAGAAGACCAACCTCAACGAGAATGTGCGGTTTGTCGGCAATATCACCATCGGCAAGGACATCTCGATCGGCGAGTTGCAGGACCTGTACGATGCCGTAGTCCTGGCAACTGGCGCTCCGCACGACCGTGAACTGGACCTGCCGGGCAAGGAACTGGGCAATATCTTCGGCAGCGCTGCCTTCGTCGGCTGGTACAATGGACACCCAGCCTTTGCCGATCTTGCCCCGGATCTGTCGGGCAAGCATGCAGTCGTGATCGGCATGGGCAATGTCGCACTCGACGTAGCGCGCATACTGTCGAAGACTCCGGAGGAATTTGCCGGGGCGGATATCGTGCAACACGCACTCGACGCGCTTGCCGCCAGTAACATCAGCACCATTACCATTGTCGGTCGGCGCGGCCCGCACCAGATCATGATGACACCCAAGGAACTGGGCGAGCTGATGCATCTCGAGCGCGCCAGTCCCTATGTCGATCCGCAAGATCTGCCCGATGAAGCGGAAGACGCCCTTCTCGAGCCAGGCCTGCGCAAATCAGTGCGACACTTGCGGGACTTCGCAGCCATCCCTGCCAGCATTCATGGCGACACGCCGGTCACGATCGAATTCGACATGTTCGCCAGCCCTCTCGCCTTCCATGGCAATGGGAAGGTCGAAGAGATCGAAGTCGAGGAAACTACGGTCGAGGCCGGGCGTGCTGTCGGCACCGGGAAAAAGTACCGGATCAAGGCCGACCTGGTCGTGAGTTGCATCGGTTATCGGACGTCGCCCATCCCCGATGTCCCGTTTGACGATCGGGCCGGACGGTTTGCCAATGACGATGGCCGGATCCTGTCGGGCCTCTACGCCGTCGGTTGGGCTCGACGAGGACCGTCGGGGACGATCGGCACCAACCGACCCGATGGCTATTCCGTCATTGAAAAGATTGTCGAAGACAGCGAATCGGGCGCACTCGGCAATGGCGGAAAGAAGGGGCGTGAGGGCTTCGATGCGCTGGCGGCCGAACGCGGGCTGGACGTCGTGACCTTCCGGGACTGGAAAAAGATCGAGGAAGCCGAAGAAGCCGCAGCTCGCGACGGTGCCCCGCGCGAGAAATTCGTCGATGTCGCCAGCATGATTGCGGCGCGGAAATGAGCACGGCCATGAATACGTAGCCCGCAGGCCCTTTCGCCCTACCCTGCCCCTAGGTCGCGATGGCCAAGCGCTGGAGGATTTTGCTAAAGGGCCGCATTAGATTCTCACGCCCGCGCGCAATCGCTGCAGGCGCAAGACAAGGAGAGCCCGAAGATGGCCGTAGAATTCGAAGATGAAGCCGCTCAGTACACCACCGCGCTCGGCCCGCTCGTTGGCCTGACGCGCGAGGATATTTTCGGCGCCGTCGCCGTCCTGCTGCGCGAAACCGCTTCCGACCCCCAGCGTCTGATGCGCCATGGGCAGGAAATGGGCAGCGACATGATCAAGATCATGACCGGCAAGAGCGAGCTTGCGCCCAATCCGCGTGACAAGCGTTTTATGGACCCGGCCTGGCAATACAATCCGTTCATGCGCGCCGGGATGCAGTATTACCTTGCCGTGCAGAAAGGCATGTCGAAATGGCTCGAGGAGCTTGAGCTGGACGAACTGGAGAAGGACCGTGCCCGGTTCATCTCCAACATCATCATTGACGGGCTCGCCCCCACCAACACGCTGATGGGCAACCCGACCGCCCAGAAGCGGTTGATCGACAGCGGCGGGCTCAGCCTGATCAAGGGTCTCAAGAACGCTTACACCGACCTGACCCAGAACAAGGGCATGGTGAGCCAGGTCGACAAGCGTCCGTTCAAGCTGGGCGAAAATGTCGCCACCTCCAAAGGCTCGGTCGTGCTGCGGACGGACATGATGGAGCTGGTCCATTACGCTCCGACCACCGACGAGGTCTACGAGATCCCGCAGCTGACGATCCCGCCGCAGATCAACAAGATGTACATCAACGACCTCTCGCCAGAGAAGTCGGTCGTGAAGTACCAGCTCGACAATGGCGTCCAGACCTTTGTCATCAGCTGGCGCAATCCGTCGAAGGAACAGGGCCATTGGGACATGGCCGACTATGTCCGTTCCTGCCGCGAAGCGATGGAGGCGGTCAGCGCCATCACCGGCTCCAAGAAGGTCAATGTCTCGGCCGGTTGTTCGGGCGGGCAGACCGCAACCATGCTGGCCAGCAAGATGGCCAGCGACAAGGATGATTTGCTTGGCGCGCTCACATTGATGGTGTGCGTGCTGCACCCCAAACAGAACGATATCGAAGCCGGCTCACTGATCAGCCAGAACGGCCTGGAACTCGCACGTCGTCGCGCAGCCAAGAAGGGCATCATCAAGGGCGACGACCTCGCCCGCGGCTTCGCCTGGCTGCGACCCAACGACCTGATCTGGAACTACGTCATCAACAACTACCTGCTGGGCGACGATCCGCCTGCGTTCGACGTGCTGTTCTGGAATGCCGACGCAACCAACCTCTCAGCCGCACTGATGGGCGATTTCCTGACCATTTTCGAGACGCTGGCCTTCACCAAGAAAGGCGAAGTCGAGATGTGCGATCACAAGATCGATCTCAGCAAGGTGAAGAGCGACCTCTTCATCCTTGGCGGCGTGACCGACCACATCACGCCGTGGAAGGCGACCTACCGTTCGACGCAGCTGTTCGGGTCGAAGGACATCACCTACGTCCTCTCGCATTCGGGCCACATGCAGGCGATCCTCAACCCGCCGGGCAACCCCAAGGCGCGCTACTACCTCAACAACGGCAAGAAGCTGCCGGCAACCGCCGACGAATGGCAGGCCGGGGCTGAGGAAATGGCCGGCAGCTGGTGGCCCTACTGGATGGAATGGGTGCAAAAGCGCAGTGGCAAGAAACACGCGGCACCCAAGGAACTGGGGAATGCGGAGTACAAACCGCTGGACCCGGCCCCCGGTCTCTACGTAGTGGAGGAGGTCTAACCGGTCCGGCTCCCTGCCGGGCTGCGCAGGGGGATCGAAATTGACGAAGAAGCAGGAACTTACCGCCGATATCTCGATGGTAGAAGTCGGTGGACGGACATTGCGGGTGGCAGCCTGGCGGCTCGATGAGCCGTCCGATCACCCGCCGGTCCTGTTCTTCAATGGCATTGGCGCCAATATCGAGGCGGTCGCCCCGCTGGCCGAAGCGCTCGACGATCGCGGCTTCATCATGTTCGACATGCCCGGGGTCGGGGAATCGCCTGATCCGGTCGTGCCCTACAATCCCTTCACCATGAGCTGGACCACCGCCAGCCTGCTCGACAAGTATGGCATCGAGATGGTCGACGTGGTCGGCATCAGCTGGGGCGGCGCGATGGCGCAGCATTTCGCGCTCCAGCACGGCGGGCGCGTGCGCAAGCTGGCGCTGATCGCCACCACTGCGGGCATGCTGATGGTACCGGGCAACCCCGCCGCCTTCACCAAGATGGCCGACCCGCGCCGCTACATCGACCCCGAATTCATGAACGAGCATTTCGCCACGCTCTATGGCGGCATCGATGCCGATGGCGCGGAGCATCAGAAGGACAGCCATATTGGCCGCCTCAAGCCACCTTCCCCAAGGGGTTATGTCTACCAGCTGCTATGCATGCTGGGCTGGACCAGCGCCCCTGCGCTGCCGTTCCTGACCAAGGAAACGCTGATAATGATGGGCGATGACGACCAGATCGTACTGCCCATCAATGGCAAGTTCCTCAACACGTTGATCCCCAACAGCCGTCTCTACACCGTCAAGGGTGGCGGGCACCTGTTCCTGCTGACTCATGCCGACGAGAGCATTGCCGAGCTGCGTGGGTTCCTCGATGGGGTCGAGGCAAACGAAGCCGAAGCTGCCTGACATCCCTGTCGCTCGTCGGTGCAGGTGCGGCATTGAAACCTATTCGCTAGACAGCCGTCTGCGCATGTGACACGCCTCCGCCCGGAGAGGAGCGTTTGGCCTGGGTGGCGTAGACCATCACCGCGCGCTCGCATTCGGGAGCACGCAACGCCTGTGACGGTCACCACCCCTGCGCATCATGACGATGCCTTCAACGATCCTCATCATCCGGAAACGACGGCCCGACCCAGTACGGGTATCGGCGGCGCGATGGGCAAGACGGGTTTTGCCTGGGCAGTCTTCGAATTGGCGCGCAACCCGTACTACATCCTGATCGTCATCTATATTTTCGCGCCCTATTTCGCGCGCGATATCATCGGGGCGGACCTGCTTGCCAGCGGGACGCTTGACGGGCTGGATCCGGATACCGCGCGCGCCACCGCCAATGCACAAGGCCAGGCCACCATTGCTTCGGTCACCAAATGGGCCGGCTTTATCGCGGCCTTGACCGCCCCCTTCCTCGGCGCTGCACTCGATCGCGGCGGACGGCTGAAGCCGATCCTGGCCATTTTCCTGGGTTCGATCGTGACCTGTTCGGCCCTGCTGTGGTTCGCCATGCCGGGCGGACAGGGGCTGCCGGTCGGCGCAATCATGGCGCTGCTGGTGGTGGCCTATGTCAGCTACACCTATTCCGAAGTCACCCATAATGCGATGCTGAGCGTGGCGGGGGAGCCCAACCGGCTGGGCATGATTTCGGGCCTCGGTCTTGGCCTCGGTAACCTGGGCGGGGTTCTCATCTTTGCCGCGATGGCGCTGCTCTTCATCCTCCCCGGTACGATGCAATGGCCATTTGCAGCACCATTGTTCGGGATCGACCTCGCCAGTTTCGAACATGCCCGCATCGCCGGCCCCATCTGCGCGGTATGGCTGGCGGTGTTCTCCATTCCGTTCTTCCTCAATGCCCGCGATCCGGGCGTGCCGGGCGCAAGCTGGGCCACGGCGGTCAGGACCGGGGCTCGCAGCGTGATCCAGACCTTCCGCGAGGCAACCCGCTATCGCGAGCTGCTCAAATACCTGCTGGCACGCATGTTCTACGCCGATGGCATGGCGGCCTTGCTGGCGCTGGGTGCGGTCTATGTCGCTCTGTTCCTCGAATGGAATTTCCTGGAAATGCTCTGCTACGCCATCTTCGCCTCGGCCTGGGCCTTCCTTGGCGGGTTGTTCGGCGGGTGGCTGGAGAACAAGGTCGGCGTGAAATACGCGCTGATCCTTGTCATCTTCGGGATGGTGCTGACTCTTCTGGTGCAACTGTCCATCACGCAGGAGAGCCTGTTCTTTGGCGCAATCGCCAATTACCAGGTCTGGGACGGGCCCGTTTTCCAGACCCTGTCGGACCTTGTCTACCTTGGCCTCATCGGCATCGTCGGGGTGACGGCGACGGCGAGCATATCCTCCAGCCGGACCATGCTGGTCGCGCTCGCTCCATCCGGCCGCAGCGGCGAATTCTTCGGGCTCTATGCCATTGCCGGAACGATCACCGTGTGGATGGGGCCGCTGCTGGTGGAATACTTCACGCTGTGGTCGAACAGCCAGCGCATCGGCATGGCGTCGATCTCCATGCTGTTCGTGATCGGGCTGGCGGTGCTGTTCTCGATCAGGATGCCGAGTAGTCCGGCAGCCAGTCACTGAGGATCGCGTTGACCTGGTCTGGCGCATCCTGCTGGACCCAGTGCGAGACTCCCGGCAGCCGCTTCACGGTGATCTGCGGGACCCATTCTTCGGTTCCCTCGGTACACTTGATGTTGAGCGCGACATCTTCCTCGCCCCACACCAGCAAGGTCGGGATTTCGATGCGCATGTCGCCAACGTCAATGGTATTCCGGCACTGCAGCAAGGCGCGGTAGTAGTTGAACATCGCCGTCAGAGCGCCGGGCTTGGCCGCAGCACGGCTGTAGACCTCCTGCACTTCGCGCCCGAACCGCTCAGGGTGGCAACTGGTACGCTGGAAAAGCTGGCCGATCGCCCGGCCCTTGCCGCCGCGCCCCAGCATCTTCTCCGGCAACCATGGCAGCTGGAAGAAGAAGATATACCAGCTCTTCTTGAACTGCCGCCAATGTTTGATCTCGCGCTGGCCCACGGCAGGATGCGGGACATTCATGATCACCAGCCGCTCCAGCGGGCGCAGCCTCAGGATGGCAAAGGCCCAGGCCACGATCGCCCCCCAGTCGTGCGCGATGAGAGTGACTTTCGTCGCACCGCTCGCATCGATCAGCGCGGCGAGGTCCTGCGTCAAATGGTCGAGCGCGTAGCTACGAATGCCCTCAGGCCGCGTGGTTTCCCCATAGCCGCGCATGTTGGGTGCCCATACGCGATAACCCATCTTCGCGAGATGCTGCATCTGGTGGCGCCAGCTGTAATGCAGCTCTGGAAAGCCGTGCACGCATAGCGCCAGGTGCTCACCCTCACCCGCTTTTGCGACCTCGAAGGTCAGCCCATTGGCATCGACCCAGTCGATGGTGATCCCGCTCGCCGCATCGGGCGTCCAGCTTGTCTGCCTCTCCATATTTGCGGGCTTACCACCGCCCGATTGTATGTGCTACATCAGTTGCAAAGAGAAATGGGAGAGGAGAGCACAATGGCCAATTTCGATCTTGTCATCCGTGGCGGAACCATCGTCGACGGGACCGGGGCAGAGCGCTTCACTGGCGACGTCGCCATCAAGGACGGCCTGATCGCGCAGGTTGGCGAAGTCGCAGGGAGCGGCGCTGAAGAAATCGATGCGACAGGCATGGTCGTCACCCCCGGCTTCGTCGATATTCATACCCACTATGATGGCCAGGCCACGTGGGACCAGGAAATGGCCCCCTCCAGCTGGCATGGCGTCACCACGGTGGTGATGGGCAATTGCGGCGTCGGCTTTGCGCCCGCCAAGCCCGACAAGCACGAGTGGCTGATCCAGCTGATGGAAGGCGTCGAGGATATTCCGGGCACCGCGCTGGCCGAAGGCATCACCTGGGAATGGGAGACCTTCCCCGAGTATCTCGACGCGCTTGAGAAAATGCCGCGCACGGTCGATGTCGGCACCCATGTGCCGCATGGAGCAGTAAGGGCCTATGTCCTTGAAGAGCGCGAGGAGCCCGGTGCCGTCCCCACCGAAGACGACATCCGCCAGATGGCGCAGATCGTCGAGGACGGCGTACGCGCTGGCGCGCTGGGCTTTTCGACCAGCCGCACTGTGCTGCACAAGGACGTCAAC
Organism: Parerythrobacter aestuarii; assembly: GCF_030140925.1. Lineage (NCBI taxonomy): Bacteria > Pseudomonadati > Pseudomonadota > Alphaproteobacteria > Sphingomonadales > Erythrobacteraceae > Parerythrobacter > Parerythrobacter aestuarii. The sequence goes on from NZ_JARBWD010000001.1 coordinate 2,114,260, forward strand.
GGCGTGCTGGTGCCCGGCACCACCGCCACTGCAGAAGAACTGGTCGAACTCGGTCGGGCAATGGGCCGCGCGGGCCATGGCGTGTTCGAAATGGCCAGCGACCTGCGCCGCGAATGGAACGAGTTCGAGTGGATGGGCAATCTGAGCCGCGAGACCGGCCTGCCGGTGACCTTCGCCGCGCTGCAATCGATCGCCAAGGAACAGCCGCTCGACGAGCAGATCAGCAACATGCGCGCCGAGAACGACAATGGTGCCAACATCGTCGCGCAGATCGCGCTGCGCGGCAACGGCATCATCATGGCCTGGCAGGGGACCGTGAACCCGTTCGTCCTGCGCCCCAGCTGGCAGGCGATGGAAGAACTGCCATGGGACGAGAAGAAAGCGAAGCTGCTCGACCCTGCGTTCAAGGCGCAGCTGCTGGCCGAACCCAACGACTATTCCGAAGTCGCGGAAGACGTGAAGGAAGTCATTTTCGCCCTCACCAACGGCTGGGGCCTGATGTTCGAAATGGATGAGGACTTCGACTACGAACCGCCACAGGATGCGACCGTTCAGGCGCGCGGCACCGCATCCGGAGTCGCGCCGCAAGAGTATGCCTATGACATGCTCTGCCGCGATGACGGGAAAGGCTTCATCTACTTCCCGATCCTCAACTATGCCGATGGCGACCTGGAATTCCTGCTGCCCCTGCAGCACAGCGATGACACGGTGAACTCGCTCTCGGACGGCGGCGCTCATTGCGGCACCATCTGCGATGCGGCTTCACCTACCTTCATGCTCCAGCACTGGGTCCGTGATCGCAGGCGCGGCGCCACCATCAGCCTCGAGAACGCCATCAAGCGGCAATGCTGGGACACCGCCAAGCTCTATGGGCTGGAGGATCGCGGCGTGCTCGCGCCCGGCTACCTTGCCGACCTCAATATCATCGACATGGAGCGGCTCAAGCTCGGCAAGCCATGGCTTGCGTTCGACCTGCCGGCGGGCGGCAAGCGGCTGCTGCAGAAGGCCGATGGCTATGTCGCCACCATCAAGAACGGAACCATTACGTTCCGGGACGGTAAATGGACGGGGGCCACGCCGGGCGGACTGATCCGCGGGCCTCAGCGTGTAGAAATGGCAGAGGCAGCAGAATGAAAGCAATCCGCACGGGCGCTCAGCCCTCTTCGCTCGATACCCTCGAATATGTCGATATCGACGAAGCTCCAGCGCCCGGGCCGGGCGAAATCACTGTCCGGCTGAAGGCGAGCTCGCTCAACTTCCATGACTTTGCCGTGGTGGTCGGGATGATCCCGGCGGCAAAGGGCCGCATCCCGATGTCGGATGGTGCTGGTGAAGTGACTGCGGTGGGTGAAGGTGTCACCGAGTATGCGGTCGGCGACCATGTCGTCTCGACCTTCTTCCCGAGCTGGCTCGACGGCGCACCGCCAACGACTGCCTTCACCGGTGTCCCCGGCGACGGGATTGACGGTTACGCCCGCGAAGCCATCACTGCGCCGACCACCTGGTTCACCAAGGCACCCAAGGGCTACTCCGCCGCACAGGCCGCGACCCTGACTTGCGCCGGCCTGACAGCGTGGCGCGCGCTGTTTGTCGACAATTCCATCAAGCCCGGCGACATCGTCCTGACGCAGGGCAGCGGCGGGGTCTCGGTCTTCGCACTGCAATTCGCCAAGATGGCTGGTGCGACCGTCATCTCGACCAGCTCTTCGGGCGAGAAGCTCGATCGGCTCAAGGACCTCGGGGCAGACCACTTGATCAATTACAAGGAAACCGAAGCCTGGGGTGCGAAGGCACTCGAGCTGACTGGCGGCCGCGGTGTTGATTGCGTGGTTGAAATCGGTGGTCCGGGTACGCTCGACCAATCGATCATCGCCACCCGTGTCGGCGGGCACATCGCGCTGATCGGGGTGTTGACCGGGATGGCCGGCAATGTCTCGACCGCGATGCTGATGGGCAAGAACCAACGCCTGCAGGGCCTCACCGTCGGCAGCCGCGCGCAGCAGCTCGACATGATCGCCGCCATCGAAGCCAATGGCATCGCGCCGGTGATCTCCGATCACTTCCCGCTGCAGGACCTCGCCGCAGCTTTCGCCCACCAGGCAGCGAACAAGCACTTCGGCAAGATCTGCGTCGATATTTGATCTGACCCACTAACACCCATGCAAAGCCCGTTCGGGCTGAGCTTGTCGAAGCCCAGCCATTGCCATTGCGAACGGTGGTGCCTGCCCTTCGACAGGCTCAGGGCGAACGGGGATGGGCGCTGAGGCCAACAAGCTTAGGGCTCGATCACGATCCCGACTGACGGATCGGCCTTGCCCGCCAGTGTCTCGAGATAGGCGTTCCGCGCCGCTTCGAGGCCCTGGCGGCGGTCGATACTGATGGTGCCACTGGCGGCGTCGAGGAAATAAGCCCAGCTTTCGGCCATCTGCCTGCCCGCACCCTCGGGCCCAAGCTCCTTGAACAGTGCGACGGCATGGTCGGGCGCGAAGAACAGCGTCGGGGTTGCGCCGGGCAAGTCTGCTCCTGCGCCCATCCCTTCGCCGCGATCCTCGACATGGGTCGCACCGACAAGGCAGGAGTATTTGAGGTCGTCCCCGAAGTGCTTGTGCAGGCTGGCGAGCAATCCCGCATTGCCGGCGAAATCGACGGTTACCGTAGGCACCACTTCGAGTGATCCCACATCGCCATAAGCCACGACTTCGTCGTACATCCCCGTGCCCTTCACAAAATCGACATTGCCCGCCGAGGTCAGCCCGATCCGCCTGATGCCGGGCGAGCGTTGCTTCGCCACCGCCGCGAGGCCCATAGCGGTCTTGGAGGAGGCGCTGGTCAGGATCACCTGCCCGGCCCCGAACCAGTCCTGCCCGCGCATGAAATACTCGATCAGGAAGCCGGTCTTGAACAGCGGGCCGAAGATCATCCGCTCGCCCTCGCGCGCGGGATCATGCTCGGGATCGGCGGCGAGGCGCGAATACTGGTTGTAGATCGGGCTCATCGGCTGGCGATGTGCGGCCGTGTCGACGAAGCTGCTCTTCGAGACATTGCCCGGCACGACATCCAGATGGGTCGCCATGGGGAGGTAGCCATAGACCCGCTCGCCCACGGCGATGTCGGGCAAATTGCTCTCGGTCACTCGGGCGTGGCCCCACATCGGAACGATGCCCATGCCATCCGGCGCGGGGAAGAAGTTCCAGTAGCCGAACCCGTCGCCGACCACGGCGTAGGTGACGTTGTTAGCGGTGACGGAGAAACTCTCGATCTCCAGCCTCACAGCGCCTTCTGCCAGCGGCACGTCCGCAATGTCAGCGATGGCAGTGGTGGCCAGTTCGTCCTTCTGGACGTGGACGGCTTGAGTCATGCGAGGGCTCCTCTCGGTTTCCCCAATCCATCGGTTGCCGCGCCGCGCTAGTCAACCTGCAGCCGAAATTGGCCGCGCGAAGCCTGCTCGATCCGGCGCGCAGTACGCGGACGAATCTTGACGCCCTTTTCTTCAGGTGAACCCAGGCCAAGACGAACATAGGAGAACAGGAACACGCGCGCATGGCTGGTCGCAATGTGACGCCACGGCACCAGGAAAGGCTTCGCAAAGGGCCCGAAGATTTTCCAGACCTTGAACCTCAGGCCACCTGTGCAGACCTGCAGCGTCAGGCAGCCGTTGAAATTGACCCCACCGAAGGCCGATCCACCAAAGATAGCCGACTGCATCGGCAACGAGAGGAGCAATTCCTCGCGCTCATCATCGGGAAACCGCTCTTCAAGCGCATACCAACCCGACATGCGCATGAGCAGCGAGCTTATCAGCAGCCAGAGACCGGCAAAGACAATCGGAAACAGAGTGAGGACGATCGGGAGCGGATCCATCCTCGCCCGGGTCCTACACCCGCATCGGCATCAGCACGTAGAGCGCCGGGCTGTTCTCGTCCTTGCGGATCAGAGTCGGGGCGCCGGCATCGGCCAAGTGCAGTTCGACCGTATCGCTGTCGATCTGGCTGAGGATGTCCTTGAGGTAACCGGCGTTGAAGCCGATCTCGAAACCATCGCTGCTGTATTCGGCAGCGAGTTCCTCGGTCGCAGTGCCGTTGTCGGGCGAAGTGACCGAAAGCGTGACCTTGTCGGCATCGAGGCCCATCTTGACCGCGCGGGTTTTTTCCGTGGCGATGGTCGCCACGCGGTCGACACCTTCGAAGAAGCTCTTCGGGTCGACCTTGAGCAGCTTGTCGTTCCCGGTCGGGATGACGCGCGTATAGTCCGGGAAGGTCCCGTCGATCAGCTTGGAGGTCAGCACGGTGCCGCCCTCCCCACCGAGCGTGAAGCGGATCTTGCTGGCCGAAAGATCGACCTGCACATTGCCGTCCATCCGCTCTTCCAGCAGCTTGCGCAGCTCGGCCACGGCTTTGCGTGGCACGATCACGTCGGGCATGCCGTCGGCACCATCGGGGCGCGCAATGGTGTAGCGCGCCAAACGGTGGCCATCGGTGGCGGCGGCCTTGAGCACAGGCTCGTCTTCATCCGAAACGTGGAAGAAGATGCCGTTGAGGTAATAGCGGGTTTCCTCGGTGCTGATGGCGAAGCGGGTGCGGTCGATCAGCTCGGCCAGCACCTTGGCCGGGATTTCAAAGCTGGTCGGCAGATCGCCTTCGACGATAACCGGGAAATCATCCTTCGGCAGGGTCGGCAGCTGGAAGCGGCTGCGCCCGGCCTTGATCGTCATCCGATTGTCGGCGGTTTCCAGGCTGACCTGGCTGCCATCGGGCAGCTTGCGCGCGATATCGAACAGCAGGTGGGCGGAAACCGTTGTCGAACCGGCGGCATCGACGCCCGCCGCAGCCATGGTTTCCACCACTTGCAGGTCGAGGTCGGTCGCCATCACCTTGACCGCACCACCTTCGCCAGCCTCGATCAGGATGTTCGAGAGGATCGGAATGGTGTTGCGGCGTTCGACAACCGACTGGACATGGGAGAGGCAACGGAGGAGCGTTGCGCGTTCGATGGTGGCCTTCATCGGTCTTTCTCTCGTTTCAGGGGCGCCCAACAGGTGCAAAAACCCCACCGGAATCGCCCCGGGCGCCGGGTAAATTGCCTCTAAACCCTAGCGCACCTGCGAAGCCCCGCAAGGAGTATCGCCCAAGCGGCGGGATTCCTTGGGGATAACCACGAGGTTGTCCCCAAATTCGGACCCGATCAGGCGCTCACCATCGCCATGCCGCCGTTTACATGCAGCGTCTGGCCGGTGATGTAGCCCGCCTCCTTGCTGGCAAGGTAGGCGACAGCAGCGCCGATATCCTCGCCTTCGCCCATGCGGGCCATGGGGATGCGGGCGTTGATCGCCGCCTTCTGGTCGTCGGTCAGCTGGTCGGTCATGGCGGTACGGATAAAGCCGGGGGCGACGCAGTTCACGGTGATGCCACGGCTGGCAAGTTCCTGTGCCAGTGCCTTTGACATGCCGGTGAGCCCGGCCTTGGCCGCAACATAGTTCATTTGGCCTGGGTTTCCGGTCGCTCCGACCACGCTTGTGATGGAGATCATCCGTCCAAACTTCGCCTTCATCATCGGCCGCGCAGCAGCACGCATCAGGCGGAAGGCGGATTCGAGATTGATCTTCATAACCTCGTCCCACTCCTCGTCCTTCATCCGCATGGCGAGGTTGTCACGCGTGATGCCGGCGTTGTTGACGAGAATGTCGATCTTGCCGAGCGTATCGATTGTCGCCGGAATCAGCTCCTCGACCTGCGTGCTGTCGGAAAGGTTGCAGGTGATCTCGACATGATCGTGTCCGAACTCGCTGTTGAGCTCTTCGCGGAAAGACCGGAGCTTCGATGGATTCGAGCCCGACAGCGCCAGCCGCGCACCCTGACGGGCAAGCGCCCGCGCAATGGAGGAGCCGATCCCGCCGCTTGCTCCGGTCACGAGGGCGGTCATTCCTTCAAGCGAGAACATCAACCAATCTCCTTTGCGAGGGCTTCCAGGTCTTCCATTGTGATAGCGCTGGTCACGGCAGCATCCTTGGCGATGCGGCCCACCATCGGGCCAACGACCTTGCCGCCGAGTTCCACGAAATGTGTCACACCCGCAGTGGCCATCGCTTCGACACTCTCGCGCCAACGGACGCGGCCCGTCACCTGCTGGACCAGCAGGTCGCGCTCTGCATCGGCGTCGGTGACCTGTGCTGCGGTGACATTGGCGTATACCGGCAAAGTAAAGCTCTGCGGTGGGGTATCTTCGAAGGCGGCTGCCATGGCATCTGCGGCAGGCTGCATCAGCGAGCAGTGGAATGGCGCAGAAACGGGCAGCATGATGCCGCGCTTGATCCCGTGTTCTTTCGCCAGTTCGATGGCCCGCTCGATCGCGCCCCGATGGCCGGAGATGACCACCTGCGTGGGATCGTTGTCGTTGGCCACTTCGCAGACCTCGCTCTGTGCGGCGGCTGCGGCGAGAGCAGTCGCCTTCTCGATATCGGCTCCGAGCAGCGCGGCCATCGCGCCTACGCCAACCGGCACTGCCGCCTGCATTGCCTGTCCGCGCAACTTCAGCAGACGAGCCGTGTCGGCCAGCGAGAACGCGCCAACAGCACACAGCGCAGTGTATTCGCCCAAGCTGTGACCAGCAACGCAATCGCCCTTGTCAGCCAGCGACACACCGAATTCCTGCTCCAGGACCCGCAGCGTGGCGATGGCATTAGCCATGATAGCCGGCTGGGCGTTTTCGGTCAGCGTCAGATCCGCTTCGGGCCCTTCGCGCATGATGGTACTGAGCGTCTGGCTCAGCGCCTCGTCGACTTCCTCGAACACTTCGCGAGCGGCGGCGCTAGCGACGGCAAGGTCTGCCCCCATGCCGACTTTCTGGCTGCCCTGCCCGGGAAAGATAAATGCGCGCATTGGTAATCTCCTGTCTTGGAGAGCCGGTTAGGTCGGCTGCGGCGGACTCGCAACCCCGAACGGCACGACATGGTTGTCGACCGTATGCCCTATCTTCGCGCGCCCGAGGTAGGGAATACCCGCCCTGTCGCACCAGAATTGCGCGATCTCTTCGGGCGTCTGGCCGAAATCCCGGTCGTTCTCGGGCACGTTTGTAACGTAGCCCAACCGCAATCCTGCAAGGCGCGGCAAAGTATTGGCAAGGCTGAAGAACAGGCGATCGATAGCGTAAAGATGCTCGCTGACTTCTTCGACCATCACGACATGGCCGGAGAGATCCGGTAGCAGCGGCGTATCGACCAGCATCGCCAGCGTGATGAGGTTGAAGGCGACCGTCGGCGTCTTGCCATCGACCGAGGGTTCGACCCCGCTGGCATCGCCGGAAAACCAGTTGAGCACGCGGCGCAGCGCCACCCTGCCGCGCTCGCTGCGCGCGCTCACCGGCATGGATCCGTGCACAGGCTGGCCGATTCCCGCCCGATAGAGCGCGGCGAGCATGTAGCCCATGTCGGAATAGCCGACATAGGTTTTCTCGCGCGCGGCATCGTTCATGCGGGCGATGGCGGCCTGAGCAATACGGTTTGAACCATAGCCGCCCTTGGCGAACCACACGGCGTCGAATTCGGGGTTGTTGGCGCAGTCGACCAGCGCACTGAGCCGGGTCAGGTCGTCCCCGGCATAATGCGCGTAGGTTTCGAAGCACTGGTCATGAAACCACAGCTCGTGCTGGGGATACTCAGCGGCGACGAATTCATGCGCGGCTTCCGCGTGTTCGCGGGTGATGGCCGTGGCCGGGGCGCAGATGGCGATGCGGGTCATGGACAACGGTCTAGCATTCGCTTCACAAAGTGCGAGTCCCCGCGTAGGCGGGGACCTCAGTCCGCCTGTTCCGCCTCAACTGCATGAGATTCCCGCCTGCGCGGGAAATCACTCGGGATTACAATGACCGACCTGCCCGATCCGACCGCCGACCTCACTGCGCGCCCGTGGTTCTTCTGCGGCATCGGCGGCTCGGGGATGCAGCCGCTGGCAGCAATCCTCAAGGGGCGCGGCGCCGAAGTCGCCGGGTCCGACCGCAGCCGCGACCAGGGTCGTACACCGGAGAAATTCGCCGCGCTGGAGGCGCAAGGCTTCGAGCTCTTCCCGCAGGACGGCAGCGGGATCACCCGGCCCGAGCAGGTGCTGGTTGCAAGCGCTGCAGTTGAAGACACAGTGCCTGAAATCGTCCGCGCGAAAGAGCTCGGCCTGCCGCGCCTGACCCGCGCCGATCTCAACGCCGCATTGTTCAATTCTGCCGAGACCGGGATCGCCGTAGCCGGGACCAGCGGCAAGTCCACGGTCACCGCCATGCTTGGCTGGATCCTGCACCATGCCGGGCGCGATCCGACCATCATGAATGGCGCGGTGATGAAGAACTTCGTCTCTCCCGAGCGCCCTTTCGCCAGCGCGGCGGTGGGCGACGCGAACCTCTATGTGTCCGAGGTGGATGAAAGCGACGGGTCGATTGCGTCCTACAAGCCCACGGTCGGTGTCCTCCTCAACGTCAGCCTCGATCACAAGAGCATGGAGGAATTGCGCCAGCTGTTCGGTGACTACGTCGCAGCCTCGGACGTGGCTGTCATCAACGCTGATGACGACGAGGCGCTGCAACTGGAAGGCCGCGCAAAACACGCGATCACATTTGCCATCGATGATCTGGGCGCGAGCATCGGCATCGTCGAAGGCAGCCATGCGGATGGCCCGACCCGGCAGGCAGCGACCGTGATCGATCGACACGACGACAGCGAGCATGCGCTGGTGCTGCATATGCCGGGACTGCACAACCTCTCCAATGCGCTGGCCGCGATCGCCGGGGCGAGTGCGGCTGGCGTGCCCGTCTCCGATGCTGTCGCGGCATTGAGCGAATTCAAGGGCCTCGCGCGCCGGTTCGACATCGTCGGCACCAGTCCTTCAGGCGTGACGGTAATCGACGACTTCGGCCACAACCCGGAGAAATGCCGCGCCACTTTGCGCACGCTCAAGGCGCATCCGGGCCGCGTGCTCGCCTTCTTCCAGCCGCATGGTTACGGGCCCTTGAGGCAGATGGGTGCAGAACTGGCAGAAACCTTTGCCCATGAACTGGGGCCCGATGATCTCACGCTGCTGTGCGACCCGGTCTATTTCGGCGGCACAGTCGACCGCAGCGAAGGCAGCGAGCGCATCGTCGACCTAATCGCCAAGGCGGGCGGAAAAGCTCTGCATATCAATACCCGCGAAGGCTGCGGCGATTTCCTTGTCGCCAATGCCAGGCCGGGCGACCGCATAGTGGTAATGGGCGCGCGCGACGATACGCTGACGGAATTTGCGGCGTCGATCCTGGTGCGACTGGGTTAGACCGACGCCGGTCCCGCCTTTTCGCGTTCGACCGCTCGCTGGTAGCCTTCGCGCGCTTCCAGCCGCTCGCGATAGGCCTTGAGGCTCTCTGGCACCCCTTCGTCGAGGCCTACGCTGCGCGCGAGAATCAACGCGTAGCCGACACAGATATCGGCGACGGTAAAGCGGTCGGCGCACAAGAACTCGCGACCCTCCAGCCGCTGCTCGACCTTGATCAGCCGCTTCCAGAACCACTTGGCATAGGCGTCGCCCGCTTCGGCCCAGCCCTTGTCCTTCTCGAACAGTGCGAAACGCATGTAGACCGTTTGCGGGAAAGTGATTGTCGCATCGGCGTGATAGGTGAAGTCGAGATATTCGGCATAGTCCCGCTCACCGGGCGCGATGGCCAGGTCGGTATAGCCGTCCTTTGTCGCTAGGTAGTGCGCGATGGCGCAGCTCTCGGTCATCCGCGAGTCGCCATCGACCAACAACGGGATCGTCCCCAGCGGGTTGATTTCCAGGTACTCCGGCGCCTTGAAGCGCGGAGGAAACGGGAGCAGCCTGAGCTCGACATCGACCCCGGCTTCCTCTGCAGCCCAGGTGCAGCGCAGCCCGCGCGAGCCACGGCAGGTATGGAGGATAGGACGCGCCGTCATCTCAATGCGCCTGAGCTCCATCATCGCCATGCGCGCCGAACTTCAGCACATGGTGCAGCACAAACACGATGATCGCGCCCAGGACCAGGCCGAAGATAGCCGAGAGGCCGGCATAGGTCGTCCAGCCCAGCACGCCCGAAAGCGCTCCCGTCGTTTCCTCGACGGCGTGCTGAACGCTGTGCGCAAGGTCGGACGGGGCGTGAATCCCGATCTCGTGCAGCCCGTGCAGGATGATCCCGCCACCAACCCACAGCATCGCGATGGTCCCGATGAACGACAGCGCGACCAGCAGCCGCGGCATCGCCAACAGCAGGAACTCGCCGATTTTCTGCCCTGCCTCGCCACCTTCTTCCTTCAAATGCAGGCCGACATCATCCATCTTCACGATCAGGGCGACCGCGCCATAAACCACCAGCGTGATGGCGATCCCCACCGCAGCAAGCGCTGCTGCGCGGATCCAGAATTCATCGCTGATCTTGGCAATCTCGTTCAGCGATATCGCCATGATCTCGGCAGAAAGGATCAGATCGGTCCGAATCGCACCGTTGATCCGCTTCTTCTCGAACTCCTCCACGTCCTCGATCGGATCTTCCAGCGTCTTGCCATGCTTCGGCTCACCCAGCTTTTCCATCACCTTCTCAGCGCCTTCGTAGCAAAGGTAGCTGCCGCCCATGATAAGGATGTAAGTAATCGCCTGAGGTAACAGCCAACTGAGCAGCAATGCCCCTGGCAACAGCAGGATCAGCTTGTTCTTGAGGCTGCCCTTGGTGATGCTCCAGATGATCGGCAGTTCCCGCGCAGGCGAGAGGCCTGTGACATAACCCGGCGTCACTGCGGCATCGTCGATCACCACTCCGGCGGCCTTGGTGCCCGCCTTGCTCGCCGCGACGCTGACATCGTCGATCGAAGCCGCCGCTGCCCGCGCAATCACCGCAACATCGTCTAACAGTGCCATCAGGCCACCGGGCACAGGCATTCTCCCATTCGTAAAGCGTGTCTCGAACGCCGCACTGCCTGCGCAATGGCGGCGAGGCAAGGCTTGCATTATGCGCCGATCCCGCTATGTGCGCCGCTTCCGTGCTTCAGGGCTCGGAAACGAAGAAAGCCGGAGGGGCCCCCGCGCGGTGTGGGACAAGCCAGCGATCGGCGTGGAAATGAAAGGACGCGAGATGGCTCTGTACGAGCATATCTTTCTCGCGCGTCAGGATCTGAGCCAGGCTCAGGTCGACGCGCTGGCGGCTACCGCCACTGAAATTGTCGAGGCCAACGAAGGCAAGGTCACCAAGACCGAAACCTGGGGCCTGAAGAACCTGGCTTACAAGATCGACCGCAACCGCAAGGCGCACTTCGTGATGTTGAACATCGAAGGCCCCGGCAGCGTCGTTGCCGAGCTGGAGCGCCAGACGCGCATCAACGAAGACGTCATCCGTTACATGACCATCCGTGTCGAAGAGCACGAAGAAGGTCCGAGCGTGATGATGCGCAAGAACGACCGCGACAGCAAGAAGCGTCGCGAACGCGAGGAGCGCAACTGATGGCCCGCCCGTTTTTCCGTCGCCGCAAGACTTGCCCGTTCTCGGCCAAGAATGCACCCAAGATCGACTACAAGGACACGCGCCTGCTGCAGGGCTTCATGTCCGAGCGTGGCAAGATCGTCCCCAGCCGCATCACCGCCGTCAGCGCGAAGAAGCAGCGTGAGCTCGCCAAGGCGATCAAGCGCGCGCGCCACATCGGCCTGCTGCCCTACATCGTGAAGTAAGGAGAAGGCATCATGGATATCATTCTCCTCGAACGCATCGGCAACCTCGGCTCGATCGGTGACGTTGTTACCGTGAAGGACGGCTACGCCCGCAACTTCCTGCTCCCGCAGAAGAAGGCCCTGCGTGCCAACGAAGCCAACAAGAAGGTCTTCGAAGCCAATCGTGAACGCCTCGAGCAGGAAAATGCCGAGAAGCGCAGCGAAGCCGAAAAGCTGGGCGAAAAGGTCGCTGGCACCGAGATCGTCCTGATCCGTGCTTCGTCCAACGCCGGGCAGCTTTATGGTTCGGTCAACCTGCGTGACGTCGTTGCCGGTCTCGAAGAAAAGGGCCACGCGATCGACAAGAAGCAGGTCGTGATGGGTCACCCGATCAAGACCATCGGCATGCACGATGTCACCATCGCGCTCCACCCCGAGGTCCACATCACCGTCAAGGCCAATGTCGCCCGTTCGGACGACGAAGCCGAACTGCAGAGCCAGGGCGTGGACGTGCTCGCCCAGCTGTTCGAAGAAGAGCAGAAGGAAATCGAGGAAGCCGCTGCGGCGACTGCGATTCCCGCTCAGCTCGAGCCGGGCGAGATCCCCGCTGAACTGCTGGAAGATGGCGCTGAGACTGAAGCCTCTGCCGAAGACGGCGAAGAAACCACCGAAGGCTGATTTACCTGCCTTTCGGGTTGCAAAAAGGGCGTGGCCTATGCGGGCTGCGCCCTTTTTCTATGCGTGGCACAGACCTGGCGAGCAGGGGTCCGACCGCTTGAATTGTCACAAAAAGGCGTTAGGGGCTGGTCATGCAGACTGTTTCCAACATCATCAAAGACCTCCACCGCGTTTTCGATGCGGCAACCATAACCCTGCGCGAAGACGTGCTCGCCTATGCCAAGGACGGCACCTTGCCTCCTGCTTCGCGCCGCACCGATGGCAGCTATTCCTACCCCGAGTTGCGGCTGCACTTTGCCGGCAAGGGCAACCCCTCGGACCGCTCGCGGGCATTCGGACGGCTGGAGCAAGCCGGGACTTTCGTCACCACGATCACCCGCCCGGCGCTGTTCGAAAGCTACCTTACTGAACAACTGGAGCTGATCACCAGCGACTATGACGTGACTCTCGAAGTCACGCGTTCGGACCAGGAAATACCGTTCCCCTACGTCCTCGATGGCGATGCCGGGGCCAAGATGGCCGGGATCGCGCCGATGGAACTGGCCGAACATTTTCCCTCGACCGATCTCGCACTGATCGGGGACGAACTGGCCGACGGGCATGAGATCTTCGACATGGATGGCACGGCCATGCCGCTGTCGCTGTTCGACGGCCTGCGCACCGATTATTCGCTAGCCCGGCTGGCCCATTACACCGGCACACGGACGGAGGATTTCCAGCACTTCATCCTGTTCACCAACTACCATCGCTATGTCGATGAATTCGTGGACTGGGCAGCGCAGCAGATCGGCAGCGACGGCTACACCGGGCTGACAGGCGCTGGCGGACTCGACATTGGCGAGCGGACCGACAACGCCCGCGAGCAACTGTCCGACACCGCCTGGCGCAAGCACCAGATGCCCGCCTATCACCTCTTGCGCGGTGACAAGACCGGGATCACGCTGGTCAATATCGGGGTCGGCCCCTCCAACGCCAAGACCATCTGCGATCACCTTGCAGTGCTGCGTCCGCACAGCTGGCTGATGATCGGCCACTGCGGGGGCCTGCGCTCCAGCCAGAAGATCGGCGATTTCGTGCTTGCTCACGCCTATCTACGCGACGATCACGTGCTCGACGCGGTGCTGCCGCCGGAGATCCCGATCCCGCCGATTGCCGAAGTGCAGCAGGCACTGGCCGGTGCGGCGGAGCAAGTCTCGGGCGAGCAAGGCTCCAACCTCAAGCAGCGTATGCGCACCGGCACCGTCGTCACCACCGACGATCGCAACTGGGAGCTACTCTATTCGTCCAGCGCGATGCGTTTTTCGCAGAGCCGTGCCATCGCCATCGAGATGGAAAGCGCCACCATCGCCGCGCAGGGTTATCGCTTCCGCGTCCCCTACGGCACGCTGCTGTGCGTGAGCGACAAGCCGCTTCACGGCGAGATCAAGCTGCCCGGGCAGGCCAACCAGTTCTATGAAGAAGCCATCGCCGCGCACCTGCAAATGGGCATCGAAGCCTGCAAACGCCTGCGCGACGAAGGCGACCGTTTGCACAGTCGCAAGCTGCGCGCCTTCAACGAGCCGCCGTTCCGGTAATCGCCGTATTAGTATGTGTTACTTAGCTTAACGTGATTTAAAGACCTTCCCTGCGACTAGCGCGCTCGATGATATCGATCGATCGCACTCAAGACGCGCGGCCGTGGCCTGTGCGCCTGTTCGGGCTTGGCCAGCTGGCGCTGTGCACAGCGGCGATCGGCTCGCTTCTCCTCACGCCGCCTGCGCAAGGGCAGATGGCGCTTTACCCGGTCACGGAAGCCGGCAAGCACGAGCTTGCGCGGATCGCTACTTCCGACGGCCGCTCCATCATCTCCATGGCACCTATTTCGGGCGGGCTGGTCATCCAGGGCCAGCGCCCGGATTGGATCCCCCTCCTGCTCGACCATGGAATCCTCGCCCTCGCCGTCCAGGACAGCGGCTGCATCGGAATTCAAACCACATGACCAACGAACTCGATCGCTTGCGCCAACAAGGCGTGAAGTGGATCACTCTGGGCGGCTGGGGCGCGACCTTCGCCATAGGCTTGCTGAGCGTGCCGATGGGCCGCCAGGCGCTGGTCGCCTGCGGGATCAGCGCACTGCTCAACCTGCTTCCTACGCTGGCTACCCTGACGAAGCGCGCCGATGTATCCGCTCGCTATGCGGTTGCCTTGATGGCGGCGCTACAACCTGCCTTGCTGCTCTACGCCATGCGCGGGGCGGAGTGGCAGATCGACATGCACATGTATTTCTTCGTCGGGCTCGCGGTGCTCACGATCCTGTGCGACCCGCGTCCGATCCTGCTGGCGGCAGCGACCATCGCCGCGCACCACTTGCTGTTGGCATTTCTTTCGCCGACCTGGGTCTTCTCCGGTGGAGGCGGGATCGAACGCGTTCTGGTGCACGCGCTCGCTGTTGTGCTCCAGGCCGGGGCGCTATCTTACCTTGCGATGCATCTTGGCTCGGTCCTGTCGAGACTGGGCCAGGCAGTAGTCGAAAGCGAACGTGCCAAGGTCGAAGCGACCGATGCCCTGCGGCAGGCCGACCAGGAACGCGCCGCTCGCGTGCAAGCCGAGCTCGAACAGGCTGAAAGTCGACGGGCGGATATGCTCCGCATTGCACAGGAGTTCGAATCATCGGTCGCTGAGCTGACAGCTTCGGTTGCGAAGAGCGCCGAGGAACTCGACCGCGCCATGGACACGCTTGACGAGACCGTGAAGGACACGGGCCGTGAAGCGAGTGAAGTCGCCGCATCGGCGTCGCAGGTTTCCAATGCCGCCGGGCATGTCGCCCACGGCGTAACCAAGCTCTCGCACTCGATCAGCAATATCGCGGTGACAGCGGGCCAGCAGGATACATTGGCCAGCACTGCGGGTGCACGCTCGACCTCTGGCGTCGCAGCAGTCGGCAGCCTTTCAGGCCATTCCATGACCATCGGCGAAGCAACCAAGTCCATCGCCAGCGTCGCCGCCAAGACCAATTTGCTAGCGCTCAACGCCGCCATCGAAGCCGCTTCGGCAGGCGATGCCGGGCGCGGGTTTGCGGTAGTGGCGCAGGAAGTCAAGGACCTGGCCAACCAGGCCGCGCGTGCGACCGACCAGATCGACGAGCTTCTCTCAGGCGTGCAATCGGGCACGCTGGAAGCGGAAACGAGCTTTGCCGAGCTGAGCGAGACCATTGCCGAAGTTGCCCGCTCTGCCGCCGCGATCAAGAACGACGTCGACAGCCAGCGCTCGGTTGCCGCCAGCATCGAAAGCAACGCCAGCGAAACCGCGCAGGGGACCGACGAAATGGCCCGCCGCAGTGCGTCCCTGGCTCAGAACGCCAGCACGACCGAGAAGCTGTTCAGCGACACGCGCGGAACGGTGAAAGGCCTGCTGGAGAACATCCGCTCGCTGGAAAGCTCGGCCAACCGCTTTGTGGCGAACATCAAGGTCGCTTGAGCGCTTGCCATTGTCATCCGGCTGGCTAGGCTTTCAGGATGACCGATACACCCAACCGCTCCCGCTCGATCGCCGGGCGTGTCGCCATCGTTACCGGGGCCGCCAGCGGTATGGGCCGCGCGACGGCCAAGCTCTTTGCAGCCGAGGGCGCGAGGGTGGCGGTGACCGATCTCGACCTTGCCGCCTGCGAGGCGGTCGCGGCGGAGTGTGGCGAAGGCGCGCGGGCCTATGCGCTCGATGTGGCGGACAAGCATGCAATTGCGCGGGTCGTCGCGCAGATCGCCGAGGACTTTGGACGCGTCGACATCCTCGTCAACAATGCCGGGGTTTCGAGCTTCTGCGCGCTTGATGACGAGGAATATGACGACACCTTCGCCCGCGCGCTGGCAGTGATGCTGACCGCGCATCAGCGCATGGTTCGCGCTGCCCTGCCGCACCTGCGCAAGAGCGACGCGGCCAGAATCGTCAATATCGCCAGCACCGAAGGCCTGGGCGCGACGCCCGGCGACACGCCCTATGTCGCGGCCAAGACCGGGGTGACGGGCCTGACCCGCGGCCTCGCGGTCGATCTCGGCCCGGAAGGCATCACCTGCAACTGCATCTGTCCCGGCCCGATCAGCACCGCGATGACGAAGGGCGTGCCCGACGAGCACAAGGTGATCTTCGCCAAGCGCCGCACTGCCCTCAAACGCTACGGCGAACCGGAAGAAGTGGCGCATATGACGCTGTCACTGGTGCTCCCGGCGGCCAGTTACATCACCGGCGCAGTGATCCCCGTCGATGGCGGGCTGATGGCGCGGAATGCTTGAGGGGTCGCTAGTCGGCCCTATACTCACTCGTCATGCTGAACTCGTTTCAGCATCCATTCGTCAGCCCGCACCGCCTACGAAGGTGGAGAGATGGACCCTGAAACAAGTTCAGGGTGACGGCTTTTCGGTAGTCGCTCGATAATCGTAATAGTCGATGCCCAGCAGAGAGGGCGCTGTAGTCAGGTGATCGATCGCCTCAGCTTTCGCCTCAGGATCGCATCCGAGATCGATCCGTAGCCTGTCTGTCTTCAAGGGACTGCGCCATTCAATCAGCACGTCGCCTAGATGCGGGACCTCCACAACGCATTCAGCAGTATTAGCACTCCAACCTTCTCGGGCTGTCCAAAACCTGTCCAAGCGGTCCTTGAATGCGGACAATTGGTCATTCGAGACCTGAACCGTGGAGAGTTGTGTCTTCCAATTGCGATAACGGCCCGCCCAATGGCCATCTTCGATCAAGACCTTGCCATCATCGTGAACATAGAGAGTACGTTTGTCACACCTCCCGCAATAGGGTCCGCCACTTGAAATTGAAAAGACAATCTGAGTCTCGGCGTTCGATGCCGAGAAAGCCTCATAGCCCTCCCCTCCACAAGATGCAGAAAGAAAAGCCAGCAACAACGCGGGTGGTAAAGTGCGCGATCTCACCCCTTACCCTTGGTCTTCGTCTTCCCCGCCTTCGCGTTGGCGGCGATGTAGTCGATGATCATCCCCGCAATATCCTTGCCGGTGGCGTTCTCGATGCCTTCCAACCCCGGTGACGAATTCACCTCCATGATCACCGGGCCGTGATTGCTGCGCAGCATGTCGACGCCACAGACGTTGAGGCCCATGTGCTTGGCGGCGCGGACGGCGGTGCTGCGTTCTTCCGGCGTGATCTTGATCAGCTGCGCGCTGCCGCCGCGATGGAGGTTGCTACGGAAATCGTCGGGCGCGCCGGTGCGCTTCATGGCCGCGACAACCTTGCCGCCGACCACCAGCGCGCGGATGTCTGTCCCGCCGGCTTCCTTGATGAACTCCTGCACCAGGATGTTGACGTTGGCCCCGCGGAAGGCCTCGATCACGGACTTGGCGCTCGACATGGTCTCCGCAAGCACGACCCCGATGCCCTGTGTCCCCTCCAGCAGCTTGATCACCACCGGCGGGCCGTTGACCGCCTTGATGATCTCCTCGGCCGCCTTGGGATCGTTGGCATAGGCGGTCAGCGGCAGGCCGAGCCCGTGCTTGGCGAGGATCTGCATGCTGCGCAGCTTGTCGCGGCTACGGCCGATGGCGACGCTTTCGTTAAGCGGCCACACCCCGCCCATTTCGAACTGGCGCAGCACGGCGAGGCCATAGTTGGTAATCGACGCACCGATGCGCGGGATCACAGCGTCATATTTGGGCACCGTCTGCCCGTTGTAGCTCAGCGTCGGACGATGGCTGGCAATATTGACCGTGCAGCGGGTCGTGTTGAGGATATCGAACTCGTGGCCGCGCTCCTCCGCCGCTTCCTTCAAGCGCTTGTGCGAATAAAGGTTCGGGTTGCGAGCCAGCATGGCGATTTTCATTTGAGTATCCTTTGGCACTCTGCGGCGCTCGACTGGAGATAGGATCGGCCCGAATCCACGAGGAACCGGCGGCGCAGGGCCGTCCTGCCGATGAGAATTGGAAATTTCATGTCGCTGCGGTCGGCGAGGCTGAATTCCGCCTTGAAGCGAAGCTCGCCGAGTTCAAGCGTGGTGCGGATGATGAAGCGCTCCTGCGCTTCACCGTTGGAACTGGTGACGATGCGCTTGTCGGCACGGGGGGCTTCGACGGTAACCGGCTCGCTCCGCCCTTCGCCGATGTCGAGGAGGAAGCGGACCCAGCGATGTCCGTCGCGGTCGAACCGCTCGATTTCCAGCGCGTGCAACGAGGAAGTGCGCGCGCCGGTGTCGATCTTGGCCGGAATCCGGGCCTCGGTCAGGTCCGGCAACGCGACCATTTCACGCCACCCGACAATGGGGAGCGCAGGTTTATTCGTCACCGCTGCCTTCGCTCTCAGGAAGCGCAACCACCGCCAGCCCGTCACCATCTTCGCCGACCAAGAAGTGGCGCAGGACCTTGCCGCCGGCATAGTCGACTTCGGCTACGGTATTGCTGCCGGTCTCAGCGACATAGATGCGGCTGCCGTCGTCGGACCACAGCACTGTGACCTGGAAGCGTTGCTCGGCCTGCCCCGGCCCGCCGACCTTGATCGTGCGGGTCAGTTCGCCGGAGGCCAGCTCGATCACCGACAGCGTCGCATCTTCCAGGTTGGATGTGATCGCGACATCGCCTTGCGGACGGATCGCCAGCCGCAGCGGGAAGCGCCCGGTCTCAAGTCGCTTGCGCACCTCCAGCGTCGCCGGGTCGAGCTCGAATGCCTCGTTAGACCCGCGCGCAGACACCCACAGCGCGGTCCCATCGGGCGACAAGGAAATCCCCTCGGGCTCTTCCCCCATCGGCACTGAGAGCGGAGGGCTGTCACCGGCGAGATCGATGCGTGTCACTGTGCCCGACCCCATGTCGACGGTCCATGCCGCGCTGCCATCGGGGGCAACGGTGAGCATATGCGTGCCCTTCTTGTTAGTCTTGAATTCAGCCAGCACGGGCGCTTCGCCGAGCGGGTCCTCTACCCGGACCATCGCTTCCCGCCCTTCAGCGGTGGCGTAGAGATTGCCGTTGGCGTGCCAGACGATGCCGTGCGGCCGCGCGCCTTCGCCAAGCTCGATCTCCTTGACCACGACCAGATCGGCGGTGCGCAGGATCGTGATCGAGCGCCCGCCATAGCAGCCCAGCGCGACATGCCGGCCGTCTGGCGATACAGCCAGTTCATGCGGGGTCGTGCAGCTGTCGACACGCTGCACTTCCTCGCCTGTCGCGAGGTCAACCTTGCTCAGCGTGTCTTCGCCCTTGTTGGTGACAAACAGGACTTGCCCCTCCATCGCTCCATCGGCGACAACTTCGGGTGGCGGCAGGTCGGCGGCCGCAGGCGAGCAACCTGCCAGCCACAACGCCGGGGCGGCCAGCCGCAGCATGGTCTTGCCAACATGGGCATTCCTGGATGCGGGAAATGATGTCATGCAAAATCCTTTAGCAGCATCGATACACAACCGAAACGGCGCGCGCGGCGATCACTTGGCCTTGCGATATTCCTCGCGGAAGAGCTTCCTGGGTCGCTTGCGGCACCCCTCGATAGTCTTCGCGAACTTGCCGTTCCAGCGCTCCATCCGGTCCTTGAATCCCTTGGTGTCGCCGGATTTGCTGATGGCGACGAGGAATTCGGCACCGATCAGCATCTTGCGCAAATCGTAGTCGTCTGGATCGGCTTCAGGAAAGGCACTGCGCCACCAGTCGTACTCTTTGATGAACGCTTCGCAGCGATAGGTCTCGATCCCGCTCAGATAGCTGCCGCCATCCTTGCCCTGGCCGAAGTCCAGCGCGAAAACGACATCATAAGAGGCCGGTTCTCCCTGCAGATCGAAGGGCGCAGCATAGCGCCACCCCTTGACGGCTTCGAGCGCCGCCGCATCGAGGATCGTTGAACGGCTGCTGGCGGACACTTCTGCATTGCCGATGCTGCCATCGGGCATGATCGTGCCGGCGATACGGACGGCTCCATGGTGACCGAGCGCCTTGGCCTCTTCAGGCATCGCCGGCTGGCCGCCTTCGAGACGGTCGGGAAACTTGCCGATAAACCACGAAAACTTGGCCAGGCTGGGAACGGCTTCCCCATCCTTTCGGCCGGCCCACAGCTTCCATCCGGCAAGCGCCTCGAGGATCTTCGCGTCGAGTTCGGTATCGCCGCTGCCGAGTAAAAGCTCGGGCTCGGCAATGGCCCCTTCGCGTGTCACGATCGCCTGAGCTTTCACCCGCTGCCCGCGCCCTTGTTCAGCGTAGGCTTTGGCCTCGGGAAATTCGGCGGGGTCGTCTCCCGATCGGTATCGCGGCGGGGTCTCCAGCAGGCTGAGTTCCGTGACGACAACTTCGTCATCATAGCGCAACGATTCCGTGTCGGGCATGGCCTCTGACAGAGGCTCCGAAGAGGGGGCCTCTTGGGCCAGGACCGGGAACGACAGGGACGAAGCAGCCAGCAGCGCGACCCACACAGCCTGCCTCACCATCCTTGCGGCTGTCCTTTGTTCTGCTCTTCGAGCCAGGCCATCAACGGGGCGAAGTATTCGATCATCGCTTCGCCGCTCATCTCGCGGCTGCCCGTGAAGGCTTCCAGCGCATCGGGCCATGGCTTCGACGCGCCCATTTCCAGCATCGCGCCCAGCTTCTCTCCGACATCCTTGTTGCCGTAGAAGCTGCAGCGGTGCAGCGGCCCTTCCCACCCGGCAGCATCGCAGGCCGCCTTGTAGAACTGGAACTGCAGCACCCGGGCGAGGAAATAGCGGGTGTAGGGCGTGTTACCCGGGATATGATACTTCGCGCCCGGATCGAAGGCGTCGGCGGGCCGCTCGACCGGCGGGACAATGCCCTGGTACTCGGTCCGCAGCTCGGTCCAGGCGGTGTTGTAATCCTCCGGCGCGATCGAACCGTCGAACACGCCCCAGCGCCATTTGTCGACGAGGTGCGCGAAGGGCAGGAAGGCGACCTTGTCCATCGCTTGCCGCAGCAGCAGCCCGATATCCTTGTCCGCGCCGGGGACTTCGCTTTCGTCGAGCATGCCGATCTGCACGAGATATTCAGGCGTGATCGAAAGCGCGATGGCATCGCCGATCGCTTCATGGAAGCCATCATTCGCGCCATCGAGGTGGAGGTAGTCTTGGTCCTTGTAGGCGCGCTGGTAGTAATTGTGGCCAAGCTCGTGGTGGATCGTCACGAAGTCATCGCCATTGCGCTTGATGCACATCTTGATGCGGATGTCGTTTCCGTCCTCAACATTCCATGCGCTGGCATGGCAGACGACTTCGCGGTCCGCCGGTTTGGTGAACTGGCTGCGCTCCCAGAATGTCTCCGGCAAGGGATCGAATCCGAGCGAGGAGAAGAATCCTTCACCGACCTTGACCATGCCTTGCTCGTCTAGCCCCTTGGCCTCGATCAGCGCGGTCAGGTCGTAGCCGATATCACCTGCCCCTTCCGGCGCGACGAGGGGGTAGATATTGCCCCATTCCTGCGCCCACATGTTGCCGAGCAAATCGGCGCGGATCGGACCGGTGGCGGGCTGGACCGCGTCGCCATATTTCTCGTTGAGCTTGCGACGGGTGTAAGTGTGCAGCTGCATGTAGAGCGGCTTGACCTGATCCCACAGCTTTTCCTTGGCTGCGGCGAATTCCTCTGCGCTCATATCGTAGTTGGAGCGCCACATGGCACCGACATCGGCGAAGCCCAGTTCCTTGGCACCTTCATTGGCGATAGCGACCATGCGGACGTATTCGTCCTTCATCGGCGCGCCGACCTGATCGTTCCAACTGGTCCACATTTCGGCGAATTCTTCCGGGGTGTGGTCAAGATTGCCCATCTCGGCTTCGATATCGCTGCCGCTGATCGCTTCGCCGTTTAGGGTACCCTTGCCCTTGCCATACTGGCTGTTGAGGCTGGTCGTGATTGTCGCCAGTTC
This sequence comes from Parerythrobacter aestuarii, assembly GCF_030140925.1. Classification (NCBI taxonomy): domain Bacteria; kingdom Pseudomonadati; phylum Pseudomonadota; class Alphaproteobacteria; order Sphingomonadales; family Erythrobacteraceae; genus Parerythrobacter; species Parerythrobacter aestuarii. The sequence continues at coordinate 2,136,432 of NZ_JARBWD010000001.1, forward strand.
GTTGGCCGAACCTTCTGTCGTTGGAGCAGGCAACACGATCCCGGTGCGCAGCTTGTCGAGCTTGCGAGCCACCTCCGGATCGAGCCCTTCAATGGTAGCAAACTTGGCCGCTTCCAAGGCATACAGAACCGACTTTTTCGTACCTTCAGCGCTGACCCTGGCCGCCAGGGCATCAGTGTCATGGGTAATATAGGTTTCATTGATCCAGTAGATACGGCCGGCATCGACCGAGAAAGCATCAAGATCGGCTTCGACCATCGCTACCCAGTTGGCCGCACCTTCGGGAGTCATCGGAAATTCGGTAGTGGCTTCGGCCTCGGCAGGCTCGTGATGTTCGGCATAGGCTGGAGCAGCCATGACCAGCGCGAGGGCGGTGACAGCGGGGGCGAACAGTTTCATGGGGACACTTCCTCTCAAGTCCGGAGACAACCGGTTTCCATTGATATCGGTTTGGACCCGCGCGGGGTATGAATCAAGCGGCCATCGCGGACCTATCAGGCCGGGCGGCGCTGGCTCCGCTCCAGGATCAGGCCGTTGAGCGGCAGGATGAAGCAGGCGATCCACGAGATCAGCTTGGGATAGTGCATCGCTGCCGCCAGGTGCGCCTTGACGTCATCCCCCTTGCCGGCAGTGAGTTGCTGGATCTGCATCGCCGTTTCCGTAAGGTCGCTGGCAAGGAACACCAGGGCCGAGCCGACCAGCGCCCAACCGATCATGCGCAAGGTTCCCTGCCCTGTGCGCAGGAAATAGAGCCCGCCCATCAGGCTACCGATACCGTAAAGCAGGATAAAACCGAAATCGCTGAGCATCGCCGTAAAGGCGTTGCGATACACGCCGGCCTCGGCCCATGCTTGCTGGATGGCGTCGACCCGTGCCCCGGTGGTGGCGGTCTGGTGATCTACGATACCTTCAGGCACCGCTTCGATCGTCAGCGGCATGTGTAATGCCAGAGCGATGGCAAACGCGATCAACCCGCCCACCCAGAACATCAGGAATCGCCGCCGCGAAATCATCTTACAGGAGCCCCCTCAAGCATCCTTCAACCAGTTTGCGATGGCCTCACCCAAATCGGGCTTGGTCACGCTCGACATGTGCGTACCGGGAATTTCGACATAGGTGGCATCGGGCAATAACCCTGCCAGCTCGATGGCCGATCCGTTGTCGCGATCCTCATCCCCGCATACGACAAGCGTGGGCATAGTGATATTCTTCAGCGCTGCAAGATCAAGATCGGGCAATGTTTGCAATAACATACGTGCCGCGACCCGATCAGTCCCCTGACTCTTGAGAAACTGGCGCGAGAAATAGGCTGGGTCGTCGCGACCTATGGTGTCGAACTCGTCGATCACGCGCAGGAAATGGGCCGAGCGCTTCGACCATTCGCCGAGACCCGCCGTGCCCATCCCACCGATCACCAACCGCTGCGGATCGAGGATACCTTGCGCCACCGCATGGATCGACGTGCGCGCGCCGAGCGAGAAGCCGCCAAGGACATAATCCTCGAGGCCGAGGTGATCGACCAGAGCCGCGACATCGCGCACCAGCACGTTTTCAGGGTACTTGGCCGGATCATGCGGCGCATCGCTCATCCCGTGGACGCGGAAATCGAGCATGATCACCTCGAAGCCCGCCGCGGCAATCGCCTCGGCATGGCCCCACCGGATCCAATTCATGTCGGCATTGGAAAACAGGCCATGGAGCAGCACGAAAGGCGTGCCCTCACCGATCCGGTGCACCGCCAGTTCTGTGTCGTCGAATGAAGCAAAGCGGGTCGTCGAATGGGCGCTCATGCGCGGCTCACTAACCGCAAGAGCAGGGCTTATCCAGCCGCATTTGGCGTCTGCACCCATCGTTGCCTTTAATAAGCATCCTTATTATATGTGCGGCTATGGACAAGAATCTTGGCTGGCTGATGGCGGACAATTCACGGCTGCTGCGGCGCGCTTTCGAAGAGCGTGTGCGCACCACGGGAATTACGGCGCCGCAAGCGCGCCTGTTGCTGGCACTGGAACGGGCCCCGGGCGAAAATCAGGCCTTCTATGCCGACCTGCTGGAAGTGGAACCGATCTCATTGTGCCGCATGGTCGACCGGATGGAGGATTCGGGCCTGGTCGAAAGACGTCCCAACCCCACCGACCGGCGCGCCCGGTTGCTGCATCTGACCAAGCGCGCCCTTGGTGAGATCGCGCGTATCCGGGCCGCGCTCGATGGGTTGCTCGACCGGATGGTCGAAGGGCTCAGCCCCCGCGAGCAGGACGAGCTTGTACGCATGCTCCAGGTTGTGACGGCCAATCTCACCCCGGCTGGCGAGGCCAGGGAGATTGCTCATGGCTGAAGCGGATCCGACCGTCGTGCAAGACCAAGCTCCCGCCGAAGCGCAATCCGACGCGCCCCCTCGGTCCAAGCGCCGCTGGGGACGCATCGTCCTGATGGTTTCGCTGCCGCTGGCACTGGCCCTTGGTGCGCTGACCTATTGGTGGAGCCTGCAAGGCAAGGTCTCGACAGACAACGCCTATATCCAGCAAGATCGCGTGGCGATTTCCTCGGAGGTCGGCGGCCGCATTGTCGAAGTGTTGGTTGGCGAAGGTGACACGGTCAAAGCCGGGCAGCTGCTCTATCGGCTCGATGAAGAACCCTTCCGGGTGGAGATCGCCGAAGCCAATGCCACCATCGCGCAGGCGCAGGCAAACCTCACTGCCCTGGGAAACGATGCCGACCTGTCCGGTGCCGCGATTTCCGCTGCGCAGGAGGACATCGCTTTCGCTGAAGCAAATTTTGCGCGCAAGGACGCGCTCTACAAGCGCGGCTTCCTGACCCTGACCGAGCATGACGCCGCTCGCCATGCCGTATCGCAAGCGCGCGAGCAGCTCCGCATGGCGCAGGCCCGCCAGACAGAAGCGCGGGCGCGCCTGGCGCGAGGTCCCGCGGTACCAGACAAAGACCCGCAAGTGGCCGCCGGAGAGGCACGCAAGGCCTCTGCCGAGCTCAATTTGCGCCGGACGGAGGTTCGCTCGCCGAGCGCTGGCACGGTGACCCAGGCCGACCGCCTCCAAGTCGGACAGCAGGTCGTACAAGGCTTGCCGGTGCTGACACTGGTGGAAGACGGCAGCTCCTATGTCGAAGCCAATTTCAAGGAGACTGACCTTGCCGACATGGTAGTGGGCCAACGAGCTGAAATCCGCCTCGACGCCTATCCGGATGTTGTGCTGGAAGGTCGGGTCGAGACGATTGGTGCCGGTACGGGCTCTGAATTTTCCGTCCTGCCGGCGCAGAATGCGACTGGCAACTGGGTCAAGGTGACGCAGCGCGTGCCGGTGCGTATACGCATCGACAGCAAGAGCCCACGGCGCCTGATTGCCGGGCTTTCGACCGAAGTCACTGTCTTCACCGACGAGGACTGAGGGAGTGGCCAGCGCCGCGCGCCCTGCCTCTCCTGCGCCCGGTGCGGCTGATCCGGTAAGCGACCATGCCTTGCTGGAAGTCCGCAACCAGCCTTTGCTGATGGTCGGGATCATGGCGGCCTCGCTGATCCAGATTCTCGACACCACCATCGCCAATGTCGCGATCCCGCATATGCAGAGCAGCCTGGGCGCAACGGTCGAGAGCGTGACCTGGGTGCTGACCAGCTACATCCTGGCGAGCGCGGTGGCGATGCCCATCACCGGCTGGCTGGCCGACCGGTTCGGGGCGCGGCGGTTGTTTCTCCTCTCCGTGCTCGGCTTCATCATCACATCGATGATGTGCGGGCTGGCACAGAACCTCGAGGAAATGGTGATCTTCCGCGCCTTGCAGGGAATCACCGGGGCCTTTATCCCGCCGCTGAGCCAGAGCTTCATGCTCGATACCTCGCGCCCCAGCCGCCACCCACAGGTGATGGCGATCTGGGGCCTTGGCATCATGATCGGCCCGATCCTGGGTCCGGTGGTCGGCGGCTGGCTGACGGAAAGCGCCAACTGGCGATGGGTCTTTTTCGTCAACTTGCCGATCGGCTTGCTCGCGCTCGCGATCCTGATGGCGGAACTTCCGCACCGGGATGCAAAGGCACGCAAGTTCGACCTGTTCGGCTTCCTCATGCTGGGGATCGCGCTGACCGCGCTGCAACTGATGCTAGACCGGGGGACGCAGCAGGACTGGTTCGATTCAGCGGAGATATGGATCTATGCCTTGCTCGCCGCCAGCACAGGTTGGATCGCAATTGTCCATTTCGCCACCGCTGGAGAGCCACTGTTCGACAAGGCGATATTCGCCGACCGCAATTTCGTCATCGCGCTCAGTTTCATGTTGATCATTGGCGTGGTCATGTTTGCCAACATGGCGCTGATGCCGCCGATGCTGCAGCGATTGTTCGGTTACGGCGTGATCGACACCGGTATCGTGCTGATGCCGCGCGGCGTGGGGGTGATGCTGAGCATGCAGCTGTCCGGCCTGTTGATCCGCCGCGGAGTCGATGCGCGAATCATTGTCGCCACTGGATTCGCCATCGCCGCGTGGTCGCAGTGGTTGATGGCAGGCTGGTCACTGCAGGCTGACAGCTGGCATTTCATCACCACAGGCCTGATCCAGGGGCTGGGCCTGGGACTGGTGTTCATCCCGCTCAATGTGACTGCGTTTTCGACGCTGGAAGGGCGGCTGCGGACCGATGGGTCGAGCCTGCTCAATCTCACCCGCTCGCTCGGCGCATCGGTGGGCATTTCGATCACCAGCGCCCTGCTCGGTGCCAATCTCCAGACCGCGCATGAAGAGCTGGGCGGCCATGTGACAGGTGCAAGCACAGACTTGATTGACCTGTCGACCGTTGACCGCTTCCAGATGGCCGGAGAAGTCATGCTGCGCCTGGTCGATTCGGAAGTGAACCGGCAAGCGGCCATGATCGCCTATGTCGACGATTTCTACCTGATGATGTGGCTGACGCTGGCTGCGATCCCCTTCGCCTTCGTGATGCGCAAGGCGGGGCCGCCGCCCGGTGCCAAGCCGGGTTAGCGATCGACCTATTCCGGGATTGAAACCTCGATGATCTCCTTTGGCATCGGCAATTCAATCGCTGCGCGCTCAACGATTGCGAAATCCACCAGCCGGATCTTCAGGAATTCAGCTGAATTTGGACCGTCCCAGGCAATCAGGGTCACAGTATCGCGGTCGATCGTGTTTGCTGCATCGACAAATCTCAGGCGCTTCGCGAGCGTCACTTGCTCGAGATCGGAAAAGCGCCCGATGATAAGGTCCAGCCTGCCATCAGCGTAGTCCTGCCGTGTACCGACCAGCGCCACATAGGCCACAGTGACTTGCCTGACTTCATCGTCGCCCCAGCGGCGCGGTACCTCGAGCGTAGTCCAGTTGAAGAGCAGTTGGTCGGAGCCCTCCGGGAGGAGCAGGCGCGACTTTCCGGTGGTCATATTGACCAACGACAGGTTTTCGCCGTCAACGTCGAGATCCTCGGCGTCGTCCGGTACAATGCGATACTTGACGATGGTTCCTTCCGGAGTTTCGATTTCCTCGCCCTCGTAGCGGGATTCTCCATCGAGACCGGGATCTCCGTAGACCTCGAGCTCCGATCCCCACTCGATTGACCAGTCGCCAGCCTCATCGACCGCTTCAGCGACATCTTCCAAAGCGGCGTCGACGGCATCGGCGGCTGAGTCCGAATCCATTTGCCTGGTATCTGGCACATCCTGCGCCTGCGCCGCGAAAGAGGTCGACAAAGCGAAAGCTGCGGCCATTGTCAGCAGTTTGCTCACCGCTTGTCCAGCCCCTTCTGCTCCATCCGCCATTGCACCATCTCGATCCGGTCCTGGCCAAAGAAGGGCTCGCCTTCGAACACCAGCGTCGGCACGCCCCAGTGGCCGGCCGCCTCGAGCGCGTCCTGGTTGGCGGCGATCTCGGCGTCGAGCTGGTCCGCCTCCGCGCTCACTTCGGCGTCGAGATCGGCAAGGTCGAGCCCGGCCCGCTCGGCTGCACCAGCGAGGTGGTCACCCTCGTGCCAGTTCTCCGCCCCGCCCCAGATGAGCCGTCCAGCTTCGGCAGCAAAAGCCAGCCCCTTGCCGCGCCGGGCCGCCGCCTGCCCCAGCCTTGTGACGCGGCGGATGTAGGGCTGATCGGCGGCAATCTCGCGGGTCTGGACATTCTGGATGATCGGATCGGGCCGCGGCGGGCCGAACGGGATGCCGTGGAACTGCGCTACGCGGAACATGTCGCGGAAAGTGTAGCCGAGCCAGTTGGGATGGTTGCGTTCGAAGAAATCGGGCTGCCGCACCGCCAGCGGATAGACCGGACGCAGCGCGATATCGACGGTGTAGTCCTCGCTCATCGCGCGATAGCGTCCGATGGCGAGGTAGCTGTAAGGTGAGCGGAAGCTGAAATAGAGATCGGCTTGCAAGGTCATGATCTTCACCTGAAAACACAGCTGGTGCCGGCCCACAAATCCTGCACGTCGCCATCGCCAAAGATGCCGGAAACAACGCCGTCGTTGCTGTCCGTGATGGTGAACTCCTCGCCCAGCGTGCTTTCTTCGTAGAGCTCGTAGCCGTCGAGCGCTTCGACCTTGGCCCGTGCGGTACCGATACCGGTACCATCGCTGGTAGCGATGTCGCTATCGCCGCGCAGCCACCAGCCGACGAAGACATCGTCCTGCACATTGATGGTCAGCGGGCCGAAATCGATGAACTCCATCGGTCCCGCGCCGCATTCGTCATTGCTTTCCTGTCCGCGCGGTGCGCCAATCGATTGCGCCAGCGTGGCAGCGACATGGTCGGCAGCGGTGCCAAAGGGCAGGACCGTGACGGCAACATCGCTACGGCGGACAATCCCCAGCCCTTCACCATCAAGCACGACGAAATAACGGCTGTCGTCATAGGCCTCGCCCGGTTCGGCGTCCGTATCCTCCTCGGCCTCCGTGTCTCCCTCATCGTCGACAAGCCCAACTGCGCTGTCTTCATCGGCATAGGCCTCAGCGTCTTCGTCGCAAGCGACCAGCGCGAGTGCCAGCGCGGCCATGCCGCCAATCAGGATTGTTCGCATGTCTTCCCCCTTCTTTCCCCGCGGGAGGTGCCACCAAGCGGAAGCGAGGTCAAACTGCGTTGGGTCGCCCCAAACTGCGGCGCAGCGCAATCACCGCCGCCGCCACCAGCGATCCGAGGAACGCCAGCGCCATGTCCTTTTGCGCGTCCCAGTAATCGCCCTGCTGGCCGTTGTAGGCCTCGACATTGTCGGGCGCGAGCAGGATCGACAGTGTCCATTCAACGATCTCGTAGATGCCGCTGATCGCCACCACGAACTCGACTGCGAAATAGAGTGCCAGCTTGCGCGCTACCCCGGCATGGTCGCGCAGGAACTCCACCAGTGGCAACACGAACAGCAGGCCGAAGCTGAAATGCACCAGCCGGTCGTAGTTGTTGCGCTGCCACCCCATCAGCTCGTTGAAGCCGGTGCCGGTCAGCGCCTCGAACCAGGCGTCATAGGGCATGTTGGTATAGGTGTAGCGCCCGCCCACCGTGTGCAGCACGAGGAACAGCATCAGGCAGCCGAACGCCGCGTTGGAGAGCGGAAACCGCCTGAGCAGGAACGGTGCGGAAATGAGCGCGATCAGCGTCGGCGTATGATGCAGCACCGCGACTTCAGGGTAAGGCTGCCCGATCTGCATGAGCGCTAGGCCGATTAGGCCAAAGCCGATCATCCAGCGCTGCGGTGCAGGCAAGGCGCGCCAGGCTTCCACGAAAGTGCTGCTCAGCCTTTCTGCAGGTGACGCCGCCCCAGCAGCTCGGCAATCTGTACCGCGTTGAGCGCAGCTCCCTTGCGCAGATTGTCAGAGACGCACCACAGGGTGAGGCCATTTTCGACCGTCGGATCGTCGCGCACGCGGCTGACATAGGTCGCGCCATCTCCCGCGCTTTCCACGGGTGTGACGTATCCGCCGTCCTCGCGCTTGTCGACGAGCATCACGCCCGGCGCCTCGCGCAAAATCTCCATTGCCTGGTCTGCGCCCAGCTCGTTCTCGAACTCGATGTTGACGGCTTCGGAGTGGCCGACGAACACCGGTACGCGCACGCAGGTGGCATTGAGCTTGATCTTCGGGTCGAGGATTTTCTTGGTCTCGACCACCATCTTCCACTCTTCCTTGGTCGAGCCGTCATCCATGAACACGTCGATGTGCGGGATAACGTTGAAGGCGATCTGCTTGGTGAACTTTACCGGCTCCACCGGATCGCCCACGAAGATCGCGCGGCTCTGGTTGAAGAGCTCGTCCATCCCCGCCTTGCCGGCACCGGAAACCGACTGATAGGTGCTCACCACCACGCGCTTGATCGTCGCGGCGTCGTGCAGCGGTTTCAATGCCACCACCAGCTGCGCTGTCGAGCAGTTGGGATTGGCGATGATGTTCTTCTTCTTGTAATCGTCGATCGCGTCGGGGTTCACTTCCGGCACGATCAGCGGCACATCCGGGTCCATACGGTATAGCGAGCTGTTGTCGATCACGACACAGCCGGCGGCCGCCGCCTTGGGCGCATATTCCTTGGCCGGGCCGCTGCCCGCCGCGAACAAGGCGATATCCCAGCCGGTGAAATCGAAATGCTCGATGTTCTTGCATTTGAGCATCTTGCCGGTGTCGCCGAACTCGACCTCTGTCCCGACCGAGCGCGAGGACGCAACTGCAGCCACTTCGTCGCACGGGAATTCCCGCTCGGCGAGGATCTGCATCATTTCACGACCGACATTCCCGGTCGCACCGACAACGGCTACGCGATAGCCCAAGGTATTTCTCCGCACGTCAAAGATTTCCGGACCGCGCCGCTGCACCCCTGTGCTGCGCTTGGCAAGCAAGAATGCGTATGCGCGGACCAAACCGCCTTTCGCACATGCAACATTACGTGCAGCTAAACCAGCCCCAGCAGTAAGAGCGGTCAACCATGAATTCGAACTGGGCGTTCGGCATGGCCAGGCGTTGACCGCAAACGCAATCACTGTATTGCCGACCTAATACAGGGAGAGAATAATGCGTTTCACTATCGGCTTCGCGGCACTGGCAGCCATCGCGGCTTCACCGATTCTGGCGCAGGATGACACCGATCCGATGGTCGATGCCATTGCTGCCAACACCTTGGAGATTGAGCGCGGTACGGACGGCTCTCTCTCCGGACCGGGATTCGATCAACTGATGGAGGAAGCCGACGCGGCACAATTCTTCCTGGTCGGGGAGACCCACGCGACCGCCGACATCGCCGACGTGATCGGTAATTTGCAGGCTGGCATCATGGTCGGCGGCTATGACTACTTTGCTGTCGAGATCGGCCCTTGGTCCACGCGTGAGGTCGAACGGCTGGTCCGATCCGATGGCAGTGCGCTCACAGCGCGAATAAACCAGCCGCAAAGCGCCTTCCTGTTTCCCTTCCTCTCTTCGGTGGAGGAGATTGCGCTGGTTGAGACAGCCATTGCGCTCTCGCCCAAGGATAGGCCGGTGCTGTGGGGCGTTGACCAGGAGTTTATCGCTGCCGGGCCGCTGCTCGGACCGATGCTGCTGGAACTGTCTGAAACCGACGCACAGCGCGCTGCCGCGCAAAGCCTGACCGACAAGTCGGCGAGCAACTTCATGTATATCGGCGCTGCGCCGCAGGAGGAGATTGACGCGCTGGTGGCAGCTTTCGCCGATGGCCCGGCCAAGGCAAAGGCACTGGTCGATGACATCGCCATCAGCCACCGGATCTACGGGGCGTTCGTACGCCAGGCTGGACCGATCTATGACGCCAATCTGGAACGCGAAAATTACATGAAGGCCAACTTCCTCAAGCACTGGAAGGCAGCCGTTGCGGGCGACGGAAAGGCACCGAAGGTGTTCTTCAAGTTCGGCGGCTATCATATGGAGCGCGGGCTGAGCGGCACCAACGTCCCCAGCTTCGGCAATTTCCTGATGGAATGGGGTCGGGCGCAGGACTTCGGTACCGTGCACCTTATGATCGATTGCCTCAGCGGCGAAGCATGGCAGATCCAGGCCAACAAGCCGGGTCCTTGCAAGCCCTATGGCCTCAAGGAGGGATCACCGATCCTGACCGTACTGGACGGCAAACCCATCGGGCTGGTGAACCTGAAGGCACTCCGTCCGCTGCTTCGCAGAAGCACCAAGATCGACGCCGAAACGCGCGACCTGATCCTGTCCTATGACTACTATATCGGCATTAGCGACGTGAAGGCTGCAACACCTGCGGCAGACCTCACCTTCCCACCCCAATAGGTTGTTGTCGGAATCTACTCGGGAGGGGTCACCCCATTCTCTTCAAGGAAGCGGAAGATCGTGTTCCACATATGGGGTGAAATCATCTCGCCGCCCACGCTGTGGGTATAGCCGGGATAGAGCATCATCTCGAACGGTCGGTTGGCTTCCTGCAGCACCGAGATCAGCTCCGACGAGTTCTCGAACACGACATTGTCGTCCGCCATGCCGTGGATCAGCAGCAGCGGATCGGTCATCTTCGTGGCATCGGGAATGGCGCTCGCTTTCTCGTAGGCTTCGGGCATTGTGCGCGGATCGCCCATGAACCGTTCGGTGTAGTGGGTGTCATAAAGCTCCCACTTGGTCACCGGCGCGCCGGTGATGCCGGCTGCATAGAGCCCCGGATCAGCCTGCATCTGCTTAAGGGTCATGTAGCCCCCATAGGACCAGCCGTAGAGCGCGATCTTGTCGGGATCGACAAAGTCGAGCGTCTTGAGATAATCCGCCCCCGCCTTCTGGTCGCGCACTTCGACCCCGCCCATGGCACGGTAGATCGACTGCTCAAAAGCGACGCCGCGGTTGGCACTGCCGCGATTGTCGAGGGCAAACCAGATATAGCCCCTGTCGACGATCGCCTGCCGCAGCGCGCCGTTCCATCCATTGGCAACCGTCTGCGGCCCCGGACCACCATAGTGGCTGTAGAACACCGGGTAGCGCTTGCCCGGCTCCAGCTCGGGCGTGACCATCTCCCAGTAAAGCGCCGTGCCGTCCTCCGCCTCCACCGTCCCGTAGGTGGTCGGGCGATGGCTGGCGAGAAACGGCGCATAGGGATGGTCCGCATCGAGGGCGTTTTCCTCGATCCAGGTCAGCAGCTTGCCGTCGCTGTCAGCGAGATAGCTTTGCGGCGGGCTGTCGTCGCTGGAACGGGTGATGAGCAGGGTCTGCCCCTTGTCGTCCATGCTGGCGCTGTAGGTGAAGCCGGGCTCAGTCAGGCGGGTGATCTCATCTGGCTTGGTCAGATCGAGGCTATAGATGTGTTGTTCGAGCACGCCATCCATGGTGCCGGTGAAGAATACCGTGCCGGTCTCTTCGTCCACGCCTATCAGCTTGGTCACCACCCATTCGCCATCAGTCAACTGCCGCCAGTCATCGCCATCCTTGCGGTACAGATGGGCGAAGCCATCGCGCTCCGACCACCAGATCAGCGAGCCATCTTTGAGCCAACGATAGTCGTCAGAGAGGTTGATCCAGTAATCCTCGACAGCGGCCCGCTCGGAGAAGGCGACGGAACTCGCGCCGGTCGCCGGATCGACACGCAACACGTCAAGCACGGTCTGCTCTCGGTTCTGCCGTTGCACATAGATGGCGCTGCCATCGGGTGCCCAGTCTACGCGGGCCACGTAGATGTCGGTTTCAGAGCCGAGATCGACCTTCACCTTGTTCCCGCCATCGGGGGCAATCACGAACAGCTCGACGATGGCGTTGTCGCTGCCTGCGACCGGATAGCGCTGGTCGAACACCTTGGTGCCGGTCGCGCCGATGGATGCGCGGGTGACGATGCCGACAGGGCTTTCATCGGTACGCTGGACGACGATGCGTGTGTCATCGGGTGACCACCAATAGCCAGCGAGTCGCGCCATTTCCTCCTGCGCCACGAATTCGGCTTCGCCCCAGCGGATGGTGTCGCCTTCCTTGGGCGTGACGGGAGCAGCCTCGCCGCCGGTCTCGCCCACCCACAGCTGGCGATCACGGACGAAGGAGACAAACTTGCCGGTCTTGCTGAGCGACGGGTTGAGCTCGCTTTCCTCGGTATCGGTCAGGCGCTGCACCGTGCCATCGAGCTTCGCCAGGTAGAGATCGCCATCGAGCGGCACCAGCAGGCCCGACCCGTCGGAATTCCACTGGTAGGAGACGATCCCCTTGAGGCTGCCTATGCGGGCGCGCTCGCGCTGCATCTTCTCGTCTTCCGACAGCTCGCGCCCACTGCTGAGTTTCTCACTGTCGACCAACATAGACCATGCTCCGCTCTCGCGATCATAGGCCCACAGGTCGTAGCGCTCGCGGTCATCGTCGCGGTTGCGCAGCAAGGTGAGATAGCGTCCATCGGGCGACAGCTTGGCCTGCCGCGGGCTCGGCCCGTTGAGCGAAGGCGAAGCGAAGACGCGCTCGAAGGTGAGGTCCTGCGGTTCGCTCACTGGGTCGTCCTCGGCGATGGCTGGGGACGCGAGAAGCAGGGTTGCAGCCAACAGAAATCGCATTCCAATGGACACCTCGTCATTGCGAGCAGCCGCCAGGCTGCGCGGCAATCCATTACCTTGGCCGGAGTCGACCGCTGGATTGCTTCGTCGCTTCGCTCCTCGCAATGACGAGTGGGAAAGGCAAGCCCAACGAAAAAGGGCGGCTCCCGCAGGAACCGCCCTCTCGAACCTTAAGGTTGGTGCGCTTATTCGCCCTTGGCTGGGCGGGTGTCGCGACGTTCGGCGATACGCGCCGACTTACCGGTGCGGCCACGCAGGTAGTAGAGCTTGGCGCGACGCACGATACCGCGGCGTACCACGGTGATGCTGTCGACGATCGGCGAGTAGAGCGGGAACACGCGTTCCACGCCTTCGCCGAAGCTCATCTTGCGGACGGTGAAGTTGGAGCCCATGCCACGGTTCGAACGGGCAATGCACACGCCTTCGAACATCTGGATACGCTCGCGGCTGCCTTCGACAACCTTCACGCCGACGCGCACGGTGTCACCGGCGCGGAATTCGGGGATCTCTTTGCCAGCCTTGGTGATTTCCTCGGCTTCGATCTGCTGGATCAGGTTCACTGGTCCATTTCCTTCTTCTTTCGCCGCGCGCCAGAGGCAGACTGGTCCCGAGCGTCACTATAACGCTCCCAAAGGTCCGGCCTGCGTAACCGTGTAATCTCTTCCGCCTGCGCCTTGCGCCAAGCGGCAATCTTCGCATGATCCCCCGATCGCAGCACTTCAGGGATCGTGCGCCCTTCCCATTCCTGAGGTCGGGTATAGTGCGGATATTCGAGCAATCCGTCTTCGAAGGATTCCTCATGCCCGCTTGAAGGCGCGCCCATTACCCCCGGAAGCAGGCGAATGCAAGCGTCGAGTATGGCTATGGCAGCGGTCTCACCGCCGGAGAGGACGATGTCGGCGAGCGACACCTCCTCGATCTCGGGCCGCGCGTCAAACAGCCGCTGGTCGAACCCCTCGAACCGCCCGCACAGCATGATGACGCCGGGGCCGGATGCAAGCTCGCGGATGCGGGCCTGGGTGATGGGTTTTCCGCGCGGGGTCATGGCAAGGATGGGCCTCGCGCCGACGCCCGTATCCGTTCGTGCTGAGCCTGTCGAAGTACGAATAGTCTGGCGCTCCGCCTGCCCTTCGACAGGCTCAGGGCGACCGGGATTGCCGTTTGTGACGTGGTCAAGCGCCCTCGCCATCACATCCGCCTTAAGCACCATCCCCGCCCCGCCTCCGGCCGGCGTATCATCGACCGTGCGGTGCCTGTCGGTGGCAAAGTCGCGCGGATTGACGGTCTCGCACGACCAGTCCCCCCGCTCGAGCGCCTTGCCCGCCAGCGACACGCCCAGCGGCCCGGGAAACATCTCCGGATAGAGAGTGAGGATGGTGGCGGCGAAGGTCATGATTTCAGAGGATATTGTGATTGCCAGACAACTTCAGAGACTTGGTGGACGACTTCCGCACAATTCCTCACGAATTCTTCGTCTGCCAAGACCAGCGTGTCGATCTCAGAACAATCACCTTCGTTGAAGAATTCCTCGTCGGGTGCCTTGATACGAAACGGTAGCTCACCTGCTTTCTTGGAGAGGCTTTCGTAGCTTCTTCCGTTACCATGCTTCAGGGCGTTGATCGCCTCGCAGTAAATTTCGAAACGATCGAGTAGATCCTGTTCTCCTTGCTCCTGCAGAAGCTTCCGGGCAGCCACAAAACCATTCTTTTCTCCAAGCTCTCTCTGCAAATCCGCATCGAACATGGAAAAAATTCCAACTGCGCTAACTGCATACTGGAGTTGAATCGACTGAAGGTTTTTGACGTGCACAGACGAGCCGCCCTTCGACATTAAGTCTAAGATTTCTGCGCGAGCCTCTTCAAGACGAGTTGAAACAAACCCGACACAGCTTTCGATCAGAAGGGTGAACCTATGCAAATTTCACTCCATCCTTCTCCCGCGTATCGACGCTTAGCTCGAAGACATCGGGCCGCGAGTAGTGGCCGTCGGTGTCGAGGCTGGCGAGGCCTTCGTTGATGGCGGACAGGTCGAGCTGGGCGTGGAGGATTTCCTCGCCCTCGCCCGCCTGTGCGATCACGCTGGCATCGGGTGCGGCAATCAGGCTGCCGCCCTTGTTGAGGACATCCGCCGGGATCGCCTCGATCAACTTGCGCGCCTCGGCTGAACCACCACAACGCTCCAGCCCGTCCAGCATATCCTCCTTATGCTGCACCAGCCCGGCCGCCAGCACATAGCACCGCCCCTCCATCGCATAGTGCCGACCGGCAATGGCGTAACTTTCGCGCACCGTCGGCCACGCGGCGACATGGACGCTCTCGCCGAGATTGTGCATCGCCGCGCGGGCCAGCGGCATCCAGTGCTCCCAGCAGATCAGGCTGCCGACCCGGCCCCATTCGGCCTGGTGTACGCCCAATGTCGAACCATCGCCGCGCATCCACACCAGCCGCTCGCCATGGGTGGGCACCAGCTTGCGATGCGGCAGCGGGTCCTCGCCCGGGCGGAAGATCAGCTGGGTGTTGGTGAGCGAATTGCGCACGCGTTCATGCGCGCCGATGGAAATCACCGCGCCACTGGCATCGCACAGCTCCTGCAACGGCAGCAGCCGCTCATCATTGGACACGACCGCATTCTCCAGCAGGATGCGATGCAGCGCCTTGCTGCCCGGATGATCCCACAGCGCCGCGCCGGGCGCCTCGTCGAGCCACAGCGGATAGCCGCCGAGGAAGGTCTCGCCGAAAGCGACAACCTGCGCGCCGCCATCAATGGCCTCGCGCGCCAGATCAGTCGCCTGCGCAATCCCGTCCCCAATGGCGAGCGGAATCGGGCGTCCCTGGACAATGGCGGCAGCAATGGTGCTCATGTGGCCCGCCTAGCCTGCGGGGGCGAGCAAATCCACCACAAGCACTACCTTTCGATGCGCGGCAATCCCTCAGGCGTTGGCTTGCGCGTTGCCTGGCGGCCGACCAAGGTTGCGATACCAGTACCTACCAACACCAGCCCACCGACTGACAGAAGGTCCGCACCGGTCAGCGCAACAGAGTCCTCGCGCACCAGCTCTTCGCCATAGATAACTGCCAGCGGCGCAAACCCGGCAAACAGGCTGCGGACACGGGTCGAAATAGTCGGCGATGCCTTCGCCATGATGTAGCTGATGGCTGCAGAACCGCCGGAATATGCGGCAAAGACCGCTGGGAGATTGTCGATCATGGACTAGCCCGTTTTGAAAGTGGGATGGGTTATATGGCGTCTTAATACACCATAACACCTTGCTGTCCATGGGCGACGGTGAAATCGACCGTCGGTTAGTCGTCGGCGAAATCCGCCGCGATCACAAGCCGTTGGCTGTCCCACTCCAGCACCGCCTGCTTCGTCATCGGCACCATGAAGGTCTTCATGCCCTTCTCCGGCACCGGCTCCTTCTCGATCTCTACGATATCGGTCGCGCCGAAATTGTGGACATCGATGACCGTGCCAAGGTGTGTGCCCGCATCGGTCACTGCATCGAGACCAATCAGGTCAGCAAAGTAGTATTCATCCTCCTCCAGCTCGGGGAGAACATCGCGTGTGACGTTGAGCGTGGTGCCGCGCAGCTTCTCGGCCTGGTCGCGGCCCTGCACCTCGGCGAAGCGCGCGATAGCGCCACCTTTGTTGTCGCTGCGAACCTTCTTCAGGGTCAGCGTGCCGTCATTGAAGCTGGTGTGCGCCTTGAGCGCCTCCAGCCCGTCACCAAGCAGCTTCAGACGCACTTCGCCCGCCACGCCGTGCGCACCGGTGATGGCGGCCAGCGTGACGGGCGTTGTGTCGGTCATCGGTTTTTGTCCCTCATCCAAGCTTCGCTAACGCGCTGCGCGCTTAAGCTGCGCTTTCCTTCTCCCAATGGGAGAAGGATACGAAGGCTTGGCGCCTTAGCGCCTAGCCGGAGTTGGATGAGGGTCAGAACCAGATCAGCCCTCGGACTTCTCTTCGCCAGCTTCTTCAGCCGGTGCTTCCTCAGCGGGAGCCTCTTCGGCAGCGGCTTCTTCAGCGGGAGCTTCTTCAGCAGCCGGAGCTTCCTCGGCGGCCACTTCTTCAACTGGAGCCTCTTCAACCGGAGCTTCAGCCGCTTCCTTGGCGGCTTCTTCGGCTTCGGCCAGCTTGGCAGCCTTTTCTTCAGCGCGTTCCTTGGCGGCTTCGCCCGGTTCGCCCTTCTGCGGGTTGTTGCGCGGCGCGCGCTCGAGGACGCCGGCGGCGTCGAGGAAGCGGTGGACGCGGTCACTCGGCTTGGCGCCGACGCTCAGCCAGTGGCGGGCGCGGTCTTCGTCGAGCTTGACGCGCTCGGCCGAATCCTTCGGCAGCATCGGGTTGTAGGTGCCGATCTGCTCAAGATATTTGCCGTCACGCGGCGAACGCACGTCGGCGACGACGATACGGTAGTAGGGGCGCTTCTTCGCACCACCGCGCGAAAGACGGATTGCAACTGCCATTATAACTTACCTTTCCAATTCAAATCACTGTAATTCGGTTATTTCTTGTTCAACATGTCACGCAGGTCGGGGGGCAGCGTATCGGGATCGACCGAAGGACCCTTGCCGCCGCCCGGGCCGCCGAGACCGGGAAGGTTGGGCATGCCGCCCCCGCCCATTCCCGGGATACCGCCGCCGCCGCCAAACATGGCAGCGAGGCCCTTGAGCCCGCCCATCTTGCGGATCTGCTTCATCGCGCGGGACATTTCCTGGTGCATCTTCAGCACCTTGTTCACTTCCTGCACCGAAGTGCCGGAGCCGGCCGCGACGCGCTTCTTGCGCTTGGCGTTGAGCAGTGCAGGATTGGCGCGTTCCTTGGGCGTCATCGAGCCGATCAGCGCGTCCATGTGGACCAGCACCTTGTCGTCCATGTCGCTGGCCGCCATCGCTGCCTTGGCTTTCTTCATGCCCGGCATCATACCCGCCAGCGCGCCCAGCCCGCCCATGTTCTGCATCTGCTTCAGCTGCATACGCAAATCGTTGAGGTCGAACTTGCCTTTCTCCATGCGCTTGGCGAGCGCTTCGGCTTCTTCGACCTTGATGGTCTCGGCAGCTTTTTCCACCAGCGAGACGACGTCGCCCATGCCGAGGATGCGGTCGGCCACGCGCGCCGGGTGGAAAGCCTCGATCGCATCGAGCTTCTCGCCGGTCCCGGCAAACTTGATCGGCTTGCCGGTGACCGCGCGCATGGAAAGCGCCGCACCGCCGCGGGCGTCGCCGTCCATCCGGGTGAGGATCACCCCGGTAAGCGGAACCTCGTCGGAGAAATTCTGCGCGACATTGACCGCGTCCTGCCCCGTCAGGCTGTCGACGACCAGCAGCACTTCGGTCGGCGCGGAAACGCCGGCGACGGCCTTCATCTCGGCCATCAGCGCTTCATCGACATGCAGGCGGCCCGCAGTATCGAGCAGCAGCACGTCGACATTCTGCAGCTTGGCCGCTTCAAGCGCACGGCGGGCGATATCGACCGGCTGCTGGCCCTTGATGATCGGCAGTGTCGCGACTTCGACCTGCTCGCCCAGCACCGCCAGCTGCTCCTGCGCGGCCGGACGGTTGACGTCGAGCGAGGCCATCATCGGCTTCTTGCCGTGCTTCTCGCGGATATACTTGGCCAGCTTGGCGGTCGAGGTGGTCTTGCCCGAACCCTGCAGGCCGACCATCATGATCACGACCGGCGGGCGCGCGTTCAGGTCGAGCGGGACATGGCCCGCTTCGCCTTCATCGCCGCCGAGCATCG
This sequence comes from Parerythrobacter aestuarii, assembly GCF_030140925.1. Taxonomy (NCBI): domain Bacteria; kingdom Pseudomonadati; phylum Pseudomonadota; class Alphaproteobacteria; order Sphingomonadales; family Erythrobacteraceae; genus Parerythrobacter; species Parerythrobacter aestuarii. Next base: position 2,154,627 of record NZ_JARBWD010000001.1, read on the forward strand.
CTACCAGCTCGTCATTGACGATCTTGATGACCTGCTGGCCAGGCGTGACCGATTTCAGGACATTCTCGCCGACGGCCTTCTCTGTGACCTTGTCGATGAAGCTGCGGGCGACCGGCAGCGCGACATCCGCTTCGAGCAGCGCAATGCGCACTTCGCGCATGGCATCGCGCACATCCTGCTCGCGCAGCGCACCCCGGCCGCGCAGGCGGTCGAAAGTGGCTCCAAGGCGATCGGACAATGCGTCGAACATGCGCTACTCAAACTCCTGTCAGCGCTGGCTGGGCGCCAAATGCAAAAAGCGCCGGCGGATGAAAACTCATCGGCCAGCGTGTGGTTTCGACCACAAAATCAATCAAGTGGTGGAGCCTAGCGGGGTCGAACCGCTGACCTCTACAATGCCATTGTAGCGCTCTACCAACTGAGCTAAGGCCCCGATCACTTGCTGTAGAGAGGCACCTTGGTTCGTGCCCCACCCTTGCGGGAAGCGCCCATTATAAAGGCCGCTTCCCCTTTGCAACAAGAAAATCAGTTATCGTCGTCTCCGTCGTCGTCATTGCTGGTGGTGACGCCCAGATCGTCATCCCCGCCAAGATCGACTTCGTTGTCCGGCGAATCATCGTCTTCGTCGACGTCGATGTCCAGATCGTCATCGCCAAGGTCGCTGTCGGCTTCCTTGTCCTTCTTCTTCTCGTCTTCCTCGAACGGAATTGGCTGCTTGGTCTTCAGCACCGGCTCCGGAGTCCACTCTTCGCCGCATTCGATGCAGGCGACAGGATCTTCCTTGCCGAGGTCATAAAAGCGGGTACCGCATTTGGGGCAGCTACGCTTGGTGCCCCATTCTGGCTTGGCCATGTCTCACTGTTCCTTTGGTCGGGCTGGCAAGATCACCGTGGCCCGCGAAAAATTCTCTTTCTTGATGGGTAGCAAAAGGCCCCGAATCAAGAGCGCGGCGCGCCTTGCCATAGGCCCATGCCCCTGTCAAAGACCGCGCCCGTGATTGACCAGCCCGCCCCGCATCGTTTTTCCGCTTCCGGCCCGCTAAAGGGGCGCATTCGCGTGCCCGGCGACAAGTCGATCAGCCATCGCTCGATCATGCTCGGCGCGCTGGCGGTGGGCGAGACGCGGGTGACCGGCCTGCTCGAAGGCGAAGACGTGATGGCGACCGCCGCCGCGATGCGCAGCATGGGCGCGCGGGTCGAGAAGATCGGCGAAGAATGGCGTATCCACGGCGTTGGCGTGGGCGGGCTGCTGCAGCCGCAAGCGGCGCTCGACATGGGTAACAGCGGCACATCGACCCGGCTGCTGATGGGCCTTGTCGCCAGCCACGGCGTCACCGCGACCTTCACCGGCGATGCCAGCCTTTCCAAGCGGCCGATGGGCCGGGTGATCGAACCGCTCAGCCAGATGGGCGCGCAGTTCCATGGGTCTGCCGACGGCACACTGCCGCTGACCATGCAAGGCCTCTGCCCGGCCGTGCCGATCGAATACCGCCTGCCCGTCGCCAGCGCGCAGGTGAAGAGCGCAGTCATGCTGGCTGGCCTCAACACGCCGGGCATTACCACGGTGATCGAACCAGTTCCGACCCGCGATCATTCCGAACGAATGCTGCGCGGTTTCGGCGCAGATGTGGAAGTCGAGGAGATCGACGGTGAACGGATCATCCGCGTCCATGGCGATGCCGACCTCAGGCCGCAGACCATCGACGTGCCGGGCGATCCCTCTTCGGCGGCATTCTTTGTTGTTGCCGCCCTGTTAGTCGAAGGCAGCGACCTCGTGATCGAGAACGTCGGCCTCAACCCGACGCGCGCCGGACTTTTCGATGTGCTGCGCCAGATGGGTGGTAGCATCGAAGAACAGGACCGGCGCGAAGTCGGCGGCGAACCGGTCGCGGACCTTCGGGTGAAGCACTCGACGTTGACCGGTATCGATGTCGATCCGGCGATCGCACCGAGCATGATCGACGAATTCCCGGTCCTGTTCGTGGCCGCCTCGTTGGCAGAGGGTATCACGACCACCAGCGGACTCGAAGAGTTGCGGGTCAAGGAAAGCGACCGCCTCTCTGCCATGGCTGCCGCACTGACCGGCGCGGGCGCGCAGATCGAAGAGCGCGAGGACGGCCTCGTCATCACCGGCACTGGCGGCGAACCGCTGCGTGGCTCGTCCAACAGCCGCACCAAGACCCTGCTCGACCACCGCATTGCCATGAGCATGGCCGTGTGCGGCCTCGCCAGCCGCGACGGGGTGGAAGTGGACGACACACGCCCGATCGCGACGAGCTTTCCTAATTTCGTGGCGCGGCTGGAAGGCGCGGCAAGCTGATGCCGCTCGATATCTTCTCGCTCATCGGCTTCGTCGGCACCGCCTGCATTATCGGCGCCTACGCCTATCTCACGCTCGACGACGCACCGAACCCCTATGTCCTGCACGGCACCAACCTCGCCGGCGCGGCGCTGCTGACAATTTCGCTGATCGTCCATACCAACTGGCCAAGCCTCGTGCTGGAAGGGTTCTGGGCTGTCATAGCAATCACCGGGCTGGTGAAGGCCGCCAGAACGCGTAAGACCGCGTCATGATCATCGCAGTCGACGGTCCCACCGCCTCTGGCAAAGGCACCATCGCTCAGGCACTGGCCGAGCATTTCGGCTTGCCACATCTCGATACCGGGCTGCTCTATCGCGCGGTTGGGCGGCAGGTGGCGATCAATGATGGCGATGCAGACGATCCCGCCCAGGCGCTGGCGGCGTGCGACTTTCCCGATGAGCTGCTGGACGATCCGGCGCTGCGTTCGGAAGAAACCGGCGGGCTCGCGAGCCGGGTATCGGTCCATCCTGCGGTGCGTCAGGCTCTGTTCGAGCGGCAGCGGGCCTTTGCCACTCAGCCGGAAGGCGCGGTACTCGACGGGCGCGACATTGGCACGGTGATCGCGCCGGAAGCCGAAGTGAAGCTCTATGTCACCGCCAGCGTGCAGGAACGCGCACGGCGGCGGTGGCTGGAGATGACCGGTCGCGAAGTCGAAATCAGCCTCGACGCGATCGAACAGGATATTGCCAAGCGGGACGCGCGCGATATCGGCCGTGCCGATGCTCCACTGCGCGCTGCGCCTGACGCACTGGTGTTCGATACCAGCCACTTCGACCGCGATCAGGCAATTGCCGAGGCAATTGCGGCGGTGGAGGCGGCGCTGGCATAGCCCGCACCGCAAGCCGCATTTTCCTTGCTTTCCGCTCGCCTTTGGCCTAGGCGCGCGCCCGTTCTGGAAATCGCTGGATGGAAAGAACCTCTGCGCTGGCATGCGGCCTCGCGGAGATGTCGGCCTCTTGCCCCGTAAGCCCACGCAATCGTGCGCGGGAGACGGAGAAAGACCCGGAGAAAAACTCCGTGGCCGGTAGCAAACAGTAAACGGGATACCCCAACCTATGGCAACTTCTGCCAACCCTACGCGCGACGATTTCGAAGCGCTTCTTAACGAACAACTCGGCGGTGCAGGCGAAGAAGGCTTTGAAGGCCGCGTCGTCAAAGGCACCGTGACCGCGATCGAAAACGGTTTTGCGATCGTGGATGTCGGCCTCAAGAGCGAAGGCCGCATCGATCTCAAGGAATTCATGCGCGTCGATGACGAGCACGGCCTGTCGGTCGGCAGCGAAGTCGAAGTGTTCGTCGACCGCGTCGAAAACGCCGACGGCGAAGCGATGCTGTCGCGCGACCGCGCCCGCCGCGAAGCCGCGTGGGACAAGCTGGAAAGCGAATTCGGCGAAGGCAAGCGCGTCGAAGGTCGTATCTTCGGCCGCGTCAAGGGCGGCTTCACCGTCGACCTCGACGGCGCCGTGGCGTTCCTGCCCGGCTCGCAGGTCGATATCCGCCCGGTACGTGACGTTACCCCGCTGATGGACCAGCCGCAGCCGTTCCAGATCCTCAAGATGGACCGTCGCCGCGGCAACATCGTTGTCTCGCGTCGCGCCGTGCTCGAAGAAACCCGCGCCGAACAGCGCAGCGAGCTGATCAGCGATCTCGCTGAAGGCCAGGTTATCGATGGTGTCGTCAAGAACATCACCGATTACGGTGCGTTCGTCGACCTCGGCGGCATCGACGGCCTGCTGCATGTCACCGACATGAGCTACAAGCGCGTCAACCACCCGAGCGAAGTGATCGAGATCGGCCAGACCGTGACCGTCCAGATCGTTCGCATCAACGAAGACACCCAGCGCATCAGCCTCGGCATGAAGCAGCTGGAGTCGGATCCGTGGGATGGCGTCTCGGCCAAGTATCCGGTGGGCATGAAGCTGACCGGTACTGTCACCAACATTACCGAATACGGTGCGTTCGTGGAGCTGGAGCCGGGCATCGAAGGCCTGGTCCACGTCAGCGAAATGAGCTGGACCAAGAAGAACGTCCACCCGGGCAAGATCGTTTCGACCTCGCAGGAAGTCGAAGTCATGGTGCTCGAAGTCGACAGCGACAAGCGCCGCATCAGCCTCGGCCTCAAGCAGGCCCAGCGCAACCCGTGGGAAGAGTTCGCCGAGAAGCATCCGATGGGCACCGAAGTCGAAGGCGAAGTCAAGAACGCCACCGAATTCGGCCTCTTCATCGGCCTCGACGGCGATGTCGACGGCATGGTCCACATGTCGGATATCGCCTGGGGCATCTCGGGCGAAGACGCGCTGGCGCTCCACCGCAAGGGTGAGATGGTCAAGGCCGTCGTGCTCGACGTCGACACCGACAAGGAGCGCATCAGCCTCGGCATGAAGCAGCTCGAAAAGGGTGCGCCGTCGGCCGATGGCGCCGATGCCAGCAGCCTGCGCAAGAACCAGACCGTCACCGTCACTGTCCTCGAAGTCCGCGATGGCGGCCTCGAAGTGCAGGTTGGCGAAGACGGCGCGACCGGCTTCATCAAGCGGAGCGACCTCGGCCGCGACCGCGACGAGCAGCGTACCGATCGTTTCCAGCCGGGTGCGAAGGTCGATGCCATGGTCATCGGCTTCGACCGTTCGAAGAAGCCCAACTTCTCGATCAAGGCGCGCCAGATCGCCGAAGAGAAGGAAGCTGTGGCACAGTTCGGCTCGTCCGATTCGGGTGCATCGCTGGGCGACATCCTCGGCGAAGCGCTGAAGAAGAAGGAAGATTAAGGTTGGCACGAGCCCCCGCGCAGGCGGGGGCCTCAAGCCACCTGGTCCAAGCCATGCGGAGACCCCCGCCTGCGCGGGGGATCACAGCCAGAATCAGGCCCGCCCTCATTGCGAGTGGCGGGCCTTTTCTCATGCGAGCAGAGGGAGTAGGCTCACACCATGCTGACGATCCACCAATTCCCCTGCCTGTCCGACAATTACGGGTATTTGCTCCACGATACCGACAGCCATGAGACTGTCGCCATCGATACGCCCGATGCGCAGGAGTATCTCAAACAGGCTGAGCTCAAGGGATGGCGGATCACGCAGATCTGGAACACCCATTGGCACCCCGACCATGCCGGCGGGAACAAGGCCATTGTCGAGGCCACCGGAGCGACCATCGTCGCCCCGCAGGAGGTCGAAAGGATTTCCTCGATCGACCGCGTGGTGGCGCATGGCGATACCGTGTCCATAGGAGCCCACACCGCGCATGTGATCGATGTCAGCGGGCACACCAATGGCCACGTCGCCTTTCACCTGCCCGATGCGGGCATCGCGTTCGTCGGCGACAGCGTGTTCGCGCTCGGCTGCGGGCGGATGTTCGAAGGCGAGCCGCAGCAGTTCTGGGACAGCCTCAGCCGGATCAGGGCGCTGCCGGGCGAGACCATGCTCTATTGCGCGCATGAATACACCGCCTCGAACGCGAAGTTTGCCAGCCATGCCGATCCCGACAACGCCGCCCTCGCCGCCTATGTCGAGGAGATCGCTGCCAAGCGGGCGAAGGACGAACCCACCGTACCGACCCAGCTGGCGCGCGAACTCGACACCAACCCTTTCCTGCGAGCCGACGATCCGGTGCTGGCGGCAAAATGGGGCGGCTCGACACCCGCTGAAACCTTTGCCGCGCTACGGGCTGGCAAGGACAATTTCTAGCCACATGAAGGCCCTGCGCGTCCAGCACCTGTCCGAGGACCTCTCGGGCGTCGAACTGGTCGACTTGCCCAAGCCCGAGCGCGGCCCAGGCGAAGTCCTTGTTCGCGTGCGGGCTGCCTCGCTCAACTTCCCCGACCTGCTGATGACGCGAGGCGCATACCAGTTCAAACCCGAGCCGCCCTTTATCAGCGGGATGGAGCTCGCCGGCGAAGTGGTCGAAGCAGATACCGATAGCGGCTTCGCGCCGGGCGCTCACGTGATGGGCGGCGCAAAGACCGGGGGATTCGCCGAGTTCGCCTGCGTCCCCGCCCGCTCGCTTCGCAAAGTGCCCGAGGGCGTGTCGCTGGCGGCCGCTTCATCCATGGGCGCGGCGTATTCCACCGCCTACACCGGGCTGGTCGAGCTTGGCGGGCTGAAGGAGGGTCAGACGGTGCTGGCACATGGAGCCAGCGGCGGGGTGGGCCTTGCCACCTGCGATCTGGCCAAGGCGCTGGGCGCGAGGGTTATTGCCGCCACGCACCGCGCGGACAAGCTGGACGCGCTCAAGGCAGCCTCAGGCGCGCACCATGTCATCCTCAACACTGGGCGTTTCCGCGAAGAGGTGAGCAAGCTGACGGGTGGCAGGCTGTGCGACCTCGTGTTCGACACCGTCGGCGGCGACGTTTTCGATGAAAGCACCCGCTGCGTCGCCTTCGGCGGCAAACTGCTGGTCGTGGGCTTCGTTGCCGGGCGGATACCGGAGATTGCGGTCAATATCCCGCTGATCAAGGGATTCTCGGTCGTCGGAGTTCGCGCCGGAGAATATGGCCGCCGCTTCCCCGATCGCGGGGCCCGGATCATGGCCGAGGTTGCAAAGCTGGCAAGCGCGGGGAAAATCACGCCGCATATCGACCGAACTCTGCCGCTCGAGCGCTGGCGCGAAGCCTTCGACGCGATGGCCGGCGGCGAGTTGATCGGAAAAGTGGTGCTGGAGCCTTAGGAGAGCTGTGAGTCCCAGCGCAGGCTGGGACCTTCTCGGAGCCTGGCCCTGGTGGCAAGAGACCCCAACCTTCGCTGGGGATCACCGAATGAAAAAGGGCGGCCCGCTGGCCGCCCCCTCTTGATCCCACAATAGGTCCAGCCTCAGAGGTTCGAAATCACCTCGTCCGCCAGCGCCTTGTCGGCGGCGGCATCGTGGCCTTCCGCGATCAGCTTGCGGCTGGCAGCGGTGGCAGCAGCAGCAGCGGTGGCGCGGACTTCGTCGATTGCATCGCGCTCGGCAGCGGAAATCTTGTCTTCAGCCATCTTCTTGCGGCGTTCGATCAGCGCCTTGCTGTCGGCTTCGGCCTTCTCGAGGATGGCGTCAGCTTCGTGCCTGGCGTTTTCCATCATCGCTTCGGCGTCTTTCTCCGCATTGGCGATCTTGGAGCTATATTCGTCGCGCAGCGCCTCTGCTTCGGCGCGCAAAGTCTTGGCTTCGTCGAGCTGCTGCTTGATCTCGGCGATCTTGTTGTCGAGCCCGCCAGCAATCAGCGCCGGGACCTTCTTCCACAAAACCACGAGGATGAGCACCAGCATGGCCACGGAGACCCACTGGTAAGGCTCCAGCCCGAAAGCGGTCGGATCGGCGTGCGCCACGGTTTCGCCGTGCCCTTCGGCGACGAATACCTCGGCAGCTTCGGTCTCGAACACCTCGGGTGCGTTGGTCTGAGCGTTAGCCATGGGTCATGGCCTCCTTCACGGCCTTGGCCGCCGCCGCACCGGTCACCTTCACGCCAGCAAGGCGCGATACGATGTCCTGCGCAGCCTCGGCAGCCACGGTTTCCACTTCGGCCATGGCTTCGGCGCGAGCGGTGCCAATCCGTTCTTCAGCCTCGGCCAGCTTCTTGTCGAGCCGCTTCTGGGCTGCAGCGACTTTCTTTTCCGAGGCCGCCGCGGCTTCCGCCTTGGCTTCGGCCACGAGTTTCTGCGCCGCAGCGCGGTTCTCGTTTTCGCGCACCCGCCAGGCTTCTTCCTCGGCATCGGCCTTGTCGCGCGCGGCCTGCGCAGCGGCAAGGTCGCCCGCGATCTGCTGGTCGCGCTGCCCCACCGTCGCCATCACGCGCGGAACCATGCCCCGGCCAATGACGAAGAACGTGAACCCGAAGAATACCAGCAACCAGAAGATCTGGCTGGAGTAGGTTTCAGCGAGCTGGGCTATCTGGGGCATGAGTGCGGTCCCGGAAAGTCAGTCAGGAAAGGGATGTGACGGGGCCGGAACTTATGCCCGGCCCTGCCAAAGCTGTTGGCTGTCTTAAGCGACGAAGATCAGGATCATCGCGACGACGAACGCCAGCAGGCCGAGAAGCTCGGCAGCGGCGAAGCCGATGAACAGGCGGCCCTGCTGGCCGTCGGCAGCACCCGGGTTGCGGAGAGCCGATTCGAGGAACGAGCCGAACACGTTACCCACACCGATGGCGGCCATGCCGGCACCGATAGCTGCGAGACCCGCACCGACCAGCTTTGCTGCTTCTGCGTCCATTGTACTAACTCCTTGGAAAAATTCTGTTTGGTTGAAAAAGCGACTTAGTGAAGGTTTTCAGCGTCGTTGAGATACAGCGAGGTCAACAACGCGAAGACATAGGCCTGGATGCCGGCAACGAGGATCTCCAGCGCGGAGATGCCGATCATCAGGGCGAAGCTCGGGACCGATACCAGCAGGCCGATCCCGGCACCGGCATTGATGCCATTGATGACAAAGCCCGAGAGCACCTTCAGCAGCACGTGCCCGGCCATCATGGCCACGAACAGTCGCAGGCCAAGGCTGAAGGGGCGAACCATGAAGCTGATAAGCTCGATCGGGAAGATCACCGGAACCATCGGCAACGGCGTGCCATGCGGCACGAACAGGCTGAAAAAGTGGAAGCCGTGCTTCCAGAAGCCCACGATCAGCACGATCGAGAAGCTGATGATCGCCAGCACACCGGTGATGGTGAAATGGCTGGTGAAGGTGAACGGGTGGATGCCCAAGACGCCCAGCGGCAGCAGGCCCAGCATGTTGCCAAACAGGATGAACATGAACAGCGAGAAGACGTAGGGCACGTACTTTTTGCCCGCCTTGCCGATGTTCACTTCCAGCATGTTGTCGATGAAGCCGGTGAAGAATTCCACCATCATCTGCCAGCGACCGGGGACCAGCTGGCCCTTCATCCCGCCCCACACGAACGCGGCCAGCAGGATGGTGGTGACCAGCATCCATGCAGCGCTGTTGGTGAACGCGATGTTGTAGCCGGCAATTTCCCAGTTCGCCGAGCCGAGAATCGGCTCGATGGTGAACTGGTGCATCGGATCGACTTTGCCTTCTTCGGCCGCCACGTGAAATCCTTACGCGTTTCGGCGAACCCGCCTTGCCGTCAGCCCCTATTCGACAAGTCGTCGGAGCCTTCGGGCGGCGTGTTCGCCATCCGGAACACATTCCTGAAGGCAACGACTATCCCGAGGAACAGCCCCACCAACAGGCCCCACGGATTGGTGTCACTCAGATAGCCGACGGCATATCCGATCACCGTTCCGCCCAGGAGCCCGCCGAGAAGGTCCGCCAGCACCCGGTTTCCGCTGCGATAGTTCGCGTCGGAACCGCTGCCCCGCGGCCGGTTGCGCTCCTCTTCACGCTCGCGTGCGGCCTTTAACCGCTCTTCGAGCGCGTCGATACGCGCATCCTCGGCAATGGGTTCCCGTGCGGGCTTCTCGTCGCTCATGCCTTGCTCCTTTTGGGAAGGGTTGCGCGGCACGGGCAAGAGCTGCCCGCCAAGGGCGCCGCCCCCTTAGAAGGGGGGTAAAAGCAAGTCAACCGGACAGCGGGGGAATCCGCGGTCCGGTTGACGATATTTCTGCAACCTGTGTTGCGATGGAGCTAGGGGCAGCGCGGATCACGCGTCGGCGCAGCGCTGGTGCGGGTTTCCCAAGCGCCCGCAGGCGTCTGGTACTTTTCCCCCGGGACAGTCCGCTGGATCAGCTCGCAACCCTGCGCAAAGGCGTATTCCTGCAACGTCACGTTCTGGGCCTGCGCACGCTCGGTATAGTTGGCGCGGCGCTTGATATTGATGTCAGCAACCAGCGCTTCGATATCGCCCGACTGCGCTCCGACAACACCGAGATAGCCGTCGGGCTTCTCGCCAACCTGGCCTGCGGCGCGCGCTGCGGCATAGGCGGGCGAACGCTGGAAATAGGCCGAAGCGGGTACTGCCAGCGCTGCTGCCAGCACGGTTGCGATTGCGGTCTTGCCAAAGCTGCTTTTCAACATGGCTTCAAAATCCCTCAAAAACACACCGTCAGAAAATTCCGGCGTTCTCTTCGATATTGTCCTCGACGTCAGCGGCCAGGCGGTAGATGACTTCCTGCCGGATATTGATGTTGAGCTCGATCACGATGGGCTCCGAGGGCGCATTCACATTGATGCACCCGCCCAGCATGACCGGTGCCAGCACCGATCCGGACATCAGCCAGAACCCCCGTTTCATGCCCGCTGTTGTCGCACCGGACAGGAGACCCGTCAAATTCGCTTGCATCATGGCTAATCCTCGCTTTCGCGGTCCTGAATAGGTGGTGTGCCGTCGGTTAAGCCGGCGGCTGGTGGTGTCGGTTTGTCGAGCAGCCCCAGCCCTTGCGGGTCGGGCACGTAGTCGGGGTCGTACAGCGAGCGCATGTTGTTGAGCAGCTGGTAGAAAGGTGCCCGGATATTGACGTTGAAGCGGATCGGCAGCTTTGCCAATCGCCTGGTCACGAAATTGCGGCTGGCACCCTCGCCCTGGCTCACCCCTTCAAAACTGATGGCGGTCAGCACCTCGCCCGACAATGGCCCTTCGACGCCGACACGCATCTGCCTGAAATCGAGCGACTGGAGCGACCGGAAGGCAAAATTGGCAATCGCGCCCATGTCCTCATAAGTCAGCTCGCCGACATAGGAGAGATTGCCACCTGGTGGCCGAGCGATCAGCACGCTTTCCTCGATGAAGCCGTTGCCGAATTCGTCGAAATAGACCTGCACCGTGCCGTCGAAAGTACCGCGGGCCGCAAGGTTGCTCATCTCCAGCCGCTCGATGAACAGCGCGGCATCGAGCCCTTCGATCTCGAAGATGTAGCGGCGCTCCTCGGGTTTCGAGAAATCCAGCAGCGAACGGCGCATGGTCAGCGTCCCGCCCAGCCACGGCCAGGTCCCGCCTTTGAGGTCGAGCAGCGTGCCATTAGTCAGTTGCCAAACAATCTCCCCATCTTCGGCTTCGATCCCGGGATTGACCGATTGCACGAACAGCCGCTGGTTCGGAGCTGTAGTAAGGCTCAGCAAATCATCGAACACGATGGTCCCCGATGCGCCTTTCACGGGGCCAAATGGGGCGGCGAGATCAAACCTGTCGGTGCTGAAGCGGCCCGTACTTGTCACTGCATCGCCATTCCAGTCGATCCGGCCTTCGCCGCGAATGGTACCGTCGGCCAGCGCAACCAGCCCCTTGGCAAGCTCTGTCAGAGTGACAGGCTGCAACTGGCCGTCGAAGCGCAGCCCGGCGGTATCCAGATCGGCGGACCCAACTCCGCTGCCGAGGTCATGCCTAATCTCTACTGCAGTAACGACCCGCTGGCTGGACGGTTCGCGCAAGGCCGCATTGGCCATGATCCTGCTGTCCTGCAGGACGAGCCCGGCACCGCGCGCAACAAGCGGATAGAACCGGTCCTCATCCTCACGATCCTCGACCCGGAACGCGCCATTGCCGATCGTGAGCACGCTGTCCTGGTAGCTCCAGTTGCCACTGGCATCGAAGATGTCGAGCGGTACCGGGTCCAGAGCGATGTCCGCCATCGCAAACGTGCCGGACAACACCTGGCCCAGCTCACCGCCGAATTCCGCGACCTTAAAGCGGGCGGCACTACCGTCATTCCCGATCACCATCGACACGTCGTTCGCAACCAACGTGCCTGGCCATGCAAGCCCGACCGGGCCTGTCGAAAGCGTCAGCGGCGAACCGGCAAGGTTACCCTTGATATCGAGCGCCGCAGTACCCGCAGCCACTCGCAAGCCATCGGCATCGTAGCGCACGATCGGCTGGCCCGACTGCGGGCACAGCGTCATCTGCTTGGCATCGAGCGTCAGGTCGTAATAGCTGAGGCGCTCGAACGCGATCGGGGTGCAGCCCTGCCACATGCTGAAATTGCCATTCGCTGCCAGCTGACCGGCAATCGGCACATTGAGCCCGCGCACTTCGCCACCGGGAAGCGGGCCATCAGCCTGCATGGCCCCTGCCAGCTGCATGGCGCCAGAGCGTGCCTGGCGGATCTCAAGGTCGGAAAAGGCCAGCCTGCTGCCCTGCGCCTCGTAGGGAGCCATGCGGATGCGGAAGACCGAATTCCCGCCGCCATCTCGCTCCATCCGCCCCTGCACCTGCGGCAAGCCAGCGCCACCCATGGCGATATTGCCGGAGAGCAGCGGTACACCACGGGCACCAAAACGAGCTTCTACGCGCGACAGGGCTGCCAGGGTGTCCCCGCCCCTGCCCGCAAGGCTGATCCGCGGTGCGACGAACGTCACTGTCCCATCGCTTGTCCGCACGGTGAGGTCGGCAGCAAGCGACGCTCCGCGCACTTCGCGCTCGATCGCTCCGGCCAGCTGGCCAAGCAGGGGTGCCGCAAGGGTCCCCACTGCCGAACCCTGCGCCTCGCGCAATGCGGCCGACAGCGCCGGATCGAGCAGCAGGTCCTCTCCCTCCAGTTCGATATCCGATTGCAGCGCAGCGAGGCCTACATCAGTGCGAGCAGACCCGGTCACCCGTACTACCGCGAAGCCCATCTGCGCCGCCATCGCCTGGCCCAGGGCAGCGTCAAAGCCGGAGACCAGCCGTTCGCCGCGCAGGCTGGCATCGGCCTTGAGCTCAGTCACCTGCACCGCCCCGCCATTGAATGCGAGGCGCCCCAGCGTGCCGTTGACCGAACCCTCCCCGCCATCGAGGGTTGCATCACCCGTCAGCCTGAGCGCCAGCTCCGCCCCATCGAGCGCGATACCACTCGCCGCGCAGCGCGAAGGATCCATGCGGAGCGGACCAGCGAACGCGGGCTTGCCAGCGGAAACAGTGACATCGCCATAGAGCGTCAGCCGCTGCAGATCGCAGCCGCCATAGGCAAGGTTGGGCGCAATCGCCGCCAGCTTGCCGGCAAATCCATCATCCAGTTCGCCCTCACCTTCGGCCTTGATACCGACGCCGCCCCACGGCGTTTCGATTCGGGCGCGGCCATCGGTGAGCTTGAGATCAAGATCGGGCAGGCCGGGCGGCCGATCGCTTCCGGCATAGATCACCTTGTCGAGCGTGCCGAAACTCAGCGTGCCGTCTTCCTTGACCCGCCCTAAGAGTCGCGGCCGCACCAGTTCGACCCGTCCAATGGCAGGAAAGCCGAAGCGATAACGCAGGTTGACGGTGACCTGCTCGATGGTGAGGTCAGGATTGTCAGGGTCGCCCAGAATCACATTGCGCACGACCTGCCTGGCCGGTCCGATCGATCCGATCTCATAGGTGGCAGGCAAGTCATATTGAGCGAGCTGGTCACCGATGACGTTGTCGGCAATCCTTTCGCGCGTGAGCCAGACTATGAGCAGGCCGACAACGAGCATGGCGAGCAACCCGAGCCCGCCGATCCGCACCACGCGCCAGATCGCCCGATCGGTCCGGGCCGCTGCAACCGCCGTATCTTCGCCCGTTTCCATTACCCTCCACTTGCGCGTTTCGCCCAGCAAAGGCAATGGTTTGCACTTGCTTGGATTTGTCATGGGGGTTGCTTGCCGCAGACAGACGGAAAATCCGGGGCTGCAAAGCCTGCGCACGACGCGGTCGGCCATCGCGCCCGCCTGCGCGAGCGGCTGCTCGGTGGCGGGTCGGAGGCGCTGGCTGATTATGAAGTGCTGGAATACTTGCTGTTCGCTGCCTTTCGCCAGGGCGATACCAAGCCCATAGCAAAGCGTCTGATAAAGCGGTTCGGGTCGCTTTCCGCCGTGCTCAATGCGGAACCAGGCGCGCTTGCCCGCGAGAAGGGTATGGGCGAAGCCAGTGCCGCCGCGCTAAAGGCTGTTGCCCTTGCCGCCCGCCGCATGGCACGCAACGAAGTGCAGGCGAAACCGGTGCTGGGCAGCTGGCAAGCGCTGCTCGACTATCTCACCGTCGACATGGCGCATCTCACGGTTGAGCGGGTACGTGTTCTCTACCTCAATGCCCGCAATGAACTGATCCAGGACCACCATGTCGGCGACGGCTCGATCGACGAGGCCGCGATACACCCCCGCGAAGTCATCCGCCGCGGGCTTGACCTGGGCGCGACCGCGCTGATCCTTGTCCACAACCACCCGAGCGGCAATCCCGAGCCGAGTCGGGCCGACGTCCAGATCACGGCTCGCATCGCCGAGGCCGGGCGGCTGCTGGGCATCATTGTCCACGATCATGTCATTGTCGGCCGAGACGGGCATACCAGCCTGCGGGCCAAAGGCCTGATCTGAGCGCCTGGGATCGCCCTCAGCTTGGCGGCAACAGGTTCCAGAGCTTGTACTCGGTCTCGCTCACTGGTCGCATGGCCAGGCCGGCATCGACGTCTTCCTTGCCCTTGGCATCGCCCATCGCCAGCCGGATCAGCCCGCGCAGGTAGCGCGAGCCGGCCATCGCCGGAGACAGTGCCAGCGCGGCATCGACATCGGCCAGCGCCTTGTCCAGTTCGCCGACCCGGTAATAGGCCAGAGCCCGGCTATCGAGCGAGGAAGCAGGGCTGCCCGACGATTCGACCGCGTCGGTGCAGATGTCGAGCACGCCATCGTCGACATCATCGAAGATCGCCGCTTGCCAGCAGGCCGTGTTGAGCAGCCAGGTCTCGTCTGGCTCAAGCAGGATCGTCTCTTCCAGCAAGGCCGAGCCTTCGTCGCGCTTGCCGGCATAGGACAGCGCATAGCTCAGCGTTTCGGCGGCATTGGCTTCCTCGGCAAACGCCTCATATTCCTCGGCCACGGCGATAGCTTCGTCGTGGCGACCCAGATAGGCAAGGATCTCCATCTGCATGTAGAGCGTGTCGCCGTTGCCGGTCAGCTCTTCGACCTGGCGATAGTCATCCAGCGCCGCTTCCAGCCGGCCCAGCAGGTAGTTGTTGGCAGCGCGCTCTTCGAGATACACGCTCGAAGCTTCTTCGTCATTGGCCCGGGTGTAATCGGCCACTGCCCCGGCGTAATCATACACGCTGCGACGGAACGCACCCCGCAAGGCATAGGCTGCGGCAATGCCTTCATCGAGCTCGATTGACCGGTCGATGACCCTGTCGAGGGACTGTTCGATGGGTTCCAGCAGCTTGCGATCCTTGCCGAAGTACTGCCACCGTTCGCGTGCATCGGTGTTGGCCCTGAGACGCGGGAGGTTGCGGGTCAGCCGGGCCGCAGCGATCTTCTCCGCCCGGATCCGGTCAGCCGGGATTTCGCGCTCGACCGTACGGTAGGACTGTTCCAGCCTGAGGACGTCCCCGTCGAGGGTCGCGACCGATTCGACCCGCGCCCCGGCGGCGACCTGATCGATCGAATCCTCACCGCGCATGGAGATCCCGTCGCCATCGTGCGGCAGCAGGATCGTGGTTTCGCTGCGCGAGTAGGAAGGTCCATAAACGGCCAGCGGAAGCTCCTTCCATTCAGCCCGGGCCCGATCGGCAGATACCGACAGGCTGGACAGCACCTGCGCCGGGACGGTCGATTCGGAATAGCCACGCTTGCGATCCCAACCCGACCAGATCACGCCCTTGGCGGTAACGGTCGCGACCGACAGCTCCTTGTCGTAAGTGACATCGGCTTCGATCACATTGGCTTCGCCGAGCGCGCCGGCAACAGCTGCATCGAGCGATTGCTGACGCATCTTCTCGTTGGCTTTCAGCACCAGTTCCCACTGGCTGGCAGCAGCGCCGCGGGTTTCGATCGTAACGTCGAACAACCCGGGCAGGAACAGACCGGCGCTCTGGTCGACTTTCAGCGAAACCAGCTGGTCCGGCAACGCCTTGGGACGTTCGGCCATATCGATCAGCTCCGCGCCCTTTTCGCCGATCGGCAGCGCGAAATAGAACCGCGGCACGTCGGCGATATTTTCCAGCCGTGTGCCGGCGCTGGTCCCGTCGAGCCAGTAGGTCTCCCCATCGATTTGCGCTCGCACGATGACATGATCGAAATTGCCCGCCAGCGGCAGCAGGACGGAAACGGTATCGCCGCCTGAGCTCTTTACCAGCACAGGATCGGCCTCGATCCCCATTTCATGCAGCATCGCCAGCAGCAGCAAGGTCTTCGCCTTGCAATCGCCATAGCGTTGCTCCCACGTCTCTGCCGGGCTTTGCGGCAGATAGTTGCCGCCATCGAGACCATTGAGAAGATAGCTGATCTCATCCTGCACCAGCTTGGTCGCAGCAGCAGCGCGAGCCAGCGGCGTATCATGCTCGGCCATGATCCTCGCAACCTGCGCGGCAATCTCGCCTTCCGGATCAATCGTACCGGTAGTCGCATAGTACGGGGCCATCACCCGCGAGAGATCGGCGTATCCGTCAAGATTGGTTGCTTGCACGAGCGGCGGCAGCCGGAAGCGCGCCGGCGCATCGGAGGGTTTGTCTTTCTGTTCTGCTAGCGGCAGGTCGATGGTTAGCTTGTAGTAGCCATCTTCGAGCACCGGTTCAGGGGTCGGGAGTTCACCCTGCGTCGCCCAGACGATGTCTTCATCCTCAGGCCAAGAGATCGACACGGCAGCCTTGCCGACCGGCAGGTCCCCGGCGAGCAGCCGCTCGGTGAATTGCATCTTGTCGCCCAGCGCCTGGTCGGACAGTGTCACAGAATAGGCCAGCCTGACAATGTCACCGACCCGCGCACCGGGCAGGTTGATGGTTGCCGTCAGCTGCCCGTCGACCATCCGCCGCTCCAGCCGCCTTTCGCGCCGAATGACCTCGAATTTCGCTCCATCCGCAATCAGGTCGATGGTTCCGCCATCGCGAACCAGCTCCAGCCGGTGCACGATCAGATCGCCCTTGTCAGGCAGCCAATTGGCACTGAGCGTGCCGAACTGCGTCAGCATTTGAGGTGTGCTCAGGCTGAGCACTGCGTCCTGATACCGCCACACCCTGCCATCTTCGAGCCGCGCCTGCTTGTCAGCCAGTACGACCGGGAATTCCGCGTCGGCAGGCATTTCCGGTAGCGCAGCAATCTCCACCCATTCCGGAGCCGGCTCGTAGAGCACTTCTTCCCCGGCCTGCACCGGCTGCGCAAGCAGTACCGTCGGAACAATGATCGGTGCCGCAAAGCAAAAATAGCGATTCATCAAAGTACTACCCCTGAGCCCAATTTCCTCAGTAGACATAACGGGCAACAACACCTTTGCAATCAGGGTCGAAAGTCCACCGGACGATTGTGGCCGGTAATTGCGTTCCGCATTGGCGACAAAGCCCCCAGCACGCTTGCAATGGCAGCAGACCCGCCCTAGCCGCGCTGGGCGCAACGCAACAGTTTCACCAATTCCTTCACTTGGAGCCCGACGATGGTCCCCCGCTATGCCCGCCCCGCCATGACTGCGATCTGGGAGCCTGAAGCCAAATACGAAATCTGGTTCCTGATCGAAGCCCATGCGACGCAGAAGCTGGCCGATCTGGGCGTCGTGCCGGAAAGCGGGGCCAAGGCGCTGTGGGACTGGTGGCAGACCAACCCCGGCATCGATGTCGCCGCGATCGATGCCAAGGAAGCGGTACTCAAGCACGACGTGATCGCTTTCCTCGACTGGGTGGCCGAGCAAGTCGGTCCCGAAGCGCGGTTCATGCACCAGGGCATGACCAGCTCCGACGTGCTGGACACCACGCTGGCGGTGCAGCTGGCACGGGCTACCGACCTGTTGCTCGAAGACATGGATGCGCTGCTCGCAGCCATCGAGCGGCGCGCACAGGAGCACAAGTACACCGCCACTATCGGGCGCAGCCACGGCATCCACGCCGAGCCGACGACATTCGGGCTCAAGCTGGCCCAGGCCTATGCCGAGTTCGACCGCTGCCGCTCGCGTCTGGTAGCGGCGCGCGCTGAAATCGCCACCTGTGCGATCAGCGGCGCGGTCGGGACGTTCGCCAATGTCGACCCAAGCGTGGAAGAGTATGTCGCCGAACAGCTTGGGCTGGCGGTCGAACCGGTGAGCACGCAGGTGATCCCGCGCGATCGCCATGCGGCGTATTTCTCCACCCTCGCAGTGATCGCTTCGAGCATCGAACGGCTGGCAGTCGAGATCCGCCACCTGCAGCGCACCGAAGTGCTCGAAGCGGAGGAATATTTTTCCCCCGGACAAAAGGGTTCATCGGCGATGCCGCACAAGCGCAATCCGATCCTGACCGAAAACCTGACCGGTCAGGCGCGCATGATCCGCGCCTACGCCATGCCCGCGCTCGAAAACGTGGCGCTGTGGCATGAGCGGGATATCTCGCACAGCTCGGTGGAACGCTTCATCGGTCCCGATGCCACCATCACGCTCGACTTTGCCCTCGCTCGCCTGACCGGCGTAGTCGACAAGCTGCTGGTCTACCCCGAACGGATGCAGAAGAACCTCGACCGCATGGGCGGCCTCGTCCACTCGCAACGGGTGTTGCTGGCGCTGACGCAAGCGGGCATCACCCGCGACAACGCCTATCGCCTGGTCCAGCGCAACGCGATGAAAGTTTGGGAATCGGACGGCCAGCTTTCGCTTCTCGAACTGCTGAAGGCAGACGAGGAAGTCGCCGCCGCCATGAGCGAACAGGAACTGGAAGAGAAATTCGACTTGGACTACCACTTCAAGCACGTCGATACGATCTTCGCGCGGGTATTTGGCTAAGCGAACGGCTGGACGCGACGCTGGCTTCGCCCTAGCATTCGCACGAAAAGAGGGAGGAAATCGCCTTGCAGATCATCCGCACTATTGTCTGGGTCCTGATCCTGGCGGTCCTGCTGATCTTTTCGTGGTTCAACTGGACGCCAGTCGAAGTGCGAATCTGGGAAAACCTGCTGGTCGAGACCAAGGTCCCGGCGCTGGTGATTGTCTCGTTCCTGCTCGGCCTGCTGCCGATGTGGCTTTATCATCGCGGAGCCAAGTGGAGCCTTAATCGCAAGATCGTGAGCCTGGAAAATGCCGCCCGCGCCACCATCGCGCCGGTAGCCAAGGCGGACCCTGCCCCCTCGCCCGCTCCGCCGCCAGCTGCGGCACCGCACCCCAGCGCCGCCCCGCCGCAGCCTGAAAGCGACCACCTCAAACCGGAAAGCAATACGCCGTGAGCAACCCCGTTTTTCTCGCCCTCGACGTTCCGCGGCTCGAGGCGGGAAAAACCCTTGTCGACAAGGTCAAGGCGCATATCGGCGGCGTGAAGCTGGGCATGGAATTCTTCTATGCCCACGGCCATCACGGCGTGCACGAGATCGCCCATTGCGGCCTGCCGATCTTCCTCGACCTGAAGCTGCACGATATTCCCAACACCGTCGCCGCCGCGATGCAGTCCATCCATGTGCTGGAACCGGCGATTGTCACAGTCCATGCCAGCGGCGGGCGGGCGATGATGGAAGATGCCAAGGCCGCCGCCGGCGAGAACACGAGAGTCGTTGCTGTCACCATGCTCACCAGCCTCGACGAGCGCGATCTCGAGCGGACCGGAGTGAATGGATCTGCCCACGATCACGTGCTGCGGCTGGCCGAACTGGCGGAAAGTGCCGGGCTCGACGGGATCGTGTGCTCGGGCCACGAAGTCGGCGCGGTCCACAAGCAATGGAAGAAGGGCTTCTTCGTCGTCCCCGGCCTGCGACCGGCAGGCAGCGCATCCGGCGACCAGAAGCGCGTTGTAACCCCGCGACAGGCCCGCGACGATGGTGCCAGCGTCCTCGTCATCGGCCGTCCGATCAGCAAGGCTGACGACCCGGTACAAGCCGCGAGGGCGATCGAGGCAACACTGTGAGTCTCCGCGCCTCAGTGCTGCTCGTCACACTTGCGCTCACCGCTTGCATCCCGTCCGAAATCCATGCGCCGATCGCGCAGCAGGAGGCTGACCGACAGGTCATTCGCTTTGGCGAAGTGTCCTTCACCAAGCTCGCCGAGGGCGTGTGGATGCATACGACCTATCTCGACCTGATGGGGTTCGGGCCGATCCCTTCCAACGGCTTGCTGGTGGTCGATGGCGAGAACACCATCCTTGTCGACACAGCATGGACCGACCCGCAGACCGAGCAGGTGCTGCGCTGGGCCGAACAGGTGCTGACAAAGCCCGTGCGCGCAGCGGTCGTGACCCATGCTCACCAGGACAAGATGGGTGGCATGGCAGCGCTCAGAGCGCGGGGCATTCCGAGCTGGGCGCATCCGTGGAGCAATGAAGACGCGCCGAAGAACGACTTGCTACCGGCCGACAGAGCGTTGGTGTTCGATGCCAATGGCTGGGCCACGGGTTCGGGTGCAGCAGCATTGGCTCCGCTGCAGGTCTACTATCCCGGCGGTGCCCACACGCGCGACAACATCACGGTCGGCCTGCCGATACAGGGGATCGCGTTCGGCGGGTGCATGATAAAATCAAGCGATTCAGCGACACTGGGCAATCTCGCCGATGCCGATCTCAAGGGCTATGCGCAGTCGACACGTAATTTCGGCGCAGCGTTTGCGGACTACGCAATCATCGCGATGAGCCATTCGCCGCCGGAAGGCCGCAAGGCGATCGAACGGACCGAAAAGCTGGCGAAAGAGCTTTAGCTGGTCTCAGCCGGCGCTGCAGTTCCGGTAGGGGCATTGTTCGGCACGGGCGGCTCCTTGCCGGGAATGACACTACGATTGTAGCCCTGCAGCAGCAACCCATCGCCAGCGCGGCGGAACAGGAAGGTCTCTGTCGCCTCCCCGGCCTCGAATTGCGTCGTATGAGTCACCCGCAGCGTCGTCACGCCATTGTTGGTGTTGATGTTGAAGCCTTCGCGCTCGGTCGATTTCGTCTTGCCCCAGACTTGCATCAGCCGGGTGATCGTTGCCTCGAATTCCCCGCGAGAGCCAGCACGCCGGAGTTCGTCGGCCGCAGTGCTCCAGATGGCTCCGAGGTGACCGTCGTCATAGCGCTGGTGGAACTGCGCTACGGCGGCATCGGCATCTTCCAGCTCGGCCATCGGATTACAGGCCGCGACCAGCAGCAGCATCGCCCCGGCCATGAACATGCGCAATTGTGTCATAAGTGCCCCCGTCTTTTCCCCTGCGAAAGCTGTCACAGGTGCCAGCGCAAGGCAAGCCAGGGCCAAAGTGCAGGCTTGCGGCCAGATGTGCGCCCGCTAGGAGCATCCCATGGCCAGCATCGGCATCAAGATCTGCGGCATCGACCGGGCCGAAGCGCTCGACGCGGCGATTGCGGCGCGGGCGAGCCATGTCGGTTTCGTGTTCTTTCCGCCCTCGCCGCGGTTTCTCAAGGCAGACGCAGCGGCAGCGCTGGCAGGTCGAGCCGCAGGCAAGGTCGAGCGGGTCGGCCTGTTCGTCGATCCTGACGATGCCTCGCTGGCCGAAGGCGTTGCCACCGGGCTCGACACGATCCAGCTGCACGGCGAGGAAACACCCGAGCGGGTGGCGCAGGTCAAGGCGCGGTTCGGCAAGTCGGTGTGGAAGGTGCTGCCGGTTGCCTCCGCCGAGGATATTGCCCGCGCGGAAGGCTATCATGGGGTCGCTGACTTCCTGCTGTTCGATGCCAAGACGCCCAAGGGGGCGCTGCCCGGCGGGATGGGCCTGCGTTTCGACTGGTCGCTGCTGGCGGGCTACCGTGGTGCGACGCCCTGGGGCCTGGCCGGCGGTCTCAACGCCGCCAATGTCGCCGAGGCTATCGCGCTCACCGGTGCGCCGCTGGTCGACGCCTCGAGCGGGATCGAGAGAGAGCCCGGCGTCAAGGATGTTGCGAAGATCAGAGACTTTTGTGCAGCCGCAAGGAAAACCACTAGCAATTCCCCTTGACCCGTTCGCCCTGAGCCTGTCGAAGGGCAGGCAGAAGCGCCCGCCAATCGTACTTCGACAAGCTCAGCACGAACGGATTTCCAAATTTCGATGAATACCCCCAACACCTTCCGCAACCAGCCTGACGAGCGCGGGCATTTCGGCGATTATGGCGGGCGCTATGTCGCCGAAACGCTGATGCCGCTGATCCTCGACCTGGAGAAGGAATACCGCGCGGCGCAGGCCGATCCGGCGTTCCAGGCGCAGTTCGACGACCTGCTCGAGCATTATGTCGGTAGGCCCTCGCCGCTCTATTTCGCCGAGCGGCTGACCGAAGCGCTCGGGGGCGCGCAGGTGTGGTTCAAGCGCGACGAGCTCAACCATACGGGCGCGCACAAGATCAACAATTGCATCGGGCAGATCCTGCTCGCCATGCGCATGGGCAAGACCCGCATCATCGCGGAAACCGGCGCGGGCCAGCACGGGGTTGCCACCGCCACCGTCTGCGCGCGGTTCGGCCTGCCCTGCGTGATCTACATGGGCGCGACCGACGTGGCGCGGCAGCAGCCCAACGTGTTCCGCATGAAACTGCTCGGCGCGGAAGTGGTGCCCGTCCACAGCGGCGCGGCGACGCTCAAGGACGCGATGAACGAGGGGCTGCGCGACTGGGTCGCGAACGTCCACGACACCTTCTACATCATCGGCACTGCCGCCGGCCCGCATCCCTATCCGGAGCTGGTGCGCGATTTCCAGAGCGTGATCGGCCGCGAGGCCCGCGCGCAGATGCTCGACCGCACCGGCCGCCTGCCCGATCTGCTGGTAGCGGCCATCGGTGGCGGCTCCAACGCGCTCGGCCTGTTCCACCCTTTCCTCGACGATCCCGAAGTGAAGATGCTCGGCGTCGAAGCGGCCGGCTATGGCCTCGACGGCGACCAGCATGCCGCCAGCCTGCTCGGCGGCTTCCCCGGCATTCTGCACGGCAACAAGACCTACCTGCTGCAGGACGAGGACGGCCAGATCACCGAAGGCCACTCGATCAGCGCCGGGCTCGACTATCCCGGCATCGGGCCTGAACATGCCTGGCTCAAGGACATGGAGCGGGTCGAATACACCGCCGTCACCGACGACGAAGCGCTGGATGCGTTCCAACTGCTGTGCCGCACCGAAGGCATCATTCCCGCGCTGGAGCCAAGCCACGCGATTGCCGCGGTGGCGAAGCGGGCGAAGGACATGCCCGAGGACTCAATCATCCTTGCGAACCTCTGTGGGCGCGGGGACAAGGACATTTTCACGGTGGCCGAGAAGCTTGGGGTGGAGATGTGAAGCGAGACAATCGGATATTGTCGGCGATTTTTCTGCAGATCTTGATGTGGATTTCGGCAATCGCCTGGTACCGTATGCTCGGCGCTCGCATCCGGCGCACCGACACCAACTTCATCAACAATTATATGCCGCACATGCCCGAGATGTTCGCGTTCTTTTTCGCACTCCTTTGCGGATTCCTCACGCTTCTGATTCTTGGCTGGACATGGTGGAGACCGAAGCCATGACCCGCCTCTCCGCCACCTTATCCAAGCCCCGCCCCGCTCTCGTCTGCTTCCTTACCGCGGGCGATGGCGATACGGCGGCCAATCTCGATGCGCTGGTCGCGGGCGGTGCGGATGTGATCGAGCTGGGGATGCCCTTTACCGATCCGATGGCCGATGGCCCTGCGATCCAGGCGGCGAATTTGCGCTCGCTCGGTGCGGGGACGACCACGCGCGACGTGCTGATGATCGCCAACGAGTTCCGCGACCGCCACCCCGATGTGCCGCTGGTGCTGATGGGCTATGCCAACCCGATGGTGCGGCGCGGGCCGGAATGGTTTGCCGCCGAATGCGCTGGCTGCGGCGTCGACGGGGTGATCTGCGTCGATATCCCGCCGGAGGAAGACGATGCGCTCGGCCCTGCCCTGCGCGCCAACGGTATCGCCCCGATCCGGCTCGCCACGCCCACCACCGATGCGGCGCGGCTTCCCGCCGTGATCGAAGGCTCCGAAGGGTTCCTCTACTATGTCGCGGTCGCCGGGATCACCGGCATGCAGCAGGCGGCGATCGAATCGATCGAGGCTAACGTCACCCGGATCAAGCAATCGACCGACATCCCCGTTGCCGTCGGATTTGGCGTGCGCACGCCCGGGCAGGCGGCAGAGATCGCCCGCGTGGCGGACGGGGTCGTGGTCGGCTCGGCGCTGGTCGAGCTGGTCGCAGAATACGGCAAGGATGCGCCTGCGAAGCTGCGCGAGCTCACCAGCGCGCTGGCGACAGCGGTCCATTCGGCGCGGTAGCCAACAGCCGTCGCCCCTGCGCAGGCAGGGGCCTAGATAACTTCACCGTTGGAAATGACCTCGCGGATACGAGGAACCGTTGCCTTGGATCAGTGATGCAGCGCGAAACGCCAGCTTATCTGGGCCCCCGCTTGCGCAGGAGTGACGGCCAGGTATGAGGACAGGGCTTTTTTTGGCCGCGATAGGCGACTAAGGCACCCGCATGAACTGGTTTACACGCGTTCGCAATTCGCTCGGCTTCGGGGGTGACAAGCGCACCACCGAGAAGGATCTGTGGGTCAAGTGCCCCTCCTGCGCCGAAATGCTCTTCGTCAAGGAATACGAGGACAACCAGATGGTCTGCCCGCGCTGCGACCATCATGGCCGTATCGGCGCCGACGAGCGGCTGCGGCAGCTGCTCGACCAGGGCTACGAAGTCCTGGAGCAGCCGCAGGTCACGGAGGACCCGCTCAAGTTCAAGGATTCGAAGAAGTACCCCGACCGGCTCAAGGAAGCTCGCGCCAAGAACCCGCACGACGATGCCTTCTCGGTCGGCTCGGGCGCGATCGATGGCCGCCCGACAGTGGTCGGCGTGCAGGATTTCGGCTTCATGGGCGGCTCGATGGGCATGGCCGTGGGCACCGCCTTCTGCGCCGGGGCCGAGCGCGCGCTGCGCCGCAAATGCGCCTATATCGTGGTGACTGCCGCGGGCGGTGCGCGGATGCAGGAAGGTATTCTGTCGCTCATGCAGATGCCAAAGGCGACGGTGATGACGCGCCGCCTGAAAGAGGCCGGCCTGCCCTATATCGTAGTGCTGACCGACCCCACCACCGGCGGGGTCACTGCCAGCTATGCCATGCTGGGCGACATCCACATTGCCGAGCCGGGCGCGCTGATCGGCTTTGCCGGACAGCGGGTGATCCAGGACACCATTCGCGAACAGCTACCCGAAGGCTTCCAGCGCGCCGAATATCTGCACAAGCACGGCATGGTCGACCGCGTGGTGCACCGGCACCAGCTCAAGGAAGAGCTCGCTACACTGCTCGACTATCTGCAGCCAAAGGCGGCGGCCTAATGATCGCCGTCATCCCAGCGAAAGCTGGGATCTCGATCAGCATGGTCCAGCGCTGGTGGCGAGAGACCCCAGCTTTCGCTGGGGTGACGTGCGGGTGAAAGACTTCGCCACCTCGACCGACCCCGGTGTACAGGCCCAGCTTGACCGGCTGGCGCAGCTCAGCGTGCCCGACGGGCGGCTGGGGCTGGAGACCGAGCGCGCGCTGCTTGCGCGGTTGGGCGATCCGCACAAACGCCTGCCGCCCACCTTCCATGTCGCCGGGACCAACGGCAAAGGTTCGACCTGCGCCTTCCTGCGGGCGATGCTGGAGGCCGAGGGCTACCGCGTCCACACCACCACCAGCCCGCACCTGGTGCGCTACAACGAGCGCATCCGGCTGGCGGGGACGCTGATCAGCGACGAGGAACTGGCGGCAACGCTGACCGAAGTGCTGGATGCCAGCGAGGGCCTCAACCCCAGCTTCTTCGAAGTCACCATCGCCGCCGCTTTTCTGGCCTTCAGCCGCACAGCCGCCGATGCCTGCGTGGTTGAAGTTGGGCTCGGCGGGCGGTTCGACGCCACCAATGTGCTGGAGCCGGAAGTGCTGGCGGCGTGCGGGATCGCCGCGCTGGGCATCGACCATGAGCGCTTCCTGCTCGCGCCCGAGGAAGGCGTGCCGGAAGAGCCAATCGCAAGGATTGCATTCGAGAAGGCAGGGATTACGAAACCGGGCGTGCCGCTGGTGACGTTTGGCGAAGGCTATCCTGAACCAGCAAGGTCAGCGATCATAGCGACTGCCAAGCGACTTCAATCGCCACTCCGCGAGTTTGGTCCGGATTGGTATTGCGATGACTTCAATGCAGGTCCGGGAATGCTTTTCTATCGCGAGCGATACTGGGAAGAACTGTCTCTTCCAGCCCCCTCGATCACAGGTGAGCATCAATACTTCAATGCAGGATTGGCAATCGCCATGCTCCGCTCGCAGGACCGCCTTGGCGTTGATGAGGCTGCACTTGCGAAGGGACTTCGATCTGTTCAATGGCCTGCGCGGCTTCAAAGGCTCTCCGCTGGCCCTCTGACTGCCCTAGTCCCGAACCAACAGATCACAGTCGATGGTGGCCATAACCCGAGCGCCGGGGCTGCCATTTCAAAGGCTTTCGATAGTCCACTCCACCTCATCATCGGCATGCTCGACAACAAGCATCCACGCGCGCTGATCGAACCGCTGGGTGACCGCATCCGCAGCCTCACGGTGGTCCCGGTGCCCCATCACGACAGCCACCAGGTCGAAGCCTTCGGGCCGGATGCCCACGCCGCCGCCAATGTCGAAGAAGCACTGCTCGGCCTGCCCTCGGACGACTATCCGATCCTCATCGCAGGCTCGCTCTATCTCGCGGGCGAAGTCCTGCGGCTCAATGGCGAAGTGCCGGACTAAAGCCCTCTCCCCTTCAGGGGAGAGGGTTGGGAGAGGGGAATGTGCGCGCCCCACTCAACTCCGGCTAGCCTGCTGCGCAGCCAAGCCTTCGTATCTCTCTCCTGAAGGGGAGAGAGCAGGAAGTTACTCCGCCGGTTCTGCCGCCGCCTCGGGCGCGACTACACCCGCCGCCTTGCCCAGCCGCGCTTGCCGGATCCATTCGATCACGCACAGCACCACTGCGAACATCCCGATCAGCGTGGTCAGGATAAAGACGTCGTAATAGCCCCGCTCCTCGATCATCTGCCCCAACGCCCCGCGACCGAGCGTGCCGACCAGCAGGGTGAGCGATGACAGCAGCGCATATTGCACCGCGCTGTAACCCTTGGAGACGATGCTGGAGAGGTACGCCACAAAGGCCGCGCCCGCGACACCGACGGCGATGTTCTCGCCCGCGATCGCCATCATCAGCTTTGACAGACGCTCGTCGCCGCCCAGCTGCGTGACCAGCCAGGTGAAACCGGTGTTGTCCGCTACCGCCTGCACCACTGCCCCGCCCCGCGCGAGATCGGCATAGAGCAGGTTGGTCGCAGCGGCGAAGAACGCACCCAGCGTCAGCGTCAGCATCCGCCCGATGGCGGTAAGCAGGTAGCCGCCCAGCGCCAGGCCCAGCAGCAGAGCGCCGACGCCGAAGAACTTCGACGCAACCGCGACTTCGTCCTTCGTATACTCAAGCTCGCCCAGGTAGAACGGATAGGCGAAGCTGCCCCAGATCGCGTCCGTGATGCGATAGGTAAGCACCAGCGCGATAACGATGATCATGGCCCAGCCGAGCCGCCCGATCAGGTCTGTCAGTGGCAGCACCAGTGCGCGGTAGAGATGGTCCATCACCCGATCCGTGCTGCTTTGCGCCGGAGCGGCTTCGGCGAGGAGGTTCGTGCCCTTGCGCTCCTGCCGCACCAGCCACGCGGCGATCAGTGACGGCACCACGACGGTCGCAACCACCACCAGCGGCCCCATGGTGGAGATGAACTCGACCGAATCCGGACGCGTTTCGGGATTACTGGAGAGCGAGCGGACCATGAACACGCCGACGGTCAGCAGCGCCCAGCCCCACAGCACGCCAACCGCCGCCAGCGCCCAGCCGCGCAGGCGCGGGTCGATTTGCCCAGCCTTGCGCAGGCCATAGGGGTCGTCCTTGTCCTCGCCATCGAGCGCCTTGATCGCGGCTGCGTCGGCATCGGGTGCCCACAGCCCGGCAAAGCCCACCGCCAGCATCAGCACGCCCATACCGAAATAGGTCGCCGGCCAGCCGAACCGCTCCGCCGCGAACAGCGCCAGCGCCCCGCCCACCAGCGCGGCGATCCGGTAGCCCATCTGGTAGACGGTGGAGAGCATGTCGATGGTCGCGACTTCGTCCGCGACGTCGACGCGCCAGGCGTCGATCACCACGTCCTGCGTCGCGCTGGCAAAGGCGGCAAGGCCCGCCAGCAGGCTGAAGATGCCGATGGTCTCGTTGCTCGGAGAAATGAAGCTAAGCGAGGTCAGCGCCGCGCCGATCAGCAGCTGCGCAGTGACGATCCACTGCTTGCGCTTGCCGAGCTTGCTCAAGCCCGGGATGTCGATCCGGTCGAGCGCGGGCGACCACAGGAACTTGAAGGCGTAGGCGAGCCCGATCAACGAGAATACACCCATTGTCTCCAGGTCGATCTCGCCGCTGTCGGACAGCCAGGCGTAGAGCGTACCCAACACCAGCGCATAGGGCAGCCCCGCGGCAAAGCCGAACAGCAGCATATAGGCGGTCTTGCGCTGACCCAGCGCGCGGAAAACCTCGCGCCAGCCGGGCTTGGATTTGGTCGCCGTTGCTTCGGCCATCTGCGAAACTCCCTTTGCGCGCGACACTAGCGCGCGCTCCCAACAAGGAAAGCCCCGCCGCATCGCGCTTCCACCATGCCGTTTCCGCGTGTAGGGGCGCGTGCATGGCTCCTCCCCGCAAGAAACCCTACAAACCACGCACACCCGGTCCGAAAGCTGAACGCGCACCAGATCGCCCCGAAGGCGACCGCATCGCCAAGTTGCTCGCGCGTGCCGGTGTCGCCAGCCGCCGCGAGGTCGAACGGATGATCGCCGACGGGCGCGTGGCGCTGCGCGGCAAGCCGGTGGAGACGCCCGCGACCTTCCTCGAATCGCTGCGCGGGGTGACAGTCGACGGCAAGCCTGTCGGCAAGGCCGAGGAGACGCGCCTTTTTGCGTTCCACAAGCCGGCCGGGCTCTTGACCGCCGAGCGCGATCCCAAGGGGCGGCCGACGATCTACAACGCGCTTGCCAATGCCCTGCCCAAGGACGCGGGCCGCGTGATGCCGATCGGGCGGCTCGACTTCAACACCGAGGGCCTGCTGCTGCTGACCAATGACGGCGGGCTCAAGCGGCGGATGGAGCTGCCCTCCAGCGGCATCCCGCGCACCTATCGCGCGCGCGCTTTTGGTGACATCACGCAGGAGCAGCTCGAAAGCCTGATCGAAGGGATCGAGATCGACGGCGTCCGTTACGGCCGGATCGACGCCAATATGGAGCGACGGACGGGCCGCAACCAGTGGATCGAGATGACCATCACCGAAGGCAAGAACCGCGAAGTGCGCAAGGTGCTCGAGCATTTCGGGTTGGAAGTGAACCGCCTGATGCGCACCGCCTATGGCCCGTTCGAACTGGCCGACCTGCCGCGCGGGCAGGCGGTCGAAATCCGCAAGGGCGACCTAGGGCGCTTCCTGAGCACGTTGAAGAAGGCATGAGGATCATCGCCGGAGAATGGCGCGGGCGGAGGCTGGTTGCGCCCAAGGGCGATGCGACCCGCCCCACTGCCGACCGCACCCGCGAGACGCTGTTTTCCATGCTTGCGAGCCGGTTGGGCAGTTTCGAGGAGCTGTCGGTGCTCGACCTGTTCGCTGGCTCGGGCGCACTCGGGCTGGAGGCGCTGTCGCGCGGCGCGGCCAAGTGCCTGTTTGTCGAGCAAGAAAAACCGGCGCTCGATACCATCCGTGCCAATATCGCCGCGCTGGGCGCGCGCGAGCGGAGCAATGTCACCGCCGGTTCGGCCTTGCAGCTCGGCCCTGCCCGCGAGAGCGTCGACCTGATCCTTGCCGACCCGCCCTATGAGACCGGCGCCGGTGCGGTGGCGCTCGACAAGCTGCTGCGGCTCGGCTGGATCGGCGAACAAACCTGGATCGCGGTCGAGACCTCCGCCAAGGAGACGGTCGACGTCAAGGGGCTGGAAATAGAGGCAGAACGCAAGGTCGGCAAAGCCAAGCTCACTCTGTTGACCCGCACCGTATAGCGGTTGCGCAAGGGACCTGTGTTCCCTAACTGTTCACCGACAGCATGACCGACCCCGCCCCCGCATATCCCCTCGCTACCGCCGCCGGAGACGACGGCCTGCCCCCCTACGCCGAACGGCTCAACATGCCGCAGCGCGAGGCAGTTCTGACCAGCGAAGGGCCGGTGCTGATGCTGGCAGGCGCGGGTACGGGCAAGACTGCGGCGCTGACCGCCCGGCTCGCGCACCTCATCGCTATGCGCAAGGCGTGGCCGAGCGAGATCTTGTGCGTCACCTTCACCAACAAGGCCGCGCGCGAAATGCGCCACCGTGTCGCCCAGCATATCGGCGATGCGGTGGAAGGGATGCCGTGGCTCGGCACCTTTCATTCGATCTGCGCCAAAATGCTGCGCCGCCATGCCGAGCTGGTCGGGCTGAAGAGCAATTACACCATCATCGACACCGACGACCAGCTGCGCCTTTTGAAGCAGCTGATCCAGCAGAACGATCTCGATGAGAAGCGCTGGCCGGCGCGCCAGCTCGCCAGTCTGATCGACCGCTGGAAGAACCGCGGGCTCAACCCCGGCGATCTCGATGCGGTCGAGAACGAAAGCTACGCCAATGGCAAGGGCCAGCAGTTCTACCAGCTCTACCAGGACCGTCTGAAGGCGCTCAACGCCTGCGATTTCGGCGATTTGATGCTGCACATGCTCAACATCTTCCGCAAGCATCGCGAGATCCTCGAGCAATACCAGCAGCGCTTCAAATACATCCTCGTCGACGAGTACCAGGACACCAACGCCGTGCAGTATCTGTGGTTGCGGCTGCTGGCGCAGGAGCGCAAGAACATCTGCGTCGTGGGGGATGACGACCAGTCGATCTATTCGTGGCGCGGGGCCGAGGTCGCCAACATCCTGCGTTTCGAGAAGGATTTTCCCGGCGCCAAGGTGATCAAGCTGGAGCAGAACTATCGCTCCACGCCGCATATCCTTGCCGCCGCCAGCGGCCTGATCCGCGCCAATAGCGAGCGGCACGAGAAGACGCTGTGGACCGAGGTCAACGCTGGCGAGAAAGTCCGCGTGATCGGCGTGTGGGACGGACCGGAAGAAGCGCGCCGGGTGGGCGAAGAGATCGAGCGGCTGGAACGCGAAGGCGCGCCGCTGGACGAGGTCGCCATCCTCGTCCGCGCGCAGTACCAGACCCGCGAGTTCGAGGACCGCTTCATCCAGATCGGCCTCAACTATCGCATCATCGGCGGTTTCCGCTTCTACGAACGCGCCGAGATTCGCGATGCGCTCGCCTATCTGCGCGTCATCGCGCAGCCGCAGGACGACCTCGCGTTCGAGCGCATCTACAACCAGCCCAAGCGCGGGCTTGGCGCGAAGACGCTGGAGAAGATGCACCAGCATGCCCGGCGCACCGGCCTTCCGCTGGCGGCGGCCTCGCTGCAACTGGCCGACAGCGACGAGCTGCCGGCGCGCGCGGCGGGGACCATCGCTGCGCTGATGGGCCAGTTCCTCGGCTGGCGCGAACGCGCCGAGGGCACTGAACCGGCCGAGCTTCTGCGCATGGTGCTCGAAGAATGCGGCTACACCGCCATGCTGGAAGCTGAGAAGACCGCCGAAGCCAAGGGACGGCTCGAAAACCTCTCCGAACTCGCCCGCGCGATGGAGGATTACGACACGCTCGGCGACTTCCTCGAGCATGTCTCGCTCGTCATGGACAATGACGCTGCCGACGATGCCGAGAAGGTAACCATCATGACCATGCACGCGGCCAAGGGGCTGGAGTTCAACCACGTGTTCCTGCCCGGCTGGGAGGAAGGCGTGTTTCCCAGCCAGCGCGCGCTCGACGAAGGTGGGCTGGCGAGCCTGGAGGAGGAACGTCGCCTCGCCTATGTCGCGATCACCCGCGCGCGGCGGCGCTGCACCATCCTCCACGCCGCCAACCGTCGCATCTATGGCCAGTGGACCTGCAGCATCCCCAGCCGCTTCATCGAGGAACTGCCCGAAGAGCAGATCGACATGGAAACCACGTTGACGGGTGGCGCGAGCCTGTGGCGCGCGGGTCTATCCGAACAGGACGATCCCTTCGCCCACGTCACCCGCGACCGCCCCGACCGCAGCGCCCAGCGCGGCCCCGGCTGGCAGCGCGCGCTCGAGAGCGGGTATGACCACAAGCAGCTGGTGGTAAAGGAAAGCCG
This sequence comes from Parerythrobacter aestuarii, assembly GCF_030140925.1. Classification (NCBI taxonomy): domain Bacteria; kingdom Pseudomonadati; phylum Pseudomonadota; class Alphaproteobacteria; order Sphingomonadales; family Erythrobacteraceae; genus Parerythrobacter; species Parerythrobacter aestuarii. The sequence goes on from NZ_JARBWD010000001.1 coordinate 2,186,883, forward strand.
CCGCAGCGCCGCCAGCTTCGCCGCCCAGCCCCGCACCGACATCGCGATTGGCGCGCGCGTGTTCCACGACAAGTTCGGTTATGGCGTGGTCACCGACCAGGAAGGCAACAAGCTCGAGATCGAATTCGAGAAAGCCGGGACCAAGCGGGTGATCGATAGTTTCGTGACGGTGGCGGGTTAATCATCGACCAATTGTGCCAGCGTGCTTCGACACGGTCGAAAATATGTTCCTGCACGGACCGGACCCGATACTGCTCATTCCGCCACAGTACCTTGTGAAACTCCGCTGCAAAAAGTCCCGCCATCCAGCGCGACTTTCGCTTTCTTGCGCAAACTCTCCGAAAAAATTTCCACCGCGCGTGTGCGTGACTTTAGTAAGTTTATGCGCCCTATTTGGGCCAACAGAAAAACCAAAACCCCCGCCGGGAGAGCTCGGCGGGGGCTGGTTTGCGGAGAGTGGAGTAGCTCTCCGCCGGGGGGACGCGCCGATCAGGCGGAGAGGATCGCCAGCGGCGAGGTAGCGAGAGCAATCGCGAAGGTGTTCAGCGAAGCCACGAGAGCACCGGCGAAGGCGAAAATGTTGAACTTGGTCATGGTCTGTCTCCAATCCTTGGTCTGTGTCAGGCGGTGGACCGTTCCATCGTCTTGAGGATTGGATACGCCTCGATTTCCGCAGGCGCTAACACTCTTCCTGCGCTTGTGTTATGCAGGAATGCATACCCCCTCTGGCACGCGGAGACCCGCCCATGCTCGACTGGAATGACCTGCGCTATTTCCTCGCCGTGGCGAGGACCGGCAGCACGCTGGCGGCATCGAAGGACCTCAAGGTCAGCCAGTCGACCGTCTCGCGCCGCATCACTGCGCTGGAGGATGCCATCGAGGTCAAGCTCTTCGTCCGCAAGCCCTCCGGCTATGACCTCACCCCGCGCGGGCAGGCGGTGCTGCCGATCGCCCAAAAGGCAGAGGAGGCGATGCTGGCCTTTGCCGATGGAGTCGCGGCGGAATCGCGGCGGCTCAGCGGAACGGTGCGCCTTTCGACCGTCGAGAGTGCCGCCAATGCCTGGGTCATCCCGGCGATGGGCGTGCTGCGCGAACAGCATCCCGAAGTACGCGTCGAGATCCTTACCTCCGAGCACTATGTCGACCTCGCGCGCGGCGAAGCCGATGTCGCGGTCCGCTTCGGGCCGAAGCCGACGCAGGAGACGCTGGTCGTACGTCACCTGGTCGATATGCTGGAGAGCTTCTACGCGCCGCGCGACATGGTCGACCGACTGGGCATGCCGAAGGATGTAGCTGACCTCGCGCGCTACCCGCTGGTCGCTTCAACCGATGACAACAGCCTCACCAACCGCTGGATCGCGCAGCACCTGCCTGGCACCGAAATTACCCAGCGCGCCAGCTCGATGTCGAGCATCATAGCCAGCGTCCGCTCAGGCCTCGGGGCCGCGATCCTGCCTTGCATGATGGCCGACGGCATGCCCGAGCTGGTCCGGCTGCTTCCGCCAATCGAGGAACTGACCACGCCCGGTTGGATGGTCACCACCGACGAAGCCCGCCGCCAGCCGCATATCCGGGCAGTGATCGACCTTGTTGTCGAGCAGATCCGGCAGACACTGGCGCGGCAACCTGCGGATCTGACTTTGGTTCAAGCCGCCTAGCAGGTGTCATGCCTCGGCCGGCTCCCGGGGTGCATCCACGGCGCGGCTACCCGCCCAGGCCTCGAACGGACGAGCGACTTCGCCGATCAGGCCGCGCGAGCCGCCATCGACGCCAGTGGAGCAATCCACATAGGATGCAGGGTCGATATAGGTCCCGAACACGCGGTCCCACAGTGTCAGCACGCCGCCATAGTTACTGCCGCACAGCTCGAAATCGTCTATATGGTGGAGCCGGTGCGCAGCTGGTGAGATGATCCACTTGCCGAACAGGCCGAGCGTCCACGGCACATCAGCATGGATGAAATGCCCCCACCAGGCCCGCGCAACCGCTACCGCCGCGATGGCCCAGATCGGCAGCCCCAGCAGCAACAGTGGAGCGGTGTCCACAAACAACGCCAGGACATACGCCAGCGGGTGCTTCCTCAGCAGCGCCAGCCAGGTCATCGCTTCATCGGAGTGATGCACGGCATGCATCGGCCACAGCAGCGGGATATGCTCCAGCCGGTGGCGCCAGTAGATCACGAACTCCCCCAACAGCAGAGTGACGGCGAGCGTCACGACCGGGTTGGCCGCCGCCCATAACGCCGCAAGGTTCTCGCTGACGGAGAGATTTTGTGCCCACCACGCTGCGGCACTGGCGAAGAAGGTCGCCAGCAGCACATAGTTGATAAGGACCAGCGCAATGTTGGTCTCGGTTTCCCTGCGTGTGCGCCGAAGCGCCTCGACAATCCGCCCGCGCTTGAGAACGAGCGCAAGCAAGCCGAAAAGCACGGCCAGCGGGGCCAGCTTCAGCCCGAGCGCAAGCGCAGTGGCGGCAAGCGTATCCATGCCGCACTCCATGCTCCCGGCATGGTAAGGGAAACGTTAAAACGCGGCGGTTTACTTGGTAGCGGAAACGCCGAGGAACCCGGGCTGCGGCCCATTCCATTCGCCGGGCGCAGTCGGTTCGTCCTGTTCGTCCCTGCGTGAGCGACCACGCGGTGCCCGCTGCGGCTTGGCGTCGCTGTCGTCCTTGCGCGAGCGGCGCTGTGGCTTCTCGTCTCGCTGGGGCTGTTCCTGCTCGGGACGCGGCTTGCGCTCGCGCTTTGGCTTGTCCTCGGATTTCTCCTCCGACGGCTGCTTCAGCTCGACGCGGACATCGGCCTTGCCGAACACCGGTATTTCAGCCTTGGTCAGTTTCTCGACATTCTCGATCGCTTCGGCATCTTCCGGCGAGACGAATGTGAAAGCGCGACCCTTGGCCCCGGCCCGGCCCGTACGGCCGATACGATGGACATAGTCGTCCGGGTGCCACGGTGTGTCGAAGTTGAAGACGTGGCTTACGCCCTTGATGTCGAGCCCGCGCGCGGCGACGTCGCTGGCGACGAGGATGTTGATCTCGCCAGCCTTGAAGCGGTCGAGTTCCTTGATGCGGTTGGCCTGGTCCATGTCCCCATGGATTTCGCCCGACGAGAACCCATGGCTTTGCAGGCTCTTGTTAAGCTCGCGTACCGTGGTCTTGCGGTTGGCAAAGATGATGGCTGTCTCGACATGGTCGTGCCGCAGCAGCCAGCGCAGCGTCTCGCGCTTCTGGCGCTGGCCGACCGGAATCTTGAAGGCGGTGATATCCTTGTTGGTCGTAGCCGCGCGGCTCACTTCGATCCGCTTGGGATTCGACATGAAGGTCTTGGCCAGCTTTTCGATCGGCGGCGGCATGGTCGCGCTGAACAGCATGGTCTGGCGCTGTTCGGGCAATTTCGAGCAGATGAACTCGATGTCCGGGATGAAGCCCATGTCGAGCATGCGGTCGGCTTCATCGATCACCAGCAGCTCGCAGCCATTGAGCAGGATCTTGCCGCGCTCGAACAGGTCCATCAGGCGGCCCGGCGTGGCGATCAGGACATCAACGCCTTCGTTGAGCGCCTTGACCTGGTCGCCCATCTGCACGCCGCCGATCAGCAGCGCCATCCTGAGGTCGTGATTGACGCCGTATTTCTCGAAGTTCTCAGCCACCTGGGCAGCGAGTTCCCGGGTCGGCTCAAGAATGAGCGAACGCGGCATCAGTGCGCGGCGGCGACCGGCGGCCATGATGTCGATCATTGGCAGCACGAAGCTGGCGGTCTTGCCCGTGCCGGTCTGGGCGATGCCGATGATGTCCTTCATCATCAGTACCGGCGGGATCGCCTGCGCCTGGATCGGCGTTGGTTCGGTGTAGCCAGCGGCTTCCACCGCTTTCAGCAATTCGGGTGATAGGCCGAGATCGGCAAAGGTCATTCAGATGTCCGGATATATCGCTGGCCCGTAACCGGACCCTGGGCAAACTGTGCGAAGCTCTTGCGCCGCACTCGGCGCGCCCTTCGCCAAAAATGCAAAAATGTCAAGATTTACCGAGGGCACTTGCCCGTTCGGTTGTGTCAGTTGCGCACCAGTTCCAGCCTGCTGAAGCGCGATAGCTCGCACTTGGTGCCGTTGCGCGAGAGCAGTTCATCGCGCTTGATGCAGAGCTTCCCGTCCTTGCTCGGCTCGACATAGAAGCCGGAATAGAAGTCGCGCGCGCTGCAGGCCTTTTCCAGCTGCGCGCTGATCATCCCCCGGTCGCGCATGAACAGGATCAGCTTGGTAGTGCCGCCTGTTTGCACCCCGACGACATCCTTGGCCGCGATGCAGTCGCCCATTTTCCGCTCGACCAGCCGGTCAGGGAAATTCCTTGGCAGGTCTGCTACGAGATTGCTGCGTGGACGCGCGGGTGCCACGCGAATGGTGACACGCTGTTCGATCCGCACCTGCATCGGAGGTTGCTCACCGCGCCAGGGCTGGAACGCGGTCCAGCGCTCCTGTGCTGACTGTTCTGTGACCGCCTGCTCTTCCGGGCCGGACAGCGCGCGCGCATCGTCGCCCGGGGCCGCATGGACGACCGGAAACAGCAATGCGATCGGCGCAACAAAGGCGGTCCAGCTGATCATGTACGGAAGAACTGCCTCCCATCGAGACCCGTCGCAAGCCGGCGCATCCGTGCCTGCGGTGCAAGCCAAATAGCGCAACGGATTGAACGGCGGCTTAATCCATTTGTCATGAAGAGCAAGTGCTGGCGACAATGCGCCAGAGTGTGGCATAGCTGCACTCATGTCGCACACTGACGCATTCATAGAGCAGGCAAGCGCCCTTCTCGGCCAGCGCGGATTCACGCGCGACACCGATCTCATGACCCCCTGGCTGACCGATTGGCGCGGCCGTTACACGGGCAAGGCACTGGGGCTCGCCTCTCCGGCTTCAACCAATGAAGTCGCGAAACTGGTCGGGCTATGCGCCGAACATGGCGTGCCCATCGTTCCGCAGGGCGGCAACAGCGGCATGTGCGGGGGTGCCACGCCAGATACAGAAGGCACCGCGATCCTCCTTTCGTTGCGAAGAATGGACAAGATCCGGGTCATCGATGCGGACTCCCGGCAGGCGGTTTGCGAAGCGGGCGTAATATTGCAGACCTTGCATGAAGCCGCGGATGCCCGGCAGATGCGGTTTCCCCTTACGCTTGGTGGCAAGGGCTCGGCGACGATCGGTGGGCTGATTTCGACCAATGCGGGGGGTACACAAGTGCTTCGTCACGGTACCATGCGCGCGCAGGTGCTGGGCCTCGAAGCCGTGCTTCCCGATGGCAGCGTATTCGAAGGGCTGGTCCCACTCAAGAAGGACAATCGCGGCTTCGACATGAAGCAGCTGCTGATCGGTTCGGAAGGAACGCTTGGCATCGTCACGGCGGCGACACTGCGGTTGTTGCCCGCGATGGCCGGGCGCACGGTGCTGTGGGTTGGCCTCGACACGTTGCAGGATGCACGCCGGCTGCTTCTCCATGCCGACAAGATCGCTGGCGATGCACTGGAGGGGTTCGAAGTCATGCCCCGGCATTCGCTGGAGGCCGTGCTCGATCATTTGCCTGACGCACGCGACCCGCTGGGCGAACCACACCATTGGTATGCCCTGATTGAGCTGGTCGGCAGCGAAGACTCGGTCGAACGCCTGCCTGCACTGGTCGAGACCATCCTGGAAGGCGCGCTGGAAGCAGGATTGCTCGAAGATGCCACCATCGCAGCCAGCGAGACGCAGGCCGAACAGTTCTGGCTGCTGCGCGACAGCATTTCGCCCGCCGAACGCGCGATCGGTCCGGCGATGCAGCACGATATCTCCGTGCCGGTCGAGAAGATGCCCGATTTCGTCGACATGGCCGCGCCGGAGATGGAGCGTCGCTTCCCCGGGACCAAGGCGATCGCCTTCGGCCACCTGGGCGACGGCAATGTCCATTTCCACATCCTAGCCCCACCCGGCGTCACTCCCGGTGATTGGGAGGAAGGCGTAGGAAAGGATATCAGCGCCCTGGTGCACGATCTCGTTACTCAATGGGGCGGATCGATCAGTGCCGAACACGGGATCGGGCAAATGAAACGGGATGAACTGGGCCGCCTGGGTGACCCGGTCTCGCTGGCGATGATGCGCAGCATCAAGCGAGCACTTGACCCACAGGGATTGATGAACCCAGGCAAGCTGGTTCCGCAATAGCGCGCATCTGCCTCGTTGCGCTTGCACCTTTGGCCGTCACCGCCTAAAGCGCCGCGCATCACGCGCGGCAGCGGAATAGCTGCCGCCTGACCATCCAAAGTTTCTCGGAGAAATTCCATGGCCAGCGCGCCGCAGCCCAGCCTGCCCCTTCTGTACAATGACCTGATGCCGCTCAACACGCGCGATCACGGCAAGTTCAAGTCGCGTCCGATGGACGAGGCCAAGTTCCTCAGCAAGCATCACGCGATTCCGCTGACCGTGGACGAATTTGTCCAGGCTCAGCGCAGTTTCCCGATCGTGTTCTCCTCGGGCGACAACCCGCTGCCGCTGGCCCTCATGGGCCTGAACGAGGGTGTGAACACCTTCGTAGACGCTGACGGCAAGATCAACGATCCGATCTACCTGCCGGCCTATATCCGCCGCTATCCCTTCATCCTCGCCAAGCTGAACCAGGACAGCGAAGAACTGTCGCTGTGCTTCGACCCGACTGCTGGATCGCTGGGCGAATTCGAAGAGGGCGAAGCCCTGTTCGACGAAAACGGCGGCACCACGGCGACCACCAAGAACATCCTCGATTTCTGCGAGAAGTTCGAAGAAGCCGGCATGCGCACCAAGGCGTTCATCGAGCAGCTCAAGGAAAACGACCTGCTGATGGCGGGTGAGATTTCCATCGAGCGGACCGAAATGCCGGGCAAGCCGTACATTTACCGCGGCTTCCAGATGATCAACCAGGAAAAGCTGCGCGAAGTCAGCGGCGAAAAGCTGGAAGAGTGGAACAAGAACGGCATGATCGCGCTGATCTATGCCCACCTGTTCTCGCTCGACCTGATGCGGACCATTTTTGCCCGCCAGGTCAACAACGGCCAGCTGCCCGATCCGGTTGCCCAACCGGCTGGCTAACAGCGCCAGGACACACGTGGAATCGCGGCGCGGGGACTTGATTTTCGCGCCGCAGACCACACATTTGTAGGGTCCGGGCAGGTCACCCCCTCATCACCTGCGCGGATGATGCACCAAGGTGCATCACCTCCCTGAACCTTGGCCACCTCGTGCATTCTTGCGCGAGGTGGTTTTTTCATGGTGTGAGCGGCCTATTCGGCTGCTTGGCGGAGGTCGCGGCCACCGGCCGACGACAGCAGTTCCCCGGCCAGTTCGCGCACCAGCCCGGCCAGCAGCTTCGCCACGACAGGCATTCTCGCGCTCGCTTCCTCATACCGAGAATCGAGATAGAGCGATCGGCAGACTTCCAGTTGCATGGCATGGATCCCCAACGAAGGTTTGCCATGCCTGTCGAGCACGTATCCGCCGGCGTAAGGGCGATTATGCGCTGCCCGGCGTTGGTTGCGGGCGAGGAACCGCAGCGCGGTAGCCGACAGCATGCCATTGCTGGAGGCCCCGAAGCGGTCACCGACTACAAACTCTGCAGGCTGGTCGTCGGGGTGGCGCTTCTTCAGCGGTGGCATGGAATGGAGATCCAGCAGCAATGCGGTTCCCCAACGACGCCGGATAGTCGAAAGCGAATCGGACATTGCACGATGATAAGGTTCATGAATGTGCTGGATCCGCGCGTTCACTTCCTCCTGCGTATGTCGCGACCGCCAGATTTCGCCGAGGCCTGACAAGCGCCGTGGAATGAGCCCTAGCCCGCTGCGCGCACGCCGATTGGCGCGCGAATGCGGCGCATCGGCCGGCGCGCCTTCCGCCACCATGGTCCAGTCCATGTCGTCATCGGCGCGGTTGAGGTCCAGCATTGCCCGCGGGGCCCGGGCCAGGATCAGCGGCGCCCCGGTTTCCCGGGCAATCTCGACTGCAAGCAGGTCAATCAGCCGGTCTTCCAGCCGTAACTGCGAATAGCGTGGATCGCGCATCCGATCTATCACCTGAGGAGGATAGTTCCGCCCGCCATGCGGCGCGGCGATGAGGACCGGGCATTCCGGCTTTTCTGTCGCCTGGACCAGGAAAGCAGGCTCGTTCGTCCCCGGTATCCGCCCGCCCATGGTGATATCCTGCTGCATTCATTCTTTGCTGGAGGGAAATTTCCCCTGTGTCAAAGCAGGGCGTCTCGCAAACCGCGAAAGATTTCTTAAGCGATTGGCGCTATAGCGCGCTGCATGGAGAACACCCTGCCTTCGCGTCGCATCCTGCTCGCCGAAGATGAGGAGGCCATGCGGACCTACCTCTCCCGGGCGCTGGAAAATGCCGGATATGAAGTCGTCTCGGTCGACCGGGGCACGGCCGCCTTGCCGGCGCTCGAATCGGAGCACTTCGACCTGCTCCTGTCCGACATAGTCATGCCGGAAATGGACGGAATCGAACTGGCCCAGCGCTGCAATGAAGTGAGTCCACGGACCAAGGTGATGTTCATCACCGGATTCGCCGCCGTGTCGCTCAAGGCCAGCCGCGACCAGCCGCAAGCCAAGGTGCTGTCGAAACCGTTCCACCTGCGCGACCTGGTGCTGGAAGTGGAGCGTGTCTTCGAAGATCGCGAGCAGGCGCGCGTTTAACCCCTTGCACGGTGCCGGTGGCCTCGCTAAAGGGCCGCTCCTGCCGAGAAGCACGGCAAACCGATGGTGCGGGCGTATAGCTCAGTGGTAGAGCACTATGTTGACATCGTAGGGGTCCCAAGTTCGAACCTTGGTACGCCCACCATCGCCTCCTTGTTATTGTCCCTCAGACGCCGGGCGGCGGGCATCCGCCCGCCCGCAGCGACCGAAGGGAGCGAGGAAAGCCAAGGCTGCGTATGCATCCGCCGGCACCTGAGGCACAACAAGGCAGCGCTAACCTTGCGTCAACGCCCCCCTCTGCTAAAGCGCGGCCAACTTAGGAACACCCGCTAAGAGGCAACAGGCACACCATGCAGAAAATCAAGGTGAAAAACCCGGTCGTCGAGCTCGACGGCGACGAAATGACGAAGATCATCTGGCAGTGGATCCGCGAACGGCTGATCCTGCCTTATCTCGATGTCGACCTGAAGTACTACGATCTCTCGGTCGAGAAGCGTGACGAGACCGATGACCAGATCACCGTCGATGCTGCCAATGCCATCAAGCAGTATGGTGTGGGCGTGAAGTGCGCCACGATCACGCCGGACGAAGCTCGCGTCGAGGAATTCCACCTCAAGAAGATGTGGAAGTCGCCCAACGGCACGATCCGCAACATCCTGGGCGGCGTTGTCTTCCGTGAGCCGATCGTGATCGACAACGTGCCGCGGCTGGTGCCGGGCTGGACCGACCCGATCGTGGTCGGCCGTCATGCCTTTGGTGACCAGTACCGCGCCACCGATACGCTGATCCCCGGCCCGGGCGAGCTCCGCCTCGTTTTCAAGGGTGAAGACGGTCAGGAAATCGACCTCAAGGTGTTCGACTTCCCGAGTGCGGGTGTCGCCATGGCGATGTACAACCTCGACGATTCGATTCGCGACTTCGCCCGCGCCAGCTTCAATTACGGCTTGAACCTCGGTTGGCCGGTGTACCTCAGCACCAAGAACACCATCATGAAAGCCTATGACGGCCGCTTCAAGGACTTGTTCCAGGAAGTGTTCGACACCGAAGGCTTCGCTGAGAAGTTCAAGGAAGCCGGTATCGTCTACGAACACCGCCTGATCGACGACATGGTCGCATCGGCGCTCAAGTGGAACGGCAAGTTCGTGTGGGCCTGCAAGAACTACGATGGCGACGTCCAGTCTGACACCGTCGCGCAGGGCTTCGGCTCGCTCGGGCTGATGACCTCGGTGCTGATGACGCCCGATGGCAAGACGGTTGAGGCAGAAGCTGCCCACGGCACTGTTACCCGCCACTACCGCCAGCACCAGCAGGGCAAGGCGACCTCGACAAACCCGATCGCCTCGATCTTCGCCTGGACCCGCGGCCTGATGTATCGCGGCAAGTTCGACGACACGCCCGATGTCGTACGCTTTGCCGAAACGCTTGAGCGGGTCTGCATCAAGACGGTAGAAAGCGGATCGATGACAAAGGATCTCGCGCTGCTGATCGGTCCGAACCAGAACTGGCTCACCACCGAGCAGTTCTTCGAGGCAATCGTGACCAACCTCGAGAAGGAAATGGCGAACTGGGCCTGAGCCCGGAACCGCTCTTCCGCGACTGCGTAAATCAAGGGCGACCTATCCAAGCGATGGGTCGCCCTTTTCGATTCCGGGGACTACCAAGACGCCATGACCGACACCCGCGCCAAAGCCCGTCTCGAGGTTCGACAGGCCAAGCTGTCTGACGTGCGCGCCATCGCCGACCTCGTGCGCCGCGCCTATGATGACTTGCCCGCCTATACCCACGGCGAGATCAGAGGCCAGATCAACAATTACCCGGACGGTTGCTTCGTCGCCAAGCTGGACGGGAAGCTGGTGGGCTATTGCGCCTCCATGCGGCTGAGCGAACGAGTCGCTTTTTCAGATCACAGCTGGGACGAAGTGACAGGCAACGGTTTTGGCAGCCGCCATAATGCCAAGGGCGACTGGCTCTATGGTTACGAGATGTGCGTCGATCCCAAGACCCGTGGCACCCGGATCGGGCGGCGGCTGTACGAAGAGCGCCGCGCACTCGCCGAACGCCTCGACCTGACCGGTATCGTATTCGGCGGTCGCATGCCCGGTTTTGCCCGCGCTACCCGTCGCAAGCGCAACCGAGCGGACACGCCGCAAGACTATCTGGAAATGTTGCTGGAAGGGAAGATCCACGACCCCGTACTGCGTTTCCAGCTTGCCAACGGGTTCGAACCGCAGGGGATCCTCGAGGGCTACTTGCCCGAGGACAAGGCCTCGAAAGCCAATGCCGTGCGGATGGTGTGGCGCAACCCCTACGTCGATAGCGATGCCCCGCCCAAGCACCGGGTACCGCGCGATGTCGAAAGCGTCCGCATTGCGACCTGCCAGTTGCAGGCCCGCGCGGTCTCCGACTTCGATGAGTTCATGCGCCAGGTGGAGTATTTCGTCGATGTTGCAGCCGATTACGAGGCAGACTTCATCGTCTTTCCCGAGCTCTTCACTTTGATGCTGCTGAGCGCCGAGGAAAAGGAACTCAATCCCGCCGAAGCCATTGAAGCCCTAAGCCGCTACACGCCGCGCCTGCGCACCCAGCTCAGCGAGTTCGCGCTCAATTACAACATCAACATCATCGGCGGGTCGCACCCGACCCGGATGGACGACGGCGACATCCACAATGTCGCCTATGTCTGCCTGCGCGATGGTTCGGTCCATGCCCAGGAAAAGATTCACCCCACCCCCAACGAAGCCTATTGGTGGAACATAAAGGGCGGCGACACGATCGATGCGATCCAGACAGATTGCGGACCGATCGGGGTGTTGATTTGTTATGACAGCGAATTTCCCGAGCTCGCTCGTCGGCTGGTCGACGAAGGCGCGCGAATCATCTTCGTGCCCTTCTGCACCGATAGCCGCCAGGGCTATATGCGCGTGCGATATTGCGCACAGGCACGGGCAATCGAGAACCAGTGCTATGTCGTGATGAGCGGCAATGTCGGGAACCTGCCTAACGTCGCGAACATGGACATCCAGTACGCGCAAAGCTGCATCCTGACACCCTGCGATTTCCCGTTTGCCCGCGACGGCATCGCAGCGGAAGCCAGCGAGAATGTCGAGACGTTGACCATTAGCGACGTCAATCTCGCTGATCTCAGCTGGGCCCGGGCGGAAGGCACCGTGCAGAACCTCGCCGATCGCCGCTTCGACCTTTACCGCATCGAATGGGATAAGCGCGTGGGACAGGTTTCGCCGCGCATTGGCGAAGACAGCGAGGCACCGTCGGCCGGTCCGCATGGCGGACGCGGAGGCTAACAGGGCTGACGCCGCCAATCGGCCCGTGACCTGCGCCGTTCACGCGCTATAGGTGGTGCATGGCCGGTGAACTCGAACTCTCCCCAGTCCTTTCCGACGCGCTGGTGATCCTCGGCTCGGCCGGGATCGTGATTCCGGTTTTCACTCGCTTCAAGATCACTCCCGTAATCGGATTCATTCTGATCGGAATCGCTGTCGGACCCTTCGGCCTGGGGGCCTGGGTGTATGAATACGACTGGCTGAAACACATAACCATATCAGATCCGGAAGGGTTGGCGCCGTTTGCCGAATTCGGGATCATATTGCTGCTGTTCGCCATCGGGCTTGAACTGTCGTTCAAGCGATTATGGACCTTGCGCAAGCTGGTGTTCGGCCTTGGTGCCATGGAATTGCTGGTCATCGGCAGCTGTATCGCTGCCGTGCTTGCCATGATGGGCCAATACTGGACCGGGGCACTTGCACTTGGCTTTGCGCTGGCATTCTCATCGACTGCGATCGTGCTGCCTATTTCCGGAACCAAGTCACCTGTCGGCCGCGCAGCCCTTTCCATGCTGTTGTTCGAAGATATCATGATCGTGCCGATCATTTTCATCCTCGGTGCGCTCGCCCCTTATGCACAGAGCGATGGTGTCAGCGGGCTGGTCGATACGCTGTGGCAAGGCGGCCTCGTGATCGTTGCCCTGCTCGTGCTCGGCCGGATCGCCCTGCCCCGCCTGTTTGCGCAAGCGGCGCGAACCAAGAGCCCCGAGTTGTTTCTCGCCGCCTCGTTGCTGGTCGTCATCGGAGCGAGCCTGGCAACCGCAGTGACCGGCCTCTCGCCCATCGTCGGCGCCCTCATCGCCGGGTTGCTGATCGCGGAAACCGAATACCACAGCGAAGTCGAATCGATCATGGAGCCGTTCAAGGGACTCGCGCTCGGTGTGTTCCTGATCACAGTCGGCATGAGTATCGATCTTTCCAGCATTTGGGAGCACCTTTGGACGATACTCGCCGCCGTCATGCTGGTGCTTGTGTTCAAGGCGCTGGTCACTGGCATGTTGCTGCGTTTGATGGGTGCGCGCCGCTCGACCGCTGCGGAAACCGGGATCCTGATGGCAAGCCCGTCGGAAACCACACTGATCGTGATGTCGGCTGCCGGCTCGGCCATGCTGATCCAGCCCGGCACCGCACAGTTCTGGCAGATCGTCACAGCCATCGGCCTTACCATCACGCCGCTGCTCGCCATGCTCGGTCGTGCCATCGGGCGGCGGGTTGAGCCGGTGCCGGTTACCGACGATGTCGATGACGACGTGCCGCGCGTCATCATTATCGGGATCGGGCGCGTCGGGATGTTGGTGGCAGACATGCTCAAGGCGCATGACCGCGCCTATGTCGCAATCGATAGCGACGCCGACCTCATTTCCAGTGCCCGCAGGAAAGGCTATCATGCCGTTTTCGGCGATGCCAGTCGCGGCGATGCGCTCAGCCGGCTGGGAGTCGAAATTTCACCTGCAGTCGTACTGACGATGGACGAGCCGGTGCTGGCCGAACGCCTGACTCGAAAATTGCGCACCGATCACCCAGAGCTGCTGATTGTTTCCCGTGCCCGGGACAGCCAGCATGCCGCAGAACTCTATCGCGCAGGTGCCAGCCATGCCGTACCGGAGCAGCTGGAGAGTTCGTTGCAGCTTTCGGAAGCTGTCCTGGCAGATATCGGCGTCCCGATGGGCCCGGTGATTGCCTCCATCCACGAAAAGCGCGACGAGTTCCGCGATATGATCCAGGAAGAAGCGGGTCTCTCTCATAAACCGAAGCTGAGGACGAGCACGCTGAGGACCTGAGCGGCATTGTCAGCCCTTGGTGGCCGCCACAATCCAGGCTCCGGCTTTCAACGCGACGATCGAACCGCTGGCATGGCGTTTGAGATAGCGCCTCAGCCTGGCTTGGAAGCGCTCCTTCTCGGCATCCCCCAGCTGCGAAGCTGCGCGCGCGGCCGGACCGATAACTGCGAAATAGGCCAGGGCATCTTCTATCGGGTCTTCTCCTGCGCCCACCACGAAAGCGAAATCGACGGATTCGATCGTGACATCGAGCCAACCTGCCTTGGTGAGGATGGCTTCGACGCGGGTTGCATCGGAAAATGCGAAAGGGCCCGGTGCAAACGGATCACCCGGTTCATCACTACCGGGCGGGAGGAGGCCGACAACATCCTGCGCCCAAAGATTCTCCGACACCGCCCGGAAGCAACTGAAGACAAGCCGTCCATCGACTGCCGCGATACCGTGAAGATGCGAGAAGGCAGCGACAGGATCGTCGAAGAACATCACCCCGTGGCGGGAAACCAGCAAATCGGGTGAGAATCCCTCGCGTTGCCAGATCGCGGCATCGCCGAGTTCAAAGCCGACATTGGGAAGTTTTGCTCCTCGTTCACGCGCCACTGCAACAAGATCTTCGCTGACGTCCACACCGACGATCTCGGCCGCAGGATGCGCGCGTGCGAGAGCCAGCGATAGCTCCCCTGCCCCGCAGCCGATATCCAGCACCCGCTCAATCGGCCGGGCACTGGCCCTCGCCAGCAACAGATCGGTGAGACCGGTGAAACTTCGGTCGGTGCGCGACCAGTGCGTGGCCCAGGTCATTCCAACTCGACCTTCCCAGGCTGCCTTGTCGGTCATCCGCTCATCTCCTCGCTGGCGTCCCGGCCACTTACTTGCCCGGATCGGTTCGGCGGCGATCCTCGATATTGTCGCGTTAGCGGCCCTGGGCCAAGCTGCAAGAACCAACGGAAAAGCCGGCGCGGACTTCGGGGCATCCGCGCCGGCGATCCATGTGTTCGGGTGCATGAAATGGGAGTCGAACCCGCAGCGGCACCCGCTTGAGAAGAGCGTCTCAGTCCTCCGCGTCAGGACCGGCCATCATCTCCTCGGCGACCTCGTCGGTTTTACCGCGAATGGCGGCTTCCAACTTGTCGCAAATTTCCGGGTTTTCCTTGAGATAGGTCTTGGCGTTCTCACGCCCCTGCCCGATGCGGATGCTGTCATAGCTGAACCACGAGCCTGACTTCTCCACGATCCCGGCCTTGACACCCAGGTCGAGGATTTCGCCGATCTTGGAGATGCCCTCGCCATACATGATGTCGAATTCGACCTGCTTGAACGGCGGGGCAACCTTGTTCTTGACCACCTTGACGCGGGTCGAGTTGCCGACGACCTCGTCGCGATCCTTGATCTGGCCGGTGCGGCGGATGTCCAGGCGAACCGAAGCATAGAACTTGAGCGCATTGCCACCGGTTGTCGTTTCCGGATTGCCGTACATCACGCCGATCTTCATGCGCAGCTGGTTGATGAAAATCACCATGCACTTGCTGCGGTTGATCGAGCCGGTCAGCTTGCGCAGCGACTGCGACATCAGGCGCGCCTGCAGGCCAACGTGGCTGTCGCCCATCTCGCCTTCGATTTCCGCCCGCGGCACCAACGCGGCAACCGAATCGACCACCAGCACGTCGATCGCATTCGAACGCACCAGCGTATCGGTGATCTCGAGCGCCTGCTCGCCGGTATCGGGCTGCGACACGATCAATTCGTCGATATCGACGCCCAGCTTCTTGGCATAGACCGGGTCGAGCGCATGCTCGGCATCTACAAAGGCTGCTGTGCCGCCAGCCTTCTGCGCTTCAGCAATCACATGCAGGGCCAGCGTGGTCTTGCCCGAACTTTCCGGGCCATAGACTTCGATCACCCGCCCCTTGGGCAGGCCACCGATGCCAAGCGCGATATCGAGGCCGAGCGAGCCGGTCGAAATCGATTCGACATTCATCGCTTCTTTCGAGCCCAGCTTCATCGCCGAACCCTTGCCGAATGCGCGGTCGATCTGGGCGAGTGCTGCGTCAAGCGCCTTCTGACGGTCCACGTTGGATTCCTTGTCTACCAGTTTCAGTTCCGCAGCCATGTCATACCCCTTCGTCAGTTGCCACCGGCACTCGTTTGCCTTTCAACTGTTGAGGTATGTACCGCGTTTGTTCCAAAAGAACAAGAGCGGAACAAAAAGATTTGTTCGGAACGGATCTATCTCGCTGGTACGGAGCGGATCATGCGTCGCCCTCGCCAGTGGCGGGCATGCGAACGTCCCAACGCACTTCGCGTTCTTCGCCGGGTCGCAACTTGAGTTCGAGGATGAAATCCCCGTCCTTGGTCTTGAGCGCCCTGCGCCCCTGCCGGATTTCCCACTGAGCCGTGCTGCCAAGCAACAGCCGCATACGCACGCTGCCATTACGGGCATTGCTGAGCCGGGCACCCACGGTCACCCATTCACCGAGGCGATCCGCCGGGCGTTCTTCCAGCTCGCGCCCGCAAGCACCGAACACCATCGAGCTCTGGCCCAGATCGATCTCGACGTCCTGGCCTTCCGCATAATCGCGCAGGCGATTCTCAGCGACGAGCTGGTCGCCGAACGCGCTCGGTTCGAACAGCGTAAGGCCGCCGGTGGGCAGGGCGACGCCCAGCCCGTGCTCCTCGTCATTGACGGTTTCGAACACGATGTCGGCGGGCTGCGGTGACCACTCCTGCATCTCGAACCGGTTAGGCAAGTTCCACGGGTCACAGCGCAGAGTGTAGACGTATTCGCCCTCGACCTTGTCCTTGTCGAGGAAGGCAACCTGCTTCAGCCCCTTGGCATTGACGGTAATCGCTTCCGGGACACGGTAGAGCTTCAGGTCGCCCAATTGCTCTTCCTGCGCCACCATGCCGACGACCGACTTCTGCTGCATGCGGGCACCTGTGACCATGATGCCGTCGGCCATGGCCGATTCCATCATTGGTGCCATAGGCGGCGGCGGAGGGGGCGGCGGATAGCGCGGGTCGTAGTTCGGCACCGGCGATCCGCGCGCAGTGCTGCCGATGGGATAGCAGGTCAGCCGCAGCGGTCTTGCCGTGGGAGGATCGGACAGCTGTTCGAAATTGCTTTCGATATTGAGCGTGCCCGCCACTGCCATCAGCTCGGCATCCGGGAAACTCTGGCCGTTATCGTTGAGCAGGGTGAGCCAGCTCATCAGCCGCATGCGGACCTTGCCACGTGCCCCACCCTCATCCAGCGTGCCGACATAGTGCGCTTCCCAGTCGAAGCCCCAGGCAAGATAGGTGAGCGTAACAGTAAAGGTTCCGCCGCTATCGCTGTTGGTATTGATAGAGAACACAGGCTTGGCAGAGAGCCCGGCTGGTACGCGGTCGAACGCAAGGCCTTCAGGCAGACCCGAGCAGCGCACCGCTTCATAACCGTCCTGCGTCTGCAGCACGATGCCGCCATCGGCACGAGTGCGAACGATGGCCTGTTCGCTGGTCTGCGCCCCTGTTCCCGGATTGGTCCGGGTAATGCGAACACGGTTGCCCAGCGTGCCATCGACCAATGCCGCCGGGCTCAGCAAATCGGCATCGCGGTTCTTCTCGATGGTCCCGCCGGGCAGCCCAGTCACGATCGCACTGACCGCCACCATGCCTTCCGCCACCCCGGTGAAGCGGATTGTCGATTCACCCGGCGGCAGAGTGACACTGCGAGTCTCACTGATCATGGCGAAACCGCGCGGCCAACCAGGGTTCATGGCCTGGTATTCGCCGCGAGACGGATCACGATAGATCGTGACGGAAAGCCCTTGCGGATCCGACGCATCGACGGTTTCCCGCGCCAGTGCCGGATGGGCTGGCAAGGTAACCGCCGCGGCGGCGAGGAGGAAAGAGGCAAGCCGCCTCATCGGCCCACTCCTACCAGCGAGTTTCGAAAGTGACGCGGACGGTGCGCTCGCCCTCGGCCGGCACCGACACGACCCATTTTCGGCGATCGTTATTGATTTGCGTGCCGGCTATATCTTCGCTCACGACACGGAAATCATTGCCCCACCATCCGCGATCAAGCCCGGCCTGGACCAGGTCCACATTGACCGGCGTGTTCTTGGCGTTGGTGAGTTTGTATCGCATCGTCGTGCGGTAATATCGCTTGGGCCGCTCGACATCGACGCGCTCGACTTCCTGACCTTCGCGGATCACACGATAGCGTGCGGAGCGTTCCCAATCGGCGCTGGTGATTGTCTCGCGCTTTTCGACCTCTGCCTGCACAAAGATGTCGAAAGCATCGCCGGTACGCAGGCTGAGCTCGCTGCCCATCGGCGTGTGACCGATCCCGTTCTCGCCGATGAATTGCGGCGTGCCGCGACTATCGCGCTGGTAGAAACGAACCGTCCCGGCAGGCAGCGCATCGCCCAGGCCTCCGTCACGCGAAGAGGAAAATGCAATCTCGCTCGAGGCATTCACAGGGCGACCATCGTTTTGCATCCAGCCGACCGTGCGGGCATAGACCTTGCGAGCGGCGACGCCTTGGACATCGAGGAAGCTGACCTGCTTGGTCTGGTTATTGGCGATCGTCGTACGACCACTGATCGGATAGAGATAGAAATCGCCCAATTGTTCGCGGTCGGCTGCCTCCGATCCGGGGCGGACCATGCCACGCGAAGACGACGAACCGAAGCTGCGACCGCTGCCGTTGGGATTGCCCGCGACCAGCAGCGTGTTGGCTCGGGTGAAGGTAGTGCCGGTGCTATTGTTCAGCGTCACCCAGCCCTGCATGTCGATCGTGCCGTCGCCTTCATTATAGAGCGCGACATAATCGGCCTCCCAGTCGAGCCCGGACGTCAAATAGCGGATCTGCGCCGGTCGGCGGCCCGAGCGAGTCGAGTCGAGGTTGACTGAAAGCGTGGGCCTTGCGCGCAGGTTCGGCGGAACCCTGTCAAAGACCACACGCACCGGCAGGCCATCGTCGCGCAGCACTTCGATCCGGCTGCCGATCCGTACCACCACGCCGCCTGCGGTCGAAAGCACTTCGGCCCGCTCGCGGGTTTCCTGCCCGGTCGCCGGGTTGGTCCGCACCAGTGTGACAGTCTGGCCGATGGCCTTCTCCATCATCTTCTGTGGAGTGAGGATGTCGAAATCGAAATTCTGCTCGATAATCGCAGTATCGGCAGCCGCGAAACTCAACGTCTGCGGACGGATGCGGGCCGAGACATCGGGGAATTCGACCTTGCTGCGCCCGCGCTGGATATCAAGCTGGCGGATATCCTGCACCAGCGCCACATCGTTGTTGTAGATGGTGACGGAGACATCGCCTTGTGCGGTCTCTTCGTCAGCGCTCTGTGCAGCTGCACCGGCAGCCAGCGCCAGCGTGGCTACAGCGGCAAAGCGAAGCGGAAATTTCATCTGTCCCTCCCCAATCGAGTTCCTCGTGCAATTCAGGGCAAAGATGCGACCCCCAGCTTTACCTCACCTGAATGTAACTTTGTATCATTCGCCTGATCAGGCCTTGGCCTTCTCCATCACTTCGCCGACCTTCTGCGAAATCTGCTGCACGCTGAAAGGCTTGGCGATGAAATGCATGTTGTCGATATCGATGTCGTTGCGCAACTGCTCTTCAGCATAGCCGGACATGAACAGGAACGGTAATTCAGGAGCGACATTGCGGATTGCCCGCGCCATGGCCGGTCCATCCATGCCCGGCATGACCACGTCGGACACAACCAGGTCGAATTCGCCGCCATTGGCAATAGCAGCCAGCCCGGTCTCGCCGTCATCGGCCGCAGTGACGGTATAACCCGCCCGCGTCAGCGCCCGTTCGGCGACCGCGCGGACCATGTCTTCATCCTCGACCAGCAGCACCCGGCCTCCACCTGACCAGTTGCTCGGTGCCTCGCTGGAATCGTCCTGTCGCTCGCTTTCAGGAACGACCCCGTTGTGGACCGGCAGGTAGATCGTAAAGCGGGCACCGGCAGGCTGTCCGTCGGCACCGGCGATATTGTCGGCAAAGATGAACCCACCCGACTGCTTGATAATGCCATAGACTGTCGAAAGTCCGAGGCCGGTGCCCTTCCCCTGCTCCTTGGTGGTAAAGAAGGGTTCGAAGATCTTGGGTAGCACTTCGTCCGGGATGCCGCCGCCGGTGTCCTGCACGATCAGCGCGGTGTAATCGCCAACGGGTAGGATGTCCGACCCCATGGCGCGCACGTCCCGCGCCGCCACGCGCCTGGTCGCCATGGTCAGGCGCCGCTTCATCGCACCGGAGGCAAGAATGGCGTCACGGGCATTTACGGCGAGGTTGATAATGACCTGCTCCAGCTGCCGCGGATCGGCCCTGACCGGCCCCAGGTCGCGATCGTGTCGTACACTGAACTCGATCTTTTCGCCCACCAGTCGCTTGAGCAGCTGGCTCACTTCACTCACCACGTCGGGCAGCTGCAGCACTTCAGGGCGCAGCGTCTGCTGGCGGCTGAAGGCCAGCAATTGCCGCGTCAGCGACGCCGCGCGATTGGAATTGGCAAGTATCTGCTGGATGTCGTCATAATCGCTGTCACCCGGCGTATGGCGCAGCAGCATCAGGTCACAATATCCGATAATGGCGGTCAGCACATTGTTGAAATCATGTGCTACGCCGCCAGCCAACTGGCCAACCGCCTGCATCTTCGTCGCCTGCGCCACCTGGCGCTTGAGCTTGGTCTCCTCGGAGCTGTCGGCAAGGCTCAACAACACCGCCGCATCGCCCAGCCCGCGTACCCCTGCAAGGCCGAGTGATACGGGTTCTTCCGGAGCAATCTTGAGCCGCACTGCCATGTCGCCGCTGTTCGACGGTCCTTTGGCGTGGCGTCGTACGGCATCAGCCAGCGCGCCCTTGTCATCCTTTACCGCAAGATCGCTCGGATACTGTGGCAATCCCTGCTCTTCGCGTCCGATCGCGCGCAAGAACGGAGGGTTGGCAAACAGGAAACGCCCATCGCGATCGGTCATCGCGAGCCCGAGTGGCAGCGCCCCGATCAGCGCCTCCAGCTGCGGGGTGGCATTGCCGGTGCCGCCTTCATCGCTCGCCCCAATGGCCACCCCGGGCTCCATCAGCAACATCAGCGATGGCGCTTGGTCAGCCCCTGCACCGGCCGTGTCGTGCGGATCGTTGAGGGGAACATGCAGCAATTGGTGCGGCGTCCCGTCCTTACCTTCGCGAGCAAAGAAAATGCGGTCTTTCTCGTCCGTCCGCAGCAGGGAGACGAATTCCTGCCCCGCCAGCGTGGCCTTTGCATCGCCGGTCGCCCGCTCGGCAAAACCGGGACCGGCTGCCCTGATGGTACCGTCGGGCGCGACCAAGGCTGCCTCGACGCCGGCACGCGAAAGCATCATGCCGAAGTCTCCGGCAATCTGGGCAGCATAGGTTCCTGCAGTGTCTTCCGCTGCAAGTGAACGGAACCGCCAGACCAAATAATCGTCGCCCCGCCCGGCCCGCTCGGCCCCGACCTGCCAGCTGCGCGCTCCGTCCGCCGCAGTCGCCTTGTCGAGAGTGGCAGTGCCATCGCGCCATGCTTCACGCGCCAGCCGGGTAAGCGCTTCCAGCGAAGGACCATCGACCTGCAAATTGGGGGGGGCTTTGGCGACACCGAACTGATCGGCGAACAGCGCACTCGCGCAAACCAGCCGATTGGCGCGGTCGGTAATGGCAACAGCCATATCGGGCCGCTCGATAGCCGCCACGGTCACCGACCAGTCCGGCGGTGCCAAGCCATCCTGCGCTGCCGCCGGACGCATTCTTTGGAGCGCAATCCCCAGCGCCAGCAAGGTCGCGAGGCCGCCCGCATAAGCCACTGTAAGCAGGGGCAAGCCGCTCAGGAACCAGACGGCAGCAATGCTTGCCACCAGCGCCAGCGCAAGGCCCGCCCAGAAAGGCGACAGGGCCACCGCCCGCGATGCCGATGGCGTTTCGCTCATCCCTGCTTCGCTTCCAGCCTCTGGTTGAGGCGCTGCTCCATCTTCTTCAGCCGCCTGGCGCGCTTGCGATGCACTACCCAGCGCCAGAACCAGCCGGAGAAAAGAAAACCGAGCGCCGCACTGACAACCGCCAGGACAACGAAACCAAAGGCCGTGACTCCTGCCAGTTCGAAACCCTGTGCCAGCCAACCGCCGTCATCGGCCAGTTGACCGGCTGCGCCGACCCCCATGGCAACGTCGATGTTGAGCACCAGTTCACCAACGTTCTTCGCCACTACGACCCAGAACGGAAAGGTGAAGGGATTGGTGATGAATGTCACCAGCGCCGCCAACGGGACATTCGCCCGCGCCGGGAGCGCCATGAATGCTGCGAGAAAAATCTGCCCGATCGGGATGATGAAGCCGCAAAAGAGGCCCAGCGCCACACCGCGGGGAACAGAGCGGCGCGTGAAGCGCCACAGTTCGGGGCTGAGGAAACGATGCGCGATGGGCCTGAGATACTTGTTCCCTGCCATCTCCTCGCGCGAAGGCATGGCCGGCAAATAGCGCCGGAGCAGGTCAGCCAGGAAAGTCTTGTTGCTGCTCATCGTCTCTTCGGTGCCCATGCGCTCACCCTGTGCGTTAAGCAAGCGCGCGGCGGCGGGTTTCCGCCGACCGTGTCTTGAATGCGATATGGGTAGCATCGAAAGGATAGCCAGATGCTGAATCAGGCGCGAAGAAATTATCCTTTGTCGCGCAGGATGCGGGCCTTGTCGCGTTTCCAGTCACGATCCTTGATATAGGCACGCTTGTCCTGCGACTGGCGACCCTTGGCGAGGCCCAGTTCGACCTTGGCCCGCCCCTTGGAATTGAAGTAGATACACAGGGGTATCAGCGTCATACCTTTGCGCTCGACC
This sequence comes from Parerythrobacter aestuarii, assembly GCF_030140925.1. Classification (NCBI taxonomy): domain Bacteria; kingdom Pseudomonadati; phylum Pseudomonadota; class Alphaproteobacteria; order Sphingomonadales; family Erythrobacteraceae; genus Parerythrobacter; species Parerythrobacter aestuarii. The sequence continues at coordinate 2,209,534 of NZ_JARBWD010000001.1, forward strand.
GCGCCCAGCAGGCGTTCGATCTCGCGGGCATGAAGCAACAGCTTGCGTGGGCGGCGCGGTTCGTGATTGAGCCGGTTGCCATGGCTGTATTCGGGGATATTGGCATTGATCAGCCAGGCCTGCCCGTCGCGAACCTCGGCATAGCTTTCGGCAATGCTCGCTTCGCCGGCCCGCAACGCCTTGACTTCGGTCCCCTGCAGGGCGAGCCCCGCTTCGAACTTGTCCTCGACGGCATAGTCGAACCGCGCGCGCCGGTTCTCGGCGACGGTCTTCTGCTTGTCGAATGTTTCGGGTTTGGGACGGGCCATAAGCTGCGCGCATGTAGGGACTTGTATAGCAGAGGGAAAGGGGGTGATCGTCTGCATTGCAACATAGCCGTTGCATTCACCTGCAACTTGGGCACCTTGATTTCGCTTGAATATCTGACTTGGGGTCCCCTCCATCATGAACCGTCGTATCGCCCGTGCCCTCTCTGCCTTTGCCGGGGCCGCAATGTCCCTGCCGCTACATGCACAACAGCCCGCTCCGCCACTCGAAGCCTACGGCGATCTCGAGGCCGTTGAGAGCGCAGAGATTTCGCCGACCGGTCGCTTCAGCGCGATGGTCATGACCGTTGGCGGTGAACGGCAGGTGCTGGTGTTCGATGCCACCGGGGCTCCGGTGCAGCGCTTCGTGATCGGCGATACCAAGGTGCGCTGGATCGAATGGGTCGGCGACAGCGCCATCCTGTTGGTGCGTAGTGAGACCGGGCGCGTCGGACGGCTGTATGGCAACCGCAAGCGCGAGTGGTTCCGCGCCAATGTCATCCCGCTCGATCCCAATGGCGAAATCATCTCCGTCTTCGCCAACCAGCGCAACATCGCCAATGCCATCGTTGGATACCATGGCGTGCGGCAGGTTGACGGGCGCTGGCTTGGCTATTTCGGGGGTTTCATGAAAGGGCGCTCATCAGGCGAAGGCGAGCGCATCCTCAATGGCAATCCTGCGCTGTTCGCGGTCGACCTGACGACCGGCAAGGCCAACCAGGTCGCCTACCCCAGCCAGTATCCCATCGGGCGTGACTGGCAAGTCGGCGCAAATGGCAAGGTCGCTGCCACGCTGGAAACCAACTACGAAAATGGCGACTGGAAGATCGAGGGGCCAAGCGGCCAGCGTATTGCCTCGGGGAATTCCCCGCGCGGCTCGATCGGCCTTGTCGGGCTCGGTGCCGGTGGCGATACGATCATCTATTCCACCTTCAACGAGGACGAGGAAAGCGCTGTTCGCTACGAAGTGCCATTGAACGGAGGTGAGGCAACCGAGGTCTACGATGTTCGCGTTCGGCAATGGATCCGCAATTCCTACGACGGGCGAGTGCTGGGCGCGATCACGCCGTGGGGAGACGTGCGCATGGCCGATGCGGCAACCGAAGAAACACTTGAGAAGACTCTCGGCCTGTTTTCGCGTGTCCACCAAACACTTGCCGACAATACACCTGACATGGGCACGGTGATCGTGCGCACAAGCGGCAACTACGATAGCGGCAGCTGGTACCGGGTCGACACCACTACCGGGCAACGCATGTTGATGGGGCTGGAGCGACCGGCCATCCAGGGACCGGCCATCGGCAAGATCAGCACCTTCGAATATTCTGCCTCCGACGGGCTTGAAATGGATGCGATCCTTACGTTGCCCCCAGGCAAGCCGGCAAAGGGTTTGCCAGTCGTTGTCATGCCGCATGGCGGCCCAACCGCCCACGACAGCCCGGTGTTCGACTGGTGGGCGCAAGCGTTCGCTTCGCGCGGTTATGCCGTGCTGCAACCCAACTTCCGCGGCTCGACCCACAAGGGCGAAGCATTCCGTGCGGCGGGCGACGGCGAATGGGGCCGCAAGATGCAGACCGATATCTCCGACGGGCTGGCAGCTTTGGCCGAGGCGGGCATTGCCGACGCCCGACGTGCCTGCATCGTAGGGGCGAGCTATGGCGGCTACGCGGCTCTGGCTGGCGTAACCCTGCAGAACGACATCTATCGGTGTGCGGTTTCCGTGAATGGTGTTGCTGATCTGCGCACCATGTTTCGTGACGCATTGACCGGCAGCCGGACGATCTTCCGCAACTCGGTCGAACAGTACTTCGGCAAGGATGCCGATCTCGATGCCCTGTCACCGACCAAGCTGGCCGACCGGGCCGATGCGCCGGTCCTGATCATCCACGGACGTGACGATACAAGGGTGCCTTACGAGCAGGGATTGCGAATGGAAGATGCGCTGGCGGATGCGGGCAAGGATGTGTCCTTCGTCACATTGGAAGGCGAAGACCATTTCCTTTCAAGCGCAGCGACCCGCAAACAGACCCTGCTTGAATCGGTCAATTTCGTGATCCGGCACAACCCGCCCAACTAGGCTCCGGCGCGACGCGCAGCTTGCCAATTCTCCTCGGCTGGACAAATGTACCGGCGAGAGAGGGGACAATCGCATGCTTGCAAACCGCCGTGCCGTCCTGGCCGGGATAGCGGCGTCACCGCTGCTGGCCGCCACCGGTCAAGGAACCGAGATCACCGTGTTCGAAGCGCGGCGGATCGTCACGATGGAAAGCGGCCTGCCGGAGGCCCGCTTCATGGCTGTCGCCAATGGCATGGTGCTGGCCTTGGCAGGCACGCTCGATGAGCTCTCGGCCTGGACCGGGCATCGCCAGCACCGCGTCGACCGTCGATTTGCGGACAAGATGCTGTTTCCCGGGCTCATCGACCCGCATATCCACCCGATGCAATCGGCCGTGATGCTGGCACTGCCATTCCTGGCACCCGATGAGTGGCACCTTCCATCGGGCCACTGGCCTGGCATTGTCGGACAGGACGCTTACCGCGCGCGACTGCGCAAGCTGGTGCAGGAAGACGTCACTGATCCCTTGATCACATGGGGTCACCACGAGTTGTTCCATGGCCCGCTGGGCAAGGCGGAGCTGGACGAGATCGCACCGGACCGGCCGTTGTTTGTTTGGCAGCGCAGCTTTCACGAAATCATCGCCAACAGCGCTGGGCTGAGGCGTATCGGACTTGGCGACAAGGCCCGGTTTGAGGCTGCCATGGCGGCTGCCAAGGTCGAACCCGGGCACGGCGACTACGATACAGGCGTATTCTCCGAGACAGCCCTGCTGGTCGCCATCGGCAAGCTCCAGCCGGTGTTGCTTGCCCCCGAGCGAATGGCCAGCGGCTTTGCCGGGCTCCACCAGATGATGCGCGAACGTGGAGTGACCACGACATCCGACATGGCGACCGGCATCTTTGCACGTTTCGATACCGAGGCAGGGCTCATCGCCAGCAGCTTCGGCCGCAGCGACACTGCTGCCCGGGTGATGCTGATGCCTATGGCGGCCGAGCTGGATACTGCTGACGACCTCGATGCGTGGATGATGAAGGCACGCAAGTATGCCTCTGACACCGTATTGCTCGATCGGCGCGTAAAGCTGTTCGCGGATGGAGCTTTCTTCGCCCAAAACATGCGCATGGGGCCGCCCGGCTACGCCGATGGGCATGTCGGCAAGTGGCTGACTCAGCCGGAAGACTTCCACAAGCAGGCAAACCGCTATTGGGATGCGGGATTTTCGCTGCATATCCATGTCAATGGCGACGAAGGCCTCGACCTCGTGCTCGACGCCGTGGCCGGATTGTCGCGGCGCGTGCGCCAATCGGTTACGCTGGAACATCTGGGCTATTGTACGGAGGCACAGATTCAGCGGATCCGGGACCTGGCGGTGATGGTTTCTGCCCAGCCCAACTATATCCGTGTGTTGGGCGAGGCCTATGGCCGCGAGGGCCTCGGCGTGGACCGGGCTTCGCAGATGAATCGACTGGGCAGCCTCGAGCGGTACTTCGTCCCGCTGGGCCTGCATTCCGATTTCAACATGGCACCGATCGATCCGTTCTATCTCGCCTGGATTGCCGAGACCCGCGAGGGGATCGACGGCAAGGTTCGCGCCCCTGCCCTGCAACTCTCGCGCGAGAAAGCCTTGCGCGCGATTACGATTGAAGCAGCGCAAGTGATCGGCATGGATAGCATGATCGGCTCGCTGGCAGCCGGCAAGAAAGCCGATTTCATTGCGCTCGACTCCGACCCGTTCGAAGTCGAACAGGATGCGCTCAAGGAAATGCCTATCGCCGCGACCGTTTTCGAAGGGCGGGTCTAAAGGTTGCGCCTAGAGGTCACCAGGCAAGGTCGGTTCGCTGAGCAGCTGTTCCATCCGCTGCCAGCGTGCTTCCTGTGACGGGCCTGCTTCCTCAACTCCTGCCTGCACCATGTCGCGTCCGAGGCCATAATTGATGATGTAGCTGCGGTAGGTATCGGAAAACTTCAGTGATTGCTCTGCCCGCTCAGGCGAAACGAGCTGGTATTTCTGAAGCAGGCGCTTGGCTTCATCAGCACCGATTTCGCCACCGAGATATCCGGCAACGATGGTGTAACGCGCCGATCCCAGCGCGCGCGTCGCCTCGCGCAACCTCGCGTAGGTAGCAAGCTCGTCGGTCGGCAGGCCCGCCAGCGGAGCCAGCACCTCCATTTCGAACGCCAGCTGCTCGCCATCGGGAAACGCGAGATCGATACCGTAATTGGCCGAACCCTCGGCAATGAGCGACTGCGGTGAGAACAGCGGATAGACCGAAAACTCGACCCAGCCGCGATCGGCCACTAGATTTTTCTCAAGGAGCGCATTGAACGCGTGGTGCCCCGGATAGCCTTCATGACAGCCGAGATCGACCGCGCGATTGAGGCGGATCGGCAGGTCCGTGTTGATTTCGATCTTGGACGCGTAGCCGCCCTGATAATAATTGTAGCCACTCCACGGCTTGTCGGCGACGAATGCGAGCGTGAAACTGTTGCCCTCGGGTAGCTGGAAGTGTTCAATCGTGCGCCGCTTGCACTCGGCAATCGCGGCATCCATCACCGGTTGCAGGCGGTCGGTCGGAATGTTGAACTTGTCGTAGAAGCTCTCGAGTCGCTGCCACAAAGGCCCATCGCCGGGGACCAGCGCATCGACTTCGGCGATGACCGGATCGAAGCTCTCCAGCGGCGGCAGTTCGACATCGACACCGAACAGCCCCTTGGCTTCTTCGACGAATGACAACTCTTGCCCCCGCATCATCCTCAGCCGGGTGCGCGCGGCGACCAGTTGCGCGGCCAGGAAGCGTGCCCTGCGTTCCTCGATGCTGGTGCCTTCGACCCCGTCATCGGCAAATTGTTCGGCCCTAACCCGCAACGCAACGGTGCGTGCTTCCAACATCGGCAGCGATTGCCCTTCGGCCTCGGCTACGGCTTTCTCCGCGATTGAAGGGTCGCCATAGTAAGCGTCGATATAGCCCGCTTCCTTCTCGCCAATGGTAAGCTGCAGAAGGAGGTAATCCCGCGCGATGCGATCAAGGCTGTCGGGTGCGCGTTGCGGCGCTGTAGCGCAGCTGGCTGCTGCTAGGGCAAGCGGTACGAACATGTATGAGCGAAGCGTCACGATGTGTCCCCGTTAGTCGATGTCAGCTGGCAATGCCGAATTCGAGCACGCCTGCCAAGCTTGAGGCCAGCAGGAGTAGCAGCGCTGCCCAGACTGCAAAGATGCCTGCGGTCATACGCCAACTGCGCGGCGGCAATCCTTGCAACAGGAAGGTGGCGATCCCGGCCACATTCACACAGACGAGATTGACCATGAAGAGATAGGCCGCCCCGCCCGCCAATGCGTTGTTACCAGTTGCAAGGAATATCCCGCACGCAGCGAGCGGCGGGACCAATGCGACGGCGATCATGACACCCACAAGCGACAGCGAAGTCCCCCGACTGAAGGCTAGCACGCCCGCAGCGCCGCAGGCCAAGGCCAGCGCGATGTCCGCAGGCTGGACAAGTGTGCGATTGCGCAATTCGGCCACGGTCGCATCGATAGGGACAGTCCAGCCGACAAACATCCCCGCGAATATGGCAACAAGCGTACCCACCGCCAGCGTTGCAGCAGCCCTCCGCCCGAGCTTCAGGTCCCCCACCGTCGCTGCCATCGCCATCCCCATCGTCGGCCCCAGCAACGGCGCAATTACCATCGCACCGATCACCACAGCCACTTGCCCGCTGCGCATGCCCAAGCCGGCAATCAGGGAAGAGAGCAGCACTGTTATGAGATAGCTTGGCCGCAGGCGCAGGCTTTCCTCGACATCGTCATAGAGCTCGTCCGTGCTCAGCCGATCACGGCTGAACCAGCGCTCGAGTGCGGTGCGCGGGCGCAAGCGACCGGGTTCGGGGATGACCGTATCGGCATCCTCAATCACGGGGGGAATGGCGGCTTCGACCCGCGAGACCACGACCGAAAGGCTGGGTACGGTGCCGAAAGCATCTTCCAGTTCGTCCAGCAACCGCGCGGTGTAGCGTTGCTGGACAAGGCAGGTCAGCTTTTCATTCTCGCCCGGCACATCTTCGCGCCAGAACCGGCGGCAGTGCCTGGCAACGATCTCTTCGAGCCGGATAAATTCGTTCTCCGGCAGGAAGATCTCGACTTTCTGCGCACCCACCGAAGTACCTCCCCTTTCGCGCCCGTCAGATCAACCCGGCAAACTCCAGCGCTTCGTCGACCGCCTTGCGCGAGGCTTCGCTGGCCGGGACCAGCGGCAGGCGCACTTCATCGGTAAAGCCTTCCATGACCCTGCTGAGCGCATATTTGACCGGTGCCGGCGAGGCATCCGAGAACATCGCATAATGCAACGGGAACAGCTTGTCGTTGAGCTCACGCGCCCTTGCCAATTCATTGGCGGCAATCGCGGCGTGGAATTCCGCACAGAGCTCAGGGGCGACATTGGCAGTAACGGAGATCGCCCCGCTTCCCCCTGCCGCCGAATGTGGGAGCCACAGCTCGTCATTGCCCGACAGCTGGCAGAACTCGCGCCCGATGCCCATGCGGTGGTCCGCCACTCGCGAAAGGTCGCCGCTGGCGTCCTTGATGGCGACAATCCTATCCGGGTACTTTGTGACCAGTTCGACCACGGTTTCGTCTTCGATATCGGTCACCGTACGGCCCGGGACGTTATAAAGAACGATCGGCAGGTCGCTGTTTTCAGCAAGGAAACTGAAATGCGCAATCAATCCGGCCTGGCTCGGGCGGTTGTAGTAGGGTGCCACGCACAACCCGGCCGCCGCACCCGCCTTCTTGGAAAAATTCATATGCAGCAGCGCATTGCGCGTGTCGTTGCTGCCGCACCCGGCAATCACCGGCACGCGCCCGGCGGCCTGTTCGATGCAGACTTCGATCACCCGGTGGTGTTCGGCATTGCTCAGGGTCGATGCTTCACCGGTCGTGCCGCAAGGCACGAGCGCGCTCGATCCGCTATCGATCTGCCAGTCGACCAGCCGCCTGAAGGTCGCTTCGTCGAACGATCCGTCGCGAAAAGGAGTCGCCAGAGCCGGAATGGAGCCCGAAAACATTGCTAACGGTCCTTTCGTGACCAATGGGAATCGCGTAACTTGGCCTGCATGATCGCACATGGCCGTCATTCAGCGCCTGATAAGGAGACATGGGACAGGATGTCCAGCATGAGCCGTACGCCCTTTCTTGCTTTTGCGCTTGTCGCCTCGACTTCACTGGTCCCTCCGGGACTGTCGGCTGACCCGGCAAGCTGGGACCAGGCCCGCGCCGATCTCGTCGCGCGCCAGCCGAGCCAGATGGCGCAGGTCATCTCCCGCTGGGAATATTTGATCGGGCAACGCGACCTGACTTTCGACCAGTATGCCGGCTTCGTGCTTGCCTACCCTGATTTTCCCCAAATCGACCGTTTGCGCACCCGCGCTGAGGAATCTCTGGGCGAGGAAGCCATCGGGGCCGAGCAACTGGTGGCATTTTTCGATCGCCACCCGCCACTGACCAATCACGCCAGGGCGCGCTATGCCCTTGCCCTGGCGGCCCTTGGCCGGTCCGACGCGTTCGACATTGCCCGCGGTGCGTGGCGTGGCGGCGAAATGAGCGGCCCGTCCGAAGCCTATATGCTGGGACTGTTCGGGTCGCGTTTCACGTCGGGTGATCACGACGCACGCATGAATGCATTGCTGTGGCAGGGCGAACAAGAAGCCGCGGTGAGGCAGATCAACAATGTTTCGGCCGGAGAGCGCTCGCTGTTCATGGCCCGGCTTGCGCTCACGCAGGGCGCAACTCCCGAAAGCTCGGGCCTCGCCACTCCGGCGAATGCCGGGCAGGATGCCGGCTATACCTACAACCTCGCCCGGTTCTATCGATCCAAGGGGAATTTGCCAGGCGCGATCGAGTTGCTGGCCTATCGCCCGCGCTTCGATGCCCCTGCGTTCGATGCCGAGACCTTCGTTGGCGAGATGCTCCGGATCGCGCGCGCGGCAGGCTCGGACCCGGCTTCACGAATTGCCGCGTCGGTAGATGACCTGTTCCCTGCCGGTTACGACGTCAGCAAGGGCGCCTATCGCCTGCGGGACGACTATACCTCGCTGATGTGGCTGGGAGGGACCAAGGCGCTGTGGAACCTTGGCGACGGCGCGCGGGCAGCACCATTGTTCTATCGCTATGGGGCCGCCGCGCAGACCCCGCAAACCCGCTCGAAAGGCTTCTACTGGGCCGGGCTCGCCGCCCAGCGCGCAGGGCAAGCAGCTGAGGCGGAGCGTTATTACAGCGAAGCCGCAGCGTATCCCGATCGCTTCTACGGCCAGCTAGCCCTTGCCAAACTGGGTCGCCCGGTACCTTCGCTAGCCGGCAAGACCGTGCCGGAGCCCAGTTTCGAGCAACGCGCGGCATTCAACCAAGCCACCCTCACCCGCGCGGTGAAAGAGGTTGCCCGCGATGCACCGTGGCGCACCGGGATCCAGTTCTACCGTGAGATCGCCCAGACTGCCGATACGCCAGAAGAGCACTTGCTGCGGGCTGACCTCGCCCGCGAGATCGGGCGGCGCGACCTGGCAGTCAATGTCGCCGAGGCCGCCGGAGCCGACGGCCTCGACCAGTTCGTGGCACAGGGATTCCCGCGCCTGCAGCTACCGCCGGGTGTCGACTGGACGATGGTTCATGCCATCAGCCGGCAGGAAAGCCAGTTTGCGCAGAACGCCATCAGCCACGCCGGGGCGCGGGGGTTGATGCAGCTGATGCCGGGCACGGCGCGCGAACAGGCCGGCAAGCTCGGCATGCAATATATGAGCGCGAGCCTGATCGACAGCCCGAGCTACAACATCCAGCTCGGCAATGGCTATTTCGCACGGATGATGGATTATTACGGCGGCAGCTATCCGTTGGCAGTCGCTGCCTATAATGCAGGCCCCGGCAATGTGAACAAGTGGCTGCGCGTCAATGGCGACCCGCGCAACGGGGGGATCGACTGGATCACATGGATCGAACGGATCCCGATCTACGAGACCAAGAACTACGTCCAGCGCGTGATCGAAAATGCCGCCGTCTATGAGCAGCTCTATCCCGACAGCGCAGCCTTGGGCCGGCCACGGATGGCAGGCGACTTCCTGAAATAGAAGCGTGGCAGCGCCGTCCCATCCCATAACACCGGCAGGTTATGCCGCACTCAAGGCGCGGTATGACCACTTGCTGGGTACCGAACGGCCGGAGATCGTCGAAATCGTGAGCTGGGCAGCCGGCAATGGCGACCGCAGCGAGAACGGGGACTATCTCTATGGCCGCAAGCGCATGCGCGAGATCGACCGCGAGCTGGCCCACCTGGCCCGCCGGATGAAGAATTCACGCGTGATCGATCCGGCCGAGCAACCTGACCAGGACCGCTGTTTCTTCGGCGCCACCGTGGAACTCGCCGACGAAGACGACGGGCGAAAGGTTGTAACCCTGGTCGGCGACGATGAGCAGGACGCCAGCTGCGGAAAGATCGGCTGGTCGAGCCCCCTTGCCCGCGCGCTCAAGGGCGCAAGCGTAGGCGATGTGCGCACTGTCCGCCTGCCCTCGGGCGAGAAGGAATGGGAAGTGCTTGCGATAACCTACAGCGGGGTCGCTTCCGACTAGACCAGTGCAGCCTGCCGGGCCTTGAGCATTTCCATGGTCACGCTGACAAGCACATTGCCTTGCTTGTCGAGCCTCTGCGAGAGGATCCCGTCGGGCGCATAGATGCTGAACAGCACCAACGCCCCATCGGGCCCGCCGCGCTCCATGTGATCTTCCGTCTCAGGCCGGTGTGCCCAGTCACCGCGCTTGCGAACGCGCGTTTCGCCCGGCTCGCCATCGATCACTTCAGTTACGTGCAGCTCGCCTTCGAGTACCAGCGACGTGGTCGGCGCGGTGTGGCGGTGAAAATGGCAATAGGCGTTGGGTGCCCATCGATAAAGCACGTCGAGATGGCCATCATCGCGCACGTCCAGCACTGTGCCCTGGTAATCGATCGGCCAGTTGAACGAGGTATCGTCGCAGCTCTCGTCGCCGAGATAGTGGTCCCACACGAGATTACGATTATTGAGCAGGTCCACGATGTTCTCCTTCGCCAGCGCAGCCCCAGACCTTGCATAAAGCTGCAAGGCAGGCAATCTTCCCCGCATGTACCTGCGCCTCGCCTCTGTACTTGCCCTGGCCATTGCCGCGCCCGCTGCAGCGAAGGATTCGCTCGGCATTTTCGGCGATTGGGGCGCGTTCCGCGATCCCGCCGCGCCACGATGCTATGCCATCGCCAAGGCAGCCCCGAGCCGGATGCAGCGTGACTATGATCCCTACGCCAGCGTCGGCACCTGGCCCCGCCGCAAGATACGCGGGCAGGTCCATTTCCGCCTCTCACGCGCACTCAATGCCGAGCGTGACATCACTCTCATCATCAACGATCGCCGCTTTGCCCTGATCGGCGGTGGAGGCGATGCGTGGGCGCAGGACAAGGCGATGGATGCTGCCATTGTCGCTGCGATGCGCTCTGGCGCGCAGATGGTGATCAATGCCACCGATGCCCGCGGGCGGCGATTCTCCAACACCTATGACCTGACCGGTGCGGCCACGGCAATGGACGCCGCCACGGTTGGCTGCGCACGGTTGTGAGCATGACCAAGCGGTCAAAGATCACCGGGCTCAATTTCGTGCTCGCGGTGCCCGACGCCATGGCAACCGCCCGCTGGTGGATCGATGTGATGAAGTTCGATTCCCTGCGCGATCTAGGCGGGTGGGTCTTCGTCAGTCGCGGCCCTTGCACAATCATGCTCGGTAGCTGCCCGGACGCGATCCCGCCCAAGGAGCTCGGCGACCACCAGTATTTCGGCTATATCGAGTTCGACGACATCGACGCCTATTTCGCCGAGATCGACCGCGATCGCGCCGATATCATCAAGAAGCCGACCAGCGAGGAATGGGACATGCGCGAATTCGCCGTTCGCACGCCTGACGGCCACCGCGTGATGTTTGGCGAGGATCTCTCCCGCTAGCCAAACCGCTTCGGCGAAACTATATGCGCGGCTCCCATGGCCGATACGCAACTCATGCCGATCCCCGGACAGGTGGATCCCGTTCCCGTCGCGCGTGACATCACGCCGCGTGCCGATGGCCGTATCGACCTGATGGGCCTGCCGAAGGCGCGCATTCGCGAGCTGTTCCTTGAAGCAGGAATGGACGACAAGCAGGCCAAGCTGCGTTCGAAGCAAGTGTACCACTGGCTCTACCACCGCGGCGTCACCGATTTCGAAGCGATGACCGATATCGCCAAGACCATGCGTCCGTGGCTGGCCGAGCGGTTCGTGGTCGGGCGGCCCAATGTGGTCGAGGCCCAGCATTCGACCGACGGGACGCGCAAATGGCTGCTCGCTACCGATGACGGCCACGAGTTCGAGATGGTCTTCATCCCCGATGCCGATCGCGGGACGCTGTGTGTCAGCTCGCAGGTCGGCTGCACGCTCAATTGCCGGTTCTGCCATACCGGCACGATGAAGCTGGTGCGCAACCTCACGCCGGGCGAGATCGTCGGCCAGGTCATGCTGGCACGCGATGCGCTGGGCGAATGGCCCAAGGGCAAGATGGACTTCGCCGACCTCTCTGATGATGACGGGGCCAACGAAAGCGAATACCGCGCCGATGGCCGCCTGCTGACCAATATCGTCATGATGGGCATGGGCGAGCCGCTGTACAATTTCGACAATGTCCGCAACGCGCTGCGGCTGGTGATGGACGGCGAAGGCCTCGCCCTGTCCAAGCGCCGGATCACGCTCTCCACCAGCGGCGTGGTGCCGATGATGGATCGCTGCGGCGAAGAGATCGGCGTGAACCTGGCCGTTTCGCTCCACGCGGTGACGAAGGACATCCGCGACGAGATCGTCCCGATCAACAAGAAATACGGCATCGAGGAACTGCTACAGGCCTGCGCTGATTATCCCGGCGCCAGCAATGCCCGGCGCATCACCTTCGAATATGTCATGCTCAGGGACAAGAACGACACCGACGAGCATGCGCATGAGCTGGTCCGCCTGCTCAAGCAGTATGACCTGCCTGCCAAGGTCAATCTTATACCGTTCAACCCCTGGCCTGGCGCGGCCTATGAATGCTCGACGCCGGAGCGGATCAGGGCCTTCAGCAACATTATCTTCGAAGCCGGCATCAGCGCCCCTGTCCGCACCCCGCGCGGGCGCGATATCGACGCCGCTTGCGGCCAGTTGAAAACCGCCGCCCAGAAGAAAAGCCGCGCCGAGCGTGACCGTGAGGCCGCCGCTGCAGAGGCCACAGCGGAGTGAGCGACCCGGCGACCATTGCCTATTACAAGGACAATGCGCCGCGCTACACGTTGAGCTTCGGGCAAGCCCCAAGCCGCCATCTCGACGCTTTTCTCGACCGATTGGAACCGGGCGCGCGGGTGCTGGAGCTGGGCTGCGGCGGCGGGCGCGATTCTGCGCGGATCAGGGAGCGCGGGTTCGATCTCGACGCGACAGACGGAACTCCGGCGATGGTGCGCAAGGCTAATGAACGCTTTGATGTTGGCGCGCGGGTGATGCGGTTCGAAGAGCTAGATGTAGAGGCTGAGTATGAGGCGGTCTGGGCCCATGCCTGCCTGTTGCATGCCTCGCGCGCCGATTTGCCGGTCTTCCTGTCTGCAATCTGCCGCGCGCTAAAGCCGGGCGGTTGGCACTATGCCAGCTACAAGCTGGGCGACGGCGAAGGGCGGGACCTGCTCGGCCGACTGCACAACTTCCCAGATCAGGACTGGATCGAATCCGCCTATCACGATGCGGACTTTAGGCTAGAGAATGTCGAAGTCTTCCCCGGAAAGGGGGCTGACGGGACCATGCGAGACTGGATCGCGCTCACTGTGCGGCGGCCATAGCGCTCCATCCAAGCATCTTTCCTACGGAGCGATTCTATGCTCCACGTAACTTCATGAGAAGGGCCGATCCGAACCTGTCGATCTTCGCGACTTCAAGCAGGCTCTTCGCTCCGGATTTTCTTGCCCTTGTACAGTGGTCCATGTCTACCGCTTCGGAGGCTTGGCGATGACACGCCCCGCCGTCCTTATCACCGGTGCTGCCAAGCGAATCGGGGCCGCCTTGGCCCGCGCCTTCGCCGAAACCGGTTGGCACGTGGTAATCCACTATGGCCGCAGCGCCGAAGAAGCTGAAGCGCTCGCTGCGTCCCTCTCCTCTGCGGAGACGGTCCAGTGCGACCTTGCCGATGGGACAGCAGCAGTTGCGATGATCGAAGCGCTGGCCGAGCGCCTGCCCGACTGGCGCGTGCTGGTGAACTCGGCATCGGTTTTCGAATATGACGGTGTAACCGGGCTCGATCCGGCGACGTATAGAAGGGCAATGCAGGTCAATGCGCAATCCCCCGCCCTGATGGCACAGGCGTTCTTCCGCACGGCGAAAACCGAGGCCGGGCGGCGCGTGATCCAGCTGACCGATCAGAAGCTCGCCAACACCAATCCCGATTTCTTCAGCTATACCATGAGCAAGCATGCCGTGGATGGCGCTATCGGCATGCTAGCCAAAGCTCACACTGACCCGCGCGATCGCATTTATGGCCTCGCCCCGGGCGCAATCCTGCCGAGCCATGACCAGCGACCGGAAGAGACCGATATCTCGCACCGGCTCAACCTATTGCAGCGCAAGACCGGAGCCGACGAGATCGCTGATGCGGCGCTTTTCCTTGCCGAAGGGGACCTCGCCAGCGGTGAAACACTCTACATCGACAGCGGCCAGCACCTGATGAACCAGCCGCGCGACGTTATCTATCTCGCCCGCGAAGGCACCGGCCAATGAAGAAGCACGTGCTCGCGACACGGATCTGGCACTGGACCAACCTCGTCTGCGTGGTGATCCTGTTCATGTCCGGACTGAACATCTCGAACGCGCACCGGCGGCTCTATTGGGGTGAATGGGGTTTTGCGCCGGAACAGGCATGGCTCACCGTGCCGCGCTTCCCCGGCTGGATGACGATCCCCGACTATTACAGCCTCGCCGAAGCGCGCGACTGGCACGTGCTGATGGCCTGGCCCTTTGCAGTCATGTTGCTGGTGATGTGGGCCGCGATGCTGGTCAACGGTCACTTCAAGCGCGACCTCCTGACCACCCGAGGGGAATGGCAACCGGCGGCCATCTGGGAAGACATCAAGCAGCATGCGAAGTTCAATTTCGAGCATCACAACGGCAAGTTCAATTTCCTGCAGAAACTCAGCTACGGCGTGGTGCTCGGCGTCTTCCTCCCGATGATGGTCTTTACCGGCATGGCGATCAGCCCGGGGTCGGAGCCGTTTTTCGGCTGGTTTGCCGATCTTGTCGGCGGTCGCCAGAGCGCGCGCAGCCTGCACTTCATCTTCGCCTGGGCCATCGCCGCATTTTTCGTGGTCCATATCCTGCTGGTGATCGTGCACAAGCCGCTGGCCCAGCTGCGCGACATGGTGACCGGAGGAAAAGCATGAGCCTGAACCTCAAACGCCGCGGCGTGATCGCCGGCATGGGCGCGCTGTTCGTCGCCGGATGCCAGAAAGTCGCCGACAGCAGCACCGGGCGGTCGCTGTTCGAGGCCGCCCAAGGCTGGCACGAAGGAACGCAGCGCCTGCTGGGTGGTCGCACCGGGCTGGCGAAGGAATATGCGAAGGCCGACATCTCGCCGGTGTTCAAGGGCAATGGCACGCTCAATCCGCAGAGCGAGAGCTACCAGGCCTCGCTCGCCAACGGCTTTGCCGACTGGCGGCTGGAAGTGCGCGGGCTGGTCGACAATCCGATGAGCCTGACGCTGGACAACATCCGCGCCCTGCCCCAGCGCACGCAGATTACCCGCCACGACTGTGTTGAGGGATGGAGCGCGATCGGCGAATGGACCGGACCGCAGCTCTCCGTGCTGCTCGAAGCCGCAGGTGTCCAGGAGGAAGCGCGGTTCATCGTCTTCCGTTGCGCCGATTCGCTACGCGGCGGGGAATATTACGAGAGCGTCGACATGATCGACGCCTGGCATCCGCAGACCATCGTCGCGCATTTGCTCAACGGTGAGCCGCTGGAAGTGAAGAACGGCGCGCCCCTGCGGATGCGAGTGGAGCGGCAGTTGGGCTACAAGCACCCGAAGTACCTCACTGCGATCGAAGCCGTTGCCTCGCTGGAGGATATCGGCGGTGGCAAGGGAGGATACTGGGAAGATCGCGCCGGCTACCAATGGTATGCGGGGGTTTAGCGGTGATCCCCTCATCCAACTCCGACTATCTCGCTTCGCTCGAAGTCTTCGTATCCTTCTCCCATCGGGAGAAGGATGGCGTAGCTTGGCGATGCAGCGCCTAGTGGAGCCTGGATGAGGGTGTTCAGTCCTCCGGATACAACCGTTTCATCGTCGCCCAGTCTGCGGCCAGCATCTCTTCCAGCACCTCCATATCAATGTTCGCCAACTTGTTGATATAAAGGCAACTCTTTCCCGTCGAATGTTTGCCCAGCCGCTTCAAATGTGCATCACGCCGCTTGCCGGTCGCCTCATCGCAATAGCCGCCCATCAAGTAGAGCGAATGCCTGGCCTTGCGCGGTGAGAACCCGGTCCGCAGCCAGTGCACGTCGCGCCCGCTGGCATAGGTGGTGCGATAAGAGCCGTAGCCGATGATCGAAGGGCCCCACATCTTCGGCGCTTCGCCCGTGACCTTGCGGAAGAGCGCGTCGAGCTGCTTCGCCTCTTCCCGCTTCCGCTCAGGCTCCACAGCGGCGATGAAATTCGCCGGGTCGATATCGGTGATCTGCGTCTTCGCTTCCGCCATCGTAGATTGTCCTCTCCACCCCACTACACTTCGCGAGCCTTTGTGTTAGAGCGCACGCCAACGCGGCAACAGATCGCATCTGATGGGGGAGAATACGAATGAGCGTCACGCTTCTCAAGAAGCTGATGGGCAGCAAGATCAAACAGGGTGTTCTCACGCTGATCGATCATCAGGGAAAATCGGACAGCTTCGGCACGCCGACGGAAGGCTTTCCCAATGTCACCCTGCGCCTTGCAGACGGCAAGGTCGCCCGCGACATTTTGCTCGACCCGCGGCTCGGTGCCGGTGAATGCTACATGGACGGGCGCCTGATCATCGAGGAAGGCGGCGGGATCATGGAGATGATCCAGTTGATCCGCGCCAACACCCCGTGGGAGCGCGGCGAGCGGCTCAAAGCCCCTTCCCCACTCAAGCGCGTCACCAACCATCTGTCATTCCTGAAGGACAGCTTCAACCGGCCTGACAGCGCCAAGCGCAACATCGCCCATCACTACGATATCGGGAACGATCTTTACGACCTGTTCCTCGATCCCGAGCACTGGCAGTACAGCTGCGCCTACTGGCCGGGCTATCCCGGTCGCACGGATATGACGCTCGACGAGGCCCAGGAACGCAAGCTGGCGCATATCGCGGCCAAGCTGGCGCTCGAGCCGGGCATGCGCGTAGTCGAAATCGGCTGTGGCTGGGGCGGCCTCGCGATCTACCTCGCACGCAAGTTCGACGTGCATGTCACCGGGATTACCCTGAGCGAAGAACAGGCCAAGCTGGCGGTAGAACGCGCCAAGGCGGCGGGCGTGGCCGACAAGGTCGAGATCAAGTTGATCGACTATCGCGACTTTGCAGAGAGCGGTGAGAAGTTCGACCGCGTCGTATCCATCGCCATGTTCGAAGCCGTCGGCCGCCCGCAGTTCGAGACCTACTTCCGTTGCTGCGGCAATTTGATGAAGGAGGATGGCGTCTTCCTCGTCCACACCATCGGCCGGATGGGCGTGCCCGGCGCGACCGACGCCTTTACCTCCAAATACATCTTCCCCGGCGGATACATCCCGGCGTTGAGCGAGACACTGGCGGCGAGCGAAAAGTTCCGGCTGATCGCTAGCGATATCGAGACACTGCGGCTGCACTACGCCCCCACCTTGCGTGCATGGTACGACCGCTGCATGGCCAACAAGGACAAGATCGTCGAACTCTACGATGAACGCTTTTTCCGCATGTGGACCTTCTACCTCGCCGGGGCGACAGCAGCCTTTGAAAGCGGCGGCATGTGTAACTACCAGATCCAGTACGTCCGCAATCGGCACGCGCTGCCGATCACCCGCGACTACATGGCAGAGGGCGAACGCAAGCTGATGGGCGAGTAGGCCTCAGCTGCCTTTCTTGACCCACTGGTAGACCGGCCCGAAACCAAGGAAGGCCGCGCCTACGTATGGCAGCGCGACGACCCAGATCCGCACACCGGTGATCCCTTCCGGGCTGGCAATGCTGATCGCAGCGGTCATGGCGAGACCGAGGCAGATCATGGCGACGCCCGCCACCACCCGCGCTTTGGGCACAGTGCGCCCGCCGCGGATCGGTCCGAAGGCGCGCTCGTGCCTGGCGAACACTGCGATCATCGGCAGCAGGGCGAGGATATAGAGCAAGAACCACACCGGCCGTGTCCACCACCAGGCAGCAGTGCCCGGATAGAGATCGAGTCCCAATCCGCCCAGCAGCCATGCTGATACCATCACCAGCACGAAGGCCGTGAGGTGCCACAAGTAAACCGTCATGATCATCCCGTTCATCAGCACCGTCGCAGTCCAGAGCGAGGTGTGGTCGAGCATCCTGCGCCCCCACGGCTCGAGCGCCAGCACCAGCCCCGCCTGCAGCACGCCCAGTGCGAACAGCGCCAACGTGGGCGGCATGGAGTTGGTCATGTCGGCGCCCGGCACGCCGATCATGGCGATGGGATAGGGACCGAACACTGTGAGTCCCAACAGCGCCGCCAACCCAGCGGCAAAGGTCGCCAGAGCCACCCCGGCTGAGGCAAAGCGTCCGTCCTGCCAAGCATAGCCGAGCTGGTGGATGCCGACCCAGACGAACAGGAAGTTCGCGAAGTTCACCCATGGAACGCCCTGCGCAAGCGTCAGCCAGTCGATGGCTACCGCCGCCACGACCAGCGCAAAGAAGCTGCCGAAGCCAAACCGCTCCCACGCCCATTTGCTCAAGGGTGTGAGCCCCGTCACTAGCAGGTAGACCGCGAGGAACCACACTGGGATCAGCGCAAGCTCGGTCGCCATGCGGACATTGGCCCGGTCCATACCCGCCAGCGTCATCCCCAGCGCCAGCACAGCCCACAGCAACAGCACCGGGAACACCGGGTTGATCAAACGTTGGACGCGCGACGCGAACCAGTCGCGATAGACACCGGCCTGCCCAGGTTCGGCCTTACGCTTGGTCGCTGCCCAGCTGACTCCGTTCGAATATCCGCCGACGAGGAAGAATATCGGCATCACCTGGAAGCCCCAGGTCAGCCATTGCGACCACGGCAGTATCCCGAGCAAATGCCCGCCGACCACCTCGCCATTGCCATCGAGATAGGGCGCCGCGACGAGCCAGTGGCCGATCACCACCGCCATGATCGACAGCGCGCGCAGGAAATCGACCCAACGGTTGCGCTCCGGCGGCGCCTGTTCAGCGAGCTCGCGCGCTTTGGTCCATAGGCTCATAGATTAGCGTCCCCCTCCCAAGGTTGGTTTGGGGGATATAAGGATCGATTGCGAAATTGCCCAACAGGGGCGCAAGACCTTGCCCCGAAACTTCAAACTCGAAGTTCAATCCGGAATGGGAATACGTTCCGACGAGCCATCCGAACCGCTCACCACCAGGGTCTCTCCGTCATCTTCGAACCGCGCGTTGATCTGCCCGAAATACTCCCAATCGATTTCCATCCACGAGGATACCAGCACGGTCCCCTCGGCATCGCGCACCTCGATATCTTTGGACATCGTGCCTTCATTGTTTCCGGTGTGCGTAAAACTGTTGTGGCGCGCGAATATCTGGCGGCCTGATGCCTGGTGTGTTTCCCGCAATTCCCACGGCGCGTCACGCATGCTTCACTCCCGTCCTGTGCTTCCTCCTATGACAGAAAGAGCCTTGGTTGACCATTTGGCGGTGGTCCTCCTTGGCCGGCCGAGAGCCATTCTTCATTGCAGTCGCACCAAGCCGCTGATACCCGCGCGCCCAAGCTAGGAGCGCTACCGAAATGCCAGATATCAAACGTGTCGTCCTCGCCTATTCCGGCGGCCTCGATACTTCCGTTATTGCCAAGTGGCTCGAGGTCGAGCGCGGGCTGGAAGTGGTCACCTTCACCGCCGACCTCGGACAGGGCGAGGAACTGGAGCCGGCGCGGGCCAAGGCGCAGGCGATGGGCATTCCGGACAAGCACATCTTCATCGAGGACCTGCGCGAGGAATTCGTGCGCGATTTCGTGTTCCCGATGATGCGCGCCAATGCCCGCTACGAAGGCGACTATTTGCTCGGCACATCGATCGCGCGGCCTCTGATTTCCAAGCGGCTGGTCGAGATCGCGCATGAAACCGGCGCCGATGCCATTGCCCATGGTGCGACCGGCAAAGGTAACGACCAGGTCCGTTTCGAACTCAGCGCCTACGCGCTTGATCCGGACATTACTGTCATCGCCCCTTGGCGCGAGTGGGACCTGACCAGCCGGACCGCGCTGATCGCCTGGGCGGAGAAGCACCAGATTCAAGTGCCCAAGGACAAGCGCGGCGAAAGCCCCTTCTCCACCGACGCCAACCTCCTGCACACCTCCTCCGAGGGCAAGGTTCTGGAGGATCCGTGGGAAGAGACGCCCGACTATGTCTATTCGCGCACGGTCAATCCGGAAGATGCGCCCGAAACGCCCGAATACATCACCATCGATTTCGAGAAGGGCGATGGCGTGGCGCTTAACGGTGAAGCCATGTCGCCTGCCACGCTGCTGGCCGCGCTCAACGAGCTTGGCCGCAAGCACGGCATCGGCAGGCTCGACCTGGTCGAGAACCGCTTCGTCGGCATGAAGAGCCGCGGCATGTACGAGACGCCGGGCGGCGAGATCTATGCCCGCGCCCATCGCGGGATAGAGCAGATCACGCTCGATCGCGGCGCAGCGCATCTCAAGGACGAGCTGATGCCCAAATATGCCGAGCTCATCTACAACGGCTTCTGGTTCAGCCCCGAGCGCGAGATGCTGCAGGCGGCGATCGACCTGAGCCAGGAAAAGGTCAGCGGCACCGTGCGGCTCAAGCTCTACAAGGGCAATGCCGATGTGGTCGGACGCAAGAGCCCCAACTCGCTCTATTCCGAAGCCCATGTGACGTTTGAGGACGACGCCGGGGCCTATGACCAGAAGGACGCGGAAGGGTTCATTCGCCTGAATGCACTGCGACTCAAGCTGCTGGGCAAGCGCGACAGGTGAGTCGCAACCGTGGTCTCCCGCCATGCTGCAGCGCAACAATCACGAATCCTGAGCGCATTCTTGCGAAATTTTCGGAATGAATCGACGAGCGGTTGAGTTATCCACCGCCCTCCACAGGCAAATCGATTGAAAGTGGAAAAGTCGACGATGCCGTGCTTGCCAGAATTCGATTCGAGGCGCAGTTTGAATGTGTCGAGAGGGAAAGATGACTTCGAGTTTCTCATCCGAAAGGATTGAAAAACTTGAGAATTTCAGAACCTCACGATGTGGAAGCGACTGTCCACGCAACCAGCGAGAGCTGACTGCAGAAGGTTCACGCCGGAAGCAGGAAAGTTCGATGACCTGGATGCGGAGTATCGCAACCACGGTCGGGAAAACCCGATCGGGAAGAAAGGGAAACGGACGCGCCTTCGGGCGGGAAAGAGAACCGGACGGAACGATCATCAAAGGGTTGGAACGGCTGCGGGGAAATCGATGGAGCCACAGGAAACGTGGAAGCGGGCTTCGGCCCGGTGAAACAGGACCTTCCAACGATCGAACCGGATGCCGGCGCGAGCGCCGGTGACAGAACGCGGGCCTCAGGGCACGCGGAAAGACATCGGGCGCCAAGCGCTTCCGAAACAGAACCGCCTCCGGGCGGGAAAGAGAAGGAAGACCACGCGCTGGTGAGAGTGGGGTCGGCAGCAATGCCGGCCCCATTTGCATTTCCCCGGGGCAGCAGTCCCGTAATACCGCGGCTGATGGCGCAGTCGGGATGCCCATCGACACTCCAAAAAGGGATGTGTTGGGTCCCGGATTTGGCTGACCTGTCCCGCCCATGCCTGTGCAGGACAGCACAATTCGTCGTGTTTTGAGGGCATTCCAAGGCAGATCGCCCCTATGACGCGGCCAAAACCGATCCGTTTACTCCCTCTTTGGTCCTGATGGAGGTATGGGGCCTGCCATGTCTGGAGGGACATTCTCGAAACCGTGGCGCATCGGATCCGGTGTCGCAATCGCGGTATTGCTGGCCCTGCCTGCAATGGCTTCGACCCCTGCCGTTTTGGCCGATGGTGTCAGCGAGCAGGAGTTCGTCGACACTTTCGAGACCTTCGAAGAGCTGCCGCCTTCCCCTGAACCTGCAGGCGAGGCGGTCGATCTCAATAGTTTCGATCCCCCGCTCGAACCCGAAGCAAAGCCCGCAACGCGTTCGCTAGGCAGCGGTGTCGCCTCTTACTACGGTCGCCGGTTCCATGGACGCCGAACCGCCAGCGGCGAAGCCTTCGACATGCGGGCCATGACGGCCGCACACAAGACCCTGCCTTTTGGCACCAGGGTACGGGTGACCAACCCGCGCAACGGTCGCTCCGTAATTGTCCGCATCAACGACCGAGGGCCATATGCGCGAGGCCGCACCATCGACCTTTCCCGCGCTGCTGCGGAGGAAATCGGCATCGTCCGCTCCGGTCATGGCCCGGTGGAACTGGAACTGGTAGCGTCCTGAAGACAAGCCGAGAGACGGACGGCGACTACTGGAGCTGCATGACGAACGTCAGCAATGCGCCTCGTCCCTGCGTTGCTTCGAATTCGCTGTCGATGATTTCGTCGAACAGCGCCAGCTCGTAACCGGAATTGTCGAAATCCCAACGCATTGAAAGCCTGAGCTCCATGTCAGTCCGATCCAGCTTGCGCTGGAGCCAGGGCGTGAAGTTCACTTCGGCTTCAGCGCGCAATGACCTGTCATGCAATTGCAGCGCGCCTTCGGCGGAGGAAATGTCCATGGTGTCCCGCCCGATCCTGAGGTCGATCGTTGGCATGCCTTTGCGGGCATAGCGCGCACCCACACCAAACGAGCCGACGTTCGAACCATCGCGCAACGCGCGCAGGCTGCGGCTCGCCTCCCGGTTGCTGATGTAATCGAGGTCCACACTCCAGTCACCGAGGTAGAGGGTGTGGCTCACAAGCAAGAAGGTCTCGCTCCCATCGGTGGACCTGCCAAAGCGATCGCTACCCTTGGCCCGGTCGTTGCGGAAGCTGATGATCGTGTCTCCGATCGGGGTTGTCCAAAGGCCCAATGCGCTCACCCCTTTGCTACGGTAACCGCTGGCATTGCCACCGTCGAACCTGTCGATAGTCTTCGTTTCCAGCTCCAATGTCAGCGTCTTGGGCAGGAGCGAAGCGAACCCTTCATCGGCCATCGCCAGCATGGGGGCGAGTTCGAAGGTCGAGACATCGAGACCATAGGTTCGGCTCGCAGTCTCGGTCCAGCGACCGGATTGGTCATGGCCTGTCCAGCTGGACTGACCGCGGCGCTCGGTCCACCTGGCGGTTATTCCCCCCTTCGACACAGAGAGTGCGTTGCGTCGGCTGGACAAGAAGGTGTTGTCTATGGTCGAGAACCCTGCCCTGAGGTTCCACCCATCGATGGCGAGGCGGGTATCAAGACGAGTTGTCTCGCCCTCGGTCGCAAACAAGCGGTCCGGTAACGAAACATAGAACGGGCGATAGCCGGCGTCTGCGGTGGAGTATTTGCCTTCGACCGACCAGGTCACTCCAGGACTGTCGATCAGCGTGGCCTTGATCCGGTGTTCCGAAGCCGCACCTGTGTCTTCTGACAGCCGCAGCGGCCTGATGGGCGAATCTGCCACCGGCACTTCCCATTCACGGCTCCAGCTGATCCGGCTCTCCCACTCCAGCCGGCCGTCAAGCAGCTTTGCATCCAATCCGATTGCAGCGAGCGTGGCCTCTGCGTTCATGCCTGCGCGATAACCGCGCATGATGTGATCGAGCGCGAAAGCACCGCTCGTGCCGCGAGCGAAAGACGCTTCAATCCCGATCCCTCCACCTGCTAGCTCGATAGTGTCTGCCAGCTTGAAGCCGAGCGTGGTGTCTTCAAAGGCACAGCCGAGGGCACTCGCTTCGCTACGGCGTGGGACCATCGACAGCCTGCAGGCTCCCTCGTTTTCGAAGTAGCCCGAGGCCGGAGCGAGTTTCCCGGAGGCCGGATATGCGTCCAGAGTTGGCAGCTCCACATCATCGCCCGAGCTGTCTTGCGCTTGAACGACCGATGGCGCGACCAGTTGCAGCGCGACAATTGCCGCAATGCCCGGCGCCACCAATGCAGTGAATCTTCGTGATCGGTGCTTCATACCCAGCTCGCCTCAATGGCGATTCCCGGCTTGCCGCCGGAAATCGCCATCAAGCATAGTCACCCTGCGAGTCTGTCAGAGCTTGCCCTGGCGGACAGTGCAGCGCAGCGTTGCCTTGCCGCTCGGCGAGACCGTCAGGATTGTGTCAGTGGCGACATTGCCTGCCACGGTGCAGCCAAAGCCCTTGAGCACGAATGCCTTGGAGACACTGCCCGAGGTCACGTCGATGTTGCAGAAGCCGGTGACATTGCCGGATGAGGTGGTGACTACTCGGGTCGGGCTGTCGCCCTGGGCAATCACGATACCCTCAGGTGTTGCGACGGCAAAGCCGCAGCCGAAGTCCTTGTTGATGGTGGCCGCATTGTCCGACTTGGCAGCCAGCGGTGCCATAGGTGCAGCAAGGCCTGCAACCATGAGGGCAGCTCCGGCGACGGCAGTAATGGTCTTTCTCATCTGTGTTCTCCTGTCCTGAATTTTACGGACAGGCACTCGCCCCCGGCGTTTCTACGCTCTGAGTATGCGAGTCACCCCTCCGTTCGACTCGCGACCATGGAGCAAGGGTAACAGTTTATTGACCATGCGATTGCACGGATGCGACATCGGGCCGCCCGCCGTCAGAGTTTCAGCTCGCTGACATCGCGGAAGCTGCCGATCGTCCCTCGCACGAAAGTGTTGAAGGCGATCGAGTAGCGGTTCTGGTTCGAATTGTTGGTCTCGACATAGTGCTGCAGGCTCGAACTGAAGAGCACCAGGTCGCCCATTTTCGGCACCACGGCATTGCGCGGCGCGTTGTAGATGTTCTGCTTGCGGCCATCGATACCGAGCTCGATCTGGCGGTAGGTGTTGTGGCGTTCAAAGATCATGTTGCCAGGCGGATCGGGCATGTCGGTATAATAGAGTGAACCTGAGATCATCGAGTTCGAATGGGTATGCCCGTGCATGCCGACGCCCGGCGGGTTCATCAGCGCCCAGCTCTGAGTCACCTCGAGCTTCTGCGGGATACCCATCACCTCGCTGGCATAAGTGTCCAGGCATTCCTGCACCGCCTTGGCAATGCTCTTCATCTCCGGCTTGGCGAACAGGTAGAGTTCGTCGGAGATCTGGTTCACCTGATTGGTGTTCATCTTCAGTGACTGGATGAATTTCACCTGCTTCGGCGAGATCGCGTCGGCAATATTGGTAACGAAATACGGCTCCGCAAATAGCGGTTTGACGTCGAAAGCGCGTGTGGCCATCGGCTTGGCAGTCCCCAGATTATCAGTCCCGGCATCGACTCTAGACCTTCGCCCCGCCCGCTAGCAAGGGGGCGAAGGGTCAACGCCCACCGGCGCTACTCCTCCAGCTGGCCGCGGATCGCACCGCCGGGGAACTCCGCAGTGTGGACGTTGACGTAGTAATTGCCAGGCTTGCCGCCGATATCCTTCGCCAGCTTGGTATCGATTGTTTCGCACACCGAATCTTCCTCGGGTGTCTGCTGCAGCGTCATTACCGGCGCACCATTCTCGCCAGGCTTGCCCTTGTGGATATGCGCAACGGTCATCTGGAGGTCGGTACTGAGCGTGTAGCAGATTTCGCCGGTGGACGGATCGATCTCCGCACTGAAGTCGGCATAGCCTTCGTCCGATCCGCCACCGACCACGCTGTCACCATCGGCCGAAGTGAAGACATAGTGCTTGAGCGGCTCCTGCTCGTCCTGCGCAGACAGCGCGACAGCAGAACCGAAGGCTAGCGTACCCGCGAACAGCGCGGCAGCGAAAGGTGCATTCCAGGACATCACGAGGGTTCTCCGCGCTTCCTGCCGGTGCCCCGTGGGACGGCCCCACGTCCGGGACGGCGGGAAGCGCAGACCGCAATATAGTAATGAAACAAATACGCGAATAGATGCAATGTGAGGTGCGGGACGAGCCTCGCGCAACTACCCCCGCTTCTTGCGTTCGACCTTGAGCGCTTCCGCCGTGCGGCGAGCGGCAGCAAAGGCTTCCATCGTCGCCTTGGTATTGCCGCCCGGCTCTATCCCGATCGCGGTATCGCAGGTGCCGCAAGTGATCTTGTCACCGCGCACCAGCAAGGTCGCGTCGAAGACGAGCGGCGATTGGCACACCGGACATGCGATCTCGGTCTCTGGCAAGCGATCCTCCCTTACTTGCCGGGGGCTAACGAAGTGCCTGATACAGCCATGATTTTTCGCCGAATTGTATGCAAACGACATTTGTAAGCCAGTGTTAGGTATGGACGTTCCGCCGTCGCAGACGGACACTGTCGAACGACCCCTCGGTTGCTGCGACACGACTTCGACATCTCAAAGGGTTACAGCCTGCTTGGCAAATGTGCACTTGGGCCCGATGACGATACCTGGCCGATGCCGCCACGGGGGTGGGCAATGCTCGGGCCGGGGCAGTGGAGCGGGAAGCGGACAATGATTGAGATCATAACCGAAGCTGCAAAAAAGCGCCGCCTGCAGTGGATCGATGAGATCGTGACCTTGAGCGGTAGTTTCGGAGCGGATTCCAGCCGCGTCGAAGCAGAGCTGAACCGCGAGATTGGCACGGATGGCTTGCCGGCCCTGCTCGATCACTTGCGGCTTTGCTCCGCCATCCCGGAGTCCTACGGTCACGATTCGAGCGAGGAGAAGCTCTACTCCAAATACACCGATGCGCTGATCTCTGCGGCGTACGCCTTCATGGGGATGGACAGCGCTGTGCTGACCGAGCGCGCCGATGCGGCGGATGTCGAAGTCGAGGCCGACGACTTCAGCTTTGTCGCCGATGCCAAGGTGTTTCGCCTGAGCCGCACGGCCAAGAACCAGAAGGACTTCAAGGTCCAGGCCATGGATGGCTGGAAGCGGGGCAAGCCCTACGCCATGGTGGTCTGCCCGCTCTACCAACTCCCTTCGCGCAGCAGCCAGATCTACCACCAGGCAGCACAGCGCAATGTCTGCGTGTTCTCCTATTCCCATCTCGCCGTGCTGGCCCAGCTGGCCGATGCGCAAGGCAGCGAGGCAGCGATCGGCCTGCTGCTGCAGGTCTTCCAGGCGGTCGAGGCACTGACCCCGTCCAAGGATGCCGCCCCCTATTGGCGCGCCGTCAACCGGACGATGCTGGGCCATCACCCATCAGTGGCGGCGCTGTGGGAGCAGGAGCAACAGGCAACCACGGAAAGCATCGCCATTTCGCAACAGATCGCCCTCGACCATCTCGCAGCCGAGCGCGACAAGATCGCCCGCCTGTCGCATCAGGAAGCCGTCAGGCAGCTCGTTTCGATGCACAAGATCGACAGCCGCTCCGATGTCATCTCGGCCGTCTCCGGCAACGCGCTCATGAACCCGGGCTAGTCGCGAACAGGTCATCCCTGAGGCGACTGCGAGCCGTGTCGACATAGTCCGGGTTGGCTTCCATCCCGAGATAGTGCCGGCCCAGATCGCGCGCCGCCACCAGCGTCGAGCCGCTCCCGGCGAACGGGTCGAGCACGAGCTGCCCGCGCTTCGTGGTCAGCTCGATGATCGACTGCATCAGCAGCACCGGCTTCTGCGTCGGATGCAGGCCCGCCTCGCCCTTGCCAAAGCCGCCGCCGAGCACATTCTCCGGCTCGGCCCGATAGCGCAGGAAGGCGTCCTGGTTATACGCCCCCACCCCGTGCGCCAGCGCATTGTCCGCCAGCGTGGTGCCGATCTTGTAAGGCTTGGTGAACCACAGCACGGGCTCGAAGGTCGGGCGCAGGTTGCCCACCCTCCAGCCGCGCCAGTCCTCGGCCGAGGCGGCATCGCCGCGTCTTTCATACACCACGCTGAGCCTTTGCGCCCGGTGCGGCGCCCGCTCGCGCATCCACGCCAGCTGGTCCTTGAGGCTGAACCCGGCATCTTCCATCGCGCAGATGCAGCGGTGCGCCAGCCGCCGCCCGGCAAAGACAAACGCACTCGCCCCCGGCTTGAGCACGCGGAACCATTCGCCGGCCCAGCTGCTGCACCAGTCCTGGTACTCGCGCGGGATGGCCCGGTCGGCCTCCGACCAGCCATTGATCGGCTTGCCCCGCTTCTTGAACACCGCCCCCGCCGATTGCTGCGCCGGGCTGCTGCCGAGATAGGCGCTGTTGGTATTGCTGTGCAGCACATCCCAGTCTTCGGCCCCGATGCCATAGGGAATGTCGCTCAGGATCAGGTGGACCGAACCCGACGCCACGCTCTTCAGCAGCTCGATACAGTCGCCCTGATGCACCTCGTCGAGGGGCAGCCCCGTTGCAGGGGGCGCAGCGATGCGAGCGGCCTTGGACATGCCCCGAGGGGTAGCAACTTCGCACCCGGCTGTCTGCGCCCGAACCCGGCTTTTAGACCGCTTTGCAAGGCGGCGTCCGGCCCTCAGGCAACTTGGGCGAGCTCCGCGCCCGATGCGGGCAAGGCAGAGGCCAGGCGCTCCTCCAGCTCCTCCTCGCTTTCGATCAGCCACCACTCGGCGAGCCCGGCTTCGAAGGCCTCGATATGGATCTCGTCGATGCCCCAGTCTTGCGGCCCAATATTCAGCCCCCGCACCCGCCGCTCGCCCGGGGGCACGGCATCGTACATCCGCTCGAGCCGGTTGCCGAACCACTGGCAGTCGGCCTGGGTCAGCTTGGCCTCCGGGTCATTGCAGAGGCCGCCGCATTGGGAGCAGGGAACGTGATCCCTCGCGGAGGCGGGGACTCGGGAATCTCCACCGTCCTCATGTAGCGCAGCGGTAGGACAACCATCACGCGACATGGACCGCATGGACCACTGTCCAGGCGACAAAATCTCTCCGGTGGCGGAATCGCGAGTGTCACCCTCCCGGCGCACGCTCTCAGTGCGAGCCCCAGCCACCTTCCCGTGAGCCCCAGCGACCTTCCCGTGAGCCCCAGCGCAGGCTGGGGCCTCCCGCGGTGGCGCGCAACCGTTGGAGGTCCCTGCCTGCGCAGGGACACATGCTGAAGGAACCTCAATCCCCTCCCCCGCCCGCATCCGGCGGATCAGCCCGTCGAAATCCTCCGCCATCGCCGCGACGCGGGCATCGTCGCACTTGCGGTCGAGCCGCGCGAGGTGCGCCAGCATCAGCCGGTCGGAATGGACGGTGCGCTGGCCGACGATCTCGCCGTGATACCACACGTCGACGACGCGCCCGTGCATGGCCCACTCGGCCAGCTGCGCCTCGGCCGAGGCCCGCGCGATCACCAGCGCCGCATCCCACGCCCGCCCGAACGCCGCCGAGCCGCGCCGCGCGCGATAGCAGGTCTGGTGCGAGACCTTGACCCGCCGCGCCGCCGCGCGGACCGAGCCGGTAACCGCCAGCGCCTCGAGAAAGGCAATCTGCCGCTCCAGCACAAACTGCGTCTGCGGCGCCCGCGGGTCCTCTCCATAAAGGTCCTCGAACAGGACAATCGGGTGGGTGGTATCGGGATCGAGCCGGGGGTTGATCTGCATCGGTTCCTCCTTTGGGGGGATTGAGGGGAACCGGGTTATTTATACATCGAGGGGGGTGTAGGACAGAGGCTCCAAACACCAAACGTCCAGACCGTTTTCAGTCGCCCCCATTGACCAGCGGTAACACCTGATCCACGCTCATGCAGATCAGCGTAATAGTTAGGTAGCACAATGCAGGAACTCTTCTCTCCTTTGGTTTCCAGTGCAGTTTCAAGCGGAATTGGTCCCGCAGGTCGGTTATTGAAAAAGTTGGGCACGAAGAAATACGATGAATTCATCGTGAAATATACCAATGCGTTCGAAGGGCACCTTTCCTGGGCAGACGACCGCACAAAAACAGTCAAAAACATGATATATCGAGACCAAAGCGCCCTACTAAAGGATTGCTATGTTTCCGGTACATTCCGGCACCGCGAACATGCATGCACCGACGACAGATTGCTTGAAGTAGTGAAAAGCGGAAATAAAATCGTTCTCTCCGGAACGGCTGGGTCCGGGAAAACAATCTTCATGAAATGGGCAGTCCAAGAGCTGATATCATCGGTTCTACATCACCAGACTATCCCGCTCTTCGTCGATATTAAGGAAATAAATGAAGCAGATCTCCAAACCAATTTCGCTGCATTTCTGTATCGTACGACGGTCGACTCCAATTCCGAACTCACTCTAAACCAGTTCATGCTAGGATTTCAGGAGGGGCTTTTAACCGTATTCATTGATGCAGTCGATGAAATACCCCCTCGGCTACGTGAAGGAACCATACGAAGCATCCAGTACCTCGGGCGAAATCATAAGAATGTGGGAGTTGTTGTCTCGACGAGACCAGATGAGCGGCTTGAACTTGCGAGCGAATTCAGCACCTTTCACACTGAACCCTTAAGTCTTAGCCAATCAATCGAGGTAGTTCAGAAGATTGAATTCCATGACGGTACGAAGAAAAACCTCATACGCGCAATGGAAAACGGGCTCTATGAGAGGCATGAGAGTTTTCTATCGAATCCACTCTTAGTGACCATAATGCTACTAACTTACAACCAGTGGGCCGATGTTCCGATAAAGATAACAAATTATTTCAAACTTGCGTACGAAGCACTTTACCAGCGCCATGATGCGACGAAGTCTTTTACACGCGAAAAACATGCAAATCTTGAGATTGATGAGTTTCGATCAATATTTTCTCATTTTTGCTATAAGTCTTACATAAACAGCATACGCGAGTTCAGTGATGATGAACTAAATACCCTCATAAGATCATCGATCAACTATTTTCTCAAGGAAAGCTCTGATAGCGGGAGAAAAATTAGCGCTTCAGCGGTAGCTAACGACTGCATTGAGTCCACATGCCTTTTGCAGAGAGATGGTCTATTGAACGTTTTTTCTCATCGGTCTTTCCAGGAGTACTTCACTGCAAGATTCTGTTGCGACTACAACGGTAAGAACGCGAGTGAAATATTCGAAACGGCCCTATCAAGGGGCTATACCGAAAACGTCTTCCCAATGATGCATGAGATTGATGTAGCGCTTGTAGAGTCTCGCTTCGTATCGCCTTACATCGCTGGTCTAATTAGAGAATTGCGAAATATGACCAAGGAGGACGATGGGGTGTATGAATTCTTGTCAAAATATATCTCGGAGATGGATGTCGACTTCAAGAAGGGATCTTTGACCCGTGTATCATACCCGCAAGAGAGCCCTCTCCGCATTCTCAATACTCTGAGCCGCGTATATCCAAGTATGCAGACCGAGGAGTTAGTCTTCGGATCGTATGTCGATCCCTTCAAGACATGGAAGTCAGACCTCTATGAGCGCGACGAGAACAAGGAAGTATGGGATCGCATCCAGAAAATAGCGAAGAAAAACAACGGCGCCTTTGAGATACGAGGTTCCCATGCAAGAGGGTGGCTACAGAACACAGACTTGCGCGAGATGATCGTGGGTTTCTCTCAAAAGCTACAAGAATTTCAGAAGCAGCTTCGAGCGTCGGAGAAGGCTCGCGTTTCGGTTAGAGACGATCTTCTCAAACCCTTATGAGTGTGTGTTCCTGTGGCGGAATCATCTGGTCGCGGGCTGTAGCAAGAGGTTGAGCTACAGCGCCTTCATGTTGCATTTCACTACTCCGCCGCCTCCGCCTGCCGCTCCAACATCGGCTTCAAATACTGCCCGGTATAACTCCCCTTCACCGCCGTGATCCTGAAACAAGTTCAGGACAGGCCATCCGCCGCTACTCGGCAGCTTCCCGCTGCCGCGCCAGCATCGGCTTCAGATACTGACCCGTATAACTCCCCTTCACCGCAGCAACCTCCTCGGGAGTCCCCTGCGCCACAACCTGCCCGCCCCGCACGCCGCCATCCGGGCCGAGGTCGAGGATAAAGTCAGCCGTCTTGATCACATCCAGATTGTGCTCGATCACCACCACGCTGTTCCGCTGGTCCACCAGCCGGTGCAGCACTTCGAGCAGTTTGCGCACGTCTTCGAAGTGCAGGCCGGTGGTCGGTTCGTCGAGGATATAGAGCGTCTGCCCGGTGCTGCGTTTGGCTAACTCCTTGGCGAGCTTTACGCGCTGCGCCTCGCCGCCTGACAGGGTCGTCGCCTGCTGGCCGACCTTGACGTAGCCGAGCCCGACCTCGTTGAGCATATGCATCTTGTCGCGGATCGGGGGGACGGCCTTGAAGAATTCCTCCGCATCCTCGATCGTCATGTCGAGCACGTCGGCGATGGAGTGGCCCTTGAACTTCACCTCCAGCGTTTCGCGGTTGTAGCGCTTGCCGCCGCATTCCTCGCAGGTGACGTAGACGTCGGGGAGGAAGTGCATCTCGATCTTGATCAGCCCGTCGCCGGTGCAGGCCTCGCAGCGGCCGCCCTTGACGTTGAAGCTGAAGCGGCCGGGCTTGTAGCCGCGCGCCTGCGCCTCCGGCAGGCCGGCGAACCAGTCGCGGATATTGGTGAAGGCGCCGGTGTAGGTGGCGGGGTTGGAGCGCGGCGTGCGGCCGATGGGCGACTGGTCGATCTCGATCACCTTGTCGCAATATTCGAGGCCGGTGACCTTGTCATGCGCGCCCGCGATCACCCGCGCGCCGTTGAGCGTGCGCGCGGCGGCGGCATAGAGCGTGTCGATGGTGAAGCTGGACTTGCCGCTGCCCGAAACGCCGGTGATGCAGGTGAAGGTGCCGAGCGGTAGGGAGGCGGTGACGTCCTTGAGGTTGTTCGCCCGCGCGCCATGGACGGTCAGCTGGTGGCCGTTGCCCTTGCGGCGCGTTTGCGGGACGGCGATTTCGCGCCGGCCGGAGAGGTAATCGGCGGTGAGCGAGTTCTTCGCCTTGAGCACTTGCTTGAGCGTGCCCTGCGCCACCACCTCGCCCCCGCGCACCCCCGCGCCGGGGCCGAGATCGACCACATGGTCAGCCTGGCGGATCGCGTCTTCGTCGTGCTCGACCACGATCACCGTGTTGCCAAGGTCGCGCAGCCGCTTGAGGGTTTCCAGCAGCCGGTCGTTGTCGCGCTGGTGCAGGCCGATGCTGGGCTCGTCGAGCACGTAGAGCACGCCCGAGAGGCCGGAGCCGATCTGGCTGGCGAGGCGGATGCGCTGGCTCTCCCCGCCTGAGAGCGTGCCGCTGGTGCGGTCGAGATTGAGGTAGTCGAGCCCGACATTATCGAGGAAGCCCAGTCGCTCGTTGATTTCCTTCAGGATCGCGCGGGCGATCTGCTGCTGCTGGTCATTGAGGTGGCGGTCGAGATCGAGGAACCAGTCCTTCGCATCGCTGACGCTCATCTTGACCGGAGCGGCGATATCGGTCGGGCCTTTCGCGCTGGGGATCTTCACCGCCAGCGCCTTCTCGTTCAATCGCTTGCCCTCGCAGGTCTCGCACGGCTGCGCGGTCTGGAACTTGGCCAGCTCCTCGCGCATCCACGCGCTGTCGGTCTGCCGCAGGCGGCGGTTGAGATTGCCGATCACCCCCTCGAACGGCTTGGTGACGGTATATTCCTTGCGCCCGTCCTTGAAGGTGAGCGCCACCGGCATGCCGCCCGTGCCGTGGAGGATGATATCGCGCTGGTCGCGCTCAAGCTCGTTCCACGGGGTAGTGAGGTCGAACTCATAGGCGCGCGCGAGGCTCTGCAGCACCTGCATGTAATAGGGCGACGGCGGGTTGGACTTGGCCCACGGCACCACCGCCCCCTGCTTCAGGCTGAGCGCTTCATTCGGCACCACCAGCTGCGGATCGAACAGCTGCTTCTCGCCGATCCCGTCGCAGGTCGGGCATGCCCCCTGAGGCGCGTTGAAGGAGAACAGCCGCGGTTCGATTTCCTCGATGGTGAAGCCGCTGACGGGGCAGGCGAATTTCTCGGAGAAGACGATGCGGTTGGCGGGGATGCCCGCGCCCTTCATCTTGCCGCCATCCTGCGCCCCCGCGGAGGCGGGGGCCTCAGTCGGTTGAGCGCCTTCGCCTGAGGTCCCCGCCTTCGCGGGGACTCGGTCCAGGTCAGCCAGATCGACGTACGCCAGCCCTTCGGCCAGCTTGAGCGCAGTCTCGAAACTGTCTGCCAGCCGCGTCTCCAGCCCCTCTTTCACCGCCAGCCGGTCGACCACGACCTCGATGTCATGCTTGAACTTCTTGTCGAGCGCAGGCGCCTCCTCGATAGGATACATCTCGCCATCGATCCGCACGCGGGTAAAGCCGGCCTTCTGCCATTCGGCCAGTTCCTTGCGGTATTCGCCCTTGCGTCCGCGCACCACCGGCGCGAGCAGGTACAGCCGCGTGCCTTCGGGCAGAGCCATCACCCGATCGACCATGTTGGAGACGGTCTGCGCCTCGATCGGCTGGCCGGTCGCGGGAGAATACGGCACACCCACGCGCGCCCACAGCAGGCGCATGTAGTCGTAGATCTCGGTGACGGTCGCCACGGTCGAGCGCGGGTTGCGGCTGGTGGTCTTCTGCTCGATGCTGATAGCGGGGCTCAAGCCATCGATATGCTCGACATCGGGCTTCTGCATCATCTCGAGGAACTGCCGCGCATAGGCGCTCAAGGACTCGACATAGCGCCGCTGCCCCTCGGCATAGATGGTGTCGAACGCGAGCGACGACTTGCCCGAGCCCGAAAGCCCGGTGATGACGATCAGGCTGTCCCGCGGCAGGTCGATATCGACCCCCTTGAGATTATGCTCGCGCGCGCCGCGGACGGAAATTGTGGTGAGTGCCATGGGCGCTCCAGATGGGGTGTGTTGCGATCAGAGTCCAGCGGGGCTTTGGGCGGTGGTGCCACTGGCCGGTTTTGGACCGCATGTTCCTGAAATGTTCGCACAGGTCAAGAGCGCGCGGGCGGCTTTCCCACCCGTGACGGCGATCACGCGCCAGAGTTTCCACACATGCCAGGATGCATCTCGATCTGAGGAGATAGAGATGCCCACAGGCCATGCAATTCACATAGGACTCAACTCCGTCGACCCTGACCAATACGATGGCTGGGATGGGCAGCTGAACGCGCCGGAAAATGATCTCCAAGAAATGGAGGATCTGACCACCGACGCAGGATTTGGGAAGAAGGACATCCTCAAGGGTGAAGCCGCGACCCGCGAAAATGTCCGAAATGCCATTGCCTCGGCCGCGCAGAGTCTAGAATCCGACGATCTGCTGGTAATCTCCTATTCGGGGCACGGTACGAGGGTGCCTGACTTAAATGGAGACGAACGGCGCGACGGCAAAGACGACGCCTGGTGCCTCTACGATGGCCTGCTCTTTGATGATGAGCTCGAGTACCATTGGTACCTGTTTGAAAAAGACGTTCGTATCATCCTGATCTCGGACAGCTGCCATTCTGGCACAATGTCGCGTGACAGCGTCTTGCCGCGTTCATTTGGAAACTTCGTCGACCTGAAGGTTCCAAGAATCATGCCGACGTCGGTGGCCCGCAGAACCATCAGAGAGTCGCGTGAAAAATATACTGAGATTCAATTGGCTGCTGCTTCTGCCATTGAAACTGTGCGAGCCGAGAAAGGCATTGATCGCCCCCAATGTGCCGTCCGGTTGCTCGCCGCATGCATGGAGTCCCAGCTAGCATTCGAAGTTGGGGCCAACGGCGTCTTCACCGAAGCAATCATGCAAGCGTGGGACGAAGGCAAATTCAGGGGAAGTTACCAATCCTTCTACCGGCTCGTGACGGCGCTAACTCCCCGATACCAGACGCCGCAGCACAGGGTGGATTGGAACCGCCTGCCAGCATTTGACCAACAGAATCCATTCCAGATCTAGGAGAGTAACGATGCGCCTGTCTAAGATGATTACAGTTAGCCTCGGGGCAATCGCGTTGGGCCTCGGTCAAAATGTGCTGGCCGAAGAGAGCGAGGATGCGTCCTCCTCTGATAAGCCTTCGATTACAGAGGAGATGACATCCCTTTCCGAGCTCATCCAGGGCCTGAAAGATAATGACGACACCACAGTTGAAGAGAATGGCGGCGAAATTGAAGCCGCTCTCCTTTCAGCGGGCGCTATCTCATCAGCTGCGCAAAAGATCTGTGATGACATAGGTGCGCAATCTCCAGGTACCACTGAATTCCTGATGCTGACCGATCAAGATCGCAAGGATGTGCAAAAGGGGGCAGCCTACGAAGCCCAGATCCGGATTGTCACTGAAGCCCTTCGTGCGTCAATCGAAGGTGGCCAGGCTGGCGGGCCTGCAGTGGCGGGTGGTGACGGTTCTCGCGGATTCTTGACGACATTCGGAACCGTACTGCAGCTGATCTCTGCAATCTCGGCATCGGACGACACTGTTTCGAAGATCGAAGGCACCATCAATGATGTCGAGGTCCTCAAGGATGCTGTAGGGGCGTGCTTGGTCAAAGGTCAAAAGACAGTTCGCCAACCACGGTCAATTCTTCCCCGAAGTGATGACGCTGGTCTTGTCTTTCAGCCCCTAGCGGAAGCGACAGAGGCCTATTCAAATGTAATTGCCATACCTCAGGACAAACGTAGCGATGCGCAAAAAGCAGCTATCGGTGCCTATGAAAATCTCCTCAAGAAGCTAGGGGATGCCGCCAACGATGGAGCACTCTTCGAACAAATCGTACGTGCGCGAACCTGGTCGGATAGCCTGGGTGACACAGCACCTGGCGGCGCTGTAGCCGTAATCGATCTCAGCATCGCCAAATCCGGTGGAACGCTGCTGAAGCGCAAGAATTTGGGCACTGCCCTGGGATTCAAATCCCTCGCTGTGACCGCCGGCCTGATCGTCAACTACAAACTTTCATCTCCGGCAAACGGTGCCATTGCTGCCAGCGGCATTGTCTATTGCACAACAACCCAACGGTCATTTGGCGCCATCCACAAGCTGGACGACACCTCAAAGGTTGCAAATTGCAAGTCGACCCTTCCCAAGAATTGACATTCTCAATCGCACTTACCCACCCTCGTGTCGCTAACATCCAAGACTCGCGGCGCACGGCGGGAGCATATTGGCAGCTGACACGGGAGGGGAACCATGCCCAAGGGCAAGCTCGATACATTCGGCAATCTCGAGAAGCTGATCGACGGGATCGGCGGCGGCAAGGCGGGCGATCTGCCTGCTATCGACACGGCTTCGCTGCTGGCCGAGCTGGCCGTGATCAAGCAGCTGGTTGCAAAGTCGTCGCTGCCTGACATCAAGGTCCCCATTCCCGGGACAATCCGGCCGTCGGTCACCGGGCCGGAAATCAAGGTGCCGCGCTGGACCGGGCCGGAAATCGTCCTGCCCGGCAGCGATGAGGAAAACGTCACCGGGCCGGAAATCGGCACCAAGCGCTGCCCCACCTGCAAGCGGCCCTATTGAGCCGGAGGAGCCTGAACCATGCCTACCGCATCCGTCTTCAGCAACATCTTCGTCGGCAAGCGCTGGCAGGTCGCCCAATACAAGGCCAACGACCCCGATCCTTTCGCCAAGGACATCTATTTCGGCATGCGCAAGGTCGGCAAGGTTGCCGAACCTGAGGAAGAGACGCCCGACCCCGCCCCGTCGGAAGACCAGCAGGCCGGCGTTGAAACTGAAGCAGGCGACGAAGTCCCCGCAGAAGGAGACCGAGACGGAGACGGCGGCGATACAGATACCGCAGGCGACGGCGAAACACCACCGAGCACTCCGGACACAGTGAAAAACTCGATCGTCGATCCTTTCGAAATTGCCTTCAAGAACCGGGTCGAACAGACCATGAGCACGCTCAAGGCGATCTACCGCCCGCCCGAGATCGACAGCGACCGGTCCGGGTTGCCCGGCCTGTTCGACCGCATGATGACGGCAGGGCAAAAGCAAAGCGAAGCGAGCCGGAAGCAGCGCATTGCGCGCTTCAACGAAGCCTATGACCGGCTCTTCAGCCTCGCTGCGCTCGGCCTCGGCACCGATGACAGCGAAGCCGCCTTGCGCGGCAAGGTCAACATCGCCTCAGGCGCGCTAGATGCGTTGCGAACCGATGTCCGCAACCGCGAAGCGGGCCTGGTCAAGAATACCTATATGAAGAAGCTCGGCATGCCGGCGCTACTCGCGGGCCTGTGCTTCCTTTTGCTGTACCTCCTGTACGACAAGTCACCGGGGTTCTTCACTGCAGGTTGCGGTGTCGATGACGGTTGGCGGTCGGCTCTTCCCTGTGTTGCCGCGAGCGACGGGATGATCCCGGCATTATTCCCGTCCGAGCTGTATGAGCTGCGCAACCTGTTCGTGCTGATGGCGGGCTGCATGATGGGGACCTGGGCCAGTTTCGGGGCGAGGAAAATCGTGCTGACGTTCGACGACCTCGCCGAGCTGGAACAGGACAACCTTTCCCCGGTGATGCGGCTGATCTTCACCGCCGCCATGACACTGATCCTCGCGCTCGTATTCCTGACCGGCATCGTGCAAGTCGAGATTGGCGACTTCGAGACCAAGTCGCTGGCGAGCAACGGCCTCATCGCGTTCCTGATCGGTGCATTCTTCGGCCTGCTTGAACAAAGCCTGCCGACCGCCGTGATGGATCGGGCGCGCGGGTTTCTCGAATCCGCCAGTGCCAAGTAGCGACCGGGCAACACTCGCTCCCAGCCGGCCGGAGGTGCCCCTTGCACCTCCGGCCATCGGCGGTTTGACACTTCGACCAACCTGCGCCCGGGCTCGACCAACGCCGCATGCCCGGTTGCAATTGTAATCAATCTCCGGTTCAAGCAGCCCCAGCTAGATCCAGCTCGCACGTCTGGAGCAGCACTTGCCTGCTCCCGTCGGGTCGCAACCAACGATTGGAGAGATTGATGAAGGCCCAGATCCTGGCCACCACCGCAGCCGCAGCCATGCTGGCGACGATTTCCCTTCCTACGGAGCCTGCCATGGCGAAGACAGCCGAGCGGAACGATATCGATTGGCAAGTCGCCTATTTTGCCAATGACAGCGTGTTGCCGTTCCGCACTCCTGATTTCGACAGGATTTCCGAAGAGGTTTATCTGCCTGCCTTCAAGACCGCCATGGCGATCCAGAAGGCCGAAGTGCAGGCCATCATTGACAATCCGGATGCGCCGACCTTCGAAAACACGATCGTCGCGCTTGAGAAATCGGGCCGCATGCTTGGCCGTGTCGGGCGGGTGTTTTTCGCGCTGACCGGGTCCAACACCACCCCCGGTCTCGACACAATCAACCAGGAAGTGAGCCCGCTTCTGTCCGCCCATGGGGACAGCATCACGCTCAATCCCGCTCTCTTTGCGCGCGTGAAGGCGGTGTATGACAACCGCGCCTCGATGACGATGACCCGCGAAGACGCCAAGCTGCTGGAAGAAACCTACAAGGGCATGGTCCACGCCGGCGCACTGCTGACCGGGCAGGAGCGTGAGCGGGTCAAGGCGATCAACAGCGAGTTGTCGACGCTGACGACGGACTTCAGCCAGCTGGTGCGCAATGCCACCAATGACCAGCCGCTGATCGTCGATACGCGTGAAGAACTGGCGGGCCTGAGCGATGCCGACATCAATGCGGCCGCCAAGCTGGCAGCGGACAAGGGGCACAAGGGCAAATTCGCCATCGCGCTCCAGAACACCACGCAGCAGCCGCTTCTGCCGAGCCTGGAAAACCGCGCCACGCGCGAAAAGCTGTTCAAGCTCAGCTATCACCGCGCCGATGGTAGCAAGGCCGATTATGACAGCCGCATGCTGCTGGCGAAAATTGCTACCCTGCGGGCCGAAAAGGCTGCGATCTTCGGTGAAGATGACTGGGCCAGCTATACCATGTACGACCGCATGGCGCAGAAACCCGCAACTGCGCTCGGCTTCATGGAACAGATGGTCCCCGCCCTCGCTGCGACCCAGCGCCGCGAGGCGGAAGTGCTGAACGGGCAGATCGCAGCCAAGGGCGGTGATTTCGAAGTCAAGCCGTGGGACTGGTATCGCTACGCTAACCAGGTCAAGGCCGAACGTTACGAGCTCGATGAAGACGCCATGATGGAGTATTTCCAGCTCGACAAGGTGCTGGAAGACGGCGTGTTCTACGCCGCCGGGAAGCTCTACGGCCTGACCTTCGAGAAGCGTACCGACCTGCCCGTCTACCACCCCGATGTATGGGTCTACACCGTGTACGATGCCGACGGCAGCGAACTGGGTCTGTTCTATTTCGACCCGTTCCAGCGCCCGTCCAAGCGCGGCGGGGCATGGATGTCGAACTTCGTCGACCAGAGCTACATGTGGGGCGCCAAGCCGGTTATTTACAACGTGCTCAATATTCCCAAGGCAGCCGAAGGCGAAGTCCAGCTGGTCGACTTCGACAACGTCAACACGATCTTCCACGAGTTCGGTCACGCGCTGCACGGCTTCTTCGCCGACCAGAAGTATGAGAGCCTTTCGGGTACCGCTACAGCACGCGACTTCGTGGAGTATCCCAGCCAGGTCAACGAGATGTGGGCGACCTATCCCGAAGTGCTCGCCAACTATGCCGTGCACTACAAGACCGGCGAACCGATCCCGCAGGCGATGATCGACAAGATCGATGCCGCGTCCAAGTTCAACCAGGGCTATGATTTCGGCGAAGTCGTCGAAGCGGCGCTGCTGGACATGAAGTGGGCCGCGCTGTCGCCGCAAGAGGCCGCCGCGATCGATAGCCCGGAAAAGGTCGACGCGTTCGAACGCAAGGCGCTGGAAGAGCTGGGCCTCGAGATCGGGCTGGTGCCGCCACGCTATCGCAGCACCTATTTCAACCACATCTTCAGCTCGCCGGCCGGCTATTCGGCGGGCTATTACAGCTACCTGTGGACCGAGATGCTCGACCGCGATAGCCGCAAGTGGTTCCTCGACAATGGCGGGCTGACCCGCGCCAATGGCGATCACTACCGCAAGACCGTGATCAGCCGCGGCGGCACGATGGACTATTTCGAGATGTTCAAGAACTTCGCCGGGCGCGAACCTGACGTGACGCCGATGCTCGAAGCGCGCGGCCTCACCGACGGCGACGAAGCCGAGTAGGCGTTCCGCCCTCACCGGCATGAAAAGGGCCCCGTCGCTTCACAGCGGCGGGGCCCTTTCTTTTCGGCTGCAGCCGGGATCAGCCGCCCAGCAATGCTTCCCAGGTCTTGCGGCCGACGATCCCGTCGTCGGTCAGCCCCTTGTCTTGCTGGAACTTCTTCACGGCGGCGTGAGTCATCGGGCCGAAATCGCCATCGACATAGATGCCGAGCTTTTCCTGCAGGAACTCGACATCCTCACCCTGGTCGCCGATCCGCAAGGGGGCCCGGCTGCGCTGGGATTCGTCGGCCTTGGCCTTCTCGCTATCGGGCTTCTTCTCTTTCGACTTGAGCAGTTCCGCCCAGGTCTGCCCACCAACGATCCCGTCGGCATAGAGCCCGGCTTTCTTCTGGAACTTGATGACCGCTTCCTTGGTTCCGGGGCCAAAGTCGCCGTCCTGCGTCAGGCCTAGCAGCTCCTGCAAATGCATCACCGCCTGCCCCCGGCTGCCCATTCGCAGCACCGGATGCGGATTATCGGTATGCGATCCCCCGGCGCTGAAGGTGCGATAGGCATTGGCCATCTTCTCATCGTACTTGTTGATGCGATAGTTCGAGCCGTTGTAGCCGCGGGCAAAGCCGGCCCAGTCGAGCCGCCGAAGCTCGTCATCGAGCCGGCTGGCCTTGATGAAGGCCACAAACGCATCGAGCTGCTTGCCCGAGCTTTCGACCATCGCCTTTACGAAATCCTCGACATTGTCATAGCCGACGATCTTGTGATTGAAGCCCATGATCTGGAATGCGCCCCAGCTGGCTGACAGCAGCGCTGCCTTCCGGTCCAGCGCGATGGCTTCTTCCAGCCGGTCATACTCTCTCGCGCCACCTTTATACCCCCCAGCCTTGGGCCAGGAGATATGCGAGTGGGTCGAGCTCCACTTGCCGCCAGAGTACTTGTGGAACTTGTGGCGTTCGAACAGGATCTTGGGCCGCCCGTCGGACAGGTAACCCCCACCCAGGCTTTCGACCTGGGCAACGGCCCGGATCGCGGGGACCGAACATCCCAACTTGGTCGCCGAACGTTCGAAATCGGCATCGGTCAGTGGCGAAGGGTCGCCCTTGAATTCACTCGGCATCGCGTATTCCTCCCCTTAATTAGAGATATCGGTGCGATCTTGGACCCGAGTCTATTCTGGTTATTTGCCTGTAGGATAGCAGGAAAACGCCATTTGGCCGAGGGTGCCTATCCATTCACCGTTAACGCCAAACGCATCGGCTATGACTTGCGGTGCCAGCGCTGCTGCGGGTGCGCCTTCGGCAATCAGCTGGCCGCTCTGCATGACCAGCACATGGTCGGCATGGTTCATGGCCAGCGCCAGGTCATGCAGCACCAGCACCACGCCTGTGCCCGTGCGGGCTTGATCCCGAAGGTGAGCAAGGAGGGCAAACTGGTGCGCGAGATCAAGTGCGGCGAGCGGTTCGTCGGCGAGGATCCAGCGCGGTTCACCGGCGAGGACGCGGGCCAGCAGCGCCCGCGCCCTCTCGCCGCCCGACAGGGTCGAAACGGGGCGGTCGGCGAAGGCTTCTAGATCAAGCGCAGCCAAGGCACCGTCGATGGCCTCCTCGCCGCGGTCGCGATGCGGCAACCGGCCAAGCGCCACGAGATTTCTCACCGCGACGTCCCACGCCACTTTGCCCTCCTGGGGCAAATAACCGATGGCCTTGGCACGCTGGCGCGGGTGAAGTGCAGCAAGGTATTCACCGTCGAGGAGCACTTCTCCCCCATCAAGCGGCTGCAACCCTGCAAGCGCCGTGAGCAGGCTCGACTTGCCGGCACCGTTGGGTCCGCAGATAGCAGTGACCTGTCCCGGTCGCAGGACGAAGGAGACGTCCGCCAACCGCTTGGCGAGGGAGATGTTGCGTGCTTCCAGCGTCATGCCAGCCCCCTCCTCATCCGCAGCAACAGCCACAGGAAGAACGGCGCCCCGATGAGGCTGAGTGCAATGCCGAGCCGCAGTTCGGTCACCAATGGCAGCACCCGCACCACGCTGTCAGCAACAAGCAACAGCACCGCCCCCGCCAGCGCGCTCGGCAACAGCAGGCTCGACGGCTTGCGGTCGGTCAGCGGGCGCACCAGATGCGGGACGATCAGCCCGACGAAGCCGATGATCCCGGCCACCGCGACTCCGCTGCCGACGGTGAGGCCGATGCCGCAGATCAGCCACGCCAGCAGCCGCCCCGGCTCTACCCCCAGCGACCGGGCGGCAGCATCGCCCAGCGTCAGCGCATCGAGCGCGCGCGCAGTCTGCCACAGGCAGGCGATGCCCAGCACGGTCAGCGGCGCGGCGAGGTACACATCCTGCCAGCTGCGATCGGTCAGCGCTCCCATCAACCAGGTCACGATCTGGCTCATGGCGAAGGCATTGGGGGCCAGGCTGATGGCAAGGCTGGTCAGCGCACCCGCCAGGCTGGCGATCATCAGGCCGGCGAGCGTGAACAGCGCGATCCCGCCTGTCCGGCCCGCGATCAACGCCAGCAGCGCCATTGCCCCTCCGGCACCGATCAGCGCGAACAGCGGCAACAGGTAAGGCTCAGCGGCATAGCCGAACCAGAAGCTCGCCACCGCTCCCAGCGCAGCACCCGGCGCGATGCCGAAAAGGCCGGGATCGGCCAGCGGGTTGCGCAGGTAGCCCTGCATCGCCGCCCCAGCTACGCCCAGCCCCGCGCCGATAGTGATGGCCAACAGCGCGCGCGGCAGGCGCAACTCCATCAGGATCACGGCGGCATTGGGTGTTGTCGCCGGGTCGATCCAGACGCGCCCCGCGAGCAGCGACAGCGGGAACGCGATGGCAAGAAAGACGAGGAAGGTGAGCGAGGCCTTGTTCAAGAACCTGCTCCCCCGCGCAGGCGGGGGCCTCCTGCAGTCTGGCGTTCCGCTTGCGGCCCTAGACTCCCGCTTGAGCGTGGGCTTACGACTCTAATTTCCTTCAATCGCTCCACCGCCCGGATAATGGTCGGTCCGCCGCAATAGAGGAGGTTGGCATCGAACCGCTCGGTCCGCATGTCGCTGAGCCGGGCCAGCGCCGGGTGATGCTGCGCCCGCTCCCCGCCCGCGACCAGCAGCAGTTCGGGCGGATCGGCCAGCATCCGTTCCAGTGACAAGTAGTCCGCCTGCCTGAGGCCGCGCGCGGCGCTGTGGCTGGCAAAACCGGTATGCGCCATCAGCTCGTTCACCAGCGCGCCTTCGCCCGGTACGATCCCGCCCGGCTGCCACAGCACTGTTGGGGTGGGCTCGCCGGGAAAGGCCGTGGCCGCCAGCGCCGCGTCGATGCGAGCGACCAACGCCTCGCCATGCTCCGGCTGTCCGGCCAGCGTGGCCAGTTGGCGAACCTGCGCTTCGTTGTCAGCCACCGTCGAAGCAATGCCGAGCGTTTCGACCCGGATGCCCAACCGCTGGAACGCGGCGCTGGTGGCCGGGTCCATGAAGCTGGAGCCGACCACGATATCGGGATCGAGCGCCAGCACTTCCTCCACCGTCCCGCCGGTCACCGGGAAGTGGCGCGCGACGGCGAGGTCCATCGAGGTCGAGGCGGGATCATGGCTGTAATGGCTGATCGCCTTGAGCTGCCCCGGTGCGGTGACTTCGGCCAGGATCGCATCGGCGCAGGGATTGAGGCTGACGATTGTGGGGCCGTCGGTCGCCGGCGCAACGGAATGCGATGGCGCGCACCCAACCAGCGCCACGATAACGAGAAGGCCCGCCTCAGCCCTCAAAAGCCGAACCTCACCCCGCCGAAAACGCCCCGGCCTGCCTGCGCATAACCCGCAGCAGTCTGGTATTGTGCGTCAAACAGGTTCTCGACACGCGCGAACAGCACCAGCGGCTGGTCGCTGCCGAGATCGGCAACCGGCATCTCCGCACGCAGGTCAACCACGACATAGCTATCAAGCCGCACGCTATTGAACGCATCGTCGAACGAATCCGACACCATCCGCACATCGGCCCCGAAGCGCGGGCGCAGCAGCTCGCCACTGCCAGCCGCGCTGTCCCAGTCTACCGAAAGGTTCACCGCATGACGCGGTCGGCGCGCAAGCCGGTTGCCGGTGGTGCGATCCTCGCTGTCGACGTAACTGTAGGTCGCGCGGACC
The DNA here is from genome assembly GCF_030140925.1 of Parerythrobacter aestuarii. Lineage (NCBI taxonomy): Bacteria > Pseudomonadati > Pseudomonadota > Alphaproteobacteria > Sphingomonadales > Erythrobacteraceae > Parerythrobacter > Parerythrobacter aestuarii. Next base: position 2,254,247 of record NZ_JARBWD010000001.1, read on the forward strand.
TGCAGCGCATCGCCCAGCGTCGCCCCGCCCTCGACCTCGACCCCCTGCGCCCTTGCCTGCGCGACATTGTCATAGGTGCCGAAGGGGCGATTGGTGCAGATCCCGCCAACCATGCCAAAACAGCTGACGAACTGGATCAGGTCCTCGCTGTCACGGCGGAAGAACGTCACCCCGGCATAGAAAGGCGCGCCACGATCCTTGTACGCCAGACCGAGGTCGAAGCTGGTACTCTTTTCCGGCACCAGCAGCTCGTTGCCGAAATCGCTGTAAAGCTGGAACAGCGTCGGGGCCTTGAAACCTTCGCCGACGCTGGCCTTGAGCCGCAGGTCGCCAGCAATGGCATAGCTCACATCTGCGCCGAAGCTGGTTGCCCCGCCGTAACGATCATGCTCGTCATGGCGCAAGCCGACATGGCCCGACAGCCCGCCGAACTCGATCCCCGCCTGCAGGTAGCCACCGTAGATCGATGTATCCTGCCGCGGCGTGAAATTGGTCTCGAGACTGGTCCACTCGGCATCGGCACCGAAGTTGAGCAGCAGCGGACCAATGACGCGGTACTCGCCCTTGACCTCGAAGCGATCGGAATGGCCATCGCTGGTGAAGCCCGGCGCCGTGTCAAAGTTTGGGTCGAAATTCGCGCGTTCAGTGTCGGCAAAGCTGTAGGTCGCCTGGAGATAGAGCGGCCCGTTGTCATGCAACAGGCCAACCGCGCCCGAATATTGCGTAGTCTCCTGGTATTCGAGCGTGTCCGACAGGGTGAAACTCGGGAACGGGAAGCCGTCGATCTCCAGCATCCCCTCGGCATAGCGGCCGCTGGCGAACAGCTCGGTCGTGCCCGACAGGAACCAGCGCCCGCGCGCGGTGACGGCGAACTGCTCGAAGCCATCGGACTCGGTACCGCTGGCGGCAGCCGAGAAACCATCCGAAGTGTAGTATCCACCCGCCACGCTGAGGAAGGCATCGTCGCTCTCGATGCTGCCCGAAAGATTGGCGCTCAGCGTATCCCGCGCGCCGTATTCGGCGCTGCCGTTGATACCGCTGTCGGAGCGGGTCTTGACCGCCAGCACGCCGGCCACGGCATCGCTGCCCCATACGGTGGAGTTGGAACCGCGCAGCAGATCGATCTGGGCGATCGTGCCGGGCAGGATATTGCCGAAGTCGAACCCGCCCGCAGGCGACGCGGGATCGCCTACGCGCACGCCGTCAACCAGCACCAGCAGCTGTTCGGCTTCGCCTCCCCGCACGCGCACCCCGGTGAAGCTGCCGACCCCGCCATTGCGGCTGATCGTTACCCCCGGCGCGCGCTGGAGGATGCGAGCGATGTCCTCACCCTGCACCCGCTCGATCTCGTCGCGGGGAATGATCGTCACGGGTTGGCCGGTATCCTCGGTCTCGATCGGTGTGCCTGTGACCGTTATGGTAATTGTCGAGGGGCGAATGGGACGCGACCCGAATTCGGTCCTGCAATCTGCCTCTTCGTCGCCATTGCAGATACGGTATGGAACCGTTTCCCGTGGCGCCCGAGGGTCATAGCTTTGCGCCACAACAGGCGAAGACGCCGCCACACAACTCAACAAGAACAGATATTTACGCACATTTCCTCCATCACAAGCAGATGCCGCTCATGACGGAGCTTCGCGGGAGTGCGAGAGCCCATTCGCCTTGCCATCGGTACACCCCGCCCGGCAGCTCGAACGACGGTCGCAGGCAGGTCTCCTGGCTCCCGGATCATCGCTCATCCGCCGCCTTCCCGGCCCAGGAAATCCCTCGGACCAGTGGCCTGTGGCGGGATCGCTCCCCGGTCACAGTTGCGGGGGCAGCGGAGGTATCGCACCTCCTTCCCTCTTAGGCCCGCTCTCGCAGGCAACCCGTGACGTGCCGCGCGGGATACGGCTCAAAGGCGGTGAAGGCAAGGTTTTCCGCCGTTCCCTACCGCGCTGTTAACCACTGATTATCCACCCGGTTTAACTCGCCATTGCAGGCTGTGCCGCGATAGGACGCAGCCAATTCAGGCGTCGCTGCTCCTCCCGCTACAGGATAGGGGAAATGCTGCCCCCGATTGCATGCGAAGGACTGCCCCGCTTGACCCCACTAGCCGCCAGTGATGCACCCCGCTTTGCGTTCCAGCGCAAGCGCAGCGGCATGCGGGCATGGATGGGCAGCAAGCGCGGCAAGGCGTTAATCACCCTGGCGGCGGCCGTGACCGTGCCTGCCGTGGCAGCGCCATCGGAATGGACCGCCTTCGGTCTGGCACCGGACGAAGCGGCGCTGGCTCCTGCGGTCGAACCGATGCCGTTCGAGCAGGCTGGCGGCAGCTTTCCGGGTTCGGCCTTCTACTACCTCGAAGACGCCCCGCAGCTGGCGGTCGAATTCGACACCGCGACCCACGGCACGGGCGGTCAGTACTTCAATCCGCTCGAAGTGCTGAACGGCGACCCGTCGCGCGCGGTCGAAACCCACGACGCCGGCCCCGCCGCCCGCGCGTTCCGTTCAGGCGGAAGCGGGCTCGACAAGGCCCGCGCGCTGCAATGCCTCGCGACGGCGGTGTACTATGAAGCGGCATCGGAAAGCATCGGCGGACAGAAGGCCGTGGCACAGGTAGTGCTCAACCGAGTGGCCCACCCCACCTACCCGCGCAGCGTTTGCGGCGTGGTTTACCAGGGCTCGGAACGGCAGACCGGTTGCCAGTTCAGCTTCACCTGCGACGGCTCCTTGAACCGCAAGCCTTCAGCCAGTGGATGGGCACGCGCACAACGCGTTGCCCGCGAAGCGCTGGCGGGCGAAGTTTACGCCCCGGTCGGCCTCGCCACGCATTATCACACGACATGGGTCAGCCCGTACTGGGCACCCAGCCTAGACTATCTCGGGACCATCGGCGCGCACCGGTTCTATCGCTGGCGCGGTGCCGCCGGGAAGCCGGGCGCATTCGGCACCGTCTACATCGGCGGCGAGCCGCTCCCCCGGCCCAACCCGCGCTCCAGCCTGGCCAAGGACACGCCGACGGCCGACCCGCTGGATCCGGTTGCCCTCGCCCGTGCCTATGAAGAGGCCAGGCGGAAAGCCGAAGCCGAGGCCCGTGCGGCAACCGCACCGCGCTATACGCCGGCTGTCGAGGCTGCCGGCGGTGATGCCCAGTTCCGGGCCGAAAAGCTGCCGCAATCGGGCAGCGTGCGCGAAGAATTTGCCAATGCCGGACAGTGGAAAGAACAACCCTGACCATCCGAGCGGCGCACAAATCTTAACGCCCGCGAAACCTTGTGAATGAGCAAAGCCTTCAGCGGTTGAGCCTATACCGCCCTCACCCCAGAAGACGCCCCATCAAGGACGCCCCCTTATGACCCTGCACTTCGCCGCCGCGCGATCCACCACCCGTTCGCCGCTTGCTCGCGCTTTTGCGCGCCGCACGATCGCGCGCGCTGCGAACGACAATGGTGATCCGGTTGCCGGTCAGGGCAATGACCAGTTGCTGCACGCAGCCTTGCGCCATTTCGCTGCCCATGGGCTGGGCGCGGCGCGGGAAGCACGCAAGCAAGCCGAACAGGCTTTCTTTGCCGGTGATCGACAGTCTTACGATTGGTGGCTCGGCATTTGTCGGACACTGGACCGACGTATGGCTGAAGAGCTGGATCGCCGCAAACGCTGCTGAGCCAGCCTTCCATGCTGCGCGCGATCACACTGGCCGATCGCAGCGCATCCGCTCGGCTGTCACCATGGTAAGCATGGCGTTAACCTAATCGTGACCCTTTGCCTCTAGGCGGGTACGATATGTCGGGCAAAACCCTTTTGCACGCGCTGCGCAAGCGCATGGATCGGAAGACCGGACGCGACGCCATCAACGATCGCGTGCGCCGGACGCTGGTGCGTACGCTCTACACACAGCCGACCAGCCTTGCGATCGGCGCACTCAACGGGGTCGTGTCCGGCTCTATCGCCGCCTATATTATCGACGACCTGCTGTTTACCGGCTTTGTCGTGCTGTTCAGCCTGGTCGGGATCGCTCGCGTGATAACGGCGAGCATGCTCTCCCCCGACAACACCGCCAATACCACCCGCAAGCTCGAACTGTTCTACGAAGCTGGCGCATTTAGCTATGCCTTCCTTTATGGCGCGATCGGCGCGCTGACACTGCTTTACCATCCCGGTTCTGCAGTCGAGATCCTGATCGTCGCCAACGCGCTGTGCTATGGCATCGGGGTTAGTGCCCGCAACGCCGGCTCGCCGATCATTGCCAATGGCCAGCTGGTGCTGACTTTCCTGCCGATCCTGATTGCCTGCCTGGTCATTGGCTCGCTGCCGCTGGTGGTCCTGGCCGTGACGATGGTGCTGGTGGCTCCGGCCATGGCTTCGATCACGCACAATGTGCACCAGGTGCTGCGCGAATCCATTGCTGCCGCTGAAAACAGCGAGCGCATGGCCAAGAAGATGGAAACGCTCGCGCACACCGATGTGGTGACCGGGTTGACCAACAGAGCCGGGCTCAACCACCTGCTGGTCGAGGCCATGATGGACGTGCCACAGGATACCATGCTGGCCATGTTCTGGCTCGACCTCGACCGGTTCAAGGAAGTGAACGACCTGCTCGGCCACCAGATTGGCGACCGGGTGCTCAACGAAATGGCCGTCCGCCTGCGCGACATCATGCCCGAAGACGCCATCGTGGCGCGCTTCGGCGGGGATGAGTTTACCGTCGTCGCCAAGATCGACGACCGTCGCCACGCCGAACGGCTTGCGAGCGAAGTCCATGCCGACCTGATGCGCCCGATCCGCTTGGACGGCGACCGGCTCGAAGTCGGTGCCTCCATCGGTGTCGCGCTGCTCCCGGATGACGGGACCGATGCCGACACGCTGATGCAGAATGCTGACCTTGCGCTCTACCACGCCAAGGTCAACGGCCGGAAGCAGACCCAGTTCTACGACAGCTCGATGAGCCGCAACCTCGCCCGCAAGCGCGAAATCGAGGCCGAGCTGCGCGCCGCCATCCAGAAGGACGAGCTGTCGATCTTCTTCCAGCCGATCGTCGATCTCGAAACCGGCCGGATCAAGACCTTCGAAGCGCTGGTGCGCTGGTTCCACCCGGAAAAAGGCGAGCTGCGCCCCGACGAGTTCATCCCTGTCGCGGAAGACAGCGGGCTGATCGTGACACTTGGCAACTGGATCACAGTGCAGGCTGCCAAGGCGGCGGCAAAATGGCCAGAGGAAGTGACCCTGGCGGTCAACCTCTCCCCGCTCCAGATCAAGGCGCCGGGCGCTTCGCTCGGTATCTTCAACGCGCTGCGAGAAGCCAAGCTGGCACCCGAGCGGCTCGAACTGGAAGTGACGGAAAGCCTGTTCGTCGACGACAGCGAAGCCACCGAACTGTTCATCAGCGAACTCTCGGCCAAGGGCGTCCGCTTTGCACTGGACGATTTCGGGACCGGCTATTCCTCGCTCGCTTACATCCAGAAATATCCCTTCTCCAAGGTCAAGATCGACCGCAGCTTCGTCTCCGGCCCCGACGTCGGCAAGAAGACCGAAGCCATCATCCGCGCAGTGGCCGAAATGGGCGCACAGCTCGACATGTCGATTGTCGCTGAAGGACTGGAAGAAATCGAGCAGGTCAAGGCCGTGCGCGAGGCAGGCTGTACGCTGGGCCAGGGCTATTACTTCAGCCGTGCCGTACCCGATTACCTGGCCGCCATGCTGCTGGCGCAGGAACGCGAAAGCGACGAGGCGCTGCGCAAGGTCGGCTGACGCGCGGTTTCGGGGCCTGCGGGAACCGGATGCAATCCGTAACGTAAGAGACTCCGAAGGCGCGAATTCGACGCCCCCTCTCGCATTTGCCGGAAACCTTATTGCAATTGCGAACTATTTGCAGAAATAGTTGTATCGCAACCGCTTTTGCCGGTTGCATTCCCCTTGCTGCACGCCTAGGCCGCTGTTGTGATTCCGGGTGCGGCTTCCTCGCGGGACGCGAGCGCGCGCCAATCGGGTATATGAGCAGCGGTCCCGCGCGTTGGAAGGACTGATTTCCCCTATGGCTCGCAAAAAGATTGCCCTCATCGGCGCCGGCATGATCGGCGGCACCCTCGCCCACCTCGCCGCGAAGAAGGAAATGGGCGACATCGTCCTGTTCGACATCGCCGAGGGCATGCCGCAGGGGAAGGCGCTCGATCTTTCGCAGTGCGGCCCGATCGAAGGCTTCGACGCCAAGATCACCGGCTCCAACGATTACGCCGATATCGCTGGCGCTGACGTCGTGATCGTCACCGCCGGTGTCCCGCGCAAGCCGGGCATGAGCCGCGATGACCTGCTCGGTATCAACCTCTCGGTGATGAAGGCGGTCGGCGAAGGCATCAAGAACAACTGCCCCGACGCGTTCGTGATCTGCATCACCAACCCATTGGACGCGATGGTCTGGGCACTGCGCGAATTCAGCGGCCTGCCGCACAACAAGGTCGTCGGTATGGCCGGCGTGCTCGACAGCGCGCGCTTCGCGACCTTCCTGGCATGGGAGTTCGGCTGCTCGGTGAAGGACGTCAACGCCTTCGTCCTCGGCGGCCACGGCGACACCATGGTCCCCGTCACCAGCTACACCACCATTTCGGGCATCCCGGTCAACGACCTGGCCAAGATCAAGGGCATCGACCCCGCGCGCATCGACGACATCGTCCAGCGCACCCGCTCGGGCGGCGGCGAGATCGTCGGTCTGCTCAAGACCGGCTCGGCCTATTACGCCCCCGCCACCAGCGCCATCGCGATGGCAGAAGCCTATCTCGGCGACCAGAAGCGCATCCTGCCCTGCGCCGCCTATGTCGACGGCAAATACGGCCTCGACGGCCTCTATGTCGGCGTCCCGGCCGTGATCGGCGCGGACGGCATCGAGGACGTGGTCGAAATCGAACTGTCGGACGAAGAAGCCGCCAACCTCAAGGTCTCGACCGACGCGGTCGAGGAACTGCTCGAGGCGTGCAAGGGGCTGGATAGCTCGCTGGCGTGATGCTTTTCGGCGCAGTCCTCTTTGCTATGAGTGGAGCAGGTATGGCGGCCTCCGCTTACCCTGCACATGATGTCCTCGATCATGCGCGGCAAAGCTGCGCGGCCGTCGGCCTTGCTGGCCGCGAGGCACCGCCAGGATGGACCAGCCCCGCTGGAGAGAATGCGAGGATCGCTAAGGCCTTCAAGGAGGAGGGGGAAAAGAGCTTCGAAGGTCACCCTCTTTTCGAGCCGGAGACGATTGCGTTTGAAACGCTGAAGTCCGAACGGTCTCTGCTCATGGTCGTGGTCCACCTCAAGTCGGGAGAGGATGTGGTCTTCACCTCGTGCTCGGTGAGAGACCTTCAGGCTCCGCAAGCCGACTGGGAATCGCTGTTCCGTGAATGGGCGGGTCGCGAGGGGCGAAGCGGGCTGACTTTCATGACTGCCCCCGGGGCCGTCCATGATCCCGAGGCCGAGCGCAAGGAGCGGGCGAAATACCCGGTCCGTTTGGCCTGGAAGCCGGGATTGAACGATGGCAGCGAGGAAACCGAGCTTTCGTATCGCGGCGAAGACCAGCCATCGAGCACAGGTATAACTTTTGGGCTAACCTACACTGACAATTTTTCGGCCATAGGTTGAAGCAGTTTCTCCGGGAGTATTGAATGTCCATCCTCGTAAACAAAGACACCAAGGTCATCACCCAGGGTATGACCGGCAACACCGGTACCTTCCACACCCAGCAGGCGCTCGATTACGGGACGCAGATGGTCGCCGGTGTGACTCCCGGCAAGGGCGGCAGCGAGCATATTGGCCTGCCGCAGTTTGATACCGTGCGCGAGGCCAAGGAAGCGACCGGCGCGACCGCGACCTGCATCTATGTCCCGCCGCCCTTCGCGGCTGACGCGATCTGCGAAGCGATCGATGCCGAGATGGAGCTGATCGTCTGCATCACCGAAGGCATCCCGGTGCTCGACATGGTCCGCGCCAAGGCTGCGCTCAAGAGCAGCAAATCGCGCCTGATCGGCCCGAACTGCCCCGGCGTGTTGACCCCCAATGAATGCAAGATCGGCATCATGCCGGGCTCGATCTTCAAGAAGGGCAGCGTCGGCGTCGTCTCGCGCTCGGGCACGCTGACCTATGAAGCCGTGCATCAGACCACCATGGTCGGCCTGGGCCAGACCACTGCGGTCGGCATCGGCGGCGACCCCGTCAACGGCACCAACTTCATCGACGTGCTCGACATGTTCCTCGACGACGAGGAAACCAAGAGCATCATCATGATCGGCGAAATCGGCGGCAGCGCCGAGGAAGAAGCCGCCGAGTTCATCAAGCAGGAAGCTGCCAAGGGTCGCAAGAAGCCGATGGTCGGCTTCATCGCCGGCCGCACGGCACCTCCGGGCCGCCGCATGGGACACGCCGGCGCGATCGTCTCGGGCGGCCAGGGCGGCGCAGACGACAAGATCAAGGCGATGGAAGCCGCCGGCATTCGTGTCAGCCCCTCGCCCAGCGAACTCGGCACCACGCTCGACGCGATGCTGAAGGAAATGGCGTAGGTCCGATGTGCGTCCCCGCGAAGGCGGGGACCTCAGGCCGCCGGCGAAAGGGATGAAACCAGGCTATGTCTACATCCTCACTAACAAGCCAATGGGGGTCCTCTACATCGGCGTCACAGATGATCTTCCCGGCCGGATCGAGCAGCATCGATCTGGGGCCGTTTCGAGTTTCACGAAGACTTACAATTGCCACACGCTCGTCTGGTTTGAGGAATTCGAGAACATCCACGACGCACGCGCGTTCGAAAAGCAAATGAAGAAATGGAATCGCGCATGGAGAGTCAATCGGATCGTCGAGCGAAACCCGACATGGCGCGATCTGGCGAACGACTTGTAGCCGAGCGCCAGCGGCCTGAGGCCCCCGCCTTCGCGGGGGCTCACGGAGAATACTATGGGTAACGAGAGCCATGATTTCCTGCCCGAGATGGGCGACCAGGAAGGCCCGCAGCAAGGCCCCAGCTGGGGCAATCCTCGCTGGCTGGCCGAAGTTGTCGATAGTGATGCCGACCTGACGGCGGCGCTCGACCCGACGCAGATGAAGCTGGCCGTGGAAGCGGCGGCACAGAAAGCCGGGAAGGCGACCGATCCCAAGGCGATCGAGCGGGCTGCACAGGATTCGATCAGCGCGATGCTGCTGGTGCGCCTCTACCGCGTACGCGGGCACCTAGCCGCCAAGCTCGACCCGCTCGGCCTGTCGCACCGTGACGAGCCGGAGGACCTGAGCCTCAGGTGGCACGGCTTCGAAGGCCAGGAAGACAAGGAAGTCTATGTCGGCGGTGTGTTCGGTTTCGAATGGGTCACCGTCGGCGAGCTCTACCAGGCCCTGCGCCACACCTATTGCGGCCATGTCGGCCTCGAGTACATGCATATCTCGGACACCGAGGAACGCCGGTTCCTGCAGGACAAGTTCGAGAGCCCCGAAGATACCATCCACTTTACGCCGGAAGGCAAGCGGGCGATCCTGCAGGCGGTGATCCGCGGCGAGGAATACGAGAAGTACCTCGCCAAGAAATACGTCGGCACCAAGCGCTTCGGCCTCGATGGCGGCGAAGCGATGATCCCGGCGCTGGAAGCGGTCATCAAGTGGGGCGGCGTGCAGGGCGTGCGCGAGATCGTCTATGGCATGGCCCACCGCGGGCGGCTCAACGTGCTCGCGAATGTGATGGCCAAGCCCTACAAGGTCATCTTCCACGAATTCTCCGGCGGCAGCGCCAACCCCGACGATGTCGGCGGCTCAGGCGACGTGAAGTATCACCTCGGCACCAGCACCGACCGCGAGTTCGACGGGATCAAGGTGCATATGTCGCTGGTCCCCAACCCCAGCCACCTCGAAGCGGTCAACCCGGTCGTGCTCGGCAAGGTCCGCGCGCAGCAGGCAATCCGCGAGGACCTCGCCGCGCATGAGCAAGTGCTCCCTGTGCTGCTGCACGGCGATGCCGCTTTCGCCGGCCAGGGCATCGTGTGGGAGTGCCTCGGCTTCTCGGGCGTCAACGGCTACAACACCGGCGGCTGCATCCACTTCGTAATCAATAACCAGATTGGTTTTACTACCAGCCCCAAATTTGCCAGATCGTCACCCTATCCCAGCGACGTCGCCAAGGGCGTGCAGGCACCGATCCTGCATGTGAACGGCGACGATCCCGAAGCGGTGACCTTCGCCTGCAAGCTGGCGGTCGAATACCGCCAGAAGTTCAAGCGCGACATCGTGATCGACATGTGGTGCTATCGCCGCTTCGGCCACAACGAAGGCGACGAGCCGAGCTTCACCCAGCCGCTGATGTACGCCGCGATCAAGAACCACCCGCGGGTGAGCGAGATCTATTCCGAAGAGCTGATCCGCCAGGGCGTGATCGAGCAGGGCACTGCCCCTGCCCTTCGCGACGAATTCATCGCCCAGCTCGACGAGGAGTTCGAAGCCTCCAAGAGCTACAAGCCCAATGAAGCCGACTGGTTCGGCGGCCGCTGGGCGGGCCTCAACAAGCCGGCCGATCCGGAAACCGCGCGCCGCAATGTCGAAACCGCGATCGAGAAGAAGCTGTTCGACAGCCTCGGCAAAACACTGACCACGGTTCCGGACAACCTCACTCCGCACAAGACGCTGCTGCGCGTGCTCGATGCCAAGCGCGAGATGTTCGACAACGGCGACGGCTTCGACTGGGCCACCGCCGAAGCGCTCGCCTATGGCAGCCTCGTGACCGAAGGCTTCGGAGTACGGTTGTCAGGCCAGGATTCCGGACGCGGTACCTTCAGCCAGCGTCATGCAGTGTGGGTCGACCAGAACAGCGAGGAAAAATACATCCCGCTGTGCCAGCTCCCGCATGGCAAGTTCGAGGTCTATGACAGCCCCCTGTCGGAGTACGGCGTGCTCGGCTTCGAATACGGCTTCGCGCTGGCCGATCCGAAAACGCTAGTGCTTTGGGAAGCGCAGTTCGGCGACTTTGCCAATGGCGCGCAGATCATGATCGACCAGTTCATCGCCGCCGGCGAAGCCAAGTGGCTGCGCGCCAATGGCCTCGTGCTGCTGCTGCCGCATGGCTACGAAGGCCAGGGCCCGGAGCACAGCTCGGCCCGGCTCGAACGCTTCCTGCAGCTATGCGCGAACGACAATATCCAGGTCTGCAACATCACCACCCCGGCGAACTATTTCCATGTGTTGCGCCGACAAATGCTGCGCCCGTTCCGCAAGCCGCTGGTGATCATGACCCCCAAGAGCCTGCTGCGCCATCCGCTCGCCAAGAGCAGCGCGGAAGAGTTCATGGGCGAACATCACTTCATGCGGATCAAGTCCGATCTCACGGAAATCGACGACAAGAAGGTCAAACGCCTCGTACTGTGCAGCGGCAAGGTCGCATACGACCTGATGCAGAAGCGCGACGATGAAGGGCTGGAAGACGTCTCTGTCGTTCGCATCGAGCAGCTCTATCCCTTCCCCGGCGAACCGCTGGCCGTCAGGCTCAAGCGGATGACCAACCTCGAAAGCGTCATCTGGTGCCAGGAAGAGCCCAAGAACAACGGCAGTTGGTTCTTCGTTGAAGAAAAGATCGAACGCGCGCTGACCGTAGCCGGGCATGATGGCATGCGCCCTCGCTACGCAGGGCGCGATGTCGCGGCATCGCCCGCCACCGGTTTTGCCAAGCGTCACCAGGAACAGCAGGAAGCGCTGGTCGCCGACGCACTGGGTATCGACACCGCTGCATCCACCACCAAGTCCACAAAGAAGAAGGCCTGATCCATCATGGCTACTGACATCACAGTCCCCCAGCTCGGTGAATCGGTCACCGAAGGCACCATCGGCGAATGGCTGAAGCAGCCCGGCGATGCCGTGGCCTTGGACGAACCCATCGCCAGTCTCGAGACCGACAAGGTCGCGGTCGAGGTGCCCTCGCCTGTTGCCGGCGTTATTGCCGAGCTGAAGGCCGAAGTCGGCGATACGGTCGAAGTCGGTGCGGTCATCGCCACGGTCGAGGAAGGCGGCACGCCCGCAGCCAAGAGCGAGAGCAGCGCACCTGCTCCCTCGCCCAGCCCCGCACCTGCCCCGGCACCTGCCCCCGCGTCGGAGGACGACGGCTCGGTCACCATGTCACCGGCCGTGCGCCGCGCGGTATTGGAGCACGGCGTCGACCCGACCACCATCAAGGGCACTGGCAAGGACGGCCGCCTGACCAAGGAAGACGTGGTTGCCGCGGCCAAGGCCAAGACTGCAGCTCCGGCCCCATCGGAAAGCGCGCCTGCACCGGCCCCGGCTGCCACTGGCGGCGCGCGCCGCGAGGAACGGGTCAAGATGACCCGCATGCGCCAGACCATCGCCAAGCGTTTGAAGGGCGCGCAAGACAATGCCGCGCTGCTCACGACCTTCAACGATGTCGATATGTCGGCGGTGATCGAAGCGCGCACCAAGTACAAGGACCTGTTCGCCAAGAAGCACGACATCCGACTCGGCTTCATGGGCTTCTTCGCCAAGGCCGCATGCCTTGCGCTGAAGGACGTGCCAGCCGTCAACGCCTATATCGAAGGCGATGAGATCGTTTATCACGACTATGTCGATATCTCGGTCGCGGTCAGCGCGCCCAACGGTCTTGTCGTCCCGGTCATTCGCGATTGCCAGGACAAGGGCTTCGCGCAGATCGAGAAAGACATCGCCGATTTCGGCAAGCGAGCCAAGGAAGGCACGCTGACGATGGACGACATGAAGGGCGGTACCTTCACCATCTCCAACGGCGGCGTGTTCGGCAGCCTGATGTCGACCCCGATCATCAACCCGCCGCAGAGCGCCGTGTTGGGCCTCCACCGCATCGAAGACCGCCCGGTGGCGGTGAACGGCCAGGTCGTGATCCGCCCGATGATGTATATCGCGCTCAGCTACGACCACCGCCTGATCGACGGCCGCGAAGCCGTGACCGCACTCAAGATCATCAAGGAAGCGATCGAAGATCCGACCCGGATGCTGATCGATTTGTGATGTGAGCGTCTACTGCACCCTTTACAGCGAAGCTGACGCGGAAATCAGGCTTGAGCTCGAGCGGCGATGGGGCGTGCTCGACTACCTGTTCTCACAATGCGGCGGTGATCATTCCGATTTCCTCAATCGCGAGTGGGAGGAGCTTGCCCCGGAAGCGCATCGCATTGGGGCAGCTGACGCAGCGGCGATAGCAACCTGGCTCGAAGCGACGAGCGACGCCGATTTCATGGACGCGTTCGATCCGAAAGCCATGGCGGCGGCGGAAGTGTATGGCGGTGATCAGCTGGATCAGCTGGGACCACTTTTAGAGAGCTACCGCTCGCAGCTGGTCAACGACATTAGCCAGATGCGCCAATTCATGATTGGCATCCGCCAGTCCGGCGACAATGTGATTCGAGTACTAGCCTGACGGAAGGCAAAAGAGAGACTTATGGCTGAATACGACTACGACGTCCTTGTTATCGGCGCTGGCCCAGGTGGCTATGTCGCCGCAATCCGCGCGGCGCAGCTGGGGCTGAAGACCGCTTGCGCCGAGGGCCGCGAAACGCTGGGCGGGACTTGCCTCAACGTCGGCTGTATCCCGTCGAAAGCGATGCTCCATGCGTCGGAATATTTCGATGCCGCCGCCAATGGCACGATGGCCGATATGGGCATCGACGTGAAGCCCAAGCTCAACCTCGACAAGATGCATGGCCAGCGGATCGACGCGGTTGACGGCCTCACCAAGGGCATCGAATTCCTGTTCAAGAAGAACAAGGTCGACTGGAAAAAGGGCTATGCCACTTTCGAGGATGCGCACACCGTCAAGGTCGGTGACGAGACGGTCACCGCCAAGAATATCGTGATCGCGACCGGCTCTTCGGTCACCCCCCTGCCCGGCGTCGATGTGGACAATGACAAGGGCGTGGTGGTCGATTCCACCGGCGCGCTCGAGCTCAAATCCGTACCCAAGAAAATGGTCGTCATCGGCGGCGGCGTGATCGGGCTCGAGCTTGGCAGCGTCTGGCGGCGGCTTGGCGCGGAAGTCACCTGCATCGAATTCCTCGATGAGATCCTGCCCGGCATGGACGGCGATGTGCGCAAGGAAGCGCGCAAGATCTTCAAGAAGCAGGGCATCGAATTCAAGCTTTCGACCAAGGTCACCGGCGTGACGGTCAAAGGCAAGAAGGCCACGCTCACGCTTGAACCTGCCGCAGGTGGCGACGCGGAAACGATGGAAGCCGATTGCGTTCTCGTGTCCATCGGACGGCGTCCCAACACCGATGGCCTGGGGCTCGATGCCATCGGCCTCGAAACCAACCAGCGTGGCCAGATCGAGACGGACCATGACTTCCGCACCAAGGTCGATGGCGTCTGGGCCATCGGCGACGTGATCCCCGGCCCGATGCTGGCGCACAAGGCCGAGGATGAAGGCATCGCCGTGGCGGAAAACATTGCCGGGCAGACCGGCATCGTGAACCACGATGTCATCCCCAGCGTCGTCTATACCCTGCCCGAAATCGCCGGGGTCGGCCTGACCACCGAACAGGCGATCGAGAAGGCCGGCGGCGACAAGGCCAAGGTCAAGATCGGCAAATTCCCGATGGCCGCCAACAGCCGCGCCAAGACCAACCACGAGCCCGATGGCTTCGTGAAGGTCATCGCCGATGCAGAAACCGACCGCGTGCTGGGCGTATGGGCCATCGCCAGCGTGGCCGGAACGATGATCGCCGAAGCGGGCATCGCAATGGAATTCGGCGCGACGAGCGAAGACATCGCCTACACCTGCCACGCCCACCCGACCCACGCCGAAGCGATGAAGGAAGCGGCCATGGGCGTGACCGGCAAACCGATCCATATTTGATCTTCGAATCGCTTTTTTTCGCGTCATTGCGAGCGTAGCGAAGCAATCCAGAGCAGTTTGCTGTAAGGCTCTGGAGTGCCGCGTCGCCTGCGGCTCCTCGCAATGACGGGAAAGTAGGATGACCATGCCGCCCTTCCACCTCGCCTTCCCGGTCCATTGCCTCACAGCGGCGCGCGCCTTCTACGGCGAGCTGCTCGGTTGCCCTGAAGGACGCTCCTCCGACGAATGGATCGATTTCGATTTCCATGGGCACCAGATCGTGGCGCACCTGGCGCCCTCGCCCAGCAGCGATGCGGCGAGCAACCATGTCGATGGGCACGGCGTGCCGGTGCCGCATTTCGGGCTGGTGCTGGGCATGGCAGACTGGCGGGCAATGGCGGATCGGCTGACCACCGCCGGGGTCGAGTTCGTGATCGAGCCGACGATCCGCTTTGCCGGCGAGCCCGGCGAGCAGGCGACGATGTTCTTCCGCGATCCCAGTGGCAATGCGCTGGAGATCAAGGCCATGGCGAACCCCGCCAACCTGTTCGCAAAATAGCGGCTTTGCGGCTCTCCCCGCGCGTGGCAGGATGCATGCCGAGGGAGAGACACACATGGCTTATCCGCATCTGACCGACGAACCGGGCGGGATCGCAACCGCCACCCAAATTCGCGAGGGGCATATCTCGCCGCTGGAAGCGGTCGATGCCATGATCGCGCGGATCGAAAAGCTCGATCCTGCCATTAACGCCGTTGTGGTGCGCGACTTCGACCGTGCGCGCAGCGCCGCCAAGGCGATGGACGGGTTGGACATCATGCCGCACCAGCCGCTGTTCGGCGTACCGATGACGATCAAGGAGAGCTTCGCCATCGGCGGGCTGCCCAGCTGCTGGGGCTTCAAGGAATACGAAGGCCAGCTGCAGGATGCCGATTCCACTGTCGTGCGCCAGCTCAAGGCGGCAGGCGCGATCTTCCTCGGCAAGACCAATGTCCCCCCGGCCCTGGCTGACTGGCAGAGCACCAACCCGGTCTATGGCCGCACCGGCAACCCGCATGACACCAGTCGCAGTCCAGGCGGATCCTCGGGCGGATCGGCAGCGGCGGTGGCGAGCGGGATGTCGCCGCTGGAGTATGGTACCGACATCGGCGGCTCGGTCCGCGTCCCTGCGCATTTCTGCGGCGTATGGGGGCACAAGACCAGCTGGGGGCTCGTGTCGAAGCAAGGCCATGACCACCCCGCTTTCAAGGGTACTGACGCCCACGATGGCGTGCTGAGCATCGCCGGGCCGATCACCCGCAATGCAGACGATCTCGCGCTGCTGCTTGAACTCACCGCCATCCTGCCGCTGCGGCGGCACGAGAAGCCGCTCAAGGATTGCCGCTTCCTATTGCTGGCCGAACACCCGGTCAGCGAAGTCGATGCCGGGGTGCGCGGTCCGATCGAAGCGGCGGTGGATTCCATGCGCAAGGCCGGGATCACTGTCGATGATCACAGCCCAGACCTGCCCGACCTTGCCGGCGACCATGGTGCCTATATGCGAATGCTCAATATCGCCATGGCGCGCGGGGCCCCGGCCCCGGATGGCAGTGTTGCGAGCGCAGCAGACTGGTTCGACCTGCTCGATCTTCAGGCGCGGTGTGAGCTGAGCTGGGCAAACCTTTTCGAAAGCTACGATTTTGTCTTGGCACCGCCGGCACCGGTGCTCGCCATCGAAGCAGTCGAGGGGCAATCCTTCCAAGGCGATACGCTGATCAACGGGCAGATGGTCCCTGCCGCCAACGGACTCGCCTGGGCCGGAATCGCTACATTTCCCAACCTGCCCTCGACGGTCTTGCCAGTCGGCGGGACCGGCAACCTGCCGTGCGGGATGCAGGTGATCGGCCCTCGCTGGGCCGACTTCGATTGCATCGCGGCGGCCAAGGCCATAGGGGCGCTCCTGCACGGCTGACAGGAGGACCCATGGCCCGCAAATTGTGGATGCAGCGCTTCGCCAAATGGCACATCTGGCTTGGATGGCTGGTCGGCGTGCCAGTGCTGATGTGGACGCTGACCGGGCTTGTCATGGTGATCAAGCCGATCGAGGAAGTCCGCGGCAACCATTTGCGGGTCGAAGTGGAAGAGCAAGCGCTTCCCCCCGAGACCAATATCGCCATTGCCCTGCCGACCGATCCAGCCAGCAAAGTCCGGTCGGTGACCACTGCCATGCAGGGCGGCCGCGCCATCACCACGCTCGCCTATGCGGATGGCACGCTGGAGCGCTACGACGCAGACGGCCGGAAGCTCTCGCCACTAACCGATGTGGAAGCGCGCCTGCTGGTGGCTGAGCAGATCAAGGGCGGCGACAGGGTACAAAGCGTCACCGCTTTCTCTGCCGACGCAGTCCCGTTCGATTTCCGCCGCCCGGTCGATGTCTGGCAGGTCGCGTTGGCGGACGGCACGCATGTCTATGTCGGGCAGCATACCGGCAAGATTGAATCCGTGCGCACACGCTGGTGGCGGGTATTCGATTTCATGTGGGGCCTGCACATCATGGATTTGCAGATGCGCGAAGACACCTCGCACCCAATCCTGATCCTGTTCGCCATCCTCGGCGTGATCGGGTCGCTGCTCGGATGCATCCTGATGTTCCGCCGCCGCAAGGCCCGCGTTCGCGCCTGAGATGGTGGAAGCGCAGGTCATCCTGACTCCACTGCTCGACGGGCTCGACCTCGTCGGGGTGGCGGTGTTTGCGCTTTCGGGCGCGCTGATCGCGGCCAAGGAACGCCAGACCTTCGTCACGCTTGCCTTCTTCGCGCTTATCACCGGCGTCGGCGGGGGCACCGTGCGCGACTTGCTGATCGGCGCACCGGTGTTCTGGATCAGCGATCCGTGGGTGGCAGCAGCCTGCCTGGCGGTGGCACTGCTGGTGTGGCTCACGCCTACTCGCTGGTGGGACGGCAAGCTGCTCGACTATGCCGACGGCATTGGGCTGACCGCCTATGCCGTGCTTGGGAGCGCCAAGGCGGTCAGCTATGGTATCCCGCCGGTCCCGGCGATGATGATGGGCGTGGTGACGGGGACAGTCGGCGGGGTTATCCGTGACGTTGTCGCGGGCCGCCCTTCGATCCTGATGCGGCCGGAGCTCTATGTGACGGCGGCTGCGCTGTCTGCCAGCCTGTGCGTGCTGGGCGAATGGCTCAAGCTGCCGCGCGAGATCAGTTGGACCGGGGCGACACTGGCGGGGCTGGCCCTGCGCAGTGCCGCAATCCGGTTCAACCTGTCGCTGCCGGCCTATAACGAGCGGATGGCAGCCACCGATGCCGAAGCACGTGAGGCTGTCCCGCCTGCGGACTAGCCGCCGAGATCGCCGTCGATTTCTTCACCCGGCAGCGGACCGCCCGGATAGCTCGGCCGCGGTCCTTCGGGCGCAACCAGTGGAGCGTCCTGACCGGCCTGGGCCTGGCGGGCACGAGAATAATCATCGTCTGCCCACTGTTTGTCGTCGGCTTTCTCGGCGCCGCTGTAGTCATTCGAAGCGCCTGAGAAGCTGCCAGCATAGTCGATCCGGTCGATGCGCCCATCGCCGCTGACGCTGCAGGTAAAGCCATTGCCGTCATAAAGCCGACCGCTGACCTGCCAGCCTTCGCCTGAGCGGCTCACGCTGTCGACACTGTCGACCCGGACATCGCGCTCGATGGCGCTGGTGCAGGTGCTGACCGCCCGGTCGAGATTGCTCGACTGGTAACGGCGCGGGTTGTCATCGCGATATTGACGATCCTGATAACGGCGATCCTGGTAGCGGCGATCATCATAGCGATCGCGGCGCTTGTTGTTGCTGGCGGCACTGGCAATGGCGGCGATGCCGCCAAGGATGGCGATCCCCGCGATGACATCACCGGCATCGACGCGGTTGCGATGACGCCAGCGGCGATGGCGCTCTGCCGTGTCCTGGGCCGTGTCATATCCGGTTTGCGCATAGTCGCTGCGCTGGCTGGATACCGGCAGGTCAGCTGCTGCAACCGGCGTTGCGAGCATCGAAAGCGTGGCCGAGGCCAGCGCAACGGTCTTGAGATGGGTCATGTCAGCACCCCCTGTGCTTGGAAGCGGCATGGCAGCCGCTGTGGTGGAATCGAGCTAGGCGGCCCCGGCTGTCACCAGCCTGAACCGCCCAACCCGGGAGAAGATGGTTCTCATCGATCAGTGGAGTCCACGGATACCGCTGAAGTCGACAGAAGCACCGCGTCCACGCTCGATGTAGCAAGTGAACTTGCCCTTGTCGTAGCCACGCTCGGACTGGCGATAGCGGTAACGATCATTGTAGCGGTAGCGATCGTCATAGCGACCGCGGTAGTTGTAGCCTTGGTAGCCGTAGCCACGCTGGCCATCGACCACGATGCGGCCCTTCACGCGCCAGCCGTAGCGGGTGTCGTCGACATCGCGGATGTCAGTGACATTGGCGAAACGATAGCCATAACGGCGAGCTTCGCGTTCCGCAGCATTGACGCAGCGCTCGACGGCACGGCGCGGGTTGTTGCCGCGTTGGCGCCAGGCATTGCTGCGATAGGCTCGACGGTCATTGTAATAGCGTCCGTCGCGATCCCTGCTCGCTGCCGAGGCAATGGCAGCGATCCCACCGAGGATCACGGCACCGGCAATGACATCGCCGGCACTGATCCCGCCATCGCGGTCACGGTGTTCGGCCATTGCAGGAGTCGCGGACACCGCCAGCGCACCTGCGGCGACGGTTCCGATCAGGGCTTTGGATACGGTCTTTTTCATGTCTGGTCCTCGCTCTGCCGGGGCGGGATTGCCCCGGACAGATGAAGGACTAGCGATTCGCCAGTGAGATCACGCTGAATTGGTGTTACAGGTGATGTTCAGGAAAGTAGGTCTTTTTCTGAACATGAAGTTTTGGCCTGATTTCAGTCCTCTAGTGCCGCCAGCACATCGCGTGTAAAGCTGACTATGTCGAAACGGCTGCCAACCGGATCCTCTCCGCGCCGCACGATCACGACGTTGCGACTGGGAACGATGACCACATATTGCCCGCGATTTCCCATCGCCGCGAAGGTATCTGGCGGCACGCCTTCGCTCTTGTTGAACAGCCAGAACCCCGCGCCATAGCCCAGCGGCCCATTCGGCTGCGGGCCGGACGGGGTGGAGACGTACTTCACCCAGCCTTCGGGAAGGATGCGGGTGCCATCAGGCAGCTTGCCGTCGTTGAGGTAGAGCTGGCCGAAGCGCATCAGATCGGGCGCGGTCGACCAGACCTGACTTGATAGGACATAGTCGCCGCGCCAGTCCATCTCGGCCACGGTATTGCCCATGCGGACCTGCCTGAAGAAATCCGCCGGCGCATAGCTTGCAAACACGTGGTCGATCGATCTGACCGCCATCAATGTGTCGTTGTTGGCATAGCGATAGACTGTGGCGGGAGCATGGACGATGGGCCAATGCGCTGCAGTCTCCGCCACGGTCGAACCACCGAAATACAGCGCATCGGTGCGATTACCTGGCGTGTCCGAATACCTGCCCGATGCCATGCGCAACATGTGATCGATGGTGATATCGGTACGCGGATCGGTCGGACCTACTTCAAGGTCTGCCGCCATCGTCACATCCGCGTCACCGCGCTGGACGGCAACGCCAACCAGTGTGGCTGCGATACTTTTGGCAACCGACCAGGTTCGCTGAGGCGTTGCTGGCCCAAAATCTCCGGCATAGCGCCACATGCCATCACCTGACTGCCCGCTCACGATCACAGCGGTCGTACGCGACCCTTTGCCATAGCTCCCGTCAAAAGCAGCATCGAAGACTTCCGCGCGCTTGCCGGTGATGATGCGATCATGATCATTGACGATGGCATCGGGATAGCTGCGCGGAAGTTTCTCACGCTCGGGTGGCACGGCCATGCCGATTGGCCCCAGCGAACACCCCCCCTCTTCCTTGTGCCAGGCAAGCCGGGGCTGCATGTTGTCGGCCCAATCGACTTCTACGTATGAGAGCACGCCTTCGCCATTTTGGGCCCGCATTACGCGGTACTCCAGTGTGGGCACGATGGTGTCGAGCGGAGCCTGAATGCCTGTCAGTTCCCATCTCTCGACACTCTCGACAGATCGCGTGACGCCATTCGCTTCCGCATTGGCGATCGCGCTGCACAGGAACAGCGCCTTGTACCCGGCAGCAAGCGCGCGGTCGTAGCGGGCGTCGAGCTGCTCCTGCTGGCTCTGGGCGGCGGCGGGGCTAGCGAATGCGAGGGCCGCGACGGCGGCGGCAAGGGTCGGCTGCTTCATGCCGCGCAGGATTGGCCGCTGGCTTCGGGCGAGTCAAAAGCAATCGCACAGCCCTCGCCATCGCACAGCTCGTGCACCATGCCGAGCGCGGCGAAATCCTGCGCGAAATCCTCCAGCGCGAGGATACCTGAACAGACATGCGCGCCGGATGCAGGGAGCACGCCATCCCGATAGCGCCGGATCAGCGCCAGTGCAGCGAGCACCGGGACATAGGGCCCGCGATTGGCATCGGCCTGCAGCACCCAGCGGCGCTCGACCCAATCGCCATTGGCATCACGACCGGTCGCCCGCACCGTCATCGCCCCGCGGTCGCTGCCGAAGGGCAGGAACCATCGCGCCACCGCCAGCATCGGCCTTGCCAGCGGGCGCATGCTCTTCGCCCATCCCCAGCGGACCGGTAGCGCCATCGCCGCAAGGCCCAGATGCAGGAAGCCAAGCTCGAGCCCGGCAAAGAACTCCGCTCCCTCACGCGGTTGATAGCGCTCCACCAGCAGGTCCTGCTCGGGCGTGTCGCAGACGCTAGCCCAGCGCTTGCCAATGCCGGGAATGTCCTCGCGATGGGTCAGGCCCCAGCCAGGTAACTGCTGCCATTGCCGATCGCGGAAGACCTTCACCGGCCTGCCGACATAGGAGAGGATCGCCTCCACCACCGAGAGGCCGCGCGGTGCCCGGTTGCCGGGATAGATGCCCACCCGCAGATGATCGATCCGCTGCCACCCTTGGGTCAATTCGTCGATCACCGCATGCGAGAGCGCGGGGATCGAGCTGGCCCCGGTCACGAGCGGCACCTCGGCCCCCTTGGCGATCTCGTCGAAGCGGGCGAAGGCGCGCACGAACTCGCGCCCGTCGGCAAGGTCGATATAGGGCACCCGCGCGGCAATGGCGGACTCGACTACCCGCATATGCGATCTCTGGAACGGACCGGCAGCATCGATGACAAGATTGTATCTCGCCAGATCATGCGCGGTCAGCCGGTCGCGATCGAGCGCGATGCAGCGGGGCGAACCGGGCAGGCCTCCTGCCACTTCCTTGAGCTTGGTAAGATTGCGGGCAGCGAGCGTCAGCGCCACGCCCTTCTCAAGGCTCGCCCGCTCGGCCAGTCGCGAGCCGAACACGCCGCTGGCGCCCAGGATCAGCACATTGAGCACCTCAGCCATCGCGGAACTGCCCTTGCTGATAGACCAGCTCGCCAAGCCAGCGATGGGTCAGTTGGAGCGAGAAGGTGAAGCGCCCATCCCCGCATTCGATATGCCGCACCACGGTCTCGCCGGGTGCCAGCCAGCGCGGCATCCGAATGCGGTGATCCCGAACTTGCAGGAAGTAGTGATCGCTGCGGAATTCCAGTCCGCCTGCGACCGCTTCGACGCGCAGCGCCATGCCGATGCCGCAGCCGATATGCTCCTCCAGCCCTGTGCTGCCGTTGAACTGTTTGGCGCTGTGGATCACCTGCGGAAAGCCGATCTGACGGCCATAGACCCGCGTCCAGCATTGCCCGCCGTTGGCATGGTCTTCCGACACTGTAACCACAGCCGGCACGCCGCTGTCGAAATTGAGTGGCAGCGGGCCCCCGATCAGCCGTGCCAGCTGGACAAACAACCGTCCGATGCGCGAGCAACGCGCTTCGGTGATTTCACCGGGATAGATTGCCACCCGCGCCCCTTCGATCCGCTTCGAAAACCGCCGCTGGACAGCCTCGGGCAAGCCATTCCAGGCATCGCGCCCTAGCAACCGCCGGAACCGCGCATCGTAAAGGTCTCCAGCCTTGCGCGCTGCGGGTTGTGGTCGGTTGCTGGCACGTGCAGGTTCCATGATCAGTCCCCTGAGAAGTAGTCCGCGTTGCTCAGTCGGCTCCCTTGCCGGGGCGCCAGTTGATGAGCTTGGTGACGCCTGCTCCCATCTTGATCAGCCGGGTCAACGCCGGCTTGGGGACCTTGAGCATCTCGTCATGCCAGCCCGACATGGTGGTGACGAAATCGAGCATCGCGGCGAGCTTCTCGCGCGCCTGCGGGCTGACCTCGGTGTCATGCGCGGCCTCTTCGTTACACAGACGCAGCGCTTCCTCCGCTGGATCGATCTCGCGCGCCTTGCGGCCCTGAGCGATCTTGATCGCCATTTCCCAAATATCGGCCTCGGCACTGAAATGATCGCGGCGGTCGCCGAACACAGGCACGCGGTGGATCAGACGCCAGCCCAGCAATTCCTTGATCGAGTTGGAAACGTTGGAACGCGCCATGCCCAGCTTCTCGGCGATTTCCTCAGCCGTCAGCGGCGTGTCCGAAATGAACAGCAGCGCATGGATCTGGGCCACCGAGCGGTTGACGCCCCACTGCCCGCCAAGGTCACCCCAATGAAGCACGAAGCGTGCTACCGAAGGAGGAAGTTCCGACTCGACTTTAATTTCTGTCATAACAGAAATATCCGACGAAACGGATAGCAAGTCAAGCACGCAAAGAGAAAGGGCCGGCGGATCGTCTCCGCCGGCCCTTTTGAAATCTGGTGTTCGAGAGCGGCTTACGCTTCTTCGAAACTTTCCTCGTCGGCCATCACCGGGCCGCTGTCCTGGCCCTTGGCGTCTTCATCGCGGTCGACGAATTCAATGACCGCCATTTGCGCAGCGTCGCTGCCGCGATAGCCAGCCTTGATGATGCGGGTGTAGCCGCCGTCGCGGTCCGAGTAACGCTCGGCCAGCACGTCGAACAGCTTCTTCAGCTGGGTTTCGTCACCGAGACGGCTCATGGCCAGGCGG
This sequence comes from Parerythrobacter aestuarii, assembly GCF_030140925.1. NCBI lineage: Bacteria > Pseudomonadati > Pseudomonadota > Alphaproteobacteria > Sphingomonadales > Erythrobacteraceae > Parerythrobacter > Parerythrobacter aestuarii. The sequence goes on from NZ_JARBWD010000001.1 coordinate 2,278,054, forward strand.
CGGTTCGAAAGGCCGCCACGCTTGGCCAGCGTGATCAGCTTCTCGACGTAAGGGCGCAGTTCCTTCGCCTTCGGCAGGGTGGTGACGATCTGCTCGTGCTTGATCAGGGCCGCCGACATGTTGCGAAACATGGCAGTGCGGTGACCCGACTTGCGACCGAGCTTGCGCTGTGAAATTCCGTGACGCATTTGATACTTCCTTCAGTTCGAAAAGGGCCCGTGCAAGGTAGCCCAGTGCTGGCAAAGCGATGTACTGCTACGCCAAGGGCGCGCTCCTAGTGCGCCAAGGAAAAATGTCAAGCACGTTTCACTACATCAAGGGGGATGCACCAAGCCTGGTTCTCGGCTCAAGAAATTTGGCTCTTTGGCCGCGACTCAAGAACGCACGTGACGCGCGTTGCGCGGTGATGATTAGCCGTCGACTAAGGGAAATCACGCGTGAATTTTCGTCGTCGTCTAACGCTTCAGAAGTGAAAAATTCCTGCCCATCAGCGTTATCGTTGGCTCCCTCGGGCTTCTCTTGTCGCGCAGCCTCCAAGTCCTCTCGCCTCAGCTGATCCGCAAACACTTCACAATCGTAGCCATAGGCAAAGATCCTATGACTTGGATGGCGGGACTCTGCAGAACAAAGGTAAACTACGATCGTGTGTGTTTCACGCGAAAGCAACTGACACATGTCGATCAGCTTCTTGCTCCGATTGTATGAAGGCACAAAAATGACGTCTGGGGCTTGATGTGCAAATCGACTGCGTCGGCCCTTCGTGTCAAGCACGAGTCTGACGACCGAGAGGAAAATCGTAGGATCGAATGCGTCAAAACAGATCAGCACCGCCGCAACCCCCTGCGGTGTCACAAAAACATCAAACTCCCATTGCCCTACTGAATCGAGATATTCTCCTATCTTCCGAGCGGGACTCTTCTTCATGCAATAGACTGGGTGCTGACCCCTTCTATCGATCTGGGAGACATAAGTGAAATAACTTAAGGCATGTTGGTAAACTTGTTCGGAAATCTCACCGGCTTCTTTCAAATATCTAGCCTGCCCAACGGACGAAACTTTATGCTCCACTCCTCTATTGTCCCGAATCTTGAGCCCAATATCCTGCTCACCTCGAGCTCTTGAGGAACTATCTGGTAACGGAACATCCTCCTGAATGGAGTCAGGCCACCCCGCTCCTTCTCTTAAATTTTCAAACTTAGATAGAATGACCTCACTAATTGGCATCTTCGGAGAGGACGCATTTGGAAATACCGGCGCAATGTTTCCGCGAATGTTGGGGTCGCTAGAATCATTATCAAACGAACGGTAGATCTTGTGCTGTGAGCCGAGGCACACAAATACGCCTTCGTTGGGAAGAACGCTGTCTTTAATCCGTCCCCAGTTTGGATCGTCACTCTTTGACGAAGCCAAGCGCCAATTTCGACCAGCTTCACCATGATCCGATGATACTAGCCCGATCGGGAGGCCGAACTCAGGCACACAGATAAAATCAGGTTTCGCCCTGATCATCCTGCTCAGATCATCCTTATAACCATCTATCCAGGCTTCAAATTTCGCCATCGCCTTATCGTTCTGGATGTTTGGCCTGAGAAAAATCATACCGCCAGAACCCACGACCGTCTCTGCAATCAACGGTGCATCCACGCGCGTGTTCTCTTCGGTTTCAGGCAGCGCGACTTCAGGCATCACCTTTCGAAGCGAGATTGAAACAGGCCTCGTATTGATTGCAAACCGGATTTTATCGCGCGGTGGACCGCGCCCATCAGCCCTACTTGCTCGCTCCCCAAAGAGACGGGCCGCCGAATCAGCGCAATAGTAATGATATCTTGGTAGACAAATGTCGCGAGTCGCTTCAATCAGCGTTGCAAGTGTTTCCCTCGCCTGCTGCGCAAGGACCTTCTCTTCCGACCGTCCTATGTCATCCTCCCGCCCTGAATTAGTTAACGAAATTCGGTCGGTGGATGATTAAAATAGTTCGCCTAGATCGGCAACTCTTTTGGCTGAGATAGTGTTAGCGGGTGAGTGGGAGAGGTTGATTACAACCCTCTCATCTGCAAGGCGGTCTGCACCAGGCTTTTCAAAACTGCTTGTAACTCCCAGGCCCTTTAACTCAAATGGGCCCGAGACTGCGTCAGTCTCCCCCATTCTCGTCTCAATATAAAATCCGTGCGCCCAATCGAAATCGGTCTCCACAACCGTGTCAATACTGTCGCAGTTACCCGACATTGATCTCCCACAGTGCAAGTAGGACGCCGCATTTTCGCTGGAGAAAAATTTGTCGAGAACCCTAAATGACTTTGATGCACCATCGTCGCGGATTCGCAATTCGCCATCTCGAATCTCTTCCAGGCATTCTCTGAAGGAAGGATCGTCAATTTGCAGCATCAAATCATCTAGCGTAATGTTTCCATTAGGCCTGATCTCTACCTTGTATCCAACCGCACTCTCAAACGCTCCTGCGTAGATTGGCAATGTCGCGCGACAAACCACATCTGCGGCAGCTTCGATCAAGCTCAGGCAATCAATCAATAATGGCTCGTCACCGACCGGATCGAACTCGTTTTCGAGGATCGCTGAGAACCAAAACTTCGAACGGATATCCTCAAAGTCTGAGCCATCCAGATTCGGCAACTTCACACAAATTGTATATGTAAAACTCAGATAGATCTTGATGCCGTGAAAATCGATCAAAGCGTAGTCAGAATGATAAACTTGGCCGCGATTTTCATGCGGTGCATGCACATCACTAGACCGAGCGTATTCGATGACGTCCAGCAATTCCACGTTCTCAATTTCCGCCAGCGTCGCGGCAAGAACTGCGGTCAAGTCTTTGTGGTAGCTAGTCTGAAGGGTTTCTAGAACTACTTCCGCTTGGGATACGGTGAGGGCAATATCCGAAGACAAAACGCGACCAACACGCTTTGTCGCTTGCTTGATGGCTTTGCCCCAGTCCGTCATGGCGAAATCATTACTATGCGATTACCACCAATCATTGGTCGATAACCTACGTTAACGGGATGTTGCCAAGCGTCAAGGCTTCCGGCGACGCCATCACCGGAAGCCTCATTCACTGCAAACATTCTAAGCATGTCAGCCCAACAGTTCCTGTTCGAGCTTTTTGGCCATTTCTTCGATGTTCTCTGGCGGCCAGCCCGGGATGTCCATGCCGAGGCGCAGGCCCATGCTGGAGAGGACTTCCTTGATCTCGTTGAGCGACTTGCGGCCGAAGTTCGGCGTGCGCAGCATCTCGGCTTCGGTCTTCTGGACCAGGTCGCCGATGTAGATGATGTTGTCGTTCTTGAGGCAGTTGGCCGAACGTACCGACAGCTCCAGCTCGTCGACCTTCTTGAGGAGGTAACGGTTGAGTTGGTTGGCATCGTCTTGGGCCGGTTCTGCAGCGACACCGATCATGGCGCTCTGCGGCTGCGGGATACCGTCTTCGAAGTGGACGAACAGCGTCAGCTGGTCCTGCAGGATGCGCGCAGCATAGGCCACGGCGTCTTCAGGGGTGACGGTGCCGTCGGTCTCGATGGTCAGCGAGAGCTTGTCGTAGTCCAGTTCCTGGCCAACACGTGCATTCTCGACCTTGTAGCTGACCTGGCGGATCGGCGAATACAGGCTGTCGACCGGAATCAGGCCGATCGGCGCATCGACCGGGCGGTTCTGCACGGCCGGGACATAGCCCTTGCCGACGTCAGCCGTCAGTTCCATGTTGAGCGTCGCACCTTCGTCGAGATGACAGATCACCAGATCCTTGTTCATCACTTCGATGTCGCCCGAAACGGCGATATCGCCGGCCTTCACTTCGGCCGGGCCGGTGGCGGAAAGCTGCAGCCGCTTGGGACCTTCGCCTTCCATCTTCAGCGCGATCTGCTTCACGTTGAGGACGATGTCGGTGACATCTTCACGCACGCCGGCGAGCGACGAGAATTCGTGCAGCACGTTCTCGATCTTGATCGAAGTGATCGCGGCGCCCTGCAGCGAGCTCAGCAGCACGCGGCGCAGCGCGTTGCCGAGAGTAAGGCCGAAGCCACGCTCGAGCGGTTCGGCCACGAAAGTCGCCTTGCGGGCCTTGTCGCTGCTTTCCTTCAGTTCGAGCTGATTGGGTTTCTTGAGTTCCTGCCAGTTCTTGGTGTTCACGGACATGGATTTCCCCTTGGGGTTCGGATGCGGGCAGGACCGGCAGCGCTGGTAAGAGCGCGTCCGGTCCGTGAGAAAGTGTCGGCGACCGGGAAGGCCGCCGGGCAGGTACGGATCAGACGCGGCGACGCTTGGAAGGCCGGACCCCGTTGTGCGGGATCGGCGTCACGTCGCGGATCGAAGTGATCGTGAAGCCTACTGCCTGCAGGGCACGCAGCGCGCTTTCACGGCCCGAACCCGGGCCCTTCACTTCGACTTCGAGGGTGCGTACGCCGTGCTCTGCAGCCTTGCGGCCTGCATCGTCAGCGGCGACCTGGGCAGCGTAGGGAGTCGACTTGCGGCTACCCTTGAAGCCCATCATGCCGGCCGAAGACCAGCTGATCGCATTGCCCTGCGCGTCGGTGATAGTGATCATGGTGTTGTTGAAGCTGGCGTTGACGTGCGCAACACCGCTGGTGATGTTCTTGCGCTCGCGGCGCCGGATACGGCCTGGTTCGCGTGCCATGGTGGTATTCCCCTAAATCAGTCTGGGAAGCAAAAGCGGGACGAGCCGCTTACTTCTTCTTGCCGGCGATCGGCTTCGCCTTGCCCTTGCGGGTGCGCGCATTGGTGTGCGTGCGCTGGCCACGAACGGGCAGGCCGTTACGATGACGCAGACCGCGATAGGACTTGAGGTCCATCAGGCGCTTGATGTTCATGGCAGTTTCGCGACGAAGGTCGCCTTCCACCATGTAGTCGGCGTCGATCGCTTCACGCAGGCGCAGGACTTCCTCGTCGGAAAGGTCGTGCACACGACGGGCGTGATCGATGCCCAGCTTGTCGGCGATTTCCACAGCGGTCGTACGACCGATCCCGTGGATATAGGTGAGCGCGATGATCACGCGCTTGTTGGTGGGGATATTGACCCCGGCAATACGAGCCACTTACTTCTCCATGCTCCACAAGGGCTTGGGCGTTGACGCCGGCCCCTATCTCATCGCTCAAAACAATCGATGGTTCCGCACATTGGGCCTCACGGCAAAAAGCCCGGATGGCGCGCAAGTAAGGCTGCCGCCTGCCGGACTCGTCCGAAACTGTCGAATGAATGGCGCGCTTAGGGTGATTCTGACCTCTCGTCAACCGCCAGCACGCGCAAAACGACGCGAGTGCCGAAATAGGCACCGCGCGATCAGTATCGAGAAGTCTATCGCGTTAGTTCGCGGCTGTCAAAACCCTCTCGCCTCGAAATCCTGCGGTATTCATGCCCGGCCCGGATCCTCGACTTCCACGCCGTCGAGGAAATCAGCGCCGATGGCGCTCTCGACCTCCGCTTCCGCATCCGTGCCTTCGTCTTCCCCTTCACCGGTCTCAGCGGCAGTATTGTCTTCCACAACTGCCTCTTCAGGGGCTTCCGGATCATCGATCCGCCCGAGCTTGTCGGCCAGCCCGTCAAGCTGCTGCGTCATGACCCCGTCAACGGCCTTGGAAATGCTGTCGACCGGATAGCGCATGAAGCCGCCCACGACATATTCCCACAGGATCCTTGTCCCACCGTCGACCGGCTTGAGCGTTACCGTCAGCACACCTGACACAGGTTCACTCTGCAGCGGCCCCAAGGCACCCTGCATCCGCAATACCTTGCGCGGGTAAGCCTGCAGTACCACCATGTGCTGGGCACTTCCGGCAAGCCCGATCGCGCCGTCGTCTTCCTGCGCCGGGATGCGTTCACAGAAACAGCCACCGCCCTGCGGGGTGATCATCATATTGGCAGCGTCACCCGACCAAGTGTGCGCATCGTTCCACCAGTTCCCGGGCGTGATGAGTTCCAGCCAGACCGTCTGCGGGTCGGATTCGACCACGGCGGAATCGCGGGTCACGAAGCCGCCGTCGACCTGCTGGATGATCTCGGCCTGCGCCGGGGCAGCGAACAGGCTGGCAGCCGCTACGGCCACAGCGATCAAACGGATTGTCATGCATCCCTCCTTGGTCCCTGCCCTATTCCACGGACCGGGGTGAAGGGAAAGGGTTTAGCTCAGCAGGGCTTCGATCGAAGCGGTGACTTCGTCCATCGAGGCCATACCGTCGACCCGCTCGACGAGACCGCGCGCTTCGTAGATCGGCAGGATCGGCGCGGTCTTGCCGCGATATTCCTGCATCCGCGTACGCACCGTTTCCTCGGTATCGTCAGGACGGCGCTTGAACTCGGTCGAACCGCACACGTCGCACACACCTTCCTTCTCAGGCAGCTTGTGGCGGTCGTGGTAACCGGCCCCGCACCTGGCGCATGTGAAGCGGCCGGTGATCCGGTCGACCAGCGCCTCTTCGTTGACTTCGAGTTCGATGACCTTGTCGAGGCTGCGGCCGTGTTGCTTCAGGATGGCGTCGAGCGAATGGGCCTGCGCTTCGGTGCGCGGATAGCCATCGAAGATCGCGCCGACATCATCGCCCATGGCGGCCAGCTCGTCGGAGATCAGGGCAGACACGATCTCGTCGCTGACCAGCTCGCCCGCTTCCATGATCGCCTTGACCTTGAGCCCGGTCGGGGTTTCGTTCTTCACTGCCGCGCGCAGCATGTCGCCGGTCGACAGTTGCTTCATGCCGTGGTTTTCGACGAGACGCTGGGCCTGCGTACCCTTGCCCGCGCCCGGAGGCCCCAGAAGGATGATGTTCACTTAGCGATTACCCCCTCAATGGTTCCGCCGCGGATCTAGCGCGTGCGGCCCTTCAGTTTCGCTTTCTTGATAAGGTCACCGTACTGGTGTGCAAGCAGGTGTGACTGGATCTGGCTGATCGTATCGACCGTCACATTCACCACGATGAGCAGGCTGGTACCGCCAAGGAACAGCGGGATGCCGGTCTGTGCGATGACATATTCTGGCAGCACACAGACGATCGTCAGATAGATCGCGCCGACCACGGTGATACGGGTCAGGACATAGTCGAGATAATCTGCCGTGCGCTTGCCCGGGCGGATGCCAGGGATGAAGCCGCCATTCTTCTTCAGGTTCTCAGCCGTCTCTTCCGGGTTGAACACAACCGCGGTGTAGAAGAAGGCGAAGAACATGATGCCGATGGCATAAAGCGTCATGTAGATCGGCTGGCCGTGCTGCAGGTACTGGTTGAGCGTCACAATGACACTGCCCGCAGTGCTCGATGTATCGACCGAGTTACCGGCAAACTGGCTGATCGTCAGCGGCAGCAGCAGCAGCGAGCTGGCGAAGATCGGCGGGATTACGCCTGCGGTGTTGAGCTTCAATGGCAGGTGCGAGCGATCCGCCTGCATCATGCCGCGCTGGGTCGCACGCTTGGGATACTGGATCAGCAGCCGCCGCTGGGCGCGCTCCATGAAGCAGATGACCAGGATCAGGCCGACAATCATGATCAGGAAACCGACGATCAGGAAGGCGCTGATCGAACCGGTACGGCCGCCTTCGAACATGTTTGCGGCAAAGCTCGGGAACTGCGCAACGATGCCCGCCATGATGATCAGCGACACGCCGTTGCCGATACCGCGGCTGGTAATCTGTTCGCCCAGCCACAGCAGGAACATGGTGCCGCCGACAAGGCTGACTACCGCGCCGACGCGGAACATGTATCCCGGCTGCACCACTGCCTGCAGGCCGGCGGAGTTGGAGAAACTTTCAAGCCCGGCGGCGAGGAACCAACCCTGCATCATGCACAGGAACACCGTGCCGTAGCGGGTGTACTGGTTGAGCTTCTGCCGCCCGGTCGCGCCTTCCTTCTTCAGCGCCATCAGCGTCGGATGCAGGGCCGCAGCCATCTGCACCACGATCGAGGCGGTGATGTAAGGCATGACGCCCAGCGCGATCAGGCTCATGCGCTCGAGACTGCCCCCGGTGAACATGTTGAACATGTCCAGGATACCGCCCTGCGTTTGCTCGGTCAGCTGGCTCAGCGCCTGGGCGTTGATGCCCGGCAGCGGCACAAAGCTGAGGAAGCGGAACACGATCAGCGCACCGATAGTGAACCAGATACGGTTCTGCAGCTCGGTGGCCTTGGAGAAATTGGCGAGGCTGAGATTGCTCGCAATATTGTCGGCGCGTGATGCCATGGGAACGTCTGAATCCTAGCTTGTCGCCGGTCCCTCCCGGCTGTCGGAAGGACACATAGGAAGCGACGGGCCCGATGTCGAACCCGTCGCGACCTTTTTTCCGATTATTCGGCGTCTGCCGCTGCGGCCTTGGGAGCGGTGACTGCGACCGATCCACCAGCCTTTTCAACAGCTTCGATAGCACCCTTCGAGGCACCGGCGACGACGAATTTTACCTTCGCCTTGATCTCGCCCTTGCCCAGCAGGCGAACACCGTCCTTGCCGCCGCGCACCAGACCGCAGGCACGCAGGGCATCTTCAGTGACGTCCTTCTTGCCGTCGAGCTTCTTGGCGTCGATGAACTTCTGCACCATGCCGATGTTCACTTCGGCGTAGTCCTTGCCGAACGGGTTGTTGAAGCCACGCTTCGGCAGGCGCATGTGCAGCGGCATCTGGCCGCCTTCGAAGCCCTTGATGGCTACGCCCGAGCGGCTCTTCTGGCCCTTCTGGCCGCGCGCAGCAGTCTTGCCCTTGCCCGAGCCGATACCACGGCCGACGCGCATGCGCCCCTTACGGGCACCATCATTGTCACGGATGTCGTTGAGTTTCATAGTTGCACTCGCTTTCGCTTTGTTTCGCGCTGATTGGGAAGGCGGCCCCTTAGCGAAGCGCCACCCCCTTGTCACCCCTTAGATTTGCAATTCCGCGGGTGCTTGATACACTTTTGCCACGATCGCACGGACCTCAGGAACTTGGGGAGAGAGTCATGCCTGCGATTACCGATCCGCCACCCGCTGTTGTCGCTGCCGAGCTGGACGCGCTCAAGACCGCACTCGATGCCTCGATCCCGGCGAAAACCGACGACAACACGCTGGTTGCGACCTGGAACATCCGCTCCTTCGGCGACCTGACCCGCAAGTGGGAGAGCAAGTCCGGCGACAGCCCGACGCGCGACCTGCATTCCGCGCTCGCCATCGCCCGCATTCTCGAGCGGTTCGACGTGATTGCCATCCAGGAGGTCAAGTCCAACCTGCGCGCCTTGCGTGACGTATTGAAGGTGCTGGGTCCGGGCTGGTCCTTTGCCCTTACCGACGTCACCTATGGCGACGCCGGCAATGGAGAGCGGCTATGTTACCTCTTCAACACCGACCGCGCACAGCTTTCAGGCCTCGCCTGCGAACTGGTCGTACCAGAAGACCTCGACACGCCCTATTCCACCGCCGCCAACGCCTTCCAGCGCCAGTTCGTGCGTACGCCCTACGCAGTGAGCTTTCGCGCCGGGCGCGATACCTTCGTGCTGGTGACGCTGCACGTCATCTACGGTGATCGCGGCTCCGACCGGCGCAAGGAGCTGGAGGGTATCGCCAAATGGCTGCGCGAATGGGCCGAGCGGACCGAGGATTACTCGCAAAATCTGATCTGCCTCGGCGACTTCAACATCGATCGCGAGGGTGATGACCAGTACATGGCGTTCACATCGACCGGGCTCAAACCTGCGCCTGACCACACCAACCTGCCGCGTACCGTCTTCGACGACTCGCACGAAACCGGCGCGCTCAGCAATTTCTATGACCAGGTCGCCTGGTTCGAGACGCTCAAGGGCAAGCCGTACCTGACCATGCAGTACAAGACCGGCGGCAACTTCGACTTCCGCGGGATACTGAAGCAAGGGATGTCGACCCGATCGATGAGCTACCGGATATCCGATCACTTCCCGCTCTGGGTTGAATTCGAGCGCTTACGCTAGCCTGCCGAAAGCAGACAGGGCACCCATCCGCACTGGATGGGCGCCCTGCCGGAACCGGATTCCTCAGAAGACCTCCGGGCTGTCCTCAAGGACTTAGTCGATCACTTGCACCAGGTGCGGGATCTTGGCGATCGCGCCGAGCACCTCGGGGGTGTCTTCGCGTTCCACGACCTTGTGCATCTTGTTGAGGCCCAGACCGATAAGGATCTTGCGCTGGCTCTCGGGGCGACGGATCGGCGAACCGACCTGCTTGATCTTGATCTTCGCCATAATGCTTACTCCACGACAGCGGCAGCGTCGGCTTCCGCTTCGGTTTCGCTCGCACCACCACGACCAAGTAGGTCAGCGACCTTCTTGCCGCGGCGCTGCGCAACCGACTTCGGCGAAGTCTGGTCCTGCAGCGCTTCGAATGTGGCGCGGATCATGTTGTAGGGGTTCGACGTACCGACCGACTTGGTCACGACGTCGGCAACACCCAGGCTCTCGAACACGGCGCGCATCGGACCACCGGCGATGATGCCGGTACCCGGAGGCGCGGTGCGAACGGTGACCTTGCCGGCACCGAAACGGCCCTTGCCGTCGTGATGCAGCGTGCGGCCTTCCTTGAGCGGGACGCGGATCATCTTCTTGCGGGCAGAAGCCGTCGCCTTGGTGATGGCTTCCGGCACTTCGCGTGCCTTGCCATGACCGAAGCCGACGCGGCCCGAACCGTCACCCACCACGACCAGCGCTGCGAAGCCAAAGCGCTTACCGCCCTTCACTGTCTTCGAAACGCGGTTGATGTGGACGAGCTTCTCGATGATGCCGTCGTCTTCTTCCTCGCGCTTGCCGCGACGATCGTCACGACCGCGACCACGACCACGACCACCTTCACGGTTGCCACCGCGACCGCCACGACCCTGGCGTTCCTGCTGCGGCGCTTCGGCCGGAGCTTCTTCTGCCGGGGCAGCTTCGGCAGCCGGAGCTGCTTCAGCGGCGGGCGCTTCCGTTGCCGGAGCTTCGGTTGCTGCGGTCTCTTCGACCTTAGCTTCTTCGTTCTTGTTTTCGTCAGCCATCATCAGAACTCCAGCCCGCCTTCGCGGGCGGCGTCGGCCAGCGCTTTCACGCGGCCATGGAACAGGAACCCGCCGCGATCGAACACGACAGTGGTGACGCCAGCCTTCTTGGCGGCGGCGGCGATATCCTTGCCCACCTTGGCAGCGGCATCGACATTCGCACCCGAGGTCTTGGACCCCAGGGTCGACGCGGCGGCAAGCGTCTTGCCGTCCATGTCATCGATGACCTGTGCGTAGATGTGCTTGCCGGTGCGGTGCACGGACAGGCGCGGCTTGGAACCGGCGCGCTTGCGCAGCGCAGTGCGCACACGCTGGCGGCGGCGTTCAAAGAGAGAAAGCTTTGCCATCTTACTTCTTCTTCCCTTCCTTGCGGAAGACATACTCGCCTTCGTACTTGATGCCCTTGCCCTTGTACGGTTCCGGCTTGCGCCAGCGGCGAATTTCAGCAGCGAGCTGGCCGACGGCCTGCTTGTCGATGCCGGTGACGATAACTGTCGTCTGGTCCGGTGTTTCGACCGTCAGGCCTTCCGGCACGTCGATGTTCACGTCGTGGCTGTAGCCGAGCTGCAGGTTCAGGATCTTGCCCTGGGCCTTGGCACGGTAGCCGACGCCGGAGATTTCCAGCTTGCGCGAGAAGCCATCGGTAACGCCTTCGACGAGGTTGGAAACCAGCGTTCGCTGCATGCCCCAGTGGTTGCGGGCAGCGCGCGAATCATTGGCCGGCTTCACCGACAGTTCGCCGTCTTCCAGCTTGTACTCGACGAGTTCGCTCAGGCCCATGGACAGCGTGCCCTTGGGTCCTTTGACGCTCAGCGTGCCTTCTTCAATGGTGGCCGTGACCCCACCAGGGATCGCCACCGGCTTTTTGCCAATGCGGCTCATCAGAATACCTCCGCCAGCACTTCGCCGCCGACGTTCTGAGTGCGGGCTTCCGCATCGGAAAGCACACCCTTGGGCGTCGAGACGATGGTGATGCCGAGGCCGTTGCGTACGATCGGCAGTTCCTTCGAACCCGAATAGACGCGACGGCCAGGCTTGGAGACGCGAGCGACATGCTTGATGGCAGGCTCGCCTTCGAAATACTTCAGTTCGATCCGCAGTTGCGGGTGCTTGCCCGAAGCGTCGTCGCTGTAGCCACGGATGTAGCCTTCGCGCTGGAGCACTTCGAGAACGTTTGCACGCAGCTTGGAAGCAGGCGAGAGGACGCTGTCCTTCTTCGCACGCTGGCCGTTGCGGATGCGGGTGAGCATATCACCCAGGGGATCGGTCATAGCCATGTCTTAGATCCTCACCAGCTCGACTTGGTCAGGCCCGGAATCAGGCCCCTGTTGCCGAGTTCGCGCAGCTCGATACGGTTGATGCCGAACTTGCGGTAATAGCCGCGCGGGCGGCCGGTGGTGGCGCAGCGGTTGCGCACGCGGGTCGGGTTAGCGTTCCGCGGCAGTTCCGCCATCTTCAGGCGCGCAATGAGACGCTCGGTTTCGTCGAGCGACTTGTCATTCGCGATCGCCTTCAGCTTCTCGTACTTCGCAGCATACTGCTTGACGAGCTTCTTGCGCTTTTCGTTCTTATTGATCGAACTCAGTTTCGCCATTGGACTTAAGTTCCTCTGTTAGCGGCTCACGCCGCTTCCTTCTCTTGTTCCGCGGGGAACGGGAAACCGAACAGGCGCAGCAATTCCTTCGCCTCTTCGTCGGTTTTCGCCGTGGTGGTGACGATGATGTCCATGCCACGCACCTTCTCGATCTTGTCGTACGAGATTTCCGGGAAGATGATCTGTTCCTTCAGGCCCATGGCGTAGTTGCCACGGCCGTCGAACGACTTGGGGTTGAGACCACGGAAGTCGCGAATACGCGGCATCGCGATGGTCACAAGGCGGTCGAGGAATTCGTACATGCGTTCGCGGCGCAGGGTGACCTTGCAACCGATCGGCATGCCTTCACGCAGCTTGAACTGCGCAATCGACTTCTTGGCCTTGGTGATAACCGGCTTCTGGCCGGCAATCAGGGCCATTTCCTCGGCAGCCGTCTGGACCTTTTTCTTGTCCTGGCTCGCCTCGCCCACGCCCATGTTGAGCGTGATCTTTTCCAGCTTCGGCACTTCGAGACGGTTCTTGTAACCGAACTTCTCGGTCATCGCCTTGACGATTTCGTCCTCGAAGCGGGCCTTCATGCGGGGGGTATAATCAGCCATCGATGGTCTCCCCACTTTTCACGGCAACACGCACCTTCTTGCCGTCCTTCTCTTCGATACGGACGCGGGTGGGCTTGCCATCCTTCGGATCTGCCACGGCTACCTTGGCGATGTGCATCGGCGCTTCGTAGCGGTCGATGCCACCCTGCGGGTTGGCCTGGCTCGGCTTGCGGTGACGGGCGATCATGTTGACGCCCGAGACGACGACCTTGCCTTCTTTCGGCATGATCTTCGCGACGGTGCCGGTCTTGCCCTTGTCCTTACCGGACAGGACGACGACGCTGTCACCCTTCTTGATCTTGGCAGCCATTACAGCACCTCCGGAGCAAGCGAGACGATCTTCATGAAGCCGCGGCCGCGCAGTTCGCGCACCACCGGGCCAAAGATACGGGTGCCGATCGGCTCTTCGTTCTTGCTGACGAGGACCGCAGCATTGCTGTCGAAGCGGATCACGCTGCCATCGGGGCGGCGGACGTCCTTCTTCGTACGCACGATGACAGCGCGATGGACATCGCCCTTCTTCACCTTGGCGCGCGGCTGGGCTTCCTTCACGGAAACCACGATCACGTCCCCGACACTCGCGGTGCGCCGCTTCGAGCCGCCCAGTACCTTGATGCACTGGACGCGCTTGGCGCCGCTATTGTCCGCGACGTCGAGATTGGATTGCATCTGGATCATTGATCCGGTTCCTTCTCTTGGCTTGCCGGGACACCCAAAACGACTGGGGCCTGGCAGTTCCTACGTCTAATTACTCAGCACCACCGGGGGTTGCTTCGGCCACATCGAGATCAGCCTCGACCGCCTGCGTACCGCCCGCAGTTACGCGGTCCTTTACAGTCCAGGTCTTGGTCTTCGAGATCGGCTTGGTCTCTTCGATGCGGACGACGTCGCCCAGCGTGTATTCGTTCTGCTCGTCATGAGCGTGGTACTTCTTCGAACGACGGATGATCTTCCCGTACAGCGGGTGTTTCACCTTCCGTTCGACCAGCACGGTCACGGTCTTGTCGGTCTTGTCGGAGGTGACAGTCCCGATCAGGATACGTTTCGGCATTGTCTAACTCCTCAAGCCTTCGCTGCGCGGGCGCGTTCGCCCTGCAGCGTCTTGATCTTGGCGATGGTGCGACGGACTTCGCGGATGCGAGCCGGAGCTTCGAGCTGGTTCGTGGCAGCCTGGAAGCGCAGGTTGAACTGCTCTTTCTTCAGCTGGGTCAGCTCTTCGGTAAGCTGGTCGTCGCTCTTCTGACGCAGGTCTTCGACTTTAGCCATCAGTTGCCTCCCAGGTGCGAGGTGTCGCCGAGACGGGCAACGACCTTGGTCTTGATCGGAAGCTTCATCGCAGCGCGCTCGAATGCAGTTGCAGCGATCGGACCGGGGACACCGTCGAGTTCGAACAGGATGCGGCCCGGCTTGACGCGGGCTGCCCAGTATTCGACCGAGCCTTTGCCCTTACCCTGGCGCACTTCAGCCGGCTTCTTGGAAACCGGAACGTCGGGGAAGACGCGGATCCACAGGCGGCCCTGACGCTTGATGGCGCGGGTGATGGCACGACGCGCGGCTTCAATCTGGCGAGCGGTGAGACGCTCAGGTTCGAGAGCCTTGAGGCCGTAGGAGCCGAAGTTCAGGGAGGTGCCGCCCTTGGCATCGCCCTTGATCTTGCCCTTGAAGGCCTTGCGGTACTTGGTTTTCTTCGGTTGCAGCATGGTTCTTTCCTAATCCTGCAATCAGCGAGCCGGACGCACGCCGGAAGTCTGCGCTTCCATCATGAGGCGGTCCTGCGCGGTCGGGTCATGGCCGAGGATCTCGCCCTTGAAGACCCACACCTTGATGCCGATGATGCCGTATGCGGTCAGCGCTTCGGCTTCGGCATAGTCGATATTGGCACGCAGCGTGTGCAGCGGAACGCGACCTTCGCGATACTGCTCGACGCGGGCGATTTCCGCACCACCGAGACGGCCGCCACAGACGATCTTGATGCCTTCGGCACCCAGACGCATGGCAGACTGCATGGCGCGCTTCATCGCGCGGCGGAAAGCGACACGGCGGATCAGCTGGTCGGCGATGCCCTGAGCGACGAGCTTGGCGTCGATTTCCGGCTTGCGGATCTCGACGATGTTCAGCTTCACTTCGCTTTCAGTCATGGTCGACAGCTTCTGGCGCAGCTTCTCGATGTCTGCGCCCTTCTTGCCGATGATCACGCCGGGGCGCGCCGCGTAGATCGATATCCGGCACAG
The DNA here is from genome assembly GCF_030140925.1 of Parerythrobacter aestuarii. Classification (NCBI taxonomy): domain Bacteria; kingdom Pseudomonadati; phylum Pseudomonadota; class Alphaproteobacteria; order Sphingomonadales; family Erythrobacteraceae; genus Parerythrobacter; species Parerythrobacter aestuarii. The sequence goes on from NZ_JARBWD010000001.1 coordinate 2,293,450, forward strand.
CTTGGCCGGGCGCTCGATCACAACCTTCGAAATCGCGGCCTGGGCAGCGTTTTCAAGGATGTACTTGCGGATTGCGATGTCCTCGGCCAGCAGCTTGGCATAGTCGTTGCCTTCGGCATACCAGCGGCTGTCCCAGGTGCGGTTGATCTGCAGGCGCAGACCGATCGGATTGCTCTTCTGGCCCATCTTACGCCTCTTCCACTTCGCGCACGACAATCCGAAGCTTGCTGAACGGCTTCAGGATGCGGGTGCTCTTGCCGCGGCCACGGGTGTGGAACCGCTTCATGGTGATCGACTTGCCCACGGAAGCCTCGGCAACGACAAGAGCGTCGACGTCGAGGTCGTGGTTGTTTTCGGCATTGGCGATGGCCGAGGCGAGCACCTTGCTCGCATCCTTGGCCATGGCCTTCTTCGAGAAAGCGAGAATGTTCAGCGCTTCCTCTGCCTTCTTGCCGCGGATCAGTTCGGCAACGAGGTTCAGCTTCTGCGCCGAACCACGGATGGTGGTGCCGACAGCCAGTGCCTCGTTGTCCGCCACGCGGCGGGGGGATTTAGCCTTGCCCATTAGCGCTTGCCCTTCTTGTCGGCAGCGTGGCCCGGGAAGGTACGCGTGGGCGCGAATTCACCGAGCTTGTGACCGACCATTTCTTCCGAAACGGAGACGGGGATGAACTTGTGGCCGTTGTAGACGTTGAACGTCAGACCAACGAACTGCGGGAGGATAGTCGAGCGGCGCGACCAGGTCTTGATCGGCTTGTTGCTGCTCGCTTCCTGTGCGTCCTCCGCCTTCTTCAGAAGGCTGAGTTCGACGAAAGGACCTTTCCAGACGGAACGTGCCATCGTGTCTTACCTCTTCTTCTTGGCGTGGCGCGAACGGATGATCATCTTGTCCGTCTGCTTGTTGTTGCGGGTGCGGGCACCCTTGGTCGGCTTGCCCCACGGGGTAACCGGATGGCGACCACCGCTGGTGCGGCCTTCACCACCACCGTGCGGGTGGTCGACCGGGTTCTTCGCAACACCACGCGTGAGGGGCTTCTTGCCCTTCCAGCGGGTGCGACCGGCCTTGCCGAAATTCTGGTTCTGGTTGTCGGGGTTCGAAACCGCACCAACCGTACCCATGCAATCGGCCCGCAGGTAACGCTGCTCGCCCGAGTTCAGGCGGACGATAACCATGCCGCGGTCACGACCGACGAGCTGGACATAAGCGCCTGCCGAACGGGCGATCTGGCCGCCCTTGCCCGGCTTCATCTCCACATTGTGGCAAATGGTGCCGACCGGCATCTGGCCCAACAGCATCGCGTTGCCCGGCTTGGTGTCGCACTTCTCAGCAGCGATCACCTTGTCACCGATAGCGAGGCGCTGCGGAGCGATGATGTAAGCCAGCTCACCGTCGTCATACTTGATGAGCGCGATGAAAGCGGTGCGGTTGGGATCGTACTCGATCCGCTCCACGGTGCCTTCGACGTCCCACTTGCGACGCTTGAAGTCGATGAAGCGATACTTCTGCTTGTGACCGCCGCCAATGCCGCGCGAGGTCACGTGGCCCTTGTTGTTGCGGCCACCCGTCTTGCGCTTGCCTTCGGTGAGCGACTTGACCGGCTTGCCTTTGTACAGGCCGGACTTGTCGACCAGGATCAGGCCGCGACGTGCGGGGCTGGTCGGGTTGTAGTTCTTGAGTGCCATGTTCCTCTAGCCCCTCAGATACCGCTGGTGACGTCGATCGAGTCGCCGTCCTTCAGGGTGACAACGGCCTTCTTCACGTCGGTCCGCTTGTAGGGCTTGCCGCGCCAGCGCTTGGTCTTGCCCTTCACGTTGATCGTGTTGACGCCGGTCACGCTCACGCCAAAGATCGCCTCGACGGCTTCCTTGATCTGCGGCTTGGTTGCGTCATTGGCCACCTTGAACACGACGGCGTTGTGCTCGGAAGCCAGCGTCGCTTTCTCAGTGATGTGCGGTGCGAGCACGACATCGTAGTGGCGTGCGTCCACTTCTTTCGCCTTAGCCATTGAAACGGCCCTCCAGCTTCTCGACCGCGTCCTTGGTGAGGACCAGCGTGTCGTGCTTCAGGATGTCGTAGACATTCGCGCCCATTGCCGGCAGCACGTTGACACCCTTGAGGTTGCCAGCGGCCTTCTTGAAGCCTTCGTTGACGGTTTCGCCGTCGATCACGAGGACCTTGCCGTTCCAGCCGTTCTTGCCGAAAGCAGCGGCCAGAGCCTTGGTCTTGGCGTCCTTGAGCTCAAGGCTGTCGACGACAACGAGGCCGTCCTTCGCCTTGCTCGAGAGGGCCATCTTCAGACCGAGAGCACGGATCTTCTTGTTCAGCGACTGGTTGAAGTCGCGCTTGCGGGCACCGTGAGCCTTACCGCCACCGATGAAGATCGGAGCGCCGCGATCGCCGTGGCGAGCGCCGCCCGAACCCTTTTGACGGCCGAACTTCTTGCCGGTGCGGGCCACGTCCGAACGCTCGCGCGTCGGGCGGGCAGTGCCGCGGCGGTTTTCCAGCTGCCAGGTGACAACACGGTGGAGGATGTCGGCCCGCGGCTCAACACCGAATACGGCGTCGTTGAGCTCGACATCACCGGCAGCCTTGCCGTCGATTTTCTGGACCTTCACCTTCACGGCTTAGCCCTCCTTGCCTGCATCGCTGTCGTCGGCCTTGGGAGCCTCTTCAGCGGGGGTTTCTTCAGCCGGAGCTGCGGTGTCGACGGCCTGCTCTTCGGCAGCTGCCTCTTCGACCACGGCCTCTTCGGTTGCGACATCGTCGAGCTTCTGCTCGTCAGCCACCGGAGCGTCAGCTTCCTTGGCCGGAGCATTCTTCTCGAGCACGGCACCGGGGAACGGCACACCTTCGGGGAGCGGCAGCTTCACGGCGTCGCGGATCAGCATCCAGCTGTTCTTCGCGCCCGGGACCGAGCCCTTGACGAAGATCAGGCCGCGATCGGCGTCAGTGCGCACGATCTCGAGGTTCTGCTGGGTACGCTGACGGTCGCCCATATGGCCGGCCATCTTCTTGCCCTTGAACACGCGGCCCGGATCCTGGCGGTTACCGGTCGAACCGTGCGAACGGTGCGAGAGCGAAACGCCGTGGGTGGCACGCAGACCACCGAAGCCCCAACGCTTCATCGCACCAGCAAAACCCTTACCCTGGGTATAGCCGGTAACATCGACCTTCTGGCCGGCGACGAAGTGTTCCGCGCTGATCGAAGCACCGACCGGCAGCAGCCCGTCTTCGCCTTCGACGCGGAATTCAGCGACCTTCATCTTCAGGCCGACTTCGGCCTTGGCGAAGGCTTCGCGCTGAGGCTTGTTGACATTCTTCTGCTTGGCCACGCCCGAGCCGACCTGCAGTGCGAAGTAACCATCGCGGTCTGCAGTCCGCTGGGACACGACCTGGCAATCTTCCAGGGCCAGAACAGTCACGGGAACGTGACGTCCATCCTCCTGGAACAGGCGGGTCATCCCGACTTTCTTTGCGATCACGCCAGTGCGCATCGTCAAAACTCCTAACAGAGGCACATGAGGCCCATCCCCATGTGCATGCGGGCCTGCCATTCACGGACAGACCCGTTTCAACCCGAATTGTTATGCGTCGCCCCGTCCGGGCTGAATGCTCGCACAGCCACATGGCCGATTGAGCGAGACGGGGGACGCAGACCCAGACAATGCCTGGCGGTATCCCAATGTCTTGCCGATCCGGTTGGACCAGCGGGGCCGTTGGAGCCCCTTTAAAGTCTCCGCGTCGTTTAAGGTCCGACCGGAAGGACCGAAATCCTGTCGCTTACGCGAGCTTGATTTCCACGTTCACGCCCGCAGCGAGGTCGAGCTTCATCAACGCGTCGACAGTCTGGGCGTTGGGCTGCACGATATCGAGCAGCCGCTTGTAGGTGCGCACCTCGAACTGCTCACGCGACTTCTTGTCGATGTGCGGGCCGCGGTTCACGGTGAACTTCTCAATGCGCGTCGGCATGGGAATGGGGCCACGAATAAGCGCGCCGGTCCGGCGAGCTGTTTCTGCGATTTCGCCAGTTGCCTGGTCGAGAACGCGGTGGTCGAACGCCTTGAGGCGAATGCGGATATTCTGAGCTTCCATTACCTACACCGATGCGAAAGAGCCAAAAATCGCCGGTCCGCCAGGTCACCCTGCCGTTCCGGCTCTTCTAATCTTGTTCATCCGCCCCATAGCTTCCGCCTGACCGTGTCTCACATCGAGAGGCCAAACCGAACCAACGGGTTGGAAAAATTTGTGCCCGCTCAGGAGCGGGCTTGGGCGCGCCTATACGGGCACATCCGATTCTGGGCAACCCCCAATTCGGAACATTTTTCAGGCGGCCGGCTTTGCCCTTCCCTCAATGTGAAAACGCCCCCTTCCCGAAGGAAGAGGGCGCTTTCGAAACGCTAGTGCGCGTCAGTCAGATCAGACAGTGATCTTCGAGACAACGCCCGAGCCGACGGTGCGACCGCCTTCGCGGATAGCGAAGCGCAGGCCTTCGTCCATGGCGATCGGCGCGATCAGCTTGACCGAGATGGTCACGTTGTCGCCCGGCATCACCATTTCGGTGCCTTCCGGCAGGATCACTTCGCCGGTCACGTCGGTGGTGCGGAAGTAGAACTGCGGACGGTAGTTGGCGAAGAACGGCGTGTGACGGCCACCTTCGTCCTTCGACAGGACGTAGACTTCGGCGCTGAATTCGGTGTGCGGGGTAACCGAACCCGGCTTCGCGAGGACCTGGCCACGCTCCACGTCTTCACGGCCGATGCCGCGGATCAGGGCGCCGATGTTGTCGCCGGCTTCACCACGGTCGAGCAGCTTGCGGAACATTTCCACGCCGGTGACGGTGGTCTTCTGGGTGTCCTTGATGCCGACGATTTCGACTTCGTCACCAACGTTCACGACACCGGTTTCGACACGACCGGTCACAACGGTACCACGGCCCGAGATCGAGAACACGTCCTCGATCGGCATCAGGAATGCCTGGTCAACCGGACGCTCCGGCTGCGGGATGTTCTCGTCGACAGCCTTCATCAGTTCGATGATCGAGTTCTTGCCGATTTCGTCGTCACGACCTTCAAGAGCGGCCAGGGCCGAACCCTTGACGATGGCGATGTTGTCGCCGTCGAAGTCGTATTCGCTGAGCAGTTCGCGAACTTCCAGTTCGACCAGCTCGAGCAGTTCTTCGTCGTCAACCTGGTCGACCTTGTTCAGGTAAACGACCAGAGCCGGAACGCCGACCTGACGCGACAGCAGGATGTGCTCGCGGGTCTGCGGCATCGGGCCGTCAGCAGCGTTCACAACCAGGATAGCGCCGTCCATCTGCGCCGCACCGGTGATCATGTTCTTCACATAGTCAGCGTGGCCCGGGCAGTCGACGTGAGCGTAGTGACGCGCGTCGGTTTCGTACTCGACGTGTGCGGTCGAGATGGTGATGCCGCGCTCGCGCTCTTCCGGAGCCTTGTCGATGTTGGCGAAATCGACAGCTGCACCGCCATAGGTTTCAGCCATCACCTTGGTGATAGCGGCCGTCAGCGTGGTCTTGCCGTGGTCAACGTGACCGATGGTGCCGACGTTGCAGTGCGGCTTATTGCGCTCGAATTTTTCCTTAGCCATTTCTCAAATAACCTCTGCTTGAAAATTGAATCCTTGCGGGATTGGGTCGGCACCCGCGGAAACAGGCGCCGCCCCTAGACCGATCGCTCGCCTTAGGCAAGCTTCTCCTTGACTTCCTGCGCCACGTTGGCCGGGACTTCGTCATAGTGGCTGAACTGCATCGTGTACTGGGCGCGGCCCTGAGTGAACGAACGGAGCTCATTGACGTAGCCGAACATGTTGGCGAGCGGGACGAAGGCGTCGACCGACATGGCATTGCCACGCGTGTCCTGGCCCTGGACCTGCCCACGACGGCTGTTCAGGTCGCCGATCACGTCGCCGAGATATTCCTCGGGAGTGACGACTTCCACCTTCATGATCGGCTCGAGCAGCTTGATGCCAGCCTTTTCAGCCGCTTCGCGCATGGCACCGCGACCGGTGATCTCGAACGCCACCGTGCTGGAGTCGACGTCGTGGTACTTGCCGTCGATCAGGCGAATGGTGAAGTCGATGATCGGGAAGCCAACAAGGTAACCGCTCTCGGCCTGCTCGCGCATGCCTTTTTCGACCGACGGGATGTATTCGCGCGGGATGTTACCGCCCTTGATCTCGTCTTCGAAGATGATGCCCTGGCCGCGTTCACCCGGAGTGACGACAACCTTGGCTTCACCGAACTGACCCGAACCACCCGACTGCTTCTTGTGGGTATAGGTCACTTCGACTTCGCGGCCGATCGATTCGCGGTAAGCCACCTGCGGCGCACCGACGTTGGCTTCGACCTTGAATTCGCGCTTCATGCGATCGACCAGGATGTCGAGGTGAAGCTCGCCCATGCCCTTGATGATCGTCTGGCCCGATTCGTGGTCGGTGCTGACGCGGAAGCTGGGATCCTCGGCAGCCAGGCGGTTGAGCGCAACGCCCATCTTTTCCTGGTCGGCCTTGGTCTTCGGTTCCACCGACAGCTCGATCACGGGGTCCGGGAACTCCATGCGCTCGAGAATGATCGGGTTGGCCGGATCGCACAGCGTATCGCCGGTCGTGGTCTCCTTGAGGCCAGCAATGGCAACGATATCGCCGGCGAATGCTTCTTCGATGTCCTCGCGGTTGTTCGAGTGCATCAGCAGCATGCGGCCGATCTTTTCCTTCTTGTCCTTGACCGAGTTCAGCACCGAACCCTTGGCCAGCTTGCCCGAATAGATGCGGGTGAAGGTCAGCGAGCCGACGAACGGGTCGTTCATGATCTTGAACGCCAGCGCAGCGAAAGGCGCTTCGTCCGACGACGGACGGCTGTCTTCTTCTTCGCTGTCAGGCAGCACGCCCTTGATCGCCGGAACGTCGAGCGGAGACGGCATGTAGTCGACCACTGCGTCGAGCAGCGGCTGCACGCCCTTGTTCTTGAACGCCGAACCGCACAGCACGGGCACGAATGCCTGATCCATGGTGCCCTTGCGGATGAGCCGCTTCAGCTCGGCCGCATCGGGGATCTCGCCTTCGAAGAACTTTTCCATTGCTTCGTCTTCGAGCTCGACGACGGTCTCGATCAGCTTGTCGCGATACTCGGCGGCCTTGTCCGCGAGATCGGCAGGGATGTCGACATAATTGAACTTCGCGCCGAGGCTCTCGTCTTCCCAGACGATGCCACGGTTGTTCACGAGGTCGACGACACCCTTGAGGTCGCTTTCAGCGCCGATCGGGAGATACAGCACCAGCGGGGTGGCGCCGAGGCGGTCGATGATCGACTGCACGCAGTAGTAGAAGTCGGCACCCGTACGGTCGAGCTTGTTGATGAAGCACATCCGCGGGACCTTGTACTTGTCGGCCTGGCGCCAGACGGTCTCGGACTGCGGCTCAACGCCGGCCACGCCGTCGAACACCGCGACAGCGCCGTCGAGGACGCGCAGCGAACGCTCGACTTCGATGGTGAAGTCGACGTGCCCGGGGGTGTCGATGATGTTGATGCGGTGCTTGGGACCTTCGCCATCTTCGGCCGACCAGAAGGTCGTGGTCGCAGCCGAGGTGATGGTGATGCCGCGTTCCTGCTCCTGCTCCATCCAGTCCATGGTGGCGGCGCCGTCGTGGACTTCGCCGATCTTGTAGGACTTGCCGGTGTAGTAGAGGATACGCTCGGTCGTGGTGGTCTTGCCGGCATCGATGTGAGCCATGATGCCGATATTGCGGTAACGCTCCAGCGGATACTCGCGGGCCATGTTAAATTCCTTAGCGTCTTGTGGGGGCCGCCGGGTCGCGGTCTGGCCCCCATATAGTGACGATTGTGACGACTGGAAGACGGGCCAAAGCCCCTTCCCAGCCTCGGCTCACAACCTTACCAGCGGTAATGCGAGAACGCGCGGTTGGCTTCCGCCATCCGGTGCGTGTCTTCGCGCTTCTTGACCGCGTTGCCGCGGTTGTTGGCCGCATCCATCAGCTCGCCCGAAAGGCGCGCCGACATGGTGGTTTCCGGACGGCCGCGCGCTGCGCTGATCATCCAGCGGATGGCGAGGGCCTGGGCACGCTCGGGGCGGACCTCGACCGGGACCTGGTAGGTCGCACCACCGACACGGCGGCTGCGGACCTCGACCTGCGGCTTCACATTGTTCAGCGCATCGTGGAACAGCGCGACCGGATCGGTCTTGGCCTTGGCTTCGACAGCATCGAGAGCCGAATAGACGATACCTTCAGCGACGGCCTTCTTACCGTCGAGCATCAGGTTGTTCATGAACTTCGAAAGGACCTGATCACCAAACTTGGGATCAGGCAGGATTACCCGCTTCTCTGGGCGACGACGACGTGACATGTTTAAAACTCCAAACTCGGGAGCGAAGCGACCTCTTCAACCGTCATCCCGGCGAAGGCCGGGATCCAGATAAGGTCTGTGGCTCCGTGAAACCTCTGAACCACCCGGCCACTCCCCTTATCTAGGCCCCTGCCTGCGCAGGGGTGACGGGAAAGGACGGACGGTCCCGCTCCAGATTACTTCGGACGCTTGGCGCCGTACTTCGAGCGCGACTGCTTGCGGTCCTTCACACCCTGCGTATCGAGCACGCCGCGCAGGACGTGGTAGCGAACACCGGGAAGGTCGCGCACACGGCCGCCGCGGATGAGCACAACGGCGTGCTCCTGCAGGTTGTGGCCTTCGCCCGGGATATAGGAAATGACTTCGCGCTGGTTCGTGAGGCGCACCTTGGCAACCTTGCGCAGAGCGGAGTTCGGCTTCTTCGGCGTCGTGGTATAGACGCGCGTGCAGACACCGCGCTTCTGCGGGTTCTGCTCCATCGCAGGGACCTTCGACTTGGCCTTCTGCGGGGTGCGGCCCTTGCGGACCAGCTGGTTGATCGTCGGCATAACTTCTCGCTTCACCGTGTGGAGGTGACACTTGCGACCATCGGGAGGAGGAAAGCCTGCACAACATCCGTTCGTGCTGAGCCTGTCGAAGTGCGACGGACTGGCACGCGCTGCCATGCAAGCTGAAACGCTCCACCCAGATCGCCACATCGGCCACCGGGTTACTTTGACAGCTGCCCCAGACGTTCGCTCGCGCCAACGCTCCAATAGAAAAGAGCCACGCCGCAGTTGCGACTGGCCCCCGGGACTGACCGGCAATGTTCAGCTCTATTGCCCGTTTGAGGTGCAAGACCTCGCTCGGTTGGGCGCGCCATTAGGGGCAAACGCGGTGAAGGTCAACCTCGCAATGCCCCCTCGCGCGACAGGGCGGTGGCGGCATGCTATGCCCCGCTCCAACAACGGGAGAACAACCATGCCGGAGCATCTGGGGTTTGACTCTTGGCCCTACCAGGATCCGAACTTCCCCTACCCCATCAGCGACATCGACCTCGAGACCGCCAGCGAGCGGCTGCTCGTAGGAAAGGTCGAAATCGCGCTTCCTCGCAAGCTAGCCAAGCCCAAGCTGTTCGCCGAGCGCGGCGTGGGCATCAACGAGATCGGCGAGCTGACCTTCGGCGTGCGCTGTACCCGCAAGGCCAATGGGGCAATCGATGTGGTCGGCGTGTTCTCCATCGTGCATGGGCATTTTTTCCCTGCACATGGCGAGACCGACAGCGGCACGCGCCAGACCTTCCTCATCCCCGATGCCAACATGCGCAAGGGCGGCTTTCTCGAGGCGCTGCTGCCCCACGGCCCGCATTGCGACATCGCCCAACTGTCGTGGATGGTCGTGAAAGGCGGTGTCTGGGTCCACCTGTCGCTGCTCCACATGGACGTGACCCCCAAACGCCTGCTTGAACAGCGTGAGGAGAGCAAACGCAGGGCCAAGCACAAGCCGAAGCGCGACTATCCCCTGCCACCCTTCCCTCTCCCCCGGTTCGAAGACAAGGACTACGAGAAACCCAAGGAAGAGAAGAAACCAACACCTGTCGGCGCAGTACCCAAAAGCGGCATCGGCGAAGCCGTGGCCGGCCTGCTGGAGCGCGCAGCGCGCTGGATAAGAGGTGCCTGAACCCAACTTCCAGCCGCCGCCTATGCTACTGGCACGCAACGGTCGTCGCATTCTGTAATGGCTCGAGTGGCAAGGTGGTGGGGAACGGCGCAGACAGAAGAGCGCAAGGGCGACTGGTACGGCCTTCCGTACGTCCAGCACGGACGCTCGCACGAAGGTGCGAGCGAAAAACTCGGAAAACCAACGAAAACTAAGACGTCAAAAACGCCACCAGCGCCTTGACCTTCTTCTGGCGCCATTGCGGCAGCGGGGCGACGAGCCAGTAGGCGCGGCGGCCTTCGTCAGGGCCTTCGAGGATTTCGGCCTTCCCGGCACCGACGCTTTCCTCGACCAGCAGGTAGGGCAGCACCGCCTTGCCGAGGCCGCTGACCGCGCTGGAAAGCGCCTGTCCGGCGTTGCCGACAGTGACGGTCGCTTTCACACCCTCTGGCAAGGGCACGCCTGGCCAGTCGATCCATTCATCGCCCTCGTATCCGGGCGCGGCGATGACCACGCGGCGTGCGGGGGCAAGTTCGACGCCCTCCAGTTCGCCCGGGCCATCGACCAGACGGATCGCGACATCGAGGTTGGCTTCAGTGAAGTCGGCATTCTCGTTCTCGACCAGCGAATAGGCGATGCCGGGGTTGGCCTCGCGGTAGGCGGCGAGCTTGGGTGCGAGCCACTGGGCGTAGAATTCGCGCGGGGCAGCGATGGTGTAGCGGTCGCTGGCCTGCCCGGCCTGCATGTTCTGGACCGATTCCTCGAATTTGAGGAAGCCTTCGCGCAAGGGTTCGAGCCCGGCGGCGCCTTCCTCGGTCAGCTCCAGGCCCTTGGAGGTGCGGCGGAACAGCACGGTGCCCAAGTGGTCTTCCAGCGCGCGGATCTGCTGGCCGACCGCGGCCGGCGTCACCGCCAGCTCGTCCGCCGCACGGGTGAACGAGAGGTGCCGCGCCGCAGCATCGTAGACGCGCAGGGCGTTCAAAGGCAGGTGGGTCCGCTTCATGGTGAGCGGGGATTTAGGGCGATGCGCTTCATACCGCAACTGCGAAGAAGCCAAGGCCTCGTTGCAGGACTGGTAGCGCTTCTACCTTTTCGCGCTCAAGCAGCGAAGCGGTAGCGCAGAAAAGACTTCTTACCTCTCCGCCGTCTCCGGCGCGGCGAGCGGGAAGAACGGGATGCGCACTTCCATCGGAGTGCCGTCTTCGCGGTGGAAGGTGTAGAACCCTTCCATCGAGCCATAGGGCGTCGCCAGCGGGCAGCCGCTGACATAGTCATGGCTCTGCCCCGGGCGCAGGACCGGTTGTTCGCCGACCACGCCTTCGCCATCGACATGGCTGACCATTTCACGCGCATCGGTGATCCGCCAGTGGCGGCTGATGAGCTGCACGCGCTCGTTAGAGTGGTTCTCGATCCGGATGTGATAGACCCAGAACCACTTGCCCGCGCTCGGCCGGCTCTGCTCGGGCAGGAAATTGGCCGTGACGCGGACGGTGATGTCCTCGGTCGTGGCGGCGTGCTGGAACAGTTCCTTCATGACGATTCGCGAAGTTAGCTGCCCCGCCGCGCTCTGCAAGAGGGACCAAGGGCTATTTCTCCACTGATGCCCGGCTGCAACGCGCCGAGATGGCCCCGCTGCCGTGATCGCCCGGACGGCCCGTCATCCCTACCACCTTTGGTTAACGCGGCCCCAACCTCTCGTTTACAGTTTGTTTGCCCCGCCCCGGTAAAAGTACCGCGTGAAAAACCTTATCAAACGTGGAACTTGTCATGGCTGAAGCCGGATTTCTGAGCCGCATACTGCGCGACACCAAGGCCAACATGATGGCTATTGGCGCCGCTGCGATCATCCCGCTTGTGGGCGTGGTCGGTGGAGGCGTCGATGCCAGCCGGATGTATCTCGCCCAGTCGCGCCTGCAGCAGGCCTGCGATAGCGCCACTCTGGCCGCGCGCAAGGAATTGTCCGGCGGTGCGATCGTCGACGGCACCATCCCCTCGGACCTCGAGGCAACGGCGGACAACTTCTTCGAAACCAACTTCACCCCGGGCATGTATGGCACGACTGGCGTGAACTACGACCTGACCGCCGGTACCGGCACTGCGCTCAACGGATCGGCTACCGCTTCGGTACCGACAACGCTGATGCGGGTGTTCAACATGCCGCAGATCGACATCGCGGTAACCTGCAGCGCCGACCTGTCGCTGCCCAATATCGACGTTGTGCTGGTGCTGGATAACTCTGGCTCGATGCGCAATACGCGAATCGCCGCGCTGAAGACCGCCGTGCTGTCGTTCTATGACGAAATGATGGCTGCCGCGCCCGATGGCGCGCGCATCCGTATCGGTCTGGTCCCCTATGCCAACACCGTAAACGTCGGCTCATTGGTGATGGCCGAAAATGCCGACTGGATCACTGACAGCCATACTTACCAGTCCCGCGAAGCGACCTTCGAAGAAGTGGCGCGCGAGGTCGAAACGACCGACTTGCTCCCGCGGGGCATCCCGAACCTGGGTTCGACCAACAGCGCCCACTATCACTGGAACGCAAACTGGAGCGCCGGCCATCGCGAAGATTGCATGGACTACGAAGGCGGCGTCTACACGGTGGGCGACGAGATCTGGTATATCAGCAATGTCGAGTGGGATCGCAGCTATTGGGGCAATGACTGGCCCATGGCCGACAAGGCCGCATGCCGCGCCGATATCCGCAAGGTCAGCACGACCGAGACCGAAACGGTCTTCGACGAATATGTCTACAAGCCGATCGTCTATGACACTTCGCTTTTCAAGCTCGGCAGTTCGGTATCTGCAGCTGTAGGCACTGAAGGTGCCTTGGTCTCGGCCACCTGGGAAGGCTGCATCGAGGAAGCCAAGACGGTCGCCACGACCGACTACAGCTCGATACCCTCGGGTGCCTATGACATGGATATCGACCTGATACCCGATGCCACGGATTCGGATACGCAATGGGCCCCGTTATGGCCAGAGATCGTATTCGATCGAAGGGTGCCGGAGAACGTCTATACGACCTACACCTACACCAGCGACTATGAGTACGATTGCCCGGTAACCTCCTACAAGCTGCAGGAATGGCCGCTGTCGGGCACCGCTCGCAACTCGGCCTTCGAAGCCGCCGTCAACAGCATGGTCGCCAGCGGCTATACCATGCACGACATCGGCATGATCTGGGCCGGTCGCCTGATCTCGCCGGACGGTATCTTCGCCGCCGACAACGCCACGGCGCCCAATGGCGATGCGATTTCGCGCCACGTCATCTTCATGACCGATGGTTACATGGAGCCGGGCCCGAACAGCTATCACGCCTATGGCGACTATGATGTCGAAGGCCGCGTGGCCGGGTTTGCCTCCGATGGCAGTTGGTCGACCAGCCAGATCGGCGTCCACCACAGCAACCGCCTGGCGCTGATCTGCAATGCGATCAAGAACAAGAACGTCACCATCTGGTCGGTCGCGTTCGAGCTGCCGCACACCGATTACACGCGCGATTGCGCCACCGGTGGCAGCACGCGTGCCTTCACCGCCGACGATGACGACGAGTTGATCGCAGCCTTCAAGGAAATCGCTGCTTCGATCGCTGAACTGCGCCTGGTGAGCTAAGTCATGAAGCTGGGTTCGCATCTCCGCCGTATCGGGCGCAATGAAGACGGCGTGACGCTGATCGAATTCGCCTTTGCGGCACCGGTCTTCATCATGATGCTGATGGCGCTGTTCGACATGGGCTTCCAGATCTACGCCCAGTCGGTGCTGCAAGGTGCGGTACAGAACGCTGCCCGTGCTTCGACCATCGAAGGCAATGATCCGGATGCGCTCGACAGCGCTGTTCGGGACAATGTGCAGGAAGTGATCCCCGGCGCGACCGTCACCTTCACGCGCACTGCCTATGCCAATTTCGAAGATATCGGGATTGCCGAGGATTTCACCGACACGGCCGGGGCGGAAGACGGTATCTGCAACAATGGCGAACCGTTCGAAGACGTGAACGGCAACGGGATCTGGGACGCCGACCGCGGCGTGGATGGAGCCGGCGGCGCACGCGATGCCGTGCTTTACAGCGCGACGGCCACTTTCGACCGGGTCTTCCCCTTCCACGAATTCGTCGGCCTGGCCGAAGAAATCACCATCGAAGGGGCAACTGTGCTGCGCAACCAGCCGTTCAACGACTTGGACAATTGGGAAACAACCATAGAGAACTGCACGTGAGCAAGAGCACTCCCCGCCCTTTCCTGGCCCGACTGCGGCACCCGCTGGCTTCGCTGCGCGATTCGCGCGGTGTGGCACTGGTCGAGATGGCGTTCATCACCCCTATCATCCTGCTGATGGGCGTCGCCGGTATCGAAATGGCCAATCTGGCTGTCACCACCATGCGGGTCAGCCAGGCCGCGATGCATATTGCCGATAACGCTTCGCGCATCGGCGACACGGACGACCTGACCGCGCGCAAGGTCTATGAAGGCGACATCAACGACCTCTTTATCGGTGTCCGCCTGCAGGCCGGTGACGGGATCGACCTGTATGAGAACGGGCGCGTGATCCTCAGCAGCCTGGAACAGAATGCCGATGGCGGCCAGTGGATCCACTGGCAGCGCTGCATGGGCAAGAAGAACGTTGATTCCGACTATGGTGCTCAAGGCGAAGGCGAAACCGGCACCGATTTCGACGGCATGGGCCCCGACGGCGATGAGCTGACGGCGGCCAGCGGCGAGGCTGTGATGTATGTCGAGATCGAATACGACTACCAGCCGCTGATCGATAATGGCTTTACCGAAGCCTTCCTGCCGACCGAGCCCATCCGGTCCGAAGCCGCCTTCTATGTCCGTTCATCGCGCGACCTGACCGGCACCTATCAACGATCGACCCCGTCGACGGTCTATACCTGCGACAAGTACGAAGCGATCTGAGGAGACCCCTGGCATGAAACCGATGACTTCAGCCCTGTTTGCCGGTGCAGTCCTGTTGATCGTCGCCAACATGATGGAGACGGACGGCACGGTTTCGAAGATGACCGACCTTGAGAAAGGCGAGCTGCGCAAGGGAGGAGCGCCGGAGAAGATCGTGGGGCAGTTCTCCAAAGCCGCCGAGGTCGATCCCAACGCGGGCAGCGAAGTAACCGACACGGAAGACGGCGAAGATCCGTTCGCGGATGCCGGCGGTGAACAGCCGGTGATCGGCGACTTCAACATGGGCGAGGCGAGCGCCAATGCGCTGGCCGAAGACACATCCACTGCCAGCAACCGCCGCAAAGGCCCGCGCGACCTCAAGCCGGGCGAAGTGTCCGACAATTTCAATCCGACGATCGGTTAATAGGCTCCGACACGCCCTGACTGCACGGGATCGACGCCAGAACCGCTACGATTGAAATCCAATCTATCGAGGCTTTTCAGCCTGTTGCATGGTTACCAGCCGGTAAACTCTGTATTCTTAACTCCCCTTAATGGTTTTCTGGTGGATTGTCCGGAGAACTAAAATCAGGGGAAGCAGCGCATGAAGCGCCTTTGGAACCGCCTCAAGAGCATTGGCAAGGACGCTTCAGGCAATGTCCTGATCGTTGTCGGCATCGGCACGACCTCGCTCGTCGGTGCCGCCGGCATCGGTGTCGATACGGTGCAATGGTACCTGTGGAACCGCCAGCTCCAGCAGGCAGTCGATTCCGGAGCGCTGGCCGGGGCGCTCTCGCTTTATGCCGGTAGTGGCTATTCGCAGCCGGCCCGCGACGAAGTGCAACGCAACTTCCCCGGCACCTATACCATCACCGACCTGCGCAACCCGCCGACCAGCGGCAGCTATTCAGGCGACAATGCTGCGGTGGAAGTGATCGCCACCACCAGCCAGCGCCTGCCGTTCTCCAGCCTGTTCCTCAGCACGCCGCCGACCATCCGGGTCCGCTCGGTCGCAGCTACGGTTGCCGATGGTGAATATTGCGTAATTTCGCTCGCCAGCAGCGGCACCGGAGTGGAAGTCCAGGGCTCGGCTCAGGTCGACCTGGGTTGCGGCACTTCTGCCAACTCGCCCGATGGCATCGCGGTCGACCTCAGCGGTTCGAGCCTGCTCAAGTCCAACCCGATCAGCGCGGTCGGGGGGATCGACTACACCAGCACCAACGTCGACAGCGGCACCACCATGCTGCCGTATGGCCTGGAGGTAACTGACCCCATGGCCAACCGCGGCCTGAGCGTGCCCAGCACGCCTTCGACCTGCACCGCGACCAATCTCAACGTCACGCCGAACCAGACTGTGACGCTGAACCCGGGCCGCTATTGCGGCGGCATGGACCTGAAAGGCGACGTCACCCTCAACCCCGGCGTCTACATCATCGATGGCGGCACGCTGAACATCAACTCGCAAGCCGAGGTCTATGGCGACGGAGTTACCTTCGTCCTCACGGGAGCTGACCCGTATTCGATTGCTACCGTCTCAATCAACGGCGGCGCTGACGTAGAGATTAGTGCGCCAGACGATATCCAGGACCCCACCTGGGCCGGTGTGCTGTTCTTCCAGGACCCCTCGGGCGATGCAACGCACACCATCAACGGCGGCGCAGACCTGGAATTCGATGGCATCATCTATATGCCGACCGGCGATATTAGCTTCTCCGGCGGAGCCACGCAAAAGGCCGATTGTCTGCTGCTGATCGCCGAAACCGTCCGTTTCACCGGCGACACGGGCCTCGGCAACAATTGCCCGACCTATGTCGACTCGCTGGATACCGGGGCCAAGATCGTCCGGGTAGTGGAGTAAACACTATGATCTGTTTCTTCTTCTCGCGCCTCTGGCATGACAATCGCGGCTTCGGAGCGATGGAGCTGGGCCTCGCCTCGCCTTTCCTGTTCCTGCTCAGCCTCGGCATGATCGATGCCTCGATGCTGATCGGCACCAAGATCGAGTACGAACAGGCCGCACAGCGCACCACCGACTTTGCGCTGGCGAAGCGCCCGAACTCCAGCGACGGCACCTATCTCAGGAACGAGGCCGCAACCGCCTCCGGCGTCGATGCGCAGTATATCACGGTCGAGATCTACCGAACCTGCAACGGCACCCGGCAAGGCACATTCGACGGAGCTTGCAACAGCGGGGAATCGCTGGCGCGCTATGTCAACGTCAGCATCTCGCAGCCGGTCATGACCGAGTTCGACTGGTCGGCGATGGCGCAGGTGCTGGGCATCAACGCCTTCGGTCGCGCCGTGACCGTCAGCGGCGACAGCCTGGTACGGATCCAGTAATGCTCCGCCGGTTTTCAAACAGGGCCCTGGCCAAGGATACGCGGGGCTCCAGCACCGTCGATTTTGCCTTCGCCCTGCCGATCCTGGCGGTGATCATGATCGCGACATTGCAGGCCGGGCAGGTACTGCATGCGCGCGGTTCGCTGCGGCATGCCGTCGGCGAAGGCGTGCGGCTGGCCAAGGTCAACCCGAGCGCAACGCAGACCGAAGTCATCACTCTGGTCAAGGCCGAGCTGCCCTCGCTCAAGGCTAACCGCCTCAGCAACCTGACCTTCACGCGCGGCACCCAGAACGGCGCCGACATCGCGACCGTGACGGCCAGCTACACGACCGAGGCCAACTACCCGATCATCAGCTTCCCGGTGACCATCACCGAGACCAAGACGGTGTATCTGCCGAGCTAGACGACCAAATTTCTCAACGCTTGAAATTGGATGATTGGAGTTCCGACTGCACCCATGATTGCAACGGTGTGGGGCAAAATCCAATCATGATAAGCGAACATTCGTGTATCAGATGCGTTGAGTTCATCAGAGAATTTGTAGTAATTCTCAAGGTCTAGGCGAATGCGCCCGACAGCCTTCTCAAGCCGCTCCAAATATCTCTCATTGACGGCTTCGATCTCACCAATCGCCTCTTCATTTTCTTCGGAGCTTTGACCAATTTTCCGGAGTGCATCCTCAAGACCGCTCTTTGCGCTATCGACACTTCCCGCAAAAAATCCTTCTAGCAACTCGCGCTCAAAGCGTTCTCCCGAATCCTTTTCTCCACTAGAAATTGAACCCATGAGCGATTGGTGGTTCGATACAATTAGGTCGATATCTCGCAACACACCCCTTATGTCTGTGGAAACGTCAGGCTTCCTATCAGTTGGCGTTTTGAAAGACAGGGCATCGAGCCGCGAATGCCATTCGATCAATTTCCGAGATACTCCATACGCGGTTTTTACGACAGAACTTGAAGCCTTCCTATCGCGCTCAATATCGTCGAAGACTGGGACCGAATTCCGGCGTGTAACTCTTAGCCCCTCATATCGAAATCTAAGCCAAAGATAACCAACATAGGAGCTCACAAGCAGGACGAGGAATCCGGCATGGACTTTCAAGCCCGAGACAAGTGGTGCCGTCACTTCATATGGCTTCTCCAAATTCGAAACAGCAAGCAGGATCGCGAATGATGAAGCCCAAAGGAGATTGCGCTTACTATCTCTGAATTCTTTGGAGATTTCGATCGGTCGTCCATTTGGCTTTACGCGAATGAGTTGAGCGAAAATGCCCTTTGTATGGACCCAACCTCGCGAACCGGCTGCGCTGATCTTAGCAGTGAATTGCGATGTTACTTTCATGTCTGCGCCGCCGACTCCAGCATCTCCTCCATCTGCCCCAACCGTTCCTTGCCGAAGAACATTTCTTCACCAATGTAGAACGTCGGGATGCCGAAGGCGCCGCGGTCTACGGCGGCCTGGGTGTTGTCGATCAGCTGCTGTTTGATCGCCGGGTCCTGCGTCTTCGCAAGCAGCCCCGCTGCATCGAAGCCTGCCTCAGTCAATCTGGCCCCGATCGCGGCGGGATCGTCGACCGGCAGGCCATCTTCCCACAGCGCCGGGAGCAATGTCTCCACCAGCTTGATCCGTTCCGCACCCTCGACCGCCAGCAGCAAACGCTGGAACGTCACCGAGTTGAACGGGAACTGCGGATGCATCCGGTATTTGCTGTAGCCGTGCTTCTCGATGAAGCGCCGCATTTCCAGCATCGAATACTCGACCTTGCCCTTCACATCGGCATCGCGGATCATCGGCGGGGCATTGCCGGTTAGCTTGTGCATTCCGCCGAGGAGCACCGGGGTGACAATCAGTTCCGCCCCCGTCCGCTCCACCAGCTCGCGCACCGGATACCATGCAAGGTAGCCATTGGGACTGACGAAATCGAAGATGAACTCAAGCGTCCTGGTCATACATGCTCCTATAACCCGGCAGCTTTCAGCGCCTGGTCCATATCCTCTTTCACATCCTCGACATCTTCCAGCCCGACGTTGATGCGCAACAGGCCCTCGGTGACGCCCATCTCGGCGCGCGCTTCAGCGGTCATGCCAGCGTGGGTCGTGCTGGCCGGGTGGCACATCAGGCTGCGCGCGTCGCCGATATTGTTGGAGATATCTACCAGCTGCAATGCATCGAGCACGGCGAAGGCGGTGGCCCGGTCGCCGACGTCGAAGGCGAAGATCGAGCCGGTCGCGCGCATCTGCGCTTTCGCCAGTTCGTGGCACGGGTGGCTGGCGAGGCCCGGGTGGAGCATCTTCGGCACCCGGCCTTCCATGAAGCGGCCCAGCGCCACCGCGTTTTCGCTCTGGCGCATGGCGCGCAGTTCGAGCGTTTCCAGCCCCTTGAAAACGACCCAGGCATTGAACGGCGCGATGTTGGGCCCGGTGTTGCGCTGGAAAGGCAGCAGTACTTCGTTGATCCATTGTTCGCTGCCGCACACAGCGCCGGCGAGCACGCGGCCCTGCCCGTCCATCAGCTTGGTCGCACTGTAGGCCACGACGTCGGCCCCGAACTCAAGCGGCTTTTGCAGCGCGCTGGTGGCGAAAGCGTTGTCGACCACGGTGGTGATGCCATGCGCCTTCGCCAGGTCGCAAACGAACTGCAGGTCGACCACGTCGAGCGTCGGGTTGGCCGGCGTTTCGAAGAAGAACACCTTGGTGTTGGGCCGGATAGAGGCTTCCCATGCGGCGTTGTCAGTACTGTCGATCACACTGACTTCGATACCGAAGCGCGGGCACAGGTGATCCAGCAACCAACGGCACGAGCCGAAGGCGGCGCGCGCGCCGACGACATGGTCCCCGGCCGAAAGCTGGCACAGCAGCGCGGTGGTCATCGCCGCCATCCCGCTGGCCTGCGCGCGGCAGGCCTCAGCCCCTTCCATCAGCGCGATGCGTTCTTCCAGCATGGCGACGGTGGGGTTCTGCAGGCGCGAATAGGTCATCCCCTCGGCCTCGCCGGCAAATCGGTCGGCGACGGTCTGGGCGTCGTCATAGGTATAGCCGGAGGTGAGGAACAGCGCCTCGCTGGTTTCGCCGTGCTCGCTGCGCCAGGTGCCGCCGCGCACAGCCTGCGTGGCCGGGCGCCAGCCCTGGGTGATCGAGCGGTCGGTGCCGGTAGTCTTCTTCATGATGTGCCGCTTACGCAGCGGCGCGCCACGCGGCAAGCAGTCCGCGCTTTAAGGATACCAAGGGAGGGTATCAATTGACCCGGGTTCCAGACGCAAAAGGGGTGGCGCCGGATTGGCACCACCCCTCTCGTATCTCGTGAGAGAGTGTCTAGCGCTTAGTCGCTGACGGGATCGTCATCATCGGCGATGATGATGATACCGGCGATCACTGCAGCAGCAGCGAGAACCGCGATCAGGATCCCGTTTTCGCCTTCGAGTTCGCTAGTTGCTTCGACCGGAGCCATGGCGCGATCGGCTGAGACTGCCGATGCTGTCACCGGCGCTGCGGCGGCGGCCATGGCGGCGAGGCCAAGGGCAAGAGTCTTCATCTTCATGTTTTCGTCTCCAGTTGTCCGGCATTTGCCGTGTCGTTGTTCGCCCTGCCAAATCGGCGGGGTTTTGCCCCCGCTCGAACCATAGGCCCCTAACAGCGCAGGGGTATAACAAATTGTATCAATGCGACGTTTTCGCGACGAACTGCGATCAATTGAGCCGATGTCGGGACGAAGTGAGTCGAATCTGAAATTTCATTACTCAATTCAATGCGAATCCGACCCTCTTTGTGAAAGATTTCTTCCCAACAGCGTCGAGCATTTGACTGCCTTCGATCATTGTAAGCACGAATCGCGCTCCGGCGGACGGATCGGGATCGTCTTCCGGCAGGTGCCGTTCGACCCAGTCAAGCAACAGTTCCATGATGTCGCCAGCGCTCGCAAGATGGGCTGAATTCCCCCGGGCACAGCCGGCAACAATGTCCCACCAAAGACGCAGGAAGGGGGCAAACTCCGGCCGGCCAGTGACTTCCATGACTTGCTCGTAGCAGGCCCGGCGTGACGAACACCGACCGGTGGGGAAGGCCTGGTCAAGTGCGCCTGCAAACGTTTGCGCCAGGTACTCCAGCAAGCCGGCGACGAGCTTTTCCTTGGAACCGAAGTGGTAAAGCAGCATGCGGTCGCTGGTCCCGGCCGCCTTCGCCAGCGGGCGCAGGCTCAGCCCGGCCAGTCCATGATCCAGCACATGCGCCGCCAACTGCGGCAAGAGCATTTCGCGTGACATCGCGCCGGAACGGGAAGGCTTGCTCATGGTCACTCTTGTAGCGACCGCTACATAAGGCTACAAGTGTAGCAGTTGCTACATTCAACCTGCAAAGGACCTGCCGATGTCTCCCCACATGATCCTCTTCCTCGCTGGCGTCGCCGCCGCCGCGGCAGCAATCCTCTCCATCGCGCTCGCCCGCAACGCGACCGGTAGCGCGACACTGGCCGCAGCCCTTTTCGCAGGCTTCGCGGGATTCACTGCAGTCACGATCTGGTCTGAAGGCGTGTTGCTGGTGGTGGAGAACCACACGGTCAACTTGTGGGGTATTCAGGTCTGGTATGACCTGCTGTTCTCTGTCGGAATCGCGCTGTTCTTCATCCTGCCCCGCGCCCGCGCTGCCGGAATGCAGGTCGCCCCTTGGATCGTGTTCGTGGCCTTGACTGCCTCCATCGGGTTGCTGGCGATGGTGGCGCGACTGTTCTGGCTGGAACGGCAGACAGCGGCAAAGCCCTGAATCCTAAGCTGCTTGCAGATGTGCCGGGGCGGCATTATCGCCTGCGGTCATCATGCAGGCGGCGCACGACCGATCAGAGGATCCCCGGCTGGCGACGCTGGCGCTGACATCGCTGTTCCTTGCCGTGTGCCTGTGGCGGGTCGCCACCCCATCGATCGCCTATTTCGACGAAGTGCATTACCTGCCCGCCGCGCGCGCACTGCTCGACGGCAGCGAGTGGATCAACGCCGAGCATCCGCCGCTGGGCAAGCACATTCTCGCCGCCGGGATCGCGATCTTCGGCGACAATCCGTTCGGCTGGCGCTTCTTCCCGGCATTGTTCGGCGCGATCGCGCTCTACGCCTTTAGCCGCGCGCTGTGGGAAGCGAGTCGGCTGCGGTTTGCGACGCTCGCCTATTGCTGGTTGCTGGGGACGGGTTTCCAGCTCATCGTCCAGGCCCGCATTGCCATGCTCGACATCTTCATGGTGGCGTTCTTCGCGCTGGCGCTGTGGCAGCTTGCCCGCGCTGTGCGCGCACCGGAAGAAGGTCGCAAGCGGCTGGCTCTCGCAGGGTTGGCGCTGGGCGCGGCGATGGCGAGCAAATGGAACGCCGTGCCGCTGGCCATGCTGCCCGGGATGGCCTTCCTCGGGGCCCGTTTCATGGCCGGGCGGCGGCGACTCCTCGTCAGCAAGCGCGGCGCACCTGTGCCGGGCGTTTCGCTGCTCGAGGCGACAGTGTGGCTCGGCGCAGTGCCGCTGGCGGTGTATTTTGCCAGCTTTGTGCCCGTCTGGATGATGGCTGAGCACCCCTTTGGCGATCGCGGGCTGATCGGTATCCAGCAGATGATGCTGGAAATGCAGCAGAGCGTGAAGCAGCCCCATCCCTACCAGAGCACTTGGGCGCAATGGATCACCAACACCCGCGGCATCTGGTATCTCTATGAGGAGGTCGACGGCGCATATCGCGGTGTGCTCCTGATCGGCAATCCCTTCACCATGCTGGCAGGCCTGCCAGCGCTGCTGTGGTGCGGCTGGGTGGCGCTAGCGAAGAAACGCATAGATGCGCTGGCGGTGGCGGTGCTGTTCGCTGCCAGCTTCGGCTTCTGGATCGTCGCCGCCAAGCCGATCCAGTTCTACTACCACTATCTCCTGCCCAGCTGCTTTCTTCTCGCGGCGCTGGCCTTGGCGCTCGATGCACTCAAGCAGCGCGGAATGGCGCCAGTGAGCTATGCTACACTGGCCGCAAGCGCGGCGTTCTTCGTGTTCTTCTTCCCGGTGCTGACGGCGATGAAGCTCCAGGATTCGGGCAGCTTCGTCACCTGGACCTGGATCGAGGGCTGGCGCTAGAAGCGCCCCCAGACGAAGCGGCTCGACAGCGCGTAGTTCCAAACCGCGCCGATCACGATCCCGGCCAACGCTGCCAGCACCCAGTACACGCCTGCTTCTTTCAGCCAGCTTGCCAGCGCAACATTGGCTATCGCGCCGATCGCGCAGGTCAGGCAGAAACTGGTCCAGCCGCGCAGTACCGCCCAAGCGCCTTTCAACCGCTGGTCGCGGTAGGTCAGCCAGTTGTTGAGCCAGAAGTTGAAGCTCATCGCGCCGAAGGTCGCCAGCGCCTGTGCCAGCGCGAAGCCGCTACCAAGCACAGCGAACAGCAGCGCCAACACGGCCATGTGGACGCCTACGCCCAGCCCACCGACAGTCGCAAACAGCATGAAGCGGGTCGGCACGATCTGGCCGAAATAGCGCTCGTAGAGCCCGACGAGGAACTCGAACGCCACAACCTTGTCGAGCTTGCTCTCTCCTGTCCGCCGCTCAGCGAATTGCAGCGGGACTTCGGCCACGCGCAGCCGCTCGGGCGAGGCTGACAGAATATCGAGCAGGATCTTGAAGCCGATCCCTGACAGGCGCGGGGCAAGGTCGCGCACGCGCCCGGTTTCAAGCAGGAAGTAGCCGGACATGGGATCGGAGAGCTCGGTCCCGGTCAACCGCCGGGCCAGCGCATTGGCGAGCCGTGAACCCTGCTCCCGCCGCGCAGTGTCCAGCCCCGCTGCACTCCCACCGACAAGGAAGCGACTGGCAACGACGACATCCGCCGCGCCGCTGCGAACGGTCTCCAGCATGTTAGGCAATAGCTTCGGGTCGTGCTGGTGGTCGGCATCCATCACTGCAACATGCGGTGCAGCGGTGGCACATGCCCCTTCGATCACCGCGCTCGCCAATCCGCGCCGCCCGATGCGCTGGATCACCCGGATGCGCGGGTCGCTGCGGGCCAGCTCGCGCGCGGTATCGGCGGTGCCGTCAACGCTGTTGTCGTCGACCACGATGGCTTCCCACGTGATCCCATGCAGCGCCGCGTCCAGCCGCTCGACCAGCGGGGCAATATTGTCGCGCTCGTTCAGCGTCGGCAGGATGATGGCGAGGTCGAGGGGCACGAGCGTCTACTTCCACGTCGCCCCTGCGCAGGCAGGGGCCCAGATAAGGTCAAGGCTTGGTCTTCGATTGCCGACCATAGCCGTCGGCGCGTTAGCCACAACTGCGTTGCAATACAGTGACGGCGGATAGGCCCCTGCCTGCGCAGGGGCGACGACAGTTTTCTAAAGCCGCGCGAGCACCGCGTCAGCAATTTCCTTGGTCGAGGCGGTGCCGCCGAGGTCTGCCCCCAGCACACCGTCGCGCACGGTCGCACCGACCGCCGCTTCGACCTTCGCCGCAGCTTCCTCCAGCCCGAAGCTGTGGCGCAGCATCATGGCGGCAGAAAGGATCGCCGCCAGCGGATTGGCCTTGCCCTGCCCGGCGATATCGGGCGCGCTGCCGTGGATGGGTTCGTAGAGCCCGAAGGTGCCATGTGCGGTCTGCCGCTCGCCCAGCGACGCGCTCGGCAGCAGGCCGATCGAGCCGACGCACATGCTGGCCTGGTCGGACAGGATATCGCCGAAGAGGTTGCCGGTGACGATCACGTCGAACTGCCCCGGCGCGCGCACCAGCTGCATCGCGGCGTTGTCGACATAGAGGTGGTCGAGGCTGACCTCGGGATAGTCCGCCGCCACTTCGATTACGACATCGCGCCACAGCTGGCTGGTTTCCAGCACATTGGCCTTGTCGACGCTGGTCAGCTTCTTGCCGCGCCCCTGCGCCGCGCGGAAGGCGGTGTGAGCAATGCGGCGTACTTCGCTTTCGGAATAGGACATATTGTCCCACCCTTCGCGCTCGCCGCTCTCGGTCACGCGCTGGCCCTTGGCCCCGAAATAGACATCGCCATTGAGTTCGCGGACGATCAGCAGGTCGATCTGGCGCGCGACTTCCGGGCGCAACGCTGAATGCTCTTCCAGCCCCGCAAACATCGTCGCCGGGCGGAGGTTGGCGAACAGCCCCAGCTCGGCACGCAGGCCCAGCACCGCCTGCTCGGGCCGCAGCGCGCGTTCGAGGTGGTCGCACGCCGGATCGCCGACCGCGCCGAACAGCACGGCATCGGCCTCGCGCGCCATGATCAGTGTCTCTTCGGGCAGCGGGTGGCCATGCCGACGGTAAGCGGTCGCACCCACGTCGCCTTCGAACAGCGTCAGCCCCGGCAGCCTCAGCGCCTCGAGCACGCGTACGGCCTCTGCGGTCACTTCGGGGCCGATACCGTCACCGGGAAAAACCGCTATTTTCATCGGAGTTACCGTCAATCCTTCAGACCATCTTGCGCAGCCGCTCCATCAGCTGCTCGCGCGCTGCCAGCGTGTCGCCGCGCCGGTCGGCTAGCAAATAGCGCTGCAGCGGGTCAGCCAGTTTTTCCATCGCCGCCAAAACCTGCGGTAGCGCACCCGCCTCGGGCCGCGCCCCGCCATAGCCCAGCTCGCGCAGCAGCAGCGCTTCATAGGCCAGCATCGCCGGGGCCCAGCCGCGCGCCGAAGGTGCCTGGCACACCGCCTCAAGAAGTGCCGACAAGGCGCTGTAAAGACTGGGATAGGGATTGCGTTCAGGCAGTGCTGTTGCGGTCAGCGCGGTCGCCCACTGGATCGCCGCGGCGGGCAGCGGTTCGCCCAGCCAGGGTCCACGGCTCTGGACCAGTTCCAGCCTGGCAAAGGGCAACTGGCTGTCGGACTTCGCGCGCAAGTCCATCTCGACCATATTGCCCGGAATCACCACCGGCCGCAGCTGCCGCCCGCGCCCGCCGGCAACATAGCCGGCGACGAGCCCGAACTCCTCGGTCAACAGCCGCGCGATCACCGCCGTCTCGCCATGCGAGCGGGCAGCGACAAGGATGGCAGGGGCGCGGATGTTCATGGTGCCCAACTGCTACCCCAATTCGTCATCCCCGCGAAAGCGGGGATCGCGCTTCTTCTGTTGGCACGAGCCAAAAGGTAGCGGGACCCCGGATCAAGTCCGGGGCGACGGGTTATGCAGATTTAGGACCTTCGGCCTACTTGCTGAGCTTCGCTTCCAGCTCATCAAGCCGCTTCTTCAGCGCTTCGTTCTCTTCGCGCGCCTTGGCGGCCATGGCTTTGACCGTGTCGAATTCCTCGCGACTGACGAAGTCGATCCCACCCATCGCTTCGCGGACCCGCTCGCGCGCGCTTTCGCGCGCTTCGCGGCCCATGCCGGCGAAGGTGCCGGCGGCTCCGTTCACCAGTTTGACGAAATCGGCGATGGCGGGGTTCTTGCTTTGCATGCGCGCTAGATGGTCCTGTCGGCGGGCAAAGACAATACCCTACAATTCAATCGTCTGCACGACCCCGCCGTCGTCATCGCCCATGCCGCTGGCATCAGGGTTCAATTGCAGGAACTGGAAGTTGAGCACGGTCGCGAACAGGATCCACGCAAGATAGGGTAGCAGCAGGATACCGGCCAGCATCCGCACCCGCCAGAACAGCACGATGGTCGCGATCACCAGCACGTCGAGCACGACGATCAGGCCAAGCGCCCAGTCGATTTGCTGAAGCGAGAAATACACCGGGCTCCACGCCAGGTTGACTACGAACTGGACTACGAAGAGCACGATTGCCGCCGTGCGCCCCTTGGCACCCCAGGCCGACAGCACCAGCGCCAGTGCGATGCCCATCAGCACATAGAGGATAGGCCACACGATCCCGAACAGGTAGCTCGGCGGATTGATCGCGGGCTTTTCAAGGCTGTCGTACCAGTAATTGCCGGGGCCACCCGGCGTGAACTGCTGCACCAGGAATGCCGCCAGCAGGACTGCGGGCACCGCAAACAGGGCCCAACGGATAAAACTCGCGCGCAATTGCGCCTTGGAAGCCAGCGTGCTCATCAATTCCCTTCTTGTGGCGAATCCTTGCGATCACTCGCGCCGCTGTTTGCCGGGGCTTGCCCGTGTTAGCAAGCGGGCCAAAGCCGGTATGCGCCAGCATGAGCCCGCACGACGGCCTGATGGCCCGCCTCGCGACAGGTCCTGGTCAGTCCGGCACGTCTTTGCCATTTACGCAGAGGCGGTTAGCGCCCATTGTGAAGCGATGCACAGCCGCCTGTCCCCGATCGCCCGCTATGCCACCCTCGCCAGCGCGCTGGCTCTCGCCTGCTGCGCCCCGCCACCGCCGCCGCCGATTGTCAGCACCCCTGCTCCGGTGCCGGCACCGACCCCGACACCGGCTCCGCCACCGCCGGTGGTTGAGCAGCCAGAATATGCCAACTGGCTCGATGCGCCACAGACGCCGGGCGACTGGAGCTATCGCGACGGCCCGGCCACCAGCATAGCGGTGTTCGTGGAGACCGGGGGAATGGAGAGCTTTGCCATTGTCTGCACCAAGGGCGGAGAGGTTACGCTGTCGCGCGCGGGCCGCGCCAGCCAGCCGGTGCCGCTGCAGATCATCACTGAAACCGGGCGGCAGTTCTTCAATGCCGAGCCCGATGCGAGCGGCGGCTCGTTCCTCAATGTGCAGCTGCGCAGCCGCAACCCGATCCTCGACGCGATGGCGCTGTCACGCGGACGCTTCGGCATCGAAACCGCCGGGCTGAAGACGCTCTACCTGCCGGCATGGGCCGAAGTAACTCGCGTGATCGAGGATTGCCGCTAGGGATTCGTTTTGCGCTTTCCACAGTTGAACGACTCCCCGCCCGCATCTGATCGACAGACACAAAAAAAGCCCGGAGGATCACCTCGGGCGGCGCGCCCGATATGCCGGGCGAAGGCGCATGATTATGACGTGGGAAAAACTAATTTCAAGACTTGTGTGCGCGAATCACATGATTCAAAACATGCACTGAGGCCAGCAATTCGATGCGGTTCTCGGCCCCCGGTGATACGGCGGTGTCTTGGCTCTACAGCGCGAAAGGAGGTGATCCGATGTCTCATGGTTCAGCAGAGAGGTCGGCAAGTTTCCGCGCGAGGCACTATCGGTAATTTCGACTACCCTTAGAGGCTTCGTGAGCGGCACTTCCTGGCCGCTGACCATGAAAGGGCGGTTCCCCGACGGGCGGAACCGCCCTTTTCATTTTTGTTTCGCCTCAAGCGCCGGCGTTCGCGTCTGCTCACTTGGCTATCCTCCGGGGGCCCGACCCCTGTGGGGCCACCCCTCCGGGCGCGCGGTCGCACTTGCGGGCTGCTGGTCGCAGCCCGACCCTTCCTGAACACAAAGCCTGGTCGCGGAGCACGGCTTGCGACTAGCAAGCCGCAAGGCCGACCGGCCGCCCGCAGGGGCCCGTAGCGTAGCGAAGGATCAGCCCCGAGGATGCTCGCACGTAGGTGCGAGCGAAAAACGAGAACGCCTTGCTCTCGCCTCACCCTCACAGTAATTGCGCCCCATGCAATTCACCACCCTTCCCCACCCCTCGCCCATGCCTGCTGCCGAGCGCGATGCGCGGCTGGCCGATCCCGGTTTCGGCACGCTGTTTTCCGATCATATGGTCACCATCGACTATGACGAAGCGGCAGGCGGCTGGCAGGACGGCGTGGTCGGCCCGCGCCAGCCGATCGCGCTCGATCCGGCGGCGGCCGTGCTGCACTACGCGCAGGAAATCTTTGAGGGGATGAAGGCCTACAAGCAGCCCGATGGCGGGATTGCGCTGTTCCGGCCCGAGGCTAATGCCGCGCGCTTCAACGCTTCTGCCGATCGCCTCGCCATGCCGCATTTGCCCGAGGATGTGTTCATCGAAGCGATCCGGCAGCTGCTGGCGGCAGACAAGGACTGGTTCCCGACCGTCGAAGGCGGCTCACTCTACCTGCGCCCCTTCATGATCGCGACCGAGGCCTTCCTCGGCGTGCGTCCGGCCAAGCAATACAAGTTCATGGTCATCGCTTCGCCGGCAGGCAATTACTTCAAGTCGGGTGCCAAGGCGGTCAGCATCTGGATTTCGGACTATACCCGCGCGGCCCCCGGCGGCACCGGCGCGGCCAAGTGCGGCGGCAACTACGCCGCCAGCCTCGTCCCCACCGGGCAGGCCTTTGCCAAGGGGCATGACCAGGTGCTGTTCCTCGACGCGGTCGAGCGCAAGTGGATAGAGGAGCTAGGCGGCATGAACCTGTTCTTCGTGATGGACGACGGGCGCGTTATCACCCCGCCGCTGACCGGCACGATCCTGCCCGGTATCACCCGCGACAGCCTCATCACCCTGCTGCGCGAGGAAGGCCTCGACGTGCGCGAGGAAATGTACAGCATCGACCAGTGGCGCGAGGATGCGGCGAGCGGCAAGCTCGTCGAGACCATGGCCTGCGGCACCGCTGCGGTTGTGACAGCGGTTGGGAAAGTCGCGGGGCCCGACGGCGAATTCACCATCGGCGCCGGCGGCATTGGCCAGACCACCGCCAAGCTGCGCGAAAAGCTGGTCGGCATCCAGACCGGCACGGTGGCGGATACGCACGGCTGGGTGATGAAGGTCTAGTGGCAAAAGACCCACTAGCTGAGAGCTTGGTAACGGAGGTGAGGCGCAACCTCATCTGGATTTTGGTCCTCGCCGGTTCCATTGCCCTAATTGCTTCAGCCTACCTCCGCGATCAATCCGTCTACGAGTCTCCTGGAACTGTTGAGATTCATACGATCATCGCCTTTGGGATGACTCCCGGCGGCGGAAATCCAATCGACGCAATTGTCCGTACGCAAGATCAAGCTGGGCGTGAGTATACTGCCCACATCAGCCCTAGGCTTGCAGAGCATTGCGCAGTCGGAGATGCGGTCAAGGTCGAGCGAAGGGGAATTGCTATTAGTTTGGCTCCTGATGCTTGTAGTCCGAATGCGGGGACCCATGATTGAAGCACCAATCACCGTTGCCGCGCTTTACCAGTTTACGCGGTTCGAGGATCCCACGGCCATCCGCGGGCCATTGCTCGCGGCCTGTGAGGAAGCCGGGATCAAAGGCACGCTGCTACTCGCGCGCGAGGGGATCAACGGGACGATTGCCGGGTCGCACAACGGCATCGGCGCAGTGCTGGCGCATATCCGCAAGCTGCCGGGATGCGCCAATCTCGACGTAAAATTCTCCGGCGCGGACGAGCCGCCGTTCCACCGCATGAAGGTGCGCCTCAAGCGCGAGATCGTGACCATGGGCGAGCCCGATATCGATCCCACGCTGGGCGTCGGCCACTATGTCGATCCGCATGACTGGAACGCGCTGATCAGCGATCCCGATACGATCGTGATTGACACCCGCAACGACTATGAAGTCGCTGCCGGGACCTTTCGCGGCGCGCTCGATCCTTCGACCAAAAGCTTCCGCGAGTTCCCCGAATGGTTCCGCGCCCACCGCGCAGAGCTGGAAGGCAAGAAAATCGCGATGTTCTGCACCGGCGGGATCCGCTGCGAGAAATCGACCAGCTTCCTGCGCTCCGAAGGGATCGACGAGGTCTATCACTTGAAGGGCGGCATCCTGAAATATCTCGAGGACGTCCCCGAGAACGAGACGCTGTGGGATGGCGAATGCTTCGTCTTCGACGAGCGGGTCACTGTGACGCACGGGCTCGAGCAAGGCACCCATGTCCTGTGCCGCGCCTGCCGCCGCCCGGTCAGCCCCGAAGGCCAGCAGTCACCCGCCTACGAGGAAGGCATCAGCTGCCCCGCCTGCGTGGACGAGCGCGACGAAGCGCAGCGCGCCCGCTACCGCGAACGCCAGCGGCAGGAAGAGCTCGCTCGAAAGCGCGGCGCAGCGCATGTCGGCGCGGAATTCCCGCCGGAGGGCTAGCCCGGACAAGCCACCCTACACCCGTTCGCGCTGAGCCTGTCGAAGCGCAGGCGATGTGGCTGGCCTTCGACAGGCTCAGGCCGAGCGGAGGCTGAAAAAGCTAGGCAGGACACTCCGCCAGTCGCTCGCGAAAGGCGTCGATCAGCCAGCTGGTGGCAGGGCCCGGCCGCGCGTCGCGCCGCCAGATTGCGCTGAGCACATAGGGCGCGCCGGGCTTCTCAGGCAGGTCGAGCTCTACCAGCGAGCCGCTCGCGAGATCGCCCCGAATCATGTGGCGCGGCATGTTGCCCCAGCCGATCCCTTGTTTGAGCAGCGCGTGCTTGGCCCCGAGGTCGCCCAGCCGCCAGCTCTGCGGGCTGAGGACGGAAAATTCGCGCCCTTCGGTGAGGGACGAGCGGTCGGTGAGGATCAGCTGTAGGTGCTCGCGGCTTGCGCCCGGGGCGATACCGGGCTGCGCCAACGGGTGATCGGGGGCCGCGACCGGCACCAGCTCCTCCTCGCCGATGACTTGCCGCTCGAGCTCAGGATGATCGCCAATCACCGGGCCGCCGATGGCCAGAAGGGAACCGCCGTCGAGCAGGCAGGCGGCCACCGCCCCCAGGCCTTCGACCCGCAGCTCCAGCGCAACGGTCGGGAACATGGTGCGGAAATCACGCAGCACCTGCGCGGTCGCCTCGCCCGGCACCATGACGTCGACCACCAGCCCGACTTCGCTTTCCAGCCCGGCGTGCAGGCTGCGGGTCTTGGCAAGCAAGGCATCGGCGCGGTCGGCGATTGCGCGGGCTTCAGGCAGCAAGCCCTTGCCCGCCTCGGTCAGGACAGGCTTGCGCGATCCTTCGCGGGCAAACAGCGTCACGCCCAGCTGCGCTTCCATCTGCGCGATGCCGTAACTGATGGCGGAAACCGCCCGCCCCATGCGCCGCGCGGCGCCGCCAAAACTGCCCTCTTCCTCCACGCTCAGGAAGATGCGCAGCTGGTCGAGGCTGGGCTCGCCGATCTTCATTGTTCGACATATCTGAACATTTCAGCTCTATTTATCTCACTTATCGGATGGGACGACAAGGCCTATCTCCGCGTCATTCAAGCAAACCCTCCTTCAGGAGACACGCCATGATCGAATTACGTCCCTTTGAAACCCTCGGCTCGGCCAACCACGGCTGGCTGCAGGCCAACCACCATTTCTCCTTCGCCGGCTACCATGATCCTGCGCGGGTCAACTGGGGCAGCCTGCGCGTGTGGAACGATGACACGATCGCTCCCAAGAGCGGCTTCCCCACCCATCCGCACAACGACATGGAGATCATCACCTATGTCCGCACCGGGGCCATCACCCACCGCGACAGCATGGGCAATGAAGGCCGCACCGAAGCGGGCGACGTGCAGGTGATGAGCGCCGGTACCGGCGTGCAACATTCCGAGTTCAACCTCGAGGATGAAGACACCACACTGTTCCAGCTGTGGATCATCCCGTCCGAGCGCGGTGGTGCGCCGAGCTGGGGTGCGCGCAAGTTCCCCAAGGATGCGCGCAGCGGCCAGTTCGTCCCGCTCGCCAGCGGTTTCGCCAATGACGATGACGCGCTGCCGATCCGTACTGATGCCCGTGTGCTGGGCGCAACGGTGAAGGCCGGTGAAAGCGTGACCTACACCCCCGCCGACCCGTCACGACATCTCTACATGGTGCCCGCCACCGGCAAGGTGCGCGTCGAGGACGTCGAAGCCAAGGCGCGCGACGGCATCGCCATCACCCAGCTGGCCAGCGTCACCGTGACCGCGCTCGAAGACAGCGAGCTGGTGCTCGTCGACGCGGCGTAAGCCCCTCGGCCCTGTCCCTCCTCCTCCCTCTCCCTCCCGAGGGGCAGGGCCACCCCATCACTGCCAGGAGATTCCCAATGCCCAACATCCTCCACATCACCGCCAGCATCCGCAGCGACGCCGAATCCGTCAGCCGCAGCCTGTCGGGCAGACTGGTCGACCGCCTTGCCGCCGACGGTTTGACCGTCGTGACGCGCGACCTCTCGACCAATGATCTGCCCTTCATCACCGCCGAGCGCTTTGCCGCCAACCTGACCCCGGCCGCCGAGCGCACACCCGAGCAGCAGGAACTCGCCGCCATCGCCGATGAACTGATCGACGAACTCAATGCCGCCGACACCATCGTGTTCGGCGTGCCGATCTACAATTTCACCATTCCCTCGACGCTGAAGGCCTGGGCCGACCTGGTCGCCCGCGCCGGGACCACCTTCAAATACACTCCGACCGGCCCCGAAGGGCAGCTGACCGGCAAGAAGGCCTATATCGCCATCGCGTCCGGTGGCACGCCGGTGGGCAGCGAGATCGACTTCATGAGCCCGTGGCTGAAGCACTTCCTCGGCTTCCTCGGCATCACCGATGTCGCAATGGTCGCTGCCGACGGCATCATGGGCGAAGGCGGCGAAGAGAAGATCGCCGCGGCCCATGCGCAGGTCGAGCAGATGGCGGCCTGACACTGATGTCCGTCATCCCCGCGCAGGCGGGGATCCAGATGAGCCAACGTTTTGCATGAAGTCGGCGATACGAGGAGACGCTTCCTCGTATCGCCGATTCTCTTGCAGTCAGTGCCGTTGTCTGGACCCCCGCCTGCGCGGGGGTGACGGAAGGGGGCCGGCAAGCGAACCGCTTCCTACAACCTCGGCCGCACCAGCATCGGCTTGAAGATCGCCCGGCTCGGGCGCAGCACGATGATCGCCACACCGGCCACCGCCAGTGCTGCACCAATCAGCAGGCGCGGACCGATTGGGTCCCCCGTCAGCCACGCCCCGAAGGCGATGGTCAGCAGCGGCGTCATCAGCGTTAGCGGGACCAGCAGGTTGGCATCGTGCTTCTGCAGCATCTGGTAATAGGCCGAGTGCGCCCCGACCGAGGTGATGAGCCCGGCGAACACCACGCAGGCCGCGACCGGCCAGATATTGGCCGACACCGCGCCCAGCTGCCCGCTTTCCAGCCCGAAAGAGAGCGGAAACAGCAGCGCCACCGAAGCGATCCCGGCCCAGCCCTGCATTTCGACCGCGCCGATCTCGATCCGCTTGAAGAATACCGCGCCGAGCGATCCGATCACTGCAGCGGCGAAAACATAGAGCAGGCCAATCCCGCTCTCCATGCCGCTGGGTGAGGCGACTGCCACCACCACCCCGGCAAAAGTCAGCGCGATCCCGAGCCCGCGCCGCCAGCGCACTTCTTCCTTCAGGATCAGGATCGCGAACAGCACCGTCAGCGGCGCGCCTGAAAGGTTGACGATCCCCGCCGCCGAAGGGCTGGCGGTCTTGAGCCCGATGAACAGCAGCCCGAAGGATCCCCCGCTTATGGCGAGCCCGACCAGCAGCACCCGCACCGGGTCAGCCGGGATCCGCCGCAGGAACGGCGCCACCGCCGCGACCACCATCAGCGAACGCAGCGCGGCAAAGAACAGCGGAGGCACGGCATAATCGTCGACCGCCCACTTGCTGACGACGATATTGAACGCCCATACCACGTTGCACAGCATGAGGGCGGCGAAGCTGGCGGGGTTCATGTGAGGCTGACTTTCGAAAGCGTTCGAGGCGTTTCTAGCGGATTGCTCGCTCAACCCCAGAAATTTCGCCAATGGCCACCATAGTCACGCTCAAAAGTCTCTCGGCTATCAATGCGGACGTGGACTGGGCGGCGCGCGAAGTAGCCGTATCGATCCTTCGAGAAAAGGATCTCGTTATATCGGTCGATGCAGCGCTGGCTGCCACCGTTTGAAATCGCCAGCTCGGCTTGCGCGTCCGTATGGAACAGAAATGCGACGGCATCGAAGATCGGGTAGATCGTCCATACGCCCAAGGGACGAAGCTCTTGCTTCAAGTCTTCGAGCTCTTGCTTCGAGATTGATGCGTTAGCCTCTTCCCGGGCAGGCCTTTCGAATGAGCTGAAAAGGGCAAAAAGGCGGTGGCAGTCGTCAATGGTTGGCCACGCCGGCCTGCTTCCCAAAAACCGAGCGATAATAGACGGTTCTCGGGGTGGCGGATAGTTCGCCAAGATATTCACAAATTCGGCGACCGCCACTTTTTGCTTCTCTTCATCAGGACCCGCGTAGATTTCCGCCGACACGTGCTCGTCGAATCCGCAGGCGGTCTCTTCAAGATCGAAGATTATGTCCAAGCGCGGGATGAGGAGTAGGCTTCCATCTGGATATTCGAACCGGACTAGCAGCGGGCGCGGCACCCCGAATTCATTCGCAACCCAGTCTGCCATCTGAGCGAAGGGACCGACCAGTTTGCGCCTGCCTTCCTTGAAGAGGCGCGCTTCCTCATACTCTTTCTCGTGGTGCGAGATTATCATCCGTGGGGTACGTTCGTTTCGAGTTCCGCCAGCCACACCTCGGCCACCGCATCGCTTGGCGCGCGCCAGTCGCCGCGGGGGCTCAGTGCTCCGCCGGCGCTGACCTTGGGCCCGTTGGGGATGGCGCTGCGCTTGAACTGGCTGAACTGGAAGAAGCGCCACAGGAATTTCTCCAGCCAGTGGCGGATGGTCGCGAGCGTGTACTGGCTCTTGGCTTCCTCGGGGAAGCCTTCAGGCCACAGCCCTTCCTCGGCATCCTTCCACGCGTGCCAGGCGAGGAAGGCGACCTTGCTCGGCGTCTGGCCGTAGCAGATGATGTGGTGGAGGAAGAAGTCGTTGAGCTCGTAAGGGCCGATGATGCTCTCGGTGCTCTGGATCTCGCCATCTTCCCCTGCCGGGACGAGCTCGGGCGAAATCTCCGTATCGAGCACCGCCAGCAGTACCTTGCCTGCCTCCTCGTCGAACTGCCCGGTCGTGACCGACCAGCGGATGAGGTACTGGATCAGCGTCTTGGGCACGCCGCTGTTGACCGCATAATGGCTCATGTGGTCGCCGACGCCATAGGTGCACCAGCCGAGCGCGAGCTCGCTCAAGTCGCCGGTGCCGACCACCCAGCCCTTGTGCTGGCCCGCCAGCCGGAACAGGTAATCGGTGCGCAGCCCCGCCTGCACGTTCTCGAAGGTCACGTCATAGACCGGCTCGCCATCTGCGAAGGCGTGGCCGATATCCTCCAGCATGGTGCGCGCGGCGGGCTTGATGTCGATCTCCTCGGCGGTGATCCCCATCGCCCGCATCAGCTTCCACGCGTTGGATTTGGTCCCCTCTGACGTAGCAAAGCCAGGCATGGTGTAGCCACGGATGGTGGTGCGCGGCAGGCCAAGCCGGTCGCAGGCCTTGGCCGCGACGATCAGCGCGTGGGTGCTGTCGAGCCCGCCTGAAATGCCGATGACGAGGCTCTGCGGTCTGGTCGCCTGGATGCGGCGCATCAGCGCATCGACCTGGATGTTGAAGGCCTCGTAGCAATCCTCGTCGAGCTTCTCGCGCCGGTTGGGGACGAAGGGGAAGCGGCGGATGGGGCGGTTTAGGCCGATGTCGCCGGGCGCGGCCTTGTGGGTGAAGCGCACGGTGCGGAATGTGTTCTCGGGCCGCCCTTCATGCTCGGCGGCATCGGTGAAAGTGCCGTTGCGCATCCGCTCGGCCAGTATCCTTTGCGTGTCGATATCACTCACGCACAGCTCTGGCTCGAGGTCGAAACGGCTCGATTCCACCATCAAATCGCCGAATTCGTAGATCATGCCCTGCCCGTCCCAGCTGAGATCGGTGGTGCTCTCGCCGTGCCCGCTGGCGGAATAGGCATAGGCGCAGATGCCGCGCGCCGAGGACGCCCGCGCGAGCAGATGGCGTTCGTCGGACTTGCCGACAGTGATGTTGGACGCGCTGGGATTGAGCAGGATCGTCGCCCCGGCGAGCGCGGCCAGCATTCCCGGCGGACGCGGTGCCCAGTAATCCTCGCATATCTCGATCCCGAAGGTGAAGCCCTTCAAGTTCTCGGCGGCGAAGACAAGGTCGGTGCCGAAGGGAACGGTGTGCCCGGCGACATCAATCTCCAGCCCCACACAGCCACGCCCGTGGGCGAACCAGCGCTTCTCGTAATATTCGCGGTAGTTGGGCAGGAAGCTCTTGGGCACGACGCCGAGTAGCCGCCCGCCGGCGATCGCCAGCGCGCAATTGTAGATCTTGCCATTGCGGCGCAGCGGCGCGCCAACCACCAGCACCGGGGTCCACTCGCGGCTGGCCTCGACCAGTTCGCCCACCGCCTGCTCGACCGCATCGAGTAGCGCAAGCTGCAGGTGCAGATCGTCGATGGCGTAGGAGCTCAACCCCAGCTCGGGATAGAGCAGCAAGTCGACGTGCCCGTCATGCGCCTTGCGGGCTTCGGCCAGCGTGCCTTCGAGGTTGAAGGCGACGTCGGCAGTGCGCAGCTGCGGCGTGCTGGTCGCCACGCGCACGAAGCCGTGGCGGTGCATGTCGTAGAAGTCGCTGGTCCCCGACGAGGCTTGCGGAGCCGCTTCGCCATCGTCCGCTGGTTCCAGCCAGTCGCCCGGCTCGCAAATGCCCAGCTCCGCCAGCCGCTTCTGCACCGGCGCGCGGGCGACCTTTCCCTTGACCTCCCAGCCATAGACCGTGCGGCTCGCCCACGGCTCCGGCGCGCCGTAGCGCTCGCCGAATTCCTCGGCCGAAAGCGGGGGCTCATGCGCTTCGCGCCAGTTGCGGATCTTCTCGCCTGCTCTATGCATGGGATACCAGTATCCCGTTAGGATACTGCACGCAAGCGAATTGCGCGAGCTGCTGGCGGATCGTTTGGGAAACAAGCCCCGCGTTACGGGTTGAGCACCCATGGCGCACGAGCGAATCGGAAAATTCGAGAAGATCGGATACGGGGTCGGCGACCTCGCCTCCGGCCTCTATCTCAACTTCTTCGGCGTGTTCCTGTTCTACTATTTCGTCGACCTGGGCGGCGTAGCACCGGCGGCGATTGCGCTGATGCTACTGCTCAGCAAGCTGGTCGATGCAGTGACGGACCCGGTGATGGGTGCCATCGCTGATCGCACCCGCACCCGCTGGGGCCGCTATCGCCCCTACCTGCTGTTCGGCGCGATCCCGTTCGGATTTGTCGGGGCAGCGGTGTTTGCCATGCCTCAACTTGCTCCGGGCCCCATGCTTATCTGGGCCTATGTCACCTACACGCTGGCCATGCTCGCCTACACTGCCGTGAACGTGCCCTACTCCGGTCTGCTTGGCGTCATTTCACCAAGCGCTTCTGAGCGCGCCAGCGTCACCGCCTATCGCATGTTCTTCTCCTCGCTCTCCGGTATCGCCATCGGCATCTTTGGCACGACGCTGGTGCGCGAGTTGGGCGGCGCGGACGAAGCGCGCGGCATTTTCCTCACCATGACACTGATCGCCGCGCTCGGCGCGCTGTGCATCTTCACTAGCTTCGCCACCACCAGGGAGCGTATCCCGCCAGCTCATACCAATGGTAGCGTGTGGGGCGACCTGCGCGTGCTGGTGCGCACCGGTCCTTGGATCGCGGTCGCTATCGCCGCCATCCTCGGGGTGCTGGCGATCGCTTCACGCGCGGCCAGCGCCAAGTTCTGGTTCAAATACGTAGTCGGGGATGACGGAACGCCGGTGTTCCTGTTCCTCGACCGGCTCGGGCTCTTCCTCACTGCGCTGGCACTGGGCCAAGTCAGCGGGGTCATCATCGGCAACATCCTCCAGCGCAAATTCGAAAAGCGCAACCTCATCATCGCCGCCGGCGCGCTCAAGTTTGTTGCCATCCTGTATTTCTATACCTTGCCGCTCGATGCCGTCTGGCCGCAGACGCTGGTGCAATACTTCGTCGGCATCGGCTTCGGCATGCTGATGGTCGGCGCTTTCGCCATGTTCACCGACATCGCCGAATATGTCGACTGGAAGAGCGGGCTTCAGATGACGGGGCTGGTGGTCGCCGCCTCGGTCTTTGCGGTGAAGGTCGGGGTCGGCCTCGGTTCCGCCTTGCCCGGCTTTGCCATGGACCTGACAGGTTTCGACCCCGGAGGGGCGCAGACCACGGGAGCGCTGCTTGGCATCAATCTCGCCTTCGCCCTCATTCCCGCAGCCTCGCTGCTTCCGGCAATGGTCGCCATGCTGTTCTACCGTCTCGACCGGGCGCTGATCAGGCAAGTCGAAGCAGAGCTGTCCACACGCCGCGCCACCCCGGTCTGAAGACCCCCTTCACATCCCCGCAAGAGCCGCTATAGAGCGCGCCCACTGCTGGGGTGTAGCCAAGTGGTAAGGCATCGGTTTTTGGTACCGACATTCGCAGGTTCGATCCCTGCCACCCCAGCCATCTTCTTACCTTTCGAGCAGCGCTGACGGGCTGCAAATGGCAGTCCGGCGCGCTTCCGGTGCTCACGTGCCGAATCCACGGTGCGCGCCGGGTCACGAAAAGCCACAGTCTTCGGCTCGCCATCACCCGGATGGGAAACGGCCTGGCCCTGGCCAGCATGCGCTCACTCTTGCCGTGTATCCCAGTCGATCGCGGGTTGCGGGTTGTTGGGGACGAGGATCAGCTCGCGCTGTTCGATACGGACCGAAGCCAGGCGGCTCAAAAGGTTCATCCCGATCACATTGGTGTCGCCGATATTGCTGGCGATGACCGCGTCGAGCCCGCGCGCGGCGACATTCCCGAAGCGCAGTTCGTCGATCGTCGCCATCGGCACGGTGACGGTGCCATTGGCGGTGCTCATCTGCATCGGCAACCGGTCACGGCGCGCGGCTCGATCCCGGCACGTTCGGCGGTTTCTTGCGAGATGGCGGTCAGTGTGGCGCCAGTATCGACCAAGAATGCAGCCTCCGTCCCGTTGATCTTCGCACGCAGCCAATAGTGGCCATCGTCCGCCAGAGGGATGCGTGTCTCGCCGCCCTCCACGACCTGGCCAGGCATGCCGAGCTCGGCCACCGCGACATCGAAGCGCGGATCGATCCGGGCGACCTGCATCACGACAGTTACCAGCACGCCGACCAGCGCCACGGTGCTGAGGCTGCGCACCAAGCCGCCCAGGGGCACGCCGCGCCGCAGCATGGTGCCGCCGATCCAGCTCGCCAGCATCGCTGCCAGCGCCAGCATCAGCAGGCTGCTCTTGGGCACGGAAGCAACCAGCGCCACTGCGCGGTCGAACCATTCGGCAAACATCGCGTCTTGTTCCACCCGCCCGCTATAGGCGCGCATGGGTGGCAAATCCATGAACGGATTACTCCGTCATCAAGGCGGCGAGCTCCAGCCCGCTGAGGAAAGCATTTTCGACCCGGGGACCTGCCAGCCAGTCACCGCAAACCCCGAGCGCGAGCTGCGGATCCCACAGCGCAGCCGCTCCATCAGCCTTGCCAACCATGGCATAGCGCCAGCGATGCGCATCCGAGTGCAGAGGTTGCTGGAGCGTTATGCCGGCTTCCGCGAAGAAGGCTGCGAGCAATTTGGGTGCAGCCGTATCCTTGTCGAGTTCGAGATGCTCGGCCGACCATTCGGGCGAAGCGTGGATCACCCAGTCCTCACCCTCCCCACGTCCCGGCTTGGCCGAATTGCGCGCCGCCCAGGCGACAGCCTCGCCCCGGAAGGTGTCAGCCAGGTCGAGCCGATCGGCAAAGCGCGCCATCAGCGCCCAGCACGGCTTGGACTGCACCGCCGTTGCTTGTGCCGCGAAGTCCGGCGCTTCCCTTTCCAGCAATTCAGCCGCCTGTTCGGCCGGGATCGCACACACCAGTTGCTGCGCACGGAAGATCGTATCGCCGGCGCGCAGGTGCCAGGTGTGCTCGTCGTGCAGCACGCCATCGATGCGCTTGCCCCATACAATGTTGAAGAACTGCGCCATCTGCTTGATCGGCGCGTTCATGCCCGGCGTGCCGACATAGGCATCCTCGCCAGCTGCCGGCCACGGCGCGGCATACCCAGCCGACCGCCAACCTTCGACAGCCTTGGCGAAGCGCGGATCGCGGGCGGTGAAATACTGCGCGCCGTGATCGAACGAGGCCTCGCCTGTACCGATATGCGCGCGCCGGGTCGCCATCCGACCACCGGGCCCACGCCCCTTGTCGAACAGCACCGGGTTCAGCCCCCGCGCCTTCAGTTTCATGGCGCAGGAAAGCCCGGCCATCCCGGCCCCGATGATTGCGATTGTCTTGCTCATGCGCGCCCTATTAAGGCGCGCTGCGCGGGATGGAAGCCTCTGCGAGAATCAGGCTGAAACGTTCTTCACTGTCGAGCCAGCGCGCCACCGGGGTCCAGCCCCCTGCCAGCAGCAGCATGTTGCCACTGCGGCGCGTGAACTTGTGGCTGTTCTCGGTGTGAATACTCTCGCCTGCCGCCATGGCGAAGGATCGTCCGGCGACTTCGAATGCAAGGTCGGCTTGCGCCACCAGATGCATTTCGATCCGCGCGAATTCATCATTCCAGCGCGCTTCATGGCTGAGCTGATCGACGGGGATCGTCCCGCCAAGTTCGCGGTTGATGCGGCGCACGAGGTTTCGATTGAAATCGGCGGTGATTCCGCGCGCATCGTCATAGGCCGCTTCGAGCACAGCGGGATCCTTCACCAGGTCCATCCCGATCAGCAGCTTGGAACTCTCGCCCAGCGTTTCGCGCATGGTGCGCAGCAGGTCGGTCGCGGTGCGCGGGACCATGTTGCCAATGGTCGAGCCGGGGAAAAAGCCGAGCTTGGGCATGTCTGCAACGGCTTCGGGCAGCTCGACCCGGCGCATGAAATCGGCTTCGACCGGATAGACCGGCAGGCCCGGGAACTTGCCGCGCAACTCCTCTGCCGAAGCGCGCAGGAAATCGCCTGAAATGTCGAGCGGGACATAGGCTGCGGGCGCGATCTGGCTCAACAGCAGCGGGGTCTTGACCGAGCTACCGCTGCCGAATTCCACCACCGCGCGTCCGGGTCCGATGGCCTCGGAAAAGTCGCTGCCCCGCCCCTTGAGGATCTCGGTCTCGGCGCGGGTCGGATAGTACTCTTCCAGCTCCGTGATGTCTTCGAACAGCTGTGAGCCGGCATCGTCATAGAGCCATCGCGCTGGGATCGCCTTCTGGGCTTCGGAAAGCCCCTGCAGCACATCGGCCCGGAAGGCGGTGTTGACGCCATCTTCGTCCAGCTCGACCAGACGCAGTTCGTGCTTGGAGGGCATCAGGCGTCCTTCGCCAACCGCAGCCCGGTGAACTGCCAGCGCTGGTGGGGGTAGAAGAAATTGCGATAGCTACGGCGCGAATGGCCGCGCACCGTGGCACAGCTGGCCCCGCGCAGCACAACCTGCCCGCTCATGAACTTGCCATTGTATTCACCCACCGCACCAGCAGGCGGCTGGTAGCGCGGGTAGGGCAGGTAAGCGCTGCGGGTGAATTGCCAGCAATCGCCGAACAGGCGGTCCGAGCCGACGGGCATAGGCGGCCCGGCGGTATCGAGCTGGTTGCCGCCAGCCGGATCATGCTCCTGCGCGATCGCTTCCCATTCGAACTCGGTCGGCAGGCGCGCCCCGGCCCATGTCGCATAGGCATCGGCCTCGTAGAAGGAGATATGCGTGACCGGGGCATGCGCGTCGCGTTCCTGCCAGCCCTGATGAGTGAAATACTCGCCCGCTCCGCCATTGGCGCGCCAGTAATCGGGCGCGGCGATGCCATGCTGGCGGACCCAGGCCCAACCATCCGATAGCCACAGCGACGCCGTCTCATAGCCGCGATCGTCGATAAATTCCTGCCACTCGGCATTGGTCACCAGCGTGCTGGCCAGCGCGAAGGGCTCCAGCAGGACGCGATGGCGCGGGCCTTCGTTGTCGAAGGCAAAGCCTGCGCCTTCATGGCCGACCAGCGCGATGCCGCCGGGGTGGGAGTGCCAAGCTGATCCCTCGCGAAGCCGGGGGTCTCGAGCCGCTGGCGATTCGTTCGATGGCCTGAGGCCCCCGCCTTCGCGGGGGCGCGCACTTTCCCACATCGCCGGGCCGAGCGGGTTCTGGAACAGGCCGTGCTTGATATCGGTCAGCAACAGCTCCTGATGCTGCTGCTCATGCGCGATACCCAGCTCGACCAGCGGGCGCAGCTCCTCGCGTTCGAGCAGCGGTGCCATCGCTTCCGTCACCGCCTGGCGATAGTCGAACACCTCCGCCAGGCTCGGCCGCGTTATCAGCCCGCGATGACTGCGCGCATGACGCTCGCCTTCGGCCTCGTAATAACTGTTGAACAGGAACGGCCAACGCTCGTCGAACAGCGCGTAGTCCGGCAGGTGGTTGCGCAGCAGGAACGTCTCCCAGAACCACGTCACATGCGCCAGATGCCACTTGGCGGGCGAGGCATCTTCCATCGACTGGATCGTGGCATCGCTTTCGCTGAGCGGCGCAGCCAGCGCCTCGGTCAATGCGCGGGTGGCACGAAACCGCTCGGCAAGCGTCGTGGTCAAGGATGCGGCATCATGCGCCTGTGCATGGGCCAAGGACTGTCTCCTGTTTCTCCCAGTCCTTACGCATAATGGCGACTAGCCGTTACAATGGAAAGGCTTGCCTTCCGGTTTTCTGGTCAAGCCGGGGCTCAGGCCGCGTCGGCCTGTTGCTCCTTGGCCGCCAGTTGCAGCATCTCGGCAATCGCAAAGGCCAGTTCGATAGACTGCGCGGCGTTGAGGCGCGGGTCGCAATGGGTGTGATAGCGGTCGCCAAGATCCTCGTCGGCAATCGCCACCGCCCCGCCGACGCATTCGGTCACGTCCTGCCCAGTCATCTCCAGGTGGATACCTCCGGCATGGGTGCCTTCGGCGCGGTGGACATCGAAGAAGCCGCGCACTTCAGCCTTGATCCGATCGAACGGGCGGGTCTTGTAGCCGCTGTCGGCCTTGATCACGTTGCCGTGCATCGGGTCGCAGCTCCAGACCACCGGGTGCCCTTCGCGGGTGATGGCGCGGACGAGGCGCGGCAGTCCGGCCTCGACCTTGTCGTGCCCGAAGCGGCTGATCAGCGTGATCCGCCCCGGCTCACGCGCAGGGTTGAGCTCGTCGAGCAGCTTGAGCAGCACGTCCGGCTCGAGGCTCGGCCCGCATTTCACTCCCAGCGGATTGATGATCCCGCGCGCAAACTCGATATGCGCGCTGCCTTCGAAGCGGGTGCGGTCGCCGATCCAGATCATGTGGCCGCTGGTGTCGACCCAGTCGCCGGTCAGCGAATCCTGCCGCGTCAGCGCCTGCTCGTACGGCAACAGCAACCCTTCGTGGCTGGTATAGAAGCTGGTACCCTTTAGCTGCGGCAGGGTGGCCGGATCGACACCACAGGCTTCCATGAAGTCGAGCGCTTCGCTGATCCGTTCGGACAGCGCAGCGAACTTGTCGGCCCATGGGCTGCGGCCCATGAAATCGAGCGTCCACTGGTGAACCTG
The DNA here is from genome assembly GCF_030140925.1 of Parerythrobacter aestuarii. NCBI lineage: Bacteria > Pseudomonadati > Pseudomonadota > Alphaproteobacteria > Sphingomonadales > Erythrobacteraceae > Parerythrobacter > Parerythrobacter aestuarii. Next base: position 2,337,847 of record NZ_JARBWD010000001.1, read on the forward strand.
CCGCAAATTGGCATACCCACCCCCGGCAAAGGCGCGCAGCAGATTGAGCGTGGCGGCGGCCTGCGAATAGGCCTTCACCATCCGCTCGGGATCGTTGCGGCGGATGTCCGGGTCGAACTCGATCCCGTTGACGTTGTCACCGAAATAGCTCGGCAGCGTCAAATCGCCCTGCGTTTCAGTGTCGGAACTGCGCGGCTTGGCGAACTGGCCCGCCATGCGCCCGACCTTCACCACCGGCAGCTTGCCAGCGAAGGTCAGCACCACCGCCATCTGCAGGATCACGCGGAAGGTGTCGCGGATGTTGTTGGGGTGGAATTCGGCAAAGCTCTCGGCACAGTCTCCACCCTGCAGCAGGAACGCGCGCCCCTCGGCCACTTCGGCCAGGTCGGCCTTCAGCGCGCGCGCTTCACCGGCAAAGACCAGCGGCGGATAATTGGCCAGCGTGCTTTCGGCAGCGCCAAGCGCTGCGGAGTCTTCGTATGTCGGCAGGTGCCGCGCTTCGAAGCCCTTCCAGCTATCCGGTGTCCAGTTGCGAGCCATAGTCATTTCAGTCTTTTACCATTCCAAGCCGCCCTAGATACGGCTTGGGCGCCCTCAATGCCAAGGCAAATAAACCTTGGGCACGGCCAAGGTGGCGTCAGCGACCCTGCACGGCCTGGCCTGCGCTAGGCAAGGCTGCACCGCCTTTTGCCAGCTCCTGTCCTTCGGGAATGATCGCCACGCGATAACCGGGTCGCACCGTCAAGTAACGCTGCGCGAGCGCCTGCATCGCCTCAGGTGTCGTCTGAGTATAGTCGTTGAGCAGGCTGCGCAGCACCAACACCCGGCGCGGATCATAGGTCGCGCCTTCCAGCTGGTACATCCAGAAACCGTTGCCAGTTGACGCCCGGGTCAACAGCTGCCGCAGCGGCTCTGTTACGCGGTCGAGTTCGTCCTGCGACGGCGGGTTCGTTGCCAGGTCGGCGGCAATCGCTTCCGCTTCCGTGAAGAAGGCTGGCACGACATCCGGGCTGACCTGCGCGAACGCCGTCATGGTTCCGCCCTGCTGCATGTCGAGCGGCCAGTCGGCGGTAACGAAGGGAGCGTAACTCGCCCCTGCTTTCTCGCGCAGGCTATCGAGCAGGCGGTTGCTGAATAACCGCGAGAGGATTTCGAGCTGGCGCGATTCGTGCACATTCTCGATCCCGCCACCAAGCGGCCACGAGATCACGGCGGCCGCCTGGTCCTGACCCCCGCGATGGGTCAGCACGGTCGGCTTGCCTGGATCGGGGAAGCTCGGCACCCGTGCCCGCACCGAGGCCGGAATTGGCTGGCGGGGCGGTAAGGCGCCGAAGGTCTTCTTCAACGCTTCCACCGCCGCATTACGATCGAACTCGCCGTAAATCAGCACTTCGACCGGTCCTTGCCTGAGCAGCGGCTCCCACACCTTGCGGAAACCCTCTGGCGTGGTCCTGGCGATGGCTGCCGGATCGGGCGTGGCGAAGCGCGGATCCTCGTCCGACAGCAGGAAATCGAGGTCACGGGTGAGCAATCCACCGGGGCTGGTGGCATAGGACTCGTAGGCAAGCCGAGATGCGGCCTGGGCGCGGATCACCGGGTTCGGATCCCACCGCGGCATCCCCAGCTTGGCCGCGAACAGGTAGAGCTGGTCGGCCAGATCCTCGCCGCGTGTCTGGGCGTCGAAGGTAAAGACCGTGTTTTCGATCCCGAAGTCGAACCCCAGTTTGCGCCCAGTCGCGATGCGATCGAGCTCTTCCTGCCCGAGGTTGCCCAGCCCGGCCCCGATCAGCGCCATCTGGCCAAGATGCGCATAGGGCGCATCCTCGGCCGAAAAACCCTGGTAGCCGCTGCCGAAGCGCACTTTCACGGCCACCCGGCCCGGTTCGGCATCGTTGGGCCAAAGCTGCACGCGTACGCCATTGCTCAGTTCGAGCTGCTCGATCCCGAGGATGCCGAGGGGGCCTTCAGCCACGACTTCGCCAGGAGCGCCAATGGCGGGCTGGTCTTCGAAATTGACGGTAGCGGCGGCCAGCCGGGCGCTGGCATCGGCCATGACCGGTTGCAACAACGCCGTGCGCAAGGCCTGCGCGTCCGCTTCGCCGATGGCAGGGGTGATGTAGAAGGAACGGATCACATCGCCTTCGAACAACGCTTGCGTGCGGGCGAGGATTGCTGCGGGCGTCACCTTGTCGAGCATGCCATTGAAGATTTCCAGCACGGTGTCAGGCGCAGCCGTGGTCTCCCGAATATCGATCGCTTCGATAAAGTTGTCGGCCAAACGCGAACCGGGTGCGACACCCTGTTCATCGACCAATTGCTTGAAAGCATCGCCATATTCGGCGATCTCGCGAGCAATTTCTTCCTCGGTCGGGGGATTGTTCGAGGCATCGGCGATGACGCCCCGCACATCGGCGAGCGCGGCCTGCCAGTCTTCCGTGAGAGGCGCAAAACTGACCAGGGTGGCATCAGTCGAGCGGCTGATATCTTCCTGTTCGACCTGAGCGTAGAGATAGCTGCCACCACCGCGTGCCCGCGCCTCCAGCCGGCGATTGATCAGCGCCAGCGCCAGGCCGTCCATCAGCAGGCCCTCGTTGTACTCGACAGTGTCTACCACCGGACGCCACGGCCGCATGACGGCATAGGTGTAACTGCGTGGCAGGTCGGGCTCGATCAACACCGCCGTCTCTCCAACGGGCGGCAAGCCTGTGGCACCTTGGGGCGCGACCGGATCGCCGAAATCGGGTTCGACATCGCCCTTGCCTGCAACGCTCCAGTCGGTGAAATATGTCTCGATCAGGCGGGCCAGGTCTTCGGGATCGGCATCACCGGCGACAGCAATCACCGTTTTTTCCGGGCGATACCATCTACGGTGGAAATCGTTGAGCGCATCAGCCGTCGCGGCTCGAAGCGTCTCTTCGGTCCCGATCGGTGCCCGTTCGGCCAGCCTTTGTCCGGCAAACAGCGTCGCCCGGCGGGCGTCGTTGACACGTTCGAGCGCACCGCCCGTCTCGCGTTTTTCAGCCAGCACAATCGGCACCTCGGCAGCCACATTGCCCGGGGTGATGACAGGGTCGCGGACCATACCGGACAACAGCTTGAAAGTCTCGTCGAGCTTGCCGGCCGCTTCGGGCATGTCGAGCTGGTAGACCGTTGCAGTCGGCGTGGTCATGGCATTGGTGTCATTGCCAAAACTGGCCCCAAGTCGCTGCCACGTCGCAATTGCCTCGCCGGGGCCCATGTGCTTGCTCTGCCGGAAGAGCAGGTGCTCCAGCAAATGTGCGTAGCCCCGCTCTTCGTCGCGTTCGTGGAGCGATCCGGCGTCGATACGGATACGGATCGATACCTGCCCCGGGGGCACGCCATTGCGGCGCACGGCGTAGCGGAGCCCGTTCTCGAGGATGCCGAATTTCCACTCCCGATCGACAGGGACGTTGCTGCCTTCGTAGAGCCACGGGGTCTCGTCTTCGCCCTGCAACGATTGCGGGCGCACCTTCGGCGCAACCTCCGGCACATGCGCGGTTGTATCCTGAGCGGGAAGCGGACCGGCGAGCATGGCAAAGGGAAGCAGTAGCGCGAACCTGCGCGCTGCGCGGGGGATCTTGATCATGGTGCTGACTATAAAGGCCCAATCGGTGAAGGGACAGTGAATAGCTTGCCGGAAAGCAGCACGGACCCTACATTCCGCAGATGTTCATCGAAACCGAAACCACGCCCAACCCTTCCACGCTCAAGTTCCTGCCCGGCCAGCAGGTTATGCCGAGTGGCACCCGCGAATTCACCTCGCCGGAGGACGCCGAAGTGAGCCCGCTGGCCCAGGCTCTGTTCGACACAGGCGAAGTCACAAACGTCTTCTTCGGTGGCGATTTCGTGTCCGTTTCCAAGGCGCCAGGTGCAGACTGGCCCAGCCTGAAGGGCATGGTAGTCTCGATCCTGCTCGACCACTACGTCAGCCAGGCCCCGCTGTTTGTCGGCGGCGATGCCAGCGGCATTTCCGTACCCGCCGAAGAGGACATGCTGGTCGAGGAAAATCCCGAGGATGCCGAGATCGTCGCGCAAATTCATGAATTGCTGGAAACCCGTGTTCGCCCCGCCGTGGCGGGCGACGGCGGGGACATTGCCTATCGCGGGTTCAAGGACGGGATCGTCTACCTCACGCTGCAAGGCGCCTGCTCGGGCTGCCCATCGTCCACCGCCACGCTCAAGCACGGGATCGAAGGCCTGCTGAAACATTACGTGCCCGAAGTCGTTGAAGTACGAGCCGCCTGACTTTCAACGACCAGACTTCAACCGGGGCACTTCATGACCAAGCAATTCCACGACCACTCCCTGTCGGCTGACGCGCTCGACCAGCTTTTCAACGAAGCACGCAGCTATAATGACTGGCTCGACAAGCCGGTCAGCGACGAGCAAATCGCGGCCATCTATGACTTGCTGAAGATGGCCCCGACCAGCGCCAACATGCAACCGGTGCGGATTGTATGGGTCCGCTCGGAAGAAGCGAAGGAGAAGCTCGCCGCCTGCGCGATGGAGGGAAACAAGGCCAAGATCATGGCCGCGCCTGTCACTGCCATCATTGGTTATGACATCGATTTCCACGAGCACCTGCCATGGCTTTTCCCGCATACTGACGCCAAGAGCTGGTTCGATGGCGACGAGGAAGGGCGCAAGAGCGGAGCGTTCCGCAACTCCTCGTTGCAAGGCGCTTACCTGATGCTTGCCGCGCGGGCGCTCGGGCTCGATTGCGGGCCAATGTCGGGCTTTGACAATGACGCGGTCGACAAGGCCTTCTTCGCCGATGACGAGACGTTCGGACCGAAGGTGAAGAGCAATTTCATCTGCTCGATCGGCTATGGCGATCCGGAATCGATCTTCGACCGCAGCCCGCGCCCCGATTTCGAGCGCTTCAACACCCTCGCCTGACGTCGCTGCCCGATGAAGACACTCGCCATCGACTGTTCGACCGAGGCCTGCTCGATCGCATTGTTCGACGGCAAGGCGCTCGTCGGGCATGATCACCGGATTCTCGGTCGCGGCCATGCCGAACAGCTGGTGCCGATGATCGCAGCTCTGCCTGCCAAGGGCCGGGCAAACTGTATCCTTGTCGCACTCGGCCCTGGCAGTTTCACCGGTATCCGTATCGGCATCGCTACCGCCCGCGCACTTGGCCTTGCATGGAAAGCTGAGGTGCTGGGCTATCCAACCCTCGCACTGGTCGCGGCCATCGCGCAGGAAGGCGCAGGCGCACAACCGATCGATGTGGCGATGAACGGCGGGCACGGCGAATGGTTTGTCCAGCCGTTCGATGCTGCCGGTTTACCCGTTGCGGAGGTGCAATCCCTCACCCCTGAGGCCGCTGCCGGGTTCGCCCGGGCCGCGCTGGTCGTGGGCACCCAGGCCGAGGCGCTCGCGCAATTGCGTGGGACGGGACGGGGTATCACCCGGCATCCCGATGCGCGCCATGCTCTTCGTCTTTCCGGCAAACTTCTGACGGAGCAGGTCCAGCCAATCTACGGCCGGGCACCCGATGCCAGGCCGGCACTTGCACGATGATGGATGATCTCGATCGCATCATGGCAGTAATGGAAAGTGCGTTCGACCCGCAATGGGGCGAAGCATGGACGCGCCGCCAGGTCGAAACCTCGCTGGTCCTGCCGACCACCCACTATCGGCTCATAGCTGCAGATGGAAAAGCACCCGCAGAAGGCCAAAATGCTGCAGGATTTGCAATGACAAGGGCTGCCCCGGGCGAAGAAGAGCTGCTCCTGATTGCAGTACTCCCATCGCAACGGGGCAAAGGACTGGGTGGAAAATTGCTGGATATTCTGTCGCAAGACGCTCGCTCCAGAGGCGCAAGTAAAATTTTCCTAGAAATGCGCGAAAACAATCCAGCACAATCCCTTTACCATAAGTATGAATTTAACCAAATTGGTCGAAGGAAAGACTATTATACAACAAGTGATGGCAGTCGCATGGACGCCCTAACCTTTGTAAAAACTCTATAATTCATCCATTACCGATACAATTCCGGAATTTTCGCTCGATTTATCGACATGTGACTATTGAAAAACATGCAAATGTGGAGCATGGGCGTAGGTGGGTCGCACGGCAAAAGCCGAACCTAAATCGATCGCAATGAAGTTGAGGAAAATATGGAAGAGTTCGACACCGACATGTCGGAGACGTTGATTACATTGACGTCCGACATCGTAGCCGCGCACGTCAGCAATAATAATGTAGAAGTCTCTGACGTGCCTGCCCTTATCACCAGCGTCTATGGCGCGCTTGCCGGCCTCGGCCAGGATGAAGAACCCGAAGAAGTTCGCCCTGACCCCGCCGTTTCGGTCCGTTCTTCGGTCAAGAAGGATCACATCGTTTGCCTCGATTGCGGCAAGAAGATGAAGATGCTCAAGCGTCACCTGATGACCGAGCACGGCCTGTCGATCGACGACTATCGCGCGCGCTGGAACCTTGGCGCCGACTACCCGATGGTTGCGCCCGATTACGCCGAAACACGCCGCGACCTGGCCAAGAAGATCGGCCTCGGCCGGAAGCCGGGCCAGAAGCGCGGTCGCCGGAAGAAAGCGGCTTAATCTGTTAATTCGATAAGAGTGGCCGCAAGCGGTCGCTTGAGTGCAGCGCCCCGTGCCTCTAAGGCCACGGGGCGTTTCATTTGTTGCCGCATGTTTGCGGCGCTGCATTTTCCGGCCGCATGATACCGGCCTGACCTTCGGAGACTGGGCTTGCCCGAACGGATCGACCTCGAACAGCTGTGCGCGGACAAGGGGCTGCGCATCACCGAACAGCGCAAGGTGATCGCGCGGGTGCTGTCCGACAGCGACGATCACCCCGATGTCGAGCTGTTGCACCAGCGCGCCAGCGCGATCGACCCCAAGATCTCGATCGCCACGGTCTATCGCACCGTGCGCCTGTTCGAAGAGGCCGGTATCCTCGACCGCCACGATTTCGGTGATGGGCGCGCGCGCTATGAGCCCGCACCGGAGGCGCATCACGACCACCTGATTGACGTTGAAACCGGCAAAGTCGTCGAATTCGTCGATCCCGAGTTGGAAGCGCTGCAAAAGCAGATCGCCGAGAAGCTCGGCTACCGGCTGGTCGATCACCGCATGGAACTCTACGGCGTGCGGATCGGCCGTGACGACTAGGACGGCGCATATCGCCGATCCGGATTCCAAGGAATGGAAGCTGCGGCAGGCTGCGTCGACCGGTGAAAGCACACCGCTGAGCTGGGCGGGATGGTTTCGCGTCATCGTTCGCACCTTCATGATTTTCCTGGCGCTGCTGGTGTTCGTGCCGCTGCATTATCTCTATCGCATCTTCGCCTATGGTTCGCCTTTCCCGATGTGGTTCCTGGGCGTCACCGGCTGGATCGTCGGTGCCCGCGTGGTCCGGTACGGTACGCCGCTCAGGCGCGACGTGTTCTTCATCGCCAACCATGTCAGCTGGATCGATATCCTGACCATCGCCGGAGCCAGCGGCACGGCATTTGTCGCCAAGGCCGAACTGGCCGACGCGCCGCTGGTCGGTTGGCTGTGCCGCCTCAACCGCACGGTCTTCGTCAAGCGCGAGAACCGGCTTGGCGTCGCCGACCAGATCAACCAGCTGCGCGAAGCACTGATGGACAATTGGTCGGTCACGGTCTTCCCCGAAGGCACCACCACCGATGGGCATTCGCTGTTGCCGTTCAAGAGCTCGATGCTGAGCGTGCTGGAACCGCCCCCACCCGGCGTGCTCGTGCAGCCAGTGGTGCTCGACTACGGCGAGGTCGCCGAATGGATCGGCTGGGTCGGCGACGAGAGCGGGGTCAACAATTTCAAGCGCGTGCTGAGCCGCAAGGGCAGCTTCCGCCTGGGCATGCACTTCCTCGAGCCCTTCAGCCCTGGCGAGTTTCGCGGCCGCAAGGCCATCGCCGCCAAGGCCCGCGAGGAGATCGAGGAGCGGCTGGAGCAATGCCTCGGCCATCCTGTGCGCCCGTTCAAGCACGACGTCCTGCCGATCCGCTACAGCGCCCCCGCGGTACCGATCGAATAGCGTGCAGAATGTGAGTCCCAGCGCAGGCTGGGACCTCGTTCAGGTAAAGTGCTATGGGTATCGGACAGTCGGCAGGAGGTCGCTGCCTTCGCAGGGATTCACAAAAGGTTTCAAAACATCCGGCCGTCCCGCTATAGGCGCGCCTTCATGAAACCGACCACTTCCCCCAAGACCTACAGGGTCAAGAGCTTCGGCTGCCAGATGAACGTCTATGACGGCGAGCGCATGGCCGAGCTGCTGGCGACACGCGGCATTGCACCTGCGCCAGAGGGCGAGGATGCGGACCTGGTCGTGCTCAATACCTGTCACATCCGCGAGAAGGCGGCGGAGAAGGTCTATTCCGATATCGGCCGGCTGGTGAAGGCGGGCGATGAAGCCGGCAAATCGCCGCTGATCGCGGTCGCCGGCTGCGTGGCGCAGGCCGAGGGCGAGGAAATCATGGCGCGCGCACCTGCGGTCTCCATGGTGGTCGGCCCGCAGGCCTATCACCGGCTGCCCGGCATGATCGACGATGCAGTCGCAGGCAAACGCGGGGTCGATACCGCCATGCCCGCCGACGCCAAATTTGCCGCCCTGCCCAGCCGCCGCAAATCGCCTCCAGCTGCGTTCCTGACAATCCAGGAAGGGTGCGACAAGTTCTGCACCTATTGCGTCGTTCCCTACACACGCGGAGCGGAAATATCGCGGCCCTACATTGCCTTGGTCGAAGAGGCGAAGAGGCTGGTCGAAGCGGGCGCGAAGGAAATCACGCTGCTGGGCCAGAATGTCAGCGCCTGGACCGGCGAAGATGACAAGGGCCGCAAGCTCGGCATGGCGGGCCTGATCCGCGAACTGGCCAAAGACCCGGATCTCAAGCGCATCCGCTATACCACCAGCCACCCCGCCGACATGGATGACGAGCTGATCGCCACCCATGGCGAGGTCGACAAGCTGATGCCCTATCTCCACCTGCCGGTGCAGAGCGGCAATGACCGCGTGCTCAAGGCCATGAACCGCAGCCATACCGCAGAGAGCTATCTGCGGCTGCTGGAGCGTTTCCGCGCTGCGCGGCCCGACCTCGCACTGTCAGGCGACTTCATCGTCGGCTTCCCCGGCGAGACCGAGGCGGAATTCGAAGACACGCTCAAGATCGTCGACGAAGTCCGCTATGCGCAGGCCTACAGCTTCAAATACTCACCCCGCCCCGGCACCCCCGCTGCGACGATGGACGGGCAAGTGTCCAAAGAGGTGATGGATGAGCGCCTCCAACGCCTGCAAGCCTCGCTCAACCGCGACCAGGCGGCGTTCAACGCGGCCAGCGTTGGCAAGACCTGCGATGTCCTGGTCGAACGCAAGGGCAAGCACCCCGGGCAATGGCTCGGCAAGTCACCCTGGCTGCAAAGCGTATGGTTCGAAGGCGATGTCGGGATCGGCGACCTGGTGCAGGTCGAGCTAGTCGAGGCAGGGCCGAATTCGCTGGCGGGACGGTTGCTGGTCCCAGCGACCGTCTGACCACTCATCCGGTTCCCTCTCTTCGTCATCCCGGCAAAGGGGGACTGAGGTTGCGCCGATGCGACAAAGCGACACCCCTATGACTTTCCCCAGCCCCGTTTGCACCCGCAACTTGCGCTCCGCCCGCATCGGCGTAAGTTTCGACTCGCACAACGCGAAAGGACCGCTTTCAAGCACCCATGGGCCGTAAACCCTCCCGCAGACCCGATCCGGCCATTTCGCCCGATCCGGTGCCGCTCCGCGAAGTCCGCCGGGCCAAGGTGGACATGGAATTCGAGAACCAGTCGCTGCTGGTTCCCCTGTTCGGACAATTCGATGCCAACCTCGTGCAGGTCGAGAACCGCCTCGGCGTGTTCATCTCGGCACGCGGGGACCATGTCCAGATCGAAGGGCCGGAAGACAGTGTTGCCCGTGCCCGCGACGTGCTCAAGGGCATGTATGACCGGCTCGCCATCGGACAGGATCTCGATGCCGGAGCGATCGAAGCGCTGATAGCCATGTCCGACGAGCCGACCCTGGACGGGATCGTCAAAGGAGAACTGAGCGGCGGCAACGGCGGCCCGCCGATCATGATCCGCACGCGGCGCAAGACAATCGTGCCGCGCAGTGCGATGCAGGCAACCTATATGCGCAGCCTCGCCCGCGACGACATCATCTTCGCGCTCGGCCCGGCGGGCACCGGCAAGACCTATCTGGCGGTGGCACAAGCAGTGGCGCAGCTGATCACCGGCAGCGTGCAGCGCCTGATCCTGTCGCGCCCGGCGGTGGAGGCCGGCGAGAAGCTCGGGTTCCTGCCCGGCGACATGAAGGACAAGGTCGACCCCTATCTGCGCCCGCTCTACGACGCGCTCTACGACTGCATGCCACCCGAGCAGGTCGAGCGGCGGCTGGCGAGCGGCGAGATCGAGATTGCGCCCATCGCCTTCATGCGCGGGCGCACGCTAGCCGATGCCTTCGTCATCTTGGACGAAGCGCAGAACACGACGCGCGAACAGATGAAGATGTTCCTGACCCGGTTCGGTCAGAACAGCCGCATGGTCATCTGCGGCGACCCGCGTCAGGTCGACATTCCCGGCGGCGACCGGATGAGCGGCCTCGCCGATGCGGTCGAGAAACTGGAAGGCGTCGAAGGCTTCGGCACGATCCGGTTCACCGCTGCCGACGTTGTCCGCCATCCGATCGTGGGGCGGATCGTCGAAGCCTATGAAGGAAAACCCGAATGACGCTGCGCCTTGTTTCCGCCGGCCTTGCTGCGGCATTTTTCGCTGCCAGTCCTGCCGCAGCCGGATGGGAATACACCGACTGGGGAATGACACCCCATGAAGTCGTCGCTGCCGCCAACGGGGAGGTCTGGGCGACCGAGCACGATCCCGACAATGTCCTCTACGACTACCAGCAATTGGCGCGTGGACAGGTGAAATACCTCGGCATCACCATGCAGGTAAATTTCTACTTCGACCCGGATGACAAGACCCTTCGGATGATCGACATCCTGCCGACCGTGGCCGATTGCGACAAGGCGCTGGAGAAAGCCGAGGCTGCCTTCGGCAAGGTGGATCCCGAAATCTCGCCATTGTGGCTGGCCGATGACCTGCCGACAATGCGCCAGGATTCGCGGATTTGGGAAGATGCGGCGACGGGCGACGAGATCGAGTTCTTCGAAGCCAAGATGCCCGAGGGCAAGACCCTGCTCTGCAAGTTCCTGATCTCGCCGGATGGACCGCCGACCGACTGACGATGGAACCGGGACCGGCACTGAGGCCAGCCACTTGAGATACGACCCGGCACGCACTAGCCGTCATTGGCCAACATACTGGCTCATCAGGCATTACCTGCTGCAGCTCGGCGCGGTTCTCCTAAGTTTCGCGCTGTTCTTTGAAAGTGACTACTGGTTTTCGGCCTGGTCGATTATCGCCACTATCGGCGTCGGCCTGCTGGCATGGCGAAATGCCGATGACCGGATCGGCTGGAAGTGGTGGTCAGCACTATACGGTATGATGCTCGCAACCGTGGCGTTCACAGCGATCGCAGTCTATGCGGGACCGGGGGACACCACCATTTGCTCGCCGCGCCATGTAAAGCCGCATTTGTGGGAGACTCCGAAATCCATTGGTCCCGACCCCATGTGTCAGGGATTGCTTCCGGAAAGTGTGGAAACGGGCTAAAAATTGCAGCTGGAAGCGGAAATCGAGCACTGGCCCGAAGGAGAGTGGCAGGCCATCGCCGAGCGCGCTGCCCTGGCTACGGCTGGAGTAGAGGCTGCCATTGCCAACCAGCGCCTCGAAACGTCAATCCTGTTCACCTCTGACGAGCAGGTCCACATCCTCAACCGCGACTGGCGACAGCGCGACAAGCCGACCAATGTGCTCTCATTCCCGATGCTCGATCGCGACAGCTTGCTCGCTCTCGATCCCGAAGGGCCGCCCGAACTGCTCGGCGACATCGCTCTTGCCTACGAGACCTGCGCACGGGAAGCGGCTGATAAAGGGATCAGCCTCGAACATCACGCCACCCATCTGATCGTCCACGGACTGCTCCATCTGGCCGGCCACGACCATGTCGATTCCGACGCACAGGCGGAGGAAATGGAAGCGCTGGAAATCGCAGCGCTTGCCAAACTGGGCATCGCGGACCCATATGGGGACCGCTAACAGTGACAGGAGCACGACAGAGGGCCATGCCCGACAGTGATCAATCCGCGGGAGACGCGGAGAGTAGGAACGGTCTGATGACCGCCCTCCGCAAATTCTTCGATCCCCACGCAGGCGAGCGCTCGCTGCGCGCTGCGCTAGAAGAAGCCATCGACGAACACGAGGAAGACGCAGAGTCAGGCAGCGATGCGCCGGCTTCCGGAGACCTGTCGCCGGTCGAGCGCCAGATGCTGCGCAACCTGCTGCATTTCAGCGAGCACGATGCCGATGACGTCGCGGTGCCGCGCGGCGAGATCGTTGCCGTCAACGCTGCGGCCAGCTGGAACGACCTGTTGGAGGTTTTCTCCCAGAACGGCCATTCGCGCCTTCCGGTCTATCGCGACCAGCTCGATGAAGTGATCGGCATGATCCACATCAAGGACGTCTTTCCTTACCTCATCAATGACAAGACCCCGCCGGAGGACTGGACCATCCTGATGCGGCAGCCACTATACGTCCCGCAGACACGCGGGGCGCTGGATGTGCTGGCCGACATGCGCGCCAATCGCACCCACTTGGCCATCGTCCTCGACGAATTCTCCGGTACCGATGGCATCATCACCATCGAGGACCTGGTCGAGGAAATCGTCGGCGAGATCGAAGACGAGCATGACGACGCGCCCGAAGTCTGGATCGCTGATATCGGCGACGGGATGTGGGACTGCGATGCCCGCTCAGAACTCGACGATGTCGCAGAACAGATTGATCCGCGCCTGGCCGAAGTCGAGGAATCGGTCGATACGCTGGGCGGGCTCACCTTCGTACTGGCGGAACGGGTTCCGCCGGTAGGCGAGATCGTCGAACATCCCAGCGGTTGGCGGATCGAAGTCATCGATGGCGACGAGACCCATGTGAAGCGATTAAGGTTGCACGCCCCGCAACAGGAAGCGGACGCGGCAGAGGAGTAGGTCGCCGGGGCTACGGCACAAATGCCGCCTCGACATTGCGCTTTTTGCACTCCACATGGGGCGCATGGTTACTCGCCGCCTCCCCCCGCTCCGCGCCCTCGAAGCCTTTATGCGTACGGTCCGCCTCGGTTCCGCCCGGGCGGCCGCCGAGGAGCTCAACCTCAGCCCCAGCGCCTTGAGCCGCCGCATCGCCAATCTCGAGGAATTCGTCGGCAAGAAGCTGTTCACCCGCGCCCGGCAGGCGATGGCGCTGACCGACGAAGGCCACCAGTTCTACGAAGCGGTGAACCCGCATTTCGAAGCCCTTGCACGCGCAGTGGAGGGTCAATCGGACAATCTCTCCTTGCTGCGCTTGCGGCTGGGCGTGTTGCCGCTGTTCGGCAGCCAGCGCCTGTTCCCGCACATGGCTCAGTTGCGCAAGCTCCACCCCCTGCTGCACATCGACATCGACACCGGTCCGCACCTGGAAGACAGGGTGGGCGACACACTGGATGCCGCCATCATCCTCAGCCGCGGTCCGGAACGCGGGCTGCATGCAGTCAGGCTCGACGAGAACAAGGTGCATGCGATTTGCAGCGCGGAGGTAGCGCAAAGGGTCGGAAATCACCCCGACGAAGCCGTGCTCGCAAAGCAGACTTTCCTGATCCACAACGAACTGCCCGACAGCTTCGTGGCGTGGAAGGACGCGATCGGCATGCGCGACCTCGATCCTTCGGCAATCGATCACTACGATTCCGGCCAGCTGATGCTGGAAGCTGCCGCGCAGGGTCTCGGCATCGCCATCATGCATGACGACCACCTGCGCCGCGCCGATGATGACCGGCTGCACGAGCTGTTCGACCTCGATGTCGACAGCCCTTACAGCTACTGGTTCGTGTGCAAGCCGATCGCGCTGGAAAGCCGCCCGGTGCGGTTGTTCCACGACTGGCTGGTGAAGGCAGGACTCTAGGGATTACTTTCCAGCGCGCGGAGGCGAACCAGGTCCTTGGGCCGCCCGAACGCGCGCAGGATCTCGCACAGCTCGCTTGCCTCGGGCACGAACAGCCGGCTTGCCCCAAGAACAACAGGCATCCGTGTCAGCGGTTGGATCGGCTGGCGTTTGCCTTTCACGGCAAAGGTAGTACCGGCCATGAATTCGGCGGGAAGCGGCGGTTCCTCCCACCTGCCGAACAGGCGCGAAGCGAAGCGGTCATCGGGTATCCCACTCCGCTTTTCCATGCCAAGCCTTTCAAACAGGATTGCGGCATCCGTCTCGCTCAGCAAGACGTCGATATCGGCAACCGTTCCGGCCTCTGCTCCGTGCAGTGCTACAGCCGCGCTGCCGATGATCCACCAGTCGTCACCCGCCGATTCTAGCTCCCGCGCAACCATCGCCAACGAGGCTGCAAGTTTCTGCTCAATCATTCTCTGGCCGCGATATGTGGATACAGGGCACGCCCGGAGTGCCGCCGACCCCGGGGTGGACCTTGTCGACCTCGCCGCACTCGACAGGAGGCTTGGTGACGGTGTTGGGGCCGAGCAAGGCAAGCGCAGCGTGGCTGTCGTAGGCCGCGATCCAGGTCAGGCAATCGCCCAGGCGGCGGATCGAATGCTTTTCGCCGCTGCCTGCTTCCGGCGCGCAATTGATCTCGAACAGGTCGGCCGCCGGCGGTGAGCGGTACTTGCGAAAGGTGCGCAGGAATTCGCCGCGTTCGTTGATGGCTGTCCTGTCCTGGTCATTGACGGTGGAATCGCCGCGGTAGAAGGGCGAGACGTTGAAGGTCCATGCCTTCACACCAGGATTGTCGATCGAAATCTGCGTTGCCAGCGCGCCGCCGAGCGAATGGCCCGTGACGACCATTGGCACCTGGCCTTCCACCCGCGCCAGTTCCGCCGCGAAATAACGGCGGGCGATTTCGATCTGGTTGTCCTTTATCGTACCGTGGAGAATGTCCGTCGCACCGTCGAAATCTGTCCCTCGGAAGGCCAGCACGCGGGCCTGCCGCGCACCGCGCAGCAGCTGGCCGTGCTCGTCGGCGACAACTTCGAACTGGTCGTAGAGGATGTAATCAAAGCCCTTGTCGGCATCTTCCGCCGATATTTCGAGGCGCTCGACCAGTTCGAAAGCAGGGCCGAGCTCGACGTAAGTGTCCTCGTCGCGATAGGCGTTGCTGGAGAGCATGGCATAACCATAGCTCTCCACCGCCGCATCGCGCACGAAGCTGCACCAGCCGCCCGGCTCCATCCGGCACGGGCTGCGCGACTGAGTGATGTCGGGATAGGTGACGCAGCCGCCGAGGCCGAGCAGCGTCAGCGCCAATGCGAACGCAGGTGCGACCCGGCGCAGCGTCACCTGGAGTGTCCCGGCAGGATCAGGAAACGGTCGCCTTGGTGATCGTGCCCGGGCTTGCCGGCGGCTCGCCCTTGGGCAGAGCATCGACATGTTCCATACCGCTCTCGACCTGGCCCCAGACGGTATACTGGCCATCAAGGAAGTGCGCGTCGTCGAAGCAGATGAAAAACTGCGAATTGGCGCTGTCGGGTACCTGGGTGCGCGCCATGGAGCACGTGCCCCGGACATGCGGTTCGCTGTTGAATTCCGCCTTCAGATCGGGCTTGCTGCTGCCGCCCATGCCGGTGCCGTTGGGGCAACCGCCCTGCGCCATGAAGCCCGGGATCACGCGGTGGAACTTGATCCCGTCATAGAAGCCTTCGTTAGCGAGCTCGGTAATGCGGGCGACATGGCCGGGCGCGAGGTCGGGACGCAGCTTGATCACGACGTCGCCGGTACCGTTGCCGGTGTCGAGCGTAAGGGTGAGAGTGTCTGCCATCGGGGAATCTCCTGTTGCTGTGTTGGTGGCCTCTTAGGGGCAGAATGGGGACGATGTCACCCCGCCGCTTGCAATCATTCGCCAGCGGCCTAGACCCCGGCCCATGGGGAGCAACGACCGCCTTGACGAAGACCTGCTGACGGCGCCGCCGCAGGAAGAAGGCGCACACCCTGACGACCGCCTTGATGACGAGCGGCTCGACGAGGAAAATACGCTCAAGCCGGAATATGTCCGCGCCGTGCGCGATGCGCTCGAGGCGGGCGAGAACGCAGCGGTTTATGAACTGGTCGAACCGCTTCATCCGGCCGACATCGCCGACCTGTTCGAACTGTGCGACAAGGACGAGCGCGCACCGCTCGCTACCGCCATCAGCGACCTGATGAGTTCCGACGTCGTCGCCGAGCTTAACGACTTCGTCCGCGAAGACATGATGGAGGCACTCGAGCCCGAGGCCGTCGCCACCATCATCGAACAGCTGGAGACCGACGATGCGGTCCAGCTGATCGAAGACCTCGACGAAGACGACCAGCAGGCTGTCCTCGCCGAAGTCGAGGCCGAAGACCGCGCCGCCATCGAAAGCGCGCTTGCGTATCCGGAAGAGACCGCCGGCCGCCTGATGAGCCGCGACTTCGTGGCGGTACCCGAACACGTTACGGTCGGCGACTTGATCGATTTCCTGCGCGCCGAGCAGGAGCTTCCGACGGAATTCTACGAAATCTTCGTCGTGGATGCTTCGCACCACCCGGTCGGGACCTGCGCGCTGAGCTGGATCCTCACTACCCCGCGGCAGGTTTCACTCAGCGATGTGATGAAGCGCGACCAGACGCTGATCCCTGTCACGCTCGACCAGGAAGAGGTCGCGCTGATGTTCCAGAAGTACAATTTGATCAGTGCCGCCGTGGTCGACGAAGACGGGCGACTTGTCGGGCAGATGACGGTCGACGATATCGTCCACATCATTTCCGAAGAGGCTGGTGAAGACGCACTGCTGCTGTCAGGTGCAGGTGACGGCGACATCAACGAGCCGATCCGCGATGCCTATTCCAGCCGCGTCCGCTGGCTGGTTGCGAACCTCGGCACAGCGCTGGTGGCGAGCCTGATCATCGCGGCCTTCGGTGCAGCAATCGAGAAGCTGGTCGCATTGGCAGTCCTCATGCCGATCGTCGCTAGCATCGGGGGCAACGCCGGAACGCAGACCATGGCGGTGACCGTGCGCGCCATCGCCACCAACCAGCTCACTCGCTCCAACACCGGACGGATCCTGTGGCGCGAGATGCGCGTTGCGTTGCTCAATGGTGCGACGATCGCTGTACTGATCGGTGCTGCAACGGCGGTAATCTTCACTCCGGTGCTGGGCGGCGTGATCGCGCTGGCGATGATCGTGAACATCGTCGTTGCCGGGCTGGCCGGCGTGCTGGTGCCGGTAGCCTTCGAGCGGCTTGACCAGGACCCGGCGGTGGCTTCGAGCGTGTTCGTCACCATGATCACCGATTCGATGGGTTTCTTCGCCTTCCTCGGGCTGGCGGTGGCGAGCGGGATTGTTGGCTAACGGCGGGCTTGAGCCTGCCGCATGCTACCCTATCTTGACCCCATGCCGCTGCACATGACCAAGATCGCCTTTGGCGCTAAGAGCTGGGATGACCTTGCCGGCTGGTACGAGAACCGCAGCGAGATCAAGCTCACCACCCGCTACCTTCCCAAGCGGCACGAAGAGATGGTCGGCGGCTCGCTATACTGGATCCTCGACCACCACCTGGTCGCGCGGAGCCCGATCCTCGGCTTCCCGCGAGCGCCGGACGGGCGCTGGCATATCCAGCTCGAACCCCGACTGATCCGGGTCGACCCGCTGCCCAAGCGCGCGCATCAGGGCTGGCGCTATCTCACCGAGGAAAAGGCTCCACGCGATTTGTCAGACGACGAAGCGGCCGGCGACGTGCTGCCCGGCAGGCTGGCGACGAAGTTGCAGGGACTGGGGCTGATTTAACTGCCTGACCTGACCTTCAGGCAATGTTCACAAGGTGATTGCAAAATCTCACCCACAACTGGTGGAGAAACCTGCAATGCTGTTCGCAACAACACTTTTCCTAGCGACTATTGTTCAAAACAGCGACCCTATAATCCTCAGGCATGCCAAGCCTGCTCAAGAGGTCACAATGACCAAAGTGCTGACCTGTGAAGATACTCTCTTTGAGATTTCTTATACTTCCAAGAACGGTATGGTCTTGGGGCATATACGCGCCCGCACCGGCGACGCATTGCATGAAGCTCGGACGGCCCAGACAGCACTCTTCGACAAGCTTTCATACATTGATGGAGCGTCGGCGACTTGCGGCGATTCCGAGCTCCCCTCAAGCATTTTGATCTCAGGCGTCGACAAGATGTCCGGGGAAGTTGACCAGCTCTACGTAGTCGGCTTTCTCCCGGAGACTGGCTTCGGCCAGGTTCAGGCCCCTGGCTGAGCCGGGGAAATCTATCCTTTGTTTGGCAAGAGTGCGTTCAAGACACACCTGACATCATACGCATCGTCGCCTTCGTCGCGGGGCGCGTATGTGTCGTAGGCAGTGAGCAACGGATCGATCCGTTCCTTGATGCGGCGGACGTTGGAATAGTGGCTGACCACGAAGCGCTCATTGGCCAGCAATTGCGGGACGATGATGTCGGCATAGTCGTTTACGTCCATGCCGAATTTCATGAAGCGTTCCTCGCCCAAGGGCGTGAACACCCAGCCGGGGACGATCAGGCCGGCGTGGACGTGATCGGGCAGGTCTTCGCGCAGGCTTTCCGTCATCCCCAGTACGGCATGCTTGGCAGCGATATAGGCTGCGGTCTGAGGGACAGCGCAGAAGAAGCTGTTCTCGCTGCCAGTGTTGTAGATTGCTGATCGATGATCCTGCGCGATCATGCGCGGGGCGAAGACGCGGCATCCGTTCCAGACACCCCAGAAGTTGATATCGAAATGCGCCCGCGCAGCATCGGGATCGACCTCCCACATCTTTCCACGCACCCCGCCGACCCCGGCGTTGTTGAGCAGCAGGTCTATCCGGTCCTTCCAGCCAAACGCGGCATCGGCGAGCGCCTCGACCTGCTCGAGCTCGGAAGTGTCGGTGCGCCAGGTGAGCGCAGCTTCGCCGAACTCGTCAGCGGCCCTGGCCAGCGCATCGCTATTGAAATCGGCCAGCACCACGGAACCGCCCATGCCGACGAGCTTGCGCGCGACGGCGAGGCCGATACCCGATGCACCGCCTGCAATGACTGCGACCTTGCCGGTGAAATCGGTCACGCCCCTGCTCTTTGGGCAGTCTTCTCTGCCACGCGGCGCAACGCGTTGACATAGGTCTCCGGTGCCTGCGCACCGGGGATCATGAACTTGCCTTCGACGACCATCGCCGGGACCCCGGTGATGTTGAGGTCCCACGCCTGCTTCTCCTCGGCCCGGACGCGCGCGGCCAAGGCTGGATCGCTCAGGGCGGCAAGCGCGCCCGATCGGTCCAGCCCGACGCTTTCCGCGACATCCAGCAGCACATCGCGCGAGGAGACATTGAGGCGCTCGTTGAAATGCGCGCGGAATAGCGCCAGCTTGAGCTCGGTCTGTGTCCCTGGCCCCGCAGTCTCCCCAGCCCATGTCAGCAGGCAGTGCGCCGCGAAGGTGTTCCACATCATCGCCGGCGGTGAGTCGCCCTCACCTTCATATTGCAGCGAGACGCCCGCCTCCTCGGCGATCGCCTTCATTCGCCCGCGGATTTCCGAACCTTCGGCAGCGCTGCGGCCATACTTGCGCTGCAAGTGCGCTTCCTGCTCCTCACCGCTTTCCGGCATGTCGGGATTCAACTCGAAAGCATGCCAGCGCACCTCGGCTCCAAGCTCGCCTTCCAGTTCACCGAGGGCCTTGCGCAGTTGGCCGTAGCCAATCGCGCACCACGGACACATCACATCGGACCATACGTCGATCGTAAGCGTACGGGGTGCAGTATCGGTCATTTTTCCAACCACCATTTCATCAAGGTGTGAGCAATCGCATGGCGTGGTGGGCAGCGGAACGGACCGTTTCCATCCAACGCAGCCTGCACGTCTTCGCGCGTGAAGAAGCGAACTTCGGCCATCTCGGTCTCGTCGATGGTCAACTCGTCGCTGTCGGTATGGCTGGTGCAGCCGATCATCAGCTGGCTGGGAAACGGCCATGGCTGGCTGGCGATATATTCGACATCGCGCACCCGGATGCCGGCTTCCTCCAGCACTTCGCGCTGGACGGCTTCTTCCAGCGTCTCGCCCGGTTCGACGAATCCTGCAAGCGCAGAGAACGAGCCTTCCGGCCAACCCAGCCCGCGACCCAACATCAGAGTGCCGTTGTACTCGACCAGCATGATGGTGACAGGATCGGTGCGCGGAAAATGCTGCGCAGTGCAGGCCTCGCAATTGCGTTGCCAGCCTCCCTTGGCGAGTTTCGTCGGGCCGCCACACTGAGCGCAGAAGCGATGCCGCGCGTGCCAATCAACCAGGCTGCGCGCACCGCCATAGAGCGCGAGGTCGCCCGGTTCGAGCGTCGCCATCAGCGACCACAGCTGCGGATTGGCCATGCGCGGGCTCGCATCGCCCTGGGGCGGGACAGCGGCGAAGCAGGCCTTCTCACCACCATCGCTGCGATCCAATCCGAGGAATACCAGCTCGGCATCATCTGCCGCGTCAGCCAGTGTTCCCCACGCCAGCCGCCCGTGATCGTCCAGCGATGGCATCAGCGCATCAAGCGCCAATAACCGCGCCTTCCAGTTCATATAGCCCGTCAGCCGCTCCGGATCGGCACGAACATGGTCCGCGCGGTCGAGCGGCGAACCCGAGAAGGCAACCGGTGGTGTCGCCATCAAGCGCCCTGCATCGCAGCGAGATCCTTCAGCACCAGCTCAGGGAAGCCGGACTGGATCGGGTAGCTGTCGCTTGGCATGTACTGGGTGTACAACTGTGCGCGCAGCCCGGCTTTGAAGCTGACGAAAGCCGCAGTCCCGGCTGCGCCGCCCCAGCCATAGGCACCATCGCTTGCGCGACCACCCGCACCGAAGCCCTGTCCGCTGACCCATGTGCCTTCAAGGCTCGCGCCTTCTGGCAGGATGTTGGAGGTGCCGACCCGCACGGCCAGCTCGCTCATCACCCGCTTGCCATCGATCTTGCCGTAGCCCAGCAGCATCTTGAGGAAGCGGTCGTAGTCGCGTGCGCTCGAAACCAGCCCTGCCCCGCCGAACGGGAAGGCCGGGGTCTCGAGATAGATAGAGCTTTCCGCCGGATCGATCGGCAGCGGGATGCCCGCCGCGATGGCATAGTTGGTAGTGAAGCGTTCGATCTCGCTTTCAGGCACCTTGAAGAAGGTGCTGGTCATGCCACACGGATCAAACAGCCGTTCTTGCAGCACCTGGTCGAACGGCTTCTTCTCGACCACTTCGATCACCCGCCCGAGCAGGTCGAGCCCGACCGAATAGCTCCACTTCGTCCCCGGCTGGTAGACCAGCGGCATCTCGGCGAGCCCGTCGGCGAAGGCTTCGAGGCTCTTCACCGGCTTGCCGCGGCCAAGACCGGGCAGCGGGATGCGGCTGACCTGGCCGGGGATCAGGCCCTTCGTTTCATAAGCCTTCTGGATCGGGCCTTTCTGCACGATCCCGTAACCAAGCCCCGCAGTGTGCGTCATCAGCTGGCGGATCGTGATTGGCCGCTTGGCCGGCTCTAGGTTGTCCTCGGTGATGGCACCGTCATATTCCTTCTGCACCATCATGTTGGCATAGGCAGGCAGGATGTCGGCCACCGGCTGGTCGAGGCCTAGCACCCCATCCTCGATCAGCATCATGGCGCACATGCCGGTGATCGGCTTGGTCTGCGAATAGATGCGATAAAGGCTGTCGAGATCGACCTTGGTCGGCCCGCCCAGCGTCAGCGAGCCGGCAGCAATCGCGGATGGTTCGCCCATGCCCCAACCGAAGCTGGCGAGCATGTTTGCAACCTTGCCCTCTGCGACATAGCTTTCGACCGTCGAGCGCACGCCCGGCCACATCGCCGCGTGCCCGTCATAGGCGAGCGCGCGGCTGAACGGCACCTGCGCCAGCGCTCCAGCCGCACTGAGATAGGCACTTCCGCGTAGCAAGGAACGGCGGGAAAGCTGCGCATCGGAGAAATCGCGATAGGCCATGGGGGCAGGTCCTTTTCTGAAACTGTTTGCACCTGTGTGAGGGATGCAACGCGGAGCGTCAATTGCCGATTCCCTCTTGAAAGCCCGTGGTGTTATATTCATATAACACACATGCTCAACCTACTCTCCATCCTGATCGGGATCGTCGCCCTCGTCATCGTCATTCCGGCCCAGATACCCTTCCTGGGCTGGGCCAACTGGATTGCCTTGCCGCTGCTCGTCATCGGCATCGGCCTGGGCCAGCTGTCCTTCAGCAATAGCGGACGCAATTTCTGCCTGATCGTCGGCCTGATCGCCGTCGTGCGCCTGAGCCTGGGCGGCGGACTGCTCTAGTCCGCGAGCGCGCGCCGCGCGGCTTTGGCAAACAGCGTCGGCAGGCCGGCATCGTCAAGTCGGGCCAACGGCCACCACTCCCCCTCGCCTACCGGTTCGGTTGAGCCGAGGTAGGTCCTGACAGATAACTCCAGGGCAAAGTGGGTGAAGGTGTGCGAGACACTGCCCGCCTCGTCCCAATGTCCCGGTAGTGGCGGCCTGCCGTGCCCATCGGCGCGCGCGGACCAGCCGTCATCAGGTAGCGCGCGCATGCCGCCCAGCATTCCCGTTCCTTCGCGCCGGACCAGCCACACAGTCGCATCGCGCTCTATCCAGAATGCCTGGCCTTGCCGCACGGGCTTGGCTTTCTTGAGCGGTTTGACCGGAAAGCGTTCAGGCTCCAGCGTCCGCGCGGCGCAATCCTGCGCCAGCGGACACAGCAGGCATTGCGGCTTTTTTGCCGTGCAGACCTGCGAGCCGAGGTCCATCATTGCTTGCGCAAAGTCCCCCGCGCGCTCGTCAGGCGTGATGGCATCGGCCTGCTCCCGGATCGCCTTGCGCGCCTTTGGCAACGGTTCTTCGATCGCAGACAACCGGGCCACGACCCGCTCGACATTGGCATCGACCACCACAGCTCGCTTGCCAAAAGCGATCGCTGTGATTGCAGCGGCGGTGTAGTCGCCCACGCCGGGCAGTTTGCGCAGTTCGGATTCGGTAACGGGAAACCCGCCCAGCCCGGAAACGACCTTGGCCGCTTTCACCAAGTTGCGGGCGCGTGAATAGTATCCCAGCCCGGCCCATGCCGCCATGACGTCCGATTCGTCGGCTCCGGCAAGGTCTTCGACTCCGGGCCATGTCGCAGTGAACTTGGCGAAATAGGGTTTCACCGCCGCTACGGTGGTCTGTTGCAGCATGATCTCGCTAAGCCACACGCGATAGGGATCAGGGGCAGGCTCGCCCGGCATGGCCCGCCATGGCAAATCGCGTGCATGGCGGTCATACCAGTCGAGAAGTTTTCGGCTGATGGTGTTGTCGCTGGCGGTCACGCCGCGCCTATGGCATGGGCGCATCCGCGATGGAACGGGACAAAGACCAGCCTTCAACGAAACGGCCACGCAAGCCGGCCGCAAGCAGCAAGGCGGTAGGCCGACAGAAAACCGCCAGACCTTATGAAAGGCCGCGCGGTGGCGGTGCCAAGGCGGTGGGTGACCTGATGCCGCAGATTGGTCGCACGGCTTTTCGCCGCTTCGGCTTCGTGCAGAGCTCGGTCGTCACCCGCTGGCCCGAGATCGTTGGCCCGCGCCACGCCAAGGTCTGCGCACCGGAAGCGATCCGTTTTCCGCCCGGCGAGAAATCCGAAGGCATCCTGCAACTGGTTGTGTTGCCCGCGCATGCCCCGATCATCCAGCACGTGATCCCGGAGATTATCGAGCGCGTGAACCGTTTCTTCGGCTACCAGGCCGTCGCCCGGGTGAAACTGCGGCAAGGTGCGGTTAAGGCGACAGGTGCTGAAGAAAAGCCCAAGGCACCGCCATCGCTCAAGCCGATCCCCATGGAGCTGGGAGACAGCTTGCGCGACATCGGCGATCCTGAAATGCGTGCCGTGCTCGAAGGGCTGGCGCGAAGCCTGGGGCAACAGGAGGATAACAAGCAATGAGACTCTTGCGCGTCTGGAAGACGGGCTTGAAAGCCGCAGCACTTGTCGGTGCGGGCCTCGCCCTGTCCGGGCAGAACGGGGCAAACATCGCCAAGATAGAACGAACCGAGACATCGCACATTATCGGCGACCCCAACGCGCCGGTTACGCTGACGGAATGGGTAAGCTACACTTGCCCTGCTTGCGGCAACTTCGCGCGTACGGGCGAGCCGGTGGTCAAGATCGCCTATGTCGATCCCGGCAAGGCCAAGTTCGAAATCCGCTATCTCCAGCGCAATGTTGTCGATGTGGCAGTGACATTGGCGGCCTGGTGCGGCGGGGCAGACAAGTTTGCCCTCAACCATTCGCTGTTGATGCACCAGCAGGGAACCTGGCTGGCAAAAGCGCAGCAGGCGAGCAAAGCGCAGCAGGACCGCTGGTTCTCGGGCGCGCAGGCCGAGCGGCGTAAGGCGATTGCCAGCGACATCGATCTCTACAGCCTGATGGAAGGGCGCGGCATCGGTCGGGCCGAACTCAATCGCTGCCTGTCCGACGATGCATTGGCAGACCGCCTCACTGCCGCATCCAGTGCCGACACGACCAGCTTCGAACTTCATGGCACTCCGAGCTTCGCGATCGATGGCAAGCTGCTCAAGGACGTCCACGGGTGGTCGCAGGTTGCGCCGCTACTCAGCGCTGCGACAGCTCCCCAGTCCTCCTCCTACGGTCCCAATTGAGCCGAAACCCTGTGGGCACCCCTGTGGATACAGCTATCGTTACTATCCCCCTGCCCTTTCCACCCGCTAGCCATACGGTCTAGCCTCCCGCAATTCCGCTGAAGGAATCCTAACCCATGACGATTTTTCGCCGTGTCACCCTTGCCACCCTCGCTGCGCCGCTGGCGCTAGGCCTTGCCGCGTGCGGCTCCGAAACTGAGACCGATGCTGCACTGAACGGTGAACCGGTCGCTGCCGTCCCTGCACCGGAAGGGCAGGAATGGTCGGAAGTGACTCAGGTGACCGATTACGACGGCTACCAGATCGGTAACCCCGATGCCCCGATCAAGATCGTCGAATATGGCTCGCTGACCTGCGGCGCTTGCGCCTATTTCACTCAGACCGGGTTCGAACCGATGCGCAGCGAATACATCAATTCGGGCCGTGTCAGCTTCGAATTGCGCAACCAGGTGCATAACGGGATCGACCTGGTGCTCGCGCGCCTCGTGCGCTGTAGCGGACCGGAAGCGATGGTGCCGCTGTCGGAGCAGGTCTGGCTCAACCTCAATGAAGTTCTCGGCGGCGCGCAGGCCAATGGCGAAGCGCTTGAGCGGGCGATGACCTTGCCTGAAAACGAGCGCTTCGTGGCAGCGGCAGAAGCAGCCGGGCTGCTCGATTTCTTCGCCGCGCGCGGGCTCAGTCGCGACCAGGCCCGGACCTGCCTCGCCGATGTCGAATCGGTGAAAGCGATCTCCGACCGGTCGGACCAGCAGAGCAAGGAATTCGACGTTACCGGGACGCCGACCTTCTTCATCAACGGCAAGAAGATCGACGACAACGCCTGGGCCAAGATCGAACCGATCCTGCAGAAGGCCGGGGCACGCTAAGGCGAAACGATGCAGATCAGGCGGCTCAAACTTAGCGGTTTCAAAAGCTTCGTAGAGCCGTCCGAGCTGCGCATCGAGCCGGGGCTGACAGGTGTCGTTGGCCCGAATGGCTGCGGCAAGTCCAACCTGCTTGAGGCGATCCGCTGGGTCATGGGCGAAAACTCGCCCAAATCCATGCGTTCGGGCGGGATGGACGATGTGATCTTTGCCGGGACCGAAACCCGCCCGGCGCGTGATTTCGCCGAGGTCGTATTGCAAGCGGTCGACAGCGACGGTGAGGAACTGGATGTCACCCGCCGCATCGAACGCGGTGCCGGCAGCGCCTACCGCGTCAACGGGCGCGATGTCCGGGCCAAGGATGTCGCGCTGACCTTTGCCGATGCTGCAACCGGTGCGCACAGCCCGGCGCTGGTGAGCCAGGGCAAGATCGCGCAGGTCATTTCCGCCAAGCCGGTCGAACGGCGGCAGATGCTGGAAGAGGCTGCAGGGATCGCAGGCCTGCACGTCCGCAAGCGCGATGCCGAGAGCAAGCTGCGCTCGACGGAGAAGAACCTCGAGCGGCTGGAAGACCTTATGGCAGGTCTCGACAGCCAGATCGCTTCGCTGCGACGGCAGGCCAAGCAGGCTGAACGCTACACCAAACTGACCGACCAGATTTCTATCGCCGAAGCGCGGCTGCTCTATGCCCGCTGGCGCGATGCTGCGGCAGCGGCCGACACCGCACGGGCCGAGGCCAAGACCTCCGAAGAGCGCGTGGCTGCGGCCCAGAAGGCCGTCGAGGAAGCCCAGAAGGCGCAGCGCGAAGCCGCCGGGAAGCTGGCCGAAGCGCGCGAGGAACAGGCCGACCGGCGCGACGATGCCAGCGCGCATGGTCACCGCATGGCAGCACTCACCAGCCAGCTGGAAGCGGCCGAACAGCGATTGGCGGATCTCGACCGCCAGAAAGCGCGGCTGGAAGAAGACCGGGTCGAAGCCGACCGGCTAACCCGCGATGCGGCCGAAGCGCTCGGGCGGCTGGAGAAGGATTTGCTGGCCGGTGAAGCGCTGTTGGCGGAAGACGAGGCCCGCCGCCCTGCCCTGGCCGCGAAGCTGGACGACACCGACCGCGCAGGCCGTGCCGCCGAACTCGCCTTGGCGAAGGCAACGGCAGATCATGCAGGGGTCGAAGCCGAATGGCGTGTTGCCGGGGCTGCGATCGAACAGGCCGAAGCGCGACTGGCGCGGCTCGACCGTGAAGTCGCTCGACAGGAAGACATCCGTGCTTCGCTGGCGGAAGGCGGCGATCCTGAGGCAGCGGTCGAAGAGGCCAAAGCGGGTGCTGAAGCGGCAACCCGCGAACTGGCCCGGCTGCGCGATGAACTCGAAGCCCAGCGTGCCCGCAAGGACGAATTGCAGCAGGCACGCGATGCTGCTGCCGACGCTCTTTCAACAGCGCAGGCTGAACTGGCCGGGCTCGAACGCGAATACCAGGCGCTCGAGCGCGACCGACAAGCGCGCGAGAAGCAGGCCGCCGGGCGGCAAGGCCTGCCTGCGGCTCTTGACAAGGTTCGCGCTGCTCCCGGCTATGAGCGTGCACTCGCTGCCGTGCTCGGTCGCGATGCCAAGGCTCCGCTGGGTAAGCCCGAAGGCGATCCCGAAGGCCGTTTCTGGACCGGACGCGATGCCCCGGCACAGGTAGCTGATAGCCTGGCTGCGCATGTCATGGACTGCCCACCGCAGCTGTCCGCGCGATTGGCGCTGGTGCACGTCGCCGACGGCGACGATGGCCGCTCGCTTGATCCGGGCGAATGGCTGGTGACCAAGGACGGCGCGCTGCGCCGGTGGGACGGGCTGGTGGCGCGCGGGCAGGGTTCCGCCGAAGCAGCCCGGCTGGAGGCCGCAAACCGGCTGGCCGAGCTGGAAGCCGAGCTGCCGGCCAGGCGCACCGCGCGCGAGCAGGCGCAGGCCCAACAGGCCAGTGCGCAGGAAGAGCTCTCCGAGCTGCAGCGCGGCCTTGTGGCGGCAGAACGTGCCGTAGGCGAAGCCTCCGAAGCCGAGCGGCAGGCGCTGCGCAGGCTCGACCAGGCCGAAACCGCTCGCGAGCGAGTCGCTGCGCGGCTGGAAGAACTGGCACATGCCGCAACCGATCTTGCCGACCAGCGCAAACAAGCTGAAGCTGAGCTTGAAGCCGCCCGGGACAAGCGCTCGGCCCTGCCCGATCCTGAAGCCGGGCGCGCCCAGCTGGAGGCGGCGCAGGCCAGGAACGATGCCGCCCGCTCGGCCATGCAGGCTGCCACCGCAGAACTGGCTGCACATGACCAGGCGCTGGCCGTGTCGCGCGAGCGCGCGGCTGCCCAGCGAGCGGAAAAATCCAATTGGGAAGCCCGCTCAGGCGAGGCTGCCCAACGCCTTGCCGGGATGGAAGCCCGTTTCGAAGAGATCGCCGCAGAGCGCGCTATCACCGCCGCCAAGCCCGAAGGCCTGATGCGCGAGATCGAGCAAGGCGATGTCGTGCGGGCCCGGCTTGGTGAAGAACTCGCCCAGGCGAATCAGGATGTCGAAGCCGCGCAAACGGTCGCTACCGAAGCCGAGCGCGCGCTGTCGGATGCGACCGAGCGGCTCGCCACCACCCGCGAAACCCGCGCTACCCTCGTCGCCAGGGCCGAAAACGAGGAAGGCCGGCGGCAGGAAATGGCGCGCATCTCCGGGGAGCGGTTCCAGTGCCCGCCGCCAATGCTGGCGGAGAAATTCGCCTTCGATCCCGAACAGGTGCAGTCGAAAGAGCTCGAAGGCGAGGAAATGGATCGCCTTACCGCCAGCCGCGAGCGGATTGGACCGGTCAACCTCGTGGCGCAGGAAGAGCTCGCCAAGATCGAGGAAGAACACGGTGCCAGCGCTGCTGAGCAGGCAGAGCTCGTCGAAGCGGTCCACCGCCTGCGTGGCAGCATCGGCAACTTGAACCGCGAAGGCCGCCAACGCCTGCAGGCGGCCTTTGAACAGGTCAACGGCCACTTCCAGGAGCTGTTCACAAAACTGTTCCAGGGCGGGCAGGCGCATCTGGCGCTGATTGACAGCGATGACCCGCTCGAAGCGGGGCTGGAGATCTACGCCCAGCCGCCGGGCAAGAAGTTGCAATCGCTCACGCTGCTGTCAGGCGGCGAGCAGGCCCTCACTGCGACGGCGCTTATCTTTGCATTGTTCCTGACCAACCCGGCCCCGATCTGCGTGCTGGACGAAGTCGATGCGCCATTGGACGATGCCAATATCGATCGCTTCTGTGACCTGCTCGATTCGATGGTGCGCGAAACCGACACCCGCTACCTGATCGTCACCCACAACGCCGTGACCATGAGCCGCATGCACCGCCTGTTCGGCGTGACCATGGTGGAGCAAGGCATCAGCCGCCTGGTCAGCGTGGACCTGCAGGAAGCCGAACTGATGGCTGCGGAGTAACCGCCAAAGAGTCAGGCGCCGATGGCGTCAGCCAGGTTCCGTCGGATTTCCTTAAGCTCGCGAAGAATCTCCGGCGCAACCGTGTTCGGGTTCTCGTCACCTTCAACTTCGGGTCCGGTTTGCGCTTGAACTGGTGATGTATCCCGGATTGCACCGCGCCCATCGACCGACTGCTCCAGCGATGGAACCGGCTCCACCTTGCCCTCGGTGATCGCCTGCCTGGCCCCCTTCAGCGTGTAGCCTTCATGGTTGACCAGCCGGTCGATCGTCTCGACCAGCGCTACGTCTTCCGGGCGATAGTACCGGCGATTGCCGCTGCGCTTCAGCGGCTGGAGCATCGGGAACTGTTCTTCCCAATAGCGCAGCACATGGGGCTTGAGGCCCAGCGCGTTGCCGACTTCGCCGATGGTCCTGAGGGCTCCCTCGTCCTTGCCATCGTCGAATGTCGTCACGCTCAGCCTCCCTTAGCTATCTTCTCCCGTAATAGCTGGCTGGCGCGGAATGTCATGACCCGGCGCGGAGTTATCGGCACCTCGACGCCGGTCTTGGGATTGCGGCCAATGCGCTCCCTCTTGTCGCGCAAGACAAAGCTGCCAAATCCGGAGATTTTGACATTCTCGCCACGTTCGAGCGCGGCCGTCATGTGGTTGAGAATGGCCTCCACCATCTCCAGCGATTCCGCCCGGCTGAAACCCATCTTGCGGTTGATGGCTTCGGCCAGGTCAGCCCGTGTCAGCGTTCCCACCGATCGCGACATGTGCCTCCCTCCTCGTCTTCCTAACGCGCCCCGATTATCACGGTTTCATGTTAACAACGTATACCTTTTGCGACCTGTTCGCAACGCAGGTAGCACAAGAAATCCTTTCCGACCGCCTATTTAGCGGTGGAAATCCATTTTACATCTTACATGTCGGTTACAGCCGGGTGAGGCTGGCACCCCAGGTGAAGCCGCCACCCATGGCTTCAAAC
Source organism: Parerythrobacter aestuarii (assembly GCF_030140925.1). NCBI lineage: Bacteria > Pseudomonadati > Pseudomonadota > Alphaproteobacteria > Sphingomonadales > Erythrobacteraceae > Parerythrobacter > Parerythrobacter aestuarii. The sequence continues at coordinate 2,367,913 of NZ_JARBWD010000001.1, forward strand.
ATCACCAGGTCTCCGGGCTTGATGCGCCCGTCCCGCATCGCCGTATCGAACGCCAGCGGCACGGAAGCCGCAGATGTATTGGCATGGCGATCGACAGTGACGACGACCTTTTCCATAGGCAGGCCCAGCTTGCGCGCGGTCGCGTCGAGGATCCGGGCATTGGCCTGGTGCGGCACCACCCAGTCGATATCGCTGGCAGAAACCCCTGCATCCTCAAGGACTTCATTCAAGACTTCGGCAAGGTTTACGACCGCATGGCGGAAGACTTCACGGCCCTTCATGCGCAGGTGGCCGACCGTTTGCGTCGTGGACGGACCGCCATCGACATAGAGCAGGTCGTGCTGTGCACCGTCGGCGTGCAAGCGGCTCGAGATGATGCCAGGGGCCGAGGTATCGTTCTCGTCCCCCTCGACCGCTTCGAGCACCATGGCACCGGCACCATCTCCGAACAGGACGCAAGTGGTGCGGTCTTCCCAGTCGAGGATCCGGCTGAAAGTTTCCGCCCCGATGACCAGCGCGCGTTTCGCCATGCCGGTCTTGAGCAGCGAATCGGCAGTCGCCAGGGCGTAGAGAAAACCTGAGCAAACGGCCTGAACGTCGAACGCGATGCAGCCATGCGCGCCCAGCGCGCTCTGCACCTTGGTCGCGGTGGCAGGAAAGGTGTTGTCGGGCGTAGCGGTGGCGAGGATGATGAGCCCGATCGATGCCGGGTCCATGTCGGCCGCGGCCAACGCCTTGCGCGCCGCTTCGATCGCCAGTGTCGAGGTCGTCTCGCCCTCGCCGGCGATATAGCGCTGGCGGATGCCGGTTCGCTCGACGATCCATTCGTCGCTGGTGTCGATCTGCTCGGCCAGTTCGGCATTCGGCACGCAGCGCGCAGGCAAGGCCGATCCGCTGCCCCGGATGACCGAACGGATCACTTGGAGTCCCCGGCTTCGACGCCGCCGCCATTGTTTCCATTGCCGCCGTTGGTACCGGTCGCGTGCCACATGCGGTCGCCCAGCTCGTGCAGGTCGGACGCGATACGTTCAGTGAGCTTGTCTTCCAGCAAGCGGGCGGCAACCGCCACGGCATTGGCGACACCGGTGGCATTGGCGCTGCCGTGGCTTTTCACCACAACGCCGTTGAGCCCGAGAAAAACTGCGCCATTGTGGTTGTTCGGATCGAGGTGATGCTTGAGCAGCTCGGTCGCGGGGCGCGAGACAAGAAAACCGACCTTGGAGCGGATCGAGCTGGTGAAGGCGCGGCGCAGCAAGTCAGTCACGAAGCGCGCAGTGCCTTCGATCGCCTTCAATGCGATATTTCCGGAGAACCCGTCCGTCACCACCACATCGACTTCGCCACGATTGATCTTGTCGCTTTCGACATAGCCGTCAAACTGCATGTCGAGATGGGCTTCCTGCAATTGGGCCGCCGCCTCGCGCAGCCGGTCGAAGCCCTTGATCTCTTCAGTGCCGATATTGAGCAGGCGCACGCGGGGCTTTTCACGCCCGGTCAGGATGCGCGAATAGGCCGCCCCCATGATCGCGAACTGGACGAGGTTGCGGGCATCGGCTTCGGTATTGGCACCAAGGTCGAGCATGATGACATCGTCATCGGTCAGCGTGGGCATGATACCGGCCAGCGCCGGCCGGTCGATCCCGGGCATGGTGCGCAGCGCCAGCTTGCTCATCGCCATCAGCGCGCCAGTGTTGCCGGCACTCACCGCAGCGCCTGCCTCACCAACCTTCACTGCATTGACGGCCAGGCCCATGCTTGTGGTCTTGGCCCGGCGCAGCGCCTGAGTCGGCACTTCATCGCCACCCACGACATCGTCGGCATGGAGGATTTCGGAGGCACCACGCATATTGGGGTGCGCCTCGAGCGCGCGCTCGATCCGCTGCTGGTCGCCGACCAGCAGGAACTTGAACTGGTCATGTCGACGGCGGGCCTCTGCCGCGCCATCGATCATCACCCGAACGCCTTCATCGCCGCCCATCGCATCGATGGCGATACGCGGCAGGCTCATGGCGTTCTCCCGCTAGCGGAAATTAAAGGCTCGGGGCGAGGACTTCGCGGCCGTTGTAGAAGCCGCAGTGGCCGCACATGTTGTGCGGGCGCTTGAGTTCGCCGCAGTTGTTGCATTCGTGGAAGGCTTCGACCTTCAGCGAATCATGGGCACGACGGTTGCCACGGCGATGCGGCGATACTTTTCTCTTAGGGACAGCCATGGCGGCACCTGTTCCTTGAATTCAATCGAATTTGTCTATGTCGAAACCGCCCTAGGCGAAGCATCCGGCGCGCACAAGTGTGCGTGAATCGGGTGCCCGGCCCTGACGGGAAGACGCGCCCTATAGCCGAATTTGCTTGTGTTGCAAGCAATCCGGGCAATAAGTAGCAATTGAAAACCAAATGGGAGAGACCTCGATGCTGCTACCTGTAACCCTGACCGCTGCTGCTGCGGCGGCGTTGATCAACATCTGGCTCGGTATTCGAGTCGGGCAACTGCGGGCCAAGCACAAGATTTCCATTGGTGACGATTCGGGTGGACCGCTGACCGCCCGCATGCGCGCCCAGCTCAACTTTGTCGAGAACACCGCCTTCGTTTTGATCCTGGTCGCCGCGATCGAACTCGCCGGCAAGGGCCAGCCGTGGCTGGCGTGGGTTGCCGGTATATACATGCTGGGGCGTGTCGCACATGGCCTCGGCATGGACGGCGGCACATTCGCCAAGGGCCGCACGGTAGGCGTTTTGGTGACCATGCTGACCCAGCTGGGCCTCGCCATCGTGGCAGTGCTGATCGCGCTGGGGTTGATGTAGCAATCCGGCCCCCCCGTCGCACAGCCACGGGGGGCAACTGTTCACCCCAGCGCGTAATCGCTCACAAAAGCGTTGGTCTTGCGTTCCTGGCCAAAGGTGCTCGTGGGCCCATGGCCGGGGATGAAGGTCACGTCATTGCCCAGCGGCCACAGCTTCTTGGTGATCGCGTCGATCAGGTCCTGGTGGTTGCCCATCGGGAAGTCAGTGCGCCCGATACTGCCCTGGAACAGGACATCGCCGACGATCGCGAACTTGCTGGGGGCGTGGTAGAAAACTACGTGGCCTGGGGTGTGGCCGGGGCAATGGATGACGTCGAGCTCGAGTTCACCGACGGTCACTGTGTCGCCATCCTCGAGCCAGCGGTCGGGTTCAAACACTTCGCCGCGGATGCCGTATTTCGCGCCATCCTCGTCGAGCCTTGAGATCCAGAATCGGTCGGCTTCGTGCGGGCCCTCGATCGGCACGCCCATTTCCTTCGCCAGCACCCCGGCCTCGCCGCAGTGGTCGATATGGCCGTGGGTGATGAGGATTTTCTCCAGCTCTGCCCCGATCTTGGCGAGGCCGGCCTTGAGCCTGTCAAGGTCGCCGCCCGGATCGATCAGCGCCGCCTTGTTGGTCTTGGTGCACCAGATCACCGAACAGTTCTGCTGGAGCGGCGTAACGGGAATGATCCCGGCTTTCATCGGCGGTAGGGTCGCGGTTTCGGTCATACGGCACGATGTGGCTTGGCCTGAGGCGAAGCGCAAGGGTCAGACTCGCCCACCTTTCCAAACGACGCGACCGATGACGTCTATATCCTTCACCTCCATATCGACGGGCGGGTAGGCCAAGTTCTGGCTCAGCAGCGATACACGGTTCCGTCCCAAGCGGGCGAGGCGCTTGACCGCCAGTGCCCCGGCGACGCGGACCACGTGGATTCCGTCGCGCCACGGACCGGGTCGGCGATCGATCAACACTTCATCGCCATGCCGCAGCAGCGGCTCCATGCTGTCGCCATCCACAGTGACAGAACTGAGCATGGTAGGATCGAGCCCATTGTCACGCAGCCAGCGGCCGGAGAATCCAAAGTTGTCGAACGGGGTCTCGCCACCCGTGAACCGGCCCGGACGGCCCGAAACGGCAATCGAAAGGCGTGGAACGGCAACAAAATCTTCGTCCCGCAAAGAGGAATTTATGTAGGATTTTTCCTTTCTACCACCAAGCTCCTCCTCGCTGACGTTGAAATACTCCGCCAATGTCTGGCGATCCCTCTCTTCCAGTTTTCGCGGACTCCCTCTCTTGACAAATTGCTGCAAATAGCTGGAATTACGCCCTATTAACGCCGAAAGCTTCGACAGGCTGACACCCGACCGATTGGCCAATTCGAGCAGCTTTGCCCGTGCATCAATTTGGCTGGCATCAGCAATCATGGGAACGTTATCTCCCCCTTTTTAGGAAATTGCAAAAGAATTTTCCTAGACTTGTAGGATTTCGACATTCACGACTCACTCCATTGGACGGCGAATCGACTTGGAAATTGAGGCTTGCATGCTCATCAGGACCATCGAAAAATTTTTGCGCGAACAGGACATGGCGGCGACAAAGTTCGGTCGCCTCGCCGCCCAGGACCCGCGTTTCGTGCTCGACCTGCGCAACGGACGCATTCCGCGCACGGTTACAGAGCGCAGGGTGGAAGGCTTCATGAACGCCTATCGGGCAGCCCAATATGCGGCCTGAACAGATTACTCTCTCGACCCGCACACCGCGTCCGGCAAGAAAATCAACAGGAGAACGATTGAGAACCGCCCTGTTGGCGCTCTCTGGAAACCAAGGTGAAGTCCGGCACCATTCCGAAACCGCATGGGCCAGCATCACTTTCGCCGGCACGCGACACCGGCTGCGCTTGGAGTTCGAAGGCGTAGAAGCAGTGGCTGCGGGCGAAGAACTGGTGGCCGCCCTACCCGACCACGAGTTCACCATCCCTCGCCAGCTGGTCGCCGATGCAACTGTGACCGGGGTCGAAAGCGCGCTGGAACCTGCCCCGCGCATGCTGGTGGAATGCGAATTGCTCCTGCTGGAAGACGTCTAGCAATCGCCTAATACCCCAGCGTCAGGTCGAACTGCGGTTCGACCGGCTCTCCCGCCACATATCTGCGGCAATTCTGGATGAACCGCTCAGCCGAGCGCTGGAACATCTTTGTCTGCGCCCGGCCCGACAGGTGCATGGTGACATGGGCATTGTCGAGCGACCAAAGCGGGTGATCGGCAGGCAGCGGCTCGGGCGTGGTCACGTCGAGGAATGCCCCGCCGATTGCCTTGCTCTCCAGCGCTTCGACCAAGGCGGGCTGATCGACCACTTCGCCGCGTGCGATGTTGATCAGCACTGCATCGGATTTCATCGCCGCCAGTTCATCCTTGCCGATCATGCCGGTCGTCTCGGGGGTGGCGGGCACGGCGAGGATAACCCAGTCGAAGGTGCCGAGCTCGCTGCGCCACTGGTCGGGTGTGAGCACACCCTCTCCGCCCGAGCGACGGACCACGGTGACATCAACGTCGAAAGCCTCGAGCCGAGGCTTGATCAGCTTGCCGATGGCACCATAGCCGAGCAGCAGCGCCTTCGACCCGGCCAGCTCAACCTTGCCCGGCGAATCCACTAGCCAATCGTGCTTTTCCTGCGCGCGGACGACATCGCGATAGCCCTTGGCGTGGACCAGCATACCCATCACGACATATTCAGCGATGGTTATGGCGTTGATGCCGACCCCGTTCGTCACGGTTACCCCGCGCTCCAGCATCAGCTCGTGTGGAAGGAAATCGAGCCCGGCATAGATCGAGCTCATCCATTTCATCCTGGTCGCCAGCTTCACGGCTTCGACCATCGGTTCCTTCTTGTCGAGGTCGAACCAGCCGATCTCGGCCTCGGGTGCGAGCTCCAGCAATTCCTCGACAGAGGTGAAATATTTCGCTTCTATGCTGTCGGGCAGATGCGGTTCGACCAGTGGGCGGACCAGAGCGGAGAGGACGGCAACGGGCATGGACAACCTCTGTCAATTTGGCGTTGGACCGTCTCCTAGCGCGATATTGATAGGTAATGCCAGCGTATGAGCGGCAGCCTGATCCCCAAATTCGCCATGATCGACAATTTCCTCCCGACGGAGTCGGCGCAGGCACTGCTCGATCACGCGCTGGAGAATGCCGGCTTGTTCGAGCCGGCCAAAGTTGTCGATACCGGCAGCCACGAAGTCAAGGCACACCACCGCCAGGCCCTGGCGACGGCAGACCTGGGCGATGCGCGCAGCCAGTTCACTGCGGCGGTCGAGGCGCATTTCGAGTACCTGTGCAAGGCGGTGGGAATAGCGCCTTTTCCCATTGCCGCGTGGGACGTCGAGATGGCCGCCCATCGCGATGGCGGGTTCTTCAACGAACATATCGACACCAAGACCGCCGCCAACCGCGACCAGCACATCGGTGACCGGATGATCAGCATGGTCTATTACCTGCATCGCCCAGAGGTCGCCTTCACCGGCGGTGACCTGCTGCTCAAGCCATACCTTGGCAATGCTGAGGCGGTCCGCATTACCCCCGAGCATAACCGGCTGGTCGCCTTCCCATCGATCGCACGCCACCAGGTCGAGACAGTCCACGTGCCCGGCGATGCCTGGCAGGATGCCCGCTTCTCGATCAATTGCTGGCTGCTGCGTTCAAGCGGCGACCAGGCGTGAATTTGTAACTTTTAGAGGGTTTTACATTCGCGAAAGGTTTGGGAAAGGCCTGCGTCCTAAACGGGTCCTTGTATCGTTCGATCGATGCATCCCCGGGGGCCGCGCATCCCACTCCACACACCTTCCGCGGCCCCCACATTTCCCTTCCATCCCACAGATCAGGAACGCGGCAGGCTCAGCGTCTGGCGGAAGTCGAATGGCCTCGTGGCAAGTGGCCGAACCGCTGCCGACGCAGGATGGGCCGGGTTCATCATTATGATATCGGCCTCAGGCAGGACTGCAGACCGGACCGCTGCCAGCAGTGAGCGACCGGATTGCAGCCAATCATCGCCGATCCGGCGCTTTTCCGCCTGGTCCTCGACGAATGGCAATCGTTCGGGCGTGGCATCGATCTCGGTCCAGCCGAGCAAGTAGTCGTCGTCGATCCCGGCAAGGTTGCGCGGCAGGTAACGCAGCACTACGAGCACCGCGAGCCCCGGCTCCGAAGCGAAATTGACCACCGGCCGGCCTGGAGAAACCCACCTTGCGCCATGCTTTTCCGGCCCCGACCCGTCGAGCGCCAGGAACGGCGCGCGGGTGAGGCGCCAGAGTTTCATTCTGCTTCAGCCCCACTACCCAGCTCCGTTCGGGCTGAGCTTGTCGAAGCCCAGCCGCAACGGTCGTGGCTGCGCTTCGACAAGCTCAGCGCGAACGGGATATTGGAATCGGGATATTGGAATAGTGCAAGATCACGAACCAAGCTTCCACTCCCAGCCAAGCGGGTCGCCATCCATCACCTCGACGCCCTTGGCCGCGAGTTCATCGCGCAGCGCGTCGGAGCGGGCGAAGTCCTTGGCGTCGCGGGCTTCCTTACGCTCGGCCAGCTGGGCTTCGATCTCGGCCTCGGTGATCTGCGCGTCCCTGGGGCGGATGCGGAGATCGGCGCGGGTGAGGTTGAAGAGGTTGAGGCCGAGGACAGAGTCCATTGCTCCCACCAAAGCCAGTTTCGTCGCTGGCTCGACCTTCTTGGTCGCCAGCGCATCTTCCAGCGCAGTCAGTGCGATCGCCGTGTTGAGATCATCACCGAGGGCCGCATCGAACTTTGCGACCGCAGCGCCCAGCTTCCCCCAGTCGTCACCCTGAACTTGTTTCAGGGTCCATCCTTCCGCCCGCACCCACGGTTCGGAGTTCGGCATGGATGCTGAAACAAGTTCAGCATGACGAGACTTGAGGGATTCAACCGCCATCATCATCCGCTTCAGCCGCGTCAGCGCCGCTTCCAGCCCCTCCCACGAGAACTCCAGCTCGCTGCGGTAATGCGCCTGCAGGCACATCATGCGGTAGGCGAGCGGGTGGTAGCCCTTGTCGACCAGCAGTTGCAGCCGCAGGAACTCGCCCGACGACTTGGACATCTTGCCCGACCGCTCGACCAGGAAGTTGTTGTGCATCCAGATTTTCGCGCCGCTGTTCTCGGCAACGTTCAGGCCATCGGTGCAGCAATAGGCCTGGTTCTGGGCGATCTCGTTCGGGTGGTGGATCTCGCGGTGATCGATCCCGCCGGTGTGGATATCGAACGGGAAGCCGAGCAGCTTACCGCCCATGACCGAGCATTCCAGATGCCAGCCGGGCGCGCCCCTGCCCCAGGGGCTGTCCCATTCCATCTGCCGCGTCTCGCCCGGCGGAGTCTTGCGCCAGATGGCGAAGTCGGCGGCGTTGCGCTTGCCTTCGACCGTCTCGATCCGGCCTTCACCCTCTTCGGTGACAGCGCGCGCCAGCTTGCCGTAATCATCGACCGTCGAGACATCGAAATAGAGCCCGCTTTCCAGCTCGTAGCAGTGCTCGGGCGCAATCTGTTTCGCGAACTCCAGCATGTCTTCGATGTAGTCCGTCGCCACCGACCACTTGGCCGGCTCGCGGATATTGAGCGCCTTCACATCGGCCCAATAGGCCTCGGTATAGTGCCGCGCGATGTCCCAGATCGACTGCGCCTTCTGGGCAGCCATCTTCTCCATCTTGTCCTCACCCGCATCGGCGTCGTCGGTCAGGTGGCCGACATCGGTGATGTTGATGATGTGGGTAAGCTTGTAGCCCTTCCAGCTCAGCGTTCGGCCCAGCACGTCGGCAAAGACATAGGCGCGCATGTTGCCGATGTGGGGGTAGTTGTAGACCGTCGGCCCGCAGGTATAGACGCGCGCCTCACCCGGATGGACGGGCTCGAAGGGTTCGAGCTTTCGAGTAAGCGAATTGAACAGCTGGAGCGGCGTATCGGTCATGGTGGGCCGCATAGGTCGGCGCGTGGCCTTCGACAAGCTCAGGCCGAACGGAACTTGGAGCTAATCCCGTTCGTGCTGAGCCTGTCGAAGCACAGCCACAGGTCTCACCACCCCTCCCAGCGCACGCATTCATCTATCGGTGCGCGGGCGACGGTGAAGTTGTTCACCGGGGCCTCCGGATCGCGATAACCGATGGCGACGCCGCAGAAGAAGATGTGGTCCTCGGGGATATCGACCATCTCGCGGATTTGCGGCGTGTAGACCGCCCACGCTTCCTGGAAGCAGGTGTCGAGCCCTTCCTCGCGGCACAGCAGGCCGATGGTCTGGAGCCACATGCCGATATCGCTCCACTGCGGCGGGCCCATGTAGCGGGGGGTGTGGACCAACATCAGCACCGGCGCCCCGAAGGCGCGGAAGTTGTTGGCGAACCACATCAGCCGCTGGCCCTTATCCTCGCGGGAGATTTCGAGTGCACCATACATGTCCTCGCCCACGCCGCGGCGGCGCTGCTCATAGGCGCCATCGAGCTCGGGCGGATAGACGTGATACTCCGGCGCAAAGGCTTCGCGCCCTTTGGGCAGGTCCTGCGCGATCCGGGCAAACAGCGCCTGCATCGGTTCGCCGGTCAGGACGATGCCGTGCCACGGCTGGGTGTTCCCGCCCGATGGCGAGCGCTGCGCGGTTTCGAGGATGCGGGTGAGCGTGGCCTGGTCGACGGGTGTGTCGAGAAATGCGCGCACGGAGCGGCGGGACTGGACGGCTTCGGTGACGTTCATTTGGTCTCTTCATTCAGCAATGTTGAAATTTCGACCTCGGGTATCTCATCGAGTTCCTCTTCAGTCATCAAAGGCAATTCGCCAGTCACGATAATATCAACCGTTTCAATTGCTTGATCAAGTTCGCGGAATGCCACGTCAAAACTGGACATCGAAAAATTTCTACCTTCGTCAGCAGCGCCCAGCAATTCGCCAACACAGAATAGAAGGGCTTCTAATCTTAGTCCAAGCGCGACCAACGAGACCATCAGTCGGTCGCTCTCGCCCGGAGCCCTTTCGATCAGGTTTCGAACATAGGTCTCCGCCACCACTAGTCGCGCAAGACCGCTGACGCTTCTACTTTTCTCATAATCGTTGAGTCGCGACTTCAGGAAATTTGTTACCGCGAATGCCCCATGGAGCACTGCGTACTCCTTCTCTAGCCGCTTCTTATCTTCCGACTTTTCCTTGCGGCTATGCTCACCCAAGAGTTAATGAAGGTGGAACCGAAGCCGAGGAATACACCCACGACGAGAAAAGCCCCGTTGATAATGGCAGTGAGGAGACTGTCGTTCACTCGCCCATCACTCCACCTCGAACAAATCAGCCAGCTGCTCGATAATCGTTCCGCCGAGCTGTTCGACATCCATGATCGTCACCGCGCGCTTGTAATACCGCGTCACGTCGTGCCCGATGCCGATGGCGACCAGCTGCACGGGTGACTGCTTCTCGATCCAGTCGATCACCTTGCGCAGGTGGCTTTCGAGATAGCCCGCGCTGTTGACGCTGAGCGTGCTGTCGTCCACCGGCGCGCCATCGCTGATGACCATCAGGATACGGCGATCCTCCGGCCGGGCGATCAGGCGGTTGTGCGCCCACAGCAGCGCTTCGCCGTCGATGTTCTCCTTGAGCAGCCCTTCGCGCATCATCAGGCCGAGGTTGCGGCGCGCGCGGCGCCACGGTTCGTCGGCCTTCTTGTAGAGGATGTGGCGCAGGTCGTTGAGGCGGCCGGGCTGCGCTGGCTTGCCGTCGGCGAGCCATTTCTCTCTGGACTGCCCGCCCTTCCACGCGCGGGTCGTGAAACCAAGTATCTCGGTCTTGACCCCGCACCGCTCCAGCGTGCGCGCCATGATGTCGGCGCTGATCGCGGCGATGCTGATCGGGCGGCCACGCATCGAGCCCGAATTGTCGATCAGCAGCGTGACGATGGTGTCCTTGAACTCGGTTTCGCGCTCGATCTTGTAGCTGAGCGAATGGCCCGGGCTGATGACGACGCGGGCGAGCCGTGCGGCATCGAGCAGCCCTTCTTCCTGGTCGAAATCCCAGCTGCGGTTCTGCTGCGCCATCAGGCGGCGCTGGAGCCGGTTGGCGAGCCGGGTGACGACGCCCTGCAACCCGGTCAGCTGGCTGTCGAGATAGGCGCGCAGGCGGTCGAGCTCCTCGGCATCACAGAGCTCGGGCGCTTCGATCACTTCATCGAAGGCTTCGGTGTAAGGCTTGTAGTCGAAATGTTCGGGCAGCTCGGTCCACGGGCGGTTGGGCCGGACCGGCATCATGCCTTCCTCGCCATCGTCGCCCGGATCGCCGTCGGCCATTTCGTCGCCGACTTCGGCTTCGGTTTCGCCGTCGGCCTCGCCTTCCTGCGTTTCGCCGGCCGCCTCGGCGGGCTGCGGCTGCTGGTCGCCGCCGGTCTCGTCTTCGTTCTCGTCCTGGTCCTGCTCTTCGCCGTCCTCGTTGTCGCCGTCTTCGTCGCCGCTGTCGTCGGGCGCATCGGTGGCATCGGTCAACTCGAGGTGCCGCAGCATGTCGAGTGCGAGCGACTGGAACGCCTTCTGGTCGTCGAGCGATCCGGCCAGGTCCTCGAAATCACTGCCGGTGCGGCTCTCGATATATTCGCGCACCATCTCCACCCCGGCCCTGGCACGATCCGGGATCGGCTTGCCGGTCAGGCTTTCGCGCAGCATCAGGCCGAGCGCGGTCTGCAGCGGCACTTCGCTGTCGTTCTGTGCGCGGGCGATGGGATCGGTGGCGGTCCGCAGTTCCAGCGCCGCGTCGAGGTTTTCCGAAATCCCGCCGTAGTTGTTGGAGCCGATCGCTTCGTAGCGGACCTGCTCGATCGCGTCGTAACAAGCGCGTGCGACCGGATCGCTCGGCGCATGGCGATCATGCAGCGTCTGGTTGTGGTGCCTCAGCTTGAGCGCAAAGCTGTCGGCAAAGCCGCGCGCTTCGGCGGCCTGGTCGGGCGGGACGTTGCGCCCCGGTAGCGGGACGCGGAAATTCTTGCCCTGCGCGCTGGGGCTGTCCGCGCTCCACGCGACTTCGATCTCCGGCTCATGCGCCAGCGCGCGCGCCGTACCGGTCAGCGCGCGTTTGAAGCTGTCGAGGGGGGATTCGTCGCTCATAAAATCCTTGTGCGTCCCAGCGAAGTAAGGGGCCTCCTCCCACTAGCAAAACGCTGGTGGAGAGAGGTCCCTGCCTGCGCAGGGACTCATGCGATCACAGAATACTCTGCCCGGTGGCTTCCCAATCCTTGAGGAAGCCTTCGATGCCCTTGTCGGTCAGCACATGGTTGAACAGCGCCTTGATGACCTTGGGCGGCGCAGTCATCACATCGGCCCCGATCAATGCGCTCTCCAGCACATGCGTAACGTGGCGCACGCTGGCGACGAGGATCTCGGTATCGAAGGCGTAGTTGTCGTAGATGTGACGGATGTCGCGGATCAGGTCCATGCCGTTGACGCCATTGTCATCATGCCGTCCGACGAAGGGCGAAACGAACGTAGCCCCTGCCTTGGCCGCGAGCAGCGCCTGGTTGGCGCTGAAGCAGAGCGTGACGTTCACCATCGTGCCATCGTCGGTCAGCGCCTTGCAGGTCTTGAGGCCATCGACCGTCAGCGGAACCTTGATGCAGACATTGTCAGCGATTTTCCTGAGGACATCGGCCTCTTTCATCATCGTGGCGTGATCGAGCGCGACCACTTCGGCGCTGACCGGACCGTCGGTGATGCCGCAGATTTCCTTGGTCACTTCCATGAAATCCCGCCCCGACTTGGCGATCAGCGAAGGATTGGTGGTCACGCCATCGAGCAGGCCGGTGGCGGCCAGTTCCTTGATGTCGTCGATCTCGGCTGTGTCGGCGAAGAATTTCATGAGTGCTTGAGCTCCGGAAAAGTGATTCCCCGGTTCCCTACCGAAGCATGCGGGCGCTCGCTAGCCCCGCCCTTCGTCCGCTGTCGAAACTTACAGCCGCGAACCGACTCCGAATACCCCGATGAGAAGCGCGTCATTGGTGCTGCCGGGATCGCGGCGGATCAACGCCTCTTCCTTGCCCATCTCCGCCCAGATGGCGTCGTTGACCCGGTTGCCCACGCGGCGGGCGACGCCGGTCACATCGACCCCGGTGATGGCATTGACCGCCTGCGCAACCAGCGGGTCCTCGGCCACGCGGATGGCCTGGTCGAGGCCGGGCAGCACGGCATCGATCAAGGCCGTGCCCATGTCCGCCTTGAGGAAATCGGTCGCCGCGCTGGGCCCGCCGCGAACGAGGTCGACCGCGTTGGCAAAGCCGATGGTCCGCACTGCCTCCGTCACCACCGGCGCTGCGCGATAGCTGGCATCGACCGCAAAGCCGGCGAAGGCGCGTTCCAGCCGGTCCTTGAACAGCTGCGAAGTGAGAATGCGCGAGAGCACGTCCCCGCGCGCGCCTAGCAGCGAAGACAGGCCGATGCGCGCGACTTGCTCGTCCCAGAATCCACCGGGCGCGGCCAGCCGGGCAAAGGCGCGCTCGCTGGAGAGCAGCAGCAAGCGGCGGATCGCTTCGGTCAGGCTGTAGCCGCCGCCGACGGTCGAACACGCCGGCAACGCCAGCAACGAAGCCGCGCCCATGCCCGCGAGCATCCGGCGACGGGTGAGAATATCGGTCATTTCGCAGCCTCCTTGCTTGCGGGACACTACTGCCCCTCGCCATATGATGCCACGATGAACCGCGCTCGCCTGCTCACTTTCAATGCCGCGCTCCCGGTGCTCGACTACCGGGTGCCTGATGGCATGAGCGTAGTGCCGGGCAGCGTAGTGGTCGCCCCGCTCGGTCCGCGCGAGATCCTAGGCGTGGTGTGGGAAGAAGACCGGCTGCCGGCGCAATCGGTGCCCGATGCCAAGCTACGGCCGTTGCGCGATATCGTCCCTGTCCCCCCGCTCAGGCCGGAATTGCGGCGGCTGGTTGAATGGACGGCGGACTACTACTGCGCGCCGATGAGCGCGGTGGCGCGCATGGTGCTCTCCAGCGGTGGCGCGTTGCGTGGCCCATCAACCGCGACCGAATACCGATTGAGCGGCGGCATGCCCGAGCGGATGACCCCGCAGCGCGAACAGGCGATGGAACGGCTCGATGGCGAGCAGGCGACCATTCGCGAACTGGCCGAGCTGGCGGATGTTTCCGAAGGCGTGCTGCGCGGGCTAGTGAACCAGGGCGTGCTGGAGCCGGTCGTGGTCGATATCGACCGCCCCTACCCCCGCGCCCATCCTGACCATGCCGAGCCGATCCTGTCACCCGAGCAACAGGAAGTTGCTAACGAGCTGGTAGCAGCGGTCGAGGCAGAGGAATTCAGCCCGATCCTGCTCGACGGGGTGACCGGCTCAGGCAAGACGGAAACCTATTTCGAGCCGGTCGCGGCGGCGCTGCGGATGGGCAAGCAAGTGCTGGTGCTGTTGCCGGAAATCGCGCTGACCGAGGCCTTCCTGCGCCGGTTCGAGGATCGTTTCGGCGCGGCGCCGGTGGTGTGGCATTCGAGCCAGAAATCGAGCGAACGCAGGCGGGCCTGGCGCGCCATCTCCACCGGCGAAGCGCAGGTTGTCGTGGGGGCGCGCTCGGCATTGTTCCTGCCCTATGCCAATCTCGGCCTGATCGTGGTCGACGAAGCGCACGAGGTGAGCTTCAAGCAAGGCGACGGTGTCCGCTACAACGCCCGCGACGTAGCGGTGATGCGGGGGCATTTCGAGCAGATGCCGGTGATCCTCGCCAGTGCTACCCCGGCGCTGGAAAGCCTGCAGATGGCGGAGAGCGGGGTCTACCGGAAGCTCGAACTGCCGAGCCGCTTCGGCGGGGCCGAGCTGCCGACCATCCGCCTGATCGACCTGACGGAGGAAAAGCCCGAACGCGGGCGCTGGCTAGCCCCCTCGCTGGCGCGCGAGCTGTTCGCCCGGCTTGAACGCGGCGAGCAGTCGCTGCTGTTCCTCAACCGCCGCGGCTATGCCCCGCTTACGCTTTGCCGCAATTGCGGTTTCCGCTTCCAGTGCAGCAATTGCAGCGCCTGGCTGGTCGAGCACCGCTTCACCCGCAAGCTCGCCTGCCACCATTGCGGGCACGAGGAGCAACCGCCCGAGACCTGCCCCGAATGCGGCGAGCCCGATTGCCTGGTCGCCTGCGGCCCCGGCGTGGAGCGGATCGCGGATGAAGTGGCGGAAATCCTGCCCGAAGCGCGGGTCGCCGTCGCTACCTCCGATACTCTCAACACGCCCGACAAGGCGGCGGAATTCGTCGCCATGGCCGAGGCCAAAGCGATCGATGTCATCGTTGGCACCCAGCTGGTGACCAAGGGCTTCCACTTTCCGGAACTGACGCTGGTCGGCGTAGTCGATGCCGACCTTGGCCTCGAGGGCGGGGACCTGCGCGCAGCCGAGCGGACTTATCAGCAGGTGGCGCAAGTCGCCGGGCGCGCCGGGCGCGGATCGAAGCCCGGCGAAGTGCTGATCCAGACCCGACACCCGGAAGCCCCGGTCATCGCCGCACTGGAGGCGGGCGACCGCGACGCTTTTTACGAAGCCGAGACCGAGGCCCGCCGCCATGCCGGCGCGCCGCCCTTCGGCCGCTGGGCCGCGATCATCGTCTCCAGCGAAGACGAGGCCGAAGCGCGCGAAGCCGCCAATCGCATCGGTGACACCCGCCCGCGAATCGAGGACATCGCCATCATCGGCCCGGCCCCGGCCCCGCTTGCCATGCTGCGCGGGCGCTATCGCTATCGCCTGCTGATCAACGCCCGCCGTTCGGCGCGCGTGCAGGATGCCATCCGCGACTGGCTCGCGCCGCTGGACTTCCCGCGTGGTGTGCGCGTATCGATCGATATCGATCCCTACAGCTTCGTTTGAGAGGAACTTGCCCGATGCTCACTGTCCACCACCTGCGCCTGTCGCAATCCGAACGTATCGTGTGGCTGTGCGAGGAACTGGGCATCGATTACGAGGTCAAGCTCTACAATCGCCGCACCGACAACAACCTGGCACCCGACGAGTACAAGGCGCTGCACCCGATGGGCATTGCCCCGGTCATAACCGACGGAGACTTCGTGCTCGGCGAAAGCGGTGCGATCATCGACTGGATCGTGTCCAAGCATGCGCCGGATACCGATCTCGTCCCCGGTCCCGATCATCCCGACTTCGCCGACCATCTGTTCTACTACCACTGGGCCAATGCGACCTTCATGACCAACGGCATGATGGCGCTGGTTGCCAGCCGCATGATCGATGGCGGCGAGATGCCGCCCTTCGTTGCCGATCGCAACGCCAAGGGTTGGGCCATCGTCGAGAAGCGGCTGGGCGAGGCCGAGTATTTCGGCGGCTCGCAGCTGACCACGGCGGATATCATGATGGGCTTCCAGCTAACCACCAGCCGCGCGATGAGCGGCATGGCTATCGACGGCATGCCGAACCTGCAGGCCTATCTCAAGCGCATCGGCGAGCGCCCCGCCTATCAGGCCGCCATGGCAAAGGCCGAGCCGGGTATGCCGCCCAAGCTGGATTGAGGGTGCGTACCCGCGAAGGCGGGTACCTCGGGCCACTGCCGGACCACCTGATTTCCTGAGGCTCCCGCCTGCGCGGGAGCGCACGGGAACTTCGTGCGTTAGGCCACCATGTCCGAACCCGGCCCAATCCTCGTCCCCATCCTCGGCGACCAGCAGACCCGTGCCCTCGCCTCCATCCGGGGGCGGGCCAAGGACGACACCGTCATCCTGATGATGGAGGTGTGGGACGAAGCCACCTACGTGAAACACCACCAGCAGAAGATCGCGCTGATCTTCTCCGCAATGCGACATTTCGCGGCTGAGCTGGAAGATGCCGGCTGGACGGTGGACTATGTGAAGCTGACCGACGAGGACAACTCCGGCAGCTTCACCGGCGAAGTCGCGCGGGCAATCGATCGGCACTCCCCGCGCGCGGTCCATGTCGTCGAAGCCGGCGAATGGCGGGTACAGCAGGCGATTGAGGAATGGCCCGACAAGTTCGACTGCGAAATCCATATACTGCCCGACGACCGCTTCCTGTGCAGCAAGTCCGAATTCAACGACTGGGCCGAGGGGCGCAAGACGCTTCGGATGGAGTTCTTCTACCGCGAAATGCGCCGCAAGACCGGCCTGCTGGTGAAGGGGGAGGAGCCCGAGGGCGGACAGTGGAACTACGACAGCGAGAACCGCAAGCCGCCCAAGCAAGGCCTCTCGGCCCCGCAACGCCCGCTGTTCGAGCCTGACGCAATCACTCGCGAGGTGCTGGACCTCGTGGCAGAGCGCTTCGGCGACCACTTCGGCGATCTCGAACCCTTCCAGTGGCCCGTCACCCGTGACGAGGCCGAGCAGGCAGCCGATGCCTTTTTTGCCGAGCGTCTGCCGCAGTTCGGCGACTACCAGGATGCCATGATTCATGGCGAGGACGACCTGTTCCACTCAATGCTCTCGACCAGCATCAACCTCGGCCTGCTCGATCCGGTCGAGTTGTGCCGCCGGGCGGAGGAGGAGTATCGCGAGGGTCGCGCTCCGCTCAACGCGGTCGAGGGCTTCATTCGCCAGCTGATCGGCTGGCGCGAGTATGTCCGCGGCTTCTACTGGCGCTTCATGCCGGGGCTGGCCGAGGCCAACGAACTCGGTGCCACCCGCCCGCTGCCGGAGTTCTACTGGACTGGCGAGACCGACATGCGCTGCCTCGCCGATTCTATCCGCTCTACTCGCGAGAACGCCCACGCCCACCACATCCAGCGGCTGATGGTACTGGGCAATTTCGCGCTGATCGCCGGGATTGAGCCGAAGGCGGTGCAGGACTGGTACCTGGCGGTCTATGCCGACGCCTTCGAATGGGTCGAGCTGCCCAACGTCAGCGCCATGGTGCTCTATGCCGACGGCGGCAAGTTAGCCTCCAAGCCCTATGCGGCGAGTGGCAACTACATCAACAAGATGAGCAACTACTGCTCCGGCTGCGCCTACTCCGTCAGCAAGAAGACCGGCGAAGGCGCCTGCCCCTTCAACGCGCTCTACTGGCACTTCATGGACCGCCACCGCGAACGGCTGGAGGTGAACCCGCGCATCGGGCGGATCTATTCAACGTGGGACCGGATGGATGAGGCGAAGCAGGCCGAGTACCTCGCCAGCGCGGAGAAATTCCTCGACACGCTGGAGCCGGCAAAGGATGGGTGGGCACGCGACTGATCCGCTACTTCAGATCTCCACCGCGCGTAACCTGAGCGAATTGGTCACCACCGAGATCGACGATGCGCTCATAGCAAAAGCGGCGAACATCGGGCTGATAAGGATGCCGGAGAAGGGATAGAGGACCCCGGCCGCGACCGGCACGCCCAGAGCGTTGTAGCCGAGCGCGAACAGCAGGTTCTGGCGGATGTTGCGCATGGCCGCCCGCGCCAGCTTGCGCGCCCGGACGATGCCATCGAGATCGCCCTTGACCAGCGTTATGCCGGCGCTTTCGATAGCGACATCGGCCCCCGTGCCCATGGCAATGCCGACATCGGCCTGCGCCAGGGCCGGCGCATCGTTGACCCCGTCACCCGCCATCGCGACCTTGCGCCCATGCTGTTGCAGCTCGGCGATGATCCGGGCCTTGTCTGCCGGCAACACATCGGCGCGCACTTCATCTATACCCAGCCGTGCGGCGACAGCCCGCGCTGTGCGGGTGTTGTCGCCGGTCGCCATTATGATGGTCAGGCCCAGCTTGTGTAGCGCAGCCAGCGCATCGGGCGTGCTCGCCTTGACCGGGTCCGCCACGCTGACCATGCCTGCGACCCGATCGCCCGAAGCAACGAACATGACGGTCTCGCCATCATCGCGGCGGGCATCGGCTGTCGAGACCAGCCCTGCGACATCGAGCCCGAGGTCTTCCATCAAGGCGCGATTGCCCAGCGCAACCTGCTTGCCATCGATCCGACCTTTAACACCCTTGCCTGTGACCGCTTGGAATTCCTCCGCCTTGGCCAGTGCAAGACCACGTGCTTCGGCCCCGGCCACGATCGCCTCTGCCAGCGGATGCTCGGACCCGCGTTCCAGCGATGCAGCCAAGCGCAGCAATTCGTCTTCAGGCATGCCATTCCCAGGCAGCACTGCCACCAGCCGCGGCTTGCCTTCGGTCAGCGTCCCGGTCTTGTCGACGACCAGCGTATCGATCTTCTCGAACCGCTCGAGCGCTTCGGCATCGCGGATCAGCACCCCGACCTGCGCCCCGCGCCCGGTCGCAGTCATGATCGACATCGGGGTCGCCAGGCCCAGTGCGCAAGGGCAAGCGATGATGAGGACGGAAACCGCAGCGATCAGGGCATAGGAAAGCGGCGGCTCCGGTCCCCACACGGCCCAACCGGCAAAAGCCAGTACCGCCACTCCGATCACTGCCGGGACGAACCAGCCGGCTACGGTATCGGCATACTTCTGGATCGGTGCGCGCGATCGCTGCGCCTTTGCCACCATCTCCACGATCTGGCTCAGCACGGTGTCCGCACCGATCCACCGTGCTTCCATCACCAGGCTGCCGGTGCCGTTGATGGTCGCACCCGTCAGCGTGTCGCCAGCCGATTTCTCGACCGGCACTGCCTCGCCGCTGATCATGCTTTCATCGACCGAGGAATGTCCCTCTACGACTTCACCATCGACTGGGACCTTCTCTCCAGGGCGCACGCGCAACCGGTCGCCCACCGCGACCTCTTCCAGCGAGATCTCTTCCTCGCTGCCGTCCTCGCGGATCACCCGCGCGGTCTTGGCAGCGAGATCCAGCAGCGCACGGATCGCCTTGCCGGTGCCTTCGCGGGCGCGCAGTTCCATCACCTGCCCCAGCAATACCAGTACTACGATCACGGCGGCGGCTTCGAAGTACACGGGCACGCTACCGTGCATGTCGTGGAAGCCGGCCGGGAACAGCTGCGGCGCGAGGACTGCCACGAGACTGAACAGCCACGAGGCAGAGACGCCCATGGCAATAAGCGAGAACATGTTGAGGTTGCGCGAGCGGAACGAAGCCCAGCCGCGCTCGAGGAACGGCCAGCCACACCACAGCACCACCGGCGTTGCCAGCACCAGCTCTGCCCACCGCGCGGTGCCTTCGCCGAGGCTGTCGCGCAGCATGCCGAGCCCAACCATCGGTCCCATCGCCAGCAGCAGCAGAGGAATGGTAAGGATCGCGCCGATCCAGAACCTGTGAGTGAAATCGGCCAGCTCCGGATTGGGTCCCGCTTCAGCGGCATGGGCGGCGGATTCAAGCTCCAGCGCCATCCCGCAAAGTGGGCACGAACCGGGGGCTACCTGCCGTACTTCGGGATGCATCGGGCAGGTATAGATCGCTCCGGCATAGCCAGCCGGGACCGTGTCGAAGCGCCCGTCCCCCGGTGCGCTTTCGTCGTGGGTGTGATCGCCATGGCCGCAGCATTCGTGCCCGGCCTTTGCCCCATGATCATGGTGCTTATGCCCGTTCATGCTAACCGATATAGGCGCTGGGCGCGTGAATTGCAGGGGGTCGCTATCCCCCTCGCCGCACCCACCATGGCTGCATCACTTCGCCCTTGTCCATCGCCAGTTTGACCAGCCACACGCCAAACGTCGTCGCCACGATCAGCGCTATGACCGAGGCCTCGAGGCCAAACGGATAGCCCGACAGGATCGGATTGCCCCCCAGCTGCGCCTGCACCAACCCGTCAACGTCGAAGCCCGAGACCGGCACGTCCCACACGAAGCCCTGCGTCACGTTCCAGCCTAAATGCAGTCCGATCGGCGCCCATAGCGAGCGGGTGAGCATATAGGCCCCGCCCAGCAAAACGCCCGCCTCCATGGCGATGGCGAAGCTGGAGAACCACGTCGCGTTCTCATTGTTGATATGGACCAGCCCGAACAGTGCCGAGCTGACCACCAAGGCCGCCCAGCTGCCGCCGAATTCCTCGACCCAGCGGAACAGCACACCGCGAAACAGCAGCTCTTCGAAAAACGCCGCATTGACCCCGGCCACCAGCAGCAGCCAGGCCCAGCTCGCCATGCCGCCCCAGCCGATGATCCAGTACACCCCGAGCACGGCGGCAAGCCCGACGATCAGCGTCATCAGCGCGAAGGCGCCGGCAATACCCAGCCCCAGCTCGCGCGCGGCGCCCGGCAAAGCGAGGTCATCGTGTTTGCGCGCGCCCAGTTCGCAGATCACCAGCTTGTAGAGAGCGAACAGGATGACGACGTGCATCGCCACGCTGATGGCGAGCTTAAGCAGCCCTTCCTCCAGCGGCAGGCGCGCAGCGACGAACCCGATCGCGGCGCTAACGCCCAGCACCAGCGCGGTGGCGACGACCAGCGTCACCAGCGGGAAGTCCCAGACCTTGCGCCAGAGCGGGGTTTCGGGGCTGTCGGGTGTGGGGGCTGTATCGGTCATGCGATCCTTCCTGTCGGCCATTCGAGCCTTGTCAGTCCAAAGAATCGCAATCCGGGGCCCAAGTCAATCGCGGCAAGCGGCGTGGCACCGACCTGTCCCTTTGCGGGGCGGCGCGCGGGGCAAAGGTGGGAGTAACACTTTGCTGCAATAGTCTGGGCCTGATCGGAAGAGCTACCGCGCTCGACCGCGCGCGCTGACAGGCCAGATACCAACGAGCGTACCATCCCGCACCACGTGATAGTTGTCATACAGGTTCACGGTCGGATCGCAGTGCGGCACCACAAGGCTCACGAGATCCCCGGGGCGCAAGCTGGTGCCGATATCCGGCCCCACAAGCGCGCCGTGCTCGTCGCCCATGAACGCAAACACCGTCTCTGGCGCTGCGCCGCTGCTGACCCGCGGGCTGCCCCCGTCGGTCGACAATGACTTGAACCCGGAATCGATCGTGACGAGGGCGCTGTGGTTCGCACTGACCACGCGGGAGTCGACCGCTAGCGACGTCTCGAATGGCGCTTCACCGCTGCCGTCGAGGTCACAATCGAGATACTGCGTATCCATGAAGACATAGGATCCGGCCTGGAGCTCGGTAAAAACACCCAGCTTGAGGTCGATCGCATGGGTCCCAGTGCCGGAACCGGTAACGATCTCAGGCGGAAAGCCAGCCTCGGAAAGCGCATCTACAACGGTTCGGAGATAGTCCGTTCGTTCTTCGATAGCTTCCCTGCGTGCGGCGAAATCCTCGATATGCTGCTGCACCCCGCAATAGAACTGTACCCCGCGCAAACGCAGGTGCCCGCAATCGGCAATCGCTCGCGCCAGTTCGACGGCTGCTTCTGCCGAAGCGACCCCGGTGCGGCGGATGCCGGGATCGATATCGACGATAACATCGAGCATCGCCTTGCTATCGGCCAGGGCAGCATCGATTGCGCGCGCCACCTGCGGATGGTCGACCGTCGCCATCAGGCCTTCGGCGCGACCAGCTAGTTGTCCCAGCCGGGCGATCGCCGCGGGGGCAGCCACGGGCGACGTAATCAGCACGCCCGCAATCCCGGCATCGACCATGACTTCGGCCTCACCGATTTTTGCACAGCAGATGCCGACCGCACCGGCGGCAACCTGCCGCTTCGCGATGTCGACGCTCTTGTGCGTCTTGGCATGGGGACGCAACGCTACACCCTTTTCCATCGCTTTCGCCTGCATCGCGGCAATGTTGCGCTCGAGCCGGTCGAGATCGAGCACGAGGACAGGCGTGTTGAGCGCGGCGCGCGATCCCTGCTGGCCAATCAGGTGTTCATGGAGCTCTCGGTCGTCCATCAGCTGAACAGCTCCTCAAGATGCGGGTTCAGGAATTTTCCGGTTGGATCGGCCGCGCGGCGCACTTCGCGATAGCGCTCTGCCATGGGATAGAGCGCATCGACATCACCGCGCTGCAGCGTATGACGCTTGGCCCAATGCGGCCTCCCCCCATGGGCGCGGAAGATGGCCTCGGCCTCGGCAAAGAGTTTGCGCCACGGCATCTTCGCATACTGATGCATGGAAATCGCTGCCACCGGACCGGCGTTCATCGGGCTCATCCAGATATCGTCGGCAGCAACGATGCGGAACTCGAACGGGAACGACACCGGCAACCGCTTCTTGCGGATCCAGCCGACCACCTCTTCCAGCGTTTCCAGTCCGACCGAGACAGGCATCTCGTACTCCATTTCCTCGAATGGAATGGTGCGGTCGGAGGCAAAGATCGTGTGTGCGGGCCCGCGACGATGGCCGCTCATATTGCTGCGCATCATCAGCCTCTGCAGCGTCGGCACCAGCGCGGGAACCGTTGCCCCAATATTGAGCAGGCGGCGGAAGGTGGCCTCTTCCATGTCGGTCGTGGTGGGCGGCGGATCGCATGGATCGCAAGGCTCCAGCGTCTTCAGGATCACGTCGTCGGCGTGAGGAAAAAGCCAGAACTCGACGTGACGCAGTTCGGCCGCCATTTCGAAGTATTTCTCACGGACTTCGGCCCATGGGCGTTTCTCGATCCGCTCGACGAGGTGATAGGCGGGGACGACATCGCACTCGATTTCCGTCGCGATGCCGAACATCCCCAGCGACAACCGCTGGGCTTCGAACAGCTCTGCTTGCGTCGTCGCGTCGCACCAGGTCGCGGTGCCGTCGGCCCCGACCAGGCGGAAGCCGCGCGCGAATGTTGCAATACTGCCCAGGTCCCGGCCGGTGCCATGAGTCCCGGTGGCCATCGCGCCGGCAAGCGACTGCGGATTGACGTCGCCCTGATTCTCCAGTGCCAGTCCCTGCGACCACAGCTCCTGCGTCAGCCGCTTGATGCTCCAGCCGGCGGGGATACGCGCGGTCGTCCGGTCGGCGGCAATTGTGAGCCGACCTTCCATCTCGGCCAGGCTGAAGATGGCTTCATCGCTGGCACACAGCGGCATGAACGAGTGCCCGGCACCAGTGGGCCTGACCTTGCTTGCGGCACGCACCAGTGCACCGAGCTCTTCCTCGGTCTGCGGTCGATGGACCGTACCCTCCGCGCCTACGCTGCCTGACCAGTTGGACCAGCTCATCGCGCAGGAGAGTAACAGGAGGTATCAATGAAGCTAGTATTTTCCAAAAAATGGCACGGTCGGGAAGAGACAATCACCTCTTCTTCGCTCGCGAGACACCGCTCACCCAAACACCTCGCGCGCCCTCTCCCCCAGCCATTCCATCGCCGCCGCCCACGGCCCGTGGCCGTAGCTGATCCGCGCCACGCCCAGCGCCGCCAGCTCGGCATGGGTCCCGCGGCCCGGGGCCCATAGGACGTTGACCGGGAGCGGGGAGCGGTCGCAGATTGCGGCGATGGTCGCGTGGTCGCCGAGGAAGGGGACGAACAGGCTGCCGGCACCCGCTGCGGCATAGGTTTCGGCGCGGGCGATGGTCTCCTCGATCATCGCGGGGGTGTAGTCGTCCGGGCTGACGCCGCGATAGACGTCGGTGCGGGCGTTGACCCACAGGCCGGTGGCAGCTGCGGCAGCGACGTTGGCGGAGGCGGTTTCCACCGGCAGCAGCGCGGTTTCGCCGGGGGCGCGATCCTCCAGGTTGATGCCGACCGCGCCAGCTTCCACCACTGCGGCGGCGGAGCGGGCGACGGCTTCGGGCGTCTCGCCATAGCCGGCCTCGAGGTCGATGCTCACCGGCAGGTCGGTCACGCTCACCACCTCGCGGCAATTGGCCAGCGCGAGTTCGAAGGGGAAGGTCTCGCCGTCCTTGTAGCCATGCGCCTCGGCCACGCCATAGCTGCCGGTGGCGATGGCTTTCGCCCCTGCCCCGGCCACGACCCGGGCCGATCCGGCGTCCCAGATGTTGTAGATGATGACCGGGTCGCCCGGCACATGCAGCGCGGCGAAGGTCTCGTGTTTGCGCGCATCGATCGTCATTGCGCTTCCCTCTTCAGCAGTTCGGTCTTGATATCGAGCCCATAGGCATAGCCGCCCAGCGTGCCGTCAGCGGCGATCACGCGGTGGCAGGGGATGAGGACGGCGATGTTGTTGGCCCCGTTGGCGCTGCCGACCGCGCGGCTGGCCTTGGGGTTGCCGAGCATCGCCGCCTGTTCGCCATAGCTGCGGGTCTCGCCCGGCGGGATCTGCCGCAGCGCCTGCCAGCAGCGTTGCTGGAAAGCGGTGCCCTTGACGTCGAGCGGGATGTCCGCGCCGGTTCCGGGTTGTTCGACGGCAGCGACCACCCGGTCGAACAGCGCGCGGAATTCCTCGCCGCCTTCGACCAGCTCGGCCTTGGGGAAGCGGGCGCGCAGTTCCTCCTCGCCTTCGTTGAAGGAAAGGCAGCACACGCCCTTCTCCGTCGCGGCGACCAGCATCGGGGCGATGGTGGTTTCGACGACGGCGTAGTGGATGGTGCGGCCTGCGCCGCCATTTTTCCAGTCGCTGGCGGTCATGCCCATCTTGCCCTCCATATCGGCGTAGAAGCGGCTCGGCGCTTCGTATCCGGCATCGTAGATCGCGTCGGTGACCCGGCCTGCCCCCGCCAGCGCGTCTTTCGCCCGCTCCTCGCGCAGGGCGCGGGCATAGGCCGCAGGCGAGAGCCCGGTGGCTCGGGTGAAGACGCGCTGGAAATGGGTGGGGGAGTAGCCGGTCAGCTCGGCCAGCTCGTCAAGCGTGGGTCGACCTTCGCTAGCCTTGATCTCGTCGATCGCCGCCAGCACCGCGGCCGCGTCACGCCCCACGTCATCGGGGAGACAGCGCTTGCAAGCACGCAATCCGGCAGCGCGCGCCTCGGCTCCGCTGGCGAAGAAGCGCACGTTCTCGCGGGCCGGATGGCGGGCGGCGCAGCTGGGTCGGCAATAGATACCGGTGGTAAGCACCCCGGTGACGAAGCGCCCGTCATACGCGCGGTCGCGCCGCATGACAGCGGCCCAGGCGGTATCGGGACTGATCTCTTGGTGGGTCATGCCGCCCTTCTAGCGGGCACGGATCAGGCCCGCGTCCCGCAGCTTGCGATCAAAGCGATGCCCGCCCTCACCCCTCGCAATTGCGCTGGTTGAAGAAGCCTTCGCGCCCGTCGCGGGTGCACAGAAGACCGCCGGGGATATATCCCTCGCGCCCGTTGGGCAGGCGCACCTTGTACCACGGATCGCTCTCCAGCCAGCGGCGGTCGGTGCGGGCCAGCAGGGTTACAGTGAAACCCAGCGGCACGCCTGCGACACGCCCGAACTGCGTACCCGGTCCGGCGCGGACATTGCCGCCCCAGGTGATGGCGGTCCCAGCCATGGGTGATTCAGTCCACGTCTCTTCGCCCCGGGTGATGACTTGCACGCCCTCGACAACTGCAGTGTCGTCCGGCGCATAGTCGCCAAGGCCCGGGTCGCCCGCTTCGCCCACCGCGCCATATTGCCAGCCGGGGCCGACCGGGACCGAACGGCTGGCAAAGCACCGGCTCTCGCCAAAATCGCCATAGAGCATAGCTTCGTCACCGCCGATGACCATGGTCATCTCGTCATTGGCATAAACATAGCGCCAGCCGGGGTAGACCTGGTTCAAGGTAAGCACCTCCGGCTCGCCATCCTCGCCTTGCCCGTAATCGCCACCCAGCACCATTTCTCCGGAATATTGCGTCGCATCGTCATTGGCATAGAGCTGCGCTTCGACATCGCCGATGCTGCAGACGAAGGGGCCGGGAATTTCCGCTAGCGCCGGGCTGGCCATCGCCAGAGTCCCGCTTGCCACAATCAAACCTGCAATCCGCATCGCCGCTCTCCCCATACCAGAAAGTGTCTGGTCCTCTGAGGCCACTCTATCCTATGCATGGGCCATGCTGTCGAGCCTCACCCGAAAATTCGCCGTCGCACTGGCCCTGCTGCTGGTGCTGCCGATCACGGCCAGCGCGGACCCGGCCGATATCCAGGCCGCTGCGCGCGGGGTGGTGCGCGTCGTCATCATCGACAGCGACGGTACGCAGGTGTTCCCGCTGAGCCACGGCACGGGTTTTGCCGTTACGCCCACCCGCATTGTCACCAATGCCCATGTCATCCGCGAAGCGGCGATGGACGACCAGCTGCGCATCGGCATCGTGCCCAGCGATGGCGACGATGCCAGCTACGCGCGGATCGTGCGCGCCTCCCCGTCAAAAGACCTGGCGCTGCTGGAGATCACCGGTGAGCTGCGGCTGCCTCCGCTGACACTGGCGGGCATGCGCGAGCGCGATGGGGCGGAGGTTATCTCGGTCGGCTATCCGATGAATGTCGACCAGGCGCAGGGACTCGACATCGACGACATCTTCCGACCCCAGCCGACAGTGAACAGCACCGGGTTCATCTCCGGCCAGCGGCCCAGCCGACAGTTCGATTCGATCCTGCACACTGCCCCCATCGCGCGCGGCAATTCGGGCGGGCCGCTGGTCGACCAGTGCGGACGCGTGCTCGGCGTCAACAGCTTCGGGGCGGAGAGCGAAGGCGCGGATGCCGAGTTCTTCTTCGCAGTATCAAACCGCGAGTTGCTGCCCTTCCTGCAAGCCAATGGCGTGACACCGAGGGTCAACAGCCAGCCATGCCGCTCGATCGCCGACCTCGATGCGGCCGAGCAGGCCCGCACATCCGCCGAACAGGCGCAGCTGCAGCAGGAAATCGCCGCTCGCACCGCGGCGCTGCGCGACAAGCGCGAGCGGGTGCAGCTCGAAGCAGAGTTGGAGGTGCAGGAAAGCCGCGAGAACCAGATGGCCCTGGCGATGATCGCGCTGCTGATCGGCACGGCGGGCGGCTACTCGGTGTTTTTGGCGTGGGGCACCGCGGAAGGCGAGAAGCAGCGCATGGTCGGCGGCACTATCGCCGCCGTGGCGGGCGTGGCTGCGCTGGCGCTGTGGTTCACCCGCCCTGGGCTCGACGCGATCGACCGGATCGTCGCCGCTGCAATGGCGGAGGAAGCCGGGGGCGACACGGCGGGCGGCGCGGTGGTCCCTGCCGATGCCAAGCTGACCTGCACGCTGGTTCCCGAACGCAGCCGCATCACCGGAGAGCCAACCGAAACGGTCGAGTTCGACTGGACCGAGGGCGGCTGCGTCAATGGCCGCACGCAATATGGCTTCCAGGGCGGCGCCTGGACCCGCGTGTTCGTGCCCAATGAAGAAGCCGCGGTCTCCGTCGCGCTTTACGACCCGCAGTCGCGCACCTATCGCACCGACCGCTACCTGCTCACCGCAAGCGCCATGGCCGAAGCCCGCAAGGCCCGCGGCGCCTACACACCTCCGAAGTGCGACGCGGATGGCGCTGCCGGGAAGCTGGGCGACCTGCAAAGCGCAGTGACGAGCACGCTGCCAGAGCAGCCGAACGAGCGACTGGTCTATCGGTGCGAGGTGAAGGAGTAGACGAAAACCTCGACCGTCACCCCGGGCTTGACCCGGGGTCCCACTTCTTCCGGGTTCGCGCTAGGGTCCAAGGATAGTGGGACCCCGGCTCGGGGGCCGGGGTGACGAAAAATTGGTTGTTGCTTCTAGGCAGCCAGCGCCTCGCCCGAGAGCGTGATCCGGTGCATCTCGCGGCGGTGGCCCTGGTAGTCGTTCATCGCATTGTGCCAGGTCGTGCGGTTGTCCCAGATGGCGACCGTGCCGGGCTGCCATTGCAGGCGGCACTGGTTGTCTGCGGTCAGCGCGGCGGCATAGAGCTTTTCCAGCAGCGGCAGGCTTTCCTCGCGGGTCTTGCCGACGAAGTGGATGGTGAAGGCCTTGTTGACATAGAGCAGCTTGCGCCCGGTGTGCGGGTGGCGGATCACCACCGGGTGGACCGCGCCGGTCTTGAGGTCGTGCCCGCGCAGCTCGCGCCCCATGTCGGTCTGGGCATAAAGCCCGTCGGCCTTGTAGATATGGTCGGCGGTGTGGAACGCCTCCAGCCCTTCGATTTCGGCCTTCACATCGTCAGGCAAGGCATCATAGGCGGCGCCCATATGTGCCCACATGGTGTCCCCCCCGCTCGGCGGCAGTTCGCGCGCGACCAGGACCGAACCCATCGCCGGGATCTGATCATAGGAATGGTCGGTGTGCCAATCGCCGCCGATATTGGTTTTCTGGTCGGCCTCTTTCTTGACGATGGCGATCTCGCCGTAGTCCTCGTTGAGCGGGAAGTAGTTGTTGACGTCGATCCCGCCCCAGCGCTTGCCGAAGCGGATGTGGTCCTCCGGCGAGAAGTCCTGGTCGCGGAAGATCGCGACGCCATGCTCGTAGATTGCCTGCTTGATTTCGCCCATCTCGGCATCGCTGCAAGAAGCCAGCTGCACGCCGGAAACCTCCACGCCGCATTGGGGCGCCAACTTGTTTAGTTCCATCGTCCTCTCCCGTCAGGCACTCACTGCGCCTGTTGAACGCAACCTATCGCAACAACACATCTTCGAAAAGATGCACCGGACTCGGGTTGCACTTGGGATGACCCGATGCTAGGCGCGCGCCAGCCTTGCAGGGGTGGTCTTTGACTCGCCCGTTCCGCAAGCGCGATGCATCGTTATTCCCGGACTCCGAAGAGGACCTCAAGCGCGTGGATATTTCCGCCGGTATTCAGGCTAGCCTGGCAGGGCGTTATGCCTCGGCCCTATTCGAACTTGCTGTCGAAGAGGGCGTCGTGAGCGCGGTCGAGGGTGACCTCGACAAGCTGCACGCGGCGCTGGCCGAATCGCCCGAACTCGCTGCCGTCACCACCAACCCTGAAGTCAGCCGCAAGGACCAGGCCGGCGCTATCGCAGGCGTCGCCAAGGTGCTGGGCCTCGCCCCGCTGACCTCCAAGTTCCTGGGTGTGCTGGCCGGCAACCGCCGCCTCTCGCACCTCAGCGACATGATCCGCGCCTTCCGCACCATTGCAGCGGCTCAGCGCGGCGAAGTCACCGCCGAAGTCGCCAGCGCGCACCCGCTGTCGGACGAGCAGCTTGAAACGCTCAAGACCAAGCTCACGCTGCGCGAAGGCCGCACCGTGAAAGTTTCCTCGACCGTCGATCCTGACCTGCTGGGTGGCCTCGTCGTCACCATCGGGTCGAAGCGTATCGACGGTTCGATTCGCACCCGTCTCAACACTCTTGCTCAAGCCATGAAGGGCTAAGTCAATGGATATCCGCGCCGCAGAAATCTCTAAGGTCATCAAGGACCAGATCGCCAACTTCGGCACCGAAGCGCAGGTCAGCGAAGTCGGTTCCGTTCTTTCGGTGGGTGACGGTATTGCCCGCATCCACGGCCTCGACAACGTCCAGGCCGGTGAAATGGTCGAATTCGCCAATGGTGTGCAGGGCATGGCCCTGAACCTCGAAGCCGACAACGTCGGTGTCGTGATCTTCGGCTCCGACGCCGAGATCAAGGAAGGCGACAGCGTCAAGCGGACCGAAACCATCGTGGACGTCCCCGTCGGCAAGGCCCTGCTGGGCCGCGTCGTCGACGCGCTTGGCAACCCGATCGACGGCAAGGGCCCGATCGACACGACCGAGCGCCGCCGCGTCGAGCTCAAGGCTCCGGGCATCATCCCGCGCAAGTCGGTTGACGAGCCGGTGCAGTCGGGCCTCAAGGCCATCGACGCCCTCGTCCCCGTCGGCCGCGGCCAGCGCGAGCTGATCATCGGTGACCGCCAGACCGGCAAGACCGCCGTCGCGATCGACACCTTCATCAACCAGAAGACTGTCAACCAGTCGGACGACGAATCGAAGAAGCTCTACTGCGTCTATGTCGCCGTCGGCCAGAAGCGTTCGACCGTCGCTCAGATCGTGAAGCAGCTCGAAGAAAACGGCGCCATGGAATATTCCATCGTCGTTGCCGCGACCGCTTCGGAGCCGGCTCCGTTGCAGTATCTCGCGCCCTACACCGGCTGCGCCATGGGTGAATTTTTCCGCGACAATGGCATGCACGCCGTGATCGTCTATGACGACCTTTCGAAGCAGGCCGTTGCCTATCGCCAGATGTCGCTGCTGCTGCGCCGTCCGCCGGGCCGCGAAGCCTATCCGGGTGACGTCTTCTATCTGCATAGCCGCCTGCTTGAGCGTGCGGCCAAGATGAACGATGACAATGGCGGCGGTTCGCTGACCGCGCTGCCGATCATCGAGACGCAGGCAGGCGACGTGTCGGCCTATATTCCGACCAACGTGATTTCGATCACCGACGGCCAGATTTTCCTTGAGACCGACCTGTTCTATCAGGGTGTGCGTCCGGCCATTAACGTCGGCCTCTCGGTCAGCCGTGTGGGCGGTGCCGCTCAGACCAAGGCGATGAAGAAGGTTTCGGGCTCGATCAAGCTGGAGCTGGCGCAGTATCGCGAGATGGCTGCCTTCGCTCAATTCGGTTCGGACTTGGACGCTTCGACGCAGAAGCTGCTCAACCGCGGTGCGCGCCTGACCGAGCTGCTCAAGCAGCCGCAGTTCTCGCCGATGCCGTTTGAAGAGCAGACCGTCTCGATCTTCGCCGGTACCAACGGTTATGTTGATAGCGTCCCCGTCGACCGGGTCACCGAATACGAAGCCCAGATGCTGAGCTTCATGCGTTCGGAACACGCCGACGTGCTCAAGACAATCCGCGAAACCGGCAAGTTCGAAGACGACACCAAGGCAGCCACCGTCGCTGCACTGGACGCCTTCGCCAAGCAGTTCGCCTGAACCTGAGAGACGCTAGCTAGGGAGCCGACATGGCCTCGCTGAAAGAACTCAAGGGTCGGATCAACTCGGTCAAATCGACCCAGAAGATCACCAAGGCCAAGCAGATGGTCGCTGCGGCCAAGCTGCGCCGTGCGCAGTCGGCTGCCGAAGCTGCCCGCCCTTATGCGGCGCGGCTGGCCGAGGTCATGGCCTCGCTC
Source organism: Parerythrobacter aestuarii (assembly GCF_030140925.1). Taxonomy (NCBI): domain Bacteria; kingdom Pseudomonadati; phylum Pseudomonadota; class Alphaproteobacteria; order Sphingomonadales; family Erythrobacteraceae; genus Parerythrobacter; species Parerythrobacter aestuarii. The sequence continues at coordinate 2,399,384 of NZ_JARBWD010000001.1, forward strand.
GCAGGCAAGGTTTCGGGCGACAGCGCTCCGAAGCTGCTGGCCGGCTCGGGCGGTGACCAAAAGCACCTGCTGGTGGTGGTCAACACCGACAAGGGCCTGTGCGGCGGCTTGAACTCGAACATCGTCAAGGAAGCCAAGCTCCAGGCGAAGAAGCTGATCGCTGCCGGCAAGGACGTGCAGTTCTACCTCGTCGGCAAGAAGGGCCGCGCGCCGATCAAGCGCGATTACGAGCGTCAGATTGCCAAGCATTTCGACACCAGCACGGTGAAGACGCCCGGATTCGAAGAAGCCGACGCCATCGCCGCCGAGCTGATCGCCATGTTCGAGAACGGCGATTTCGATGTCGCGCACCTGGTCTACCCGACCTTCAAGTCGGCGCTGGCGCAGGATCCGACCACCGTGCAGCTGATCCCCGTGCCCTCGCCTGAAGGCGAAGGTGCCGGTGGTGACGCCGTGGTCGAATACGAGCCTGGCGAAGAGGAAATCCTCGAGGAGCTGCTGCCGCGCTACGTCAAGACCCAGCTGTTCGGCGCGCTGCTCGAGCGTGAAGCTTCCGAACAGGGCGCGTCGATGACGGCAATGGACAACGCCACGCGCAACGCCGGCGACCTGATCAACAAGCTGACCATCCAGTACAACCGCAGCCGCCAGGCCGCGATCACCACCGAACTCATTGAAATCATTGCGGGCGCTGAAGCGCTCTAAGCCAGGATCAAGGAAACGAACATGGCCACCGCACCTGCCCTCAACCAGACCACCAACGGCACCATCAGCCAGGTCATCGGCGCTGTCGTCGACGTGCAGTTCGAAGGCGAACTGCCCGCGATCCTTTCGGCGCTGGAAACCAAGAACGGCGACAAGACGCTGGTTCTCGAAGTTGCCCAGCACCTGGGTGAAAACACCGTCCGCACCATCGCCATGGACGGCACCGACGGCCTCACCCGTGGCCAGGAAGTCGTAAACACCGGCGCGCAGATCTCTGTCCCGGTCGGCCCGAAGACGCTCGGCCGCATCATGAACGTCGTCGGCGAAGCGATCGACGAGCGCGGCCCGATCGGCGCTGAAATGACCGCCCCGATCCATGCCGAGGCTCCGGAATTCGTGGACCAGTCGACCGAAGCCGCGATCCTCGTTACCGGCATCAAGGTCATCGACCTGCTCGCACCTTACGCCAAGGGCGGGAAGATCGGCCTGTTCGGCGGCGCCGGCGTGGGCAAGACCGTGCTGATCCAGGAGCTCATCAACAACATCGCAAAGGGTCACGGCGGCGTGTCCGTGTTCGCCGGCGTGGGTGAGCGTACCCGCGAAGGGAACGACCTTTATCACGAATTCCTCGACGCCGGTGTTATCGCCAAGGACGCCGACGGCAACGCCACCAGCGAAGGTTCGAAGGTTGCCCTCGTGTTCGGCCAGATGAACGAACCTCCGGGCGCCCGCGCTCGTGTGGCTCTGTCGGGCCTGACCATGGCGGAATACTTCCGCGACCAGGAAGGCCAGGACGTGCTGTTCTTCGTCGACAACATCTTCCGCTTCACCCAGGCGGGTTCGGAAGTGTCGGCGCTGCTCGGCCGCATTCCTTCGGCGGTGGGCTACCAGCCGACCCTGTCGACCGACATGGGCAATTTGCAGGAACGCATTACCTCGACCACCAAGGGTTCGATCACCTCGGTGCAGGCGATCTACGTCCCGGCGGACGACCTTACCGACCCTGCCCCGGCAACCTCGTTCGCCCACTTGGACGCAACGACCACGCTGAGCCGCGCGATTTCGGAGCTGGGCATCTACCCGGCGGTCGACCCGCTCGACTCCACCAGCCGCGTGCTCGAACCGCGCGTCGTCGGCACCGAGCACTATGAAACCGCGCGCAAGGTCCAGGAAACGCTGCAGAAGTACAAGTCGCTGCAGGACATCATCGCCATTCTCGGCATGGACGAGCTGAGCGAAGAAGATAAGCTGATCGTCGCCCGCGCGCGCAAGATCCAGCGCTTCCTCTCACAGCCGTTCCACGTCGCCGAAGTCTTCACCAACATCCCGGGCGTGTTCGTCCAGCTCGAAGACACCATCAAGTCGTTCAAGGCTGTGGTGGACGGCGAATACGACCACCTGCCGGAAGCGGCCTTCTACATGGTTGGCGGCATCGACCAGGCAGTCGACAAGGCCAAGAAGCTGGCTGAGGACGCATAAGCGAGATGGCACTCCACTTCGAACTCGTCACGCCCGAGCGCCAGGTCCGCTCCGAGGACGTCCACATGGTGGTCGTGCCCGGCACGGAAGGCGAGTTCGGCGTGCTGGAGGGCCACGCGCCCTTCATGTCCACCATCCGCGACGGTGCGGTGCAGGTCTACAAGACCGAAGGCGGCACCCCGGAAGAGATCATGGTCGAAGGCGGCTTTGCCGAAGTCGGCGACGCGGGCTTGACCGTGCTGGCGGAAAAGGTTGTAAGCTAACCCTTCGGGTAGAAACACAACACAGAACAAACGACTGAGGGCGGCCCACGGGTCGCCCTTTTTCGTTGGTGGTGGTGCTCGCTGGAGAGCCTAGGCTGGTTCCTCAGCCACGGTGTCAGGCTTTTCGACCCCGTGCTTCTCGAACCCGAGGTAGGAAACCACGGCGGGATGGAGCGGCGTGTTGAACTCGAACCCGACCAGCTCGCCCTTCTGCCAGATGACATGGCCGACCAGCGAGGTCACGCCTTCGATCTTGAGCAGGACGATATCTCCCGTCCTGGCCATGATGTCGGAGGCAATCAGCTGGGCACCTGCGGTTGAAAGGTTGGCCATGCGTACTGTCACTGGCTTGCCGGCAATGAAGCAATGCAAATCCTGTTCGGTTGCGACCCGTATCCCTTTCCTGCGTTCTACGATCGAATCCATCGCTGAACCTCCCACATCTGCAACATTTGTAAATCTGCGCCAGAACTCCTAACAATCCGTTTGCAATAAGCATTCGTCATCCTGCCGCCCCCGATCATCGCAGCGATCTGTCGTACAGCCCTTCGAACACCTTGTTTTCTCGTGCAGGCTTGGCACAGTGCTGCCATGCACTTCTTGCAAAAGGGGCCCAACCCATGACTTTAACTTCCATGCGGGCGCTGGCCGCCGGCCTTGCGCTGGCTGCCGCTGCCGCCGCAACTCCGCTCGCCGCACAGGATTCCAACACCGTGACCGATACCGAATGGGAAGCTGCCAACGATCCCTTCATCTGGCTGGAGGAAACCCGCAGCGACCGCGCGCTGGACTGGGTGCGCGGTGAAAACGCCAAGACCGAAGACGCGCTGCAGACCGATCCGCGTTTCGAGGAACTCAAGGCTGAAGCCCTAGCCATCTACAACGCCGATGATCGCGTGCCGGGCGTCAGCTTTACGCACTATGGCCTCATCAACTTCTGGCAGGATGCCGACAATCCCAAGGGAATCCTGCGCCGCACCACCATGGAAAGCTGGCGCACCGACGAACCTGAATGGGAAACCATCCTCGACGTCGATGCACTCGCCGCCGCCGAAGACAAGGAATGGGTCTATCGGGGCATGAGCTGCCTGCCGCCCGACGGCACCCGCTGCATGGTCTCGCTAAGCGATGGAGGCAAGGATGCCAGTATCCAGCGCGAGTTCGACCTTGAAACGCTGAGCTTCGTCGAGGGTGGCTTCGAATTGCCGGAAAGCCAGGGTGGAAGCAGCTGGCTCGACCAGGACACCCTGCTTATCAGCCGCAATTTCAGCGAAGAAACCACCACTGAGAGCTTCTATCCGCTCACCACTCGTGTGTGGAAGCGCGGTACGTCGATCGACGACGCCGAAGAGATCTTCCGCGGCGAGAAGGCTGACGTTTCCGCCGGGGCTTACCTGCTGCGCGACGGCGAGGCGGTGATCCATGGCCGCATGGCCTATCGTGGGCTGTCGTTCCACGAGCGCGCCTACTACTTCGAAAAGGATGGCGAATGGCTGCGGCTAAACATTCCCGAGAAAGCCAACCCCTACGGCATCATCGATGGGCAGATCCTGTTCTCGACCGATGTCGACTGGACCCGGGGCGAACAGACCTTCCCCGCCGATGCCATCGTCGCCGCCGACCTTGAGGCCTGGAAAGCCGATCCCAACGGCGCGGAGATGACGCTGGTATGGGCTCCCGGCGAACGCCAGACCAAGCGGGGCGGAGGTTCGACCAAGAGCAGCATGTATGTGAACCTGCTAGACAACGTTCGCGGCAAGGTGCTCAAGTTCGATTATCAGGACGGTGAATGGGTCAGCGAGGAGATCGCGCTGCCGGAAAACGCCACGGTCGGAATCACCACTACATCGGACGAAACCGACGAAATCATGTTCGCGGCGACCGATTTCCTCACCCCGACCCGCTGGTTCTACGCCAAGGACGGTGTGACACTGGAGCAGGTCAAGGAAAGCCCCAGCCGCTTCGAGCCCGAAGGCATGGAGATCGAACAATACGAAGCGACCAGCAAGGACGGGACCAAGATCCCGTACTTCATCGTCAAGCCCAAGGGCATGGTGATGGATGGCACCACCCCGACCCTGCTGACAGGCTACGGGGGCTTCCAGGTGCCGCGCCTGCCGGGTTACCTCGGTTCGACCGGCAAGCTATGGCTCGAGCGCGGCGGGGCCTATGTGCTCGGCAACATGCGCGGCGGCGGCGAGTTCGGGCCGGAATGGCACCAGACCGCGATCCGCGAGAACAAGCAGCGCACCTGGGACGATTTCATCGCCATTGCCGAGGACATCCAGGAGCGCGGCTTCACCAGCGCGGCGCACCTGGGCATCCAGGGCGGCTCGCAAGGCGGTCTGCTGGTCGGCACGGCCTTTACCCAGCGCCCCGACCTGTTCAACGCCGCAATCGTACAGATCCCGCTGTTCGACATGCTGCGCTATCACCTGATCGGTCGCGGGGCCTCGTGGATCGGCGAATATGGCGACCCGCGTATCCCTGAGCAGAAGGCATGGATCGACGGCTATTCACCGTACCAGAAGCTGACCGAGGACCAGGACTTCCCGCGCATCTATTATGTGACCTCCACCGCCGATGACCGCACCCACCCGAGCCACGGCCGTAAGGCCGCCGCGCGGATGGCTGCCAACGGGCAGGACTACCTCTATTACGAGGACATGCAGGGCGGTCACTCGGGCGGCGTCGACAACGAACAACGGGCCAAGCTGCAGGCGATGCAGTGGGTCTACCTGATGCAACAGCTGATGGACGAGCCGACGCCGGGTGAGGAACTCGAAAGAGCTGCACCGACAGCGAACTAGAATATCGGCAAGAATGCAAGGAAAGGGCGGTTCCAGCGCGAGTTGGAACCGCCCTTTCTGCATCTCGTCGCACCCCTGCCTCCATCCGAATGGTAAACCTGCAACTCAGTATGTTTCGAAAGGTGGAATTAAGTCTCTCCGGCAAGAATCGCTTCAACAGGGGGCCAGAACTGGAGATGACGAATGCCATACCCCCCCAACGAGACGATCGCCTCTCGCATCAAGCGCGCAGGACTGCCTGAGAGCCATGACATTCACTGGTCGGACAGCCGCAAGCGCGAAGTCGTCAAGGCTGTGCGGGATCGGTTGATCACCTTCGATGAAGCGCGCTGGCGCTACCTGCTCAGCCGCAAGGAATACGAGACGTGGGAACGCAAGGTCGATGCCCGCGCGGAAGGTCGCAAAAAGAAAGAGCTCGAGCCGAGCTAAACGAACGTCCTGGTTTGTAGAGCTCGGTACCCGGCTGGTCGCCCGCTTTCCTTAACGGCCTGGTCCCCCTGTTCAGGTCACTCCGGGAAAGTCGGGCGGCTTGTCGCGTGCCCGGCGATCGCCTCAGCCGATGACCACCTGGCCTTCGGCGCGGCCTTCTTCGCACAGCCGCTTGGCACTTGCGACGAGGCTGGGATGCAGGACATTCGTAAATTCGACGCCGGCGATGCGGCCCTGGACCCGGGAAACCTTGCCCATGATCGTGGGCATGACCCCCATCTTGAGCGCCACGGTGTCCTGGATCGCTGGCTTTGAGCCGACCGGCAACAGGATGCGCGCACCGTTGCGTGAAATATCCATCAACACGACATTCTGGTGCTGCTCACTGGCATAGGCCCCGACTTGCGATAGTACGCTCCGGCGCGGATGTTTGCGGCGTTCCATGCTTCTTTCCCGATCAGAATACGACAGCGCGACCCGGCCTTCCTGTGCGTCGACAGCAACTACACCAAAGGGGTTAACAGTAAGGACAATGGTGCCCCAGTTTTGTTAACCCTAGGCAGCGGCGCGAGCCTGGGGGCGATAACCTGCCAGCAACCTGGCACCGGCGACAACGCTGTCATGCAAATCGTGCAGGAACCGGATGCCGATGCGCCCATGCGAATTCCAGTGGACGTGTCCCGCCACACTCGGACAATGTCCAACCTTGAGCAAGACCAGCGTGCCGAGTTCGATGTCGCCGGCGTTTTCGATCTCCACCAGCGCTCTCCAGCAGACGAGGTCGACGACCTTGCATGGCTGGAGCGAACCTCCGGCATAGATCTGGGCATCGAAGGTCGGTTTCTTATCGTTGGCAGTTGTGCTTGGCATGGATCGCTCCGGCTTGGTGTTGCGGGTTGCGAGAGCTGCCTAAGGCGGCAAGGGTTAACGCGTTTAAACCGTCGCCAGTAAACTGTTGTATCTACAGTGCCGTTACAGGATCAGCGGCGGTAAGGTGCGTGGAAATCAGGCGGTTTGCCCTGCACCCAGTCGACGAACCGGGCCAGCCGGCCATCTTGCAAGAGGCGCTCGCGATCTTCGCCAATGCGGCGAAGCTCGGAATTGCTGAAATTGGCATGGATCGCCTTGTGGCAGATCGGATGGACCGGAACAGTATCGCGGCCCTTCTTCGATTTCGGGACCGGGTGATGCCATTGCAACCGCGTGGCAATGGGGCGGTGGCACAGCCAGCAAGTCAGATCGCCATCCATACCCCTTCCCTAGTCATCCGCGGCAAAAAGTCTAAGCTGCTGGACGGAAGGGGAAACAGCCATGGCATCGTTGCGCGCCTACCATTTACCCGGACGCTGGGGTCTGGTGACCGTCAGCCCGTTCTGTCTCAAGCTCGACGCCTTTTTCCGCATGACCGGGATCGAACACGAATCGATCACTGCTGCGACTCCCTTTGGTGGACCGAAGAAGAAGGCCCCCTGGATCGAATACCAGGGCCGCAAACTGGCGGATTCGACGCTGATCATCGACTTCCTGAAGACCGAGTTCGGCGTCGATCCCGATGCGCATCTCGATGCGAAGCAGCGCGGCACAGCCGTGGCGATCCAGCGGCTAGTGGAGGAGAACCTCTATTGGTGCATGGTCTATGATCGCTGGTGCCGTGACGTGAACTGGCCGATCCTCAAGGACTCGGTGCTGGGCGATATCCCGGCACCGGTACGGATGATCCTGGCACCTTATGCCCGCAGCGCAGTGAAGAAACAGCTGGCCGGGCAAGGCATGGGCCTGCACGCGCCCGAGGAGATCGACGCCATCGCCGCCAAGGATATCGGCGCGCTGGCGGGCTTGCTGGGTGACGCCCCGTGGTTCTTCGGCGAGCAACCAAGCATGGCCGATGCGACGGTCTATTCACTGCTCGCCAATATCACCTATGTCCCCTTCGCCAGCCCGATGAAGAACGAGATTGGCGGCCATGCCAACCTCGCCGCATGGCTGGAGCGATTCCGCGACCGATACTATCCGGAGAGCAAGGGCTAGCCCTTCTTCTCCGCCGCCTTCTTCTTTTTCATCGTGTCATGGAAGCGGTCGGCCCAGCCGGGTTTGACCGACTGCTCGGCGCGTTCCATCCGCAGTTCGCCGTCGGCAACGTCGCGGGTGACGGTGCTGCCCGCCGCGACGATGGCGTCGCGGCCGATCGTCACCGGGGCGACCAGCGCGCTGTTGGAGCCGATGAAGGCGCGCTCGCCGATCACGGTCTGGTATTTGAAATAGCCATCGTAATTGCAGGTGATGGTTCCTGCGCCGATATTGGCCTTGGCACCCACGGTGGTGTCGCCGAGATAGGTCAAATGGCTGGCCTTGGCGCCGGGGCCGAGGGTGGCTTTCTTCATTTCGACGAAATTGCCGACAAAGCTGCCCTCTTCCATCACTGCACCGGGGCGCAGGCGGGCGTAGGGGCCGACCTTGCAATTGATACCGACAGTCGCGCCTTCGAGATGGCTGAAGGCCCGGATCAGCGCCCCGTCTGCCACCTTGACGCCAGGGCCGAACACGACGTTGGGTTCGATGGTGACATCGCGGCCCAGCTCGGTGTCCCAGCTGAAGAAGACAGTTTCAGGCGCCTTGAGGGTGGCACCCTCCGCCATGGCTTCCTCGCGCTTGAAGGCCTGCCACTGCGCCTCGGCAGCAGCGAGCTCGGCGCGGGAATTGATCCCGGCGACTTCGGCCGGGTCGGTTTCGACCGCCACCACACGCGCGCCTTCGGCAATGGCGTTGGTGGCGACATCGGGGAGGTAGTATTCGCCCTGCGCATTGTCGTTGCCGACCGACTTCAGGAGCCGCCACAAATCGTCGCTATGCGCGATCAGCACGCCCGAATTGCACAGGTCGCAGGCGCGCTCTTCCTCGCTCGCATCCTTGTGCTCGACCATTTTGAGCACAGTCCCGTCATCGGCTGTGATGATACGGCCATAGGCCAGCGTGTCGGCGGGGCGGAAGCCCAGCACTGCAACCTTGGCTCCATTACCCAGCGCATCCACCATCCGCTGCACCGTGGCCGATTTCACCATCGGCGTATCGCCGAAGCACACCATCACCAGCCCGCTGAAATCCTTGAGCGCGTCCTCCGCCTGCAATGCGGCATGGGCAGTACCCAGCTGCGGCTCCTGCAGCGCGACGGAGACATTGCGTCCGCCCAGCGCCTCGCGCAGCTGCTCGTGCCTGTCACCCGCGACCACCACTGTGTGGGCAGGGGCCAGCGCCTCAAGGCTGTCCATCAGGTGATCAAGCATCGGCTTGCCTGCGATCGGATGCAAGACCTTGTGCAGGTCGCTCTTCATGCGCGTACCCTTGCCTGCGGCGAGGATGACGGCGGCGAAACTGTGTTGCGTGCTCATGGGCCGAGCCTTTGCCAGCTAAGTGTTGCAGTTTCCATAGCATGGCGGCATCGCCCGCACATGAGTGATTTTCCCTTCCAGGCCGTCGGCTTCGATCTCGACGGCACGCTGCTCGACACATTTCGCGACCTTGGTGCCGCCGTGAACCATGCGCTGGAGCTCGGCGGGTTCGATCCCGTCCCGGTCGACAGTTCCAAGGACCTGATCGGCGGCGGGGCGAAGATCATGTTGGCGCGTGCGGTCGACCAGCAGGGCGGCATGCCCGGTGGTATCGACGGGGACGAGTTCCGCGCGCTCTACAAGCAGATGCTGCGCTATTATTCCGAGAACAACGCAGTGCATTCGCGCCCTTATCCCGGCGTGGTCGAGGCCCTCGATGCGCTGGCCGACCGAGGGGTGGCCATGGCCGTGGTCACCAACAAGTTCGAGGAATTCGCGACTTCTATCCTGACTCAGATCGGGCTGGCCGACCGTTTCGTCACCATCATCGGCGGCGACAGCATGGGCAAAGGTCCGGATGGCAAGCACCTCGCCAAACCGCATCCACACCCGGTGATCGAAGCCAGAAAGCGCACCGGCAGTGCCCGTTTCGCTTTCGTCGGCGATTCGAGCTATGATGTAGCGGCCGCGCGCGGTGCGGATGTGCCGGTGGTGGTGGCGGCCTATGGCTATTGCGACAAGCCGCCGCACGAGCTCGGCGGGGACGCGATCATCGAGCGATTCGACCAATTGTTGCCCGCGCTCGAACGATTGTAACAACGCATTTGCGTCCTGCCCCTACGGCATGGGGACTCGCCCAATTCCGTGTTGCAACGCAGCAGCGAAAGTGCCACGCAGCCGCCAGATTGACGGGCACGTAAAGTCCGCGACATCCCCTTTTCAGTCTTTCAGGAGGACATTCCATGAGCATCGATTTCAAGGACAAGGTCGCCATCGTCACCGGCGCCGGCGGCGGTCTCGGCCGCGAATATGCGCTTGAGCTGGCGCGCCGCGGCGCGAAGGTCGTGGTCAACGACCTCGGCGGCTCGCGTGACGGCACCGGCCATTCGGACATGGCCCTGAAGGTCGTGGAAGAGATCGAGGCCATGGGCGGCGAAGCCATGTCCAACGGCGGATCGGTCACCGAATACGAGCAGATGGAAAAGATGATCGCCGACGCCAAACAGAAGTGGGGCGGCGTCCACATCGTCATCAACAATGCTGGCGTCCTGCGCGACAAGACCTTCGCCAAGATGACGATGGATGACTTCCGCTTCGTCGTCGACGTGCACCTCAACGGATCGGCCAACGTCAGCAAGGCGGCGTGGGAAACCATGCGCGAGCAGGCCTATGGCCGCATCCTGATGACCGCTTCGTCGACCGGCCTGTTCGGCAACTTCGGCCAGGCCAACTACGGCGCGGCGAAGCTCGGCCTCGCCGGCCTGACCAAGACGCTCCAGCTCGAAGGCGCGAAGTACAACATCAAGGTCAACACGATCTCGCCTGTGGCGGGCACGCGCATGACCGAAGACCTGTTCCCCGAAGAAGCCTTCAAGCTGTTCGACCCGGTCAATGTGGTCCCGGCCGCGCTGTTCCTCGTCAGCGAAGACGCGCCGGCCAATGCCATCGTCGGCGCCGGTGCCGGCGGCTTCCACAGCGCCTGGACCGTGATGAACGATGCGGTCTGGCTGAAGGACGAAGACCGCACGGTCGAAGGCTTTGCCGCCAACTGGGACAAGATCAGCGAATTCTCCAACCTCAAGGCTCCGCAAAGCGGGTCCGAACAGTCGGGTGCAATCCTGACCGCGATGCAGAAGGTCATGGGCGCAGGCGGCCCGACCAGCACGCGCGGGTAATCCTCTGCTGTATTGACACAGTAATACACCGGGCGTATCTCCCTCCCAGCAACAGGGAGGGAGAACCCCGTGTACTCACAAGACGAAATCAATTCGGCGATCGCCGCTGGCGCGCTGACGCAAGAAGCGGCGGATGCGCTTCGGGCACATGTGGTGCAAGTGCGCCATCGGCCCGTCACCGATGAGGAACATTTCCGACTCATCAACAGCTTCAACGATATCTTCGTGGCGATCGGGATCGTCATCATGCTGCTCGCAGCGGGAGCGATCGGCCAGGCAATCGGCGGAGGCATATTCCCCCGCCCGGAAGCTATCGATTGGGCTGTCGCGAGCGACGCCGAGATTGCCAGCTATCGCCAAGGCACATGGTTGAGGGAATCCATGTCGGTCGCCTTTGCCGCAATACTGGTCGCCGCCACATCCTGGCCGCTGGCCGAATTCTTCACCCGTAACCGTCGCATGGCGCTGCCCAGCATCATCCTGTTGGTCGCATTTGTCGGAGCAGTCTTCGCCGGCTTTGTCGGCCTTTCGCTGGCCATGATCGGCAATGGTGAGAACATGGACCGGGTCGGCGCGGTGATGATCGCGCTGTCCGGTCTTTTTGCTGCCGGGGCGGCATGGCTGCACTGGCGCCGTTTCATGGTGCCGATTACAGTGGCAGCAGGTGCTGCAGCCTGCGCCGTGACCGTCATCGCACTCATCCTCGCAGCACTTGGCCCCAAGGTGATCGATGATGGCGAAAGCCTCATCCTCGGGCTCGTGTTCATCGCAGGTCTGGCGATATTCGCCTTCGCCATGCGATGGGACATGAGCGACCGCGAGCGCAGCACGCGCCGCAGCGATGTCGCGTTCTGGCTTCACCTGCTGGCGGCCCCCATGATCGCGCATCCGATCTTCCATGCGCTGGGAGTGACCGATGGCGGCACCATTGGCATCGGCGGAGCGCTGGGCGTGATTGCAATCTATGTGCTGTTCGGCATCGTCGCGCTGGCGATCGACCGGCGTGCGCTGCTGGTCTCTGCCCTCGCCTATGTGCTGGCGGCACTGACGTTCCTGTTCGACGAGTTCGGGGCAGTCGAGCTCAACTTCGCGCTGACCGCGCTGGTGATCGGCTCTGCACTGCTAACGCTCAGCGCCTTCTGGAGCCCGATCCGGCAGAAGGTCGTGATGGCGCTACCAGGAGATGTGCAAGGCCGCTTGCCTGCCACCGCGCTCGCGACGGCATAACTGCATCGGGCGGCTTGCCCCGCCCCACTGAAACGATACAGTCCCTCCTTGCTTTCAAAGGCTTGGGGGGACTGTTTCCATGATTCGGGTCGCAATCGGATGCGCTGCCGCGCGCCAAGGATGCAGCGCATGAGCACGGCCGACGCAGCGAATGCCGGGCTGCGCATGCGGGCCAACTTCGTTCGCGTATGCGCGTGGGGTCTCGCAATCCTCACTGTCATCCAGATCGCGACAAGCGGCTACATCCTGTTCCGGCCAAAAGGTGAGATTGTCGTCACAGCCCCTGGCAGCGATCCAGGCATGGCACCTGAAATGATCGCTGCGATTGTCGTCGGGATCGTCGCGCTGCTCTTCTACCTGCTGGTGTTCGTCTATTTCGTCAGCGCGCTGGTGTGGATCCACAAGGCGCATCGCAACCTGATCGAAGACGGGGTCAGGATGGACCATTCGGCCGGCTGGGCCGTGGGAAGCTGGTTCATCCCGCTGGTCAACCTGGTCGTGCCGATGCGGGCCATGCGCGAGCTCTATAACCGCAGCCACGGGGAAGAAGGCGACCTCGCCCATATCTCCGCCGACGATGTCACAGCATGGTGGACCGCGCTGCTCGTCGGACTGTTCCTCTACACGCTGCTGGGGCTGAAGCTGGCATTCAACATGCTGACCAATGCGATCATCTATGCCCCGGTGTGGGCAGAGTTCGGTATCTCGGCCTTCGCAGCGATACTGCTTGCCGTCGCAGCCGTCCTGTTCAGCCGTCTGGCAGACACGATCACGACAGCGCAAAAGGAATCGGCACGCGTGTCCGGTGTCTTCGAATAGGGATCAGTCGTCGACCGACTTCAGCAAGCGCCGTTCCATCGGGGCCAGCACATTCACCAGTTCGTGACCGCGCTTGAGCACTTGCCCGTGCTCGCCGAACAGCGTCCACATGCCCTGCCGGTTGCGCATGGCAGGGCGCTTCTCCAACCGCGCTTGCGGGCGCTCTGCGGTGCGGCGGAAGGCGGCGAAGGTGGCGCAGTCCTTGGTAAAATCCATCGCATAGTCGCGCCACTGCCCGGCCGCGACCATCCGGCCGTAGAGATCGAGGATGCGTTGCAGCTCGTCGCGCGCAAACCCGACCTGGTTGGGCTTGCGACCGGGGAAGGCGACGACAGTCTCGCCTAGCATTGGATTCATCAGCTATCGGTCCCGCTGCGGCGGGGTGTGTCGGCTTCGAGCATCTGCGCCTGTTTGAGCGCTTCTATCTCAGCCCTGAGGACGCTCAATTCGCCTTCCAGCTTCTCGATGCAGTCGATCCGGTTACCCTCGGCATCTTCGCAATTGGGCGTGCCATAAGGGATGAATTCCTTGATCCACTCTTCAGCCGGGACCAGCGTGGAACGGGCCTTGAGCCCTATCATGGTCGCTCCTTCCGGAACGTCCTCCATAACCACTGCATTGGCACCGATGCGCGCCCGCGTGCCAACGGTGATCGGACCGATCACCTGCGCACCCGAGCCGATAATGACATTGTCGCCGATCGTCGGGTGCCGCTTGCCGCCTACGCCGTTGGTCGGGTTGGTCCCGCCCAGCGTCACGCATTGGTAGATGGTCACATTGTCACCGATCTCGGCCGTCTCGCCGATCACCGTGAAGCCATGATCGATAAAGAAGTTCTTGCCGATCTTCGCACCCGGATGGATGTCGATCGCGGTCAGGAAGCGGCTGAGATGATTGACGAAACGGGCAAGGAAATACATCCGCGCTTCGAACAGCCAGTGCGCCGCACGGTGGAAGCCCAAGGCCCATACGCCGGGATACAGCAGGATCTCCCACCGCGTGCGCGGTGCCGGATCGCGCTGGTGGACCGAGTCCAGGTAGCTGGTGAGACCCTTTATCATTGGCGGGATTCTCCCACTTTTACATCTTCAGAGCAAGCGTGCCTGCTCCGGCCCTTGTACCGCTTCCAGCGCGTCGCGCCAAATTCCCAGGGTCGGAGCCACTTTTCGCTCGAGACTGAGGCGGTCGATATGAGCCACCAGTTTCTCGATATCGGCAAAGCTGCGCGTTGCCCGGGGGACCAGATAGGTAAGCGCATCCTCGCCCAATACAAGCCCACGCCGGGCAGCATGGCTGAGGATCAACTCGCCCACCATGGCATCGTCCGGCGTGCCGATCTCAAGGTGCAGCGCCGCCCCCAACCGCGATTTCAGGTCCGGCAAGGCGACCTCCCACCCTTCCCCGTCAGCGATCAGCAACAGCGGCTCGCCATCCTCCTGCGCCCGGTTCCAGCGGTGAAACAGATCGGTCTCGTCCATGCCGTCGGCGCTGTCGAGCACGGCGCCGCGCCCTGCGCCGGCAAACCAGCGCCCCAGCAGCGACTTACCCGAACGCGGCAGGCCCATCAGGATAGCTGTGCGATAGGGCCAGCCCGAAGTGTCCTGCAGCGCTTCGACGACGCGCACGTTGGCATTGCCGACAACGATGCTGGCAGGATCGCTGGGCAATCCTTCAGCCAGCGGCAGGGCGATCTGGGAGGCGCGAGCCATGGCGCGCGGCTTAACGGCTGATGCGGAGCGCGTTGCTGCCCTGGGTCACAGTGAACCCGCGCGCCCTTAGCGCTCCTGCCAGTTGGTCGAGCGAGCCGGAATAGCTCACCTGCATCACCGAGGTGCCGCCAATGCCCACGCTGGTCGTCGCCGCCGCGCGGACACCCGGTGTGGCTCGCACGCCGGAAAGGGTTGCGTCGAAGGCTCCTGCATCGGGCGTGACGAACTGCACGACATAGGTGCCCGAAGCGGTCACTTGCGAAGTTGTCGGGACAGGCGTCGGCGTCGGTGCGGTGGCCTCACCTTCGCCCGCTGCTGCCGCTTCTTCCGCAGCCCTCTCATTTGCAAGCGCCGCACGCCCCGCTGCAATCAGGCGCTGCAGGATCGGATCGGCATCTATTCCGCGCTGGTTAAGCGTCGGGTCAGGGCGGAGCTTGCCCTCGGCCAGCGCAGTCTCGAATACACCGTCGAAGCGGGTCACGGCTTGAGTCATCATCGCAGGAATTTCGTCAGGCGTCTGTGCGATCAGCGTGAAGCTGTCGAGATAAGTGTTGTCGGGACCATAGCGGGCCGTGAAGGTCCCGCGCACGGGACCACCCGGATATTGGTAGTCCAGCCGGGCAATGGGAACGAGGATATCGGCGGCGTTGAACTGGTCGAGGATGGTATTCCACCACGCCCGGCTGCGACGCCCGGTCTGGCCATAATTCACCAGCAGCGAATCGCTGCCCGCGCCGGAAGGGCGGACAAAGTCGATCCGGCTGGAGCCTGACTGATATTCCGCCCAGGCGCGCTGCCACGGGTTGCGCTGTTCGTAGACCATCGCACTGCCGCCAGAGATCGTGACCGGGATCAGCAGCATCGGGGCCGAGCGCGATTGCTGGGCTCGCCCGCCGAGATATGCGCCCGCACGCTGCCGATCGAAGATTACTCCCAGAGTGGCGATATAGCGCTTCCCGCCCAACTGTTCCTGCTCGATTACTACGGCGGAGACGAGCGATTGCAGCTGGCCATCGGAAATGGCGGGTCCACCGAGCTTGGCCCAGGCTTCGCGCTGGGCGATCTGCCAGCCCTTTTGCCGCGCGTCTTCGTCGCTGTCGCCGCGGACGTCGACCTTGATGCCGCCGACATCGATATCACTCGAAGCAGTGACGACCGGGATGCCGCGTTCGCCATCGACCTGCGCGGTCGCAAGACCCAGCCCGATACCGACCGCTGCCAGCACGGCCAGCAGCGCGATAGTCGAACGAGTCGAAAGGGTTGGAAGGGAAGCGATCAAGGCCATGGGGAAAAACTGAGGCCTTTTGCCCAAAGGACCGTGTGATTCCAAGCGCGAATAGGTAAAGGGCTTGCCATGTCTGCGGATAGTTCTGGAAAAACCGGCTACACCTATGCCGATGCCGGGGTGTCGATCGACGCCGGCAATGCCCTCGTCAAGGCCATCGGGCCGCTGGTGAAAGCAACCATGCGCCCCGGCGCGGATGGCGAAATCGGCGGTTTCGGCGGGTTTTTCGACCCCAAGGCGGCGGGTTACAAAGATCCGCTCCTGGTGGCGGGCAATGATGGCGTCGGCACCAAGCTCAAGCTGGCGATCGACCATGACCGGCACGATGGCGTGGGCATCGACCTGGTCGCCATGTGCGTCAACGACCTCATCGTCCAAGGCGCTGAGCCGCTGTTCTTCCTCGACTATTTCGCCACCGGCAAGCTGGAGAACGGTGTTGCCGAGCGCGTTATCGCGGGGATCGCGCAGGGCTGCAAAATGGCCGGATGCGCGCTGATCGGCGGCGAAACGGCGGAAATGCCCGGCATGTATGCCGAGGGTGACTACGACCTGGCGGGCTTCTGCGTCGGGGCAGTCGAACGTGGGGAACAGCTGACAGGTGACAAGGTTGCGCCGGGCCATGTTCTGCTCGGCCTGGCCTCCTCCGGCGTGCACTCCAACGGCTTCTCGCTGGTCCGCAGGCTGGCGGCGGACAAGGGATGGAAGCTCGATCGGCCTGCGGTATTCGACAACGAGAGGCTGCTGATCGAGCAGTTGCTCGAACCGACCCGGATCTATGTCGCCAGCCTGCTGCCAACGGTCCGCGCAGGGCATATCGATGCGCTGGCACATATCACCGGCGGCGGCCTGCTGGAAAATATCCCGCGCGTGCTGCCCGAAGGTGCCCATGCGGTTGTCGATGCCGATGCGTGGGAACAGCCGCGCCTGATGGCATTCCTGCAAGCGCAGGGCGGGATCGAGCCCGGCGAAATGGCGCGCACCTTCAACTGCGGCGTCGGCATGGTGCTCGCGGTCGCGCCGGAGAAAGTCGATACGGTGACGCAAGCCCTGACGGCGGCGGGAGAGACCGTCGTCCGCGTCGGCACCATCGAGGCGGGCGACAAGGGCTGCACCGTGCGCGGTTCGGTCGGGACCTGGTCCGCCAAGGAGGACTGGGAGGCCGTACATATTGCCTGACCTTTCCCTTTGCCGTCACCCTGAACTTGTTTCAGGGTCCATGTCTCCTGCTGGAACCGCATTGCGGGCTGACAGATGGATGCTGACACAAGTTCAGCATGACGGATGGAGAGGTGCAGAATGACCCTCGCCAAGGTTGCAGTCCTCATTTCCGGCAGCGGCACCAATATGGCGGCGCTGCTCTATGCCAGCCGCATGCCTGACAGCCCTTACGAGATCGTCCTCGTCGCCAGCAACGACCCCCACGCCGGGGGCCTGGCGCTCGCGGAGGCCGAAGGGATTCCGACCTTCGCGCTCAGCCACAAGGGCATGAGCCGCGAAGATCATGACGAAGCGATGGACGGCGCGATCCGCAAGTCGGGCGCGGAATTCGTTGCGCTGGCCGGATACATGCGGATCCTGTCCGAACCGATGGTCAAGCGCTGGGAAGGCCGGATGCTCAACATCCACCCCTCGCTGCTGCCCAAGTACAAGGGCCTGCACACCCACGAACGCGCATTGGAGGCGGGCGATGCGCAGGCCGGGGCCTCCGTCCACCTTGTCAGCGCCGAGCTCGATGGCGGCGAAGTGCTGGGCCAGGCCCGCGTCGCGGTGATGAGCGGCGACACACCCGAAGTGCTCGCTCGCCGCGTACTGATCGCAGAACACCAGCTCTACCCCCGCGTGCTGGCCGAGTTCGTTTCGCGCCCGTTCAACCGCGACTGGCTGCTAGGGGAACTGCGCAAGCGCGCGCTCGCCCTGCCCGAGGCCGAAGAACGCCCCAGCCACGGCGCGCCGGGCTGGCGCAGCGGCGGGAAGAGCGGCAAATATTTCGCCTATTTCAGCGACCAGCACCACGGTGAAGACCACATCGCCCTGCTCGCGAAGACCAGCGGTCCGGACGAACTGGCAGAACTGGTCGAGCGTGATCCGGTGGCGTTCTACAAACCCGCCTATTACGGCGCGAGCGGCTGGGTCGGCGTAATCCTCAACCGCCCCGGCTGCGACTGGTCACAGGTCGAATACTGGCTCCAGCGCAGCTGGCGCGCGGTCGCGCCCAAGCGGCTGACCAAGATGTTGGATGTGGCGGACCAATTCTGAGCCAGCGTCGTTAGCGTCCTATCCTCACCCACCGGTTCCAGCGCAGTTTCCCCCCGATCGCAAGGGTGAAACATGGACCGAGGGGGAATGTGGAAATGAGACCTGTTGTAGCTGGCACTGTGTGTGCCCTTGCCGTGATCGTAGGCGGTTGTTCAGGGGCGGAGGCCGAAACCAATCAGCTGGTTGAAGCGCCCGAAGGATTGGCAACTGCCCCCGCCCTGTCAGGCAAATTCCTGCATCTCAGCGATATTCACTTCAATGTGTTTGCCGACGGCATGATCACACACGTAGCGGGCTTGCCACCTGACCAGTGGAAGGCCCAGTTTGAGAAATACGCCAAGAGCAGCGCTCCGAGCACGGGACATCGGGATACCAACTATTCGCTGCTGATCTCTGCTCTCGATGCCGCCGTTGCGGCGCAGGGACCCAACGGGAAGTATGACTACATCCTCTACACCGGTGACTACCTCCCCCACGGTTTTGGCTATGGCAGTACGCAGGACCAGCAATCGGAATTTGCCTCCAACGTCGTCGAGTTCGTCAACCTGATGATTGCCGACCGATTTCCCGGCGTTCCCATCGTCGCTGCGCTCGGCAACAATGACGGCGGCTGCGGTGACTACAACCTGCATCCCAAGGAGGATTTCCTTGCCGATCTGGGTCCCGACATGCCGGGCCTTTCAAGCACAGCGGAAACCGATTTTGTGGCCAGCGGGAACTACGCCATCCCGCACCCAACGGTACCGGGAACCGATTTCGTCGTTCTCAGCAGCTATTGGTCACGAAAATACGCAGAAGATCAGCACCCCTGCACCGATATCACGGATGACTATGCGCCCGGTACGGCGCAGGCCAACTGGCTCGGCACTACCCTGGGCAGCGGGGCCAGCCCGGGCCCGGCCAGCCGACCAGCCATCCTGCTGATGCACATCCCCCCGGGCCGCGACGGATATGATGGCAATTGGCAGTGGCACCAGCGATTCCAGACTGCATTCGAAGACAAGTTGGGTACAGCCACTCGCCCGCTGCTGGGGGCCTTTGCCGGACACAGCCATATGGATGAATTCCGGGTTGTGTCAGACCAAGGGCAGCCAGTCCTGGCCGTGCGCATAGCCCCTTCGGTCACCACCTGGAACGGCAATGCGCCGTCATTCACGGTGGGGGACTATGACACCAACAATGGCCAGATGACCGATTATGAGGTGCATAGCTGCCGCACGCCCGGCACCGGCGGGCAATGCGGCTGGAGCTGGGAATACCGCTTTAGCAGCAGCTACAACTCAAAGTTCACCCCGACAGATTTGCTGGCCCTCGCCACCAGCATCCAGGATCCGGCCGACCCCAAGGATATGCGCAAAGAGTATCGCACCTATTACAGCGCAAAGGACAGGCTGAGTGCCGAATCCAATTGGCAAAAGGTGGTCTGTGCGATCTCGCTTGTCGACGAAGTCGCCTACAACAAATGCCGCAAGCGTCTGGGAGACTACAGCTAGGCACCAAACGCAAAGGGCCGCCCCTTGCGGAGCGGCCCTTCGTAGGTTCGTCTGAACGCGAGGCTTAGCCGACGATTTCTTCGGGCTTGAAGAAGAAGGCGATCTCGATGGCAGCGTTTTCGTCGCTGTCCGAGCCGTGGACGGTGTTCTCGCCGATCGACAGTGCCAGTTCCTTGCGGATCGTACCGGGAGCAGCTTCGGCTGGGTTGGTTGCGCCCATCACGTCGCGGTTGCGCTTCACGGCGTCTTCGCCTTCGAGCACCTGCACCACCACCGGCTCGCTCATCATGAATTCGACGAGTTCGCCGAAGAAGGGGCGCTCGGAGTGCACGGCGTAGAAGCCTTCGGCCTGTTCCTGCGTCATGCGGATGCGCTTGGAAGCGACGACGCGCAGGCCGGCTTCTTCCAGCATCTTGGTGACAGCGCCGGTCAGGTTGCGCTTGGTGGCATCGGGCTTGATGATCGAAAAGGTGCGGGTGACCGCCATGGGATGTTCCTTCAGTGGTAATATGGGGGAGCAATAATGTTGCGCGCGCCCTTAGCGCCGCCATGCGCGGCGGGCAAGCCAAAGCTCATGTTCCAGAACCAAGCGAAGCGCCGGTGGTGCCCGGCGGGCAGCTAGCCGCCCTGGCCGACAGTCAGCTGGATGCCGGTCGTGCCATCGTTGTTGGTGGTGTTGATGGAGAAGATGCGGTCGCCCTCGCCCTTCCCAGCCAGCATCTTGCCGCCATTTATGGTCATTTCCATCTCGATCTTGATCCCCGCGGCCTCGGCCTGCTTCTTGTAGAAGGACGCGATCTTGTCCGGGCTGTCGGCAGATTCCATCATCACCAGCGAGCCCTTGTGCCCGGTGCCATCGACATTGGTGACGCTCACGACCTTGGCCCCGGGATAGATGGTGTAGCCATCGGGCAGGTCGGCCTTCACATTCTCACCCGAGCGCATGGTGGCGGTGCCTTCCTCGGTCGTGATGGTGGCGTTCATGCCGTCGCCATCGCTGTCGACGGTGTATTCGCCCTGCTCGCCATCCTCGGTCTCGAACGTGCCCGAATTCTCCGACCCGCAGGCCGCCAGGGCCAAGGCAAGGCTTGCTGTCGCGATCGTGGCAATGCGCATCGAATCTCTCCCGCTTGAAAAGCCGAGCATTCCAAAGCGCTGCGCAAAGCGCAATGCTTCAGGCCACCTTGACCCATTTGCCGTCTTCCTGGCGGAAGAAGGATCGCTCGAGGCCTTCGCCGCCATCGAGCGAGCGCCACACCGCGCGGGCAGCCTCTACCGTTGCTTCGTCGAACAGCAGGAAGGCACGGGAGAACCCCTGCGGATCGCGCCACTTGCCGTCGGCAAAGATGACATGGCTGGCCGCGTTGGTGGCCTCGCAGCTGTCGCCGAGGAGGATCGGCTGGCGTTCGGCATGCGGCTCGGACGCGTCGCCATTGGCGAGGAAAGCGTCAGGCCGGGCGTCCCACAGGGCCTTGGAAATCGTTGCCCGCTGCGCCGTGTCTCCGGCAACAACCAGCAGCCGCTCGCCCTCGCCCAGCACCCGCGCGGCGATCATGGCGACGACCTTCTCCGCCGGGTCGCGGTACAACTGCCAGAAGTCGACTTTCATGGGGCCTCGCTATCTGGAAACCCATTCGGAACGTCGCGCCGAAGGACCAATATGACGTAGAACAGGCCTGAACCGATGGCGATTGCGATGAGTGGTACAAAGAAAAGGATTGAGAAGGACTCGCCAAAAGCGATCAGAACCCAGGCAGGGAAAATCTCGAACGCGTAATTGCCATTGCCCCACCTGTCGAAGAAGGTCGTTGGAGTGAAGCAAATGGCCAACAGGATCGCCGAGATTGCATCCGCATTGCGCCCATTGGCCTTTGCCCGGTTCCGGATAGTCTTCACCGTCGCAATCACAAGGATCGCGCCGATCACTATTGGGGCAAGGTACCAGGCGAGCATCGCGCCCAAACCAGATCCATATGCAAGCGCAGGGCTGGAAGCGCAGAGCAGAATCGACCCGGCTGCGATCTTCGTGTGGAAAGCCGTATTCATGAACCCTTGCTTTTCTCGCGCTTACAGCGGTCAGAGCAATAGCGGACATTGTCCCAGTCGCGCTCCCACTTCTTGCGCCACGTGAACGGCAGGCCACAGGATGCGCAAGTCTTGGTCGGCAAGTCGGACTTCTTCCGCATCCTTGGCATTCTTATCGACCTACCGCTGCGCTACTTGAGGCCAGAGGTGCCTATCATCACCCCCTGCTTTATGCTTCCAGCACGTCGCGGACATACTGGTCGATGATGCGCACGCCATAGCCGGTTGCGCCCTTGTCCCAGGTCTGCCCGGCCTTTTCCGAGAACACCATGCCGGCGATATCGCAATGCGCCCACGGGCGATCCTTGTCGACGAAACGCTGCAGGAACTGCGCTGCCGTGATCGACCCGGCACCGCGCGGGCCGATGTTCTTCATGTCGGCGATGGGGCTGTCGATCAGCTTGTCGTAAGCCGACGAGAGCGGGAACCGCCACAGCTTGTCGCCGGTCGACTTGCCGGCGCTGAGCAGCTTTTCCGCCAGCGTATCGTCATTGGCGAACAACCCGCCATGCTCGTTGCCGAGCGCGACAATCATCGCGCCCGTCAGCGTAGCGAAATCGACGATTCCGACGGGGTCGAATTCTTTCTGTACCCAGGTCAGCGCGTCGCACAGCACCAGCCGCCCTTCAGCATCGGTGTTGAGCACTTCGATGGTCTGGCCCGACATCGACGTGACGATATCGCCCGGACGCTGGGCGCGCCCATCGGGCATGTTCTCGACCAGCCCGCACACGCCAATGATGTTGGCCTTGGCCTGGCGCTTGGCGATCGAGACCATGGCGCCAGCCACGGCAGCCGCCCCGCCCATGTCCCACTTCATGTCCCACATGCCCGGCCCCGGCTTGATCGAGATGCCGCCGGTGTCGAAGGTCACACCCTTGCCGACGAAGGCCATCGGGCGCTGGCCCGTC
This sequence comes from Parerythrobacter aestuarii, assembly GCF_030140925.1. Taxonomy (NCBI): domain Bacteria; kingdom Pseudomonadati; phylum Pseudomonadota; class Alphaproteobacteria; order Sphingomonadales; family Erythrobacteraceae; genus Parerythrobacter; species Parerythrobacter aestuarii. The sequence goes on from NZ_JARBWD010000001.1 coordinate 2,422,076, forward strand.
TCGCCGCCGCTCCACTTCATGCACAGCAGGCGCGAATCCTTTTCCGAGCCGAGACCGACGCCTAGCAGCGCGCCCATGCCGAGTTTCTCCATCTCGTCTTCATCGAGCACGACGATTTCGATGCCGGTGCCCTGCAACGCATCGCGGCAGCGGGTGACGAAGCTGGTCGGATAAAGGATGTTGGCCGGTTCCGCGATCAGGTCGCGCGCGAATTCGATGCCTTCGCACAGTGCCGCTTCGGTCTCCCACAGGTCCTCGGCCCGCTTGGGCGCGCCGATCACCGTGGCCGAAACCAGCGTCTTCTTCTGCTCTTCCTTCAGCTTGGTGCGATAGGCATCGTGCCGCCAGCAGCGCAGGCGCAGACCGAGCAGGACCGACGTGACCTCGGCCGAGGTCAGCCCGGAATCGGTGAAATCGACCACGATCGAGGTCTCGCCCGAAGTGACGTACTTCGCCGCCAGCGCTGCGCCGGCTTTCTCACAATTGATAGAGCGTTCGTCCGCACCGTTCTCCCCAGTACCGGAAAGTGCGACCCGCACCAGCTTGCCGCCGCGTTGGACGAAGCCTTCGAACACCTGGCCCGGGCCGCCCTTGAACCGGGCCGCCTTGGCACCTTCGACGATCACGTTCTCGAGCCCGTCGGGCAAAGCGCCGCGGTTGACGATATGGGCGATCAGTGAAGCGCCTGATGGCAGGCTGTCGGCGAAGGTGATGTTCATGGGTTCTCCGGGAGGAATTCGTTTGTCGTTGTGCATAGCCTTGCCGCGCCTTGCGTGCGGTAAAGCGTTGATGTGCGATTGCGATTAGGAGGGCTAAGTGCAATAGGCAAGCCATGCGCCCCGCCCCGGAATCCGCATGGCATGAGCTTGTTCGCTGCGCGACCCGACCGGGGGCGCAGGCGCTTGCGCTTGCCTGCCTCGCGCTCGCTGCGCCTGCAGTTGCCCAGGACGGGCCGGTTGCTGCGGTAGCGGAGACACCCGAACCCGGCGTGCCGCGCGAGATCGACTTCGAAGCCGACATGGTCGACTTTGATTCGGAAGCCGACGTCCTTTCCGCACGTGGCAATGTGATCTTGCGCAGCGAAGATCGCTCGGTCCGCGCCGATGTCGTGTCGTGGGATCGCAAGAGCGGCATTATCGCCGCCACCGGCAATGTCCGCTTCGTCGATGCCGACGGCAACCAGATCTATTCGACGTCGATCGAACTCAACGACAAGTTCGAGGCCGGGGCGATGGCCGACCTGCTGCTGGCGCTCCGCGAAGGCGGGCGGCTGGCGGCGGCATCGGGGCAGCGCAACGAGGACGGCACAGTCCTGCTGACCCGCGCCGCTTACAGCGGTTGCGCCGTCACCACGCCCGACGGCTGCGACAAGAAACCGAGCTGGCGCATTACCGCCGAGCGTGTGGTCTACGACCCGGAAAAGAAGCGCGTGCGCTTTCGTGGAGCCTATCTCGAGCTGTTCGGTGCGCGGCTGCTGCCGATGCCGGGCCTGTCGATCCGCACCGATGGCGGGGCCATATCGGGCTTCCTCATTCCCGATATCCGCATCTCGGAATCGAACGGGCTCGAACTGTCGGGCGAGTATTACATGCGTCTCGCCGACAACAAGGATCTTAGCCTGGGGGCCTATGTCTATACTGCGGCCCCTCCAATGGCCTCGGCCAAGTGGCGGCACCTGACCGACAAGGGCGCGTACCAGGTCACCGCCTATGGCACGCACAGTCGCCGCATCTCCGATTTCACCGGAGTTCCGACCAGCGAGCGGGATTTCCGTGGCTACCTGTTCGCTAATGGCCGGTTCCAGCTCGACACCAACTGGAGCCTCAATACCTCGCTTCGCGTAGCCAGCGACCGCACCTTCCTGCGTCGCTATGATATCAGCCGCGACGACCGCTTGCGTTCGCTGGTCGAGCTCGAGCGGATCGACGACAACTCCTATCTCCAGCTGGCGGGTTATGCCACGCAGACGCTGCGTCTCAACCAGCCACAAGGGCAGGTGCCGATTGCGCTGCCGGTGTTCGACTATCGCCGGCGGCTCGAGGATCCGGTGCTCGGCGGCACGGTCCAGCTGCAAGCCAATACGCTCGCGATTGCGCGCGATGTAGGGCAGGATACGCAGCGCGCTTTTGCCAGCGTGCGCTGGGACCTGCGCAAGATCACCCCGCTGGGCCAGGTCGTGCAGCTGACGGCGCTGGCACGCGGCGATGTCTATCACTCTGACGAGAATGCGCTGACTCAAACTGCCATTTATCGTGGCAACCCCGGTTGGCAGGCGCGCGGCGTCGGACTTGCCGCCATTGACGTGCAATGGCCATTCGCCGGCCCGGCACTGGGCGGTACGCAGGTGTTCACGCCACGGGTTCAGGTGGTCGCCACCCCGCCGATCAAAAACCTCGCCATCCCCAATGAGGATGCCCGCGCGATCGATCTTGAGGATTCGAACCTGTTCGCGCTCAACCGTTTTCCCGGTTACGATCGCGTGGAAGATGGCCTGCGGGTAACCTACGGCTTCGACTGGGAGCTCAGCCGCCCGGGCTGGCGCGTGAAGACCACGCTGGGGCAGTCTTACCGGCTCGACAATGACCGTGACGTGTTGATCGACGGGACCGGGATTTCCGAGAAAGTGTCCGATTTCGTCGGCCGGACCGAAGTGCGGTTCAAGGATTTCGTCTCCGTCACTCACCGCTACCGGCTCGACAAGGACAATTTCGCCATCCGCCGCAACGAGTTCGATGCCACCATCGGCAGCCGGCGGACCTATTTCGAAGTCGGTTACCTGCGCCTCAACCGCGATATTGCGCAGGGGATCGAGGATTTGCAGGACCGCGAGGAAGTGCGCGCCGCGACCCGGATCGCCTTTGCCAATTACTGGTCGCTGTTCGGGGCCGGCGTATTCAACCTGACCGATCGCAATGAAGACCCCACGCTGACCTCGGACGGGTTCCAGCCGCTACGTACCCGTCTCGGCATCGCTTACCAGGACGATTGCCTCGAATTCGGCTTCACCTGGCGGCGCGACTATGTCGACCAGGGCGATGCCCAGCGCGGGGACACATTCCAGCTCTATTTCAGCCTCAGGAACCTTGGCTTTCGCTAGCTATCCACACGCCTCGCATTTTGCAGGGAAAGCGAGATTGGCTTGGCTCGCCAAACACGCTAGATCGCCTTCACTCAGCGTAGGTTAAGCCGGTTTTTGGGATCCGGCGCGCCACACAGACTTGCCCCGGGAGGACGCTTCTCGCAGCATGGGGCGCAAGACAGGATCGACCGTGATCACAACTTCCGTACTTCGAATTTCCGAACGTTTCGCCATGGCCGCAGCAACGCTTGGCCTGGTGGTGTCGCCTCTACCTGCCTCTGCTCAGGAAGCCCAGCCGGAAGCCGGCCCTGTGGCAACGGGCAATGTGCTTGGCATTCCCGACGATTTCTCGTTGTTGGGTGAACCCGATCCCAACGTCCGCAAGGCAACTGCGGTCGTGAACGGCACTGTCATCACCGGCACCGATGTCGATCATCGCACGGCTCTTGTCCTCGCAGCTTCGGAGCGCGAACTGCCGGAAGAAGAGAAGGTCCGTGTGCGCATGCAGGTGCTGCGCAATTTGATCGACGAGACCTTGCAGATCCAGGAGGCGGCAGCGCAGGAAATCACTGTGTCCGGTGAAGAGGTCAACCAGCGTTACCTGCAGCTGGCCGCGCAGAATTTCGGCAACCAGCCGGAAGCAATGGACGCTTACCTGCTTTCGATCGGTTCCTCGCCGGTTTCGCTGAAGCGGCAGATCCAGGGCGAGATTGCCTGGGCGCGCCTCGTCGGCCGCATGATCCGCCCGTTCATCAACGTCTCCGAAGAAGAGGCGCAGGACGTGATCCAGCGCCTCAACGACTCCAAGGGGCAGGATGAATATCACATCATGGAGATCTATCTCTCCGCCACCAGCGAGACTGAAGCGCAGGTCATCGCCAATGCCCGGCAGATCATGGACCAGCTGCGGCAGGGCGGCAGCTTCCTTGGCTATGCCCGGCAATTCTCGGAAAGCTCGACCGCCGCAGCCGGGGGAGACCTGGGCTATGTGCGCCTGGCCACGCTGCCGGTCGAAATGGCCGAGGCGGCACGTACCATGCAGCCCGGCCAGCTGACTGGTCCAGTGCAGATCCCCGGCGGGTTCGTGATCATGTACCTGCGTGACAAGCGGCAGATCCTGATGGCCGATCCGCGCGATGCCATGCTCAGCCTGAAGCAGATTTCGATCGGATTCCAACCCGGTGTGACGCAGGAGCAAGCACAGGCCCAACTGCAGTCGTTCCAGACTGCGGTCCAGTCGATCCGCGGTTGTGGCGATGCCGAACGAGCGGCGCAGACCATCGGGGCCGAAGTCGTGGTCAATGACCAGATCCGCCTGCGCGACCTGCCCGAACAGCTGCAGCCGTCGCTCTTGCAACTGCAAGTCGGCCAGGCCACCCCGCCGTTCGGTTCGATCGATGACGGTGTGCGCGTCCTGATGTTGTGCGGTCGCGACGACCCCGTCGATGAAGGTGCTCCGACTGTCGATGAGATCATCGATCAGATCGAAACCGAGCGGGTGCAGAAGCGCGCTCAGCGCTACCTGCGCGACCTGCGCAACGACGCCTATATCGAGTACAATTGAGCCAGCCGCCGCTCGTACTTTCTATCGGTGATCCGGCGGGGATCGGGCCCGAGCTGATCGTGCGCGCCTGGCTGGCGAGTAAGGCCGAGGGGCTTGCGCCTTTTGTCGTGGCTGGCGGGTCCGCCGTCATGCGTGACGCTGCAACACAGCTCGGGCTCGATAGCCCGGTCGAGGCAGTGGCAAACATTGCCAATGTGGCTGACGCGTTCTCGAGCGCACTTCCAGTGCTGGACGGCCTTGATGGCACCTATTCCCCCGGCGCGCCGAGCAAGGAAAGCGCGCTACTAGCTTTGGCCTCTCTCCAGGTTGCAACCGACCTGGCCCATGCCGGTGAAGCCAGCGGGCTCGTGACCGCGCCAGTGGCCAAGGCCAACCTGGCTGAAGTCGGCTTTGCCCATCCTGGCCAGACCGAATTCCTCGCCGATGCCTGCGGGCTTGAGCCAGACGACGCCGTAATGATGCTCGCGGGGCCATCGCTGCGAGCAATCCCGCTGACAGTGCATGTGGCGCTGGCCGAGGTGTCGAGCCTGCTGACCACGGAGCTGATTGTCGCCAAGGCCCGGATCGCTGCCGCTGTCTTGAGGCGCGACTTCGGCATCGCCGCGCCACGCTTGGCCGTAACGGGGCTCAACCCGCACGCAGGCGAATCCGGCAAGTTCGGTGACGAGGAAGCGCGCATAATCGCGCCTGCCATCAAGCTGCTGCAAGATGAGGGCATCGCCGCTACCGGCCCACACCCCGCAGACGCGCTGTTTGCGCCGCATAGTCGCGCGGGCTTCGATGCAGCGCTATGCATGTATCACGACCAGGCGCTGATCCCGGTCAAGGCGCTGGACTTCGACCAGGGTGTCAATGTCACGCTGGGCCTACCCGTCATCCGCACCAGCCCCGACCATGGCACCGCTTTTGACATAGCCGGCAAAGGTGTGGCGAATCCGGGTGCGATGATCGCTGCCATTCGCTTGGCAGGCGAGATGGCAGCACGGCGGGCGCATGGCTGACCTCCCTCCCCTGCGCGAGGTTATTGCAAAGCATGGCCTCTCGGCGTCCAAGGCGCTGGGGCAGAACTTCCTGTTCGACGCGCAACTGCTCGACCGGATCGCGGCCATCCCCGGCGACCTCGATGGCAAGGCCGTGCTGGAGATTGGCCCGGGTCCCGGTGGGCTGACCCGCGCCCTGCTCAAGGCGGGTGCCCGTGTCACCGCCATTGAGATGGATCGCCGCTGTCTCCCGGCGCTGGCCGAGCTGGCCGAAGCCTATCCCGGCAAGCTGCGCGTGATCGAAGGCGATGCCATGAAGATCGACCATCGCGAGTTGTTGGGCGAGCCCTTCGCGGTTGTGGCAAACCTGCCTTACAATGTCGGCACCGCGCTGTTCGTGCGCTGGTTGTCTGGCGAAGAATGGCCGCCGCAATGGACCTCGCTGACACTGATGTTCCAGCAGGAAGTCGCTCAGCGCATCGTCGCCCAGCCCAACAATTCGGCCTACGGTCGGCTGGCTGTGCTGGCGCAATGGCGCAGCGTCGCCAGCCTCGCAATGAAGGTACATCGCAGCGCCTTCACGCCTCCACCCAAGGTGATGAGCGCGATTGTCCATGTGGTGCCGGAGCGGATGCCGGAAGGTGTCTCTTCACGTACTATGGAACGCTTGACCGAAGCCGCCTTCGGCCAGCGCCGCAAGATGTTGCGGCAGAGCCTGAAGCCCGTGCCGGGAGCCGTGGACGCTCTTGAAACCATCGGTATCGACCCGCAACGGCGCGCCGAAACGCTCGCGGTTGAGGATTTCGTGCAGCTGGCTCGCACGCTTGATCGTCGTCGCAGCCCCTAAGGCTGGCGAGTAGCGATTTTCCGCAACAGTTGGGCGGCAATGTCCAGCGCCTGCAATTTGCTGGCGTATTTCAGGATGATCGCGTCATCTTCGCACAAGGCCTCGGCAAGCTCGTCCAATGCAGCCGCAGTCTCGTTCATGTCGTCGGTGGTGATGTAGGAAGAGTGTGTCGGTGTTGCGCTGACCTGCGCGCGGGCGGCGACCTGCATCTCTTCCTTCAGCCGTCTGAACGTATCGTCGACCGCTTTTTGTGCCTCGGCCCCCGGCATCCATTGCGAAATGTCGGTCTTGCCATCGAACAGCAGGCCGGCCCGCTGCTGGTCGCTCCAGATGACCTTGCCCCGCACGGTCAGCGCGCCACGGCGCAGCTCCACCTGATCGCCAATGCGAGGCAGCGTTTCGCTTTCGATCAGCGCACCTTCGGAAGAGATATTGCGCAATCGCACCGGTCCGCTGGACGCTTCCGCATGGAGGCTGGCCATGACAAACAGTTCGACGCGCTCTTCCCGGCGCTGGTATTGGTCCCCGAAAGGCAAGGCGATCTCCCCGGTGATGGCCGGGCAAGGCTTTTAACCACCATAGTTTACCAGCAGGTTGACGCCGCCACAGGGGAAGCAGGGGAGCGTGTCAGCCAAAAGAGTGGCAGCCACTGCTTTCGGAGCGTTTGCTGTAACCCCAGCTGCGATAGCCAGTGGCATCGATGTGGAAGCGCCCGCTTGCCTTTTCGGGGTCGTCAGGATCAAAATAGGCACCCAGTCCCATGCGGCTCGTCGGTCCCAGCCGTTTGTGGATCGCGCAAAGTCGCCCAAACAGATCGCGGTTGTCGATCGGTTCTACAGCGACCAGGTCTACTGCCGAAAACGACAGATGTCGGCTCTGGCTCGCGCCGCCGATGCATTCATTGAAGGCCTTCGTGCGATAGGAAGAAGCTACTTCCAGAGGCCCCAGTTCCGGCACCACATGGTCGCGCACCAGCTTGAGCGCAGGGACCATATTGGCCCAGTCTTCGCGCGGCGGAATAAGGAATTGCGGGCGCTTGCAGGATCTGTTCGGATTGTTGTCGGTACGGGTCAGCTGCCACACAGGCACTACGTGGCCGACTTGCTCACGATCGAGATAGTGAACCAATTCCGCGAATTGCTCGGCCCGGTTCGGGTCTTCGCGGAGCCATGAATCGAAGGCGTCATGCGAATAGGAACCGGCATTGCCGCCCCCGGGGACAAGCGGACCTTTGCCCAGCACCAGCCATGCCCCTGCCGACAGCAACAGCAGCCCCAGGGCGATGACAAGCAAACGGCGGACCATGGTCTGCTTCAGCCAGCAGCCTTCTTGCGCCGCCGCCACTGATGCAGCAGCGGTTCGGTGTAGCCGCTGGGCTGCTCGACACCCTTGAAGACCAGGTCACAGGCAGCCTGGAAGGCCATGCTGGTGTCCCAGTTGCCGGCCATCGGCTCGTAGAAGGGATCGCCGGCGTTCTGCTCGTCGACCTTGGCGGCCATGCGTTTCAGGCTGTCCATCACCTGATTCTCACTGGCAACGCCATGGAGCAGCCAGTTGGCCATGTGCTGGCTGGAAATGCGCAGCGTCGCGCGATCTTCCATCAGGCCGACGTCGTTGATGTCGGGCACCTTGGAGCAGCCGACACCGGCATCGATCCAGCGCACGACATAGCCGAGCAGGCCCTGAGCATTGTTGTCGAGCTCTTCCCGGACCTCGTCCTCGGACCAGTTGGTGCCGTCCGCCAGCGGGATCTGCAGCAGCAGGTCGAGCGAGGGGATGTCGCCCAGACCCTTCTGGATCGCGAACACATCTTCCTGGTGGTAATGCAGCGCGTGCAGTGTCGCGGCCGTCGGTGACGGCACCCAGGCGGTGTTGGCTCCGGCGCGCAGGTGCCCGATCTTCTGCTCCATCATTTCGGCCATCCTATCAGGCGCAGCCCACATGCCCTTGCCGATCTGCGCCTTGCCGGAGAGGCCATGCTTGAGGCCGATGCCGACATTGCGGTCTTCATAAGCCTTGAGCCATGTGCTGTTCTTGATCGCGCCTTTGCGGACCATCGGACCGGCCCGCATCGAAGTGTGGATTTCGTCCCCCGTGCGATCGAGGAAGCCGGTGTTGATGAACACCACCCGATCCCTAACCGCATGGATGCAGGCGGCGAGGTTGGCGCTGGTGCGACGTTCCTCGTCCATCACCCCGACCTTGATGGTGTGGCGCGGCAGTTCGAGCAGATCCTCGACAGCGTCGAACAAGTCATTGGTAAAGCGGCATTCGTCCGGACCGTGCATCTTGGGCTTCACGATGTAGATGCTGCCCGTCCGGCTGTTTCCGTACTTGCCCAACCCCTTCACATCCTGCGCGCTGATGGCGCTGGTCATCACCGCGTCCATGATGCCTTCGGGTATTTCGCTGCCATCGGCCAGCAGGATCGCCGGGTTTGTCATCAAGTGCCCGACGTTACGCACAAACATCAGGCTGCGGCCCGGAAGCGTCTGCGGATTGCCGTGCCAGTCGACGTAGTCCTTGTCCGGTTTGAGCGCGCGGGTGAGCGTGTTGCCGCCCTTCTCGAAGCTTTCTTCCAGGTCGCCCCGGATGACGCCGAGCCAGTTGGAATAAGCCAGCAGCTTGTCCTCGGCATCGACCGCCGCGACCGAATCCTCGCAATCGGCAATCGTCGTCAGCGCGCTTTCGATCACGACATCGCTGATGCCGGCCTTGTCGGTCTTGCCGACAGCGCTGTCCGGATCCCATTGCACTTCGATATGCAGGCCGTTGTTGATGAACAGGCGGCCCTGCTCGGTTTCGCCAATATACTGGCTGACATCCGCAATCGCGATGCCGCCCGACACGATCCCGTCGAGGGTGAGCTCAGCCCAGCTGCCGCTCTTGAGCGGGATTGCCTGATCCAGAAACCGCCGCGCCTCGGCAATCACCGCTGCGCCGCGTTCCTCATCATAACCGCCCGGCCGCGCGGGCGGCGCGTCGAGCGCATCGGTGCCGTAGAGTGCGTCATAGAGGCTACCCCAGCGGGCGTTCGCGGCATTGAGCAGGAACCGCGCATTGAGGATAGGCACCACCAGCTGCGGTCCGGCCATGGTGGCGATCTCGGGATCGACGTTCTGCGTGCCGATTTCGAACGCGCCTGGCTCGGGCACAAGGTAGCCGATATCGGTCAGGAAAGCCTTGTAGGCCTCTGCATCATGCGGCTGGCCCGCGCGCGCAATGTGCCACTCGTCGATCTGCCGTTGCAGGTCGTCGCGCAGGGCCAGCAGCTGGCGATTCTTCGGCGCAAAGTCATGCACGAGGTCGGAGAAACCCTGCCAGAAACCTTGGGGGTCATTGCCCAGCGGGGCCAGTACCCTGGTATCGACAAACTCCGCCAGCGCGGGGTCGATGCTCAAGCGCGCACGCGATTCATATTGGCTCATGGGTCCTCACCTATGCGGTCCGCGCAGCCTCGTGCAGCTGGCGGTATTCGTTGCGATATCTGTCTGGGGAGGACGATTGGCCCTATGGCGAAGTGGACGGGCAATTGCAACGGGTTGGAAGCGGCGAATTCCCCCGCTAGAGCCGGTTGCAGATGAAACAATCTGTCCCCTTCCTCGAAGCTATCGACCAAGCCGCAATGACCGAGCAGACGCTCGGCTGGAGCGCGGTCAATTCCGGTACCGGCAACCTCGACGGGCTTAAAACCGTCGCCGGCATGCTCGCCGATGCCTTTGCCGCATTACCGGGTGACCTCGAACTCGTTGATCCGGCCCCGGTGACTGCCATCAGCGCCGATGGCGAGGAATTCGAGAAACAGCACGGCCAACACCTGGTCCTTCGCGTCCGGCCCGAGGCCGAGCGGCGGTTGGTGCTGACCGGGCATATGGACACGGTGTTCCCGGTCGATCACCCCTTCCAGGCCAACAGCTGGCTCGATGATGCCATTGTCAACGGCCCCGGTACCGCTGACATGAAAGGCGGGATCGCGGTGATGCTGCACGCGCTGATGGCGCTGGAGCGGAGCGAGAACGGCGCGAAGCTCGGCTATGATGTGATGGTCAACTCGGATGAGGAGACGGGCTCGTTATCCTCGGCCAAGCTGATCGAGAAGCTCGCGACCGGCAAATATGCCGCGCTTACCTATGAGCCGTCCGCCACGCCCGAAGGCACCCTTGCGCATGCACGCGGCGGAACAGGCAACTACTCGCTTATCGTGCGCGGTCGCTCGGCCCATGCCGGGCGCAACCCGCAGGACGGGCGCAACGCACTTGTGGCCGCTGCAGCGCTGGCGGTGGGGCTCAAAGAGCTCCAGACCGATGACTGCCCGGTCAATCCGGCCAAGATCGAAGGCGGCGCGGCCAACAACGTCGTGCCAGACAACGCCGTGTTGCGCTTCAACATCCGACCCAGGGAACCGAGCGCAGGCGAACGTTTCGAAGCCGGGCTGCAGGCGCTGATGGCGCAGGTGCGCCAAGCGCATGAAGTATCCGTCGACCTGCATGGCGGCGTCACCCGTCGTCCCAAGCCCGTCGATCGCCGCGCGCAGAAACTGTTCGATCTCGTGCGCGACTGCGGCGCGGAGCTGGGCCAGCATATCGACTGGCAATCGACCGGCGGTGTGTGCGACGGCAACAATATCGCTGCCTGCGGTGTACCCGTGGTCGACACCATGGGCGTCCGCGGCGGCAAGATCCATTCACCAGACGAATTCATGATCGTGCCCAGCCTGAGCGAGCGAGCGGCCCTCTCGGCCCTCGTCCTGCACCGGCTGGCATCGGGAGAAGAGCTTTGAGTTTTCGCCTGCGCGCCGCGCGCCTCGACGATATCGAACCGCTATATGAAATGGCCAAGCTGACAGGAGGTGGTTTCACCAACCTGCCGGCCGACCGCGATGCGCTCAGCGCCAAGCTCGAACGCTCGGCCAGGGCTTTCGCCAATGAAGGCGACGAGCTGTGTGACGAGCAATTCGTGCTGGTGCTGGAAAATACCGAAACCGGCGCGGTGCGCGGGACCTGCCAGATGATGACCCAGGTCGGGCAGCGCTGGCCGTTCTACAGCTATCGCCTCAACACGCTGACGCAGTATTCGAACGAGCTCGACCGAACCGTGCGGGCCGAACTGCTGAGCCTCGTCACCGACCTCGAAGGGTCCAGCGAAGTCGGCGGGCTTTTCCTGCATCCTAATGAGCGTGCCGGGGGCCTCGGACTGCTGCTGGCGCGCAGCCGCTACCTGTTCATTGCCATGCACCGCAGCCGCTTCGCCGACCGCATCCTGGCGGAACTGCGCGGGATCATCGACGAGCGTGGCGGTTCGCCGTTCTGGGACGGGGTGGCCGGGCGCTTCTTCGGGATGAGCTTCCAGGAAGCGGACTATTTCAACGCCATCAACGGCAACCAGTTCATCGCCGATTTGATGCCCAAGCACCCGGTCTATGTCGCCATGCTGGACGAGGAAGCGACCAAGGTCATCGGCCTGCCCCACCCCACCGGCCGCGCGGCGATGCGGATGCTGGAGAACGAGAACTTCCGCTTCGATGGCTATGTCGACATCTTCGACGGCGGCCCGACCATGATCGCGCGGACCGACGATGTGAAGAGCATCGCCGAAGCGCGCCCGACGGCGGTTTCAAGCACCGAACTCGACATCGGCGAACGCGCCATCATCGCCACCGGTACGCTCACGACCTTTCGCAGCGCCTATGGCATGCGCGATTTCCAGGACGACGGGAGCGTGCACATCGACGCGCGCAGTGCCGAAGCGCTGGGCGTCAAGGCAGGCGACGAAGTGTGGAGCGTGGCGCGCTAAGGTTTCTTTCGTCATTGCGAGGAGCGCAGCGACGAAGCAATCCAGAGACGGAGCGGACGAAGCCCTGGATTGCTTCGCTTCGCTCGCAATGACGGAATAGGGTAAGGCTATGCCGCTGCAAGAAATCAACTTCGACGGCATCGTCGGCCCCTCGCACAATTACGCTGGCCTCAGCCTCGGCAATATCGCCAGCGCCAGCCACAAGGGCGATCCGAGCTATCCGCGCGCGGCGGCGCTGCAGGGCGTGGCGAAGATGCGCGGCAACATGGCGCGCGGGCTGGCGCAGGGGTATTTCGTGCCGCTGCCCCGCCCCAACGCCTTGCTGCAAGGGCGCCTCGCGCTCGACGGAACCGAGGCACCCGCGTTGCGCGCTGCGCCATGGTCCGCCTCGAGTATGTGGACAGCCAATGCCGCGACAGTCAGCCCCGCGCCCGATACGCGGGACGGCAAATGCCACCTGACGCCGGCCAATCTCGTTACCATGCTCCACCGAGCGCAGGAATGGGTCGACACAGCGCGGCAGTTGGTCGTCGCTTTCGCCGACAAGGATCACTTCGTGATGCATTCCATCGTGCCGGAGACCTTTGGCGATGAAGGTGCGGCCAACCACATGCGCCTTTGCGAAGGGCACGGCAGCCCCGGCGTCGAAGTGTTCGTCTATGGCAAGCCGGGCGGGAAGTTCCCCGCCCGCCAACACGAACAGGCCAGCCGCCTCGTCGCGCGCTCGCACTTGCTCGATCCTGCGCGCTGTGTCTTCATCGAGCAGAACCCGGCTGCGATCGAGGCCGGCGCATTCCACAACGATGTCGTCTCAGTCGCCAACGAACGCGTCCTGTTCACCCACCAGGAAGCATTTGCCGACCAGCAGGCGGCCTACGACGCGATCCGCGCAGCTTTCCCGGCGCTGGAAGTGGTCGAAGTGCCCTCCAGCGCGGTGAGCCTCGCTGAAGCGATCAAGACCTATCTCTTCAACGCGCAGCTGCTGACCCTGCCCGATGGCAGCATGGCGCTGATCGTACCCGAAGAGTGCCGCGAGAGCAGTGCAGTGTGGAACTGGTGCCAGTCGATGATGGCCTCCAACGGCCCGATCCGCGAAGTCATCCCCGTCGATGTGCGCCAGTCGATGGCCAATGGTGGCGGCCCGGCCTGCCTGCGGCTGCGGGTAGTGGCGGACCCCGCCACTGTCGATCAACGCTTCATGCTCAGCGAAGCGCGGGCCGAGCAGCTGGAGAAGGTCATCGCCGAGTGGTGGCCGGAACAGATCGACCCCGCCGATATCGGTAATGAGGCGTTGGCCGATGCAGTTGTGATGGCCCGTGCCAAGCTGCTGGAATCGCTTGACCTCAGCATTCTGGGTTAACGCGCTTGCTGCTCCGTCGGCAGCGTTTACAATCGCTCTTACGTTAACCATTGCATCCCGCAGCACGCCGTAACTGGCACGCTGGTTGCAGATACACCTGTTAACGATTGAGAGGGTCCATGTTGCGCAAAGTCGGCCGGTTGTTCGTCATCAAGAATCGCTTCGAAGCGTTCCTGATCATCTATGCCCTGGCTCTCGGCGCAATGGAGCGCGGCTCCGCCTATCTCACGCAATTTCCCGGCACCGGCGGCCAGCTGCTGTTCTGGGCCTGCAGCGGCGCGGTGTTCCTGGCCGGCGCGAAGATCCTCGACGCCCTGCGCTACGAACGCGAACGGGCGGAGAGCGAGCGGCTCACAACCGAGCAAACCGTCTGAAGGATTGGGTGGGGAGATTCTGTTGCTAGCCTCTCCCCGGGGCCCCGGTATCCGTTCTGTTGCCCGGTCGGTCCAACCGCGCTTTAGCTTTGTAACTTCAGGGCGTTAGCCCATCGGGTTACGCAGCGAGAGCGAGTGCTTCGTTATCGTTGGCACTTGTGTGTTTTGAACAGTTTTACGGGGTACTCAGCCCGGGTGAAAACAATGCCTTTCAACACACGTCGATCCTAGTTCGGCCCCGTCAGGAAACGCCATCAAGCATCTGCTTTCAGGCGCTTTTTGGTGGAGCCGCCGGGTACTGCCCCCGGGTCCGTTGTGTCTATTACACACCGCAGTTTATCACCATAGCCCGCCGAAACGAGCACGTCTGATATAGGCGATTTCACCTTAATGTGAAGTGATCAGCTGAGGAAACGCGACGTCTGGGCGATCGAGTTTGCAATGCCGTGCGCAAAAACCAGCGGCAGGATGTTGCGTCTGCCGATCCAGATGTAGATCAATCCGAACAGCAGCCCGATCAGGCCGGTCACGATCGCGCCATGCATCCCTTGATAGTAATAATGCCGATAACCGAAGAATATCGCTGCGAGTACGACTGCCGCGATACTGGCTCCGCGCGACCCGCCTAGCGCCGCTTCGCCATTGGTGATGATGAATGCGCGGAACAACAATTCTTCAAAGAATGATCCGTGCGTCCAGACCAATGCCATGACGGTGAGATAACCGACCAGGCTGCCCTTGACGAAATCGAACCTTCCGCTCGCTCCGATATCGGGGAAGAAATGCCCGGCAATTGCACTGCCACCTCCTGCAACAACCAGGAAAACACCGAAGATCGCTGCTGTCAGGCCAAACGTCTTGAGCCAACTTTCCGGCCAACGCAGCCCAAGATCACTCCAGGAAGAACCCCGCCGGAACAGCAAGAACGTGGCGACAACCATCGCCGAGAAGGTCGAGGCAGGGCCGGCATATACAACGGAAATGGGGAGCAGGCTCTGCTTTACCCCGACCAGCACTGTGATGACGACCAGCAGGTCGATCAGCGCGCCGGACCTAGTCGGAACCTCTGCCCCAACACTCATCGTCTTGTTTGTCATAGCCATGCGCTCGCCCTAGGCCCAATGGCTCCAATCGTGTGTGCCTCTATGCAGACAGTCGTGCACGGGCGACCAACGACTGGAAAATTGCGACACGGCAGGATGAATTGCCCGGCGACCATGCTGCCACCGGGCCCAACGGCCTACTTCTTCAGCAGGTCGCGAATCTCGGTCAGCAGCTCGGTATCGGTCGGGCCGGCCGGCGCTTCTTCCTCGGCAGGCTTTTCGAACTGAGCCTGCACCTTGTTGGCATAGCGCACCAGCAGGAAGATGATGAAAGCGAGGATCACGAAGTTGATGATCGTCGTCAGCAGCGCGCCATAGCCGATCATGGCCGCGCCCGCTTCCTTCAGCGCGGCATAATCGGTGGTCGACCCTTCATAGCCTTCGGGCACACTCAGCAGGATGAAATTGTTGGCGAAGTCCGCTCCGCCGAACAGATATCCAACCACCGGCATGATAACATCGCCCGTCAGCGAGGTCACGATTGT
The DNA here is from genome assembly GCF_030140925.1 of Parerythrobacter aestuarii. Taxonomy (NCBI): domain Bacteria; kingdom Pseudomonadati; phylum Pseudomonadota; class Alphaproteobacteria; order Sphingomonadales; family Erythrobacteraceae; genus Parerythrobacter; species Parerythrobacter aestuarii. The sequence continues at coordinate 2,437,661 of NZ_JARBWD010000001.1, forward strand.
ACCGAATGCCCCGGCGATAATCACCGCCACCGCCAGGTCCATGACATTACCCTTGGCGATGAACTCCTTGAATTCGTTCAGCATGTTGCACTCCCCTTGAATTGTATGCTGCCCGTCTGTCATGACGTCTCGCAATTGCCAAGGGCTGACGTTGTAACTTGAACCGATGCGCGACTGTCCTATATTGGCAACACAGTAATTTTCTGGGGAGACTCCAATGAACCTTCGCTCCGCGTTTCGCTCGGTCATCCTTGGCCTGGGCGCGCTTTCGCTTGCTGCTTGCGGCATCAACTCGGTCCCGACCAAGGAAGAGGCCGCCAAGGCCAAGTGGGCCGATGTCGAAGCCCAGTTCCAGCGGCGCGCCAACCTCATCCCCAATCTCGCCGAGGTTGCCAAAGGTGCGGGTGAAAACGAGCGCGCCATCCTGACCGAAGTGACAGACGCTCGCGCCCGTGCGACCAGCGTCAACGTCACCGCCGACGATCTTGGCGATGCCGCGAAGATGGAAGAATTCGCAGCCGCGCAGGCACAGATGAGCCAGGGAATCGGACGCCTTCTGGCGAGCTTCGAGGCCTATCCCAATATCCAGTCGACTCAGGCGTACCTCACGCTGCAGAGCCAGCTGGAGGGGACCGAGAACCGCATTGCGGTGGCCCTGCGCGACTATAACGAAGCGGTTCGCGACTATAACACCACCATCCGCACCTTCCCCGATACGATCGGGGCCAACATCATCCACGGCGCGGAACCGATGGTTCCCTACAAGGCGACTACGGAAGGGGCAGAGGAAGCGCCGCAGCTCGACATGACTTCCGGGAATTGATCCGCTTGAACCCTTTGCGCCAGCTGCTGGGCTTGTGGCTTTTCGCCCTCGCCACAGCCGCTGGTGCGCAGGATTTTCCTGAGCTTACCGGCCGGGTTGTCGATGCGGCGGAGATTTACCCTGACGGCGACGAACCCGCGCTGGTAGCCAAGCTCGAACGGGTAGAAATCGAAACCGGCAAGCAGTTCGTCATCGCCACAATCCCCGACCTGCAGGGCTATGACATCGCCGACTTCGGTTACCGGCTTGGGCGTCACTGGGGCATTGGCGATGCAGAGCGCAACGATGGCGTCCTGCTGATCGTCGCGCCGAACGAACGCAAGGTGAGGATCGAGGTCGGCTACGGGGTGGAAGGCGACCTGACCGACGCTTGGAGCGACTACATCATCCGGAGTGCCATCATACCGGAATTCAAAGCTGGCGACCTGCCCGGTGGGATCGATGCCGGTGTCGACGGGATCATCGCCCGCATCGCGCCAGAGGAAGGGGTAGCGCTGGCGTCATCACCTCCCGCGAAAGATGACGACGACATTGGTACACTGGCCTTCATTGTCGTGATGTTCGTACTGGTGTTCGTGATGCCGTTTGCACTCTTCGTCGTTCCGCTGATGATCTTCGCCAAGCTCTATCCAAAGCGGTACAAGAAATGGAAAGCCAATGCGGCCAAGTCACGCGCGCGGGCCGTGCGTGTCCGCGCCGGCGGATCGTCGCGGTCGTTCAGCAGCAGCCGCAGTTTCTCGAGCAGCAGCAGTTTCTCCGGCGGCGGCGGATCGTTCGGCGGCGGTGGATCGAGCGGGAGTTGGTAATGCAATTTGTGTTGAGAGCCCTTGCCCTGTGCGCGCTGGTCTTCAGCGTACCGGCGATGGCGCAGAATTTCCCTGAACTGACAGGGAGGGTTGTTGACCAGGCAGATATCATTCCCGCCGATGTAGAGGCCCGGCTGGAAGCAAAGCTGGAGGCGCTGGAGGCCCAGTCCCAGCGGCAACTCGTCGTCACGACGATCCCCGACCTGCAAGGTTATGACATCTCCGACTACGGCTACCGGTTAGGCCGGGAATGGGGCATCGGCGATGCGGAGCGCAACGACGGCGCCCTGCTGATCGTCGCGCCCAACGATCGCAAAGTGCGGATCGAAGTCGGCTATGGGCTGGAAGGCTATCTCACCGATGCGCTGTCCTCGCTCATTATCCAGAACCAGATCCTGCCACGTTTCCGCGATGGCGACATGCCGGGCGGGATTGTCGCCGGGACCGACAGCATTATCCAGCAGCTGCAACTGCCGCCGGAAGAAGCGCAACGTATCGCGGCGGAGGCCAGCCAGTCGCGCAAGAGCGATGGCGGATTTCCCATCGGCGCGCTGATCTGGCTGGGCTTCATCTTTTTCTTCTTCATCCTGCCGATGTTCTCCGGGCGTGGGCGGCGCAGGCGCTATCGCAGCGGCGTTGGTGGCGTGGTCGGCGACATCATCCTGTGGGAAGCCGGCAAGGCAATCGGGCGCGGCATGTCGGGCGGCGGGAGCAGCTGGGGCGGCGGTGGCTTCAGCGGAGGCGGCGGCTTTTCCGGCGGCGGCGGTTCATTCGGAGGCGGCGGCGCCTCAGGGGGTTGGTAAGACATGGCGTATTTGACTGAGGCGCAACACACGATCGTCACCAGCGCGGTGGCAGAAGCAGAAGAAACCACCTCGGGAGAGATCGTGACGGTGCTCGCAGACCGGTCGGACGGCTACTCCGATGTGATCCTGCTGTGGGCGGCGGTCATATCTTTCTCTGCGATGAGCCTGTTCGCGCTGTTCCCCCAGCCTTTCACTGACTTCTACGACGGGCTGTTCGGCGGATGGGAGCATGAATGGACCACCGGTGAACTCGCCAGCTTGACCATTGCGCTCGGCCTGATCGCCTTTGCGGTGAGCTGGGCGCTGCTGGCTTGGAACAGGCTGACCTTCCTGTTCGTCCCCGGACCGTTGAAAACCGCCCGGGTTCACGCCCAGGCGGTCAAACACTTCAAGGTCGGGGCCGAGCGCCGCACCACCGGTCGCACCGGGATCCTGATCTACCTCTCCATGCGCGAACACCGCGCGGAGATCGTCGCCGACGAGCCAATTGCCGAACTCGTCAGTGCCGATGTCTGGGGTGAAGCGATGGCCGACATGCTTGTGGAGATCAAACAGGGCAAGATCGCCGAAGGCATGGCCGCCGGCGTGCGCGATGTCGGCAAGGTGCTGTCCGAACACTTCCCGCGCAGCGACGATGACGAGAACGAGTTGCCGGACAGGCTGATCGAGGTGTGATCCCCTCTTGACCCGTTCGTCCTGAGCCTGTCGAAGGGCCTCGGACCAAGCCAATCGTACTTCGACAAGCTCAGCACGAACGGATTTCTTAGAATGGACCCTGATGCCAACCTGCCCGAAGAGATCATGTGGCAGGGCAAGTTCGTAACCGCCAAGCGCCGCGGCCGGTGGGAATATGCCGGTCGCGCGCGGGGTATTCGCGCCGCAGCGATCATCGCTATCGATGACGAAGGACATGTGATCCTCGTTGAGCAATACCGCGTGCCGCTGGGCAAGATGTGCCTCGAGATTCCGGCCGGCTTGATCGGCGACCACGAAGGCGAGGAAGACGAGGATGCCACCTCCGCCGCCATCCGCGAGTTGGAGGAAGAGACCGGCTATCGCGCCGAACGGATGGAGGTCCTGGGCGAATTCTATTCCAGCCCCGGCATGGTCAGCGAAGCCTTCACCCTGTTGCGTGCGCACGGGCTGATCAAGGTCGGCGAAGGCGGCGGCACAGAAAGCGAGGACATCACCGTCCACCGCGTAAAGTTCAGCGACCTGCCGCAATTCGTTGCAGAGTGGCGTAAACGCGGCCACGGGGTAGACGTACGCATTGCCATGCTGATGGCACCACAGTTTTTGGGAGAGATTTGATGGCGGGACGTGTTGCGGGGAAAATGGCGCTGGTAACCGGTGCCGCGCAGGGCCTCGGCGAAGCGCATTGCAAGACGCTGGCCGCCGAAGGCGCGAAGGTATTGTGCACCGATATCAATGGCGATGGCGCGGCAGAGACTGCCGCCGCGATCAACGCCGAGCATGGTGAAGGCACCGCCTGGTCGATCCAGCATGATGTGACCGACCGGGCGCAGTGGGATGCTGCGGTCGAGCTCGCACGCGACGGCATGGGCGGGCTCAATGTCCTCGTGAACAACGCCGGCATCGGCGTTGGCGGGAATATCGAGACCTGCAAGTTCGACGACTGGAAGCGCTGCTTCGCGATCAATGTCGATGGGATCTTCCATGGCTGCCAGGCGGCGCTGCCGCTGATGCGCGAGCATGCGCCCGGCTCGATCGTCAACATCAGCTCCATCGCCGGGCTGATCGCCAGCGACACCATGCCGGCCTACAACTCGTCGAAGGCGGCGGTGTGGATGTTGTCGAAGTCGATCGCGCTGCATTGTGCCAAGAATAACATGCAGATTCGGTGCAATTCGGTGCACCCAACCTTCGTCGATACGCCGATCCTCGACGGGACGGCCCGCAATCACAATCTCGACAAGGGTGTGCTGATGGAGAAGCTGGCGCGGCAGATCCCGCTCAAATTCGTCGGCGAGCCGAGCGATATTGCCAATGCTGTGCTGTATCTGGCAAGCGATGAGAGCCGTTTCATGACCGGGGCGGAGCTCAAGCTCGACGGCGGTATCTCGGCTATGTAATTTGCTCTCGCGGCAATTCGCTTCGCGAATGCCTCCGAGGGGGCGGCCTACCGGCCGGCGCGCGGTCGCGCTTTGTGGATCGTTCCGATCCAGAGCATTCCAGGCAAAAAAGGAGGGGCGGTTAGGCCCCTCCCGGTTTCTTTCGATTGTGAGCGCAGCTGGCCCTGAAACCGGGTTCAGCTACCGTCGCCGCGCTCAGTCGGCGATCAGGGCAATGGCGGCGTAGACCAGGATCAGCGATCCGAAGCCGATCAGCGTGCCGGCAACGAAGCCGATGCGGACCAACATGGGGTCCCAACCGAAGTAGCTGGCGATGCCGGAGCACACGCCCCAGATCTTGCCGTTGGTGCGGTCCAGCCGGAAACTCTTGGCCGGCGGACCGCCCCGGTTCTTGCTGATGTCATTCATGCGATAACTCCTGCGGGGGTGCCCGGGATGATGGCGAAGGCCATCACGAGCGTGGAAATTGCGAGGGCGGAGGCGGCTGCGAACAGTCGGGCTCCAGTGGCTTCAATATCGAACATGGGGGTGTTCCTTTGGTGGGTTGGTCAGCCGATCTGGCTTAGGCAACGAGGCCGGGGGTGGCGGGAACGATCGCGGTAGCCATGGCAACTGCCGAGATGGCGACGGCGAAAGCGGCGGCGAAAACACGGTTGAAATCGAGGGTCATTGGGTATTCCTTTCGTCTCTTGTCTCTTTTGCGGGACCATCCCGCTGGACACCCGATACAATGCATGGGGTGTGCCAGTTTTGAAAAACCCCAGAATTCTGCCGTTTCTGCGTGTTACGGCCTGTTACCTCTTGTTCACCAAACCGAAAGGTTGGGAATTTTTCCCAACTGGTGGGATTGGTATTTTTCGTGGCACTCTCCTGCGCTCCAAGCTAACCGCTTGAGCCTCCATGGCGCTCGATCGCATCACCCTGTCCGACTTCCGCAATCACGCTACCTCCCAGCTTGAGGAGACAGCGCGGTTCAACCTGCTGGTGGGCGAAAACGGTGCCGGGAAGACCAATATCCTTGAAGCGCTATCCCTGCTTGCGCCGGGTCGCGGATTGCGCCGTGCCGCCCTGCCCGACATGGCGCGCAGTGTGGGTGCGGGCGGCTTCACCGTCGGGGCACGGCTGACACCGGGCGATGGCGGTGAGCCTGTCCAGCTCGGCACGCAAGTCGATCCTGCCCGGCCCGGCAGGCGCAGAGTGCGGGTCAATGGCGCGGAAGCGAGCGCGGTTTCGCTCGGCGAATGGCTCGCGGTGGGCTGGCTGACCCCGGCGATGGATGGCATCTTCATGGGCGCTGCGGGCGACAGGCGGCGCTTTGTCGACCGCATGACGCTGGCGATCGATCCCATGCACGCCCGCCACGCCAGCCGCTATGAGAGCACGCTGCGCGAGCGGAACAAGTTGCTGTCTGACGAAGCGCCGCCCGACCCGCTTTGGCTCGATGGCATAGAAGCGCAAATGGCCGAACATGGCAGCGCCTTGGCGCAGGGTCGTGCGCGCATGGTCGGAGCATTGGTGGAAACCCTGGGCCAGCAACCCGACCAACCCTTTGCCCGACCCGTGCTTGCCATCGCGACGGAAAGCCCGTTCGAGCGCGACGCCTTGCAAGCGGCATTGCTTGCCAATCGCCAGCAGGATCGGCGCGCAGGGCGCACGCTGATCGGCCCGCATCGCGACGACATTACTGTTACCATGGCCGGCAAAGGCGCGGTTGCAGCCAGTTGTTCGACCGGCGAGCAGAAGGCGATGCTGATCGCGATTACCCTCGCCCATGGCGAACTCGCGTCGCGCGGGCGGCCCGGCGTGCTGTTGCTCGACGAAGTTGCCGCCCATCTCGACCCGGTCCGACGCGAAGCGCTTTTCGAGCGGCTACGCGAAACCGGCGCTCAGGTGTGGATGACGGGGACTGAACTTGCCCCGTTCGAGGCGATCCAGGGCGAAGCGGCGGTCTGGCGAGTCAGCGAGGGGTCGCTGGAAAAGCTATGAGTCCCAGCGCAGGCGGGGAGCTCAGGCAGGTTAAGTACCGCAAGTGTTCGACCAGGCGGACTGAGGCCTCAGCCTGCGCTGGGGCTCACCACGTTGCTGAGCCTTACTCCTTCGGCAGCGCGGCCACCACTCCATCCATCGTATCGCCCACTAGCACTTCGATGCCTTCCTCGGTGGGGTGGATGCGGTCGTCCTGGATCAGCTCGGGCTTGCCGGCCACCGCTTCGACCCAGAACGGGATGAACGCCGTGCCATATTGCTTGGCCAGCGCCGGGTAGAGGCCGTTGAATTGCTCGACAAAGTCCGCCCCCATGTTCGGCGGAGACTGCATACCCATCAGCAAAACCTTGATCCCGCGCGACTGCGCTTCCTTGATCATGGCTTCGAGGTTGCTGCGGGTTTCGCTTGGGGAAAGCCCGCGCAGCAAATCGTTGCCGCCCAGTTCCAGGATCAGCAGGTCGGGCACTCCCTCCTGAGCGTCGAGCGTGAACTGGAACCGCTGCAGGCCCGCGGCGCTGGTATCGCCGGAAACCCCGGCATTGCTGACCCGCGCGTTGATACCCTGTGCCCGCAGGGCCCGCTCCAACTGCGCCGGATAGCTCTCTTCCTTGGCCACATTGTAGCCCGCAAACAGGCTGTCCCCGAAAGCAAGGATACGCCGTTCGGGACCCATAACGGGGACTTCTGCGTTAGTGGGCGAACCCGCCTCTGCGCGCTCGGGCTGTTCGGCGACCGGGGCTTCCGAGCCACAGGCTGCCAACGCCAGCGCAATGAGGGGAATCGACCAACGACCTAAGGGCTTCGCCCACTTACCTTGTTCCATATATTCCAACATGCCATCGGATTGCTGTGACTGATACCCCTAACGCGCCCTCCCCCGGCAACGGTTCCCGCACCCTCGCCATTTCCGCCCGCAACCTGACCCTGACGCTGGGTCAGGAAAAACATCCGGTCGAGATCCTCAAGGGCATCGACCTGGATGTGAAGCAGGGCGAAGTGCTCGCGCTGCTCGGACCTTCCGGTTCGGGCAAGAGCTCGCTGATGGCGGTGCTTTCGGGGCTGGAGCGCGCCACCGGAGGCACGGTGCAGGTCGCCGGGGCCGATTTCAGCGGCATGGACGAGGATGGCCTCGCCAAGGCGCGCCGCGGCCGCATCGGTATCGTGCTACAGGCGTTCCATTTGCTGCCGACAATGACCGCGACTGAGAATGTCGCCACCCCGATGGAGCTGGCCGGCGAGAGCGACGTCCGCGCCCGCGCCAAGGCCGAACTCGAAGCGGTCGGCCTCGGCCACAGGCTCGACCACTATCCCACCCAGCTTTCCGGCGGCGAGCAGCAGCGTGTGGCCATCGCCCGCGCCACCGCGCCGCGCCCAGAACTGATCTTTGCCGACGAACCGACCGGCAACCTCGATGCCGCGACCGGGGCCGAGATCATCGACATGCTGTTCGCTCGCCGGGAAGAAACCGGCGCGACGCTGGTCATCATCACCCACGATCCCAACCTTGCCGAACGTTGCGAGCGGATCATCACACTCGGCGACGGCGTCATCGCGACCGATAGCGCCGCATGAGCAGCGCAACCTTGCCCTGGTCCACTGCCTGGAAGCTGGCGCGGCGCGAGCTGTCGCTGCGCTTCAAGGGCCTGCGGCTGCTGCTGGTATGCCTGTTCCTCGGCACCGGAGCACTCGCCGCCATCGGCACGCTGACCGCTGCGATCGAAGGCGAGCTGGCCACGCGCGGGCAGGAACTGCTCGGCGGCGACCTGGAGGTCGAGATCTGGCAACGCAGCCCCAATGACGAGGAACTGGCCGCGCTCAAGAGCCTTGGCGAAACTTCGCTCGGCACCCGCATGCAGGTCGTCGCGCGCAAGGGCGAGCGCACCGCGCCTGTCGGCCTGAAGGCCGTCGAAGACAACTACCCGCTTTACGGCGCGCTGACGCTCACCGATGGCCGCACGGTCGGGCCCCCACCTGCGGGCGACGCATGGGTCGGCCAGGGCGCCATGGACCGGCTCGACATCGAAGTCGGCGATACGTTCGAGCTCGGCACGCTCACGCTCAAGGCTGCAGGCGTGATCGAGAATGAGCCCGACAAGCTTTCGGAAGGCTTCCAGCTTGGCCCCACCGTCATTACCAACCTCCAGACACCCTATGACGCCGGGCTGATCCAGCCGGGCGCGATGTACCAATCCAAGACCCGCATCGCCTTCGACAATCCGAACCGTGACGTGGAGGCGGTGCGCGAAGAGTTGGCCGAGCAGTTCCCGCTGTCCGGGTTCGACTTCCGCGACCGCGACCGCGCCAGCCCCGGAGCGGACCGTTTCGTCGGGCGGATGGGCGAATTCCTCACGCTGGTCGGCCTCGCCGCACTGGTGATCGCGGGGATCGGCATTGGCGGTGGTGTGTCTTCTTATCTCGAAGCACGGCGTTCCAGTATTGCCACTCTCAAGGTATTGGGCGCGACCAGCGGCGATATCGCTCGGATCTACGCGCTGCAGATCGGCCTGGCCGCGCTGATTGGCAGTGTTGCGGGGCTGGTCGTGGGGCTGGCCGTCACACCGCTGCTGGCGGTCGCGCTGGACGGGCTATTGCCGGTTGCGACCGGGTTCACGCTGGAGCCTTCCGCCCTGCTTCTCGCCAGCGCCTATGGGCTGCTGGTAGCGCTGGTGTTTGCGGCAACCCCGCTGCTGCGCGCCCGTCGTTTCCCGGCGATGGCGCTGATGCGTTCTCGGGTCGCCCCGCTTGGGCGTGACAAGGCAGCATGGCTATGGGTTGGCGGGGGGCTGATCGGCATCGTCGCGCTAGCCCTGTTCACGTCGCGCGATCCGCTGTTGGCTGCGGGATTTCTTGGCGGAGCCGCCGGGATGCTCGCCCTGCTGGCGCTGCTGGGATGGGGTATCCGCACGCTCTCGACGCGTGTGGGTCGCCCGAGCAATCCGCTGGTCCGCAATGCGCTCGCCAATCTCAGCCGTCCGGGCAGCTCGACCGGAGAGCTGGTAACCGCGCTGGGCTTCGGCCTCTCCGCTTTCGTGCTGCTGGCCGGGATCCAGAGCGCCATCGACGGCAATATCCAGAAGCGTGTGCCGCAGGAAGCCCCCGACTATTTCGTGCTCGATATCCCGCGTGACCGGATCGGCGAGTTCGAACAGATCGTGTGGGCGCAGGATGAAGCGGCGGTGATCCGCGCTGTCCCGGCCATGCGGGGCTCGATCACGGCATACGGTCCCCGCGACAACATGACCCGCGTCGCCGACCTCGAGCAAATCCCCGACGGCGCGTGGGCGCTGCGCGGCGAGCGCGGGCTGACCTATGCCGACGAAGTCCCGCCGGGCAATTCCATCACCGAAGGCGAATGGTGGGGCCCGATGTACCAGGGCGAACCGGCCGTCTCCGTCGACGCCGAATTTGCCGAGGCCATCGGCCTCAAGCCCGGCGACTACATCACCATCGCCCTGCTCGGGGTCGAACGCACCGTGCGCGTGGCGAGCCTGCGCCAGATCGACTGGGAGAGCATGGGCTTCAACTATGTGCTGGTGTTCAGCCCCAATGCCATCGCCGATGCCCCGCATAATTTCGCCGCGACCATAGAGTTCGTCGGCGACGCCCCTACCGGACCCCTGCTGCGCGAGCTAGTGCAGGCCTTCCCCACGGGCTCGGTGATCGAAGTCGGCCAGGTGCTGGTGCAGGCACGCACAATCCTGTCGCAGGTCGGCATCGCCACGTTGGCGGCTGCTTCCGTCGCGGTCCTTGCGGGCCTCGCCGTGCTGCTGGGTGCGATCGCCGCCGCGCGCGCCGCGCGCACCTATGACACGGTCGTGCTGCGTGTGCTCGGGGCCAGCCGCAACCAGGTGCTGGCGATGCAGCTGATCGAATATGTGCTGCTGGCGGCGATCCTCGCCGTGGTAGCGCTGGCTATCGGCACCGGCCTCGCCTGGCTGGTGGTGACCCAGCTGTTCGAGTTTGACTGGCTGCCAGACTGGACCGAAATCTTCGCCGTGCTTGGCGCCGGGCTGGCACTAGTGATCGGCTTCGCGCTGGCCGGTTCGCTGCCGCTGTTGCGGGCGAAACCGGCGCAGGCGCTGAGGGCGCTCTGATACTGCACAAGAAAAGGGGGCCAAGCGGCCCCCTTCCCTGTCACATCCGATAAACCTGTCAGGCTATTCGAATACCGTCGGGTCAGCAGCGCCCTTCGGATCCGGGCCGAACCGGTTTTCCCCGCGCGTACCTTCGAGGCACATGAAGACCAGCACGATCAGCCCGCCGACCAGCGGGATAAAGCCGAGCAGGACGAACCAGCCCGATTTGTCCTGGTCATGGAAACGGCGCACCTGCACCGCAAGGCCGGGTATGAAGGTGGCCAGGGCAAAGATGACCAGTGCGATCATCCAGATATTCATTTCCGGCTCGGCATAAGGATCGTCCATCTCGGCCATCCCGCCACCGAGCATCCACAGCACGATGTAGACGATCATCACGAACAGGAAGAACATCCAGTATTCTTTCCGCCGTGATCGCCCCGAAAAATCGGCATAACGTTTATACGGCAGGAACATCCATTCCATAGTATTTCTCCCCCCAAGGTGATTGGTGCGGGGAGACTGCCCCGCTTGAACCGCTCTTGGCAAGAGGCAAAAAGAAAAAGGGCCCGCATTGCTGCGAACCCTTTCCCTTTGTTTACCGCCCGCCGCTTCCCGCGCGGCGAGCCGTGACGATCCGTCGGAAGATCAGAACTTGAAGCGGACAACACCGCCCCAGGTGCGCGGCGCGCTCGGGTAACCCGAGACCGTGCCGGCCTGCGCCACACCGTCGAACACCGTCAGGATGTACTGCTCGTCCAGCAGGTTACGGGCATAGACGCCCACTTCGATGCCGTTTTCGAGCGCCAGCGTCATCGACGCATTGACCAGGTTCACTTCGCGGCGGAAGTTGTTCGGGCCAAAGGTCGGCAAGCCGTTGTTGATGTCGGTGTTGCTTTCGTGAGCGAAGTCGACGCGGCTGATCAGGCGCGTGCCGCTGTTGCCGAATTCGTGCGTGTAAGTGGCCGAGGTCGCGATGTTGAACTCGGGGATGCCGGCCGGGGTCTGACCCGACAGGTCGCCCACCGGGCTGCTCACGAAGCTGTCAAACAGCGGGTCGAGGTAGGTCATCGCGAAGGTGAAGACCAGGCCGTCAGCCGGCTGGATGCGGGTGTCGAGCTCGAAACCCTTCACCGACTGCTTACCGGCGTTGTTGAGCTGGAAGCCCGTGCCGGTGAACAGGAACGACTGGAAGCCCTTCAGCGTCTGGTCGAACACAGCGAGGTTGACGTTAACGCCGTCCCACTGGCCCTTGAGGCCGATTTCGTAGACCACCGCCTCTTCCGGGCCAGCGAAGCGCGAACCGGTGGTGAGGTTAGCCACACCCAGGCCGGCATCGCGGATCGGCGATGACGGGGCCAGGATGCTCGAGTTCAGCGGACCCGGGATGTAGTCGCCGAACACCGGACGGCTGTCACGCGAGAGGTTGATCGAGCTCGCCTTGAAGCCGGTCGCGTAGCTGGCGTAGACATTGATGGCATCGCTGACCTGGTAAGCGACGCGCAGCGTGTAGGTGAAATCGTCGTCCCGCGTGCGGCCGTCTTCCACGCCGTTGGGCGTGGTCAGGAACGGCGGCTGGAACTGGAACGGACGCAGGCCCAGCAGCGGGTTGGCCGCCGGGTTCTGAGCCAGGGTAGCGATCTGGGCAAAGATCGGAGCCGACGCCGGGTTAGTGGCGAAGCCGTTGATCACAGCCGGGGTCACCTGGCTCGCCGGGATAGCCAGCGCCTGAGCGATACCGCCAACGATGAAGGCATCGACCAGGTTGATATTGGCCAGCTCGTCAAACGCGGTACCAGCGAGCGCGAAGTCCTTCTTGTCCTTGGTGTAGTTGAAGCCGGCGGTGAACACGAGGCCGTCGACCGGCTCGAAATCGAGCGTGCCGAAGACCGACCAGCTGGTGTTGTCCATGCTGTAGGCTTCAGCCGTCAGCGGTCCAGCCGAGAAGATGCTGTTCTGCGGCAGGCCAAGCGCTGCTTCGACACCGTTGAAGACCAGCGGGTTGCCGGCCAACAGCGAGAAGAACGGACGAGCATCGGGGCCGGTCGTCAGGGCGCTGTTCTGCGTGATCGATTCGTCGAAGTAGAAACCCCCGAGCAGGAAGTTGAACGGACCGTCGAAGTCCGAAGTCAGGCGCAGTTCCTGCGTGAAGGTTTCGACCTGCTGGTCGCGCGTTTCGCTGACGATGTCGGCGCTGGTGAAGTCGACGTCCTGGTCGACGAAGTTCTTCAGCTCGCGGTAGGCGGTGATCGAAGTCAGCGACAGCGCGCCGAACGAGTAGTCAGCCTGCAGCGAACCACCATAGTTCTCGACCTTGTTCACTGGAACCTGGTTGAGGAAGATGTCGTAGCTGAAGAAATCGGTGTTCAGCGCACCGCCCACGGCAAACACGGCCGGAGCGGTGGGGCCGGCCACCAGCGTGCTTACGACGCAGCAGCTTTCGTCGATCTTCGAGTAATCGGCGATGGCGCGGATCTTGAGGTCGTTGTTCGGTTCGAACAGCAGCTGGCCGCGCGCGGTCCAGCGGTTGCGGTCGTTCACGTCTTCATTGAGGTTGACGATGGTGCCGTAGCCGTCGCGCTTGTTGTAGCTGCCGTCGACCGAGAAGGCGATGGTATCGGTCAGCGGGCCGGTAACGTCGCCCTTGACCTGGATGTTGTTGTAGTTGCCGTAGCTGGCTTCGACCGAACCACCGAACTGGAACTGCGGCTCACGGGTGATGACCGAGATCACACCGGCCGAGGCGTTCTTGCCGAACAGGGTCGACTGCGGACCGTTCAGGACTTCGATACGCTGGACGTTGGCGAGGTCGTTGAGCGACGATGCCGAACGCGAGCGGAACACGCCGTCGATGAACACACCGACCGACGGCTCGATGCCGAAGTTGTTGTCGCCGTTGCCGAAGCCACGGATGATGAAGGTCGAGGACGACGAGTTCTGCAGCTGGCTGACGCGCAGCGACGGAGCGACCGTTTGCAGGTCGAGCACGTCGCGGATCTGCGCCTGCTCAAGGGTTTCACCCGAGGTCACGGAGACCGAGATCGGGGTTTCCTGCAGCGTCTGTTCGCGCTTGGTGGCGGTCACGACGATGATGTTGTCGTCAGCGACAGCATCTTCAGCTTCTTCGTCCTGCGCGAAAGCGGCAGACGGGGTAATAGCGATAGTGGCAGCGCCGGCCAGCAGGCCCAGACGCGCAAAGCGACCACGCGAAGCGGCAGCGCCCTTCGTAGCATTCAAGTTCATGGAATAGATTCCTCTTCCTGAGCGGATGCAAGAATACGGGGGGAGGAGGGTGCAACCGCTAGCCGCGCGCAATTACTGCGCCCGATCTAACACCTCAAGCAGAGCTTGGGTTTCCGCGAAGCTAGAGCAGCACTTGTTGCAGTGCGGTCACAGTAGAAAATCAGGCGTTTCTGGACATGTGCGGAGATTTTGCGGCTATGGGTCAGATCGGTGAGTCAAACCGGAGGGACAGCATGGCTCGATTCAAGACTATCATCGCCGCAGGGGCAGCATTGGTTGCTGCAACGGCACTGCCGACTTCGACAGCAGCACAATCGGGCGACAGATATCTCGGCGAGATCATTATGGTGGGCATGAATTTCTGCCCGCGCGGCACGCTGGAGGCGGATGGCCGCCTATTGCCGATCAGCCAGAACACCGCGCTCTTTTCCCTGCTCGGTACCATGTATGGCGGCGATGGCCGGACGACCTTCGCCCTGCCCGACTTGCGCGGCAGGGTTCCTGTCGGCCAGGGCCGTGGTCCTGGGCTCGATCCCGTTCGGCTGGGCGAAAAACGTGAAGGGGGCGCAGCGGCGGCGACTGAGAATTCGGCTGGTAGAGCCGGCACCGCCAAACTCGGCCTGCGTTTCTGCGTGGTGGCGCAAGGAATGTATCCCTCGCGGAACTAGAGATAACGCACAGCGCTTGCCCGCGCACGCACACTCGGCTAGGGGCGCTCGCGAATTGTTGCGGCGCACAATGGCGCGCATCCCTAACCAGAGATCACAATGTCCGCAGACCTTCGCAACGTGGCGATCATCGCTCACGTCGACCACGGCAAGACCACGCTTGTCGACCAGCTGTTCCGCCAGTCCGGCACTTTCCGCGACAACCAGCGCGTGGAAGAACGCGCGATGGATTCGGGCGACCTCGAGAAAGAACGCGGGATCACCATCCTTGCCAAGTGCACTTCGGTCGAGTGGAACGGTCACCGCATCAACATCGTCGACACGCCGGGCCACGCCGATTTCGGCGCAGAGGTCGAGCGGATTCTCTCCATGGTCGACGGTGTCATCCTGCTGGTCGACAGCGCCGAAGGCGCGATGCCGCAGACCAAGTTCGTCACCGGCAAGGCGCTGGCGCTAGGCCTTCGGCCGATCGTGGTTGTCAACAAGATCGACCGCCCCGATGGCCGCCCGCAAGAAGTGCTCGATGAAGTTTTCGACCTGTTCGCTTCGCTCGACGCCAATGACGAGCAGCTCGACTTCCCGTCGCTGTGGGCTTCGGGCCGCGATGGCTACGCCTCGGACGACGAGAACGCGCGCGAAGGGACGCTCGATCCGCTGTTCCAGCTGATCGTCGACCATGTCCCTTCACCCGGCCTCGACACCGGTGGCAAGTTCAGCTTCCTCGCCACCCTGCTCGACCGCGACAATTTCATGGGCCGCGTACTGACCGGCCGGGTGCAGTCGGGCACGATCAAGCTCAACGATCCGATCCACGCCATCGACCGCGACGGCAAAGTCATCGAAGCCGGTCGCGCGACCAAGCTGATGAGCTTTCGCGGCCTCGAGCGTGTGCCGGTCGAAAGCGCCCAGGCGGGCGACATCATTGCGTTGGCGGGCCTCGAGAAGGCGACCGTTTCGAACACCATCGCCGATCCATCGGTCACCGAACCGATCGAAGCGCAGCCGATCGACCCACCGACGCTGGCCATGCGCTTTGCCGTCAACGACAGCCCGCTGGCGGGCCGTGAAGGCGACAAGGTCACCAGCCGCATGATCCGCGACCGGCTCAACCGCGAAGCGGAAACCAATGTCGCCATCCGCGTCACCGAAAGCGAAGACAAGGACAGCTTCGAAGTCGCCGGGCGCGGCGAATTGCAGCTGGGTGTCCTGATCGAGACCATGCGCCGCGAAGGTTATGAACTCGGTATCAGCAGGCCTCGCGTGCTCTATCGCGAAGAAGACGGCCAGCGGATGGAACCGTACGAGACTGTCGTTATCGACGTCGATGACGAGCACTCGGGCACGGTCGTCGAGAAGATGCAGCGCCGCAAGGCCGAACTGGTCGAAATGCGCCCCAGTGGCCAGGGCAAGACCCGCATCACCTTCTCCGCCCCGTCGCGCGGCCTCATCGGCTATCACGGCGAGTTCCTCTCCGACACGCGCGGCACCGGCATCATGAACCGCCTGTTCGAGAAATACGGCCCTTACAAGGGCCCCATCGAAGGCCGCCAGAACGGCGTGCTGATCTCGATGGTCCCGGGCGAAGCCGTGCCCTACGCGCTCAACGCGCTGGAAGACCGCGGCGAGCTGTTCATCGGCGGCGGCGCCAAGATCTACGAAGGCATGATCATCGGCGAAAACGCCAAGCCCGACGACCTCGAAGTCAACCCGATGAAGTCGAAGCAGCTGACCAACTTCCGCTCGACCGGCAAGGACGACGCCATCCGCCTCACGCCCCCGCGCGTGATGACGTTGGAGCAGGCCATCGCCTATATCGACAATGACGAGATGGTGGAGGTCACCCCGCAGAGCATCCGCCTGCGCAAGGCGATTCTCGACCCGCATGAGCGGAAACGGGCGAAGCGGGCGATGCAGGACGCCTGAGTTCAGATAAATTCGCGTCAGAAATAAGTATTCTCTTGGCGATTCGGAGAAAAGGACTTTCTTCGATTGCAATGATCTGCGTCACAGACTCGAAAAATACTCTTCTGCAGTTTCGGCTTCCCAATAATCTAGGAGACCGACAGTGACTGACGAACCAGAACATGGCACGAAAATCACCAACGATTCCAAGGAAGCCGCCGACAAGGTTTCAGAATCGGCTTCGAAACTGGCCGATGCCGTGATGAAGGGTGACGCCGGAGAAGCCGTGAAGCAAGCAGCCAAAGTCGTTGGCTATGGCTCGCAAGCGGCAGGGCACCTCGTCGAAGGCAACTGATCGCACACCCGGGAAGGCGGGGCTACAGGCTCCGCCTTCCTGCCTGGCTGGAAGGTCGATTACCCTCCGAAGAAATTCGGCTGTCCGTTCGATGCGGTGACTCCACCATCGACAGGCAACAGCACGCCGTTGACGAAGCAAGCATCCTCGCTCGCGAGGAACAGCGTGGGGCCGGCAATTTCCTCAGGCTCGGCTGGGCGGCCCAGCGGCATGCGGTTCGCGAGCATCTTGAGCGCGACTTCGCTCTCCGTCACACCCGTGGTCATGTCCGAACGAGTCATCGACGGGCAGATCGCGTTGGCACGTACGCCTTGCGAACCGAATTCCAGCGCCATCGCGCGGGTGAGGTTGCACACCCCTCCTTTCGACGCGTTGTAGATGCCCAGCCCCCAGTCGCCGCCGAGGCCGGAAACACTGGAGATGTTGATCACATTGCCCTTCGCCGCGAGCAAGTGCGGAAAGGCTTCGCGCGTGAGGTAAAGGATGCCCTTGAGGTTGATGTCGATGATCCGGTCGATATCCTCGTCCCTGGCTTTGCTCAGGCGACCGGAGAAGCCGACCCCGGCATTGTTGACCAGCACGTCGAGCCCGCCGAATGCCTCGACCGTCTTGCTGACGATCTCCGTCGCGAAGGCGGAGGACGACACATCGCCCGGCACCGCCAGTGCGCGCTCACCGAGCGATTCCACCACCGCGTCGCAATCCGCCTGCTTGCGCGAGTTGATGACGACATTGGCACCCTCGGCATGGAAGCGGCGGGCTATGGCCTCGCCGATCCCCATCGATGATCCGGTTACGATCACGGTCTTGCCAGCGAAACGGTTGGCGTAGGTCATGGTGGCGCTCCTCTCATGTATGCCCCGTGGCTCTTGCCTGCAAAGCCGCTTGGGCGCAAACTCTCCCTATGCGCTGGAACCTGACCCTGGCCGCTATCGCAGCTGCCCTCGCCGCCCCTGCAATCGCCAATGACAGCGAGGCCGAATGGGCCGTCGGTGGGCTCGTGCTCAAGGCCAATGGCGATATCTCCATGGACAAGGAGGACCTCTACCTCTCCGCCGAGGAAGTGCGGGTCGACTATGTCTACACCAACCATGCGAGCGAAGATCGCGATGTGGTGATCGCTTTCCCGCTACCGGCGCTGCCGCTGCAAGACGGCTGGTACGACTACAACTACCCTGACTGGGATTGGCTGGGCTTCGAGACCCGGGTGAACGGCGAAAAGGTCGGCTATGAAGTGCATGATCGCGCCATTATCGGCGCGCGCGATGTCACTGACCTGGTCAAAGCCGAGGGCCTGCCGCTCGAATGGTTTCGCGACGGCAGCCCGGCCCAATTGCTTGAGGGGATGGACGGCGCCCGGCGCGAGCATCTCGTCAAGCTCGGCTTGCTGCGCCAGGCCGAGAGCTGGCTCGAACCCGCCTGGCAGGTCCAGCGGCATTACCTGCGCGTGCAGACTTTCCCTGCCGGCAAGAGCGTGCGGGTCTCGCATCGCTACAAACCGCTCACCGGCGGTAGTGTCGGCGGCGCATTGATGCCTGAAGTGCGCAACAACCCCGAATGGAGCCCGCTTCCCGAATACCGCCAGCGTTATTGCGTCGACGACAGCATCCTCGCCGGGCTCGACCGCCGCATGAAGCCGAGCAAACCGGGCCATGTGGTCTATTATTCAGAGACCTGGCTTGGCTACGTCCTTTCCAGCGGTGCGAACTGGCGCGGACCGATCAAGGATTTCCGGCTGGTGATCGACAAGGGCTCGACCGACAATCTCGTCAGCTTCTGTATGGACGGCGTCACGAAAATCGGCCCGACGCAGTTCGAAGTTCGCCGGACCGATTTCGAACCAAAGGGCGATCTCGACGTGCTCATCCTGCAGTTCACTGAAGTGGAGGATTGACCCTGCAGAAAATGCGCCTGCCGTTGGATTAAATCCGTCGCGGCATCCGTTTCCTGTTCAACCGGACCTGAGAGGGACCCGGTCCCGAACAAGGAGACACACGATGAAACTGACCAAAGCCACCATTGCCATTGCTGCCCTCGCCGCCGGCACCGCCGCGCAGGCCGCGCTGCCGATGCTCTATGAAGAGGCGGCCGCGCGCGAAGAGGAAAAGCTGATCATCAACTATCCGATCGCCGGCATCGAGAATGCGCGCTGGTTTGATTACCGCATCGACATCACCGAGGCTCAGAAGGAGCTCAAGAGCGACTTGCGCAAGGCCAGCGACACCGAAGACCTGCGCGACGCGTGGGAGGAATACGGTCGCGAACTCAAGCACGAGCGCATCGACTACATCGAAGACATGGCCGAGAAAGGCTACCGCATCGGCGAAGTCACGGTGATCCAGAACTGATCGCAAGAGCCTGCAAAGGGCCGCAGGAAAGGGTCGGGTGAAAGCCCGGCCCTTTTTCTGTGTTTGTGCATGGCGGTGAACGACTGAAGATGGTGGGAGGCGACCTAACGCCACCCCTTCTCCTTCGCCTCAACCTCCGCCGCAGCATCGAGCGCACCGCCGGCCGCCATTTCCTGCACGGCGATCATCAGTTCGGTTTCGCTGCCGGCCTGGCGGTAGTCGGTGGATTGCGCGCCATCGAGACCCAGCTCGCGTTCGATCTTCCAGCCGGTGTCGTCGCGGCAGGCGATGCCGCCGGCGTCAGCACCACGGAACGCCCGGCAGTACTGGCCGTCAGCATTCTCGAAGCTCAGCAGGATCCGGGTTTCCGCATCCACCGACTGTTCGGCCACCAGCTGGGTGTCGAGCGCGGCAGCGAGCTGCGTTCCGGCATAGCCCTCGCGCGCACCGTTGCCTTGCCAAGGCTGCCACAACGCCAGCACCAGCGAAGCTGCCAGTGCCGGGCCTGCAATCGGGGCCCACCGGCGGGCCATCGGGGCAAGCCCGCGCTTCTGCCGTTCGGCTGCAAAGCTCACGACGTCCGCGTCTCCACCGGAGGTTTCTTTTTCCTTCGGCTGCAGCATGGTCGCCAGGCTCTCCGGCACGGGCTGGTCGAGCACGGGTGCGAAATGCGCGCCCAGCGTGTCCTTCAGCGCGCGATGCTTGGCAACGAGGTCGGCCAGCGCCGGGTCGGCCGCGATCGCTGCTTCCACCCGCGCCTTGTCCTCGCCGGACAGTTCGCCATCAGCATAGGCAGCGATCATTTCGTCGGTGACGGTCATGGTGCCTCCTCCGATAGCAGTTCCAGCAGCGCATCGCGTCCGCGGACCAGCCGCGAATTCAGCGTCCCGACCGGGCAGCCGACAATCTCTGCCGCTTCCTTGTAGGCATAGCCTTCGACCATCACCAGCAACACGGCCTCGCGCTGGTCTTCGGGCAATTGCTGCATTGCGCGGTCCACCATGGTCAGCTCGACATGCGCTTCCTGCGCCCCGTCGGAGCCGACCGAGAGGCCGGCCTCCTCGTCCACGAAGGTCTGCGAGCGGCGGGCACCGCTGCGTTTCTCGTCGATGAAAATATTGCGCATGATCCGGTACATCCAGCTGTCGAGCCGGGTCCCCTCCTGCCACTGGTCGCGGCGGGTCAGTGCCCTCTCGATGGTCATCTGGCACAGATCGTCGCCATCGGCGTTCGACCCGGCAAGCCCGATGGCAAACCGCCGCAAGCGCGGCAGCAGCTCGAGCACTTGCTGTTCGAACGTCTGGCTCAGAATTCGTGCCTTTCCATGGATGAAACGAGCGCCCCCGTGCGTTTAATCCATGCTTAATGCGAATAAAGGGATAGAAACAATGATGCGTATGGTGCTGCCCACATTACTGGCCACGATGATTGTCGCGAGCCCGCTGGCAGCACAATTGCTGCCGCAGGTGCAGGTGCCTGATGTCGGTGGCACCGTTGGCGGCGTGACTGAAACGCTGGATCAGACACTGGAGGGTGTCGACGAGACCGTGCAGCGCGAGGCACGCAGGCTGCTCCGCACCCGGGACCGCACACTTGATCGCCTGCTACGCCGCAACCGCGACAGTATCGCGCGCGACGTCAACGGCGACCTGGCGCGCAAGGGCGAACTGCTGGCGATGGGTGTCACGGCGCAGGATCAGGCCGCGATAGACGATGCGGGTTTTCGGGTGCTTTCGACCGAAACAATCGAAGGATTGGGCCTGACCATTACCCGGCTGGCACTTCCCGACGATCTCGACCTGGCCGAAGCCGAAGCACTTGCCCGCGAGCTCGGGATCGGGACGCAGATCAGCGCCGACAATTTGCACTACCAGTCTGGCGCGCGCATCATGACCGTCTCTTCCGCTCCCGTCCCCGCCACTGTACGATCCGCCGCCAGCATCGGCGTCGAGGTTGGGATGATCGATGGTGCCACCGGGCCATGGGTTCGGCCGACCGCTGCCAAAGGTTTCGCCCAAGGCGCTCCCGCCGCCTCGAACCACGGCAGCGCAGTCGCCTCCTTGCTCAAGGGTGCAGGTGTTGCGCGGGTCAGGGTCGCAGATGTCTATGGCACCGATCCGGCTGGCGGCAATGCGCTCGCCATTGCGCGCGGGCTCGGCTGGCTGGTTGCGAGCGGGAGCGAGGTCGTCACCATCAGCCTTGTCGGGCCAAGGAATGCCGTGGTGGAGCAGGCCATCGCCGCCGCTCAGCGCAAGGGCGTAGTGATGGTCGCTGCAGTCGGCAATGACGGCCCCGCTGCCCCACCCGCTTACCCGGCCTCTTATGATGGCGTGGTCGCAGTGACCGGTGTCGATTCCCGCAACCGCGCCTTGATCGAGGCTGGCCGCGCATTGCACCTCGATTACGCAGCACCAGGTGCTGATGTCTTTGCGCTCGACGCCCAAGGGACATTCACCAAGTGGCGCGGGACGAGCTTCGCCACCCCGCTCGCTGCCGCCCGCCTTGCTGCAGCGATAGAGCGCGGCGGCAACTGGCGGACCGTGCTCGATCGCGAAGCGCGGGATCTCGGTCCAAAGGGACCCGACGCGACTTATGGCCGCGGCCTGTTATGCGGCGATTGCGCCCGAAAGAAGTGAGAAAATCCAGAAAAGTTCGCTGCGGCATGAATTAAACCGCGCGCGCCACCCGTTTTCCTTTCGAGCGAGCCAAGAACACCCCCGGCTCGCCCCTGAAGTGACGAAAGGAAACGGACATGAAGAAGTTTATTCTCACAGCAAGTGCGATCGCCCTGATCCCGGTTGCCGCACAAGCCCAGCTGCTCGGCGGGCTTGGTGGTGGGCTCGGCGGCGGGCTGGGCGGCGGTCTTGGCGGCACGCTCAATTCCACAGTCGGCTCGACCCTCGACAGCACGACCCGCACGGTGCGCGGCACGGTCGACGGAACCGCTTCGACTGACGGCGACCAGTCGGTCAACGCTCGCGATGGCAGTGTTTCGGCCAATCGCAGCGCCAATGGCTCGCTCGCGGCGACCACCGCCAGCCTCGCCGACCTGCCGATCCCCGCAATGGCCTCGGCCAGCGGCAATGGCTCGGCAAACGGCAACGCCAACGCCCAGCTTATCGGCACCGATAGTGTGACAGGCGCAATTGCCCCGGTGACTGGACAGGCGCGCAATGTCGCGGGCTCCGCAGTTGGCACTGCACGTTCGACTGCCCAGGGTGTGGCCAATTCGGCTCCCATGCCCGGCCTGCCGAACCCCGGCCTCCCCAACCTTGGCGGCAGCGCCAGCGGTCAAGGTTCTGCTTCGGGCAATGGTTCGGCTTCGCTGATCGGCAACCCGCTGGCAGTGGCTGGCAGCGCTGCTGGTAGCGCAAGCGGACAAGGCAATGGTGCCGCCACGGTGTCGCCCGGCATGCCGGTGATGACCCCCGGCGGCGCGTCGCTCGGCCAGGTTCGCCAGATCGTGGCCGATAACCGTGGCCAGGTGCAGCAGCTTGTCGTCCAGCAGGGCAATGTAACCCGTACCTTGCCCGCGGGTATGTTCACCGCCAGCGGTAACGCGTTGGTCGCCGGCGAGGCGCAGGGCAGCGCCTCCAATGCCGAACCGGCTCCGGCGGCAGAAGACACGCCTGCAAACTAATCCGCGACACCCTCCCCGGGGCTTGCTGACCCTACCGGCCTCCACTCGGAGCAAGCCCTACCCCAAAGAGGCGGACCTTTCCTCCAAAGGTCCGCCTCTTCTCGATGTTGAAGTCTTTCAATCCGCGTCGAAGTGGCGAAACATCCCTGCCCTCACTTTCCGCTTCGTCTCAAATCCTTGCGAATTTCCGCAGTGCTGTGGCCTTTGCCCCGCCGCCCTGTTACCTCGCCGCCCCATGAAGACCGGAACGCTGATCTCGCTCGCCGCCTATTTCATCCTCATGCTTGCCATCGGGCTATACGCATGGCGCAAATCGACCGAAGATTCAGAAGGCTACCTGCTGGGTGGCCGCAATCTGCACCCGGCCGTTGCCGCGCTGTCAGCCGGGGCCTCCGACATGTCCGGCTGGCTGCTGCTGGGCCTGCCCGGCGCGCTCTATGCCAGCGGGCTGGTCGAGGCCTGGATCGGGATCGGGCTGTTCGTCGGCGCGCTGGTAAACTGGATCGTGGTCGCCCCACGCCTGCGCCAGCAAACCGAGGACATGGGCAATGCGCTGACCATCCCCGAATTCCTCGCCAACCGTTTCCCCGAACGCGCCGTGGCGCTGCGGGTCATCTCCGCCATCGTCATCGTGGCGTTCTTCAGCGTCTATACCGCAGCCGGTCTGGTCGGAGGGGGCAAGCTGTTCGAAACCAGCTTTGCCGGGCTGTTCGGCGATGTCGGCATGAGCGACTATGCCCTCGGCTTGTGGATCACCGCCGGTGTCGTGCTGGCCTACACCATGGTGGGAGGGTTCCTGGCCGTATCGCTGACGGACTTCGTGCAAGGCTGCATCATGGTCTGCGCGCTGGTGCTGATGCCGCTCGTCGTGATGTTCGGCGAAGGCGGCAGCGCGGGCCAGTCGCTGACGGAAGTCCAGCCCGGCTTCCTCAGCCTGTTCGGCGGGCTGACCTTCATCGGCTTCCTGAGCGCAGTGACCTGGGGCCTCGGCTATTTCGGCCAGCCGCACATCATCGTCCGCTTCATGGCGGTGAAGAGCGTCGCAGCGGTCAAGACCGCACGCACCATCGGCATGACATGGATGGGGGTATGCCTGCTAGGCGCGCTGGGCGTGGGGCTTGCCGGTCGCGCCTATGTCGAGCGCAATGGGTTAGTGGTCGAGGATCCGGAGACGATCTTCATCGTGCTCGCAGACCTGCTGTTCCACCCACTGATCACAGGCTTCCTGCTCGCCGCGCTGCTGGCAGCGATCATGAGTACCATCAGTTCACAGTTGCTGGTTGCCTCGAGTTCGCTGACGGAAGATTTCTACCGCCTGTTCCTGCGCAAGGAATGCAGCGAACGCGAAGCGGTCAATGTCGGGCGGGTCAGCGTGTTGCTGGTGGCGCTAGTGGCAATCGGTATTTCATCCGACCCCGATAGCCAGGTGCTTGGCCTTGTTTCCAACGCCTGGGCAGGCTTCGGTGCCGCTTTCGGACCGCTGATCATCCTGTCGCTGACGTGGGACAGGATGAATGCCAATGGTGCTCTCGCCGGGCTGGTTACCGGTGCCCTGGTCGTTGTCGGCTGGATTGCGCTGGGCTGGAACAGCGCGTTCATGGGCGGTCCGGGTGTCTACGAGATCATCCCGGGTTTCGCCGCAGCATGGCTGGCGATTGTTGTGGTAAGCAGGAGCGGGACAAAGGCACCGGAACCTCAGGAGGCGTAATATGGCAAAGGTAACAGGGCTCGGCGGAGTTTTCTATGTCGTGAAGGACCCTGAAGCGACGCGCGCCTGGTATCGCGAAACGCTGGGCGTCGATGGCGAATACGGACCACAGCTGAACTGGTCCGAAGAAACCGGCGACAAGCCCTATTCCCTGATCAGTCACTTTTCTGACGACCAGTATCTGAAGCCCGGGAAGGGGGGCTTCATGATCAACCTGCGTGTCGACGATCTCGACGGCATGGTCGAGCAGATCAGGGCCAAGGGGGTGGATATCCTCGACAGTGTGGATGAAGGCTATGGGAAGTTCGCCTGGGTGCTCGATCCCGACGGCGTGAAAATCGAGCTCTGGCAGCAAGTCGAGGCACCCTGAGGCAGGGCGGCAGGGCGGCACGACGAACGGGGCCGCCCTTAGGATCCTGTTAACCCTGTTTTGCCACACTCGCGGCCATGCGCCGCTTCGCTTGCCTTGCCATGCTTGCTCCGGTCCTGGCCGGCTGCAGCCTGCTGCCCGGCGGCGGCACAGAGCAGCGCACATCGCGAGCCCCGGCGCAATCGCAAGCGGTCGCCATCAGCGCTCAAGGTCGGCGATGCCTGGCGGAGCTAGGCGCCACAGGATCGCGCTTCTCGGCCCTTCCCGACAAATATTTTGGCGCTGGGTGCTCCACCATCAACGCTGTCACGCTTTCAAGCCTGCAAGGCGACCGGTCCAATCTCGATATTGCCAATCTAGGCCCTGTCACCTGCCCGACCGCAGAAGCGCTCAGCGGCTGGGCCCGCTACGGGGTAGACCGCGCTGCCCGGCAGATTCTCGGCAGTCCGCTCAGGCGGATCGAGACGATGGGCAGCTATGCCTGCCGTAATGTTGCGGGGTCCTCGCGCCGGTCGGCACACGCCACGGCCGAAGCGATCGATGTCGCCGCTTTCATACTGGAAGATGGACGCAGGATCAGTGTCCTGAATGCATGGGACGGTGGCACCCGTGAAGAGCAGCAGTTCCTGCGTGTCATCCAGCAAAGTGCATGCAAGCGATTTGGTACGGTTCTCGGTCCGGAGTACAATGCCGCCCACCGAGATCATTTCCACCTCGAATGGAGCGATACGAACTTCTGCCGCTGAGGCCTAACCCATCGCAGGCGGTTCCATTTGTGCTTCAATACGCAGCCGCACCGCTTCTGCCGCATGCCGCGCCCCCAGCTTGTTCATCATGTTGGCGCGATGGATCTCGACCGTTCGTGGACTGATATCGAGCTCGCGTGCAATCGCCTTGTTGCTGCTGCCTTCTGCCAGCCACTCGAGCACTTCGCGCTCGCGACCGGAAAGCGATGCGATGCGGCCGCGGGCTTCAACCATGCGCCGCCTTTCTGCCGTCTTCCGGCTAGCTTCATCGCCGATCAGTTCGAGCATGGTGGCAAGGCGTTGCCGCTCGACCGGGAAAGGCAGGTAATCCAGTGCTCCCGCCTTGATCGCTGCGACAATTCGCCCTGTCGTTGGAGTCATTCCGGTTGCGACGAGCGGCAGCCAGATGCCTCGATCAGCCAATTGCTCGAGCACTCCGGCGATGACCCCGGGACTGCGTCCATCCCGGGCGAAGATGATACCATTTCGCGGGGAATGCTGGATCAGCTCGGTGACATTGGCATAGACTTCGGCATGGTGGCCGAGATCGAAAGCGGCGCGCGCCAGTTCAGCCCGATTTCGGACATCCCCATCGACACAATGCAGGATAAGTCGTTGTTCCATGCGCAGCAGGATGTCGCATGTTTCGAAACTTAGCTGACAGGATAAATCCAAACCAGAGTGGGTTGAGGAGTAAAGTATTCTAAGCTAGCGACTTTTCAGCGCTTTTCGCCATCCGTTTCCGACAATTTCTAAGTAGAATATCTCTCCGTAAAAGAACGATACGGTCATTTTCCTAGATATTTCTACCTATTTTTCGAATTCAAACTTGGGCAGCGAATGAAATGCACTCTTCAAGGCATCACCCCAACTCGAGGAAATAGCTTGGAAATAGGGATCCTCGGCGGTGATGCGTTGTGTTTGGGTCGGTTCAAAGGCATCACGCTCGATCACCATCAGGTCGAGCGGCATGCCCACTGAAAGGTTGGCCTTCAACGTGGAGTCAAAGGACACCATCAACAGCTTGATCGCATCTTCGAAGCTCATGTCGCGATCATAGGCGCGCAGCAAGATTGGTCGCCCGTACTTGAGCTCCCCGATCTGGAAGAAGGGCGTATCGCTGCTGGCTTCGATGAAATTGCCTTCAGGGTAGATCAGGAACAGGCGCGGCTCCATGCCCGCGATCTGGCCAGCGAGGATCATCGAAGCGGTGAAGCGGGTTCTTACAGTGTCGCCATTGGCCTTCTGGCGGGTATCGATTGTCTCGCGCAGCAGGCGACCGACTTCGGTGGCCACTGTGAACATCGTCGGCATGCCCAACAGCGAATTCTCGCGGTCGTCCGGCGCCTTGGTCCGCTCTTCCAGCTTGCTCACGACAGCCTGCGTAGTTGCGAGGTTGCCAGCTGAAAGGACTGTCAGGCAGCGCTCGCCCGGCACTGTCCAGTGGAACATCTTGCGGAAAGTGGAGATGTTGTCGACGCCCGAATTGGTGCGGGTGTCACTCATCAACACCAGCCCTTTTTCCAGCACCATGCCGACGCAATAGGTCATTCGATCAATTCCCGAATCATCTTGTCGGGATCGCCCTACTGCTCAATCGTTTGCTGTTCCACCGCGACTTGCACCTGCATGCCTTCGGCTCGTCCGCCAAGGCTGATACCGGTCACAGGCGCCGCATCGCGATAGTCGCGCCCGGTGGCTACCCGGATGTAACGACGATCCGGGCTGATGCCGTTGGAGATGTCGAAGCCAACCCAGCCGAGCCCTTCGACATGCGCTTCGGCCCATGCGTGGGTCGCATCCTGGTCGACCCGGTCATTCATCATCAGGTAGCCGCTGACATAGCGAGCCGGGAATTCGGCCGCGCGCGCGGCGGCGATGAAGATATGGGCATGATCCTGGCAGACACCGCTGCCCTGCTCGATTGCCTGCTCGGCGGTTGTGCGCACCCCGGTCTCGCCGACCCGATATTCCACCCGGTCACGAATGGCTGCGGACAGCTTATGCAGATAGTCGAGCGGCTCACCGGTATCGTGATCAACGTCGCGCAGGAAGGCTCGCAGTTTCGCACCCGGCGCCGTGAGGGGGGTCTGGCCCATGAAGCTCCACAGCGGCAAGTGCCCGGAATGGCGACCGATTACCCCGGCGTTGTCTTCGGTTTCGACAATCCCGGTGCATTCGACCGTGACATGCCGCGCCTCTTCCTCGACCGCGATCAGCGTCACTGTGTTGTGATGCTGGTCTTCGTATTCGAGCTCTGGCCGCGCATTCTCATAGCGCATCGCCCAGTCGATGATCTTCTGGCCCTGCGTCGACTTCGGGGTCAGCCGCAGCCGCTGCAACCCGTGCACGGCCGGCTCGGTATAGGTGTAGAGCGTCGTATGACGGACAGAGAGGCGCATCAGGCGTGGAACCGGTAGTCTTCGCCGATCGCATTGGCGATACGGGCATTGGTGTTCATGAAATCGATCAGGAACTGGTGCAGGCCCTGGTCAAAGATGGCATCGACAGTGAGGTCAGTCAGCCGCATGTCGGATTGTCGCATGAGCTCATTGCTTTCACCTTCCCGCTTGTGGATGCGGGCCAGCGCCATAAGCTCGTCGCGCAACGCATTATGGCAAAACGCGAGGCTGCGCGGGAAGCGTTCATCGAGCACCAGGAAATCGACGATGCCCCGCGCTTCCATTTGCCCGGCATGCAGCCAGCTGTAAGCGCGATCGCCGGCAACCGAGCGGAGCACATTTTCCCATTGCCCGCTGTCGAGGCTAGATCCGACATAGGAGAGCGACGGCAGCAGCAGGTAATACTTGATATCGAGGATCCGCGCTGTGCTGTCACCACGCTCCAGGAAGGTCCCGGCCCGGGCGAAGTGGAAACCTTCGTCGCGCAGCATGGAGCCTGCCATTGCCCCATGTGCCAGCGTGCCCGCGCGCCGGATCGAGGCGAGGACATTCCCGACTTGCCCCTGGCTCACCGGGCGCGCCAGCAGGTCCCTGATCTGCATCCAGCTTTCATTGACGACGGTCCACAGTTCCCCGCTGATCGCGTTGCGGGCAGAGCGGGCATTGGTCCGCACACCGTCGATCATGTCCATCACGCTGGAGGGATTGTCCTTGTCACGCAGGATAAAATTCCACGCATTCTGCCCTTCGTAGTTGTCGAACTTGGCATCGAAGGCTGCACTACGCCCAGCGGTCTGGATGATCGAACGCCATTCGGCCTCCGAGGACTCGATGTCACGGGTCAGCGCCATACGCAGGCCAGCCTCAAGCAAGCGCGCTGTATTCTCCGCCCGCTCGAGATAGCGGAACATCCAGAACAGGCTGTTGGCTGTCCGGCCTAGCATGATGGGGCCCCACTCATTCCTTGAGCACCCATGTATCCTTGGTGCCGCCGCCCTGGCTGGAATTGACCACCAGCGAGCCCTTCTTCAGCGCCACGCGGGTAAGGCCCCCGGGTGTGATCTCGATCCCGTTGGGATTGACCAGCACGAAGGGGCGCAAATCGACGTGGCGGGGGGCAAGCCCCTTCTTGGTAAAGATCGGGCAGGTCGACAGCGATAGCGTCGGCTGGGCGATGTAGTTGGCCGGATTGGCCTCCAGCTTCTTGCGGAATTCCTTGATCTCGCGCTTCGAGGCAGTCGGGCCGATCAGCATGCCATAGCCGCCCGAGCCATGAACCTCCTTCACCACCAGCTCATCGAGGTTGTCGAGCACGTATTTGAGGCTCTCCTTGTCGGCACAGCGCCAGGTCTCGACGTTGGGCAACAAGGGTTTCTCACCGGTGTAGAATTCGACGATCTCAGGCATGAAGCTGTAGATCGCCTTGTCATCGGCCACCCCGGTCCCGGGCGCGTTGGCGATCGTGATCCGGCCGGCGCGATAGACGTCCATGATACCCGGAACGCCCAGCACGCTGTCGGGATTGAAGGTCAGCGGATCGAGGAACTCGTCATCGACGCGGCGATAGATCACATCGACCGGCTGGTAACCGCGCGTGGTGCGCATGGCGACCCGACCATCGATCACTCTCAGGTCGCTGCCTTCAACCAGTTCCGCCCCCATCTGGTCGGCCAGGAAGGCATGCTCGAAATAGGCAGAATTGTAGATACCCGGGGTCAACACCGCGACTACAGGCTTGCCGCTGGCACAATCGGGTGCGCAGGCGGCCAGGCTGCGGGCCAGCCTGCGCGGATAGTTCGAGACTGCCTCGACCCCGACCCGTGTGAACAGTTCAGGGAACATGCCCATCATGGTCTCACGGTTCTCCAGCATGTAGGAGACACCTGAAGGCGTGCGCGCATTGTCTTCCAGCACGAAGAAATCGTCCGGCCCGGTTCGGACGAGGTCGATACCGACAATATGCGTGTAGACCCCGCCCGGCGGAGTGAAGCCGACCATCTCCGGCAACCATGCCGCATTGTTGCGGAACAGCCGCTCCGGGATCCGACCGGCGCGAATGATCTCCTGCCGGTGATAGAGGTCGTAGAGGAAAGCGTTGATGGCGCTGACGCGTTGTTCGATTCCCCTGCTCAGCCGGCGCCATTCGGCTGCGGATATGATCCGCGGCACCATATCGAACGGGATCAGTCGTTCTTCCGCATCATCTTCGCCATAGACATTGAAAGTAATGCCGGTGCGGCGAAAAAGCCCTTCGGCTTCGACATTCTTCCGGCGAAGGAAGTCGCTTTCCTGCGCCTGGAACCAGGTGTCGTAGTCCCGATAGGCAGGGCGGACATTGCCCTCCGTATCGCAACGTTCATCGAAGTATTCGCCTGGACCGGCCATCAAGTCCCCGTCTTGGATAGGTCAAGGCTACCACCTTGCCTTGTCTAATCAAGGACTCAATCCCGATCTAGTTCCCTGGCTACGGCTTCGATCGACTCATGCGAGTGCGCGAAGCCCATATGGCCGCAGCGAAGTGCGATGGCGCGATCGCGCTCTCCCGGCTTCCCGCAGGCCGCGCGCGGATGGACGACCCCGTCATTGGCGCTCCAAAGCGCGACTGTTTCCACCGGCGGCTTTTCAGCCATCACCCCACCCACAGGGGGTTGTTCGACCCGGTGTCCGGCGACGAACTGGTAGATCCGCCAGGCATTGTTGGCCCGCGGAGAATAGGAAAACGGCGTACCCATGGTGATGACCTTCGCCACGGCCTGCGGCTGCCGCTTTGCCAGTTCGCGGGCGAACAACCCGCCAAGGCTCCACCCGACAAGCACGACCGGCTCCCCGGCACGGTGAAAAAGGTCGAGCAGGCGGGCTTCGAGGGCTGCGAGATTCTGTTCGGTTGGCCCCCAGTTGAAGCCCAACCCCCAGCGCTTGACGGCATGCCCTGCCCCCTCCAGCAGCTCGGCAAAATACCGCATGCGCGAAGGGCTTGTACAGAAACCGGGCAGGACCATGACGGTGCGCGGCTTCGCAGCCTTGGGCACGGCGTAGGCGCGAACATAGCGCGAATAGAACTTGCGCACCGGCCAGAACACTGTCGAAAGTTCGGCCAGCAGGTATTTGAGATGCGGCTTCGCGGCTGAATCGGGGTTGGCCTCGCGCGCCAACTCAAGGCGACGCGCCAGCTCTTCCCGCTCCAGCGGAAATGGAAAGTTCAAAGACGATGATGCGCGCGATGCCATGAGACCGTGACATTCTGCTGGCAGCCAAATGAACGCAATGCGAACGCTGCGGTTTGCGCTACCACCTATTCTTCAGCGACCTGCGCTTCAGCACCGTCCAGTTCAGCCTCTGAACAAGGTCCCAAGCGGTCGGATTTCACATCGAACTGCATCTCCATCGAGCCGCCCGGAATCATGCTGTTGCTCGCTTCAAGGTCCATGCTGGCATCGAAACCGGCGCTGGTGCTTGTTCCGCTCAAGCCGACTTCTGCGGAAACGCCCATCGGGCCGCTGCACGACAGGTTGGCATCGAACCTGATCCCGTCAACATTGAACCGGGTAAAGGCACATTCCTGGTCATTGATGCCTTCGCCAATCTGGCGGAGGACATCCTCAAACCCCTTGCTAGCCTCTGCCTCCGTCAAGCAACTCGGTTGCGGCTCGCTGGACAGGCCCTGCATTTGCTCGCGCATGCGGTCCGCCTGCGCAGGCGGGAGACCGGGCACATCGAAACTCACCAGCTTGGTGCTGGTGGCATAAAGGCCCGGCTCCGGCTTTTGCAGCTTGCCGGCCTGGGCGAGCACTTCTTCACCACTCAGCGGCTTTTCCTGACCGCAGGATACGGCGCAGAAAGCCGCCAAGGTGACGCAGGCAATTCGCACATCAGAGCGCATTATGCAGGACAATCCCCGACCCGCTCCTGCTTCATGTTCATTTCGATGTTGGCATCACCAAGCTGCGGGATCTTGCCCTGCATCTTCATGGTCAGGTCGGACTTGGTGGGGCTGACGTCGCCATTCATTGTGATGTTCATGGTGCCGCTGCTCTCATCTTCGCAGGTCATCGCCATGTCGATCGTGCCGCCGTCCATGTCCATCTTCGTGATCTTGCAGCTATCGTCCTGCTCGCGGGTGAGCGCTTCTTCGAAGCCCTTGTCCGCCTCTTCCTGGGTCAGGCAATATTCGATGGTATTGCTCATGGTCTTGCCGAGCATTTCGAGCATTTCGGGCGGCGCGCCGGGGATCTCGGCGGTCTTGAACGTCATGCTCATCTTGTACTGGCCGGGCTCCGGCTTGATGTTGGCGCTGGCCATTTCCGCGCGCGCTTCCTCGGCGCTGATCTCGCCATCGCCATCGGTATCGGCATCACCACTGGAGCAGGCCGATGCGAACAGCGCCAGTCCGGCCACCATTGCAAGTTTCTTCATGTGAAAATCCCTTCCCTATCGTCGTTTCCGGCGACCGCGCATGTTTGCATCGGAGGCTACGGCCAAGCGCCCCACTTCACAATGCCCTTGTGGACGGCCATATCGCGCAGATGGCAGAATTGGTGATCAGACGCGGGCTGGACGAGCCCGACACAGGAGAAGATTTTACACCGCACCGCCCTGCGCGGCCGGAAAAATCGCTGCCGGGCAAGCGGTTCGAGCTGGTCAGCGACTACGAACCGGCGGGCGACCAGCCGACTGCTATTGCCGAACTGGTGCAGTCCGCCGGAGAAGGCGAGAAGACCCAGACGCTGCTGGGTGTGACCGGCAGCGGCAAGACCTTCACCATGGCCAAGGTCATCGAGACCTTGCAGCGCCCGGCGCTGGTGCTCGCGCCCAACAAGATCCTCGCCGCCCAGCTCTATGGCGAGTTCAAGAGCTTCTTCCCGGGCAACGCGGTCGAATATTTCGTCAGCTACTACGACTATTACCAGCCCGAAGCCTACGTCCCGCGATCCGACACGTATATCGAGAAGGAAAGCTCGGTGAACGAGGCGATCGACCGCATGCGCCACTCGGCCACCCGTGCACTGCTGGAGCGGGACGATGTCATCATCGTCGCCTCGGTCAGCTGCCTCTACGGTATCGGCTCGGTCGAAACCTATTCAGCGATGATCTTCGACCTCAAGTCCGGCGAGACGATCGACCAGCGAGAGCTGATCCGCAAGCTCGTGGCGCTGCAATACAAGCGCAACGATACTGCCTTCGCCCGCGGCAGCTTCCGGGTACGCGGCGACAATCTCGAGCTGTTTCCCAGCCACCTGGAAGACACCGCCTGGCGCATCAGCTTCTTCGGTGACGACATCGAAGAGATCAGCGAGTTCGACCCGCTCACGGGCAAGAAAGGCGACACGCTGGAGAAAGTGCGGGTCTACGCCAATTCGCACTACGTCACCCCCGGCCCGACGATGAAACAGGCGACCGAAGCCATCAAGTTCGAGCTGCAGGAACGGCTCAAGGAACTGCACGAAGAAGGCCGCCTGCTGGAGGCGCAGCGGCTGGAACAGCGGACCAATTTCGACCTGGAGATGATCGCCGCCACCGGCTCCTGCGCGGGGATCGAGAACTATTCCCGCTTCCTGACCGGACGCCTGCCGGGCGAACCGCCGCCAACCTTGTTCGAATACTTGCCCGAGAACGCGCTGCTGTTCGTCGACGAGAGCCACCAGACGGTGCCGCAGATCGGCGCAATGGCGCGCGGGGACCATCGCCGCAAGCTGACGCTGGCCGAGTACGGCTTCCGTCTGCCGAGCTGCATCGACAACCGCCCGCTGCGCTTCAACGAATGGGACGCGATGCGCCCGCAAACCTTCTGCGTTTCCGCGACGCCGGGCGGGTGGGAGCTGGAGCAGACCGGTGGCGTCTTTGCCGAACAGGTCATTCGCCCCACGGGCCTGATCGACCCACCGGTAGAGATCAAGCCGGTCGAGGATCAGGTGCAGGACTGCATCCAGGAGTGCCTCGAAACCGCCAAGAAGGGCTACCGCACGCTCGTCACCACGCTGACCAAGCGCATGGCGGAAGACTTGACCGAGTTCATGCACGAAGCGGGTGTTCGGGTCCGCTACATGCACTCCGATGTCGAGACGCTCGAGCGTATCGAGCTGATCCGCGACCTGCGGCTGGGGGTCTATGACGTGCTGGTGGGCATCAACCTGCTGCGCGAAGGGCTCGACATCCCCGAATGCGGGCTGGTCTGTATCCTCGACGCCGACAAGGAAGGCTTCCTGCGCAGCGAAACCTCGCTGATCCAGACTATTGGCCGCGCCGCGCGCAATGTGGATGGCCGCGTGATCCTCTATGCCGACCGGATCACTGGCAGCATGGAACGCGCGATGGCGGAAACCGAACGCCGCCGCGAGAAACAGCGCGAATACAACGAGGAACACGGGATTACCCCGCAGACGATCAAGCGCCAGATCGCCGATATCGTCGCGCATACTGCCTCGCAGGACGGCGTCACTGTCGACACCGGCGATGATGAGCGCAACAACCTCGTCGGCCACAACCTGCGCGCCTATATCGAGGATCTCGAGAAACGCATGCGTGCTGCTGCCGCCGATCTGGAGTTTGAGGAAGCCGGACGGCTCAGGGACGAAATCCGCCGGCTCGAGAACGACGAGCTTGGCCTTGGGGATGCAGAGAAGAAGGCACCGCTTGTGGGCCGCAGCAACGAAGGCAAGCCCGGCACCCGCAAGATGAGGTATGGCAAAACGCAGCGTAAGATGCGTTAGCCGTCTTCTGATTCCCTCCGCACGAACAGCTGGTGGTTGCCCTGCACCCAGGTTTCACCGCCGTCGGTCGAGCGTTCCATCTTCGATTCGAAACGGTCCTCACTGGCATTGAAGCGCGTGAAGCGCAGTTTGAGCGTGGTGCCATCGGGCATCTCCACTACCGGCGTCTCGCGCGTTTCGCTGTCTTGCGAGCCGGTCATTACCCAGAGCTGGCCGTCCGGCCCGACCGAAACCATCTCGATCTCGTTTGTCGAATCGCGCAGGTAGAACAGCAGGCCGGAAGCCATGTTGAATTCGGGGATCGTGCTCATCCCCTTCACGACCTTGTCATCCATCACCCATTCAAAGGCATAGATGCCGGGGAAGGAACGGCCCGGTGTTCCGTCGGCGCGGTAGAATGTCGTGGTGACATCCCATGTGCCGATCACGTTCCGCAACTGCGCCAAGGCAGGACTGACGGACGCTTCCTCCGAAGACGGTTCTTCGGCAACCGCATTCGCAGGCGTAGCCAATGACAGGATGGCGGCGGACAAGAGCAGGCGCATGATCGGTATCTCCCCAGTCCGCCCGATAGCAACGGAAGTACTCCACCACACCAAAGCACCGACGAATAGGCAATCTCGTTCGACACTGGCCGATTTACCTGCGCTTGCGGCTTTGCCATAGGGGCGCACATGACACATCGCATCCTGTTCGCCGCCGCAGCGCTCGCTCTTTCTTCCCCCCTCGCCGCGCAAGACAAACCTCAGGTTGAAGCGGCCAAGCCGGCCAAGATCGACCCACAGGTCCGCACTCGCGACCTCGCCGGCACTTTCGGTGGACAGCGCGTCAGCTATCGCGCGACAATCCAGGAAAACGTGCTCAAATCCGACGATGGCAAACCCGAGGCAGTGATTGTCACCACCAGCTATGTCCAGAACCCGCGCGACACCTCGCGGCCGGTGTTCTTCATCTACAATGGCGGCCCCGGTTCGGGCTCGGTGTGGCTGCAGATGGGCGCGTTCGGGCCCAAGCGAGTGGCGATCCCCAGCGACGCGCGCGACGATGGCGCCCCGCCCTATCCGCTGCTCGACAATCCCGACAGCCTGCTCGACGTTGCAGACCTCGTTTTCATCGATCCGCCGGGGACAGGCTTCAGCTATCTCACCAAGGGCACCGACCCGAAAAAGTACTACGGCCTCGAAGCCGATGCGAAGGCGGTCGCCACGGTCATCCGCCGCTGGATCAACGACAATGGTCGCTGGAACAGCCCCAAGTACCTTGGCGGCGAAAGCTATGGCACCACCCGCACCGCCATGGTCGTGAGGGAGCTGGAGGGCGGGACCTATAACGACGTCGGCCTCAACGGGCTGATCCTGATCTCGACGATCCTCGACTTCGCCGCGCGCGAGCCGACGCCGGGCAACGAGATGGCCTATATCGTCACCCTGCCCAACATGGCGACGGCAGCGTGGTTCCATGGCAAGGCCGAAGCACCTTCAGCCGAAACCATTGCCGAAGAGGCACGCCAGTTTGCCATCGGGCCGTTCGCGACTGCGCTGCTCAAGGGGCAAGACCTGCCCGCCGACGAGCGCGCAAGGGTACGCGCCGAACTCTCGCGCCTGACCGGCCTCAGCGAGACCTACCTCGAACAGGCCGACCTGCGTGTAACCTCGCAGCGCTTCTACAAGGAGCTGCTGCGCGACCGGGGCCTCACCATCGGCCGCCTCGACAGCCGCTACACCGGGCAGGACTTTGACAACGCGGGCGAAACGCCTGACGCCGACCCGAGCTTCTATGGCATCGACGCGGGCTATACTGCCGCGATCAACGCCTGGTCGCGCGAGACGCTCGGCTTCGAGACCGACCGCGAATACCAGGCCATTGGCAGCGATCCCGGGCGCAATTGGGAATGGTCGCTTTCCGGGCGCGGGCGCGGAGCCTATCTCAACGTCGCGCCTTTCATCGGGCAGGCCATGCGACAGAACTCGGGGCTGCGTACCTTCGTAGCCCAGGGCTATTATGACTTTGCCACGCCGTTCTTTGGTGCAGAGCTATCGCTCAACCGTACCGGTTTCCCGCAAGACCGCATCGAGTGGAAGTACTATGGTTCAGGCCACATGATGTACATCCGCGACGAAGACCGATCGCAGCTCTCGCGCGACATCCGGGCGTTCATCAGGGCGCGATGATGGGCCGCTGGCTCGCCGCACTTCCGTTGGTGGCGCTCGCCGCGTGCCAACCACCGGCGGCGGAAGACTATCTCGAGCGTGGCAAGGTCACCGAAGCTCTGCCGCAAGCCTCCGCGCCCTTGCCATCGCCCGACACAACCGGCGCCGTGTGGGCACCGAGCGATATCGACGAGCGCTTGCTCTATGGCGTGCCGGGCGAAACTCCACTTCTGGCGTTCCAATGTGAGCGCGGGGGAGCCATCGCACGCCTCGCTTTCACGCGGTTCGCACCGGCAGATCGCGAGGCACAGGCGATGATGGCAGTTGTCGGCAATTTCCACGCCCTGCGGCTACCGGTGGACAGCACCTACAACGGGCGGGCGTGGCTGTGGCAGGGCTCGGTCGAAGCCGATCATCCCGACCTTGAAGCGATGACCGGTCAGAAGGAATTCGAGGCGACCATCCCTGGGGCCGGCAGTGTAGAGCTCAAGCCCAGCCCACTGGTGCGCAGTCTGGTGAACGCCTGCCGTGCTACTCCTGAGGACGAGGAGCCTGACGAGGACGCTGAGCCAGCTCGATAAGGCTGTCGGGCGTCAGCACCTGCGGCAATTGCTCGGGTTCGGCTGCGCCCGGCTCGTACCACAAGTAAAGCGGTACCCCGGCCACGCCGCGCTCGGTAAGGAAGGCGGTGATCTCCGGCTGGCGTAGCGTCCAGTCGCCGCGCAGGGTGACGACGCCGGCCTTGTCGAACGCCTCGCGGGTCGCTTCGCGCTCTATCGCGACGCTTTCATTGACCTTGCAGGTGACGCACCAGTCGGCAGTAAAATAGACGAAGACGGGCGAGCCTGAAGCGCGGACTTCGGACAGATCGGCATTTGTGAACGGTATCGATTCCAGCGCACTGGCACTTGCGGCCCTTTCTGTCCGTTCAAAAGTATTGACGGCCAGCAGCGTCACTCCGATGGAATTCGCGATCATGGTAAGCGCCAGAAGTTTCCGCGCCGGATGGCCGGCAAATTTCGACCCAAGCAGAATGGTCAGAAGAACCGTGATTGTAACTGCCAGAATCAATGCAGCCAGCGCGAAGGTGGTTCCTCCCATCCGCCACAGCAACCAAACCAGCGCCAGAGCCGTCAGCCCCATCGGGATCGCCATCGCCTTGCGAAAGGTTGCCATCCACGGCCCCGGCCTGGGCAGGCGGCTACGCAGTGCCGGGACAAAACCCAGCAGCAGGAACGGCAACGCCAGCCCCACCCCGAGCGCAGCGAACAGCAGCACTGCCAGTGGTGCAGGCAGCAGCAGCGCCGCGCCCAGGGCTGCCGCCATGAACGGCCCGGTACAGGGCGTCGCAACGAATGCCGCCAGCAGACCGGTCGCAAAGGCCCCACGCGGCGTGCTGCCGCCGGAAATCGAAAGCCCGGGCAGCTCGAACAGACCCAGCAGGTTCGCGGTGATCAGCACCGCCAGCGCGAGCAACGCCACCACCACCGCCGGTTCCTGCAGCTGAAACGCCCAGCCAACCTGCTCGCCCGCAGCGCGCAGCGCCAGCATCACCGCGCCAAGCGCGAGGCACGCCAGAACCACGCCGGCGGTATAGGACAACCCTTCCATCCGCGCTTCGTGCTCGCCTTCCCCGGCGCGGGCGAGGCTGAGCGCCTTGAGGCTGAGGATCGGGAACACGCAGGGCATGACATTGAGCATCAGGCCGCCCAGCAGCGCTCCTCCCAGCAACAACCAAAGCGGCGGCACATCGTCTGCCAGCGCCATCAGCCGCGTCCCGCCGGAGGGAACTTCGCCAGGCTCGGCTACGAAACGCAGGCCCGCTCCATTGCCGAGCCTGAGGATGCCATCGACCTGGCCCGGTCGGTCACCCTTCAGTGCCAGCGGGATTTCCGCCACCAGCCAGTCGCCCGTGCGGCGGAAACCCTGCGCCTGCGCATAGTTCACCAGATCGCGATTGCCGATGAAGACATGCGGCTCGCCCGGATCGACGCCTGCCGGCAGCGGGATCGCCACCCGCAACAGCCACGCCGTCATGTCAAACCGCGCCGGGCTATCGATCAGCGGCGCGAGCGCGCTGCGCCAGCGGGTAAAATCGGCGCTGGGGGCGGCACTGCCCGCGCCCACCGGCGCGTTCACCTGCATGGTCGCGTCCTGCGGAACGCAGATCTCGTCGGTACAGGCGAGGTAGAAGGCCTCGAGGCCGACTTGCAGCACCGGTCCGCCTGCATAGCTCTTGTCGAGCCTGAGCGGCAGCAGGACGGCGTAATCGCCTTCGAAGATGTGGTTCATCAGCCCGTCTATGACCAGCGTCTGGGGCACCGGATAGCGCGGCTCGCCAACG
This sequence comes from Parerythrobacter aestuarii, assembly GCF_030140925.1. Lineage (NCBI taxonomy): Bacteria > Pseudomonadati > Pseudomonadota > Alphaproteobacteria > Sphingomonadales > Erythrobacteraceae > Parerythrobacter > Parerythrobacter aestuarii. The sequence goes on from NZ_JARBWD010000001.1 coordinate 2,476,834, forward strand.
CTCACGCCTTCGGGCAGCGTCCATTCGAGCTGCATCGGCAGGCCGGCATCGCCGGGGTTCTTCCAGTAGCCGTGCCATGCGGGAGAAACCGGCGAGAAACGGATCGCCAGAGTGGTCTCGCCGCCGGGCGCGACCGGACCTTCCACCACCAGCGAAGCGCGGATGTTCTGCTCCTGCGCGCGCGTTGGTTGTGTCACCAGCAGTGCCAGCAGGAACATCAATCCGGCCAGCACCCGGGCAAAGGTCGATCTTGCGAAAGTCATCACTAAGGTCCTATCGCGCCATCTAGTTGCAGACTCAAAGGGAATCCATGGCCGAGACACGCGATCTCCTGATCCTGGGCGGCGGGCTCGTCGGCATGACGCTGGCGTTGGCGGCGGCACGGCGCGGCTTTTCCAGCCATGTCATCGACCGGGCAGACCCGGCCTCCGTCACCGCGGAAGGCTTCGACGGGCGCGCCACCGCAATCTCAACGGCGAGCTGGAACCTGTTCCGCAACATCGGCTTGGCCGAAACGCTGGAGCCGCATGGCTGCCCGATCGACAGCATTGCGGTGAGCGACCAGATGAAGCCGGGCCAGATCGACTTCCAGCCAGAACCGCATGAGGACTCGCTCGGGCGGATGTTCGCCAACCGCACCTTGCGGGTGGCCCTGTTCGAAGCTGCCAAGGCCGAACCGCTGATCGACTGGATTGCCCCGGCGGAGATCGTCACTCGCGAGCGCGACGCCTTTGGGGCGACCGCCACGCTGGCGGACGGGCGCGTGCTCAAGGGCAGGTTGATGATCGCTGCCGAAGGGCGCGGTTCGCCGACGCGCGATGAGGAAGGGCTCAACCTCGCCAAGTGGGACTACAGCCACCGCGCCATCATCGTCGGGCTGGATCATGAAAAACCGCATGAAAATGTCGCGTGGGAGATTTTCTATCCGGACGGCCCCTTCGCGCTGTTGCCGGTGCTCGACGGACCGCAAGGCCAGCACCGCAGCGCGCTGGTGTGGACGGTGGACGAGGCCGATGCGGCGGGCGTGCTCAAACTGTCAAACCGCGCCTTCCTCGCTGAAGTCGAGAAGCGCATGGGCGGGATGTTCGGGGCGATCAGCCTCAATTCGAAGCGTTCTTCCTACCCGCTCAGTTTCCAGCATACCTCCAAGCTGATCGGCGAGCGGCTGGCGCTGGTAGGCGATGCGGCGCACGGGATGCATCCGATTGCTGGGCAGGGTTTCAACCTTGGCCTGCGGGATGTGGGCGCGCTGGTCGAGGTGCTCACCGAAGGGCGCCGCCTGGGCCTGGACCCGGGCGATGCCGGGATGCTGAAGAAATACGAGGAATGGCGCGCGCTCGATGCGCTGATGGTGATGAGCGCGACCGATGGTCTCACCCGCCTGTTCGGGCTCCCGGGCAAGGCAGCCTCCGCCATCCGCCGCTTCGGCATGGCCGGGGTCCAGCGCACCGGCTGGCTGAAGGACTTCTTCATGAACGAAGCGCGCGGCGTGACTGGCGAGCGGCCCGAACTCCTGCGCCACTGACGATCGGGATCAGCGCTCCGGCGTGACTTCCTGCACCGGGCTCGGCGCGCCGATCTGGTTGCCCGCTCCGTCACGCAAGCGACCCTGCTCCAGCAATGCGGCGGTTTCGATCAGGTCGAGCGCGCGCTGGGCGGCAGCGTAGCGGCGCGTGTCGGCAATCCACTTCTCGGCTGCAGGAGCGCCGGGCATGTTCTGCACTTCCTCGATCGCCGATTCGTAGCGCCCACTTTCTAGGAACAGCCGTGCCCGTTCCATCCGCCGCATCGGTTGCGGCGACGGCGATGTTTCGCGCCGGACGATGAACAGCTCGCTGAGTTCGCGCCGTAGCTTGTCGAAGCTCGGCTCTTCGCTGGCGTTGCGCAGCTCTGGCTCGAGCCCTTCGAGCCGGGCAATCAGCTGGTCGAGCGTAACCGGGTCGCGCGACATCGAAATCACCGTGGAAACGGCATTGGGCCAGCCGTCGCCGAACCGCAGCCGCAACTGGTCGGCCAGGAAGCCGAGCTCGGCACCCTTCTCAATCGCGCGACGGGTAGCGAAAGCGATCAGCAGGCCTTCCGCCCGCGCCGCATTGCCAGCGGCAGCCTGCGCTTGCAGGTCGAGCCGGGTCAGGCGCTGCTCTGCGGCTGCGAGCCGCGCTTCGAGGCCACCTTGCTGCTCGGCCACCCGTTCCACCGCCTGGGCCGCTTCCTGCGCAGCTTCGGATGCTGCCGCGCTGGGCGTTGGCGAAGGCAGCACTGTATCAACAAGCGACTGCGGAACCGCTTCCTCTGTCTCTCTGGGCGAAGGTAGGCCACGTTCTGCCCCGCCAAAGCCGGGCCGCCACCACAAATAGCCCGCCACTGCGGCGCTGATGAGCAATGCCATCAGCGCAAAGGCGATAATCGCCCGGTAAGAGCTGGTACCCGTCGGCTCCGTCTGCACGTCGCGCTTTCCGATCCGTTTATTGACCCACCGCCACGCTTTTCGCGCGGTCTCACTTAACGAAACCTATCTGTTGCACAGCTCTGCAGCCAAATCCAACACTGCTGCGTCGCTTCGAGCAGTCGCAATGTGGACAGATTCCCAGCCTTTTCCCGCCATTTGCGCGATCCTGGGGGCCATCGCCGCCAGCACAAGGCCGGACCGGTCCAGCGCAAGTCGTTCACATTCCTCGGCAAAATGCCTTGCCATCTCGCCCGAATGTAAAATCACCACCGATCCGGCAACAAGCAGTCCCGCTTGCTGCGACGAGAGCGATAAAAATTTCGCGCGATAGACAATTTCTGTCGTTATTCGGACATGCGCAGGCGTTTCCAGCGTCAAATGGGTTTCGCCGGCCAGCCGCAGCAGCGATTGTTCGCGCTCTCCGAATGTTTCGATTACTGCCTGCAACCCTCCCTGCCCCACCGTCTCGACTGCCAGCCCTGCCTCACGCGCGGCCCTGGCTGTCGTCTCACCAACTGCATGCACCGGTAGATGGCGAACCTTGTCGAGCTCCGCCCCTGCATGGCGAATGGCGTTGGCACTACCGATCAACAAACCGTCGAATGGTGTCGACGGTGCCTTCCAGCTGACCGGCTCGACCTTGGCGAGCGGCATGCCTTTGGCTGCAAGGCCGCGCTCGAAAGCGGCAACAAGCGTCTGGGTTAGCCCGGGCTCCGGTCGCAGGACGAAGAGGGGGCGACTCAACCACCTCCTCCAAAGACCGCGCGAATGGCCGGGCTGGCGCGCTCCAGCATGTCCTCTGCCAGCGCCTGCAGTCCGGCGAATTCACCGATGTGGAATGTGCCCTCGCCGTCCACGCGCTCCTTGCCATCCGGACTAAAGATCGCAGCCCTGAGTTTTACGCCCTGGTCGGTCGAATTTGCCAGCACTGCCACCGGGCTATGACACGTGCCCTGCAGCGCTTCCAGCAAGCCGCGTTCGGCAAGGACTTCGGCTCGGCTATGCCCGTGGTCGAGCGGCGCGAGCAGCTTGCGCACCCGGGCGTCACCGGTACGACATTCCAGCCCGATCGCCCCTTGCGACGGGGCCGGCAGCCAGTCATGCTCGTCGAGTGCTGACCCGACCTCCAGCTGGCCAAGGCGCTCTAACCCGGCGGCGGCCAGCAGCGTTACATCGGCCTCACCCTCAGACAACTTGCGCAGCCGAGTGGCCACATTGCCGCGAAAGGTCACGACCTTCACATCGGGCCGATGATGCAGCATCTGCGCGGCCCGGCGCGGGGCGCTTGTGCCAACGACGGCATCCTGCGGGATCGCGGCGATGCTCTCGGCCCCCACCAGCATGTCGCGCTTGTCCGCTCGCGGCAGGATCGCGGCGATGGTGAGCCAGTCAGGCCGCAGCGTTTCGACATCTTTCATGGAATGGACGGAAACATCGATCTCGCCCGCGTGCAGCCAGCCATCGAGTTCCTTGGTCCACAGTGCCTTGCCGCCGACTTCGGCCAGCGGGCGGTCGAGCACCTTGTCGCCGCTTGCCACCACCGGGACCAGTTCGACCGCGTTTTCCGACCAGCCATGCGCTTCGCACAGTCGGCGGCGGGTTTCCTCCGCCTGTGCCATGGCAAGCGGGGAATTGCGGGTTCCTAGGCGGAGAACGGGCGTGTCTGTCATCGGCTGCGCTTGCCCTAGCGCGGCCTTCGTCTAAGGGGAAGCCGCATGGCTCTTGTGCTCGGCATAGAAAGCAGTTGCGACGAAACCGCAGCGGCGCTGGTGACGACGGATCGACAGATCCTCGCCCAGCGGATCGCGTCGCAGGACGAGGCGCATGCGCCTTACGGCGGTGTCGTGCCGGAGATCGCCGCGCGCGCCCATGCCGAACGACTGGCCCCGATGATCGAAGCGGTGATGGCCGATGCGGGCAAGGATTTCAGCGACCTCGACGCCATCGCTGCCACTGCCGGGCCGGGACTGATCGGCGGAGTGATGGTCGGCCTCGTCAGTGCCAAGGCGCTGGCGATGGCGGCGGGCAAGCCGCTGCTGGCAATCAACCATCTCGAAGGTCATGCGCTGAGCCCGCGCCTAGCCGATCCAGCGCTGGAGTTTCCCTATGCGCTGCTTCTGGTCTCCGGCGGGCATTGCCAGATCCTGATGGTCGAGGGAGTCGGGCAGTACCGCCGCCTCGCCACCACGATTGACGATGCGCTGGGCGAAGCGTTCGACAAGACCGCCAAGATCCTCGGCCTCGGTTACCCCGGCGGTCCCGCCGTCGAAAAACTCGCGCTGGAAGGCGATCCTGCCGCAGTACCCCTGCCCCGGCCGCTGGTCGGCAGCGGTGAGCCGCATTTCAGCTTTGCCGGGCTCAAAAGCGCGGTCCTGCGGGCGAAGGAAAGCGAGCAGCACGCAGATGCGGATATCGCGGCCAGTTTCCAGCAGGCCGCTGTCGACTGCCTGGTTGACCGTCTCGCTATTGCGCTTGGAAAGTCCGACTTGCCCAAGGCGCTGGTCGTCGCCGGCGGCGTCGCCGCCAACCAGCGTATCCGCAGCGAGCTCGAGAAATTTGCCGCCGAGCGCAGCATGCGTTTCGTCGCCCCGCCCATGGCCCTGTGCACCGATAATGCAGCAATGATTGGCTGGGCGGGCTGTGAGCGCCTACATATGGGGCAGGACGATCCGCTCGACTTCCGCGCGCGGCCGCGCTGGCCGCTCGATCCCAAGGCCGAGCCGGTGCGTGGAGCGGGGTATAAGGCATGAGCCACAGCGTAGCAGTGATCGGTGGCGGGGCCTGGGGCACGGCCCTTGCCCAGATGCTCGCCAGCGACGGGCGCGAGGTGCTGCTTTGGGCGCGCGAGACCGAGGTGGTCGAGGAAATCAACGCCAGCCACCGCAACACGCACTTTCTGCCCAGCGCGGAACTGTCTCCGACCATCAGGGCCACGGGTGACATGGCAAATCTCGCCGGCATTCCAGTCGTGCTCGTTGTGACCCCGGCGCAGCATACCGGGGCGGTCCTTCGGACCCTGCCCACACCTCCACGCGACCTCGTGCTGTGCAGCAAGGGGATCGAGCAGAGCTCTGGCCTGCTGATGAACCATGTCGCCGCCGAGGCATGTCCCGACAGCGAGCTTGCGATCCTTTCCGGCCCGACCTTCGCGCATGAAGTTGCGGCCGGGCTGCCGACTGCCGTCACGCTCGCATGCAGTGGTGGCGAGGAGCAATGGCAGCGGCTCAAACCCGTGATCGCGCGCCCGGCCTTCCGCCCCTATTACAGCGACGATGTGACCGGGGCGGAGATTGGCGGCGCGGTAAAGAACGTGCTCGCCATCGCTTGCGGCGTGGTCGACGGGCTGGGCCTGGGCCAGAACGCACGTGCGGCGCTAATCGCGCGCGGCTATGCCGAAATGCTGCGCTTCGGCGAGGCATTGGGGGCAAAGCCCGAGACGCTGGCGGGTCTGTGCGGCCTCGGCGATCTTGTGCTCACTTGCTCGTCTACTTCCAGCCGCAATTTCTCGCTCGGCAAGGCGCTCGGCGAAGGCCAGTCCGCTTCCGACCTTATGGCTGACCGCCGGACCGTGGCCGAAGGCGCGCATACCGCGCCGGTGCTGGGCGATATGGCTCAATCGAAGGGCATCGACATGCCAATCGTCGAGGCGGTCAATCGCCTGCTCGACGGCGCACCCGCTGCCGAAGTCGTGCAGCAATTGCTCGCCCGCCCCTTGCGCGCCGAACAGGGACCCGGCGCGTGACCACCGCTGCACCGCCAGACGACCATTCGGGCGACATGGCCGCGCTCGCCAAGGGCGGGCGGACCAATTTCATCGGCTTCCTGCTGCGGCTCCTGGCGCGGCTACCGTTCCTGTTTCTCGCCGGGCGGCTCTATGGTGCCGATGCCGTCGGTCGATTTGCCTCCGCGCTGATCGTGGTCGAGCTGCTGGCGCTGGTGTGCTCGATGGGTGAAAAGCGCGGGCTGGCCCAGCGCCTGACAGAAAGCGACGAGCCACAGGCCAACCTTGTGCTCGACGGATTCCTGCTGGCGCTGGTGTTCTCCGCCATTGTCGCGACGGTATTGTGGTTTTTTCCGGCACCGATGTTCCCCAACGGGATGAACAGCGAGCTCGACATCCTTCTGGTTGTCGCCATTCCCGGATATGCGCTGACCGAAATCGCACTGGCGGCGCAAGCCTACAAGTTCGATATCGCCACAACCGTGCGCGCGCGGGCCGTGGTCGAGCCGTGGACGATCTCCATCATGGCCGGGGTGTTCTATTTCTGGATTCCCGATTCCGGGCTTGCCTTCGCCTATATTGCGTCGATCTATGCCGGGCTGCTGACGGCGCTGTGGCCGTTTTTCAGGACCTATGGCGCGCCGAAAGGCTGGTATCCGCACCCCAAGCGGATGTGGTCAATGACCCGGCGGGCGCTGCCATTGGCAGGCACCGATGCGATCGAGTGGGGCACCCGGCGGCTCGACATCTTCATTCTCGGCTTCTTCGCGTCACCGGTAGCGGTCGGGATCTATTATATGGCGCAACAGGTCGCGAGCCTGCCGCAGAAGCTCAAGACCAGCTTCGAGCCGGTGCTGGGCCCCGTCATCACCAAGAACCTCAAGACTCGGAACTACGAAGCGATTGCGAAGCAGGTCTGCCAGGTCGGTTTCTGGATCATAGCGGCGCAGGCCGGGATCGCGCTCGCGCTGGGCATTCCAGGCGAAGCGGTGATGGGCCTGATCGGGCCGGAATTCGTCGGCGGTACCGGCGCGCTCGCCTTCCTGTTGCTGGCCGAAGTGGTGGCGGCTACCGCCGTCGTGTCCGAAGCGGCGCTGGTCTATGTCGCGCGGGTCCGCAATTTCTGGATCTCCATCGGCACCATCACGCTGCAAGGCGCGCTCACCATGGGACTACTCGAATTCATCAGGCGGTCGGACATGGGCGAAGGCTTCATGGCGGCCGGCGCAGCGATTTCACTGATGCTGGCACTGGGAATTGCTTCGCTGGTGAAGGCGATGCTGTTGGGCCGCATCCTCGGCCATTCGATCAACAATTGGCGCTGGGCGCTGGTGTGGGCGGCAGCCCCGGCGGTGGTGGTCGGATACTTCGCCACGCTGATGCCGGAATGGATCGAACTGATCGTGGGTATCCCGCTAATCCTCGGCACCTATGGCTATGTCATCTGGCATCGTGGCTTCGGACCGGAAGACCGGGTGCTTTTCCGCAAGAACATCAGCGGCAGCGGCGAAGACGAAACAGCAAGACCCCAAGCCTGAGCCATCCTGACAGCAGCATTCAGAACGCGTTCACGCGGCTGGTCGATGCTGGAACACGGGTTACAGATTTGGGGAGGACTGCCTGATGCGATTTGCCCGCTATGCCGCCGTGAGTGCGCTGTCCGTTGTGCTGGTGGGTTGTGCCAGCAGCTATGACACCGATGATGGGAGCGGTTCTATCGCTTCAGTGCCGCCAGCTCCGGCTCCTGCTCCTGCTCCTGCACCTCCTCCTCCCGCCGGGTATTCCGCCGATGAAGCGATTGTGGTGACCGGCACTCGGCTGCCGCAAAGGAATGTCGAGACCGCTACTCCCATCGCGGTCGTCCAGTCAGAAGAGTTCAAGCTCTCCGGTACGGTCAATGTCAGCAACGTCGTCAACAATCTGCCGCAAGTGGTCCCAGGGGCTTCGCAGCCCGCCCTGCCTGCGTTCCGTTATGTCCCGCCGGTCGTGGTACCCACCGATCCCGGCCGCGAACAGTATGACGGCGAGGAAGTTTCCCCGGTCAAGATTGCCGCGACGACCCCCGTCTCGACCTTCTCCGTCGATGTCGACACCGGTGCCTATGCCAATGCCCGCCGTTTCCTGACGCAGGGCCAGCTGCCGCCCAAGGCCGCCGTGCGGACCGAGGAGTTCATCAACTACTTCCGCTACGACTACGACCGCCCGCTCGACCGGGCCAAGCCGTTCAGCGTCAATTTCGATGCCGCGCAGACGCCGTGGAACGACAACACCCGCCTGCTGCGAATCGGGCTCGCCGGATACGACCTGCCGCCCGAAAGCCGCCCTCCCGCGAACCTCGTGTTCCTGCTCGATGTTTCTGGCTCGATGTACAGCGCCGACAAGCTGCCGCTGGTGAAGACTGCCATGCTCGGCCTTGCCAATCAGCTGGGCGAGAAGGATCGCGTCTCGATCGTGGTCTATGCCGGGGCCGCCGGGCTTGTGCTCGATGCCACCAACAACAAAGGCGAAATCCGCAACGCCATCAACAACCTCACGGCTGGCGGCTCGACAGCGGGGGGTGCGGGGATCCAGCTCGCCTACCAGATCGCCGAAGCCAACTGGATCAAGGGCGGCGTCAACCGCGTCATCCTCGCCACCGATGGCGACTTCAACGTCGGCGTTTCGAACCGCGACGCGCTGGTAGAACTGATCGAGAAGAAGCGCGAGACGGGCATCACGTTGACCACGCTCGGCTTCGGCCAGGGCAATTACAACGAAGCGATGATGGAACAGCTCGCCAACAAGGGTAACGGCAATTACGCCTATATCGACAGCGCGCTGGAAGCGAAGAAAGTGCTGGGAGAGGAGATGGGATCGACCATCTTCACCATCGCCAAGGACGTGAAGATCCAGGTCGAATTCAACCCGGCCGTCATCAGCCAGTACCGCCTGATCGGCTACGAGAACCGCGCCCTGCGCGATGAGGATTTCGACAATGACAAGGTCGATGCCGGGGATATTGGTGCCGGGCATCAGGTCACCGCGCTCTACGAAGTGGTCCTTGCTGGAGGCAAGGGTTGGGTGCCTGATCGCCGCTATGGCGACGCCTTACCTGCCTCGGCCATCGAGAAAGCCTCCGAAGCGGCCTATGTGAAGCTGCGCTACAAGATGCCCGATGGCGACACCTCGACGCTGATCGACTATGTCCTGCCTGCGGCCAAACTGCGTAGTGCCACCGCGCCAAAGGACGATTTTGCCTTTGCAGCGGCGGTCGCCGGGTTCGGCCAGAAGCTGCGCGGCGACCCGATGCTGGGCGGCTATTCCTTCGACCAACTGGCCAGGCTCGCAGGCAAGCAGAACGATTTCTACCGTCAGGAGTTCGTCAAGCTCGCCGCCGTGGCAGCTGGACTAGGCGAAGTCCCGCGCGAAGCGCAGGGCGGGAACTGAACCCCTTCCCTTTTGCGGGTGGGAATGGCTAGAGGGGCGGAGTGAATATCCGCCCTTCCATCCTGATCCTCGGTGGCGCGCTGCTGGTTGCCGTTTTGGCGCTGGTTGCAGCCAACCAGACGGCTGAGCCGCTGAGCGATTCGCTGGCCCAAAAAGCGCGGGCGGTGATCGCCAGCGAAGCGGCAGGCAGCGTAACCGCCGATTTCCGTTCGGCCCAGGGCTGGCCCAGCCGCCATGCCATGCTGACGCCCAAGGGCGATGTTGCCGAGACGACCCGCGCCCGCATCGCCCGCGCGGTGGCTGCAATCCCCGGCGTCGGAGGTGTGCACTGGACGGATGGGACAATGCTGGCCGACCCGGGCGAAGCACCGATGGAATCGCTGCGCTGCCAGGACGATGTCGCTGCCATCCTCGGTGCGCGGACCATCCGGTTCGAGGAATCGAGCGCTGACCTCGCCGCCGGCGGGACCGAACTGCTCGACGAAGTCGCGGCCGCCCTGCGCCCCTGCTTCGGAGCACGGATCGCCATCACCGGCCATACCGACAGCTCCGGAGACGAGCTGGCCAACCGCGAGCTATCCTTGCAGCGGGCAACAACGGTCAAGCGGGCGTTGGTCGCGCGTGGTATTCCCGAACAGAGCCTGCAGACCCGTGGCCTCGGGTCCAGCCTGCCCGTTTCGGGGCTTGACCCGGCAGACCCGGCCAATCGCCGGATCGAATTCCGCGTTGTTGCCAAGGTACAGGTTGCCCCCACTCCGATAGATACACCGGGACCGCGTTGACATGCCGATCTGGTTCGAACTCATCACGCTGTTGCTTTTCACATACATGATCGGCCTTGGTCTCGGCTGGCTGCTGTGGGCGCGTGCGCCGCAGCCGGGCGGCGAGCCGACGTACACATCAAACAAGGGAGACCTCTAGGCATGATCGAAATGATCGAAGCCAACTGGCCACTTTTCCTCGTCGCATTGCTGATCGGGCTTGCCGTAGCCTGGATTATCTTCGTCGGTTCGCGCCGGACAAAGATAACGCGGGAGAGCGACGGCGGGAGCGATGCTCCTGCTGCGCGCAACCAGGCGCTGATCGACGCACCGCCGGTCGCCGCTCCTGCTGTGCCGCCAGCTTCGCCGATGGGCGTCGCAGGTGCCGGCACCGTCGCTGCCGCTGCTGCGCAGGAAGCTGCGGTTGAGAATGCGGCAGGCGACGACCTGACCCGGATCAAGGGCGTCGGACCCAAGCTGGTGACGCTGCTCAACGAACAGGGCATCACCACTTTCGCGCAGGTCGCGGGCTGGAGCGATGCCGATATCGACCGCATCGACAGCCAGCTGGGCCGCTTCGAAGGGCGCATCCGCCGCGACGACTGGGTGACGCAGGCAAAGCTGCTAGCGGCCGACGATACGCAAGGCTACGAAGCTCAGTTCGGCAAGCTGTAAAGCGCCGCCGCGCAGGGGGAACCAATCCCCAATAGTGCCGTTGATTTCCCGCAGGGCCGTGATCTTGGGGGAGATAGCGATGGACATGCCGTTTGTTATGATCGCCGAAGACGAAGCCGTTATCGGTTTCGACTTGTGCGAAACCGTGGCCGAGGCCGGTTGCGAAGTCGAAGGTCCTCTCCCCGACATTTCTTCCGCCATGCTTTCATACCAGAAACGCAAGCCGGATATCGCCATCCTCGACATCAGCCTGGGATCCGAAAACGTCTTTCCACTGGCTGAGAAGCTGATGTCGGAGGATGTGAAGGTGATTTTCCACTCCGGTCACTATGAACAGGCGGATGTCGATACCCGTTTCCCAGGCGCAGTGCTGCTATCGAAGCCCTGCCCTCCGCAAACCTTGCTGGAGACAGTGCAGCGTTCGCTCACCAATCCATGATTGACGAGGCTTGATGCCCGGGCTCACTCCTGCGAAAGCCGCGAGCAAAGCGAACTAGCCTGATTCAGGAGCACACATGGCAGGTATGGCCCCCTTCAGCTGGGACGATCCGTTCCGGCTCGACGAGCAACTCACCGAAGAAGAGCGGATGATCCGCGATGCCGCGCATGGCTTCGCGCAAAACGAGCTCCAGCCGCGCGTAATCAAGGCCTTCGCCGACGAAATCGACGCCCCTGAACTGTTTCCGTTGATGGGCCAGGCCGGGCTGCTGGGCGCGACTGTGCCGGAGGAATATGGCGGCGCGGGCGCAAGCTACGTCGCCTATGGCCTGATCGCGCGCGAGATCGAACGGGTGGATTCGGGCTATCGGTCGATGGCCTCGGTGCAGTCGAGCCTCGTGATGTACCCGATCCATGCCTTCGGGTCGGAAGAACAGCGCCGCAAGTACCTGCCTGGCCTCGCTTCGGGCGAGCTGATCGGTTGCTTCGGTCTGACCGAACCCGATGCCGGTTCCGACCCTGCGGGCATGAAGACTGTCGCGAAGAAGAACGGTGACGGATACGTGATCTCAGGTTCCAAGACCTGGATTTCCAACGCGCCCTTTGCCGATGTCTTCGTGGTCTGGGCCAAGAGCGAAGCGCATGGCGGCGGCATTCGCGGCTTCATCCTGGAAAAGGGTATGGAGGGGCTTTCCGCGCCTAAGATCGAAGGCAAGATTTCGCTGCGCGCCAGCACCACCGGCATGATCGTGATGGACGAGGTAAAGGTCGGTGCCGATGCATTGCTGCCCGATGTGCAGGGGCTCAAAGGTCCGTTCTCGTGCCTCAACCGCGCCCGCTATGGCATCAGCTGGGGCGCGATGGGGGCGGCCGAGTTCTGCCTCCACGCGGCCCGCCAGTATGGCTTGGACCGGCACCAGTTCGGCGTACCGCTCGCATCCAAGCAGATCTTCCAGTTGAAACTCGCCAATGCGATGAGCGAGATCGCACTGGGCCTGCAAAGCAGCTTGCGCGTCGGCCGGATGATGGACGAAGGCACATTTGCGCCGGAGATGATCTCCATCGTCAAGCGCAACAATGTCGGCAAGGCGCTGGAGATCGCCCGCCACGCCCGCGACATGCACGGTGGCAACGGTATCAGCGAGGAATACCAGGTCATCCGCCACATGGTGAACCTCGAAACCGTCAACACCTACGAAGGCACGCATGATGTTCATGCGCTGATCCTGGGCCGGGCCATAACGGGGATCGCGGCGTTCTGATCGCGTTGCCAACGTCTGCGCTGTCCTACACGGCCCAGTCGTGGCACAAGCGGCTGATGGCTTCGTTTCGCGCGCTTCTCCAGGGTAACACTTCGATTTTGGCCCCGCCCTGTTTTTGTGCGCCAGGACAGTGGTCCATGCGGTCCATGTCTCTGGTCATGTCTCTGGCCATGTCTCCGGCCATGGCGCACAGGGTCGAGGCTGGGCTGGTCGGAACATCTGTTGCATCGATCCATTATTGGTTACAGATGAAACCAGTTGGAGGATTCGCCTACTCATGAAGCTGTTCGCCTATTTCCGCAGCTCGACGAGCTATCGCCTGCGCATTGCGCTGAACCTCAAGGGGTTGGAGTACGACATCGTCCCGGTGAATCTCGTGCAAGCAGAACAGAAGGGCGAGGCCTACACCGGGCGTAATCCGTTCGGATCGGTACCGCTGCTGGAAGCGGATGGGCGCGACCGTGCGCAGTCCATGGCCCAGCTCGAGTGGCTCGACGAAGCCTATCCCGAGCCGGGGCTGCTGCCGAAGGATATCGAAGACCGCTTCACTGCGCGCGAGCTGGCCTATTCCATCGCGACCGAAACCCATGCGGTGAACAACCTGCCGGTGCTCAAGTATCTCGCCGACCCGCTGGGCCATTCAAAGGACGAAATCGACACCTGGTATCGCCATTGGCTGAAGCGGACCTTCGATCCGGTTGAACAACGCCTGGCCCAGCTCGGTACCGGGGATTTCCTGTTCGACGCGCCCGGCCTGTTCGAAGTCGTACTGCTGCCGCAGGTCTATAACGCGCGCCGCTTCGACTATGACTTTGCGGCCTACCCCCACATCAGGCGGATCGAAGCGGCGTGCCTAGCACTGCCCGCATTCGACCGCGCCTACCCAGACAACCAGATAGACAGCCCGGAGTACAAGGGATGAAACTCGCCACCCTCAATGACGGAACCCGCGACGGCAAACTGGTCGTCGTTTCCAAGGACATCACTCGCTATTGCGCGGCCGACAATATCGCACCGACGATGCAGTACGCGCTCGACAACTGGGAGCAGGTCGCGCCGAAACTGCAGGCTCTCTATACCGATGTCGAACATCAGACCGTGCCGTGCGAGCGCTTCCACGAGCGCGAGGCGTACAGCCCGCTGCCGCGCGCCTATCAGTGGGCCGATGGCTCGGCCTATATCAACCACGTCGAACTGGTGCGGAAGGCGCGCGGCGCGGAAGTGCCGGAGAGCTTCTATCACGACCCGCTGATGTACCAGGGCGGCAGCGACGACTTCCTGCCGCCGCGGGCTTCGATCCCGCTCAAGGACACAGCCTGGGGCTGCGACATGGAAGGCGAAATTGCCTGCATCACAGATGATGTTCCGATGGGAACGACGCCGGAAGAGGCCGTCGATCACATCAAGCTGCTGATGCTGGTCAACGATGTCTCGCTGCGCGGGCTGATCCCCGGCGAGCTGGCCAAGGGCTTCGGCTTCTTCCAGTCCAAGCCCGCCACGGCCTTTTCCCCTGTCGCAGTCACACCTGACGAACTGGGCGACGCCTGGCAGGACAGCGTGATCCACTTGCCTTTGAATGTCGACTACAATGGCGCTCCTTTCGGCCGCGCCAACGTCGGCGTCGATGCAACGTTCAGCCTCGCCGACCTCGTCAGCCATGCAGCCAAGACCCGCAACCTTGGTGCCGGGGCGATCATCGGCTCAGGCACCATTTCAAATCGCGACGCCGATGGTGGTCCCGGCAAACCCTGCAGCGAAGGCGGCCTGGGTTACAGTTGCATTGCCGAGATCCGCATGATCGAAACCATCGCCGATGGCGAGCCCAGGACCCGCTTCATGGCCCCCGGCGACACGGTCAGGATCTGGATGGACGATGGGCACGGGCATTCGATCTTCGGTGCCATCGAACAGGAGGTGGTGCAGGCCTGATCGCTACTGCACTCTTCCCTTGTCCGCAGGCCATGCTAACCCTCGCGCTGTGAGCACGTCAGGCGACCCCGAAGTTTTCCGCGATGGTGGCGACACGCGCGGCCTGCGCGATGCCTTCGGCTGCTTTTCCACCGGGGTAACGATCGTTACCACTACAGCGGCAGATGGCGCTCCGGTGGGACTGACGGTCAACAGCTTCTCGTCGGTGAGTCTCGATCCACCCTTGTTGTTGGTGTGCCCGGCGCTCGAAGCCGGAAGTACGTCAGTGCTTGAAAAGGTCGAGCGTTTCGCCGTGAACGTTCTGGAAAGCAAAGACAAATCACTCTCGACGCGCTTTGCCCGCAAGGGAGCGGATCGTTTTGCCGAAGGCGATTGGGAGAGCTCCGAACATGGCCTGCCGGTGCTCAAGCGAGCCTTGGCTGTTTTCGAGTGCACCCGGGAAGCAGTCCACCCAGGCGGCGATCACCTCATCCTCATCGGCCGGATACTGAAGGCCACGTACCACTTGCACGATGACCCGCTGCTATACTTCCACGGGCGCTATCGCGGCATTCACATCGAGGACTGAGGACAACGAAAAAGGGCGGGAGCCCCAGCCCCCGCCCTCTTCTCAATCATTGCTTCCCAAAATCAGGCGACTTCGGCGTCCTTCTTGACCGTAATCACCTGCGAATAGGTGAACTCCTTGAGACCTTCGATGCCGTATTCAGCGCCGAAACCCGACTGTTTGTGGCCACCGAAAGGAGCCAGCGGCGACAAGTGCAGGAACTCGTTGATCCACACAGTGCCGGTTTCCAGCTGTTCGGCGATCTCGACACCCTTGTCGGGGTCGCCGGTCCACACTGCCCCGGCAAGGCCGTAGTCAGAAGCATTGGCGCGCTCGATGACTTCCTCGGTGGTCGAGAACTTCATCAGCGGCATGACCGGGCCGAACTGTTCCTCGGCCACGATCCGCGCATCTTCCGGCGGATTATCGAGGATGGTTATCGGAACGTAGTAGCCCGAACCCGACGGATCGACTTCGCCGCCGACGAGGAACTTGTAGCCATTGTCCTTGGCGTCCTCGATCAGTTCACACACGCGGTCGAACTGTTTCTTGTTCTGGATCGGACCGACCCCCGTGCCCTGCTCGGACCCGTCGCCGACAACCACACCCTTGGCATATTCGGCCAGGGCCGCGCTCAGCTCGTCATAGATATCCTCGTGGATATAGATGCGCTTGGCGGCAACGCAGATCTGGCCGGCGTTGGTGAAGCTCGACCAGAACAGCTGCTCGGCAACCTTCTTGGGATCGGCATCGGGCAGCACGATCGAGGCGTCATTGCCGCCCAGCTCGAGCGTGATGCGCTTGAGGTCGGCGCTGGCGCCTTCCATGATCTTCTTGCCCGTCGCGGTCGAGCCGGTGAAGGTGATCTTGTCGATGTCCGGATGCTGCGTGATCATCGGGCCGAGGCTGTCTTCACCGGTGATGATGTTGACGGTGCCGGCGGGCGCGATGTCCTTCCACAGCTCGGCGATGCGCAGTGTGGTCAGCGGAGTGAAGGGCGATGGCTTGAGCACGATGGTGCATCCCGAGAGCAGCGCCGGAGCAATCTTCTGCACTGCCATAAGCACCGGGAAGTTCCACGGTACGATACCGCCGACCACGCCGACCGGCACCCGTCGGGTGCGGCTGAGGCGGGTGTCGCTGTCTTCGTTGATGGTCTCTTCCAGCTCGAGCGTGGCCTGCGCCTTCATGATCGCCGGCGCGCCATGCATTTCGCCCTGCGCCTGCGCATGCGGCTTGCCCTGTTCTGCGGTGAGCAGGCGAAAGAGCTCGTCATGGTTAGCGGCAATGGCGTCGGCCATGGCGTTGATGACCTTGCGACGTTCCTCGACCGGGGTCTTGGACCATGTCTTAAACGCGCGACGGGCAGCGGCGACGGCGCGATCGAGCTCGTCTTTCCCGCAGGCCGGAACGCGGCCAATGACCTGCTCGTTGGCGGGATTGACGACGTCCATCCATTCGCCATTGGTGATCATCTCACCATCGATCAGGTTGCTGTATTCGGTTGCCATGAGTGTCTCCTCTCTTTGAGTCGTTTGTTAGCAGCACATACTATGTCTTGTCGCGCAAAAGTTTCTTTCCGCGACCGAATATTGGGCCTCGCAAGGCACGCTTCAACCCGCCCGGGGGAGGTCCTGAGGCGTGTTGATGTTGGCCAGCGGCGGAGCGACCGCTACCGCTCTTGCGCCTGCCAGGTCGGCAAATCCGAACAGTGCGCGACCTCCACCACACAAGTAACTGCCGAGCAGCGGTTGCAGCGAAGCCGGCCACAGGCCGACAACAGGCTGGTCTGCCGCATAAGCCGCTCCTTCACCGTCCAGCTGTGCGGCAAGGTCCGGTGGTAGATTGGGGATGTCGCAGCCAGAACTCAAAACCTGGTCGAACCCGTTGGCCTGTGCATGCAAGAGGGCCGCGTTGAGCCCCGCCAGTGGGCCGTGCCCACCCTCGGGCTGGTCGGGAATTGACGCAAGACCTGGTTCATCCCTCCCGCAAAAGACCACTGCTTCGCATTGCTTCGCCAGAGCATCGGCAACATGGTCGATCAGGCGCTTGCCATCCAGCAGCGCATGCGCCTTGTCGCTGCCGAAGCGGCGCGATTGCCCGCCGGCGAGGATCGCCCCGAGCAAGCGCACGGATCAGCCCGTCCCGACTTTGCGCAGGTGGTAAGCGTGCCCGCCGAACTGAGCGTCGAGCGCGAGCAGTCGCTTGTGATAGTGGCTGACGCTGAGCTCATCCGTCATGCCCACGCCGCCGTGGATCTGGATGGCGGACTCGCCGATCGACTGCCCAAGCTTGCCGGTCTGACCCTTGAGAATGGCGATATCACGCGCGGTCACCGCACCGGTTTCTGCCAATGCAGTCGTGTAAAGCAGCGTCGCCCGCGCCTTGGTGTGGGCGATCTTCATATCCGCAAGTCGATGAGCGATGGCCTGGAAAGATCCGATCGACACGCCGAACTGCTTGCGGGTCGCAGCATACTCTCCTGTGATCGCCAGCAATGCGCCCATCGCACCGACGGCCTCGGCGCATTGCACGTTCATGGCATGGGCGAGTATCCGCTCGAGCGTTTGCGCGTCATCGGAGAGCAATGTTGCTGGCACCCCGTCGAGGGTGATGTTTGCGGCGCTCCGCCCGTCAACAGTGGTGTAGCTGCGTGCCGAAAGGCCGTCCGCGCCTTGCTCAACCAAGAAGAGCGCAGGGATACCGCTATCACCCTTGGCGACCACGACGAGCACGTCGGCCTCGGCACCCGCCGTGACGAGACGCTTCTCTCCGGCCAGTGTGCCGTTTGTCGCAGCCATTGTGACGTGCTCGACTGAAGGTGTCCCGTGGCCTTCCTCATAGGCGAACGCGGCTATGGCTTCGCCTGACTGGACCTTCTCGAGCCATTCCTGTGCTTCCGGAGCATCGCTCGCCGCCAGTGCCGCAGCGCCGAGCAGGATCGAGGCGACATAGGGTTCGACCACGAGATGTCGCCCGAACAGTTCGGCCACCGCAACGCAATCGCTGATCGATCCACCAAGGCCGCCTTGTTCCTCGCTGAAGGGCAGTATCAGGAGGCCAAACTCGGCGAACTGCTGCCACGCTTCGGGCGACCACGGCGCATCCGAGCTCACCAGCTTTTGCCGCGTGTCGAAGTCGTAGCTTTTCTCGAGGAACTTGCCGACGCCATTGCGGAGCATTTCCTGCTCTTCAGTGTAGCTGAAATCCATCGCCTCAGCTCCCTACCGTACGCGCAATCAGGTCGCGCTGCACTTCATTGGAGCCAGCGTAGATCGTGGTCGCCCGGCTGTTGAGATAGAGTGGCATGGAGATCAGATCGAACTCGCTGCCAAGCGGCTCGACATTCGAGCCGACGCGCAAAGCTTCCAACTGCCGCGCCATGCCGTCGACGCCGGAGACCTGCATCATCATGGTGGAAGCGCGCTGGACGAGCTCCGAATTCATCGTCTTGTTCATCGACGGGAATGCCGGATCGCGGGCGATTTCATGGCCACTGATAGCGAGCTTTTCGAAATGGCTCATTGAGGCGATATCGGCTTCCAGGTCGCCGATCTCCTGCTGGAAGACCGGATCGTCCGCCAGCATACCACCCCATGGTGACGGTGTTTGCGCCGCCGCTTCGCGTGCCCGCTGGCAATAGCGCATCAATGTAGGGCTGGCCGCATTGCCGCCACCGCGTTCATGCTTGAGCAAGTGCTTGGCGACGCTCCAACCATCGTTTTCTTCACCGACCCGGCCGGACTGCGGGACGCGGCAATCCTCGAAGAAAACTTCGCATTGTTCGGGGAAGCCATCGAGGCCGATGATCGGGCGGATTTCCATGCCGGGATAGTCGACACGGTCGAGCAGCAGGAAGGTGATGCCCTGCTGCTTCTTGCCTTCATTGCTGGTGCGCACCAGCATGAACATGCGGTTGGCGTGGTGGGCGTAGGTGGTCCAGATCTTGGAGCCGTTGATGATGTAGTCATCACCATCTGCGTCCGCACGGCAGCTGAGCGAAGCGAGGTCGGAGCCGGAATTGGGCTCCGAATAGCCCTGCGCCCAGAAATCCTCGCCCTTGAGGATCGGCTCGAGATACTTGGCCTTCTGCTCCTCGGTGCCGAGGTCGATCAGCAGCGGCCCGACCATGCCGAGGCTCTGCGGCAGTAGCGGCGGCAGGTCGGCCTTGCGGTATTCCTCGGCAAAGATGAAGCGCTGCTCCACGCTCCACCCGGTCCCGCCATATTCCTTCGGCCAATGCGGCGCGGCCCAACCCTTGTCATAGAGGATCCTGTGCCACTGCATGCACTGCTCGAACGGCGCGAAGACGCTGGTGGTCTTGCGCCCGGCTTCGCGGATGGCGGGCGTCGGAGCAGTGGCGAAGAACTCCGCCACTTCAGCGCGAAACGCCTCCAGCTCGGGCGCGAAATCGATCTTCATTGCTATCCTCTCCCTTGCCCCTCTACCTGTCACTCGGTGGCGCTGCGAGCAAGGCGAGAAGTGCGAAACTCGCAAGCCAATGTTCGCCCATGTAGTCGCCGGTGACATGGGGCAGCGCGGCGTCGAGATGGCACAAAGCTGGCTCTTGGAAACCAAGTTCGCGCCATGCCCACGCACGACTCAAACATAGACCATCGAGATGCGCAATTTTGCCGTCGCTCCGGTCACTGACTCTTGCCGGCGTGAACAAGGTAGCTGGCTCAGCCCATTCGAGCCTTGGAAAGAAGGCAGAGAACCAGGGCCGAAAATCCTCTGGCGTCATCACTCGTTTCATCAATAGGGCTTCGCTCAACGAAGGCGAAAGGAACTCATCTCCTCCAGGTTCCCATGCCTGACAGCCCCAGTCCCCTTTGAACCAACGCTTGGACGTCGAGCGGATCAAATTCCCAAGATCATCATCGTAGGCGCTCGCCCATTCCAGCGAGAGAGTTAAAGCGAAGGCTGAATTAAAATGCGTGCCGGTACGGATCGGATAGGTCAGTACGCTCAGATAACTCTTGAACATCGTCGCAAAGTGCCGCGCCAGTGGCTCAATTCGGTCGGCCCAAGGCGCTTCATGTCTTGCCGCTTCAAGATGGAGGTAAAGCAGCCAAGCCCAGCCGTAGGGACGTTCAAAACCCTTGGATTCTGGGCGTCGGGCGTAGGCCAGTTCCACCAAGAGCTTTTCCTCGGTGAAAGTGGCGTCCGCAAGTTCAGCAATCGCCGCAGCCTCCGGCATATCCGGATAGAGTCGTCGCAGCGTCAGCAAAGTCCACCAGCCGTGGACGCAACTGTGCCAGTCATAGCTGCCGAAAAAACACGGATGCAGCTGGCGCGGGGTCTGCGCATCACCGTCGCCCGCCATCACATG
The DNA here is from genome assembly GCF_030140925.1 of Parerythrobacter aestuarii. NCBI lineage: Bacteria > Pseudomonadati > Pseudomonadota > Alphaproteobacteria > Sphingomonadales > Erythrobacteraceae > Parerythrobacter > Parerythrobacter aestuarii. Next base: position 2,497,374 of record NZ_JARBWD010000001.1, read on the forward strand.
GTCGAGCTTGTTGGGATATTCGCGCGCGACATGGCCCAGCGCGGCCTGCGCAAAGCGGCGAGCGATCTCCAGCGTCATTTCCATAGCAGGAACGCCCCGATGTAGATGATCGCGACATTGCAGACCCACAGCGGGATCGCAGTGCCGATCTGCTGCTTGATCACGCCGTTCTGGTCCTTCAGTTCGAGCAAGGCCGCTGGCACGATGTTGAAGTTGGCCGCCATCGGCGTCATCAGCGTACCGCAAAAGCCCGCCAGCATCCCGACCGCGCCGATCACCGCCGGATTGCCGCCATAGCCTTCGACCAGCAGCGGAATGCCGATCGCTGCCGCCATCACCGGGAAAGCGGCAAAGGCATTGCCCATGATGATCGTGAACAGCGCCATGCCCAGCGCAAACACCACCACGGTCAGGAATATGCTGCCCTCGGGGATCACCTGCTGCGCTGCGCCGCCGATGATGTCCCCTACCCCAGCCAGCGCGAACACGGCACCGAGCGCTGCCAGCATCTGCGGCAGGATCGCTGCCCACCCGATCGAGTCGAGCAGCCGCCGCCCCTCCTGCATCGGGGCAAGTGCGGGCGGCTTGAGCCATGCCATCGCATAGGTCAGCGCCAGCAGCACCCCGATGGCGAACAGCAGCAAGGTCTCGCGGCGTTCCTCGAACAGCCCGGTCTCCTTGAGCGGGGTGTAGTTGTAGAGCAGCGTCCCGGCGACCGCCGTGACCGGCACGATCAGCGCGGGTACGAACAGCTTGTTGCCCAGCAAGCTGGAGAAGTTGGAACGCTCCTCCGCGGTGGTCGTCTCAGGATCGCTACGCTTGAGTCCGCCGAAACCGGCAATGCCGACCAGCGCCAGCACCATCAGCCCGTTGGCGAAATCGCTGACATGGCTGCCGAGGAAGAAACTCGCCGACAGCACACCCCAGAAGGCGGCATTGCCCCACCGCCCGTCACGCAGGCTGAGCAACGACCAGACAGCGAAGAAAATCCCGGTCAGGACGTAGAGCCATTCGTATGTGATCATGGCCGTACCCTCCCCAGTCGCCGGTCGAGCGCGGTGATACGCCAGCCGTGGATCAGGAAAGCACAGATCGCGGTCGGGATAGCCCAGACCGAAAGCTGCAGCGGTGTGAGCGGATAGCCAGCGCTTTCGAATACGCCCTGGATCAGCAGGATCGAGGCGATGGCAAAGAAGATATCCTCGCCGAAGAACAGGCCGACATTGTCGGTCGCAGCGGACATGGCGAGCACCTTCTGCCGGTCATCCTCCGCCAGCTCGCCGTGCGACTTGGTGGCGGCGGCCTCGGCCATCGGAGCCACCAGCGGCCGCACGGCCTGCGGGTGTCCGCCGATATCCTTCATCCCCAACGCGGCGGTGATCTGGCGAAACAACAAGTAGATCACCAGCAGCTTGCCCATGGTCGCGCCGCGCACGCTTTCGATCACCGCCCGCGCGCGTTGCTGCAGGCCGTATCGTTCGAGCAGGCCGATAACCGGCAGGATGATCCATGTGACAGAGATATAGCGGTTGTCGTTGAACGCCTTGCCCAGCGCCTCCACCACGGCGACGAAATCCAGCCCGGCCAGCAGCCCGGTCGCCACGGCAGCACTGACCACCACCAGAAGCGGATTGAACCGCAAGGCAAAGCCGATAACGACGATGGCGATGCCCAGCAATGGCCAGTAGTTCATGCGGCACTCCCCCCAAATCCACCACCACCCGGGGTTAGGATCACAAATGTGTCGCCCGGCTGCATCTGCGCCGAGGCGGTTGCGGTCAATTCCTCTTTCGAACCATCGACCCGCTCCACCCAGTTGCAGCCGGGGAGAGCATCGCCGCCTCCGGCAATCCCGCTAGGCGCGATTGTGCGACGATTGGCAAGCATGTTGGCGCGCATCGGGTCGAGGAAAGTGATCCGGCGCTCGACGCCGTCTCCGCCCCGATGGATGCCCTCACCGCCTGATCCTAGCCGGATAGCGAAGCGATCGAGCCGCACCGGCAGGCGGGTTTCCAAGATCTCGGGATCGGTCAGGCGGCTGTTGGTCATATGCGTCTGCACCGCGCTGGTGCCGTCATGATCGGGCCCCGCACCCGAGCCGCCGGCGATGGTCTCGTAATACTGGTGACGCTCATTGCCAAAGGTGAAGTTGTTCATCGTCCCCTGGCTCGGCGCGAGCTTGCCGGTGGCGGCGAACAGCGCATCGGTGATGACCTGGCTGGTCTCGACATTGCCCGCCACGACGGCAGCGGGCGGTGCAGGGTTGAGCATCGAGCCTTCGGGCACCACCAGCGTGACCGGACGTAGGCAGCCGTCGTTCATCGGGATCGCATCGTCGATCAGCGTGCGCAGGACATAGAGCGATGCAGCCCGAGCAATCGAGCGCGGAGCGTTGAAATTGTTGGGCTGCTGGGCGCTGGTGCCGGTGAAATCGAACACTGCCGAGCGGCTGTCGCGGTCGATGCGGATGGCCACGGTGACCTGTGCGCCATTGTCCATTGTGCAAGTGGATTGCCCGTCGTCCAGCCGATCTAACAGGCGGCGCACGCTCTCCTCGGCATTGGCGAGGACATGGCGCATATAGGCAGCGATCACATCGGCTCCGTTGTCGCTGGCGGCCTGGGTCAGCAATTCCGCGCCTCTTGTGCACGCGGCAACCTGCGCGCGCAGGTCGGAGAGATTGCGATCCGGATTGCGTGCAGGCCACTCGCCGGAAGCCAGCGCGGCGCGGATATCAGCCTCGCGGAACATGCCTTCATCGACCAGCAGCAGGTTGTCGAGCAGCACGCCTTCCTCGTCGATGGTGGCGCTTTCGGGCGGCATCGAGCCAGGGGCGATCCCGCCAATATCGGCATGGTGCCCGCGCGCTGCGACGAAAGCATCGGGAGCCTCGTTTGCGTCAGAATAGAAAACCGGCACGATTACGGTGATATCGGGCAAGTGCGTCCCGCCGCGATAGGGATCGTTGAGCACATAAGCATCGCCGCGCCTGATCCCGCGCCCGTCGGCGGCATCTCCGCGTGCTTCGAGAATGCGGCGGATACTGTCGGCCATGCTGCCGAGATGCACCGGGATATGCGGCGCATTGGCGATCAGCGCGCCGCCGGCATCGAACAGCGCACACGAGAAATCGAGCCGCTCCTTGATGTTCACCGAGGTCGCCGTCGATTGCAGCACCACCCCCATTTCCTCGGCAATCGCCATGAAGAGGTTGTTGAAGATCTCGAGCCGAACGGGATCGACTGCAGTCCCCTCGGCATAGGCGCGCTCAAGCTCTTTGGTGCGGGTCAGGACCAGTGTGGCGTCATCTGCCAGCGTGGCTGACCAGCCCGGTTCGATCACCGTGGTCGAGCCGGGATCGGTGACAAGCGCAGGCCCCGAAACGGAGCCACTTATCTGCCCGCGATTGAACACTGGCCAGTCACCTGAGCCGTCAACCGCGGTATCATCCAGCACCAAGGCTTCAGCATCGAACCCGCCCGGCAAGCCGCTTGCCTCGACGCTCAGCGCTTCGACTATGATCTGCCCCTCGACATCGGAATAGCCGAAGCGGCGGCGGTGTTCGGACTGGAACTGCTCGGCAAGCGCCCTGTCGTCTGCGAGGTCGAGCGTCATAGTGCTGTCGCTCCCTGCGAAGCGTAGCCGGACACGGCGGGCGAGATCGACCTGTGACGCATCGAGACCATGCCCCTCCATCGCCTCCAGCACCTGCTCTTCAAGAGCCTCGAGAGCTTGAGAAAAGTCCTCGCCCAGGGGTTGCAGCACGCTCTGCTCGCGGATCGCCTTCACCGGCGCGATACCGATGCCATAGGCGCTCAGCATCCCCGCCAGCGGGTGCACCAGCACCGTCGTCATTCCCAGCGCATCGGCCACGCGGCAGGCATGCTGTCCGCCCGCGCCGCCAAAGCAGGCCAGCGCATATTGGGTGACATCGTGCCCGCGCGCGACGCTGATCTTGCGGATCGCATTGGCCATGTTGTCGACCGCGATGGCGAGGAAGCCTTCGGCAATCTCCTCAAGAGTCATGGAGTTGGGTAGCGAGTCTGCCACCTGTTCGAGCCGCGCCTTCGACGCCGCTGCGTCAAGACGCTGGTCTCCATCAGGCCCGAACACCGCCGGGAACAATGCCGGATCGATGCGGCCGAGGAACAGGTTGCAGTCGGTCACCGTCAGCGGCCCGCCCTTGCGATAGCAGGCCGGCCCCGGATCGGCCCCGGCGCTCTCCGGCCCGACGCGGAAGCGCGTCCCGTCAAAGCGGCAGATCGAACCGCCCCCCGCCGCGACGGTGTGGATCTGCATCATCGGCGCGGCGACGCGCACACCCGCAACGACGCTGTCGCCGGTCAGCTCGTACTCTCCGGCGTAATGCGCGACATCGGTGCTGGTCCCGCCCATGTCGAAACCGATCAGCTTGTGATGGCCGAGCGGTTCGCTGGCAGCGACCATGCCGACCACGCCGCCCGCCGGGCCTGACAGGATCGCATCTTTGCCGCGAAACGATCCGGCATGGGCGAGCCCGCCATTGGACTGCATGAAGAAAAGCCGGTCGTGGCTCGGCAGGTTCGCTTCAAGACCCGCGACGTAGCGCCCCAGCACCGGCGATAGATAGCCATCGACCACTGTCGTATCTCCACGCGGCACCAGCCGGATCAGCGGCGCGACCTCGTGGCTGACGCTGACCTGCGCAAAGCCGAGTTCGCGCGCCATTTTCGCCAGGCGCTCCTCGTGCGCGGTGTGGTGCCAGCCGTGCATCAGCACGATGGCGATGGCGTCGAAACCCTCGCTCCGCAGCGCCGCGAATTGCGTCCGTGCGGTGTTTTCGTCGAGCGGGGTAAGCACCTCGCCATCGACTGCCACCCGCTCGGCAATTTCCACCACCTTTTCAGGCAGCTGTTCGGGCAGGATGATATGCCGTGCGAAGATCTCCGGCCGCGCCTGCGTGCCGATCCGCAGCGCATCGCCGAACCCTCGCGTGATCGCCAGTGCCAGCCGCTCGCCCTTGCGCTCCAGTAGCGCATTGGTGGCGACAGTGGTCCCGATCCGCAGCTCGGCAATCGGGCCTTCGCCATGTTCGGCCATCAGGCGGCGAACCGCCTCGCTGGCAGCGTCAGCATATTGACCGGGATTTTCCGACAGCAGCTTGTCGGTGACAAGCGCGCCGCCGGGCGTCACTGCGACAATGTCGGTAAAGGTCCCCCCGCGATCGATCGCGAACCGCCAGTGCCCCAAGCTCTCCATGCCGGTTGCCTAGAGCCTGTCAGCTCAGGGGGCTAGCCACAACCGCAGGATATATCCGACCGCGCCCAGCGTGGTGACGCTCATCGCCCAGATTGCGGCCATCCACGCGAGGCGCTTCCAGAGGGGTGCGGAGGATTGTTCGACCATCAATGGTAGCCCTCGGCCCCGACCTTGCCACGGAACACCCAGTAACTCCACGTGGTGTAGCCGAGGATCAGCGGCAAGGTCAGCCCGACGCCCACTAGCATGAAGATCTGGCTGCGATGCGGCGCGGCGGCATCCCAGATGGTGACGCTATCCGGCACGACGTGCGGCCACATGCTGACCCCAAGCCCCGCCATGCCGAGCAGGAAGATCGCCAGGCTCATCAGGAACGGCATGACGTCCTGCTGCTTTACGAGGCCCCGGAAAAGGAAAGTGCTGGCGATGGCAGTCAGCAGCGGGACCTGGCTGGCGAACAGTATGTTCGGCATGGCGAACCAACGCTCGTAATAGGCCGTATCAAGCATTGGCGTGTAAAGGCTCACCGCACCGAGCAAGGCGAGCGTGGCGATGGCGGCGCGGATGGCCAGCTTGCGCGCGTGCGCCTGCCCTTCGCCGTCGAGCTTCCACACCAGCCAGGTGCTGCCCAAAAGCGCGTAGCCTGCGACCGTACCAAGGCCCGTCAGCAGCGTGTAGGGCGTCAGCCAGTCCCACCAGCTGCCGGCATAGGCGCGATCGACGACTTCAATGCCCTGCAGCAGCGCGCCCAGCGTCATCCCCTGCGCCATCGCGGCAATGAAGGACCCGGCGGTGAAGGCGAAGTCCCAGAACTTGCGATGCGCCGGGTCGCGCCAGCGGAACTCGAACGCCACGCCGCGGAACACCAGCCCCAGCAGCATGGCGATGATCAGCGGATAGGTCGCAGGCAGGATGATGGCATAGGCCAGCGGGAAGGCAGCGAAGAGACCACCCCCGCCCAGCACCAGCCAGGTCTCGTTGCCGTCCCACACCGGCGCTATCGAGTTCATCGCCTTGTCGCGCTCGGGCCCTACATCGAAGGTCGGGAACAGGATCCCGATGCCGAGGTCAAACCCGTCCATCACCACATAGGCGAAGACCGCAAAGGCGATGATGAAGGCCCAGATGACAGTGAGGTCGATCATTGTGCGTCTCCCTCGCTGAGCTGCTCCTTGGCGAGGCCGGCGGTGATCCCGGCGGTGCGCACCGGGCCGCTCTCGGTCCGCGCGACGCCTTTCTCTCCAGCCTCGGGAGCCTTCTTCATCAGCCGCAGGATGTACCAGGTGCCGACCCCGAAGACCGCGAAGTAGACCACCACGAAGGCCAGCAACGAGGCACCCACCGCCGGCGCATCGAGCGGGCTTGCAGCATCGGCGGTGCGCAGCAAGCCGTAGATCACCCACGGCTGGCGTCCTACCTCAGTGGTGATCCAGCCGGCGATGACTGCGACGAAGCCCGATGGCCCCATGGCAATCGCTGCGCGGTGGAGCCAGCTCCAGTCGTAGAGCTTGCCCCGGAACCGTGCGAGCAGGCTCCACAGACCGATACCGAGCATGGCGAAGCCGATGCCGACCATAACGCGGAAGGCCCAGAACACGATGCCGACCGGCGGCTCTTCATCGTCGGGAATGGTGTCCAGACCCGCCAGCGGGGCGTTCGGATCATGCTTGAGGATCAGCGAGGAAGCCTTTGGAATCTCGACGGCATATCTAACGGTCTTTTCCTCGCTGTCGGGGATGCCGAACAGGATCAGCGGCGCGCCATCGGGGTGGCTCTGGTAGTGACCCTCCATCGCCATGACCTTCGCCGGCTGGTGCTCCAGCGTGTTGAGCCCATGCATGTCCCCGGCGAAAATCTGGATCGGGGCGACCAGCGCGGCCATCCACATCGCCATGGAGAACATCTTGCGCGCATGCAGGTTGGCGCGGTCCTTCAGCAAGTGCCACGCGCCGACGGCACCAACCACAAAAGCGGTGGTGAGGTAAGCGGCAGTGACAGTGTGCACCAGCCGATACGGGAAGCTCGGGTTGAAGACGATATCCCACCAGCTCTCGCCCGGCAGGAACTGGCCGTTCGCGCCTATCTCGAACCCGGTCGGGGTCTGCATCCAGCTGTTGACCGAGAGGATCCAGAAGGCGCTGACGAAGGTCCCGCCAGCGACCATCAGCGTGGCCATGAAGTGCAGCCTCGGCCCGACCTTGTTCATCCCGAACAGCATCACGCCAAGGAACCCCGCCTCCAGGAAGAAGGCGGTCAGCACCTCATAGGCCATCAGCGGCCCGATCACCGGCCCCGCCTTGTCGGAGAACACCGACCAGTTGGTGCCGAACTGGTAGGACATGACGATGCCCGAGACTACGCCCATGGCAAAGGCGATGGCGAAGATCTTCAGCCAGTATTTGAACAGGTCGAGATAGAGCTGCTTGCCGGTACGCAACCACAGCCCCTCCAGCACCGCGAGATAGCTCGCCAGCCCGATCGAGAAGGCCGGGAAGATGAAATGGAAGCTCACCGTAAAGGCGAACTGGATCCGGGCGAGCACGAGCGCGTCGGCTTGGTCGAACATGGTCAGTCCTTAGGCTCTTCCAGGGAAAACGTTGATCGCGAATAAGGTCACATGTCTTCGACGCGGTGCACTTGCCGACCGGTCAGACCGCCTGCTCGCCATAATAGAGCGTCACCACGTGTTTCGCCTCGGCGAAGAACAGCCAGCGCTCGACGGTGATGCCCGCTTGGCAGGATAGCCAGCAGCCAATCAGCAGTATGAAATTGACGGTCGGATTGATATTGATGAAGGTCCAGGCAAGCCCCGCGACGGGCAACAGGAAGGCCAGCGCCAGCGCGATCAGGCGCAGCTTCTCGGCGTGCTTGCGGGCGATGCGGAAGCCCATCTCGCGAAGCAGGTAGTTGTCGATGTCGTGCGGGCTCGCGGTCATTTCGACCGTTCCTAGATGGCCGAGGCCGGTGGCGGAACCGGCTGTGCTTGTGGCTGGCGTGGACTGGATATGCCGCCAGTACATGAGCTTGATCACGACGGCAGCGGCAAGGAAAGCAAGCGCCGCGTCTCGCATGAACTGCGTCGCCGCTTCGAGACTGAAAGCGAACACCAGCAGCAACGCGATGAGCGCTCCGTTCATTGGCCCGAGGACGACATAACCCATAACCGTGTAGCCGTTGCTCCATGCCGGGATAGTCTTGAGCGAAGCGTAGATCATCGAGGTGGTGAAGATGGTCAGCAGGCTCATTGCGGCCCCAACCAGACCGATTGCTGCAGCAGGGCCTGAGTTCTGCCCCAGAACGACCCACGATAGCGCGAACAGCCCGAGAGGGACGAAGGTCAGGATCGCCGCCACCCCTTCGCGCGACAGCCAGCTCGATCGCCATTGCGACAGCGCGCGCCAAGCTCTCTCAGGGCGACCCAAATGGAAGGTGGAGGACAGCAGACCGCTAATGATCAGTACAAGGCCGAGGCCCAGTCCGATCGAACCCAGCACGGGTTCTGCCGGAACCAGTCCAAGCGCGGCCAGCACCGCCAGCCAGATCATCAAGCCATAGCCCGCGCCGCTGGCAGTGGTGAAGAAGATGACGGATTTGGCAGGGTGCATCGCTCAGCGCCTCACGACAGGATCTTGTCGACCCAGCGCGCGATCAGGCCGGCGCTGTCGGTGGCTTGGTCGGAATCGGTGAGCATTCGCGGCGCCTTTTCGTCGTCACCCCTTTGTCGCGGCCTCGGCGGCAGGTATTTGTTGGTTGGCATGGTCCCCTGCTCGGGCATCAGGCCATAGCCTCCCCGTTCGGCCACAAGTTTCGACACATCGCTTTCGGGATCCGCAAAATCGCCGAAGTGCCGCGCGCCCGCCGGACAGGTCGAGACGCAAGCCGGGACGCGGCTCTTTTCCGGCAAGTTCTCGTTGTAGATCTTGTCGACGCACAACGTGCATTTCTTCATCACGCCTTCGGCTTCGTCATATTCGCGCGCGCCATAGGGGCAGGCCCAGCTGCACAGCTTGCAGCCGATGCAGATATCCTCGTTGACGAGCACGATGCCGTCTTCCGTTCGCTTGTAGCTCGCGCCGGTGGGGCAGACAGTGACGCAGGGCGCATCCTCGCAATGCAGGCAACTGCGCGGGAAGTGCACGGTCTGGCCATTGCCCGCTGCGTCGCTGGTCTCGAAGGTATGGATGCGGTTGAACCACACGCCGTCCGGCTTCTTGCCGTAGGGATCGTAGTCGGTCAGCGGCGCGCTCTTGCCCTGGTCGTTCCATTCCTTGCAGTTGACCGCGCAGGCGTGGCAGCCGACGCAGATGTCGAGATCGACGACGAGGCCAAGCTTCTTTTCGGTGCTGTCGGGCAGGCTGGTCATGCGGTCACCCTGTAGTCTGCGCCCGCACCAAGCGGCTCGAACATGGGCTCGGTCTCGCCGGCCTCATGCGGAGCGCATTTCTGCAGGCGCACCCGCAAGTCGTACCATGCTGCCTGACCGGTGACGGGATCGGAGTTGGAGTACACCTTATCTCCCTTCTGCGGCAGCAGCGTCTCAGTGATGATGTGATTGAGCAGGAAGCCCTTCGTGGTCTCCGGGCTGTCCGGGTGGAGCCCCCAGGCCCCCTTGCGCTTGCCGATAGCGTTCCAGGTCCACACAACGTTCTCATTGACGCCGGTGACGAGCTTGACCTGCGCCTTCACCCGCCCGCGCGGGTTCTCGATCCACACCCAGTCATCGTCTTCCAGCCCATGCTTCGTTGCCAGCTTGCGGTGCAGGTGCAGCTTGTTGGCACTGGTGATCTGCCGCAGCCAGGCGTTCTGGCTGCCCCAGCTGTGATACATGTGCATGGGCCGCTGGCTGAGCGCGTGGACGGGAAACTCCTCTCCGCCCTCCTGCTCTTCGAGGAAAGGCTGGTACCAGATCGGCAGCGGGTCGAAATAGGTCTCGATCCGCTCGCGGTGCTGCTCGGGCGGCTGGATCGCGCCATGGCCCTGCGCGGCCAGCCGGAACTTCTGCAGGTCCTCGTTGTAGAGCTGGAACACGATCGGGTCGGCATGGCCGATCCAGGCCATTTTCTCGGCGTATTCGAGATATTTGCGGTTGGCGAACTTGAAGTACTCGGCTCCTTCGGGAAGATCTTCGTACCAGAAGCAGCCGTTTTCAATGTACCGTTCGAGCTGGTTCGGGTTGACCTCGCCCACGCCCGATTTCTCGCCATCTTTGCCGCGCCAGCCCGACAGCGGGCCGACACCCGGCGCACGCTCGTGGTTGACGATGTAGTCTTCATAGCCGCCCGGAAACTTGGGCGAACCGTCTTCATTGGTCATGCCCGGCAGGCCCAGCCGCGCGCCAAGGTCGAGCAGCACAGTCTGGAACGGGCGCACATCACGGTCGAGCGCGACCACCGGCTGGCGAATGCTGTCCCCGCCGCCATGGGCCGAGCTGATCGGGCGATCGAGCATGGAGATGCAGTCGAAGCGCTCGAGATAGGTTGTGTCGGGCAGGATCAGGTCACAGTAAGGCACCGTCTCCGACCAGAAGGCATCGGAATAGATGATCTTCGGGATCACATATTCGCCATCTTCGCGCTTCTTGGTGAAATACCCCAACGTCTCGGGGATGTTCATTGAGCTGTTCCAGGCCATGTTGGCCATGAACATGAACAGCACGTCGATGCCGTAGGGGTCTTCGGTGGCCGCATTGTGCAGCACCATGTGCATCAGCCCGTGGAGCGCGAGCGGATGCTCCCAGCTGTAGGCCTTGTCGATCCGCAGCGGTTCGCCATGGTGGTCGACGATCAGGTCGGCGGGCGACTTGGGGAAGCCCAGCGGCGGGCCTGACAGCGGAGTCGCAGCCTCGGGTTTGGGCCAGGCCGGCTTGATGCCGGGCGGGATCGGCTTGGGAAACGGCGCCTTGTAGCGCCAGCCACCGGGGCAATCGACACTGCCCAGCAGCGCCTGCAGGATATGGATCGCCCGGCAGGTGTGGAAGCCGTTGGAATGCGCCGAGATGCCGCGCATGGCGTGGAAGCTGACCGGGCGGCCGATCATCTTGTCGTGCATGCGGCCCCAGCTGTCGGTCCACGGCTGGTCGATGGTAATCTCTTCCTCGAACGCCACCTGCGCGAGCTCGGCAGCGATCCGCTGCATGGTTGCAGCCGGGACACCCGTGGTCTCCGCCACTGCCTCGGGCGCATATTGCGGGTCGAGATAGCGCTCAGCAAGGATCTGGAAGCTCGGCACAACCTTGCGGCCATTGACCACGCGCTCGCCGGCAAAGGCGGGGGTACGGTGGACAGCATTGGCGCGGCGGGCGCGCTTTTCCTCTAGGCACCAGACCAGCGGCTGGCCATCCTCGTGGCGCAGGAACAGGCCGTCATCCTCCGCGCCCGGCTCGCGGATCACCAGCCATGGCGCGTTGGAATAACGCGCGAGATAGGGGAAATCGATCTTCTCCGCCCGCAGCAGCTCGTGGATGATCGCGAACAGGAACAGCCCGTCGGTGCCGGGGCGGATGCCGATCCATTCATCGGCAATCGCGCTGTAGCCGGTGCGGACCGGGTTGACGGAGACGAACTTGGTCCCCTCGCGGGTCTTGAGCTTGCCCAACCCCATCTTGATCGGGTTGGAGTCGTGATCGTCGGCCACGCCCAACATGACGTGGTATTTGGTCAGCTCCCAGTCGGGCTCGCCGAATTCCCAGAACGCCCCGCCCAGCGTGTAGAGCCCGGCGGCGGCCATGTTGACCGAGCAGAAGCCGCCATGGGCAGCGAAATTGTGGGTGCCGAACTGCGTCGCCCACCAGCCGGTCAGCGATTGCGACTGGTCGCGCCCGGTGAAGAAGGCGAGCTTGCCGGGATCGCGCGCGCGCACCTCGCCGAGCCATTTGGTGGCCAGGCTGAGCGCCTCGTCCCACTCGATTTCCCTGAACTCGCCCGAACCTCGCTCGCCGGTGCGCAACAAAGGCTTGGTGAGCTTGGCTGGTGAGGACTGGTGCTTGATCCCCGCAGAACCCTTGGCGCATAGCACGCCCTTGTTGACCGGATGGTCGGGATTGCCCTCGATATAGCGGATCGAGCCGTCCTTCAGATGCACTCTGATTCCGCAACGGCAAGCACACATGTAGCAGGTCGAGGTCTTAACCTCATCGGAAATCTCCGGCGAGAGATCGATCTCTTCCCGGACAGTTTCGAATGGATTCAGGCCCATAGTCTCCCCCACCGGTTGCCAGACCAGCTTTGCGACACAGGTGCAAGCCTGCTGCGAACTTCAAAGTGGAGAATGCCGCAATTCATCCTCACAGATCGCTTACTGTCCCCACCTGTTGTCGAGCGAATAGGCCCCGCCCCCGCGTGCGATGAGCAACAGCAACGCGCCCATTATGGCGATGTTCTTGAAAAGCGGACCAACGTGGCCGGGGGCGATGTGGACGGAAATGGTGATCGGTATCAGCGTCACCAGGATGAGCAGGGCCGAGAGCCGGGTCATCCAGCCCAGTGCCAGGGCAATACCAAAGACCACGAAGACAATGCCGCTGAGCCACAGCAGCAATGAGGGATCGCCAATCGCAACCACCAGATCATGCCATGGAGAATCGGCAATACGATCGAGCATCATCCGATGCTCGCCAAAGTGCCCAAGGCCGCCGATGATGAAGATCAGGCTGGTCAGGATACGAAACACGGCATCGGCCAGCGCTGACATCTTTGGCCCGGGTGTGAGACGCCGATCTATGGATTGCAGGATCATCTACCAGTTTCCCTACTTTCAGGAGTGATGTCAGGCTTCGACAGATAGCCATTGACGCCCGCTTCGGGCGCAAGCGCTTCGAAGGCGTCATTTTGCGAGAGGAATATCTCGCCAGTTAGCTCCTTGAGCAAATGCGTGCGCCGCAGGCGGTCCATCACCGGGCCCTTCACTTCGGACAGGTGCATGGTGACGCCAGCATCGGCCAACCGGCGATTGAGTGTCTCGAGTACTTCGAGCCCTGATGCATCAACCCCGTTGACGGCCGAGAACATCAGCACCAGGTGCTCAACCTCGGGATTGCTGGCGATATCGCCCAGCACAGTCTTCTCCAGCCAGCGCGAGTTGAGATAAGTCAGCGCTTCATCGACACGGATGGTCATCACGTTGGGCGCGCAGATCACCGCATGGCGACGGACATTGCGGAAATGCTCGGTGCCGGGAACCTGCCCGACGATCGCGGCATGCGGACGCGATGCGTGGAAGACGAACAATGCAAGGCTGAGCGAAACGCCCGTCAGCACGCCGGTTTCAATGCCGTCGACCAAGGTGAGGATGATCGTCGCCATGATGGCGATGAAATCACGCTTTGAGTATTGCCACAATTCGACCGGCTTCTTCAGGTCCACCAGCGTCAATACCGCCACGATGATGGTCGCCGACAGCGTCGCCAGCGGCAGGTAGTAGAGAAGCGGGGTCAGGAACAGCGAGGCCAGCGCGATCCCCACCGCTGTGAAGGCCCCGGCGGCAGGCGTCGCGGCACCGGCATCGAAATTGACCACCGAGCGCGAGAAACCGCCGGTCACCGGGAACCCGCCGGAAAAGGACGAAGCAAGATTTGATGCTCCGAGCGCAACCAGTTCCTGGTCCGGATCTATCCCTTGCCGCCGCTTGGCCGCCAGCGTCTGCGCGACAGAGACCGATTCCACGAAACCGATCACGGAAATGAACAGCGCGCCAACCAGCAGTTCTCGCCACAGCCCCAGATCAAAATCGGGCAGTGCGAAGGGCGGCAGGCCGACGGGAATTTCTCCAACCGTGCGGACACCCTGCTTGTCCCAGCCCAGCCCGGCAACGATGGCGGTGGTCGCGACGATCGCCAGCACCGGTCCGGCCTTGGTGGCGAAGTCGGCTGCGGTGGGGCCAAGCCCGATGCGGCGCAGCAGGGGTTTGAGCCCGTTGCGCACCCAAACGAGAAAACCCAGAGCCCCCAGCCCGATGGCGAGCGTATTGGGATTGGTCTCCGAGACATTCGCGGCCAGCGCCTCGACAATCTCAACCAGCGATTCCCCGCTCGCGCTGATACCGAGCAGATGCTTGAGCTGGCTGGCAGCGATAATGATCCCGCTGGCGGTAATGAATCCGCTGACGACCGGGTGCGACAACAGGTTGGCGAGGAAACCGAGCCGGAATATCCCCATGGTCACCAGCATCAGGCCGGAGATCGCCGCCAGCGCAATCGCTGCGGCAAGATACTCGGGCGTCCCGCTCTCAGCGATATTGGCAGCTGCGGCGGCCGTCATCAACGAGACGACCGCGACCGGACCGACCGAGAGCGTACGACTGGTCCCAAACAGGGCATAGGCCATCAATGGCAGGATCGAGGCATAAAGCCCGACTACCGGTGGCAGGCCAGCAAGCAAGGCATAGGCGAGGCTTTGCGGGATCAGCATGATAGTGACGATCACCGCCGCCATCATGTCGTTGGAGAGCGCCGCCCCATCATAGCTGCGGCCCCAGTCGAGGATCGGAAGATAACGGGACAGCTTCACCAGACGTTCTTTCCGCCTGCCTTAATGTGAGACCAGATTGGCAGGGCCTGCAAGCCATTCGCGGCCCTTGAGCATGCCGTTCCAGTAGATCCACGGCAGCACATCGGCCTTGAGCATCCACGACAGGCGCTGCGGCTTGGTGCCGTCGATCAGCCACGTCGGGAAGCTCGGCTGCAACTGCCCGCCATAGCCGAATTCAGCGAGCACGATCTTGCCCCGCTCCACTGTCAGCGGACACGAACCATAGCCGTCATAGCCAGCCTTCGGACCATGACCATCAAGCTGCTGGAGCGCATTGACGGCAACAACCGGAGCCTGCTTGCGCGCTGCCGCCGCAGTCTTGGCATTGGGCATCGAGCCGGCATCGCCAAGGCCGAAGACATTGGGATAGCGGACGTGCTGCAAGGTGTTCTGGTCGACGTCGCAGAACCCGCTTTCCGCAGCCAGCGGGCTGTCAGCGAGGAATTGCGGCGCGACTTGCGGCGGCACGACATGGATCGTGTCGAATTCGTGGTTCACTTCGCCGTCTTCGCTCCTGAAGGTCGCCAGCTGGGCCGGACCGTCGATGGCGATGAGGTTGCTGCCCAACTGCAGACCGATATGATACTTCTCGACATAGTCCATCAGCGCAGGGACATAGTCATGCACTCCGAACAGCACCCCTCCGGCGTTGCGGAATTCCACCTCGATATCGCCCAGAACACCGGCACGCAGCCAGTGGTCGCAGCTCAGATACATCGCCTTCTGCGGCGCGCCGGCGCATTTGATCGGCATGGGTGGCTGCGTGAAGATTGCCCGGCCCGATTTCAGCCGCTGGACGAGGTCCCAGGTGTATGGCGCGAGATCGTAGCGGTAATTGGACGTGACGCCGTTCTTGCCCAGCGTCGCCTCCAGCCCGGAGATCTTTTCCCAGGCCAGCCGGATTCCCGGAGCCACGATCAGCAGGTCGTACGTGACGACAGTGCCATCGGCGAGCGTGACTTCATTGTTGTCAGGCTGGAAGCTGGCGGCAGCCTGCCGGATCCAGGTCGCCGCCTGTGGCATGACGCTCGCCATCGAGCGGCGCGTGACAGGAGCATCGAAGATGCCGCCGCCCACCATGGTCCAGCCAGGCTGGTAGAAATGCTCGTTGGCCGGCTCGACGATAGCGATATCGAGCGTCGGGCGGCGCTTGAGCAATGATGACGCCGTAGCGATCCCCGCTGCGCCTCCCCCGATAATGACGACTTCGTGTTTGATGGCAGAGGTCATGATCCTACTCCTTACGACACTATCGCGTTCAGGCGACACGGTCGGCAATCACCATCCCTGCCAGCAGCGCGATCACGAAAATGGCAGCGCCGACCGGCTCGATCACGAGCGCGGCAATGCCCGGCCCGGGGCACAGGCCGGCGATGCCCCAGCCGATCCCAAACAGGGCAGCGCCGCCAATCAGCTGCGGGGTCAGGTCGCGCCGGTCGGGGATGGCGAATTTTTCTGCGAACAGCGGCTTGAGCATGCGCGGCTGAATCAGCCAGGCGACCGCCATGACGATCACCGCTCCGCCCATTACGAAAGCGAGTGTGGGGTCCCACGCGCCGAAAATGTCGAGGAAACCGCGCACCCGGGCCGGATCGGTCATCCCGCCCAGCGCCAAGCCGGCACCGAACAGCGTGCCCGACACCAACGAAGGAACCAGCGCCTTGCTCATGGCAGCACCTCCAGCTCCAGCGCATTCATCACAGCGACTGTAGCAATACCGCAAGTCATGAACGTGGCCGTAGCAACGATCGACCGGGGCGAGAGGCGGCTCATCCCGCATACCCCGTGGCCACTGGTACACCCGCTTCCGAGACGTGTGCCGAAGCCGACCACCAGCCCGGCAATCGCCAGCGGGATCGGCCCGGCGAAGCTGGCATCGAGGCCACCTTGCGCCAGTGCGACAATGGCCGCCCCGGCGGGCAAGCCGAGGAGGAAAGCCCATGCCTGGATCCCGGGCATGCCACCGCCGAGCCCGATGGCCCGGCTGGCGATGCCCGAAACACCGGCAATCCGTCCAGCAAGCAGCAGCATCACTGCCGCCGCAAGGCCTATGAGAATTCCGCCGCCAAGACCGGCCAGCGGCGTTGCGTCAGGATAACCGGGCGGAATCATACCGCGTTGACCGGAATCTTGATGTAGCTGACACCATTGGCTTCGGGCTCGGGCAGGTGTCCGCCACGGATATTCACCTGGACGCTCGGCATGATGAGGTCGGGCATGGCGAGCGTTTGGTCGCGCGCGGTGCGCATCTCGACAAACTCGTCTTCGGTCACACCGTCACGTACATGGACGTTGCCGGTGCGCTGCAAGCCGACCGTGGTTTCCCACGCGTAGTCATCGCGGCCCGGCGCCTTGTAGTCGTGGCACAGGAAGAGGCGGGTATCCTCGGGCAGAGACAGCAGCCGCCGGATCGACCGGAACAGCTGCCGCGCATCGCCGCCCGGGAAGTCCGCACGTGCAGTCCCGAAATCGGGCATGAAGATAGTGTCGCCGACAAAGGCCGCATCACCAATGATGAAAGCCATATCCGCCGGCGTGTGCCCGGGAACATGCAGCGCGATGCCTTGCAGCTCGCCGAGTTTGAAAGTCTCGCCATCGGTGAAGAGCTTATCGAACTGCGAGCCATCGCGCTGGAATTCGGTCCCGGCGTTGAACAGTTTGCCGAAAACGTCCTGCACGCGAATGATATCGGCTCCGATCGCCAGCTTGCCGCCCAGCTTCTCCTGCAAATAGGGCGCAGCCGAGATATGATCGGCATGAGCATGAGTCTCGATCAGCCATATCACTTTCAAATTATTCGAAGTGACGTATTCGACTATCCGGTCTGCCGACCCGTGCGATGTCCGCCCCGAGGCCGCTTCATAGTCCAGCACCGAGTCAATGACAGCTGCTTCACCCGTCGCTTCGTCATGCACGACATAGCTGATCGTATTCGTTGATTGATCGAAAAAGCCCGCGATCGTGGGGCGCAGCGATTCGTTGACCCGCGCCTGCTCGACCTGCTTCGACGCCGCAGCGAGGGGGAGATCTTCCTTGCTCACCTGAGTTCTCCACATAAATTACACATTTTATGTATATGTGTTGATTTTGGAGAGTCAAGCGGTATATCTTGGGGCAATGGATACAAACACGACCCATCACACATCGCCTGCCTTGCGGATCGGCGATCACTTGCCGGATTTCGAAGCCCGCAGCACCGTCGGACCGGTCAGGTTGTCAGACTTTCGCGGGCGCTGGCTGGTGTTATTTTCGCACCCGGCCGATTTCACACCGGTTTGCACCACCGAGTTTGTCGAACTGGCCCGCAACGCCGGCGAATTCGAACGGCGCGACTGCGCCCTGATGGCGATTTCCATCGACAGCCTGTTTTCGCACTTTGCCTGGTTGCGGATGATCCGGGACCGGTTCGATATCGAAGTCCGGTTTCCGATTGTCGAAGACCCGACCATGGTGATCGGTCGCGCGTTCGGCATGGTCGGGCCGCAGGATCATGACAGTGCCGCAGTGCGGACGACCTTCTTTGTCGATCCCGATGGCGTGATCCGGGCGATGACAAGCTATCCGGCCAATGTCGGTCGCTCGATCCCGGAAATGCTTCGCACCCTTGATGCTCTGCAGGCTGTTGATCGTGGAGAAGGGCTGGCCCCTGCCAACTGGCAGCAGGGGGGCACACTTCTCAAAGTGCCGACGACGAGCCTCGACGATGTCTTTGCCGCCAAGGACGGAACTTCGTGGTTCCTGCAGGAGAACAGCAAATGAGCAGGACCATCCCCGATCCCGACCTCGACATGATCGAACAGCTGAAAGCGGCCGCGCATCCGCTGCGCTACCGCATTATCGCGGCCTTGCAGGGCGGCGAACTGAATGTCGGCGAGCTGGAAGAGGTTACCGGCATCGGCCAGCCCGGCCTGTCTCAACAGCTTGGGGTCCTGCGGAAGGCTTCGCTTGTCCGCAATCGCAAGGAAGCCAAGCTGGTTTTCTATTCACTCGATACCGAAGCCATGGGCCGCCTTGGAGCGTGCTTCGACAAGCTGGCAGGACGCGATGCCCAAGCGACAAACAGGCCGCGCCGGCCAGCGCCAGGCGCGGCCAATTTCGCCCGCATGTCATGACCTGGATTATTATCTCGAAACTTCGAGGTACTGCGTCAGTGCCAACATCGACAGCGGCTCGGTAAACGCTTCGACAGGATCGTCGAGCGGCTCTGTGCCCGCTTCGAGCATGTCCTCGGACGCCCATTGGAATCTGACCACGGACACGCCTTCGCCGTCGGCTGTTTGTTCGGCATCGTAGCTTTCCGTCAGCTTGTTCCAGTTGCCATTGTCCATCCATTCGAGCGTAAGGACTGTGAAGCGGGGGCGCGTGTATTGCGTCATTTCGATGAACCCACCGCATTCAGTAGCCAGGCATTGGACGACCGTTCCACCGCCCTCCCCTTCGGAGCGGATCGCTATGGTGGCCGGGGCATCGCGTTCACCCGGCGAGGCACAGACGGACAGGCCGAGCCCGAAGTCGTCCAGCACATTGCCACTGAACAATAGCTGCTCTCCAGCCTGGCACAGAGACGATGGAGCAGGATCGGCAGCGGTCAAGAACATGGCTGGGGGTGCTTTGGCTGGCACCTCTTCGGCCGGCGGATCGGCGGGCACATTATCCTGTGCCAGTGCCGGATGTACGGACACCAATGCGGCGGCGGCAGCGACACCGAGGACAGGTGCGAGGCGCGTGGCGGGATGGATCATGGTCTGTCTCCTTGTTGCCTGCTCACCCTAGGCAAGCGAGGAAGCACTCGGCATGGGGCGGATACCCCATCGTCAACCGCCTCTCGGTACTGTCAGGACAAAGCGGCAACCTTCACCCACCTTCGAAGTAATCGCGAGATCGTATCCCGGCTGGGCGGCAAAGGCCCGTACGAGCGCGAGCCCCAGGCCGTGCCCTTCGCTGCCCTCGCCCTTCGCGTAGGGCTGCAACGCCTCCTGCAACACCTGCGCATCCATTCCGCAGCCGTCATCCTCCACCTGGATAGTGACGCCCCTGTCGCCCTCCTCCGCCGACAGGCTGATATTCGAGGCCTGTGCATGCTTCAGGGCGTTTGACACGAGGTTGCTCACGGCTCGCATCAACGCGACCGGCTCGGCCCGAACCAGCGCATCGCTGGGCTGAACTTCCAGCGCAACTCCTGCCGCCTTGGCCTCACCGCGGAACATGGCCCGGCAATTGTCAAGGACCACGCCGACCGGGAAGCTCTCTGCGCCTTCATCGGGCTTTTCCCCGGCAAGGCTGTCATCGGGCGAAGCATCCGCCAGCCCGCTCTCCGTCACGCCTTCGAGGTAATCGAGTGCCGCGGCGAGTTTCCCGGCTGCGGCTTCGTCTCGCGCAGCAATGTCGCGCAAGCCTTGCCGCAACGACAGCAAGGGCTGCTGCAAGTCATGTGACGTCGATGCGAGCTTGCTACGCAGGCTCTCTGCCCGGTCGCGTGCAGCATCGTAGCGATCACGGCTTTGCTTCAGCGCATCGGCCAGCGCCAGCTTTTCCCTTGTTGTGGCGACCTCTGCCGCCAGAGAGCGGTTCAACTCGGCCTGCATCGCCAGCATGCGCACCATGATGGCGACGAAGAACGCCAGTGCTTCGAACAGCAGCGTGGCGTGGAAATAGTCGAGCGCGACCGTCATCGGGAATTGCCCCGGCGCAAGCAACACGCCTGCCATTACCGCGACTGTAAACAGGATCGCCAGCGAGCCCGCCATGAATGGCACCGCCCCCAGAACCCGGTGCCGCCACGCCAGCCACGCAATGCCGAAATAGGCCATTGCCACCACCGGCACGAGCGCGAAGACAAGCCACCGCAGCGCATCACTGGTCCAGAACACGGCACTTGCCGCCGTCACCACCAGCAACGCACCTTGTAGCACCTTGATCCACCGGTTCGCTTGCGGACTGGTGTCAGGCAGGTTCGAGAACAGCCGCGCGAACTGCAGCACCGCGATCATCATTCCTGCGAGCAGGATGAGGTTCGCCGGTTCATAAGCCCACATCGCGCCAGGCCATAGGAAACGGTGCAGATAACCTTCGTTGTTGGCGACAAACAGCGTGCTGAGACCAACGTAAGCGACGAAGGCCAGAGCCAGCTTCCAACCTACCAGCCGCGCCACTATCAAGGCGACCAGCGCCAGCGCCAGGATCGCGCCGTTGATCGCCCAGTTCGTGCGTGCTTCCTGCATATGGGCAGTGCGCATCCGCTCAGGCGTAGCGATGGTTATCGGCATCCAGCTTCCGGTGGTTGACCGCAGGCCCACCAGGATCTCTGCTGTCTCTCCTGCCGCCATCGACAAGGGGGCGACTAGGTACTGGCTGACAACCGGGCGCTCGTCAAAGCGGGTCGTCCTGTCGACTGCCAACAACGTCTCTAACGCACCATCCGCCGCGACCTTATCGACCTGCAGCTGCTCGACGAAAGGACGCTGGATATCGAGCATCCATTCGCCGGTCTCGCCGGTTCCATTGTGCACCGTGAAGAGCACCCACACCGCCCCTTCCTGGTCGCCGAAATCGATCCAGGGCGAAGTCACCGGAGCAAATTCAGCCTGCCGTGCCAGCGCCGCAGCCGGATCGAGTGGTCCAGCGTCGGCTATGAGGTAGCGCATGCTCTCAAATGGCTGCGCGTGGCTATTGCCAGTGGGCAGCTCAACCGGTTGCGAAGTCTGAGCTTGAGCCACAATCGGAACCAGCAGCAGCGCGGCGGCAAGGACGGCGAGGAAACGGGCGACGGTCTTTTTCATGGCTGTCAGATTAACGGAGGCGCTGAGCTGGTGGGATGGGGTCGATTCCCCATCTGACGCCACGTGCAGTCTCACAGTTGGGTATGCTCGTCGAGCAAGCCCTCGCGCAGGGCATGGACCAGCAGTGCCGAAACCGAGTTCACGCCCAGCTTCGCCATCAGGCTGGCGCGGTGTTTTTCCACCGTCTTGGGGCTGATGAAGAGCTTCTCACCGATGGCTACATTCTGGTGGCCGGCAGCAATCAGCGCCAGCACTTCACGTTCGCGATCGGTCAGCTGCTCGCGCTCCGGCTCGGCCGCCAGCTTGTCGGAGACCCCCTGCGCCACATATTTCCCGCCGGCGAGGATTTGGCGAAAGCCCTCACGCATCTCTTCTGGCGCGGCACTCTTGAGGAACAGGCCGTCGACCCCGGCGGCCATCCAGTCCGCCAACATGCCGGTGGACGTAAATCCGGTGACCACGGCCACCTTGGTCTCGGGCGACCAGCGCCGCGCTTCGCCATAGACCTGCACACCCCTTGCCAGCGGCATGGCCGCATCGAGCAGCAACAGGTCGGGCTGGTGCTCCTTGACCAGGGCGATGGTTTCAAGGCCGTTATCGGCCTCCGCCACGATCTCGACATTGCCCAGTTCAGCCAGGATGTCCGCCAACGAGCGGCGCACAATGGCGTGATCGTCGGCAATGATGGCGCGATAGCCCATGACCCTCCCCTGTCTCTGCGAACGCACCTTAGGGTCGCATCCTGCGGAAAAGCAATGATGGGGTATCGGCCCCATGGAGCCAGCCGGGGTTCACTGACACTGTGCAGGGATCACAAACACGGAGGATCACCATGAAAGCCGCATTCATCAAGACATCGTTCGCCAGCATCGCCACCGCCTTGGCGCTGCAAGCCGGAGCCGCGCAGGCCCGTGTCCAGTATATCTGCCCCGAACTCGACACCGCCAGCAACACGCTGTCGGTTAGCGTCAAGAGCGGCTGCATGAGCAGTTCCACTAGCTATGTCGGAAATGATCTTTCGATAGCAGTCGACCAGCAACGCGCGCATATTGCCATAACCGGCGATATCGAGTTTGGCGGCGGCGGGCAGGTCGTGACGGCCGACTGCATGGGGGCAAAGTCGATCGCGCTGACCGCCGAGGGGATCGAGGCCCGGCGCTATACCGTCTCTTATGGCGACGGCTACATCGGCCTCGCCAACCTGCTTGACGATCCGGCGCCAAAGGAATGTTTGCAGACTGCCCAGGCCAAGCTCCCGTACCGCTATCCAACCGTTCACAAGACGGAATTCCTCGGCTGGTCGACAGACCGGTTCCCGGGCCGCGAGGAATGGCGCTCTGCCACGCCGATGGAACTCGTCTCGAACGTGTTGGGCACCTATCCCGAGACCGACGAAGGCAATTTCGACATGGAGCTGAGCTTCAAGAAGATGATGTGGGCTGGCTGGCCCGCCCAACGCACAATGCCTCCGCATGAACCGTTCCTCGCAGTCCGGATCGAGCGCCACGGGCTGCTGGACGATTCGGTCTCCGGCGACCGCTATTTCATCGCCATGCGCTTCGACGGCGAATGGAAGGTCGAGGAACTATGGGGCCAATCGATGTGCAGTCGGGGCGAGAATGCCGGACAATGGACCGGAAAGCCTTGCCTCTAGCGCTCCTGCAAGGACTGCCGCGTCGTCTTGAGGATCGGCTTGGTGATGTATTCCCACACAGTCTGCGAGCCGGTGAGGATCTCCACACTCGCTGTCATCCCCGGCTGCAGGTCAATCGAGCGATTGTCCTCGCGCGGGGTCATGGGAGACGTATCGACCTCAAGATTGACCCGGTAGTAGGTTTCTACCGAACCGTCATCGCGTTCCTGTGACAGTGTATCGGGGCTGATGTAGACCACATCGCCATCGCCTGATCCATAGATCGCGCTGTCGTAAGCATCGAAGTTGACTCTCGCGCGCTGGCCGATCTCGACAAACGCGATATCGCGGGGTGGCACCTGCGCTTCAACGATCAGGCGTTCGCCGGTGGGCACGATCTGCAGCACTTCGTCGCCGGGCCGCAGCACGCCGCCAACCGTGGTAAGGCGGACGTATTTGACGATCCCGTCGGTTGGCGCGACCAGTTTTGCCCCTCGCAGGCTGTCCTCGCGCTGGGTAAGGACCTGCTCAGCCCCGACCAATTCTTCCTCGGTCTTGGCGAATTCAGCCTGTAGCTCGCGGACATAATCCGAACGGATGTTACTGATCTGCCCTTCTGTCTCGACAATGGCGCGCTGCATCCGGATCACTTCCGAACGCGCGACATCGCCGGTCTCCACCAACGGCAGGTTGAGGTTGAGTTCCTGCTGTTGCAGTTCCACCGTTCGCTGCAGCGAGCGGATCTGCGAGGCCAGCGCCGCCTTGCGCCGCGCGAACAGCTGGCGCTGGTTGGCGGTAAATTCGGGATAGCCTGAAAGGCTGGCAGGGAAACTCAGTGGCTTGTCGAACAGCTCGGCATCGATCCGTGCCATGCGGCTCCGCAGTGCAGCGACACGGGCCCGCGCTTCCTCCACCGTGGCAGCCAATTGCACGGTGTCGAGTTCGACCAGCAGCTGCCCTGCCGTCACCCGGTCCCCTTCACGCACGTAGATCTGGCTAATCGCACCGCCTTCCTCGCTTTGCACCACTTGGACGCGGGCGAAAGGCACAACACGCCCTTGCGCCCGAGTGACCTGGTCGAGTTCGGCCCAGTTGGCCCATCCGACAAAGCCGACCAGAGCGAGGCTGATCGCGATAATGATCCAGTGCGAAGTCCTGATCCGGTTCATTGAGACGCTTTCCTTGGGCCGCGTGTCGTCACAATGGTGTCCAAGGGTATCTTGCCGCCTGGCTCCGGCCCCTTAGGAGCGCCGGGAGGTGCCTTGGGCAGGAGATCGCGCAGTACTTCGGCAGTCGGACCATCGCGTACGATCTTGCCGCCGGCCATGGCAATGACCCGATGGAAGCGGGTCAGCAGCGGCAGCTTGTGCGTCACCATCAACAGGATCGCGTCATCGTCCAGCCGGGCATGGATGGCGTCGAGCGCGGCGTTTTCCGTGTTTTGGTCGAGCGAAGCGGTCGGCTCGTCGAGCAGCCATACCTTGGGCTGCGACAGCAACAGGCGATTGATGCCGACAAGGCTGCGCTGCCCGCCCGAAAGCCCGCGCCCGCCTTCCTGGATCGGTAACGCCAAGCCTTCTTCACGCGATGCGATCATGGTCTTGAGCCGGGTTTCTTCAGCCAGAACCATGATTTCGTCGTCGGAAATATCGCCGACGCCCATTGCCAGGTTGTCACGCAAGGTGCCGTTCACAAGCCGGGCGTCCTGCGCGATATAGCCGACATGACGACGGGCAATGTCTTCCGCCACTTGCCCCAGGTCGAGCCCTCCAAGTGTCACACTGCCCTGATGTGGGGCGTAGAGGCCGGAAAGCAGCTTGAGCAGGGTCGACTTGCCTGACCCGATGCCTCCGACGATAGCGATGCGCTCACCCGGCTGGATCGAGAGTCGGGCAACGTCCAGCGCGGGTTCGGTCGCCTTGGGATACACGAACAGGACATCTTTCAGTTCATAGCCGCCATCGATGGCTTGCGGGCGCAGTGCCCCCGCCCCCGACGCCGGATCGAGCGGTAGCTGAATGATTGCATCAAGCGCCTTGAGCGAGGAGCGGGCATAACCCCACTGGACGATCAGGTTGGGCAACTGCGCCACCAGCGGGCCATTGATCCGCCCCGAGATGATCGAGCAGGCCAGCAACGCACCGGTGGTGATCTGTCCGGTGGCCGCCAGATAGGCACCCCAGCCCATGATCGCGACATAGGACACCTGCTGGATGGTCGAGAACAGCGAGCCGGCCACAGCCTGCGCTTTCTTGACCGGCAACTCGTAGTGATTGACTTCACGTACCAGGCGGTTCCAGCGGCCCATCATGAACCAGCCGCCGCGATTGGCCTTCACTGTCTCGGCCGCATCGAGCGATTCTACCAGCATGCCGTTCTTGCGGTTGCCGCTGACTTGCGCCCGGTCTGTGCCGGTGCGGATAATCTTCGACAGGGCCAAGGCAAAGAGCAACGCGATCGGCAGGCTGACGATCGGCACGAGCGCCAGCTTGCCGCCAATCATGGCAATCACGATGATGAAGAAGATGGCAAACGGCAGGTCGGCCAGCATGAACAACGAACCGGAAGACAGCACCTGCCGGATCTGTTCCTGCCCGCGCAATTGCGCCGCCATCGTACCAATCCCCGGTGGCCTGGCATCAAGCCGGATGGCCTGCGTGCGGGCGAAAAAGAACTCGCTGACCTCGGCATCAATGTCCTGTGCCTCGCGCTCGATCAGCAAGGCCCGCAACGAGCGCAGGCTAAGGTCCAGCACCAGCGCGAATGCGACCCCGGCAGTGAGCACGAAAAGCGTGTCGAAACTCGCCAGCGGGATCACCCGGTCATAGAGCTGCATGGAATAAAGCGACGTGGCCAGTGTCAGCATATTGGCGAAAATCGTCGCCAGTCCGGCCATCACCAAGGCATGCTTGCGGCGCTTGATCGCGCGCCAGAATACCGCCATCGCTCCCCCGCCTGAGCTGGCGAGCGGATCGGGCAGCTCAAGCGCGAAGAACTCCTGCTCTTCGTTGAACTCCAGGGTATCGCGCGAGCCGGCGAGCTGCATCGCGTGTTCGCTGTCCCATTGCCGCGCGACCGCCCAGCCATGCACCGGATCATGTACGAGCAGCGGGAACTGGAACGCCCGCGGCTTGCCATTGACCTGCCGGGCCGGCTCCCAACCAAGCACTGCAGTGAGGCCCGCGAGTGCATCAGCACCGTCAGGCAAGGTCGCCTCCCGCAGATCCGCACGCCATTGCGGTGCCAGAGGTGTGCCTGTCAGCCGGGCATAATGCTCAATCGCCCGTTCAATCGTGCCGTCGGTCATCGTCCGGCCTCCGTCGCTACGGGCTGCCAGCGACAGGTCCGGGCAAGGATCCTGGCCGTGCCCTGCGCAATCAGGACCCGTGCATCGCCTTCGGAAATGCGTGCACCGGCAGCTTCGCGTACCGCATTCATCACATCGAGCCAGCTGCGCCGCCCGGCAATGAACTGGCGCTGGTAGCTCGCGACAATCGCGTCGGCGGCATCGGCAGCGAGCTCGCCTGTCGCGATGCGCGCGCGTGCCGAACGCACCTGGACATAGTCTCGCCGCATGTCTTCGCGCACCTGTCGCTCTGCCTCCGCATACCGGGCCAATGCCTGCCGGACGCGGGCATCGGCGCTATCGATAGCAGAAAATTGCGCGCCGCCATTGCCCAGTTGCATACGCAGGACAATCGCCGCACGCGATCCGGTGATCTCGTTCTGCGACAATTGCAGCAGCACTTGCGGCAGCAGCTGTGCCCGCGCAAAGTCGCCGTCCGCTTCGGCGGCGGCTACCAGGCTCGTCAGTGCCGCAAGGCTGGGATCGCAGCCCATGGCTTCGGCAACCGCCATGTCTTCAGGAGGCAAGAGGTCCGCCACACTCGGGAGCGGCAACCCCGGCTGGATTGCCATGCCGCCAGTCAGCTCGACCAGTCGCAATTGCGCGCTGTCGCGATTCTCGCGCGTCGAAGCAATGTCGAGCTCGACCTGCGCCGTGCGCGACCGGCCCAGCGTCAGGTCGGCCAATGGCGAAACCTCCTGTTGCACGCGCCGTCCGATCGAGGCCAGCAGTTCGTTGTGCTGGTCGAGGCTGTCTTCCAGCACCGCCAGCCGCTGGTCCGCTAGGACGATTTGGTAGTACGCCTGCACAACATCCAGCACGATCTGGCGGCGCGCCAGTTCCACGCGGTCTTCCCCCGCGCGCAAGGAGGCTTTGGCCCGCTGGATCTCGCTGCTGATCCGCCCACCTAGCCAGATCGGCTGTTCGAGCGCAGCATTGAGGGCAATTCCGTCCTGATCGGCAATGGTCGAACCGCGCGTCGAGCTTAGCACTTCGACCGACAGGCTAGGGAAGCGTCGCCACTTCGCCCCTCGGTATTCGGCCGCGAGGGCCTCCGCTTCGGCCTCTGCACCATCTACCGCCGGATGCGTCTGCGCTGCCGAGGCAGCGGCAAGATCGAGCGGCTGCGGGATAGCGATAGGCGTCGCCGGGCGGACAACCGTCGCATCTTCAGACGGCGGGCCGTAGACGGGAGGAGCCTCTGAACCGGTCGCAGTCGGCATGCTTGCCGCCGTTTCGCTCTCCCTATCCTGCGGACGCAGCACAGCAGGGTTGACCGTGAAACACGCCAGCATCGCCACGCAGGCTGCATGACGCATTGCTGGGGCCGGAACGGGGCTGCGGGAAAGGATCATCGACCTGCGATCTGCGTGTACCAAGGAGCCGGTCGTCAGGCGTCCAAACCCTTGCTTCTGCTGTGCTTAAAGGCAAGAATTAGGCCGGAAGAGCCATTTTGACAATGTGTCGTCGTGGAAGGCACCGGACCGGGGCAGGCCTCCGACCCACCCCGGCAACCGGTCGCTTCCTGCCGAATTGCGTCAGGCAAAGCTCTCAACAGGCTGGACATGGGCCATTTCGAGCAGGTTTGCCTGGAAGAAGCTACCGCTTAGAGGCGCTTGATCGGCGAGCTCTTGCCAGGGATCGAATGCACCCACGGCAGCAAAGTCGAGTCCCTGGAAGGCCTGGCTTTCCTGCGATGCCTGATCCGCACCCTTGTCCACTGGCTCTTCCTGCGTGGAGGGGAACCAGTCGGCCCAGGTGCTGGCGTCGTAGCCATTGGCGGTGAGGTAATCGATCACCTGCTGCTGCGACTGGTAGTTGGCATAGCGGATGTTGCCGTCGGCATGCATGTACATGTGCAGATAGGCCGTGCCGTCAGTCAGTGCGAGGTACACCTCCTGCAACCCGTCGCCGTCATAGTCGTCAGCCCCCAGCACGCGGTTGATGTTCTCGATCTGCAGATCGTTCTGGAACCGCCGCTGGCTGTCCTGGTCGCTGCCTGCGACGACGTCGCCGCTTTCGACGAGCGGGTCGATATAGATGCCGACCACGCGGGTTTCACCGGCCCAGCTGTAGTCGTCGAAGTAGGAAAGCCCATCGGCATTGCCGCCAACCGTCGCAAACCGCCCGATGGCATCGTTGACGAGGATCTGGTCGATATCGCCATCCCCATCGACATCGGCGCTGCCGATCCGCAGCCACGAGCCATTCCCGCCCAACGCATTGCCGTCGAAGTCGCGAATGTTGTTCATCGCCGCCTGGTAGACCGAGGGATCGGCGGTCTCGAAGTTCACTGAAACCCCGGTGCCGGGCAACAGGCGGATGGTGGTGTTGTCGAACTGGAGATACTCGACGCCGGTCAGCGTGTCAGTGCCGTCAGCCCCGACGATCTGGAAGACCCCCGTCAAGGTCTGCGTGATCGTATAGGCCGATCGGTTACCTGAAACGACCGCAGTATCGATATTGCTGCCACCGTCGATGCTGTCGTTACCGAGACCACCGGTGAGAACATTCGCGACATCGTTCCCGATCAGATCGTCATTACCCGAACCGCCGACGGCATTCTCGATCACGGTGCCGCGGGCGATCGTCATGTTACCGATGCTCCCGCCGACGCTGGAGAACACT
The DNA here is from genome assembly GCF_030140925.1 of Parerythrobacter aestuarii. Taxonomy (NCBI): domain Bacteria; kingdom Pseudomonadati; phylum Pseudomonadota; class Alphaproteobacteria; order Sphingomonadales; family Erythrobacteraceae; genus Parerythrobacter; species Parerythrobacter aestuarii. The sequence goes on from NZ_JARBWD010000001.1 coordinate 2,526,522, forward strand.
TCCTGGTTGAGGTTGATGACCTGGTCGGCAGAGAAGCTGGAATAGTTCAGCGTGTCCACTCCACCGTGATCGACGATGGTAAAGGACAACAAGTTGCCTGCGGCATTGGTCGCATTTCCGCCGACACCGTAGATGGCGCGACCGGTATCGTTGCCAACGCCATATGTATTGTCGCCGGTCCGCGTGCTGGTGGCTACCCCGTAGAGTTGCTGGATGGCTACGATGTCTGCCACGCGCGGCGATACGGCGAACACGCGGCTGAACCCCTGATCGGAGAAGAAGGTGTTCTCCGACTGGTCGAAATACGACATGACAGTCGTCGCCCAAGAATCGTTCAGGTAATTGGCATCCTGCGTATAATTCGCCGACGAATTGTAGTTTCCGGCATGACCCAGGCCGAGGGCATGACCGATTTCGTGCAGGTAAGTCTGGAACGAATAGCTGTCGATTGTCGTGCCTGAATTGGTGAGCCAGGTCTCCGACACATTGACCTGGGACTCTGTGATAAACCCGCCGGACCTCGTGGAGGTCGAAAATGCCCCATCTTCATCGTCGGTGAAGGTGATCTGCGCCGCGCCGGTCACCTCTACAAAGCGAATGCCTGAAACATCGCTCCACAAACGCAAGGCCTGGCGGGCCAGGAATTGGCCGTCGGTCGTCAACGCGGTGATATCGACAGTCAATGAGTCGCCCGGAGAGACATCGAAACGGCGCGAAGCTCCTGCGCCGCCCCAATAACCATTGACCAGCTGGTCGGCGATCTGGTCATTGCTGTACTCCTGCAGCGGTTCAGCAACAACGGCCTGCAACTGGTAGGCCCCGGCTTCGGAATCGGCCCAGCCGCCCAGATCGATATAATACGTCCCGCTGGTCGTCGCCTGGAACCGGATCCGCGAATACGTGCCCGAACTGTCGTCATTGTAGGCGAGGACCCCGCCCGAGGAATCGCGCAAGGTCAGCGTGGTATCGGCATCACCGGTGGCGCCGGTGGCAAAGGTCGTGAACTCATAGGTCTCGCCCGCCTCGAGAGTGACTGCAAACCAGTCGTGATCCCCGGTCTCGTCGAGCGTACTGCTGATGACCGGCCCACCAATCGTCAGCGTGCCGGCACTGCCTGCATCATCGCCATAATTGTCAGCCACCGGGCGCGAGCTGGACAGGAAATATTGCCCGGTCGCGGTCGAATAGCCCGTAACATCGAGATAATAGGTCCCACTCGTGGGTGCGGTGAAGATGATCTCGGAATAATATAGCCCTGCCGCCGTATTGGCGTCGTCGTTGGTGGTGATCTGAGCGCCGGTGGAATCGCGCAGGGTCAGGATACTGTCAGGCAGCCCACCAGCAGGCAGATAGACCGTGAAGGTATAGGTCTCGCCGGCCTGGAGGGTGATGCTGAACCAATCGCTGTCGCCCGAAGTATCGATCGCGCTGGTCTGGAAGCTACCCGGTGAAAGCGTGGCGGTAGTCGCCGTCGATCCCGGGATGGTGTCTTCTGCCGCCGTGGCACCATTGCCCGGCTGGAATTCCTTGCCGTCGTCTTCATGCGCCAGGCAGGCGGGGCAGTTGCAGCCGCCGATATAGAATGAATCCTTTTCCGGACCGGCATGTTCGACCACAAAATCAAGATTGCGGCTGAACCAATTGTCGCCAATCAGCGATCCACGTTCCAGAAACAGTCCCATTTTCTTCACTTCCAGTTCGTGGCCTAACCTTGATCCAGGCGGCCTGGTTTCAGACTAAGTGTCCATCAACATCTTCGCCACGGCATCCGCCAGTCTGTCGAGATCACGCATGGCAAGTGATCTATCTACCACATCGATGGCGATCGGCGGATAGGCCTTGTCACCGTTCGTCGCGACAATACTCGCTTCCATCGTTCCCCGCTTTTGGAACCGGAGTGTTACGGAAAGGTTGTCTGCCTTCGCGCTGGCATCACCCTGTTGGAGAGCCTCGCTCACACGGCGTTCGAATGCCGCACACACGCTCGCTTCCGTGGCTTCGGAAGAAAGATACTGCACACCTTCGGCCGAACAGTTCGCCAAACCACCGTTACTCACACAAGCCACCAGCAGCGGCGCAGTCAGGATCGAAAACGCTGGGCGCAAGGGGATAGGCACTCGATAGGACACGCTGCATCAATCCTCCTCCTGTGCGATCTGCCCCGGGGCAGGGCTCCGGGGCACGATAACGCAAGGCTGGTATTTTGTCGCGTCAGCCTAGTCAGGCAAAGCTGTCTGCAAGCTGGACAAAAGGCAGTTCGATCTGGTTGGCTTGCAGGAAGCTCGGGTTGGGCAAACCTTCGCCAGCCGCCTGGTGCCAAGGATCGAAGCCGAACACTGCCGCCGGATCGAGACCCAGATCGGCCCCTGAACCAATTTCGCCGTTCTCAGCCGCCTTGTCACCTGATCCTTCCTGAGTGCTCGGGAACCAGCCGGCCCAGGTGCTGGCGTCGTAGCCATTGGCGGTGAGGTAATCGATCACCTGCTGCTCCGACTGGTAGTTGGCGTACTGGATATTGCCATCGGCGTGCATATAGGCGTGAAGGTATGCCGTACCGTCAGTGAGCGCGAAATACACTTCCTGCAAACCGTCGCCATCGTAGTCGTCAGCGCCAAGGATCTGGTTGATGTTGCCGATCTCAAGGTCGTTCTGGAAACGCCGCTGACTGTCTTCATCGCTTCCGGCAACGACATCCCCGCTTTGCACCAGCGGATCGACATAGATCCCGGCAATGCGGGTTTCGCCGGCCCAGCCATAGTCGTCGAAATAGATCATGCCGTCTTCAGCCGTCCCGACTGTGGCGAAACGCCCAATGTCGCGATTGACCAGGATCTGGTCGAGATCGCCATCCCCGTTGACGTCCGCCTCGCCGAGCCACACCCACGCACCGGCCCCGCCCAGATCGTTGCCGTCGAAGTCACGGATGCTTTCCATAAACGACTGGAAATCAGCGCTGAAGTCGACGGTGACGCCTTCACCCGGCATCAAGCGGATCGTCGCATCGTCGAACTGGAGATATTCGATCGCCGTCAATGTGTCGGTACCATCAGGTCCACTCACTTCGAACACGCCGGTCGAAGTCTGGGTCACCGTGTAGTCGGCCTGGTTGCCGTTCACGACCGCAGTATCGACATTTGCACCACCATCGAGCGTGTCGTCGCCGCCGAGGCCGGTGAGAATATTGGCTTGATCCGAACCAATCAGCGTATTGGCAGCGAAGTTGCCGGTGGCATTGTAAGCACCTTCCATGATGACCAGTGTCTCAACGGCCGAAGCAATCGTCGCATTGAAACCATAGACCCGCATGGTGTCGTTACCGCCACTGGCGGTTTCAATGATCTGGTCACCTTCGTTGTCGACGATATAAATGTCGTCGCCATTGCCGCCTTCCAGCCGGTCAGCGCCGACCCCGCCATCGAGCAAGTCGTTGCCGTTTCCGCCGAACAACCAGTCGACACCCCAGCCACCGTACAGCTCGTCATTGCCGCCTTCACCATAGAGGTCGTCGTCGCCTTCACGCCCGCGGATGATATCATTGCCGCTGAAGCCGAAGATGAGGTTGCTGCCAGCATCGCCAGTCAGGCGGTCATCGTAACCGGAGCCGTGGAGCCCCTCGATGGAATTCAGCGTATCGCTGCCCGCCCCGCCGGTTGCCTGCGAGCCGGTCGTCGAAAGGTTGACGACGACGCCGGAATCGGAGGTCTCGTAGCTGGCAATATCGAAACCCACGCCGCCAAAGAGCCGGTCGTTGTCAGGACCGCCAATCAGCCAATCGTTCCCTTCGTAGCCATAGATGACATCAGCACCGGCCATGCCGTCGATAATGTCATCACCAGAAGTACCGCGCAGGATATCGTCGCCGTCGGTGCCGAGGTCAGGCAGGTCGATCGATACATAGGCAATGCCGCTTGAAGTATTGTAATAAATACCCTCGCCATCGTCAGCGATGATCAGCTCTTCGCCCAGCTGCAGCGTTTCGAAATTCACGCCCGGAAGCTCGGCCGTGCCAACCAGCGAAAAATTGTAGGCATCAATGACGACGATTGTCTGGTTCTGCGTGTCCATGAAGAACATACGCTGACCGTCCGGGCTGAAAGCCACACCGCGTGAATTGCCCAGAGTAGGATAGTAGTTGGTGAGGGTATCGATGTATTGCATCGTCCCGTCGTAGACGTGCACATCGCCACCTGTGACGATCACGATCCGGTCGTCCTCGGTCACGCCCGATGCCGCTTCGATACCCTCGGCATAGCCATAGACGCCGTTGTCGTAGATACCATTGCTGGTAATCGAAGTGCCATCCGGAGAGATGAGAAAATATTCAGCCGACGAGAGGCCCAGCTGGCCGAGCAGGACAGTGTCGGACCGCGGAATTGTAAGCAGCGAGGCGGCACTGCCGAGACCGGCGTAGTAGCTGCCATTCTGGGTAATCTCACCACTGATCAGCTCAAACGTGCTCAGCGGCGCCCATCCGCTCCATCCCGGCAGGATGTTCTGCGAGATTTGCAGCGTGTCCTCGTCGCTCCAGGTGATGTCGGCAAAGGTGTAGTCACTTCCTGTGACCGTAAACACATATTCATCCGCACCGAATGTGCTCAGGTCGACAATGTAGAAGCTGACATCCGCCGTGTTGCTGGTCCACGAGTTGGATTGGCTCACATTCGCCGCAACTTCTTCGACGATTGCCAGCTGTGTACCGTCAGGTGAAAGCGAGAGCGCCCCGAGATCGTGGCCCACCTCGACTTCGTAAAGCAGATCGCCGCTCTGCGCATCGTAGACCCGCAGGAAGCCATCATTACCGGCGACATAAATTACCGTACCATCGGGACTCAATACCCAGTTCTCATCACCATCGGTGGCGATCAGGACGTCGACCATTCGCAAACTCCATGAATGGCGCTGCCGCGCGCAATGTGGTTGAATTTTTCAGGATGCGACCCTGCTCTGTCTTTAGGGAAAGGGCTAACACAAAAAAGCCTGTGGTCAATCCAGATAATTCAATGAATTATGAACAATTCACAACAAGCCGAAACCGCGGTTTCTTGCCGCTGGCGCTGGACTATCTTCGCAAACCTACAGCGAATTCTTGATCGCGATAGTCGACAGCGCGACATTCGAAAGCGTGGACAGGAACTTTTGCAGGTCAGCCCCCGGCGCGCTGGACACATAGAGCACATCGTCATCGCGAATGGCAAAATCCTGCGCTGCAAAGAAGCCAGCGGCATCGGACAAGTCCAGGCGATAGACCACCGGAATCCTGCCTTCCTGTGTCGCTTGCGCCGAGGCCGCCACCGCCGGATCGAGCGCGCCGGCTTCTTCGAAGCGGAACACGAACACACCGCGAATATCAGCACGATCATCGCGCAAGCCGCCAATGCGGCCGAGCGCCTGCGCCAGCGAAAGGCCGGAGCCTTCAAACGGCACCTCGGCATTGCGCGCCACCGCACCCAACGCGATGAAGCTGTAGGGCTGGTGGATCACCGTCAGCACGTCATTGGCCCGCAAGGTGACGTTCTGGGCAGGATCGAGGATCACGGCATCCAGCGCCATGGTCGCAGCCTTGGCACCGCGGGTCAGGCGCACGGTCGTCTTCTCGACATCCTCGGTTGGGCCGCCGGCTTCGGCCAGCACATCGAGCAGCCTCTCACCGCGCGCGGTCAGCGGCACGCGCTGGCTAGTGGCAACCTTCCCAAGCACAGTCACGGTACTGGCTTCATTGTCGACCACACGGACGATTGCCTGCGGATCGTGGGCTTTGCCCCGCAGGCGACCGACGATGGCGTCCTGCACCTGCGACGGAGTGCGGCCTGCCACTGCAACCTTGCCTGCAAAGGGTACCGCGATGGTGCCGTCTTCATCGACCCGCTGGTCAGGAAGGACCTCCGCTTCTGCCACCGTGCCGCCTGCGCTTGCCCGTGGGTCCGCTGCAGCGCCGAACAGGACCGCCGGCGGCGCTTCCCACAAGGTCACGCTGACGACATCGCCGCGTTCGATGAGCGGCGCGCCAACCCCGGCATCACCAAAAACTTCGGCAAAGCTGGTCGCACGCGAAAAAGCGGTGATACGGCTGGTCGTTGCCCGGTCAAGCTCGACCACAGCGATGTCGGTTCCGGCGTAGCTTTCCTGCCCGGCGTTGCTGATTGTATCCGTCCCCGGCCCTGCCGCACCGAAAGACGAGCAACCCGCCATCAGGGCAGCGCTACCGGCCAGCAGGGCAAGGCGGAGCGATTGAGCGGTGTTTTCCATCACAGGAACCTCGAATAGACCGCGCTGAGACGATCGCGATACTTGTCGGGACTATAGCGCTCCGCCTGGGCAATGCCACGTTCGACCAGCTCGGCGCGCAGGTCCGCATCGGCGTCAAGCTCGCGGATCGCGGCGGTGATGGCCTGCGTATCATAGGGGTCGACCATCCGTGCGGCATCGCCGGCGACTTCGGGGAGCGAGCTGGTGTTCGAACAGATTACCGGGGTCTGGAGCAGCATCGCTTCCAGCGCAGGCAGGCCGAATCCTTCGTAGAGCGAAGGAAACAGCGCCCCCTTGGCACCGCGAATGAGGCTGACCAGCAGGCTGAACGGCGCATAATCCAGTCGGATGATTCGCTTGCGCGCGCCGCGGCGACGCTCGACATTGCTGGACGCAACAAAGGTATCCTGTTCCCACTTGCCTTCATTCAGCAGCGCAAGTTCCTTTTCCGCCTTCCAAGCCTGCGCGCCGATAATCACAAGCGGCGTTTTCACTTCGCTCGCCATGTAGGCTTCGATCATGCGGCCGATGTTCTTCTTGGGCTCAAGCGAGCCCCAAAACAGGAAATAGCCCTTATAGCCAAAACCCGTGATCCCCTCGACTTCGCGGGCGACCTGCTCTTCGGGCTTGTCGCGATACTTGGCGGGGATCTGCACCGACTGGTAGGTGTTGGTGATCCGCTCTTCAGGGATACCGACCAGCTCGACCAGGTCGCGCTTCGAATTTTCCGAGACTGTCACGACGTGCTCGGCCCGCTCGCCGATCAGCTTCATCAAGCGCAAGTACCGCCGCTTGTTGTCGAGCGTGGTGTAAGGCAGCTTCAGCGGCACGAGGTCGTGCATGGTGTAGATATTGGGCACCTTGGGCACCCGCACCGGCAGCGGATAGGTCCAGTGCGCAAGATCGGGCCGCTGGGGCAGGTTGACGTTGAGCAGCTTCTTCCACAGCCAGAATACCGCCTGCCCGTTCTGGAATACCTCGCTGGCGTTGTAGATGGCATCGAAATAGGGCAATCGCGCGCTGAAGGTGCGGCTGACGACGCGCCCGGTGATCGGCACTTGCTTGGCCTTGTAGCTCAGCGGGAAGCGCAGGGCCTGCTTGGCCCGTTCCAGCAGTTCGAAGATGCGCGCCTGTTCGACCGGCCCATCGAAAAACGAGATTTCGTGCAGCAGATCATCGCGCACATGGGTCCCGCGATTGCCATAGAGCACTGCGACCTGATGACCGAGGGCGTTGAGTTCGTAGCTTAGATTGCGGGCATAGGTGGCAACCCCGGTGCCCTTCTCGAGCCCGAGGTTATAGCCGTCGATGAGAATGGTCTTTCTAGTGTCCGGCATAGTCAGTGAACCAAGGCGCTGCCCGCCCCTGTCCGTTGGGGAGCGATTTCGAGGGCGGCTACGGTCTTTGGCCAGTCAGCGAACGCACCGGCACTTCTGAGCCTGTGCAAGAGCTCTGCCGGGGTATCTTGGTCGAGCACTGGCTGCGCAAAGATGCAGCAGACGCGGCGGGCCATTGCTTCGGACGGTTGTGCAACCGCTCTGCGAGTGTTCGGCCCGGCAGCGAGAATAGCGCCGAGCGCGTCCAGTGTATCGCACGCGCGCATGACCTCCAGAGAGCCCACCGGGGCTGCCTGGAACAGCCACCCTAGCGCCTGGACATCCGGCATTGCCGGTGGCTGCAATGATGCCTTGCCGGCCAGCGGCCCGCGCAGCGGTGCCGCCTCGGCATCGCCCAGCCGCTCCATCACGAACACCGCGTGCTCTTCCACATCGGCCAATGGCTCGCCCAGCGCGATCGCAGTGCGATAGGCGGTCTCTGCCTCGGCAAAGTGGCCTTGCTCCTTCTCCATGTGGCCAAGCTGGGTCCAGTAGCTGCGCTGATACGGATAGAGCGCCAGCGCGCGGGTGTAGTCCTCGGCCGCCTCGGCCCACTTGCGTTCATCGCGGGCCCAGTCGCCCTGCTGCACCAGCGCCCGGAACCGCTCGTCGCTGAGCGCCGAATGCTGCGAGGAATCGATCATCCGCGCTCGGTTCGATGTGTCGACGGGCACTGGATCAGCCTCTGTATCGGCCCCGATCAGTTCCTTGTAAGTGGCATAAGCCTGCTCGAAATCGCCGAACTGCTGCAACCTGCCTTCGTGCAGGATCGCCCAGCGGTTGCAGTGTTCTCGCAAGTATCCGGCATCGTGCGAGATGATGATCATCGCCCGGTCGCTGCGCACCTCGAAAAGCTCGCGATTGCAGCGATCATGGAAGCGCGCGTCACCGACGGCCCCGATTTCGTCGATGAGGAAACAGTCGAACTCGATGATCATGGAAATGGCAAACGCCAGCCTCGCGCGCATGCCGGACGAATAAGTCCGCACCGGTTCGCGCAGATAGGGCCCCAGTTCGGCGAAATCCTCGACGAAGGCGAGGTTGCGTGCGAAATCCTGGTCGTAGACCGAGGTGATGAAACGGACGTTGTCGATACCGGTAAGCTGCGGCTGGAATGCACCGCCGAAGGCCAGCGGCCACGAGACCGACATGCTGCGTTCGATTGAACCCGAAGTTGGCTTTTCCGCTCCGCTGACCAGCCGGATTAGAGTCGACTTGCCCGCGCCGTTGCGACCGAGGATGCCTAACCGTTCACCCTTTGCCAGCTCGAAGTCGATCCCTTCGAGCACGCGCTTCTGGCCGAACCGGGTCGGATAACTCTTATGGAGGTCGCGGACACGGATCATTCGGGCACCACCCGGCGAGCAACCCAGCGTTCTGTCAGCAAGGCTGCCACCGACAGCGTGAGGTTGACGCTGACGAGATAGCCGATGTCGTAGATCGCCCGCGCCTGCGATCCGAACCAGCCTTCACGTACCAGCTCGACGCCGTGCACCGTCGGGATCCACAGCACGATTTCCTGCGCAAACACAGGCAGTGCATCGACCAGGAAGGCCGCCCCGGAAAGCGGGAAAAGCAGGTAGGAAAACGGGTGCCACAGCTTGTCCACCAGCTCGCTCTCATGCGAAAGCGCGCCAAGGAAAGTCGCCAGAGCGGAGCCAAACCATGCCAGCAGCAACCAACCGCCAGCAACAGTCAGGAAGTCCTCCGGCGGGGTCAACATCCCGACGGACATAAGAACGAGCGCAAGCACCGCGAAGGAAATGGTCGCTCCGCCGAATTCCAGCAGCAGCCGCGCAAAGTAGACGTCCAGCACCTTGATGTTGCGGTGGTACATCAGCGACAGGTTCGCCCACAGCGCGCCGATGCAGCGGCCCGGCATGTTCCGCCACAGCAGCACACTGGAATAGCCGGTCAACGCGAAGGCGACGATCGGCAGGTCGCTGCCGTGGACGGATTTGGTCGCAGTCCACAACGCAGTGACACCGAGCGTGAACAGCATGGGTTCCACGAACAGCCACAGGAAGCCGATGTTGTGCCGGCCGTAGCGCGTGAGCATCTCGCGTACGAGCAACGCACCGATAATGCGCTTGTTGCTTCGCAGGCTATCGACCAGCGTGGCCGGGCGAGGTGCGCTGCTCGCCATCAGTCGCGGTGCTCGCGAATACCCACCAGCAACATGGACAGCACGCCCCAGGCCAGCAGGCCCAGCAGCAAGGTAGCGAAGATATTACGCCAGCGGCGGGGATAGGTGGCGTAGTCAGGCAGCGAGGGGTTGGCGATCCGTTCGACATAGGCCTGCTTGCGCCGCGCCTCGGCTTGGGCATCCTGCAGAGAGGCCAGCGCTATGGCGAGCTGCTGTTCGGCAAATTGCGAGGCCAGCGTCAGCTCCTGATAACGCGCGGCATTGGCGGAGAGCGAACCCGATCCGCCGGCGATACGCTTGGTCTGCCGCGCAATTTCGCGCTCCAACTCAGCGACCTGGGTCTTGAGGAAGGGAATTTGCGATGCGCGCGGGGTGTAGGTCCGCATCTGCAGCAACTGGGTGCGGGTCGCGATCAGCTCTTCCTGGAGTTGGGAGATAGTTTGCAGGCCCACTTTGGCCTGCATTTCAGGGTCGATAACGCCTTGCCGATCACGAAATGTGGCCAGAGCCAACGAAGCGCTCTTCGCTTCCCTGCGGGCGTCGATCACCTCCAGCTCCGAGAAGCTGATAGCGTCGGTCCGCGCCCGCTCAGAAAGCAAGTTGACCAGCGCTTCGGATCGCCGCAGCAAACGCTCATTGATCTCCTTGGCGGCCTGCGGATCGAAGGCTTCGACCCGCAGCCGCAGAACCAGCACGCTCTGGCCATCCTCGATCGCCAGCTTCTCGCCGAAATATTCGTACAGCTCTTCGAAGCTGTCACCACCGAGGCCGCCGAAGCGATCGACGAAGAAGATGTCGCCCTTGCCATATGCATTGCGGACAAAGCCGTCCTTGTCGATCTCCTCCAGCGCTGCGCGCGAGCGGAGGAATTCGCGCACGGCGTTGCTTTCCTCTGTCGCCCCGGTGATCGCACTGGCGCCGAAGACAGAGCCGAGTGGCGAGGTATCGGGCTTCGACGGGCTACGCACGATGATGCGCGATTCGGAGACATAGATGTCCTCCGCCAGTGCACCGAAATAGACCACCGCCAACAAGGTCGGCAGCGCTACCACCGCCAGGAATAGCGGGCTGATGGATTTTAACCTGTCCAGCACTGTGATTCTCGACCCCGTCATCCCGCCCACAAGGTGACTTTGTAGGGGCGATTGCGGTCAGGGGCAAAACCCTTCGCTTCGATTCCGCTTTGCAGACCTTCCAGCCAGGCGTCGAGGCTCGTGAAGTGCTCCGACCAGCTCGGAGGATGGAACTGCGCCATCAGTCCCATTTGCCGTTTGCGTCCAGGGCCGTCCTCGCAAAACTCCGCAATCGCATCGGTCCAGCCATCGACATCATGGGAAGCGAGCAGCCTGGGTATCCCTTGTCCGATTTCGCGAAAGCTCGGCAAGTCGCTGGCAATCACCGGAACCCGCAGCTTGAGCGCTTCAACCATCGGCAGGCCGAAACCCTCGGCCATGGTCGGCAACAAGGCTGCGCGCGCGCTGACCAAAAGCCGCGCGAGTTCGCCGTCGTCAAGGTTGGTCCTGACTTCCACAACCCGGCGCAGGCGCAGGTCCGTCGCCAACTTGGCGCGCACCTCGCCCGATCCGATCCCCCAATTCCCGGCGAGGACCAGCTTCGGAGCATGATTGCCCATTCTGGCAACAAGCTGCGACCATACCTTGAGCAACAAGTGATGGTTCTTGCGCCTTTCGATCGTGCCAATGGCAACGAAAGTCGGAATGCGACTTGGCGAAGACCGCAGCGGCACTGGCAACCGCGCCCCGGCAATGGGTGCTGCCAGCATCGGTGGCAGCGACAAACCTTCGCGGGTAGCAAAGCCCCTGACTTCGGCCGCAGTGGCGTTGGAATTGACGATTATCCCGGCCGCTTCCTGCAAGGCGCGAACCACCCTTCCTCGATGGCGCGCGGTCTTGTGCGGCGTTGTCACGTGCGGATGAGTGACCGGAATCAAGTCGTGCAGCAGGTAGATCGGACGAAGACCTCGACGCTCCACCCAACGCCAATGGGCGTCGAGATCGAAATCGGAGTGCCCGACGTTGAGATAGAGTGAGCCGCGTGTAAGCTCCCGATCGACCGGGCGAGCCAGCTGCCGCAGGTGCAACGCCGCGAATGTACGGCGGAATTGGCTCGTTGGGGCATCCAGCGCTGCAAAGAGGCGGATGGAGGCTGCGCGATCAAACACGATCGGGCGTCCGCGCACTTGCAACACTGCCAAGGCTTCGCCTGCAAAATGTGCGGCATAGGCATCGCACACGCGATCGATACCACTGGGTGTGCGCCCGCTCCACCGGCGCCCTGCCGAACGGGTCAGATCAAGGAGCAGCGGGGCCGTCATGACACCGCCGCCTCCGCAGCGAAAATCTCCGGCAACTCGGCTCGGACCTGCGATGTCGCCATCTCCAGCATCGGCGGATCATCGATATCAATCCACCACGCTTCGCCAATATCGACACTCGCAGCCTGACCCCTATCAGCGAGCCGCTGCATACCGTCCGACAATGACCCCGGCATTCCGTCATGGATCGCCGACTGGATGGCCTCCGGCAGCGCCTGCGAAGCGCGGAACACCCCGCAGTCGACAGCATCATAAGTTGTCAGGTGTTTGCCGATCCGGTCGATCGTGCCGTCAATACGGGTTGCCACCCAGGTCGCATCGTCGGGATCGATCAATGGCGAGGTCAAGCGGCGATCGATGGCCAGCAACGCGCGATCCTCCACCGGCCCAGCTGCCATCATCTTCGCCAGGATCGAGCGAGCAAAGACGTGATCTGCCATTTGCAGCAGGAATTCGCCCTTGAAATCCGCAGCACCGGCAATGACCGAATAGCCATTGGGCCTGCCATGGTCGGCGACCCGTCGCGCCTCCACTGCGATACCCGACCTGCGCGCTATGGCAGGTAGCTCCGCTTCGATCTCCTCGGCGTGGTAGCCGGTGGCGACGACGACCCGCTTAACTCCGACACTCGCCAGCTGGCGCACGCCGATCTCCAGCAAGGACAATCCATGCAGCTGCGTGAGCGGCTTGCAAGGCTCGACCCGCCTGAGGCGGCTGCCAAGTCCGGCGGCGAGGATCAGCGCGTCCATGTTTCGCCAGGCCTCGCCTATTCAGCCGCCTGGACGTGACGCGCGACATATTCGTCTAGCATGCGGCCTGCGGTATCTTCGTCAATCTGCTGCGGCGGGTGCTTGCAGTAATAGGCGCTCGGCGCGATCAGTGCGCCGCTATCGCCATTGTCGAGCGCAAACTTGCAGAAGCGGATCGCATCCATCACGCAAGCTGCGGCATTGGGGCTGTCCTCAACCGCGAGCCGCAACTCCAGCTCAACCGGGACATCGCCCCACTGCGTGCCCTCCAGCCGCAGGAAACACAGCTTGTTGTCCTTCTGCCACGGGACATACTCGGACGGGCCGATCTGGATATTCTCGTCGGCAAGGCGTTGAGCGAGCGCTGCCTGCACAGCCTCGGTCTTCGATTCCTTCTTACTCGTCAGCCGCTGGCGATCGAGCATGTTCATGAAATCGGTATTGCCGCCGGTATTGAGCTGGTAGGTCCGTTCCACTGTCACACCGCGAGTGGTGAAGAGGCTGGACAGTGTTCGGTGGACGATAGTGGCCCCGATCTGGGCCTTGATATCGTCACCCACGATCGGGAGTCCGCGTTCGCGGAACCGTGCTTCCCATTCCGGGTCACTGGCAACGAAGACCGGGATGCAGTTAACCACCGCAACACCGGCTTCGAGCGCGCATTCCATGTAGAATTCGCTCGCATCTTGCGAGCCGACCGGGAGGAAATTCAAAAGGATTTCGGCTTTCGTATCCCGTAGGGCCGCGACCATTTCGGCTTGCGTCGCATCGGGACCGTCGGCGATCATGAAACCACGCTCACCGGCCTCGGTCATGTGGTCCGCGACGCCATCGAGCACACGTCCACGGATAACTCTAGCTCCGGTCTTGGGCACGTCGCTACAAAAGACCTTGGTGTTGTTGGGTGCAGCAAAGATCGCTTCGGCAATGTCCTTGCCGACCTTGCGGGCATCAACGTCGACACCAAGCACAAATGCCACGTCGCCGGCGGAATAGCCGCCGATATAATCGTGTATCAGACCCTGGGTCGAAGTGCCGCGCGCATAATGCGCTGCACCCTGCACAAGCGAACTTGCGCAGTTGCCGATGCCGACAATGGCAACCCGAATTGCTGTCATAGACCCAAAAACCTCAACTCAATTCACAGCGAAGCATGCTCGCCAAAAGGCGCTGACAGACGCATAACGTCCAACCCCGGTTTTTCTTTCGTCAGCCCCGTATTTCCTGCGGGTGCCGCGATGCGACCTTTTGCCACTAGTCGAAAATCATTTGGCGAAGGGACCGTTCCGTTAGCCATGAATCACCCAATCGCCAATGCCTTCATAGCGCCTGGAACGCGTTTCAACTCGACTATGGCGCAAATTCGGCCCGGTCAGTCTTCTTCACCGCCGGATACTCCGACAGCCGCGAATGTCTGCCGACTATTGCATGAGCGGACGATGAATTGCCACTTGCGCCTGCTTCGCCGAGCCGCGATGGCTGCGTGTTGCATGCCGTCCGTCTGCCTCGACTGCCGCTATATCAGACCCCGCCCCAGCGGGATTGGAGCCGTTGTGCAGGCGCTGGTCGAATATTTGCCGGACCTGGCACCGGACTGGCACTTTACTTTCCTACGCCATTCCTCGCACGGTGCACGATTGTCGCTCGCACCGAATGTCAGCGAGATTGAGCTAAGGGCCGGGGCCAACAGCCCGACAACCATGTGGTGGCTTCCACGGATGGTCGAATTTGATCGGTTCGACCTGTTCCACGGCCCTGCCAACATTCTCCCGCGCGGGGTACCGATCCCGTGCGTTACAACGATCCACGATATCATGTGGCTGGATGACCCGGCCTTGTGCAAACCCGGTCTGAAGAGACGCATCCAGGGGGCATTCTATCGCCATGGTATCCGCCGGGCGCTGGATCACTCGGCCGCCTTGGTGACTGTCAGTGAAGCTACTCGCCGCGCGATCCTCGCCCACCGTCCGGAGTTGGCGGAGCGCATTTTCACGGCCCCACCGGGCGTGTCCAATCGCTTTCGCCCGCACACCAGCTGTTCAGACAGGCTGCCCAACGTCGGCACCCCGATCTCTGATTATGTTCTCACAGTGGGTCAGTCTGCACCCTACAAGAACCACGTCGGTGCTGTGCGCGGTTTCGCCGCAGCCTTTGCGGACAGACCGGAGATACATCTCATTATTGTCCAGCGGCAGGGAGCAGGCGCGAGCCAATTGACCAGTCTTGCTCACGATCTTGGCGTTGGCGGTCGGGTCCATTGCCTCTCACCACAGGATGATGACGCTCTTGCGGCCTTGTATGCCGGGGCGCTTGCCCTGCTGCACCCTTCGCTCTGCGAAGGATTTGGCATGCCACTGGCCGAAGCCATGGCGAGCGGGTGCCCGATAGTGACCAGCAATGTCTCCGCCATGCCGGAAGTGACCGCCGGAGCCGCCCTGCTTGTCGATCCCCGCGACCCTGCAACCATCGGAGCCGCTCTGCGCAGGATCCTCGACGAACCGGGATTGGCTGTATCGCTTCGGGAAAGAGGGCTCGTTCGGGCCAGACAGATGGACCGACGCAAGTTCGCGCAAGCCAATCTGGAAATCTATCGCCGTATCCTTGCCGGGAGTTAGAGCATTGCGCGCAGGCTCGAGAGTATCTTGCGAGATCGAACCACAGTCGCAAGCAGGAGCAGGTTGAGCACCACCAACTCGAAGGCAAAATACCACAGGGGCGAGCCGGCGAACATGGAGAGCCCCAGCGCGATCGTACGGTAATTCGACCCCAGCAGCGTGCTTCCTGAGAGTGGTTCCGGCCCCAGCTCAAGTATCCTCGCGCGCAGCGCCTCGCCGCGGACGGGGTCGGTCAAGGCGGCTTCAACCTCCTGGTCGTACGGCGCAAACCAGCCGGACACCACGAGGTAGGCCCGACCCAACCTGCCAAGGCCTTTCCCCGCAGCGCTTTCGCCCGTGGAGCCCAGCCAAGGCACGCCGTGGATCCAGTTCAAATAGCGCCGCCGCTGCGACTGATGGAAGCTGGCCTGCAATATGTGGCTAACCCCTCCACCCAGCATCAGCGCCCACGCTAGCCACCCGGCGTCCTGCGCGGCCATGCTGCCCAACATCAGGTATAGGACGAGGTGCCCGCTATAATCGCACAAACCGTCGACGATCTCCCCGGTGGGGCTGGCCTTTCCCGTCAGCCGCGCAAGATCGCCGTCGGCCCCGTCCAGTACATGCCAAGACATATGCAGCACCAACCCCAGCAGTGCCGTCCAGGGCCAGCCAGGCTGCACATAGGCAATACCCGCCAGGACAATCGCCATCCCTCCTCCGACCGACACCATGTTGGGTGTCACGGGTGTGCGCGCCAGCAGGCGCGCCAGCCGGGCCGCAAGCGGATGGTAAAGCGCCCGGTCGAGCGGGTTCTGCAGCGCCTTCACGCGGGTCTGAAGAGCTGTCGTCATCATGCAGTTGGTTCGCAGTACCCTTGCGGCCTGTCCGGCTTGCGCTTGGCAGCCTCGCCTGTAGATGGCGATGCAACCGCCAACGCGAATTTGCAAGCTGCTTGAAAGGCCAGCTCAAGGCCATGTCCGCAACCGCCCCTTTATGCATTCTGTTCGCGAGCGAGCGAGCGGCCAACAGCCTTGTTGCCGGTATTCCAGCGGCTGCAAGGGGCATGATGCAGTTGCACAAGTCCAATGCCAAGCACCCCGTCGTCATCGCTGTTCCGGGCGGCTGGGAACCCAGCAGCCTCTGCCGCAGCGAGTTGGAGCGGCTCGCACCTGGCACTGTCCTCCATCCGACCGATAGCGACATTGTGGAGGCGGCAGGATGGATTGGCGGCGCTGCAGTGCAGAGCATGACGGACGACGAAATGCGCAACATCGCCGACAGTTGGACCGACGTTGTCGCCGCTGATGTCGCCGGGCTCAATCAGGCTGCCCACCGGATCGTAGCATCGACCGGGAAGCCAGGCGACGGGATCGTCTCGCGGCATCTCAACCGCCCGATTTCGCAGGCCATCACCCGGATCGTCCTGCGCTGGCCGGGTGCCCGCCCCTGGCACGCGACCTTGGCAGCTGGGCTGGTCGGCCTGATCATGCTGGCATGCCTGCTGTTTGGCGGAGCAGCCGGGCTGCTGGCCGGTGCCGCGCTATTCCAGCTGGCTTCGATCATCGACGGTGTCGATGGGGAGATGGCCCGGGCTACATTCCGCAGCTCGGCCCGAGGCGCGATGATGGACAGCCTGACCGACGCCGCAACCAATCTCGGGTTCGTCGGCGGTGTCAGCTACAATGTCTACATGAACGGTGACCAGTCGGCAGGTTTGGCAGGCGCACTGGCCTGCCTCATCCTTGCCAATGGCAGCGCCATGCTCGGCTGGCAATCGCGCCGCGATGACGCCAACTTCACCTTCGATGGCCTCAAGCATCGGTTCGGGGCACGGCCATCGCGGATCCGGCAATGGCTCACATGGATCGCCATGCGCGACTTCTATGCCTTTGCCGCGTTTGTCATGATCATGCTGGGAGGTGCGACCTTGCTGCTTTATGCCTTCGCCATAATTACTGCCGGCTGGTTCGCGGTGCTGTGTGCATTCCTTCCGAATTGGAAGAAACCGGGCGAGAGTTCATAGCAGGCGCAAGTATATCCCAACCTCCCGGCAGTCCCGCGTTGCCACCGGAGAGTTTTCGACTTAGCGCGGGCGAAGCTATTCATGGGGGTCGCCGGTGGCGCTAAATCCAACCTATTTCATTATCAACCGCGCTGGCATCTCGCAGGACATCATCGACCTGCTACTGGCACTCGCAGATGAAGCGTTCCGCCTGTGGGGTGCCGTGCTGGCCGGCGACGCCGATGTGGCAGTGCGGGTCGAGCTGCTCGACACGACTTCCAGCGGACGCGCACAGGGCGGCTGGGGCAATGGCACAAATATCGGACAGCTCGACGGTGTGAACGTCATCATTGGCGCCCCGGCCCACGAGCTGCAGACAGGCCAGAACGTCAGCAACGGCGGCCATGACATTATCCTTCAGTTCTCGCGCGATTACCTGCTCAACGAACTGTTCCTCGACCCAACCCCGCAAACGCGCGACGATATTCCGTCCGACCGCACCGACGGTCTCAGTGTGTTGTTGCATGAAATCGGGCACGCCTTGGGCTTCATCGGTTACTACAACACCGACACCAATTCGCAGGGAAATTTCGCGACAGTCTATGACCTTCGCCGACTGGATATCGCCGGGGAGGATTACTTTCGCGGTCCCAATGTCGAGGCTTTGCTGGGCGGCGATCTCGAGCTGACGGTCGGCAACTACACCCACTATGGCAACAGCAATGCTTTCCCGGGCAACACCGACGATCCATTGACCGGGCTCATGAACGGTGTGGTGTTCTATCGCGGCTTTGCCTATTCAATCGGCGATCTCGACCTCGCGGTTCTGGCCGACACAGGGCTAGGCACGATCCTCGACGACATTCTCGAGAACCCTCTTCAGACGCATTTCCGCGGCGGGCTCGGCAATGACCGGATCACAGGGAGCGAAATCGATAACTTCCTGTTCGGGGACCAGGGCAACGACACACTCCGTGGGCTCGGCGGTAGCGACGAGCTATACGGCGGGGCAGGTGCCGACACCCTCGACGGTGGCGACGGGCAGGACCTGCTCAATGGCGGGCGCGGTACCGACACGATCGAAGGCGGATCAAACATCGATACCGCTGTCGTGAGCGGCAACAGCGCGAATTACACCGTGACTCAGACGTCCACGGGCGTGTTCGAAGTATCGGGGCCCGACGGCACCGATACGCTGACGGGGGTCGAATATCTGAGATTCGGCAATACGACTGTGCGGCTGCTCCCCGGCACTGGCGTATCGGTGAATTTCGAGACAGCCGATCCTTCAGTCTACCAGGGTGCCATGAACGCCATTCGCGATTTCGACGGCAATGCCCTAGGCGGCAACGGATCCTGGCTGCGGATCGGCGCGGCCGACGTCAATGGCGATGGCGATATCGACCAGATCCTCGTCAATGACGCTATCGGCCGCTTCGCCACGGTTGGCACAGCGCCCGACGGACTGGTTTATTTCGACGATTACAGCTGGGCCGGCGAGACGCGGGTAGCAGGTATCTATGTAGATCCACTGGTGGAGAGTGGCGATGTCGTTGCCGGCAGCGACGATGACAGCCAGCAGCGTTTCCAGAACGACCTCGCGATCGAGAATATCAACCGCGTGCTGGGTGCCGACGACTATGACGGCGATGGCTTGCAGGAGGTCTATTTCGCGCTCACCGACGGCACAGCCTACCTCCACGCCTATATGCATGCCGACGGCAATATCCGTTATGCCAATTACCAGTCGCAGCAGCAGGTCATCGATTTCCTCACCGCCAATGGCTACGACGAAAACACCTGGGCAGGCTGGTTCCCGAGCACACAGGAAGAACCGGGCGCGGACAAGGCGGAAGACGATGCCGCAATCCTCCGCCCTCAGATCGTTGCCCTCACATCCTTCGATTTCTGGGATGCCACGCCATTCATGGCCGAGCAGGTCGAATTGCCGCAGATCCAGCCGGTAGAAACCTTCGCCTGATCCGCGCAGCGGATTCGAGGTTCGAAACACAAATCCGCGCAGCCGGAGTATGTAACCGCCAGGCAAGCGACCACCAATAGTATGGCCGCTGAGCGATACGGCCCTGGCCAGCTTGGCAACTTCCTTGCCCAGGCCACAGCCTAGGAGACGGCTGGTATGATCACTCGCACCACTGCCTTTGGGTTCTAGCATCGCCCAGCACCGGCACCCCCGGGGAGAAGCTCCTTGCCCGGCCTGCTTGGAGCCTTCGCACCGGCGACGGCTGGAAGCGGCTAGTCGCTTCTGCAGTCGCCAACCAATATCTCGAGTTGAAAAGAAGGGGTGCGCGGCTGCACATCGTCACCGTGCGGTTCGAGGCCATCGGCAGCGAGATTCGTGAGGAAAGCTGAAGCAGGGGCAAGGGCCGGTAAGCCGACCCTCGGTTCAACCCGCCTCGCGCCCTTCGCCAGCACCTGCTTGTCGGTCCAGCCACTCCAGCTCTTCCAGCAACGTCGGTGTTACTTCACGATGCGCGTTGCGTCCGATGAACAGGTCCATGTGGCCGTAGCCGGGAATGATCCGCTGACGATAGAGTTCATTGCCATTGTGCTGTGACAACCAGGCGCGCGTGCGCTGCCCGCTCTCGGGATAGAAAATCTGGTTGGTCGCGCCTGAGAGGAAACTGATCGGCAGTGCAAGGCGACGTGCCGAATCTTCATCCGTGTAGATTGGCTTGCCATCGACATCGACGACCAGACCCTTGTGCATGATCGCCGCCAATTGTTCGAACGGGGTGAGCGATACCCGGCTGAACATGCTGCCAAGCGCCAGGTGCGTGTCATGGCCGAGCTGGCGATGGTCCCAGCTAGGGCCGAAGGTTCCGAAAACCCGGCGGCAGGTCGGGTTCTTGCACGCCTGCCCCTCCGGAACCGGGATCTGGTACGCAACCGCGTCGATCTCGTAATCCTGTTCACTGCCCTGGCTGACGAAATCCATGTGGCCGTCGAGCAGCGATATCTGCCCCAGCACACCGGCGACACCGAGATCGGCCTTCATGTAGTTGAGCCAGTCGGTAACGGGATGGAGGGTCAGCTGCGAACTGATGAGCGAGCGAACATGGCTGACCCAGCCCTTGCCGATCCCCATCAGCAGACTCATGGAACCAACGCAGTGCGCCAGTGCCTGGACGCTGTCTGCGCCAGTAACTTCGCGGATTTTTGCGATTGCAGCGGGCCAATCGTGCCTGGCAATATCATCGATGGTGAACTCCGGCGGAGTTTCAGTGTCATTGCCGGAATCCGCACTGGCGCGATAGTCGAACAGCCAAACGTCATAGCCTTGGGCCACAAGGCTCTCAGCCAGGTTCTCATCCACAGTGGGCGTAGCGAAGCTGGAAGCGCGCACGGAGAACCCGGGTGCCAACACCAGCGGGCCACGCGCTCCGCCGCGATAGCGGGTGAGACCGATGTTCACGCCGTCACCTGACGGCACGATGTAGCGCTCAGCTGGCGGCAGCCTCAGGTCGCGCAGCTTAAGCGCCTCCGCATCCTTGCTCGCGAAGTCGTTCAACGTCGCCAGCATCCCGCCATACGAGCGGAACACGGTCATCGCGAAGAATCCCGCGTATTTCGCCATGAAGTAGGTCTCGATGGCCTTCTTCGCGCGCGGGATCAGCTCAACGACATGGCCCACGAGCGTCCCTGCATCATGGACCGTGATAGTGGTCAGCTGTCGCATGAACTCCGCAATGCCGAGCTTGAGCACGCCGCGGCCGATCAAATCTCCGGCCCCATCCTCGCCATGGCGTAGCGTGACGAACAGTGTAGTGAGATCGGTCCACGGATCGGACGCAGCCTTGCCTTGCGCGCGCTGCTCGAGCGTCTTGAAGCCATGGAAATGGATCGGACCGTCGGGGCCCTCCAGCACCATGTCGTAGAGCATCTTCCAGCTTTCCGCCTTGTCAGGATTGGCGACCAGCAAGCGGAAGGTGCCTTCGCGTACGGGCATTGGTTCGGGCGCAATCGCGCTGACTAGCACCTCGCCGGTGATCTGCGAGCGGTGCTCGGGATCGTCGACCATGCGGTGGATATTGTCGGTCGCAACCGTCAGCCTGAAGCTGCAAGCGCTTTCTTCGGCCTGCCCCCATGCCGCACCATTGACGAAGTCATCGCGGATGCGCTCAACATGACCGCAAGGGCGATGGTGACAGCCGGTGGCGCTGATGTGGCCGGCCATGGTCTCAGTGAACGCCATGCCCGGGCTCATGGCTTCGGGATGATCCTTCACCAGCTGGCGAATAGCCGCCTTGCCTTTATCGATTGCCCCGGTTTCAAAATGCCGTGCCGCGTTGGTCACCGCGTCCGCAACAGGCTCGATGGCATGCCCACCGACCCATTTGGCGATTGCCAGTTTCAGGGTCTCGCGATGGGGAAGCGGTTGCGGTTCCTCAGCCGCCTGCTCGTCTGCGGGCATTTCCTGCGGCAGCGGCGCTTCCTCACCGAGCGTGTAGTCGATGCTCCAGCCTTCGCGGTGGGCCAGTTTCTCGACAGCACGTTCTGCGACAGCTGTGATCGTCAGCAGCGGGTTGACGCCGACTGCACCGGGCAGCGCCGCGCCGTCGCAGACATAGAGGCCCGGATGCACATCGGTGCCGCTAGTGCCGGCAAAGACCCGGCAGCTGTCATCGACCACGCCGGACGATGCGTCATCGCCCATCCCGCAGCCGCCGATCGGGTGAACGGTGATCAGCTTTTTGCCCATGGAATCCGACCACAGCGGGTCTGAGAAATACTGTGCCTCGATCGCCTCCGCCGCTGCGCGCATCTTGTCGTCGTCGCGGCGGAAAGTACGCTGTTCGCCCGCACGCGCCCAGTGAATTGCGAGCCGGTCATCCTCGAGTGCCAACAGGCCGCCCGAGTCGTCGACACTCATGACAAGGTAAGTCTGCGTGCGCGCCATCGGGCCTTTGTAAGCCCACTCGGCAATGCTGCCGGGATCGGTCTGAACGGCTTCGCCCATCGCCTTGGCATCGAGCAACCGCGGCTTGACCTGATCGAAACCGAAGCGGGTGAAGCCGTCGGCCATCGCCTCCCCGAAGAAGAATGCCGGACCGAGACCGGCAGCGATAATGCCAGGTGCCACGCCTTCCTCGATCACCAGCCCCTTGGTCGGGTCCGCGTCATCGCGCATGTCGATGACGCCGGTGATGCAGGGGCCGGGATAGGCCTCCCCGGCAACATCGTTTGCGCCGACACCGACGGCATAGATCGGGCCAGCGGTGACATCGTCGCCGTTCTTAGCCGCCTTGAAGTAGCTGTCATAGGCGAAACCGAGCGCATCGCCATTGCCGGAGAATTGCGTGCCCAGCCGGTCGGACAGCAGCAGGCCCTTCTCGCGCGAACGCAGCAGGATTTCCGTCGAACCGAGCGCGCCTGCACCCAGCACGACGTGATCGGCAGTAATGGCGACCGGCGCACTGTCTGCGTCTGCCGCATTGTGCTGGACGTGAACACGCCAGACATCACCAGCCCGCTCGACCCACAGCACCTTGGCCTGCGTGAAGATCTCAGCGCCATGGTTGGCCGCGTCGGGCAGGTAATTCATGAGCGTAGTGTTCTTCGCGCCGACATTGCAGCCCGAGGTACAGTCACCGCAATTGGTGCAGGCCGGTTGCGGGACGCCGAACTTGTTGGTCTTGTCCTCGAAGGTGACGTTGATCGGGGTCTTGTAGAAGCGCTTGCCCATCGCGTTCGCCGAATGCTCGAGCGCTTCGAGCTTGCCGAGCGACGGGTAGCTGTCGGGATAGGGATTGGGCGCAAGCATCTCTCGCGCGCGCTCGTAATAGGTGTCGATGGCGTGCGGATCGTCGCGGAAGGCGGCTGGCCAATGGGCCTGGTCGAGCAGGCGCTTGTCGAGCTCCAGCGCGACGTTGGCGTTGATCAGCGAGGTCCCGCCCAGTCCGCAGCCGACCAGTGCCCACTGATCGTCGTTCACATGCACTTCGAACAGCGCGTCTGGCGCACCAATCCGTCCGCCTTTGACATTGAACTGCATCGCGCCCTGCGCATCGGCGAGCTTGTTGGGATATTCGCCAGGGAGGATTTCCTTGCCGCGTTCAAGCACGCATACATCCTGCCCTGCCCGCGCCAGCCGTGAAGCCGCTACGCCGGCACCATACCCAGAACCGACGACGAGCACGGTGTAATGCGGTTTCACCTCATCGAGGTTGCGGGCAATCCGTCTCTGTAAAGTCATTCTGCTGCCTCCCGCAGCTCTGCATCGGAGCGTTCGAGCTCTTCGCGGACACGCTTGTTGGCTTCTTCGAGGATGCGGCCATGGACGATGCGCGAGAAATCGGCCCAATGGTGCGACGCGTGCTCCACCGCCTCGGCCGTCTCATCGACCAGCCGGTTCACACGGCCGCTGCCCTCGACGCGGACCGGGGACATGGTGCCATCGGTCGGATCGTTGAACAGCCGCAGCGAGGCGACTTCCAATTCCTCGGAAACGAGCATGGCGGCGCACCCTTGCACCGGCATCAGGGTTGGTTCGTCCAGCACCCAGCCGCCAGTGTTGAAGATGCCAACCGGGACTCGGTAGCCATCAACCAGAAGTTCGTCCTGGAACGGCTTGTGGGTGTGTCCGAAGATGAATGACAGCTCGCGCGGCATGTCAGCCAGCTCGCGCTGCAACTCTTTCGCAAGTGGCATGCCAAGATACCAGCCCAGGTCCTCGATCTCCGCTTCGCCCAGCACGTGGCCATAACCATCGCGTTGACGCTCCGCCGCGCGGCCGGCAGTCAGGTCGACGGCGGCGCGGATGAGGTTGTCGAGCGTGACCCCGTATTTGAGCTCCATCTTCGGATTGATGCCGAGTTTTGAGCGCAGCCCACCGGTGACCCGGCGTGCGATGCTTTCGGCAAAGTCATGACTTGCGCCGGCGCTCAGCATCACTTCGTAAAGCGAGCCGGCCTCGCCGCCGATCTCGCCGGCACTGCCGAGGTCCGACCACAGGAAATCGATCCATGGCCCGTTCTCCTGCTCGAGTTGGCGCATGGTTGCAGGCATGGCGTCACCATCGCCAAGGAAGCCGCGCATGTTCGACAACGCGCGGTACGTGCCATCGAGGTAGTGACCGTGGTGCATGACCACGGCACGGCCTGATGACGCGTCAGAGAGACCCCAGTTCGGGTAAGCAATCCGCACCATTGCGCCCTGCAGGTGCGGCCTGTGCGCAATCAGCGATTCCATCAAACGGCAGCGATGCGACGGCGTACCGAAAATGGGAGTGACCGCTTCGAGGTCTTTTGGGAGCTCCCCGCTCTCCAGCGCCAGGACAAAGCAATGGTCCTGCGCCATGCGCCACAGGTGATGATCATGATTGCCCGCGACATAGATGATTTCCCGATCGAACAGGTCCTCGCCGCCAGCAGGGAAGAAAGCGTCCAGCAGCTGCAGGAAGCTCTTCGAAACGTCTCCGAAAGGCGACAGGCCAAGGTCCAGCGCATCGCCCAGCAGCACCAGCTGCGGTTTGTGCTGGTCACGGAGAGTCTCACGCAGACCATTGGCAAAGGCTGCCAGCACTTCGGACGGCCCTTCGGCGATGGCACCATCGCCATGGACATGGGTCAGCAGGCTGTCGCGTGCGCCGAGATGGAGGTCCGACAAGACGACGTGGCGAATGCTCATGAGAAATCCTCCAGGCATGCATAGAAGGCATCGCGAACCAATTTTTCGCGCGGATCGTCCCACTTTCCGGTGCCGAGTTTGTTTGTGATCCAGGCGTAGGCGACGCTGTCTTGCGGGTCGCAAAAGGCCAGCGATCCGCCGACGGCGAAGCTACCGAACGCACTGGAGGTGCGGGCGTATTCCCACTCGCTGAAAGGCTTCTCGAAGCCGTACGAGTAATACATGTTTGCAGTCAGGACCTGGTCCTTCAGTCCCTTGCGCGGGTAGCGGTGACCTTGCGTGAGCAAGGACATGACTTCAGGCGTGACCCCAAGTTTCTCGCCTCCCTCGGCAAAGGCATTGTAAAGTGCCGCCAGCCCGCGTGCCGAAGCCATACCGCCTGCCGCACCCTGTCCGATGCGCCAGAACTCGTCGCAATCGAGCGCACCCGGCCCTTCCAGGATCAGCGGATTATTGAGCGTGCGGAAAGCGAGCGTGCCAGGGAGGCACATCTCGAATGTCAGGGGCCACGGCATGGTTGTATGGTGGATGAAAAGATCCTGCATTCCGAACCCATCGATCCGCGCGATCCGGTCGCGTTCGAAAGTGTCAGGCAAGCCGAGATATACGTCGACACCCAACGGACCGGCGATTTCTTCGGCAAAGAATTGCGGCAAGCGCCGTCCATACGGGTCGCGGCGATGGATCAACTCGCTTGCGATCCAGCCAAGGGTATAGGCGTGGTTGCCCGAGTGGTCGCCCGGAACCCAGTTCGGCTTCTGCCGGGCAATGGCTGCGCAGATCGCCTTTTCATCGCCCAAGGTCTCAAGAGAGAGCTTGAAGTCAATCGCCGCAAGACCGGCCTGCTCAGACAGCGCCTCACCAACCGTGACGGAACCTTTTCCGTGTGCAGCAAATTCGGGCCAGATATCGGCCACCGGCTCGTCATAGGCGAAAAGCCCGCGCGAAACGGCAACTGCGGATGCTATCCCGGTCAGGCCCTTCGTCAACGAATAGACCAACGTGATATCGTCGGCCGCCCACGCGGACTCGTGCGAACGGTCTTTCCAACCACCGTGCAGGTCGACCACCGTCTCGCCCCGATGCATGATCGTACATGCCGCGCCGAGTGCTGCGCCGGATTGGATGGCTGCTGAAAACGCATGCGCAACCGGTTCGAAGCCTTCGGCAACGGCCCCCCTGGTCCAAGAGCCTCGATCGACCGTTTGGCGCACCGCCGGTTGGCCCGAACTCTTCGATGGCTGCATGGTTTGACCCCTTCCTGCGCGCCGACAAGCCACGCGCTTTCCCGGAGGAAGGACTACGCAAGAATGGTTAATTGCCAGTTAGGCTTCAAAGAAAGGGGTAGGATATTCTTCCCGGAGGGAGACCAAGATGCCCATTTTTACTTAGGGTCTCGAGCTGAATAGTACTTTTGCGTCAGCCGAGCCGGGATCGGACCGGCAGGAATGGCCATGGGAACTCGCGCAGCGGAAAGGTCTCGCAACCCGGAAAAATCAGGCTGTAGTTCTAGGCGGCAAGTGTGCCCGAAATGCGTCTGCTTCCTGTTTGATTGCCCACGCATACATGTCGGCGAGAAGAGCCGCCTGCGGCTTTGACAGGTCGATCGTCAGGAGGTGGTTCTCGTCGGCGGTCAGATAGTTCGGGAAATGGGCCAGCGGTTCGTGCCCATCGATACCTTCATAAACCTTCTGCTGCATGTCACCGCTGAGTTGGTCGATCCAATTGGTAACCGGGGCCGTATAGACCCAAAGAATCTCAACGTCCCAGCCGCCATCGATACCGAACCAGCCATTTTTCTGCACCGCCAGCTTCTGCGCAAACATCGCCAGGCCTCGCCCGCGCTGGGCCTCTATCCAGCCCCTGAGCAATGGCTTGTATTCCGAACTCTTGAAGACCTGGTTGTTGGGCATTCCCTTGTTTTTCAGCCCGAACAGCGGCGTGACGTCGGAATTGTCCATCACGATGTCCCAGCTATCCGGCAGCGGATCCTCGGAATCTACGAACACGACGATCTTTTCGACTTTCCGCTGGAGCATTGCCATCAGCCCGAAGTTCTCCAGGTTTCCGCCATCGGTGAAGCGTAACTGCCTGGACTTGGCTGCGCTTTGTGCTGCGTCACTGACGGCCCAATATTCTTCTTTGGGGATCACCGATGCCACATCATATTTGGCTGCATCATAGCCGAATGCGGCACTGCTGATGCCGCTTGCATGCCAGATTGCAAACGGTCTTTCCGGCGCTGGCATGGGCAGCCAAGAACCGGCTGCGGCATTGGGTCCGGTCGATCCGAAAGCGAAGCTGTCGAGAAAGCCTCCGCCGGTATTCTGTCTCAGCTTCTTGCACAGGACTCTGGTCGTCAGCTGGAGAGGCCACGCATTACCGACATAGCCCGGGGTGAACTGGACCAGCACCCGTTGGACCTTGTGCAAGACGCGAACCGGCCATTCGAGAGTTCCGTTCACGACGAGATAGGGGCGCCCGGGCCGCGGAGTATGAAAATCGTCCTCGGACAGCTGGCCATTGTGCGCCAGAATCCCGGCCACCGCTGATGGACTTGCAGCCATGAATTTCTCTTCGCCGAGGCCGAAAGGTTCGTAGAAGACTTCGCGCACCGTGCTGATCCAAGCCATGTCTGCAGGACCGCATTCTACATTCTTCCAGAATACATCGGCAAAACTGACGGATGCACGGTGCACCAGCTGTTTGTCGTCGAGTGTATCGCCCCACTCGTCGATGGAGAGGTCCCCACGTTCGGAATCGCTGACATGTGGCCCAAGGAATTCATCATCGGATCGGTCACCAGGCAGGAAAGTGTAGGCTCCAGACGCCCAGGACCCGCCGGAGACGCATGAAATGTAACGGGCGTTGTTGACCAGACCGAGCTGCGTCAGCGCGCGAAGCTGGCCCGCGGTTGATGCCAGTGCACGATTCCCACCTCCCGAGAAGCAGATGGCGCAGTTGGCCCGACCGGCGATGTCAGGGTCCCGTTGTTCAGGAAAGGTCGGGTCGGATGCGGGGGTTGCATGGACATTCGCCTTGATCGCTGTGCCAGTCATCCGACCCTCCTCTAGCTTCAATAGCCCGGCCCGGTGTGCAGGTCGCTCGGCAAGGCTCGGAAGCAATCGTAATTGTATCGACGATCATCTTCCGTCTCCGTCCATTTCGCGTTGAGCGCATGGAGATCGGCCTGAAGCATTTCAAATGCCTCGCGCATCTTGTGGACGTAACGCTCATCCACCCCGTCAATGAGATAGTCGAAATCCTGCAAGAGCAGGGTGAACCGCGCTGCACCGGTGGCAAGCGCGACACAGGCAAGCGATCGCCATTCGTCCACGCCTGGCGCGTTTCCGTCGCGCGGAACCTGCGTGCTGCTGATCCGAGGATCGAGCGCAGCGCGCACACCCGTGGTGCCATAAACCTGATGGCGGATCACCAGATGGTGAATGGTATCGGAAAGGAACCGCGCCGCGCCACCTTTCGTCTCAAGCCGGTGATAGCGTTCTGGCAATCCCTTCGGAATGAGCGCTTCCAGCTGGCGATAAAACTGCTGCAAATAGATATCGCCCCGTACCGCCCCGTCATCTGCATAGACGGCATCGACGATGCGTTTGGCATAGCTGGTCCAGATACGGTTATAGTCGAGCTCCCATTCGACGCAGGTTCCCTTCAGTAAAATTTCCTCGCCGCTTTCGTCGCGATAGGACATTGCCGCCTTGCGGGCGTCGAAGTCTTCGTCCTCGCCATAGTCGAAATCGCGATAAACCTCGTTCAAGTGATCGATCAGGCTGTCTTGGGTCGTGGCGAAGATCTGGTCGAAAACGGCCCCTTCCTGGACAAGGTGCTCGGTGGTCAGCTCTTCGGCAAGCTCATGCGCGAAGAGGTGCAGGTAGAGCACGGTTCGGAAGGGGTGGTTCCACTGCCCCTCTGCATCGAACGCATTGTGCAAGGAGGTCTCGACCAGATTGTAGGTCATGTGGATCTCGCCGAGATGTTTCCCGCAGATCACAGCATAGTACATCGAGGCGAGTATTCGGCTCTCGGCCAGCCGGAAGACCGGATCACCCGGATCGGGCGGGAGCTGCTCGCTGGTTGCCGGCGCAACAACCGATATCAACTTGAGCATGCCGGACCGGGGATCGGCCTGGAAGAACGCTTTCCCGCCATAACGATGGTAGTCCGGCTTGGTCTCGAATTTTTCCAGATAGGTAAAATCGGAAACCAAGACGCCCTCACCCATGCCGCTGGCGGGCTTGGCGAAGGGCGAAGCGACCCCGAATTGTGTGAGATAGGCCAGTAGCTGGCCTTCTTTGTAAGCTGCGACTGCCGGCTCGGGAGTCCTGAGCAGGTTCTTCTGCGGCAGTTGCGCCCCGAAGATGGTCCATTTGAACATCCCCGGCCAGAACTCGGCACCATCGCTCCAGGGCTGGAGCCGCGGCTTTTGCGCCAATGGAACGGTCACGTCAGCCTGCGGGTAGACATGATCGAGCACCGCGATCATGGCAAAAGCGCCTTTGACCCGCTTCAGTACCTTCTTGAAGATCGTCACATTGCCTTCGAGCGATTCCGGCGAGGGAATGCTCAACGGTTCCGACAGGTCTTGCGGGTGCTGCAGGAAATAGGGGCGATATTTGAGCTTCTTCGGCGCGCCCTCACGACCGTAGAGCTCGCTTAGGTTCCGTGGGTTGGCGAAGCGAGGCTGGCTGACCAGCAGGAAATAGATTGGCGACCAGATCAGGTTGCTCACCACCGAGCGCATCACGGCATAGCTGGCCGGGAACGCCCGTGCTGCTGCCATCAGCCCGAAGAGGAAAGTCGCGACCAGTGCCCATTTGATCAGCGATCCGGCCGGCACTGCGATCGCCACTGAGTCCGAAAAGCCCGGCTGGACGTCGGTCACGTTCCGGATAGCGAAGTATAGCATCAGGCCAGACAACGTCGCGAGCACATGGAAGCCGGTGCTGCGCAGCGGAGTGGCCGTACCGATTGTCAGCGCTGCCAGCTGAAGCACGCCCTGCCCGATCAGGAACAGCGCCACATGCGGTGCCGGGACAACCACGCCCATAACCAGGACAATGACGATCTGTATGACCTGCAACCCCAGCAGCATGAGCGGAACCTGCGGGGCGCTGCCGAAGAAGAGGCCATAGGCCAGCACCGCCATCATCAGCACTGCCACGAACAGTAGGCCTGCACGCAGGCTGGGGTCGGGAATGGCCATGCAGACGATGAAGAAGAAGATGGTCGACACCACTGGAGCGAGGTTTAGCAAGCGGATGCTGACTACAAAGCGGGTCAGCTTGGTCCGGGCTTGCTGAAACGGTGTGCCGGCCAGAAGAAGTCCCAGTTCGAACAGGAATCCCAGCCCTGCCCCGAAAATCGTGAAGGCAAAGGGCAACCATGTCCACACTGCAAGACTTCCCGAAGCCTCGGGCGGGCGCAGGAAATCCCACGAAACCAGTATCGTCGACGGATCTCGCAGATGCTGCATCAGAACATAGGAAAGTACCGTCATGAACGCCAGGCTTGCTATCGATAGCAAGGATCCCAGGATCGAATAATCGGGCGCGACAGGCGGATCGAACTTTCGTTCGAATGCATATTCAATATCGACGACTCCGTCCCTGCCTTCGTCCATGATCTACCCCCTATTCCCCGGGCCGAAACTCTACTGTTCGACTCTTGGGGATGATGTAAACTGTAGTGACGCAGAAGTATTTGCCAATAGGGCAAAGATTTTATCGGATCACACTCCCGGAATATTTCCGGATTTCAATGCGAAGATGCCTTGTTCAGAGCACGCATACAGGAACCGGTCCCACAGTGAGGGGCTTCACCTGGACAGGAGTCGGCATGGCAGCCTTCAGAGCGTGTACGTCGGCTCTACTTCAGAGCGCCCCTTAACCTGGATGTCCGCCAACTTGCGGAAATCGAGGGAAGGCACCGCGGCCACCGTTGCTTGGCCGACCAGCATGTCGACAGCATGATCCTTGCATTGTCCCTCGAGACGCGAGGCAAGGTTTACTGCATCGCCAAGCACGGAGTAATCGAACCTGCGGTCAGATCCCATATTGCCGACTACGCAGGTGCCGGTGTTGATGCCGATGCCAATCCGGATCGCTGGAATGGCTACCCCTTGCGGTGCCAGGGCCTGGATATTGCGGTTGATCCCGTTCATCGCGGCCTGCATTTCCTGCGCCGCTTTGACCGCATGCAAGGCGTGGTCGGGATCGTCGAGCGGCGCGTTCCAGAATGCCATCACGCAATCACCCATATATTTGTCAATCGTCCCGCCGTGCTTGAGGATGATGTTGGAAAGCGGGGTCAGGACCGCATTGATCATCCGCGTAAGGGCTTGCGGATCGTCCTGCATCGTTTCCGAAATCGCCGTGAAGCCGCGAATGTCGGAGAACAGGATGGTCAGTTCGCGGCTCTCGCCGCCAAGATTCAGCAGCGCCGGATTGTCAGCGATTTTCTGGACCATCTCAGGAGCCAGGTATTGCCCGAAGGCTTGCTGGACTTCGCGGCGGCGGCGTTGTTCCGCTGCAAAATCGCGAATGGCAATGGCTACCACGCCCAGCGTGAGCGCCACAGCCGGCGCGAGTGGCGCGATCCAAATCCTTCCATAGCGAAGCGCGAGCCAACTCCCGGCAGCAAAGCCCATGAGCGCGACAATCAGCAAGGCCGTTTTTCGCGCCGGTGAGGTCGGCCTGGAGATGGCCATGGCCAATGCTCCGCTCAGCACTATCAGCAGCAATGTCGCCCAGTGCTCTATCGGTGAGATCGGCAACCCAGTCCTCAAGTTGTCGTAGATGGTAGCCTGCACTTCGACGCCTGGTGACAACTGCCCCGTCCGCAGGGTGTAGGCCGTTTCAAATGCATCCACCCCACCCGCTGAGACATCGGCATTGGCCTGCAAGGCGAAGCCGACCAGCACGACCTGGTCCTCGAAATAGCCCGGCGGCAGGTAACCTTGGGCATCGAGCGCCTGATAGTAAGAGACGGTTGGATAGCTGCCCGCTGGCCCGAAGTACTGGATCAGCTGCTGCGTTTCAGCGACAGCTACTTTCTCGCCGCGGGTGACCTCCAGCAATCGCGCCATGAAACTGTCTGGATAGCGCGGCATGGTTCGCAGCACGCCGTCGCTGCCCAGCGACAGGCTCGCAACGCCTGCCTTTGCCCCGCCCGCGAGCAATTCAGGCATTGGCTCGGTCCGTACCAACATACTGCCGTAGGGGCGATCGATCAGACTTTCGTCAGCCGCAAGCACCACGTCCTGCCCCATCGCCGCAACCAGTGCGGCATCCTCATCAGCATCGGTCGGCTCGGCAAACAGCACATCGAAAGCGACGGCCTTGGCACCGGCGGCACGCAGGTTTTCTGCCAGCTCGGCATGGACCGACCTGGGCCAAGGCCACTGCAGCCCTATGACATCCATGCTTGGTTCGTCGATCACCACCAATGTAACACCTGGCTCGTCGGGTATCGCCGGGGCCACAGTTGAGAGGAAGTCAAAGCTCCTGCCATCGAAGTCGCGCAGCAGTGCAGTCTGACCGAGAAGGCCAGCCAGCAAAGCAGCGGCTACGGCCAGTACCAGGGCCGAGAGGCCACCTCTGCTCGCCGGGCCGGGCACCTAGAACCGAACTCCGGCACCGGCGAGCACCGTTATCCCGGGCGCCGCCACGCCAGTGGCAGAGTTATACCGCTTGTCGAGCAAGTTGAGCAGCGACAGGCTCAGCACAAATCGGCGATCCATCGGCTCCCATTCCAGCTGGGCATCGACCAACGCCACATCCTCCAGCGGCGCCCGTAAGTCGTCGGTCTGGTCGCCAATGTAGCTGCCTGACAGCGTCACCTTGAGCCGCGTCGGAGCCGGCAAGCTCCAGACCAGCGAAGCGCGACCGAAATGCCCAGGAACGAACGGCAATTGGTCTCCCCGCTGGTAGCGGCACAGGAATGTCGGATCGAGGTCCGGGGTGGAACAACCGAAGGACGGACCGATCGCCTGGCTGACGTTCGCGCCCGAGATGAAGCTCCCATCAATGCTGCTGTCAGTATAGGCATAGGAAAAGCGCAACCCGACATTACCGCCCAGCCAAACATTGGCCTGCGCGCTGATCCGGCGCAGCGATACGGGAAACCCTTCGACGTCCACCGGCAGGTCAGGCAACTGATAGAACACCGCTTCCAGGTCCAGGTCCTGATACTCGACGCTGGTGAAGAGGCGCCCCGACCATTCGGCGTCCCACCGCAGGATCACTGCATCGACACTGGACTGGCGATAGGAAGGCACCGACAGTGGCTGCAGGCCTACCGCTGCCACCGGGCGGAAGCTGAAATCGAACAAGCCACGGCGCTGGCGGATCACGCTGGCGCGTAGCCATTGCCCCGCTGCTGGTTCCCACGACACGCCCATCCGCCAGTTGAAGGGATAGTCGGTTACCCCGATGATGGTGCGGGCGATGATTTCGGCCTGTCCTTGCAGCACCACCGCCTCAACCGGCTGGTAACGCAAATCGAGATAGGCGCGACCTTCGGAGGCATTGTCTTCAAAATCCCATAGCGCGGGGCGGACCGGATCGATTTGTCCGGACGCATAGTCATACCGGTTCGCCTGCAACCGGCTGCGCACATCGCTCCACTCCACGCCGATGCGAAGATCCAGTGTGTCGCCGATGCCCTTGGCGTAGCCCAGCCCGAGGTAAGTGAAAGCATCGCGTTGGCGGGCAAGTCGGTCAGCGAACAACTGCAAGCTGCTGATGTCGATTGTGTCGGTTCGCGAGCTGGCCTTGCCGATTCCGCCTGACACCGTGAGCATGTCGCGATAGCCCAACTCGTGGGTGTAGAGACCGAACAGGAAATTGTCGTCGCGCCTGCCGGTCTGCTCGAGCTCGAACGGATCATTCGCCAGTGCCAGCATGTCGCTTTCCGACAAGTTGGTGCGACGGTTCCATTCGCCACTGAAGACCAGGCTATCGGCCGGGGTCAGCTCCACCCCGAGATAGCCGGCAATTGACCAATCTTCGCCTCCGCGCCTCCGGGAGAACGGGCTCAGGTCCGGGCGGCGACGATGATCGGTGTAGTCCCTGTAGTTGCCCCGGAGCCAGATTGCGGTCGGCACCGGCGCATCGAAAATTGTGTCCAGCCCGCCTTTGACGGTGCGCTCGTCGCGCAGGTCTTCCTTCAGCCACGACACACCAAGGTTGGGCTCGAAGAAATTGCCGTTGTCGAACCGCAGGCGGCGGCCTGAACTGGCTACGCTGAGCGGATCGAGCGCAACGCCTTGCAGGAAGCTAGACTCCCGATCGAAATTGCGCGCCCGCTGGGCGTCGAAGCTGCCGTCCGGATTCCGGATCAGGAACGGCCCCGGCGTCTGGTTCAAGGCCTGGTCGAAATAGCTCGACGGCGTGAAACTGTCGAACACGCGGTCGGCATAATATCGGCCCCATCCTTCGAGGTCGAGGAAACGGAAAGCCTGCGAAACAAGACTGCCGGTTTGGCGGTTTTCCGACAGGTTGACATACTCGCCGCCCCGCGCGCGATAGCGGGCCAGCGCCTCGCGAGCATTGGTAATCGCGGCGTCACCATCGAAGTCTTGCAGGGCCACCGCAGTCCGGGCGAGCGGCATGGCGGGGTTGGCCGGATCGAGCCGGTCGGCCGTGTCGAACTGCTGCTCGGCAATGCCGGTCTCGCCGAGCTCATATTGCACCTGCGCCAGGGACAGGAAGCCTGCGCCATAGTCAGGGTTGCGAGCCGACGCAGCCAGCGAGGCTTGCAGCGCCAATTCCAGCACGTCCTTGCGCGCCCAATACTGGGCCAATGCCGCTCCGGCCAGCGGGTTGCCCGGGTCGATTTCCAGCGCGGTTTCGATGGCTATCTTGGCATCTTCCAGCCGGTTTTGAGCCAGCAGCACCTGCGCGCGCAGGCTGACGAGCTCGGCGTCGTCGGGGCGGACGGCCAGACCGTGCTCGACCAGCCGCGCAGCCTCCAATGTACCGCCGATCGCGATCCAGTTTCTTGCCTGCGCTGTCAGCGCGCTAACATTGTCCGGGTCAGCTTCAAGGATTGGAGACAGCCGGTCACGCGCAGCCTTGGGACTGCCGCGATAGTCGCGCAGGAGGTCGGCTGAGAGAATGGCAAGGCCGGTGTTGTCGGGAAACAGGCGTAGCCCGGCATCGACGGTCGCCAACGCAGCATCGGGTTCGCCCAGCAGGGCTTCGATCTGAGCCTTTGCCTGATAAAGCGATGGCGCTTCGGGGAAAGCCGCCTGCCCTCTTGCGGCCAGCTCCAGCGCACTGCGCAGGTCACCGTCATATGCAGCAACCAGGGCCTGCGCGACATAGCCAGCGGCCCCGTCGGTGCTGTGAAGTCGATCCGGTGCCTCACCATGCTGCACCAGCGCAACATAACGACCGTACTGCCCGGCGGCGCGGTCTTGCGGGTCACTCGACGCGGCAAGCCTTGCGAAGGCCTGTTCAGCGCCAACCCAGTCGCGCCGGGCCAGCAATGCCCGGCCTTCGGCGAAGGCGGGCGCGTCGCTGGCGAGAATGTCCAGTCCGTCGCCTACGTCGACGAAGTAGAGCATTTGTTCGCGCCCTGCAGGGTTGGCTAGCACAGTCCTCGTGGGTGCCTGCCCGCGCCGGGCCGTGGCTGCCTGCCCCGCTTCGACCAGCAAGGAGCCAGCGTCGTTGGCAAATTCGACCGCGCCGGAAAATACCTGCAACCGGCTAAGGTCCTCGCCCGCCTCGATCGCCCATTCGGTGCCCCTGATGGCTGCGGTCGCGGAGGGAGTTTCGACCGACAGCTTGGTGCGGCTGCGAGGGCTCCGGCCCCATGCCTTGCCACGTTGCAGGGAAACTGCGGAGGGACCGCCTTTCGCAACACGCTTCACCACCAACGTCGAATTGCGCCCGAGCCTGATCTGAGTACCGTCGGCAAAGACGATCGCCAAAGTTCCTGACGCATTGGTGCGCAGGACATCGCCAGCCTTCAGGTCCTGGCTGGCAACAGCCCTTTGCCATGTTCGGCGAGGCACAAGGGTGGCCTGTTCCCCGCCCTTGGCAGCGGTTATCTCGCCTGAGATTTCGCCACTTCGCTGCAGAACTTGCGCGCCCGCCGGCGCGTAAGGAAAGGCTTGTGTCAGCGCGCACAAGAGCAAGATGCCTCTAAGTCGGGCCAGTTTGATCCTCCCCCTTGGCTGGCGCACCCTTCCCATCCGCCTTGGATCGATAGCACAGCAAATGCAACGGCGACCTGTGGAGCCAATGTGCACCAAACAGGCCTCTGGAATGACAACCGATGACCCGCTGCACGGGTGGATGGACAGCAGGTTTCGGTGTTGCGCTGGCGCACGCTGCCAGATCGGGAACCTGCTTGAGCGGCTCGGCAGACGTCGCCGGGACTTCGTTATGTAATAAGTCTTTATCTATATTTTTCCGTGGCTTACTTTGACACCGTCGTCGACATTGACGAGCGGTAGGAAAAAATTCACTTCTGAATAGGGAGAATAATGTCGAGTCATTCTTGGCTCGAGCACACAGGAGGGCAGGCTGTGTCTAGGTACCATTCAATCGACCCCTACGTGAAGAAGGCAGAGGATGCGCAGCGCTTGTTGCGCACTCTCTCAACCGAGATGCCGGAGGGCTGGAAGAAGGATTATGCGGGCGTCCGCAACGAGTATCGCCAGGCGATGGAAGATGCTGCGCGACAGGCGGCCCTGGAAATCAACCAGACCGATCCCGAGGTGATCGAGCAGTTCAAGAAGCTTCGCGACGACCTGTTTTCATCGCTGTCGAACCATCAGGCCCGTTGGCCGGTGCTTCTGCTAAGCGAACAACGTTCGGTTGAGTATCGCCAGTCGGTGCAAGCCTTTGAAGCGAAACACTCGGAATTTGTCCGCTTCATGCGGCAGAGCACCTGAGCTACTGCGGCAGCTTGCGACCACATGTGTCGCAGCCTGTCGTGATCGAAAGTGCAACCGGCATTGACAGCACAAGCGGGCTGAAGAGTGCAATAAATACCCGCTTATCGGGGTGTTTGAGGGGGTTTTCCGCGTTTCACCCCTGGTACCGAACTCCCCTCTTGGTTAATTCCATCCTGCCAACTCCCGTTCGATTGTCCAAGTCGAATGTTGACATTGCCATTACGCGATTCAGCGGAACGAGTCATTTTCACCAAAGTAGGGGGACGCTGCCCAGACCAGCCCCGCACGTAAATGTGTGGAGTTGCAGTCGCGACGGCTTGCGAGGTCCGTGTCGCATGCGCAGGCACGGCTCCGGCAAGCATCACGGTTTGCCAGGCAGTCGAAGCGGAGCCTCCCTGCCGCGTGGGGGATGATGGGGCCGCAGAGCCTCCTTCCTGCCACAGGAATTGGAATTGCACTCAAGGTTCGATTTGAGGGAGTGGATTATGAATCGAGTAGGGATTTTGTCGCGAGCGACTGCGGGTTGCGCGCTTGCGGCTCTGGCCATGGGTTTGTCGAGCCAGGCGTCCGCCCAGGACGCCGGCGCGAGCGAAGGCGATGGCGCTCGCGCCAATGACAACGTCATCGTGGTGACGGCCAACAAGCGAGAGCAGAACCTGCAGGATGTATCGGCCGCCATCAGCGCTGTTGGCGCGGAATCGCTGGCCGATAACCAGATTACCACGCTGGAAGATCTCCAGGTGGCGGTCCCGTCGCTGACGATCGGCAATGATTTCGCCTTTGCCAAGCTCTACATCCGCGGCATCGGCCTCAACTCCTCGCTGCCCGGCCTCGATCCCTCTGTAGCGTTGCATGTCGACGGTGCCGTCGTTGCCCAGCCCACCCAGCAGTTCGCCTCGCTGTATGACCTTGAGCGGGTCGAAGTGCTGCGCGGCCCGCAAGGCACGCTCTACGGTCGCAACGCCACGGGCGGTTCGATCAACCTGATCACCGCCAAGCCGACGACCTCTTTCGAAGGCTTTACGCGCCTCACCGTTGGCGGCGATGATCTCAACTTCATTGCCGAAGGCGCAATCTCGGGTCCGTTGACCAACAACATCCAGGCCCGTTTCGCCTTCCGCCACCAGAACCGTGACGGCTTCGGGGTCCATACCGCCAGTGGCGAGGACGTCGACGATGCCAACAAGTTCGGCATCCGCGGGCAAATCAATGTCGATTTCTCCGACCGTGTCTCCAACCTGATCTCGGTCGAGTACTACAAGGAAAACGAGCGGTCCAAGGCCGTCAAGTTCCTCGGCCGCAGCTTCTCCGCGCAAACCATCGCTGCGCTTCCGGCGCAGATCGCCGCGCTGGGTCTTGGCGATTCCAACAACAATGGCATCAACGACGGCGATGAACTGCTGGCCCAGATTCCCAACCTCGTGTCGCTGGCCGGTCCGGATGCCCTTATCAATTCGCGCAATGTGGGCGGCGATGTGCCACCGGTTGGCGATCTCAAGACGCTGAGCGTGACCAACACCTTCCAGGCTGAACTCAGCAGCGTGCTGACCTTCCGCTCGATTACCAACTATCGCGAGGGTGAGAGTTACCTGCTGCAGGACTTCGATGTTTCGAACCTGCGCAACGGCATCGTCAATGCCAATCCGTCAACTGTGCAGGTGCAGTATGTCGACAACAGCCAGTTTTCTCAGGAACTACAGCTGGTGGTCGACGGCAGCCGTCTGCGCGGCCTGATCGGGGGGTTCTATTTCGAGGACGATGTCTTTGCGATCGTACCGATTGGTACAGATCCGGCTGCAGCGTTCAGCCGTCGCAGCGAACTGGCCTCCGTGCTCGCTACTCCCAATCCGGGTCCAGCACCGGCAGTCGTCCCGTCGATTGCATCGTTCTTCCCCGATGCGCGCGTCATCATCCCGGGCAACATGGATATCGAAGCCTGGGCGCTGTTCGCCAACTTCACTTTCGATGTGACGGACAATTTCCGCATCAAGGCCGGGGCGCGCTATTCGCATGAAAGCCGCTCGGTCGTGGTAGACCAGCTGCTGCCGGGCGCAGGGCCGGGCTTGCAGCTCGCCACCGGTGCCGACAGCCGCAGCTTCTCCGACTTCACGCCGGAGATCGGGGTCGAGCTCGATATCGGCGATACGCTTCTCTACGCGACCTATTCCGAAGGCTTCAAATCGGGGTCGGCAGCGCTGGTTGACGGAACGCCGTTCATTACGGAGCCGGAAACCATCTCAAACTGGGAAGCGGGTTTCAAGGGCACCTATTTCAATGGTGCGCTCGACTTCGCGCTGGCGGCCTTCATCTACCAGGTCGATGGCGCGCAGTTTGACCGTACCCGCCTCATTTCCGGTGGCCCGCGCTTCAGCACCAGCGTCGAGAACGCCGCTGTCACCAACGGCAAGGGGCTTGAGTTCGAAGGCACGGCCTATCTCACCGACGAGTTCCGGTTCGCCTTCAACGGCACCTGGTACGACATCGAGTTCGATACGTTCGAAACGGACAACCCGCTCGATCCGTTGGGCGCGCTGGAAGGCCTCGCCGGCTTCACGCCGCGCACGGTGGACCTGTCGGGCAACCGTCCGCGCAACACGCCGGAGTACTCGCTGGCCGGGCGCTTCACCTATGACAAGGACCTGGCGAGCGGCGGTAACATCCTTGCCTCGATTGCCTATGCCCTCACCGGCAACCAGTTCTACACCGAGTTCAACGATCCGCGCATGGCGGCTGGTTCCTACGGGATCCTGGATGCCAATCTGAAGTACACCTTCCCGGACGAGAACCTGAGTGTGAACATCTGGGGCAAGAACCTGACCAACGAGTTTGTCGTGTCCGGGGCCTTCGCGGTCTCCACTAGCCGTACGATCACGGGGACGTACCTGCCGCCGCGCCAGTATGGTGTGACGGTAGCCTACGAATTCTGATCACGGTCCCAGACAGGGCGCGACCCCCGGCGAGCTGATCTCCCAACTCGCCGGGGGTTTTCTATTGTGCCGTCAGGCTGCCTGCTGTTTCGAGTGGCGTAGCGATCGCCGC
Organism: Parerythrobacter aestuarii; assembly: GCF_030140925.1. Lineage (NCBI taxonomy): Bacteria > Pseudomonadati > Pseudomonadota > Alphaproteobacteria > Sphingomonadales > Erythrobacteraceae > Parerythrobacter > Parerythrobacter aestuarii. The sequence continues at coordinate 2,566,582 of NZ_JARBWD010000001.1, forward strand.
CAGCTGTCCGGCGACTGGCCGCACTTGCGAGAGAAGAAACGACTGAAATAGGCCGGGTCCGGAATGCCGATCGCTTCGCCGATTTCAGCGATGGTTTCAGCCGAATAGGCCAGCAGTCTTTGTGCTTCGAGAATGGCGCGCTGATCGCGAATTTCCGTCGGCGTATGGCCCGCTGCCGCGCAAGCCTCGCGCAGGGTCGTCACACTTACCGCCAGCTCCCTGGCATAGGCTTCGATCGGCTCACGCAAGCGGAAGCGTTGCTCTATCAACTGGCGATAGCGCGCGACGAGCCCAAGCTGGCGCATGGATTGCGGTTCCTGTTGGGTCAGATGATGGACCTGCCGGGTAGCGTGGACCAAGACCATCAGCAATGCCGCCTCTACTGCGGCGGATTGTCCAACTCCTGCCCAGGAAAGCTCTTCGAGCATCGACCCCATGACTTCAGCCATTTCCGCACAATCGGCAGGGGCCAGCCTGATCGATCGTGGTTCGTCGAACAGTGTCTGGAATTCCGGATAGCGCGCGACCAGTTGGAGCAAATGGACATCGGCGATGGTCATCACCATGCCATCGGAATTGGCCAGCCAGTCAAAGCCATGGACTACGCGTGCCGGTACGAGCAGCAAGCGTGGTGCACGAAATTCGATCAGTTCACTTTCATAACGGATGGTGCCGCCGCCCTCAGTGATGAGAATCACATGGTTGAGATCTGCATGCTTGTGCGGGGAAATGCTCCACCCGCTCGGCTTCGACCTGCACGCCAGGCTCTCGATATGAACGAAGTCCGGGTCCGCTGATTTAAGCGGTTCCCCATACAGGAAGAAAATTGGCAGAGGGCTTTCAGACATGGTTATAGCCTGACTAAGACCGTTGAAAAATACAAGTCAATTGTTGGGATGACCATTTCGGCACAAAACTGATGTGGCCTAAATGTACCGGAAGATAGGGAGAGAACTTCCATGAAAACGCAGGTCGCCATCATCGGTGCGGGACCTTCCGGACTGCTGCTTGGGCATCTCCTCCGTGCCGCCGGAATCGATGTGGTCATTATCGAACGTGTCAGCGCAGACTACGTGCTGGGGCGCATTCGCGCGGGTGTGCTGGAACGGACCACAGTCGAACTGGTCGAACGCCTCGGCCTAGACTGGCGGCTGAAGTCCGAAGGACTGGAGCACGGCGGCTTCAACCTTGCCGATGGCGAGCGCCTCATTCGGATAGATTTGCAGGATCTCGTCGGCACGACGGTGACAGTCTATGGCCAGACGGAGCTGACCCGCGACCTGATGGAAGCTGCGCCAGAGCGCGGCCTGGAAATCATCTACGAAGCCAGCGATGTCGCGATCCACGATCACAACAGCGATACCCCCAGCGTCACATTTAGCACCGGGGATGGTACCGAGCAGAAGATCGAAGCCGAAATCGTTTGCGGTTGCGACGGATTCCACGGGCCATCGCGGCGCTCGATCAGCGCCGGGGCAGGTAAGACTTACGAACGGGTCTATCCCTTTGGCTGGCTCGGCATCCTGTCGGATGTACCGCCCTGCCATGAGGAATTGATCTACGCCAACCACGAAAATGGCTTTGCGCTGGCATCCATGCGCTCCGAGACCCGCAGCCGCTACTACATCCAGGTTCCGGTGGACGAGGACATCAACGATTGGTCGGATGATCGCTTCTGGGATGAGCTGGCGCTGCGCCTTGGGCCCGGCCCGGCAGAAACACTGGTGCGCGGTCCATCAATCGAGAAATCCATCGCACCGCTTCGCTCGTTCGTGTTCGAGCCGATGCGCGAGGGGCGCTTGCTGCTTGTCGGTGACAGTGCCCATATCGTCCCGCCCACGGGTGCCAAAGGCCTGAACCTCGCGGCGAGCGACGTGCACTACGCTTCGGCCGCGTTGGTTGCCTATTTCAACAAGGGCGACAATGACGCCATCGCGGGCTATTCTGCCAAGGCCCTGGCGCGCGTCTGGAAGGCTGAACGCTTCAGCTGGTCGCTGACCAAGCTCATGCACCGCTTCCCCGATGACAGCCCGTTCGAACGCGAGATGCAGCGGGCCGAACTGGACTACATCGCCAACAGCCGAGCGGCACAGATGTCCATTGCCGAAAACTATATCGGCCTGCCGGTATGACGCGCACAACGGCCGCAATCGCTCGCCGCATCTATAGGGATGGCCGGTCATGAGCGTCGCCGGCAACCCGTTGGAACAGCGCCCGATGACCGGGCGACAATGGGTCATCGTGGCCATCATGGTCAGCCTGCTGGCGCTCGACGGTTTTGATGTCCTCTCGATCAGCTTCGCCTCGCCAGGCATTGCCGCAGACTGGGGTATCGACCGGGCTGCACTGGGCTTCATCCTGTCCATGGAGCTCGTCGGGATGGCATTCGGTTCGATCCTGTTCGGCAGGATCGCTGACCGGATTGGGCGCCGCGCAACGATCCTCGCCTGCCTCGCTGTCATGGCCGGCGGCATGTTCGGGGCATCGTCTGCAACGGGCCCGACGGTTTTGTCTGGGTGGAGGGTGTTCACGGGCCTCGGGCTCGGCGGCATGCTCGCCGCGACGAACGCAGCCACTGCGGAAATTGCCAACGCCCGATATCGCGCGTTCTGCGTGGTCCTGATGGCCGGGGGCTATCCGCTCGGCAATATCGTCGGCGGCTCGGTTTCGGCATGGCTGTTGACGGAATTTTCGTGGCACGCCATTTTCATCTTCGGCGGTGCGATTGCCCTGCTCTTCATCCCCATTGTCTGGTTCATGGTTCCGGAGTCGATCTCCTTCCTTGCTTCGCGGGGAGGTGCCGAAACGCTGGGCCGGGTGAACCGGGTCCTGCACCGGCTCGGACAACCGGCAGTCGATAATATTGCGGCTGCTCCGCAAGCAAAGGCAAGCATGGGAGCACTCCTGTCGTCAGAATACTGGCGACGAACGATCCTGCTGACAGTCGCATACTTCGCACATTTCATGACCTTCTACTTCATCCTCAAATGGATCCCGAAGATCGTGGCCGACATGGGCTTTGAGCCCTCGATGGCAGCCGGGGTTCTCGTTTCAGCAAGTGTAGGCGGAGCGCTCGGTTGCGGTGTGATCGGCTTGCTCAGTTTGCGGTTGCGCGTCGGTTGGCTCACCATAGGCACGATGCTGCTTTCGGCTGTCGCAGTGTTTATCTTCGGTCGCAGCAACAGCCACCTGCAAACGCTGTCGATGATCGCAGCGGCAGCGGGCTTCTTCACCAATGCAGGAGTTGTCGGTCTCTACGCCATTGTTGCGCAATCCTTCCCTACCCGCTTGCGGGCCACGGCCACAGGGTTCGTGATCGGATTCGGACGCGGGGGATCCGCCTTGGCCCCGTTCCTGGCCGGAGTCCTGTTCGCAGCTGGCTTTGCCCTGGGCACCGTTGCACTTCTCATGGCGCTTGGCTCGCTCCTGGCTGCAGCTGCACTGTTGTTTTCCGGACGCTTGTCAGGAGGCGCGGAGGTGTGACCACGCTCATTTTGCCGACATAACCATTACGGGTCGCACCGATCGCAAATGACTTGTTTTGGGAGGATCAGTCGATGGTAAAAGGGGATGAGGACAAGTTCCTCAGGCAGCTGCCGGACAGCTGCGCAGAGGTATCGCTGGGGGCATCGAATATCGGCGGGGTCATCAAGGATGTCCTCGATTCCAGCCGGAAACTGAGGGCCGAGCACGACGCTATCCTTGACACGGTCAAGGCGCTGGATGTTGACCAGCAACGCTCGGTCCAGGCCAACGAAGAGGCGCGCGAGATTTCACAGAGCGCCATTGACCGGCTGAACGAGGGCAAACGACAGATTATCGTTTCCCTGTCCGAGATCACCGAATTGCTGGCCGTGGTCGAGGCTCTTGCAGCGCATGTGACCGGTTTCTCTGCCGCCATGGCACAAGTCGGCAAGAGTGCCGCCGATATCGAGGATATTGCCGAAACAACCAACATCCTCGCTCTCAATGCCACCATCGAAGCACAACACGCCGGAGAGCATGGCCGGGCATTTGCCGTAGTGGCAGACGAAGTGAAAGCCCTGTCCGGCGAAACCCGATCGGCAACGGACCAGATCCGGCAAACCCTGGACGCGTTGAAGGGTGAAGCAGACGCCGTTGTCGCCCGCATCGAGGAAGGAAACCGGGCCAGCGAAGCGGCCAAGAATTCCGTCGACCGGATCGAAGAGACGATCAGCAATGTCAGCGCTCTGGTAGGTGAAGTGAACGAACAAAACCGCCAGATCGGTTCCGTCAATGACATGATTTCGTCGCACATTGGTGAAGTCGTCGATGTGCTCGGACATTTTGCAGAAGCGACCGTTGCCAGCGATGCAGAACTGTCGAGCGCGCAAGACCAGGTTGAAGCGCTGGAACTGACGGCGTGTGACATGTTCGATGTGCTGGTAAAGGCAGGCCTCTCTCCATCGGACAGCGAAATGGCCACGCAGGCCAGGCACGCCTGCGCCGAAATTGTCAGCGTGACAGAAGCCGCATTGGCCGATGGCACGCTCACAGAGAGTGAACTGTTTGATGAAACCTACATCCCGGTAGAGGGAAGCAATCCGCCGAGGTTCACGACCAAGCTGATGCCTTGGGCGCAGACGGCATGGCGCCCGATGCTGGATCGGGTGTGCGATTCGGACGCTCGCGTCGTTGCAGCGGTTTGCCTCGACAAGAACGGTTTCTTGCCTACGCACATGACGGAATCCTCGCGTGAACCGACAGGGGACCCAGGCCATGACGGCAAATATTGTCGTCACGGGCGACTCTATGAAACCCCCCTCAATGCGAAAGCAGCGCAAAGCACCGATGATTATATGATGGCAGTCTACAGGTTCGAAGGCAGAGGCTCTGCCTACAGCGTCGTCAGAAGCGTCTACTGCCCAATCGTCATCGCCGGTAAACGGTGGGGGGGGTTCAGGATTTCCTATGCATCGTGACTAAGGCCTGACCGCCTTCCGTGAACGGGGATCGCAATCCGATCGACGCACTCATGAGGAGCTGCCGATTATCACCATTGGCGGTTTTGCCGACGAATGCGCGCCCCTGTTCGGACATCAATATCGCCCTTCGAGCATCGCCGAAATCTTCCCCGGCGATCATACGGCAGCACTGAATCGCCGCTCCGCAGGATCGCGGTAGCTATCGATCAGAGCAGCGATCGTCCGTGTGTAGGGCAGTCCTTCCGCTGCAATTGTCAGCACGTCGCCCTCCAGCCTGGCGAGCCCACGAGCTATGAAGGGAGCCAAAGGGCAGGCGATGCTACCGGCGATGTGTGCCGGAAGGCGAACGCTACCAAAGCATAGAAGGTCTTCGATTGCCTTGCCTCGCTCACGATCATCGATGGAACGATGAAGCCCTGCGGATGTTGCGAATGCCCCCCGTGAGGTCTTCATGCGATAACGACCGCTGTTTTTCTCGTTCTGCGCCAACAGCGCTGGAAAGCTGCTGATCGCCGAACTGCCAAGACCGATCAGGTTAACCGCCGTGTCGTCAGTAAAGCCCTGGAAATTGCGGTGGAGCGTACCCTGCACCACCGATTGGGCCAGCGGGTCATCAAGGCGCGCAAAATGGTCGAAGCCAACTGGCTGGTAGCCCTGGCCGGCGAAAAAGTCATAGCCCAGCTCCGCCATGGCGAAGCGCTCATGCTGGTCGGGCAGAGCTGTGGTATCGATCACGCGCTGGCGCGGAACGATATGCGGTACATGCGCATAGCCGAACAGTGCGACGCGATCTGCACCGAGCGCCAAGGTCCGCACAAGGGTGTCCAGCAGGTCGATCCGCTCTTGCCCGGGCAGGCCATACATCAGGTCGAAATTGATCGAGCTCACCCCCGCGCTGCGCAGCCAGGCGGTGGTCTGTGCGATCAGCTGCTCAGGTTGTTCGCGTCCAATGGCGGACTGGCACTGTGGAGCGAAGGTCTGAACCCCCATACTGGCGCGCTGTACTCCCACTTCGCCGAGTGCATCTGCCCAACCTGCAGTCATCGTGCGCGGATCGAGTTCGATCGACCAGACCGGGTCATCCAGCTCGAAACGGCGAAAGATCTGCGCTACCAGTGCGCGGAAATCATCAGGGGTAATCGCATTCGGACTGCCTCCGCCAAATGACACGCGACGCACCTTCGTGCCGTGCGGCAGCGAAGCCGCGACGGATGCAATCTCCATGGTGAGTGACGCGAGATAACTTTCCAGGCGAGCGCGACGGTTGGCCTTGCCCGTGTTGCACCCGCAGTAGAAACAGATTTTCTCGCAAAAAGGGATATGGAGGTAGAGCGAGACTTCGCCCTCGACGCTTTCCAGGGCCGAGCGATAGCTAGCCGCTGGGAGCTCGCCGAATTCGGCGGCGGTGGGATAGCTGGTATAGCGCGGAACAGGCTTTGCCAGCAGGTCTGGATAGTAATGCCACATGCCGTTTCATCTCGCAGTCAGGGCGCATGCCGTCCTTGATATCGATCAATCTGCACGTGAAAGTTTGCAGGGTGGCATGCCGTGGAGCTTGCAGGGCGCCCCCTCCTCACGTCCCTTCATCCTCGTCATCGATCAGGATCCGCCGAGCAGCTCCGTCGAGATCTTCGAACTGGCCGTTTCGCATCGCCCAGAAGAAGAATGCAAGACCCAGCGCCCCCATGCCAAGCGCGATCGGGATCAGGAAAGCCAGGATGCTCACTGCGTAAACCGCGCGAGGCGCAACGAATTGGCAACCACCACCACTGAACTGAGCGACATGGCGATGGCAGCGATCATGGGAGTGACGAACCCTGCCAGCGCCAACGGCACGGCGAGGGCGTTGTAAACGACCGCAAAAGCGAAGTTCTGGCGTACGATCTGCATGGTGCGGCGCGACACGGCCACCGCCATCGCGACCGGCGCAAGGTGAGCGCTGACAAAGACCGCGTCTGCAGCCTGTTGGCTCGCGTCACTGGCGGATCCCGGCGCAATCGAAGCATGCGCCGAAGCCAGGGCGGGGCCGTCGTTGAGCCCATCACCCACCATTAGCGGGAAATGCCCCTGCGCCTTGAGCCGGTCGAGAACAGCGAGCTTGTCAGCCGGATGCAGGCCCCCGCTCCCGGTGACGCCGAGATCCCGTGCCATGCGGGCCACGGCCTGCTCGCTATCGCCGGAGAGGATCGACGAATCCAAGCCCATCTCGCGCAGTTTGGCGAACACCGATGCAGCGTCTTCGCGAAGCGGATCGCAAAAGCGAATTGTCTTGGCAGTGCCGTCAATCAGCAGGTCGACTGCCATGCTCTCTTCTTGCTGGTCAGGCCGTTTCAACGCGACAGGGCGGTCGCCCAAGGTCGCCCTGATGCCTGAGCCGCCTATTTCGCGCACGTCCTCGAGCCGGGCTGGAGTGACCGATGCGCCAAGTGTCTTGGCCAGACCGACGCTGAGCGGGTGGCGGCTCGTTTGCGCAAGACCCAGTGCGATGGATTTCTCATCCGTGCTTAGACTGCTGGCATCGGCCCGTGGTTCGCCCAATGTCAACGTTCCCGTCTTGTCGAACAGCGCGACATCGACTTCGGCGAGCCGCTCAAGCGCTGTGCCATCCTTCACCAGCAAGCCATGCCGCAGCAAGGTATTGCTCGCCACCACCTGAGCGGCCGGCACAGCCAGCCCCATGGCGCAAGGGCACGTGATGATCAGGACAGCAATCGCGATGACCAACGACTGGTGCCAGCCCGCCCCCGCGATCATCCAGCCGAAAAAGGCCAGGGCCGCCAGCGAATGGACCGCTGGGGCATAGAGCCGCGAAGCACGGTCGGCGATGCGGACATAGCGACTACGTGATTGCCCGGCCTCATCCATGAGCCGCGCAATCTCGGCGATGGCGGTATCCTGCGCCACAGCAGTAATCCGCACCTGCAGCGGGGCCAGCATGTTGATGGTTCCAGCATGGACCGTGCTGCCGACGGTGACCGGTTCTGGTATGCCTTCGCCGGTCAACATGGCGTTGTCGATGGCGCTGTGGCCCTGCTCGACCATGCCGTCGGCAGCAAGCGATTCTCCTGCCGCCACCAGCATCATGTTGCCGGTTTGCAGGTCTTCGGCTTTGACCCTGGCTGTTGATCCGTCAGGCTGGAGAACGCTAGCGCTGCGGCCCATTCGGCCCAGCAAGGCACCGATCCCGGCGCGTGTCTTGCCCCGCATGGCGGCATCGAGTGCACGACCCGCGAGCAAGAAAAACAGCAGCATCACCGCACCGTCGAAATAGGCGTGCTCCCCACCGGTCATCGTCTCGTAGACGCTCAGCCCGGTCGCAAGCAGCACGCCGATCGAGATCGGCACATCCATGTTGGTGCGGCGATACCGCAGTGCCATCCACGCCGAGGAGAAGAACGGCCGTCCCGAGTAGAACACAACGGGCAAGGCAATCACTGCCGAAAGCCAGTGAAACAGGTCTTTGGTTACGCCGCCCGCCCCGGACCAGACGCTGACAGAGAGCAGCATGATGTTCATCATGCCGAAACCGGCAACGGCCAGCGCCCGTAACAGCAGTTGGGATTCCCCCTCGTCCTCGGCCAAGGGGTTAGCAGCCACGGGCTGTGCTTCGAAACCAAGACGCTCGAGTGCGGAAACCAGCGCTTCGTCAGAAACCATTTGATTGTGGCGTACGGCGACCCGTTTGGCGGAAAAATTGACCCGTGCCGCCTCGACCCCTTCGATCAGGCCAAGCCCGCGCTCAATCTTCGCAATGCAGCCCGCACAGCGAATACCCGGCACAGTGAAGCGGCTGTCCTGCAGCCCTGGCGCTTCGAACGACTTGTGGGTCGGCTGCGCAGTCATCCCACGGGCCTCTCCATGCGCAGGCTATCGGCACCATGCGACAAGGTGAGCCGGACCAGCCAGCGACCTTCGGGGAGTGCTCTTTGGCTCAAGTACCTCCCGTTGCCAGCCGAGGTCAGCGGGAACGCCAACGTCTCGTCTCGGCCAAGGGGATGGCGCAATTCGACAGTCGCTTTAGCGCCTTTGGGCGTACCTTCAGTCACCACTTCCAGCCGGCCATCGCCGCTGCGGGCCACCCGGGCATTCCATCCCAGTGCATTCTCACGCTCGGCCTGTTCCAACCAGCGATTGAAGTTCTGGCTGGCGACGTAGGAATTCTCCACCACCACTCCGCCGAAGCTGCCTATCGCCAACGTCGCCATCAGGATGTTGACCGCCACCACGATGCTGAACCCGCCGACAAGGATGGCGGTCATGTGCCAGCCGGTGAATCGCTTGGTCATGTCATTGCTCCGGTGCTGCAAAGCGAGTGGTGCCGGTATCGCTTTCCGGCTGTTCGTCGGCCGTCGCGAGCACGAAGGTGAATTCCTGTTCCTTCGAACCGCGCGGGGCGGCGACATAGGCGCGTAGGGTGCGGGTCTGGTCGGCTGGTACGGTGTAGGTCTGGCTGCGGGCGGCCTTGTCACGCGCGATGGTGTCGCTCCACATGCTGGCCCCTTCGAGCCCCTGCAGCGACAGCACCATCTCGCGCGGCGCGCTGGTCATGTTGCGCAGCTTCAGCGTGTAGGAATTGCGGACCGAGCCGTCGCTCATCAACATGAAGGGCGGGTTCCGGTCGGGCGAGACCGTCAAGTCGACATGGGTCCGCGTGCCTAGCGCAAACAACAGGCCGAAGCCGATAGCGGACCAGATCCCGAGATAGGCCAGGGCGCGCGGGCGCAGCAACGCCTTCCATGCCGGGCGCGGATCGCCTCCTGCCTTCTCGCGCTCGCAGTCTTCCAGCGTGGCATAGTCGATCAACCCGCGCGGGCGACCGACCTCTTTCATCACCCGGTCGCAGGCATCGATGCATAGCGCGCAGGTGATGCAGGAAATGTCCGGACCCTTGCGGATATCCCAGCCGGTGGGGCAGACGGCAACGCATTGGTGGCAGTCGATGCAGTCGCCCACCTGGCCGGGATTCTTTTGCGCCTTCTTCAGGCTGCCGCGCGGTTCGCCGCGCCAGTCCTTGTAGGTAACCAGCAGCGATTTCTCGTCCATCATCGCGGTCTGGATGCGCGGCCAGGGGCACATGTAGATGCACACCTCCTCTCGCATGAAGCCGCCGAGCGTGACGGTGGTGAGCGTCAGCACGGCGACGGTGATGTAAGCGATCGGGGCTGCCTCGCCCGCCCAGAAATCGCGGGTCAGCGTCGGCGCATCGGCGAAGTACATGATCCAAGCGCCGCCGGTCCAGAACCCAATGAACAGGTAGATGCTCCACTTGAAAGCGCGACGGAATACCTTGCCCCAGGTCCATGGCGCTGCATCGAGCCGCAGGCGAGCGTTGCGATCTCCATCGACGAAGCGATCGACGTGCTGGAACAGGTCGGTCCACACGGTTTGCGGGCAGGAGTATCCGCACCACGCCCGCCCGACCGCGCTGGTGACGACGAACAGCCCGATCCCCGCCATGATCAGCAGTCCCGCCACGAAATAGAATTCATGCGGCCAGATCTCGATGCCGAACATGTAGAAGCGGCGATTGGCGAGATCGACAAGCACTGCCTGATCGGGCGCATAGGGCCCGCGATCCCAACGGATCCACGGCGTCACGTAGTAGATCGCCAGCGTGACGGCCATGACCAGCCACTTGAAGCGGCGGAACGGGCCGTCGATGCGCTGGTTGTGGACCTGCTTGCGCGCGGCGTAGAGCTGTTCCGGCTGCGGGCTAGCGCTGGCCATCGGTGTCGCTCGCGGGTTCCGGGCTTGCGGGCTCTGGCGTTTCTTCCACTACCGCTGCTTCGCCTCCCCCGAGCGAATGGACGTAGGCCGCCAGCATCCTGACAGTGACCGGATCGAGCCGCTCGCCCCAGGCCGGCATGGCACCCATTTTCGGATTCAGGATCTGCGCCTTGATCGCTGCCGCACTGCTGCCGCGCAGCCAGATGGCATCATTGAGGCGCGGTGCTCCGATAGTCCGGTCGCCCTCGCCGCCAGCACCGTGGCAGGCCGCGCAATTGTCGGCATAGGTCTGCACCCCGGCAGCATTGGGCTGGGCCAGCCCGCTCAGCCAGCGAACGTGCTGGACCAGCGCTTCGAGCTGCGCGCCTTCGATTGCCCCTGCAAACGGAGGCATTACGCCCTGCCGCAGTTCTGCGCCTTCTTGCCGGATGCCATGCTTGATCGAATATTCGATTGCGGCAAGGTCGCCGCCCCAAAGCCAGTCGTCATCGTTGAGATTGGGATAGCCGAGTTCGTGACTGCCCCCTGCACCGGAGCCGTGGCACTGGCTGCAATTGACCTTGAATGCTGCCGCACCGCCGGCCCGGGCCTGTTGCATCAGGCCTTCGTCCGCGGCGAGAGTCGCGAGGTCTACCGCTGCAATGCGTTGAGCAACCTCGGCCCGCTGGCGTTCGGCGGCACCGAGTTCCTTGGCCAGCGCGCCCCGGCTGGACCAGCCCAGCATGCCCTCGGTGGCTTTGGAAAGCATGGGAATCGCCGGATAGGCAACGACATATCCGATCGAGAACACGATCGTGAGGTAGAAAGTCCACAGCCACCAGCGCGGCAGCGGTGTGTTGAGTTCCTCGATTCCGTCCCACTCATGACCGACGAATTCAGTGCCGGTCGGCTGGTCGACGCGCTTGTCATTCGCCATCGTCTTGGTCCTCGAAAATCATGGTGGCAGCAGCCCTGTTGCGGTCGGTCGAACCAGGGCGGAAAGGCCACAGGCACAGGATCAGGAAGAGCCCGACCATCACCGCCAGCCCGTAGCTATCGGCAAAGTGGCGCAGCGATTCATAGGTGTTCATCGACCGCTCTCCGTCGCCAGTTCTTCCTGGGCGGCGGCACTGTTCACATCGACCAGCGTGCCGAGCATTTGCAGGTAAGCCAGCAGCGCATCCATTTCCGTGATCCGTGTCGGGTCACCGTCGAAATCGCGGACCTGCACCTTGGGATAGCGGGTGGCGAGATCGCCAGGATCGACGTCGGGATCGGCCTGGGCGATGAGGTCATCTGCGGCCTTGGCGATATCGTCGTCGGAGTAAGGGACACCTACACGGCGCAAGGCTGTGAGGTTGGCGGCGATATCCGCCACGTCGAGCGGGGTCTCGGCCAGAAAGCCGTATTGCGGCATGACGCTTTCCGGAACGACAGCCTGCGGGTTCTTCAGGTGCTGGACGTGCCATTCGTCGGAATAGCGCCCGCCCACCCGCGCCAGGTCAGGCCCTGTCCTCTTCGAGCCCCACTGGAACGGGTGGTCGTACATGCTTTCTGCGGCGAGGCTGTAGTGGCCGTAGCGCTCGACCTCGTCGCGGAACGGGCGGATCATCTGGCTGTGGCAGACATAGCAGCCTTCGCGGATGTAGATATCGCGTCCGGCCAGCTCCAGCGGGCTGTAGGGTCGCATGCCTTCGACTTCCTCGATCGTGTTGTCGATCCAGAACAGCGGGGCGATCTCGACGATGCCGCCGATGGCCACGGCAACCAGCGTGGCGAGCCCCATCAGCGTGACATTGCGTTCAAGCCGGGCGTGTCCGGTAACCTTTTCCGGGGTGGATTGATCGTTCATCTCGGATCTCACTCTGCAGGGACTGCGGTGGGAGGAAGCGGGCGGTCAGCGGCTTCATCGTAGGGAGTCTCCGTCATCGGAGCTTCCTCGCGGACTTTGCCGGCGATGGTCTGCCACACGTTGAAGAGCATGATGCCGAACCCGCCGAGATAGAGCAGGCCGCCGAGCGCGCGCATGATGTACATCGGGTGCAGCGCAGCAACGGTGTCGGCGAAGCTGTTCACCAGGTAGCCGTCGGCACCGTATTCGCGCCACATCAGGCCTTGGGTGATCCCGGCCACCCACATGCTGGCGGCGTAGAAAACGATGCCGACAGTCGCGAGCCAGAAGTGCCAATTGATCATCCGCAGCGAATACATCCGCTCGCGCTTCCACAGCCGCGGGACGAGGTAATAGAGGCAGGCGAAAGTGATCATGCCGTTCCACCCCAGCGCGCCGGAATGGACGTGGCCGATGGTCCAGTCGGTATAATGGCTGAGGCTGTTGACCGACTTGATGCTCATCATCGGCCCTTCGAAGGTGCTCATGCCGTAGAAGGCCAGTGCCATCACCATCATGCGGATGATGGGATCGGTGCGGATCTTGTCCCACGCGCCGTTGAGCGTCATCAGGCCGTTGATCATGCCGCCCCAGCTGGGCATCCACAGCATGATCGAGAACACCATCCCCAGCGTCTGCGCCCAGTCCGGCAGTGCGGTGTAGTGCAAGTGGTGCGGCCCGGCCCAGATATAGAGGAAGATCAGCGACCAGAAGTGGATGATCGACAGGCGGTAGGAATAGACAGGTCGCTCGGCCTGCTTTGGGACGAAGTAGTACATCATCGCCAGGAACCCGGCGGTGAGGAAGAAGCCGACGGCGTTATGGCCATACCACCACTGCGTCAGCGCATCCTGCACCCCGGCAAAGGCGCTGTAACTGCGCGATCCGAACAGGCTGACCGGCATCGCCAGATTGTTGACCACATGCAGCATCGCAACGGTGACAATGAAGGCGAGGAAGAACCAGTTGGCGACGTAGATGTGCGGCTCACGTCGCTTCAGGATAGTACCGACGAAAACTACCAGGTACGCCACCCACACGATCGTCAGCCATAAGTCGATATACCATTCCGGCTCGGCATATTCCTTCGACTGCGTGATGCCGAGCAGGTAGCCGGTCGCGGCCAGCACGATGAACATCTGGTAACCCCAGAATACGAAGCGTGCGAGGCCGGGCAAGGCCAGCTGTGCGCGGCAAGTACGCTGCACGACATAAAAACTCGTTGCGATCAGCGCATTGCCGCCGAAGGCAAAAACGACCGCGCTGGTATGCAATGGCCGCAACCTGCCGAAGTTGAGGTAGGGCTCGAAATTGAGGGCCGGAAACGCCAGCTGCAACGCAATGAAGAGCCCCGCGGCAAAACCGGCCGTGCCCCAGAACAAGGTGGCGATCGCGCCCCAGCGGATCGGGTCGTCGTCATAGCGGCTCGCGCCCTCCGGGCCGCGCAGGGGCGGTGCCAGCGCGCTGGGGTCAAACCGGGCTGCAGAGACCAGGATCATGACAAAGGCGGCGATGGCAACAATCACGGCATGTGTGGCGAAGCCAGCGTCCTGTGCAGCGACGACAGCTCCGAGAGCCAGCAGGAAGATGACAAACCACAGCCCTGCGCGGGCGAGAGAGGATTCGGCAGTCATGGAAATCTCCGTCCGTTTGATGCGTGCCTAGCCCCGCGATCCGGGAGCGACTTTGATCCAGCGCAAATTTGCAAAAACATTGCCGCGTGCGGCCACTAGCCGGACGAGCGATAGTAACCGGCCCCTTCGCGCAGGGCCGGCAGGTCGAGGATGCGAACCAACGAACGGCCGGAGGTTTCAATGATTTCCGCTCGCCGCAGCAGGGTAAGCTGGCGGCTGACTGTTTCTATGGTCACACCCAGGCTGTCAGCGATATCGCGGCGCGACATTGGCAGGCGAACAGCGATCGACTTGCCATCGGGCTGGCCGATCCGGTCAGCCATGCCGACAAGAAAACTCGCGATCCGTTCCGGGGCGGTCTTGCGGCCCAGTGCAATCGATTTCTCCCGACACCGGTCCAGCGCGAGGCGGGTGGCGCGCAGGATGTCCTTGAGGATCGCGGCATTGTCACCCGCCAGCTCGATCACCTTGTCATAGGAGAACGCCAGCAGCAGCGAGCGGTCGAGTGCGAACAAATGATAAGCGTGCGCCGTCCGTGACGGTACACACACCACATCGCCGGCAAAATGAAATGCGATGACCTGCTCACGACCTTCAGAGGCGAGCGCGACGAGCTTGGTCGCCCCTTGCGCAAGGAAGACCAACTGGTCGCAGCTGTCGTCGAGCCGGACGGGCGTGTCCGGCTCTACCTCCAGAATGCGACCGGCAGCTTCGAATTGGAGGACGCTTGCATCCGAAAGCGGATGATCACCGGAAAACCGGTCCGAAAACCGCCTGAAGCTTTCGTGGTGAGCCAGCATTGGCGTCATCTGCAGCAATTGTGCGCAACTGCCTTTGACCTGGATCAATGATCCGGATCGGCACTGCGGGCACTTGCTGTGGTGCGCAGCAACAACCCTGGGCCGCATCGGGCGGCCACTGCTACGCCAGGAATTCGAATATGAAGACTACCTACGCGGCCGCCCTTGCCGGTCTCGCTATGCTGGCTGCTCCGGCCTCGGCGAAGGCTGAGGAAGGCAGGCTCCAGGTCAAGGTTCTCGGCACGGCTGTGTTACCCGACGGAAAAATCGACCGCGTTAATGTCGATCTCGTCGGCCTGCCTGCCAGTACGCAGACAGAGGCCAACGACAACTTCGTGCCGACCGTGGCGATAGAGTATTTCTTCACCGACAATGTCTCAGTCGAAACGATCTGCTGCGTGACCCAGCATGACGTCGATGGCACGACGGGCCTGCCAGGTGCCGAGCTCGTCTCCAATGCGCAACTCATTCCGGCGACCTTCACTGCCAAATACCACTTCGATCTTGGCAGCGCGAAACCCTACATCGGTGCCGGGGCAACCTATTTCCTCTGGATCAAGGACGATCCGGGTGCCGCGACCATCCCACTGGGCGTGACCGATACCGATCTCTCGGACGAATTCGGTTTCGTGCTCCAGGCCGGGATGGACATTCCGGTTGGCGACAAGGGCTTTGGAGTTTCACTCGATGCCAAGAAGTATTTCGTCGACACCACGGCACGCTGGTATGTCGGCAACACACTGGCGATCGAAACCGAGCACAAGCTCGACCCTTGGGTCCTGAGCGCTGGCGTGAGTTATCGGTTCTAGATCGTGATTGACTGAAGCTTGAACGGTCTTGCACCTCCTCCATCCGCTTCCTTCAAGGTCACAGCGAAGCTCGAACTCGCGGACCTTGGGGGTGCTCTGCGGTCTGGCTGGGGGGATTTTGTCTCGGTTCCCAAATACGGCCTGCTTTTCGGAATCCTCGTCGCGATCGCTGGTATCGCGGTCAGCTATGCCATCATCGCTCGAGGAGAGGTTTCCTGGCTCATGGCGACAGCGGCAGGATTCCCGCTTTTGGCTCCTTTTACTGCCGTCGGCCTCTACGAAGTCAGCCGAAGGCGCGAAGCGGGCATCCCCATTGCCTGGAGCGACATCTTTGGGGCGGTCAGGGGGCGCGGTGACGACCAGATATTGAGCATGGGCGTCATTCTTTTTGTGGCCTTCAGTGTCTGGGTCATCATCGCCCACCTGATATTCTCTGTGTTTGTTGCCGAAGCCGGCGCGGGTTCGGAATCCCTGGAATTCCTTGTTTCACCACTGGGATTGGCGATGTTGCTCGTCGGCAGTGTCATCGGCGGCACGATTGCGCTTGGCCTCTATGCCATGACACTGGTCAGCCTCCCCATGTTGGTCGAGCATGAGATCGACTTTGTCACTGCGGTCGTTTTCAGCTTTAGAGCTTTTCGCGGCAACGCCGCAGTCTTGCTCGCCTGGGCTGCGTTCATCGCGCTATCGCTCGTCATAGCCATATTGCCCGCATTCCTGGGCCTGATTGTTGTCGTGCCGGTCCTTGGACACGCAACATGGCATCTCTACCGACGCATGATTTCCCGGGCGAACAGTGGTGGCAGCGTCCACGGATGTTCGTAGGTCACCAGCCGCCGATCACCGGACGAAGTTTGGCCCCAGTGCTTCCTTGAGCGGGTCGAGCCAACGCTCATAGGGCTCCCATGCCCCTTGCCCCGACCGGTTGATGGGGCGCCGGACCTGTTCGGAGCTGGCAGTACGTACGGCGCGACTGTTCTTGTGGAAGTCGAGGCAAGCCTGTTCGAACGGAAGCTCGCAGTAGTCCAGCATGCGCCGCACCTGGCCTTCGAGATCGTCGAGCACATCCTCATGCTGCACCCGCAGGACCCGGCCCGGCAGCACCGCGTCCCAGTGCTCCATCAGGTCGACATAGTCCGCATAATACTGCCCGACTTCGTGCAGGCCGTATGTGAACTCCTGCCCTTCAGCAAACAACTGCTTGAAGCCGGAGAAACAGCAATCCATCGGGTCGCGGCGAGCGTCGATGATCTTCGCGTTGGGCAGGATCAGGTGAACGAGCCCGATATGGCGGAAATTGTTCGGCATCTTGTCGATGAAGAACGGTGCGCCCGCGCGGTGGATGCTCGTGTTGGCAACGAACTCCTCGCCGAACTTCGCCAGCTGTTCGCCAGCGAGATCGTGGAGAATCTCAGGATAGCGCGATTGGCCCGCCTTCTTCCCCCGCAGCCTGTGCGCCAGCGCCAGGATGTTGGGTAGCTCCATCGTGCCATCGACCTGGCTGTGGCTGGCCAGGATCTGTTCGAGCAAGGTCGATCCAGCGCGCGGCAGCCCGAGGATGAAGATCGGAGCGGGCGCATCGTGGCCCGCGCCGGCGTGCTTCTCGAACAGCTCCGGCGTGCAGAACTGTTTCTGCCGCGCCAGCTCTTCGGTCATCGTCTCCGCCTTGTAGCGGGTTTGCGCGCGTTTCAGCGCATTGCCCTGCTCGTAAAAGCGGAAGCTGTCTTCGTATTCCTTCCGATCCTCATGCGCCTTGCCCAGCGCGAAGGAGAGGTGGACCCGGTCCATGAAGGCTAGGTCCGGTCGCTCGACCTGCTCGCGCATCGCCGCCAGCTCGGCATCGGTGAAGCGATAGGTCTTGAGATTGGCGAGCGCATAATAGGCATCGCCATGGTCAGGCTTGCTGGCGAAAGCCGCGCGATAGCTGGCGACCGCCTGTTCCTGCTCACCGGTGGTCTTGAGCGCATGGCCGCGGCTGGTTAGCGTCGCCGCATCGCCGGGCACTTTCTCCAGCACCAGCTCGAACAGCTCGAACGCGCGGTCGTAATTGCCTGTCTGCATGCTTTCGATGGCGAGATGCGACTGGAACAGCGGATTGTCCGGGTCGCGTGCGTGCAGCGTTTCGGCCTGTTCGCGTGATTGCTCGAACTTCTGCCGCCTTCGCAGCGCGTCCATATAATCGAGCCGCAGCTGGACGTTGTCCGGATCGAATTCGACCGCGCTTTCCAGCAGGAATTCGGCATCGTCGAGCACGCCCAGCTTGATCCCGATCTGCGCCAGCAGCCGCATGCCCTCCACATTGCGCGGGTTCTGACGCAGGTAGGCGCGGCAGATTTCCTCGGCCTTGAGCAAACGACCTTCATGGAGATGGTTTGTGACGGCCAGCAAAGCCGTCGGCAGCTGCTTGAGGCGCTGACACTGAGCCCGCGCAGCCTGCGCCTCCACGCTACGTCCCGCCGCCTCCAGCAATTGCGCTTGCGCGGCCCAGCTGGCCTCCAGTGCCGGGTTGAATTGCACCGCCCGGCCATAGGCTGCGATCGCCGCTTCAGTATCGCCCGCATCACGCGCCAAATGCCCGGCCTCCTGCCAAGCACGCCCGTATTCCGGCGAAGCCCCATGGAGCCGCTGAAGCGTTATACGAGCATCGTCGAAACGCTTGAGGAAGCGCAGCGCGACTGCCTGCATGTAGAGGGCTTCGCTATCATCGGGCGTATCTGCCAGCACTTGCCCGGCCAGCGCCTCGCCCTTTGCGAAGTCGCCCGATTGCAGCGCCTGCTGGGCCTGCCGAAGGAGAGTGTCGTGCTCGCTCATTGCTGCTGCGCCATGCCGTAAAAGGAAAGCGGCGAGCAAGCCCCGAGGCCAGCCCGCCGCATCCTCTCCCCTGCAGGGGATCAGTGAATCAGTAGTCCCAGCCGACGCGGACACCCACCGTCAGCGGACGGTTGGTGGTGATCCGCGCGCGGTCATTGATGAAGTTACCGGCGATCTCAGCCCGCGTGTCGGAGAGGTTTTCACCGAACAGCTCGACCGACCAGCCATCCTTCTTCAGCCCCATGGAAAGGTCGAAGGTGGTGTAGCTGTCCAGCTTGAGGCGGTTGATCGTGATGATGTCGGTGAACTTCGAAGCCGAATGCACGATCTGCGGCTGGATGTGGAAGGTCAGCGGACCCGAATCCCACTCGTAACGAGCACGGATATTGCCCTGGAAGCTCGGCGCATAGGCCAGCTCGTCGCCCACGATCACATCGGTCGTCGGCGTCAGGACAGCGGTAATCTCCGTGTCGAGGAAGCTGAATGCACCTGCGACCGTGAGGCCCGGGAGGGAGTACGGCGCGATGGTGAACTCGCCTTCGATGCCCTTGATCTCTGCGTCAGCCGCATTGTCCGAGAAGAACAGGTTGGTGATGCTGGGATCGAAGATGGTCGTCTGCAAACGGCTGATGTCGACGAAGAACGCGCTGCCGTTGAAACGCAACTGACCGTCGATCAGGTCGAGCTTCCAGCCGATTTCGTAGTTCTTGACCTCATCGGTCTCCAGCTCGAACGGAACGGTGAAACCGGCCCCATTGGTCGCGCCACCCGGACGGTTAAGCAAGCCCGGACGGAAGCCTTCCGAATAGGTTGCATAGAACAGCAGGTCTTCGGTCGGGGTGAAGGTCGCAGTACCCTTGAAGATGGTACCGGTCGCCTTCGCGACGTCGGGTGCCTGCAGCGCGTTGAACACCTGTGTAGCCTGGCCGAGGCTCAGACCGGCAGCCTGGATGTCGGCAATCGACTGACCCTGAGTGAAGGTCTGGCGCAGCGCCGGGTTACAGCTGCCGATGAAGGTGTACTGGCCGTCACCGTCGTACAGGTCGTTGAGATCGGTCCCGAAGGCGTCCTGGTCCGTCGCGCTGAACGAGTTACAGAACGAGCCGTTGGCCGAGCCTTCGAAATCGACTTCGATGTCGTAGTAGCGCGCACCGGCGGTCAGCGTCAGCACATCGGGCACGATGTCGAAGCTGAACTCGCCGAAGATGCCCCACTGCTTGTCGGTGCGGCGGATATCGTTGCGGAAGATGGTGTCAGCCGGGAACGGGCCCGGATCTGTGGTGAAACCATCCTGCGGGAAGTTCGGTTTGAACGGGCCGAAGGGCTGCGCGATGACATTACCCGGATAGGAGAAGTCGTTGCGTTCCTTCAGCTCAAGGTCGGAGTAGAACCCGCCTGCGGTAATCCGCCAGCGGTTTTCCTGCGGCGTGTTGAAACGCAGTTCCTGCGTGAACACTGTCGTGTCGGTAACCGACGCAACATAGAGGTTCGGTGCCTGGCAGGTCCCGGTCGGTCCAGCTGCACCCGGATAGGTCACCGACCCATCACAGATGTAGTAAGGCAGGTACTGGCCGACGAAGAGATAGTCGGTGTAGTCGACCCGCTGCTCGGTCTCGCGATCGGTGTAGGCACCGGTGTAGACCACATCGAGCATCGCGATCCGGCCTTCGACGGTCCAGCTGGTGTTGCTGTAATCGTCTTCCAGCCGGTCGTCTTCAAAGCGCTGGATTTCCAGATCGTCCAAGTCAAGGGCGGGATCGGCGAAGAACACACCATCGCTTTCGACGCTCTGGCGACCATGGGTGACGGTCAGGCGCCAGTCGGGCGTGAACTCATACAATGCAGAAACACGGAAACCGGCATACTGCGTGTCGTTGAAGTCTTCCTCTACGAGCCCGCCATTGTCCGCGGCGAGGAAGGTTACGTTCGACAGGTCGGCACCGGCCTGGAAGCCGCCGCGCAGGGCGTTGACGGGTACGCCATTGTCGCGGATCGTCCCCGCCGGGCGGAAGCGGGCGCTTTCACGTGCCGTGCGGGTGCCCTGCACATTGTCGATATAGCCGCCCTGGTCGTCGAGATATATGACGCCGCGCAGAGCGAAATTGTCGCTCACCGGGACGTTGATCATCGCTTCACCCTTGTAGGAGGTCTCGCCTCCCTTGGTGAAGCTGGTCTCGAGATCGAAGCCGGCATCGAACCCGGCAAGGCTCGGCTTGTTGGTAATCAGGCGGACAACGCCGGCCTGCGAGCTGGCGCCGAACAGAGTGCCCTGCGGCCCGGCAAGGACCTCGATCCGCTCAAGGTCGGCGGCATAGACGTCGAGGTTCCGACCTGGCTGTGCCAGTGGCTGCTCGTCGAGATACAGCGCGACGTTCGGCGCGAGGCCGGCAACACCAGCCGTCGTCAGGTTCGGTGTCGTCGAGGCGAGGCCGCGCACGTAGATGGTGCTCTGCCCAGGCCCGGAACCGCCAGCCGTCACGTTCGGCAGCTGGACAAGGTAATCATCGAAGGTGGAAATACCGAGCTCGTCGAGCGCTTCCTCGCCGATGGCATTCACGGAAATGGCGACGTCCTGCAGGTCCTCGCTCCGCTTCGTTGCGGTGACGACGATAGTGCCGACACCACCTTGGCGTGCCGGTGCCTGGGCTTCTTGCTGTGCTGGCTGCTGGGCCTGTGCCGTTGCCGGCACGGCGATGGCTGCTGCCAGCACCCCTAGCGAGGCGCCGTTGCGAAGAGTTTTCATGGTGATGTTCCCCTTGGGCCGATTAGCTCTGCGGTTTCCGAGTAGCTTGTGAAATGAGATTTCAGTCGAGTCTGTTCCGAAAAAGAACGAATCGATTGAAGAATCTGCTTCAGAAGTCGGAGTCGCTAACGGTCATAAGAGAGAGATTCCACCAGGAATTATTCCAATTCCCCGGTGAAAGGATCGCGTTGTAATATTGCAACAGATTCTAATGGCGAGAATATACAAGGACGCATGGATTTTATACTTATTGCATTTCCCACTATAAAAAAAGAATAGGGTAAATATATGGCTGAGGCGCTCAAGTTTCAGGCAAGAATCAAGAATCTTTACTTGTCGAGCACTTGGATCGATCGAAGTGCCCGCTCAAGTGCTGCGCATGTAATGCGCCGGGAGCGCAAGTAGCGGCGGGATCAGCCTGCCTTGCTCGCAGCATCCGCCAGGATATCCGGGCAATGCGTCTCGACCCCCTGCCGCTTTCGTATCACATCCCAGGTAATCGCCTTGCAGATGCTGATCGCCATCAGCAGGACCACCACAGAAAATGGCAGCGCGCCGATGATCATGGTTACACGGATGGCATCGATCCCCCCAAGGATGAGCATGCTGCCCACCACCAGCGCGAGGGCAGCCCCCCAGAAAATGATGTGGCGCTGGCGGCCACCTTCATCCTCGCCTGCACCATTGATCGTGTTGACGATCAGGATAGCGCTGTCAGCCGACGTGATAAGGTATGTCATCAATAGGATGACGACGAGGCCGGATAACACGTAGGCCATGCCCGGGTTGGTCAGCGCCGTGATGGTGGCATAGATTTGGTCCGAAATGCCCGCCGCCAGGATCGCCCCCTGTGCTGTCCCGTCAAGTTCCAGCTGGATCGCTGTCCCGCCGGCAAGTGCCATCCAGATAAAGCACATCAGCGAAGGGACGAGGATCACGCCAAAGACGTATTCCCGCACGGTCCGCCCGCGCGAAATCCGGGCGATGAACATCCCGACAAAGGGCGCAAATGCAATCCACCAGGCCCAATAGAACACCGACCAGTCGAGCTGCCATTGCGCCAGAGCATCGCCAATCGCGGTCCCGTCGGACGTCCACAGGGTCACTGTCATTTGCGGCAAGTTGACGATGTAATCCCACAGGCCGTTAAACAGCAGTTCCAATCCATAGAGGCCCGCACCAAAAAACAGGAACACGGCCAGCAAGAGGAACGACAACCCCATGTTGAGGTTGGAAAGCCACTTGATACCCCGCCCCACACCGGACAGCGCCGAGAGCGTCGATGCCCCGACCAGCAACAGCAACGCCACGACAATCGCTGCGGTCGAAGATGTACCATTCCGGTTGAGAAGCCACTCACCAAAACCCAGGCGGTAGAGCCCGGCCACGAATTGCTCCACCCCGAGGCCCATCGTCACCGCTACGCCCAGGATGGTCGCCACGACCGCTACAATGTCGACAATATGCCCGGCGCTCCCCGACATACGAAGTCCGAACAAGGGCGCGAGGCTGGACCTTATCGTCAAGGGCAGGCTCCTGCGATAAGCGACATAACCGACACCCAGTCCGACCAGCGCATAGGTCGCCCAGGCCCCAAGCCCCCAGTGCAAGAAGGTATATTCGTAGGCCGACGGAACCGCTGCAATGCTGGCCGGTTCGACCAGCCCCCGGATAGTGTCCGGATTGCTCTGGAAATGGGCCAGCGGTTCACCGGTCGAATAGGTCAGCATGCCAATGCCGATGCCGGCACCAAACAGCATGGAGAACCATGAAAAGCGCGAGAATTCCGGGCGCTCTCCGGGCGCGCCGAGCCGCAATGTGCCTGATTGCGGAACCATCGCCAGCAGCAGCGAAACCACCACCAGGAAGGCCACCAGGAACACGTACCAGCCGGCAAATTCGCGAATGATGGTCTCATTGGCCAGCGCGAGTGTCTCGCTGGCGTGGGTCGGGAAAACGATAGCCCAGACAATGAGGATGCTGACAATAATCTTTGCGGGAATGGCAACGTGTGTGCTGAAGCCGTCATAAAATCCGGATTCTGCAGTCGAGATCGGTAGTTCGCGAAGAGGAGGCTCAATACTGCCAGTGCTGCCTGCGGTTTCGCTCTGCTCAGATGTCACGAGATTTCCTTTTCGACCAGCGCCCGCGCTGCCGAAATGGGCAACCAGCTAGATCACGGCCCCTTGGGGGAGCGGACTGCATTGAGTTGTATGCGAAGCATGCCAAATGGCTGCAGGGGCCGCAACCCCACCCCCGGAATAGGTTGGACCCGAGGCTTCCTGGTCCGTCCCGGGCTCCTGCTTTCGCAGGCAAACCAAATTTCGGCGCAGCGTGGGAAGCTACCAGACGGCAAGTGTCTTCATTCTACCCCACCAGCAAACACCACACGATGGTTGGCGGCGTCGGGAAGCCCTTCGCAAAGGGCGCTCTGTCGATCAGACCACGGTCGGAGTCGCTCGGTCCAATTGCCCGGGCAAGGTTAGTTCATGGCGTTCGATGGAAAATTCCTGATCGAAGCTTCGAGAATGCGCGAAACCTCGCGCAAACTTTCCTCGGGGTCTGTCGCCGCATCAGGGAGCGGTTGCTTCTTTTCGGGGAATGTACCGTACCCTGCAAAGAGGCAGTGCCAACTGAGGTTGGGGTAGGCCTGGCCAATCCGCAACTCACTGATCGCTTCGGCCATATTGCGTTGCCTGAACCACGCAGTCATGATTCCCTTGAGAGGATCCGACAATTTTTCGTTGGCGGCATTGTCGCGCCAGAAGGCGGTGTCGTTCCTGCGATTGAGGCGGTAATGCGCTACGATGTAATCCCGTATGCTTTCGTAGCGTGCAGCGATCGATGCATTGAAGGCATCGCGATTCTGCGAACCGTATCCCCCTGCTTCGAACGCGTTCGCGAACTCCACCGCAGTAGCGATGACGATGTGCAGCGCAGTGGCTTCGAGTGGTTCGATGAAACCTTGCGAAAGGCCGACGGCAAGACAGTTACGGTGCCAGCTGTCATACACTCGCCCGACCTTCATCTTCAAAAGCCGTGCATCTCCCTCCGGATCGCCGAGAGCGGCCCGCAGTTCTGCCTCTGCATCCTCGTCCGAGATGTAGCGCGACGCGTAGACGTAGCCGTTCCCGACCCGGGTTGTCAGCGGGATCGACCAGCGCCAACCCGCCGCCATGGCGATTGCTTCGGTCTGCGGTTTGAACCGTTCCTCATGCGGCGTAGGAACGACAACCGCCCGGTCGCAGAACAGGTTCTCATCGAAAGGCAGGAATTCAACACCAAGTGCTTCCTGGGCGATCATTGAGCGGAAGCCGGAGCAATCGATGAAGAAGTCGCCTTCCACGCGCTCGCCATTGGAGCAGATCAATGCGCTGACATCACCGCCATCGTTGAGCTCAACCTCCTCGACCTTGCGATCCATATGAACCAGTCCGCGCGCGGTGGCCCATTCGCGCAAGAAACCACCGAGGCTGTGAGCATCGAAATGGTAGCCATAACTGGGCGCGAAGGGGAAATTCGCCTCTGGGTGCGGTGACTTGCCGGCTGCGGCCAGGGCCGCGGCCAGAAACCAGTCATCAGGATGTGCGGGCACCTCGAAGCCACGCCTGGCGAGTGCACAACTGTGAATGAATGCAGGCTCTGTATGGAGGTCGACAGGGCCGGGAAATGGATGGAAATAGCTCTCGAAACCCGACAGTTCGCTCCAGCCACTAAAGCGTATCCCGAGCTTGTAGGTAGCGTTGCACGCCGACATCCACTCGGCCTCCTCGATACCGAGCATGTCGAAGAAGGCCTTGAGCTGCGGCGTCGAGCCTTCCCCGACACCGATGATGCCGATATCCGTGCTTTCAACCACTGTGACCGAGCCACCTTTTCCGGCCCAGCGCTGGTGCAGGAGACAGGCAGTAATCCACCCAGCGCTGCCGCCGCCCAGAATGACTACCTTGGGTGCGGGGCCTTCGCTCATTTCTGGTACACTAGCGCTATCGGACTGCGGCACAAGGACACGTAGCCGTCACTCTTGCGGCTTGAGCTGTATTGCCAGCCCGCCACCTGGTGCCAGGCGCACCTGGTAACTGTCACCTTTCTTCAGGGTCAGGGTTTCATAGGCGATGTCGTGACGCTTCTCGGTCAGATAGGTCGCCTCGGGGCCATCCTTCCACACCGTGACTGTGTACCTTGTCCCCTCCTCGAGGAAGTCGAAGTCTAGCGTCAGTGTGCGCTCGGTCGCGTCGTTGACCCCTCCGACATACCAGTCCTCGGAACTACGATCTTTCCGCGCGAAGATGGCATAATCGCCGACTGCGCCTTCGATCAGATGGCTCTCCGCCCAGTCGGCCGGGACGGCCTTGATGAACTCGAGCTCCTTCGGATGCGCCTCAAGGCTTTCGACGAAGTCTGCCGCCATCTGGATCGGCGAATAAATCGCCAGGTAAAGCCCCAGCTGCTTCGCCAGCGTCGAAGCTATAGGATAGTCATTGTCACCCACCAACCCCAAGACACCCGGTGTATAGTCCATCGGGCCGGACAACATGCGGGTATAGACCAGCGTCGGCTCGTGGTCGGGACCGTTGGAGAATGCGCCCCAGGCATTGTATTCCTGGCCCCGCGCGCCTTCACGGGCCACCCAGTTGGGATAGGTGCGGCGCAGGCCGGTGTCCTTGACCGGCTCGTGCGGGTTGATCGCGATGCCACGCTTGGCGGCTTCCTTCACCACGTGCAAATGGTGCTGCACCTGGCGCTGGCCGTCATGCCACTCGAAAACCTCGCCTGCGCAAGGATCGGCCTCGTCGGCATTGCAGGAGATAATTCCGCCTGCATCGGCGACATAGCCGGTCTTGATCACATCGACCCCATGAGCCGCATAGAGATCGAGGCCTGCGGCGAGTTGCTTCTCGTAAACGTCTATATTTCCGCCGGTTTCGTGGTGGCCGATCAGGCGAACACCCTTGGACTTGGCATAGGCCGTGACCGCTTCGAAATCGAAATCGGGATAGCTTTGCGTGAAGCTGTAGTCGCGGCCATTGCCGAACCAGTTGCCATCCCAACCAACGTTCCAGCCCTCGATCAGCACGCCGCGGAAGCCATGCTCGGCGGCGAAATCGATATACTGCTTGGCCCGCTCGGTCGTCGCGCCGTGCCGATCGCCCTGCGCCCAGGTCCAGCGGTTGGAGATCATGCCCCACCAGATGCCGATATATTTGGCGGGTTCGAAATAGCTGACATCACCGAGCGCATTGGGTTCGTTGAGATTGAGCTCGAGATTGCTTTCGACCAGCCCGGCGGCATCGTCGCTGATGCGGATGGTGCGCCACGGCGTGTTGAATGCACCCTTGCGAACCACTTTCGCGCCCCGGCTCGACGGCGCGAGCTGGGCGCGGAAACGCTGCCCTTCCTGCCGCAGCAGCCACATCCCGGCATAGTCGACCAGCGCGGCTTCATGGAACGACAGATGCGTGCCATCCTCCAGCCGCACTGTCATCGGCGTATGGGCAACGGAGACACCGTCGATCGGAGTCTGGTTGTAGAGATATTCGTAGCGGTTGAATGCACCGCCGGGAATCCACCATGCCGTGCCTTTAGGCGCGATGACGAATTCAGTGAGCTCCTCGGCGATCCGTGTCTCGCCATCTTCAGGTTCGCTGAATTCGTAGCGAAAACCGATCCCGTCATCGAACACCCGCATCCGCACCGAGAGTACCCGCTCGCTGGTGTCGCGGGTCTCCTCGAAAGTGACGAACAGCTCATTGTGATAGTCGCGCACATAGCGTCGCTCGCCCCAGGGCTGTTCCCACGTCGTGTCGGAGCCGGTCACGCTTTCGCCGACCACAACGAAATTGCGCCGCATCGGCTCTTCGTCGGTGAACAGGAAGCCCAAGTCGCTTTCAGCGATCAGTTCCTTGCCGTCGCGTTCGACCCGATAGAAGGGCACGCCATCGCCATCGACATCCATTTCAACGGTGATGCGCCCATCGGGCGAAGAGACCTCGGCTGCAGCCAGCGGGGTCGCAAGCGCGAGCGAGGAAGCGGCAGCGAACAGCATACGCATGGGTCAAGTCTCCAGGATCAGCACGCCGTAGGGCGGCAGGGTATCGGGGGTCGCGCTGTTGCCAGCGAACAGGGTCTTCCCGCTGGCGTCGGAAAGTGAAATCGCTTCCGGCCCCATGTTCAGCAAGCACCGTACGCGCTGCCCATCTGCCTCACGGATGAGGTCAAGCAGGGTGCCATATGCACTGCAGCCGCTGACTGCGCCGTGATGGAGGGCCGGATTGGCGTTGCGCAGAGCGATCGCGTGGCGAGTGAAGGCCAGCAGCGAAGTATCCTCGTGCTCCTGCCTGTCGACTGCCTTTGAGGCATTTTCCGCTCCCACGGGAAGCCAAGGCTGGGCTGAGCCGAAACCCGAGCATGCGGCCCCGGCTTCCCACGGCATCGGCGTGCGGGCACCGTCTCGCGACAAGGTCATCGGCCAATTGGCGAGAGCTTCCGGATCATGCAGCTGCTCGAACGGGATATCGACCTGCGTCAGCCCCAGCTCTTCGCCGTAATAAATGATGGCATTGCCGCGCAGACACATCAGCAGCACCATCTTCATCCGTGCAAAGGCGTCACGATGTTCCGGTGCACACCAGCGCGACAGAGCGCGCGGTGCATCATGGTTCTCGAATGCCCAACTGGGCCAGCCGACATCTTTATCAGCAGGCCATTGCGCCAGCGCCGAGCAAACGAGACCCGGGGTCAGGCGGTCGGCATAAAGGAAGTTGAAGCCGTAGGCGGAGTTCAGGTGGTCCTCGCCCGCGGTGAAAGCCTTCATCTCCGCTTCGGCCTCGTCGCCACCGACTTCGGCGACGGTGAATACCGCATCATAGCTGTCGGTCAGCGCGCGGATCCGAGCGATGAATTCGGGGATCGCCGGGTGCGACATATTGTGCTGCTTGAGCTGGAAATCGAACGGTCGGCTGCGTGGCTTGTCGCTTGGCGGGGCGGCCGGATTATCGCGCAGCTCAGGATCATGCATCATGAAGTTGAGCGCATCGATGCGGAAGCCGTCCACTCCCCGATCGAGCCAAAATCTCGCAACCCCAAGCAAGGCATCCTGCACATCCGGGTTGTGCCCGTTGATTTGGGGCTGCCCGCTCAGGAAATTGTGCATGTAATATTGGCCGCGGCGCGCATCCCAGGTCCACGCCGGGCCGCCGAATACGCTTTGCCAGTTGGAAGGAGGCGACCCGTCGGGCTTGGCATCGGCCCACACATACCAGTCCGCCTTGGCGTTGTGCCTGTTCTGGCGGCTTTCCACGAACCATGGGTGTTCGTCGGATGTGTGGGAGTAGACCTGGTCGATCAGGACCTTGAGGCCCAGTGCATGAGCGCGCTCGACCAGCGCATCGAAATCCACCAGCGTTCCGAACAGCGGATCGACATCACAGTAATCGGCGACATCGTAGCCGAAGTCCTTCATCGGCGATGTGAAAAACGGGCTGATCCAGATTGCATCGACGCCCAGCGCGGCAACATGATCGAGCCGCTGAGTGATGCCGGGTAGGTCCCCAACGCCATCGCCGTTGGAATCCATGAAGCTGCGCGGATAGATCTGATAGATCACCGCACCTTTCCACCAAGGCAAATCAGGCACGGGCTGAACTGAAGGCTCGTTCGCGGTCGCCATGGCGATCAGTTCCCCTCCCCCACGATGAGTTCGCAGGCAGCGAAACCGAAAGCGGGCAGCGCTACCGTAACAGCACCGGGTGCCGCGATGCTGCCCGGGCAATTGCCGAGCAGAACTTCGATGCCCTCAGCGCGATAGTCGATCTCGATGTTGCGCGTTACCGGCTCACCTGAGGTGTTGAAGGCCACCAGCACCCGTCGTCCGCTGTCGGCATCGCGCCGCTCGACCGCAAGCAGGCCCGGCCCCTCATGGTCGAAGGCGCGGATGGTGGAAAGCCCACGTGTCAGCGCCGGGTTGCCCAGTCGGACAGCCGCGAGATCAGCGATCAGGCGATAGAGCGGATGACTGGCGTTGAAATTGTCGTCCGCCGTGGTCTTGTCGGTGCCTAGCAGGTCGTTGTCATTGTAGAAATCGACTCGGCTCGGGAACATGTCCTCCCGCGCCAGCTGGTCGTTGCCGTCGGAAATGAAGCCCTGCTCGTCACCGTAATAGATCGTCGGTACGCCGCGCAGCAGGAACATCATCGCGTGGCCGAGTTTGACCCGCTCGAGCAGTTCTTCCTGCGAGGCACCAGACGCACCCTGCCGCACGAACATCGAGAAGCGGCCGAAATCGTGGTTGCCAAGGAAAGTCGGGAGCCCCGTCGCGGTCGCCGGTCCGCCGGGATAGATCGAATCCTGCTCGAGGAATTCCGCCATCACCCGTGGCGGCTGTGCCCCGCTGGCAACCAGCTGCGCGGCTTTGGCGAAGCCCATGTCGAGCGCATAGGGCAGTCCGCTGTCGGCCATCACCCGGGCGGAAGTGACCGCGTCGGGGCTCTCGTAGGCAATCTCGCCGAAGATGTGGAAGTTGGGGATACCTTTGGCCTCTGCGCGTTCCAGCATGGCCGGCACGAAGGCTTGCCAGAACTGCGGATTGACATGCTTTGCCGTGTCGATGCGGAAGCCGTCGATGCCGAAGCGGTCGATCCAGCTGCCGAAGATCTCAATCATGCCTGCGACCACGCGCGGA
Source organism: Parerythrobacter aestuarii (assembly GCF_030140925.1). Lineage (NCBI taxonomy): Bacteria > Pseudomonadati > Pseudomonadota > Alphaproteobacteria > Sphingomonadales > Erythrobacteraceae > Parerythrobacter > Parerythrobacter aestuarii. The sequence continues at coordinate 2,596,602 of NZ_JARBWD010000001.1, forward strand.
TGCTCGGTGGCAAGGTCGTCCAGCCCGACGAAGTCGCCATAGACACTGCTTTCACCAATCCAGAAGCTGTCGCCGCGATTGTGGTAATAGATCGGATTGTTGAGCCAGGCCGGGACCTTCACGTCCTTCTCGGCCTCGGGGACTACCGGCGTGTAGGCGAAGCCGGGATCGGTCAGCCGCGCCCAGTTGGCCTCGCTCGGGTCGCCATCGCCGGCGAAGCCTTGGTTGATCCGATCGCCATCGGGCCCGCCGCGGGTGGAGTAAGGGTAATCGCCCTTGTTGCGATACTGGTACTGGTCCTCGGCATAGCGGATTACATCGGCGGTGTGGTTGGTGATGATGTCCATATAAACCTTCATCCCGCGCGCGTGCGCGGCGTCGACGAAGGCCTTGAAATCGTCATTGCTGCCGAAATGCGGATCGACCTGCGTGAAATCGGTCACCCAGTAGCCGTGATAGCCCGCGCTCTCGTCGCCCTTCGGCCCCTGCACCGGCTTGTTCTTGAAGATCGGCGCGAACCAGATCGCGGTCACGCCCATGCCCTGGATATAGTCGAGCTTCTCCGTCAGCCCCTTGAGGTCGCCACCGTGATAGAAGCCCTTGTGGGTCGGATCGTAGCCGGAGACGAGGCGGTCATCCTCGTAGCCGCCCAGGTCGTTCGCGGCATCGCCATTGGCGAAGCGATCTGGCAGGACGAAGTAGATCACCTCGTCGGTCACCGGCCGCGCGCGCAGGTCCGCAGTCGCTTGCGGCACGGCTTCCTGCGCTGTCAGCGAGCAGGCCGCAAGCATCGTGGCGAGCGCAATGGGGAGCGTGCGGATCATGCCGTCTTCCTTGTCTGGTTCGGATCGATATAGGCGCGCAGGAACGGCGCGTGGGCCGGCATGGCGTGGACCAGCTTCCGCTGGCTATCGGCGATCCGCGCCAGCATCGCGGCCAGTTCCGCTTCCGGCATGGCATCTGCGATGGGGTTGTAGCTTTCGGGCATGACCCCTTGCCCGATCAACACCTGCAACCAGCCCTGCTCGGTGAAGAGTTCTTCATGCTCGCGGTGGATGAACCCGCTGGCGCGAAAGGCCTCGATCTTCGCCGTGAGTGTTTCCGGAATCTCCATGGCCCGGCAGCGATCCCAGAAGGGCTCGCCGTCGCGGCCATTGGCCCAATAATGCAGGATGAGGAAATCGCGGATACGGCTCCATTCGAAAATGGCCTGCCGGTTGAACTCGTCGCGCATCGCGGGGGCAACGGCTTCGCCCGGCAACATTTGCAGCAGCCGCGCAATGGAGGACTGGATCAAGTGGATGCTGGTCGACTCCAGCGGCTCCATGAAGCCACTTGCGAGCCCCAGCGCGAGGCAATTGTGCGACCATTGCCGGGACCGCATCCCGGTCTTGAATTTCAGCACGCGCGGCTCGTCGGTGGGTTCGCCGTCAAGGTTGGCGAGCAAGATGGCAGTCGCCTCGTCCTCACCCATGAATTCGGAACTGTAGACATGTCCATTGCCAATGCGGTGCTGCAGCGGGATACGCCATTGCCAGCCTGCCTTGCGGGCAATCGAGCGGGTGTAAGGCGTGAAGTGACCTTTCGCTTCGCAAGGAACCGCAACGGCCTGGTCGCAAGGCAGCCAGTGGCTCCAGTCATCGAACCCGACGCCCAGCGTGTCGCCAAGCAAAAGCGAACGGAAGCCAGTGCAGTCGATGAAGAACCCGCCCTCTACGCTGCGATCACCGTCCAGCACCAGCGCGGAGATATCGCCGCTCTCGGCATCGCGTTCGACTTTGGAAATGTTGCCTTCGATCCGCTCGACCCCGTGCGCTTCCGCATAGCGCCGAAGATACCCGGCGTAGAGAGAGGCATCGAAATGATAGGCCCACGGCATATCCGGTGCAGCCTGCCCGGCTTGCGGGGGCCACATCTGCATCTTGCCCGCCCGCGCGGCGCGGTCGTTAAGGCAGTAGTCCGACAGAGACCCGGCCATGCCGACCTGTCTTGCCCGTAACCAGTAATGCTGGAACGGCAGTATGCCTGCGCCGTGGCCGACATTACCAAATGCATGGAGATAACTGCTGCCCTCTCCGCTCCAGCCAGCGAATTCGATCGCCAGTTTGAAGGTACCACGCGTCTCGCGCAGGAATTCGGCTTCGTCGATACCGAGCGCGGCATTGAACAGCCGGATCTGCGGAATCGTCGCCTCGCCAACGCCAACCGTGCCGATCGCATCGGATTCGACCAGCACAACCTTACGGCCAGCGAAGCGGCCCAGCGTGGCTGCAGCCATCCAGCCGGCGGTGCCGCCACCGGCGATCACGATTGGGGAGGAGACGTCCTGGTTCATGAGCAACAACCACCCAGATGCACCGATCCATGTGTCGGCCAAACCAGCTTAACAGGTTGTGCGAACAGGCGGGAGCAAGCGGTCATGCCGTTCGCCCCCGCCCGTGCAGCTCTTACCGGAAGCGGTAAGTGAAGCCTGCGAGGAAGCGACGACCGTAAGACTGGTAGTCGACGACCTGCAGCGGGTTGCCGTTGCCGTTGATCGAGACGAACGGCTCGTCGGTCAGGTTCTGGCCTTGGACATAGATCGACAAACCATCGAGTGGTCCGCCGTCGAAGTCATAGCCGAGCTGCGCGTCGATGATCGTTTCGCTCAGTGCGTTGCGACGGGTCGGCGAACCACCGAACCCGGTGAAGTCACCGAGGAAGCCCGAACGGTGACGAACGCTGCTGCGTGCGTTGAAGCCGTCCTTCTCGAAATACAGCGTACCGTTGGCAACCCACTCGGAGTAGCCCGGAATCTGATCGACATTGCCGAAGGCGTCTTCAATCTTCGTTTCCGTCCAGCCGAGGCCACCGGTGAAACCGAAGCCTTCGAGCGCCGGAGTGACCATGTCGAACGGGAAAGTCAGGGCCAGCTCGGCACCGTAGAAATCGCCCCCGCCGGTATTGGTCGGAGCGTCGAGCAGGCCGATCGTGCTCGGCGGAACCGGACCAGCAGGAAGCGGCAGGCCCGCATAGTCGAAGACGAAGCGGTTCTGGTCGATATAGCTGACGATGTCCTTGTAGAAGAACTGCGCCGCGATCACGCCGCTGGTACCGAAGTATTTCTCGAAGGTCAGGTCGACCGCATTGGCACGGTACGGACGCAGGTAGGGGTTGCCGCCACCGCCATTGATGAACGGAGCCGTCCCGGTCGGGCTCGCGCCCTGGTTGAAGTCAAGACCATAGCCAATCGCAGCACGCATCGAGTCGAGACGCGGACGCTGGATCTGACGGCTGGCGCCGAGACGGATCACGAAGTCGCTGTCGAAGCGCAACGAGAGGTTGAGGCTCGGCAGGACATCCCAGTAGCTATCGCCCAGCGAGACATTCGTCTGCACACCACCCGGGAAGGCGATGCCCGACGACTGCTGGTCGGTGTTGATGGCCTGGACGCCGATGTTGCCGGTCAGGTCGGCATTTCCAAGGCGCACATCGATGTCGGCCTGGACATAAATCGTCATCAGGTCCTCGGCGATCTGGTACGCCTTGGCCGGGATGTCGTTCGACAGATTCGGGTCAAGGACATAAGTGCCGTTGGCGATCAACGCGCGCGGATCGTAGCTGACCATCGGGCCGAGGCCGAGATAGGTCAGGTCGGTCGGATCCAGCAGCAGGTCAGCCGGGATCGGCGCCTCCAGCGCGCCGCCGGCAAGCCGGATGAAATACTCGTCCGGCACCAGCGACTTGTCGCGGTTGGTGTAATTCATGCCGGCCTTGATGGCGCTGATGAAACCGCCTTCGATCGCTTTCTCGACGTGGAAACGGAACTGCAGCAGTTCGTCATCGACGATACGGTCGTTGAAGTAACCGGCCTGGGTGCCACCACCCCAGCCGAGCGGGTCGGTCAGGACAATGATGTTCGGGTCGGCATAGTTCAGCGTCGAGGTAAACGAGGTGCCGGTCGGTCCGGTCACGAAGGTGATGTTGTCGGTCGCCCCATTGAGCGCACCCACGCCGGTACCGGCATAGGATTCAAAGCTCAGCTCGCGCCGATCGGTACGTGAATAGCCAAAGTCGAAGTAACCGCTCCAGCCGTTGTCGCCATCATATTCGATGTTGAGGCCGCCTGAGAGCAGTTCGGCTTCCTTGTTGAAGATGTCGTTGCGAACGACACCTTCGACGGTCGGGAAGTTACCGGCAACAACGGTGTCATTGTCGTACTGGAACGAGGCCGGATCAGCGGTCGCGCCAAAGCAGAACGCCGAATTGCGGTTGAGCGGATCGCCCGGGTTGACGCAGAAGCCAAGCGGCAGCTCGACGCCGCGCTTGATCTGGTCATCTTCGAAGTCCGAGTAGAAAACATCGCCGGTCACGGACCAGTCCGGGGCCGGAGCCCACTGCACGGTCCCGCTAATGCCGAATCGCTTGAGCTGGGTTGACGTCACGAAGCTCTTCGATCCGCCGATCAGGGCAGAGTTGTTCGGCCCGCCGGCATAGCCCCAGGCGTTGAATTCCTGCAGCTGGTAGGATTCGTCGACATAGGATGCCGATATGGCGACGCCGAAGGTATCGTCGGCAAAGGTGTCGGCAAAGGTCGCGTTGACGCGGTATCCGAGTTCCTTCGAACCGGCGTTCAGCGCACCAAGATCGGTCAGCGAGCCGCGTGCACCGATGGCGAAGATCGGTTCCTTGATGTCGAGCGGACGCAGCGTACGGATATCGATGGTCCCGACGAGACCCTGGCCCACCAGCTCAGCGGTCGGAGTCTTGTAGACCACCACCTGCTGCACGACCTCCGACGGATACTGGTCGAACTCGACCGCGCGGGCATCACCGAGCGAAGTCTGCTCGCGACCGTTAAGGAGCGTCTGCGAGAAGTCCTGCCCGAAGCCGCGAATGGCGATGACGTTGGCGCGACCCGAAAGGCGCTGAGATGTCACACCCGGCAGGCGCGCAATCGATTCACCGATCGAGTTGTCTGGCAGCTTGCCGATGTCCTCGGCCGTCACCGATTCGAGAATTTGGTCGTTGAGTTTCTTCTCCGCGACGGCACTCTCCAGCGACGCTCGGAAGCCCGAAACGATGATGACATTGCCGTCACCGGTTTCATCGGCGGCGGCCTCTTCGCTGCTGTCGGCGTCCTGCGCCATCGCGGCCTGCGGAGCGAGCGTAAGCGCCATGGCGAGCCCGCTGATGCCGGCGGCCCAATACTTGCGGTCAATCACGATGTACTCTCCCATTTCCGCCTGGGTGGCGGCAGTCCAAGAATTTGGGTTTGGTTGTCCGGCGCACGCCCCCCGCACGCCTCTGAGAGCCGCGTTTAGGCCGCGAAAAAGGCTCGCGCATAGACGGTATACGTATGTTTGTGCAGTGCAGCATGGGCCGGTGTCACCGATCTGCAACAAGGATTTCAAACCATCGCGCGAGGCGCGGTCCAGCCAAAAACTCTGGTTTTTCGGTGCTGCCGCGCCCATAGAATCTTCTCCTTGAGGAGAGGAATTTGGGGCGCGCGCCAACCGGGAAGCCGACGAGCTTCGACATTGCCTATCTGGCCGGGGTGTCACAGCCGACCGTCAGCCGTGCCTTGCGCGGCGATAAATCCGTCAGCCAGGCAACTCGCGAGAAGATCGAGAAGATCGCCCGCGAGCTCAACTACACCGTCGACAAGAACGCGTCTTCGCTGCGCACCCAGCGGTCGAACACCATCGCCCTGCTGTTTTTCGAGGATCCCACCTCGGATGAGAGCATGATCAATCCGTTCTTCCTCGCCATGCTGGGATCGATTACCCGCGCGGCAGGGCGCAGGGGTCTCGACCTGCTGATCTCGTTCCAGCAGATGGAGGACGACTGGCACACCCAGTACCAGGACAGTCACCGCGCCGACGGGCTTATCCTGCTAGGGTACGGGGACTACACGCTGTACGAGGAACGCCTGCAGCAACTGGCCCGGCAAGGCACGCATTTCGTGCGTTGGGGTTCAGTGCGCGACGACAACATCGGGGCCACTATCGGCTCGGACAATTTCGGCGCCGGACGAATGGCCGGCGAGCACTTGCTCGAGCGAGGCCGCAAGCGGATCGCTTTTCTCGGCCAGGCCGACGAGCACTATCCCGAGTTCGCCGGTCGCTATGCCGGGCTTTGCGCCGCGCTGGGCTCAGCAGGTATCGAACCGGACCCTGCCTTGCAGGCCAATGCCCTGACCGGTGAGGAGGAAGGCCACACCGCAATGCGCGCACTGATTGACGCAGGGGCCAGGTTCGACGCCGTATTCGCCGCGAGCGACCTCATAGCCATGGGTGCGATGCGCGCGCTGGCAGAAAGTGGGCGCATCGTGCCGGACGAGGTAGCAGTCGTCGGTTTCGACAATATCCCAGCCGCCGCGCTCACTACCCCACCACTCACTACTGTGATGCAGGACACCCGCGGTGCCGGCGATGCCTTGCTGGAAGCCCTTGTCGAACAGATCGATGGCAAGGACGCGGCTTCGCGCACCCTCCCGGCAAAACTGGTCACACGCGCAAGCACCGGTAACTAGCCTCGTCCCCTCACCACGTTCGCAGACCACATTCGTATGTGTATTGCCCCGCTCCGCGTGGCGTGCCAGCGATGGCCGATCGACAGCGCAAGCACCCGCAAAGAGGTGCCGCGCGAGGGGGAGAGTACATGGCAACCGCAATCGCCAAACCGCACCAGAGCTTCTGGGGCCTGTGGAACATCAGCTTCGGCTTCTTCGGGATCCAGATCGGCTTTGCGCTGCAGAATTCGAACATGAGCCGGGTGTTCCAGACACTCGGTGCGAGCATGGACGATTTGCCTGCTCTATGGGTCGCCGCACCGCTGACCGGGCTGGTCGTGCAGCCGATCATCGGCCACCTGTCAGACAAGACCTGGAACCGGCTCGGACGAAGGCGGCCATACTTCCTGACAGGGGCAATCTTCGCCGCCATCTCGCTGATCCTGATGCCTCTCGCGCCGGCCATTGCCGCCCCGCTGGTGTTCGCCGCGGCGATGCTGTGGGTGCTCGACGCCTCGCTCAATTTCTCGATGGAGCCGTTCCGCGCCTTCGTCGGTGACATGCTGGGCACCGACCAACACAGCGCGGGCTATGCTGTCCAGACCGCATTTATCGGCGCGGGCGCGGTGGTCGGCTCGATCTTCCCTTACTTCCTCGAACATGTCGGGGTGAGCAATGTCGCGCCGGGTGGAGGCCTGCCCGACACGGTAAAGTGGAGCTTCTGGGCCGGCGGTATCGCGCTGTTCGCGGCAGTTATGTGGACTATCCTGACCACGCGCGAATATTCGCCGGAGGAAATGGCGGCTTTCGGCGGCGAAGAAGCGCTGGACGACGACACCACCCTGCGCGCGCTGGCGGCCAAGAGCTATGGGTCGGCAGGCGCATGTATGGCGGCGGGCGTGCTGGTCGTGCTCGCTGTGCTGATGCTGCGGCTGGAGAAAGAGGTCTACCTGCTGGGCGGCCTACTGGCGACCTATGGTGTACTCAGCGCGATCGCCATTTCCATGGCCAAGCAAGGCAAGGCCGCCAACATGCTCTCCAGTATCGTCGGCGATTTTTCCGGCATGCCCGATGTCATGAAGCGGCTGGCGCTGGTGCAGTTCTTCAGCTGGTCGGCGCTCTTCATCATGTGGATCAACACCACTCCGGTGGTGACGCAATATGTCTTCGGATCGAGCGACACCGCCAGCGCCGCCTACAATGAAGGCGCGAACTGGGTGAACGTGCTCTTCACGGTCTACAACGGCGTCGCGGCGGTGGCCGCGCTGGCGCTGCTGCCGTGGCTCAGCCGCACCTTTGGGCAGGTCAAGACGCATTCGATCTGCCTGACACTGGGTGCGATCGGCTTCCTGATGTTCTTCTTCGTGCGCGATGCGCAGGCACTGCTGCTGGCCGAGGTCGGCATCGGCATCGCCTGGGCCAGCATCCTTGCCATGCCCTATGCGATCCTCGCGTCGAACCTGCCGCAGGCCAAGCTCGGCATCTACATGGGGCTGTTCAACATCTTCATCGTTGTTCCCCAGCTGCTGGTAGCGACAGTGATGGGCAGCATCATGCTGTGGCTGTTCCCGGGCGAGCCGATCTGGACCATGCTGTTCGCCGCGGCAAGCTGGCTGGTGGCAGCCGCTGCCATGCTCCGGGTGCAGGCTGCGAGCTAGGTTACTCAATGACCGTTGCGGCGATGGCCGGCAATAGAGGCACTTCCTGCGAACCATTGCAGGAGCAGTCACTAGGCGAGAGCGCGCTCCGCAACCATCAGCGCTCCGACCGGTCCGGCGCGGTTTGCAAGCTCGGGCCGCCTGATACGCTCTCGGATGGTCGCTTCGTCCAAATCGGGCAGATAACCCGCCAACAGTTGCGGCACCATCGATCTCGCATGAGCGATCAGTTCGGGCCTGTTTGTCGCCACGCCGCCGCCGACAAGAATCCGATCGCAGCTCAGCGTCAGGAGAAGGGTCGCAAAGAGCTGCGCGAGGTCAGACGCTACAAACTCCCAGCGTGGATCGTCCGCAGCCACCTGCGCGGGATCGATACCGAAGCGCGCCGCCAGCGCCGGGCCGCTTACCAATCCTTCTACGCAATCACCGTGAAACGGGCAGTTTCCGGCAAATACATCATCTCGCGAACGCTTGAGGCGAAGATGACCAATTTCCGGGTGCAATGCGCCAACGATAGGCTTGCCATCGAACAAAATGCCTCCGCCCAGCCCCGTCCCAATAGTCAGGTAGACCAGCGAGCGACAACCGCGACCGGCGCCATAGGCACATTCGGCCAGCGCCGCTCCGTTGACATCAGTATCAATGGCTGCCGGGCAATCGAGGTCATTGGCAAGCACCCCGAGCACGTCGAAATTGCTCCAGCCCTGCTTGGGTGTGCGCAGGATATGCCCATAGTCGCTGGCAGTAGGATCGACGCGAACTGGCCCAAAGCTTGCGATCCCGAAAGCATCGAGAGGCTGCTCTTCGTTCCACTGGGAAAGCACCGACAAACACGCGCCCAGCGTTTCCGCAGGCGTGGTTGTCGGAAACGTTTCGCAATCGGTGATCATCGACCCGCGACCGCGCACGACGATCGCTTTGGTCCCACCGAGTTCCACCCCTGCAACAAGCTTCTCCATGCCGGCACTGTTGGCAGAGGGCTGCACTGCGCGTCCACACGAATTCGTATGGGAGTTGTCAAACCATGATCCCGTCCAAGCCGCGCCTCTCGCTCTTGCGCATCGTCGAAATGAATATCGGCTTCTTCGGCCTGCAATTCAGTTTCGGGCTGCAACAGGCGAATATGGGACCAATCTACGGCTTCCTTGGGGCTGAGGAAGCGACAATGCCGCTGTTGTGGCTGGCCGGGCCCGTGACTGGCCTGATCGTCCAGCCCATCGTGGGAGCGATGAGCGATCGGACATCGACCAGATACGGGCGACGGACTCCCTATTTCCTGATCGGCGCTGTCATCTGCTCGATCTGCCTGTTCCTGATGCCCTATTCCAGCGCGCTCTGGATGGCGGCGAGTCTCCTCTGGATCCTGGACGCCGGCAACAATATCACCATGGAGCCGTATCGCGCCTATGTCGCAGACCGCCTCTCGCCTGGGCAGCGCTCGACCGGGTTCCTTACGCAAAGCGCGTTCACCGGACTGGCGCAGACACTGTCCTACCTGGCGCCCACGCTGCTCACCGCGTTCGTCGCCAAGGATGTGCTGGACGAGAATGGCATACCGGTGATCGTCCGCATCGCTTTCGTGATAGGTGCGATCCTGTCGATCTCGACAATCGTCTGGTCGGTCTGGCGGGTGCCTGAACTGCCAATGACGACGGACGAAAAGGAACTGCTTCGCGAAAAACCGCTGACGCTCAAGGCAACGATGGCAGAGATCGTTGATGCGATACGCGAAATGCCCAAGCCGATGAAGCAACTTGCAGTCGCCATGCTGTGCCAGTGGTACGCCATGTTCGCTTACTGGCAGTATGTCACCTTCGCAGTAGGCCGCGCGATCTATGATACGAGCGACCCGTCGAGCGCCGCGTTCCGGGATGCGACCCTCACGGCTCAGCAGGCCGGTGCGCTCTACAATTTCATAGCCTTTCTCGGCGCATTGGCGCTTATCCCGATAGTGGCTCGACTGGGCGCGCGCTTGGTCCATGCCACCTGCCTTACAGCTTCCGGCATCGCCATGCTGCTGTTGCCAGGGGTCGACACAACCGGGGGCCTCTTCTTCTTGATGCTGGGTATCGGGATCGGTTGGGCCGGAATGATGGGCAATACCTATGTCATGCTGGCTGACTCGATTCCCCCTGAACGCAACGGCATCTACATGGGTATCTTCAACCTGTTTATCGTCATTCCGATGTTGATACAGACCTTGACGATGCCCCTGATTTACAACTCGATTCTGCGCGGCGATCCACGAAATGTGCTCATGCTGGGTGGTTGCCTGATGATTATGGGAGCATTCGCTACTCTGTTTGTGGATGCCGGACATCGGACGCCGCGCGAACAGACAAGGTCAACAGGGTGATCGCTGCTCCGCAACCAACGAGACATGCCCGCTAAACGGTGCCTGTCTATTGAAGCGCGCATAGCGGGAGCCCTGTGAAGGCCTGCCACTGGAGACTAGTGCTCGAGGTAGGTGGCGGAGCGGGTGGGATTCGAACCCACGATACGGGGTTACCGTATACACACTTTCCAGGCGTGCGCCTTCGACCACTCGGCCACCGCTCCGTATTTCCTGTTGGCCTACCGCGCTTCGCGCTGCTTGAGGTCAGCAAGAACGCGGCCCTCTAGCCGCCACGACTTGCCGTGGCAAGCGGGTCTGCCTACCTCTTCGCCATGAAGCGCATTTTCGGCACTCCGATCACCCTCGCTGAGATGGAAACGCTCGGGATTGCAGCACTGGACAAACTCCCGGCTCCCTTCCGCGAACAGATGGGGGATGTTGTGTTCCTGGTCGAAGACTTCGCCGATAAAGAGACCCTGCGCGAGCTCGGGATCGAGGGCCCGTTCGAGCTTTCGGGTCTCTATGAAGGCCATGCGCTGACCGAACGCAGTATCGAGATGTCAGGCACGCTGCCAACCCGCATCCGCCTGTTCCGCCGCCCGATCTTCCACGAATGGGCGACACGCGGTGACGAGACGCTGGAGCATCTGGTGACGCATGTGGTGGTGCACGAGGTGGGGCATCACTTCGGGCTGAGCGATGCCGACATGCATGCGCTGGAGGATGGGGTCCTTTAACCCAAGCCCGGTCGGGCTGAGCCTGTCGAAGCCCAGGCGCGGATGTTGCGGCTGCCCTTCGACAGGTTCAGGGCGAACGGGGTTGGGAACTGGTTCCAATTCGTCATTGCGAGGAGCGCAGCGACGCGGCAATCTAGGGGCGTCTCGCGATCCGCCCTGGATCTCTTCGCTCCGCTCGCAATGACGGGATTGGTATGATCAAGCACTTCTTCGCCGCCACAGCCGCGCTCGCCCTTCCCTTCTCCTTCCCTGCTGCCGCGCAAGGCGAGCCCGAGGGGGCGCCCTCACCGGGCCAGATCGTCGATGCTTCGGCGCAGGACGAATGGGTGACCATCGATCCCGAAGACCTGCTAGTGATGACGCTTGCCCCGGATGCGGAGGGCAACGCGCGCGCAGTCGTGATCCAGTTGATGCCCGCGCCCTTCAGCCAGGGCTGGGTCAGCAACATCCGCACCCTCGCCCGCGCCAAATGGTATGACGGGATCAGCGTCAACCGGGTGCAGGACAATTACGTCGTCCAATGGGGCGATCCTAATTACGACAATCCGGAGGCTAGTGGCGAGGCGAAGGCACTGCCCTCCAGCTTACAAAAAGTTTCAGTTGAAGAATACACGACCGATTATCGGACATCACCTACTCTGAGAGAGCGCTTCTTTGACAAGGTGCAGGAGTATTTGATCGAGTCGAGTAACATGCTTCGTGGGAAGACCCCCTATCGCGGCGACGCCTATTCGGTTGGGACCCTGAGTGTCTTGGGCTGGCCGGTCGCATATGAGAGCGGCGAGGTTTGGCCCGTCCATTGCTACGGCATGGTCGGCGTAGGGCGGAACTATTCGCCGGACACCGGCTCTGGCGCGGAGCTCTACACCGTGATCGGCCATGCGCCGCGGCATCTCGATCGCAATATCGCGCTGGTGGGTCGGGTGATTTCCGGGATGGAGCATTTGTCCTCGCTGCCGCGCGGCAAGGGCGAACTGGGGTTCTACGCCGATTTCGAGGTCGAAAAGCGCACCCCCATCCTCTCGATCCGCGTCGCCAGTGACCTGCCGGAGGCCGAGCAACCGAGGTTCGAGTATCTCTCCACCGAAAGCGAGAGCTTCGCCAGATACGCCGATGCGCGCGCCAACCGCCGCGATCCGTTCTTCATCCATCCCGCCGGCGGGGCCGATATCTGCAATATCCCGGTGCCGATCCGCGCAGTGGCAGAGTGAGCAACAGTCTTGTCCTGACGACCTCACTCGTCCGCTGGGATGGCGGCACGGCGGCCTATCACCTCGTCCGCATCGACGGTGAACCCGCCGAGGCGATCGCCATGCATGCGCGAATCGAACGGCTGGAGACCGGCCGACGGCGCGGCTTCGGTTCAGTCAAGGTCAGCGCGCGCGTGGGCGACACCGAATGGAAGAGCTCGGTCTTCCCTTCGAAGCCCAATGGCTGGATATTGCTGGTCAGCAAGAAGGTGATGCGCGCCGAGGATCTTGCCGAAGGCGATCCGGTGAGGTTGGAGCTGGAGCTTCTGTGAGTTCCCGCGAAGGCGGGAACCTCGGGACGCCTGGTCGAAACTGCCTGAGGCTCCCGCTTTCGCGGGAGCTCGGGAAGGCTAGATCCGCTCGGCCTGCGCCACCGCATCGCTGGCGCGCAGGGCACTCAACATTCGCGTCAGGTGTGCGAGGTCCTGCACTTCGAGGTCGATCTCGTAACTGGTGAACGGATGATCGAGCTGGGTCTGGTTGAGGCTCGTCACATTGACATGGTTCTTGGCGAAGATCCCCGCCATTTCCGCCAGCGTGCCGGGCCGGTCATACAGCGTAACCCGCAGCCGCCCGACCGCGCCATGGCTGCGCTTGCCCCATTGCAGATCGATCCAGTCGTTGTCGATCCCACTCGCCAGTGTCAGGCAGTCGATGGTGTGGACTTCCACCCCTTCGCCCTGCTTGCGGGTGCCGACGATGCGGTCGCCCGGCACCGGGTGGCAGCATTCGGCGAGCTTGAAGCCGACCCCGGCGGTGAGGCCACGGATCGAGATCGCTTTTTCGCGCTTGGACCAGTCGGGCTCTTCGTCCTCGAATTCAGCCGTGCAGCCGGGGACCAGCGCTTCCATCACATCCATGTCGGAGATTTCAGCCGCGCCGATAGCGTAGAAGAGGTCTTCGTCTTCCTCCATCTCCAGCCGTTTGAGCGCTTCGCGCACGGCCTTCTTGCCGATCTTGGCGGGGACACGGTCGGCAATATCGTCGAACAGCTTCTTGCCCAGTTCGGCAACTTCGGCGCGTTCCTTCTGCCGCACCGCGCGGCGGATTGAAGCCCGTGCCTTGCCGGTGACGACAAAGCCAAGCCAGCTCATCTGCGGCTCGGCTTCCTTGCCCTTGATGATCTCGACCACGTCGCCATTGCCCAACACGGTACGCAGCGGCATGTGCTTGCCGTTGATCTTGGCCCCAACTGTCTGCGCCCCCAGGTCGGTATGCACGGCAAAGGCGAAATCGACCGGGGTTGCGCCCTTGGGCAACTGGAACAGCGCACCCTTGGGGGTGAAGGCAAAAATGCGATCCTGGTAGATCGCCATCCTTGTATGCTCGAGCAGCTCTTCGGCATCGTGGCTGGCATCGACGATTTCGATCAGGTCGCGCAACCAGCCCACCGAGCCATCGGGTGTGTCGTGTTGTTTGTAGGCCCAGTGCGCGGCCAGCCCGAATTCATTGCGCTGGTGCATGTCGCGGGTGCGTATCTGCACCTCCACCCGCATGGAATTTTCGTAGATCAGCGACGTATGGAGCGAGCGATAGCCGTTGTTCTTGGGCGTCGAGATGTAGTCCTTGAAGCGCCCGGGAATGAATTGCCACACCGTGTGCAATACGCCGAGCGCGCGATAGCAGTCGGCAATGTCATCGGTGATGATGCGGAAAGCGAAGATATCGCTGACCTGTTCGAAGCTGACATGCCGCTCGGCCATCTTGTGCCAGATCGAATAGGGATGCTTTTCGCGGCCGGAAACTTCGACTTTCAGACCAGCCTCGGCCAAGGCCTGCTTGATCGCCAGCGCAATCGCATCGACCTGTCCGCCATCCTGTTCGCGGATCTGCGTGAGCCGGTCGGTGATGGTCTTGTATGCATCAGGCTCGATCTGTTCGAATGCCAGCGCCTGCATCTCGCGCATATATTCGTACATCCCGATCCGCTCTGCCAGCGGGGCATAGATATCCATCGTCTCGCGCGCGATACGGCGGCGCTTTTCCGGGTTCTTGATGTGATGCAGCGTGCGCATGTTGTGGAGCCGGTCACCCAGCTTGACCAGCAGCACGCGGATGTCTTCGCTCATCGCCAGCAGGAACTTGCGCAGGTTTTCAGCGGCGCGCTCATTCTCAGGCATCTGCTCGATCTTGCTGAGCTTGGTCACGCCATCGACCAGTCGGGCAACGTCTTTACCGAAATTGCTCTCGATATCCTCGATTGTCGCCAGCGTATCCTCGACCGTGTCGTGGAGCAGCGCCGTGATGATCGAATCCTGGTCGAGCTTGAGATCAGTCATCAAGCCGGCGACTTCGACCGGATGGCTGAAATAGGGATCGCCACTGGCACGCAGCTGGCTGCCATGCTTCTGCACCGTATAGACATAGGCGCGGTTGAGCATCGCCTCGTCGGCGTCAGGGTCATATTCCTTGACCCGTTCAATGAGTTCGTACTGGCGCAGCATCTTCCCGGACAAGAATGTGGCGCAAGTGGGGCATATTGCAATGCAAAATGCCTCTTTGGTCCTATCCAACTGCGGAATTGGGGCTATCGTGCATCATTGCAGGGGTTTGCCAGTGGGGGCGCGACATGCGGACATCGATTTTGGCTATGGGCCTGGCGGCACTCGTTCTGAGCGGGTGCGGCATAAACCAGAAGGCACCATTGACGACGGGACCGCAGATGTGCGGCTTCATCACACATTCGCTTTCGATCCCGATTCCCGATCCCAGCGCGCCCGACCAGCTTTCGCCCTTTGCCGCTGATATCGAAGCCAGCTTGTCGACCTTCGATGCGCAGCAGCAGGCGAACATGCCTGAAACGGGTCCTGTCCCCGAAGATACTCCACTGCCGGAACCGGGAACGCCGCCTGAACCCGCCCCGGAACCGGTCGAACCAGAACCCGCCAACATGCTGTTCCTCTCCGGGGGCAGCGAGCACGGCGCCTACGGGGCCGGCATCCTCAAGGGATGGGGCGGTGACGGCCAGCTGCCCGATTTCCAGGTCGTGACCGGGATCAGCACCGGCTCGATCCTCTCCAGCTTCGCTTTCGTCGGCAAGGGCGATTTTGCCGCCGACGGCTACACCATCTCCAGCGAAAGCCAGCTGCTCAACGTTTATAGCAAGCCCAAGAACGGCAAGCCCGACATTGGCAATTACATGGACCTCATCAAGAAAGGCGCCTTTGCCAACCTCGATCCACTGCGTAGCCGTATCAAGGGTTTCCTGACCAAGGATTATGTCGCCGACGGCACTTCGCACACGACCACGGTGATGGCCGAGATCGCCCGACGTCATGCGCAGGGGCGGCGGCTGTATGTCGGCGCGGTAGACATCGATTCCGGCATCGGCACCGCTTTCAACATGGGCGACATGGCAACCCGCTATGATACGGCACGGTTGCAGGGTGAGCCGGACAAGATGGAAAAGTGGCTCGATTGCTATGTCAGTGCCATCATCGCGTCTTCCTCGACACCCATGGCGGCACCGCCCGTGTTTATCGACAACACCATGTATGTCGATGGCGGGGCGCGGTTCGGGCTGTTCGGCGACACTGTGATCCGGGCCGTGCGGGTTCACTCAAGCAGGGCCGACGAAGAGCATCGCGCGCACGCCGCACCGCGCGTCTATGCGGTACTGAATGGCACCATGCAGTTACCTCCCCCGGCCTGCCCCAAGGAGGATCCGTCATTGTGCAATGGCGACCCTCCGGCCTGGCCAAACAACGGCCAGCACAAGGATTGGAACATCCTCGAGCTGGCGCTCAAATCCGAACGGGTGCTGGTGAACCAGGTCTATCGTTTCTCCGCCCAGTCGGTCGAAGACGAAGCCTGCAATGGCGGCGGGTGCTTCAACTTCCTGCGGATCGAGCCTGACATCAGCGAATTCGCCATCGCCCTGCCTGCCCCGCTCAATGCCGGAAACGAAGGCGAGTTGACTTGCCCGCAATGGACCGCGGTCGATATTGCCACCGACAACCCCATACAGTTCCACAAGCGCTATATGCGGTGCCTGATCCGCTATGGGGAAAGCAAGGTGCAGGAGGCCGGCTGGGGCAGCTAGCTCCCCACCACCTTGTCTACGGCACCTTGTGTTACCGCGTGATAGCTGCTGCGGGTCTTGGCATAGACCCGCTTGGCAATCGGCTGGCCCCAGCTGCCCTGTTCCATCAGCACGGTGAACAGCGGGCGCACGAACTTGGTCCGTCCGACGCGTGACAGGAAAGCATCAGCCTGCGGCACCGCCGGATCATAGCGATTGCCCAGCGCCAGTTCGAGCCAGAGGAACAGCTCTTCGTTGTTGCCGGTCCGGGACAGGCCCAGCGCGCTGTCGAGCGCGGCCAGCTCTGCACCGGTGCGGGCCTTGGGAATATTGTCGAGGAAACGCTGCCGCTCGGCCGAGGTCCAGCCGTTGTAGCTGGCCCTGGCCGGCAGGGCACCGGTATCGGCATAGGCCTTCACCGCCGCGTCGATCTCGGCAAAGACCGTGGCGTCGGGGCGATAGACATTGTCCGGCAGGCCGGGGGCATAGATCCAGTCCTCGAGCTTGAGCTCTTTCGCGCGGGCTTCATCACCGCCGAGCAGGTTTGCCTTCATGTCGGCAAGTAACATCGCCGAAGTCGCGGGCTGGAACGCGTGCCGGTCGAACCAGCTGCGCAGCCAGGCGTCGAATGTCTCGCGTCCGACGGCATGTTCCAGAGTGCGCAGGAACGCCGCCCCCTTGTTGTAGACGATGGCGCTGCCTGCACTGTCCGTCCCGATCGGCTGGTGCAGCGCGGTGCCCGGCGCGTCCGTACCAACTTCGGCCAGCGTTTCCTCGATCGCCGCGAAATCGAGCAGAGCCTCCTGCACTGCGCGCTTCTCGCCGTAGATCTTCTCGACGATGCGGTTCTCGAAATAGGTCGTCACCCCTTCGTTGAGCCAGCTGTCAGTCCAGTTGGCATTGGTGACGAGATTGCCCGACCAGCTGTGCGCCAGCTCATGCGCGACGAGGCCGGTGAGGCTCTTGTCCCCGGCGATGAAAGTCGGGGTGAGGAAGGTCAGCGTGGGGTTTTCCATGCCGCCGAACGGGAAGGCGGGAGGCAGCACGATCATGTCATAGCGACCCCAGCGATAGGGGCCGTAGAGTTCCTCGGCAGCCCCGACCATCGCTTCGGTATCTTCCAGCTCCTTCGCGGCGGCATCGATCATCGCCGGTTCGGTCCACACGCCCGTGCGCGGGCCGAGCTCGCGGAACACGATGTCGCCCGCGGCAATGGCGATCAGGTAAGGCGCGACGGGCTTGTCCATGCTGTAGGTGAAGGCACGGCGACCCTCGCCCACATCTTCGGGATCACCGCCCGAAAGGCCCGACATGACGACCGTCAGTTCCGCCGGAGCGGTGATGCGCGCGTTCCAGGTCTGGCGGATGCCGGGGCTGTCCTGGGTCGGGATCCAGCTGCGGTTGAGCGTCGCCTGGCCCTGGCTGAGCAGGTAAGGATGCTTGCCCCCGGCGGTCTGTTCCGGGCTGAGCCATTGCAGCGCATCGGCATTGGCGGCGGAATAGGTGACGGTGATCTGGCGTGGTTCCTCGCTGTCGGAGGCACCGATGGTGACTGACAGCGGAGCGCCGTGCAGTCCTTCGTCACCGCCTTCTCCTTCGATCCGGTCGCCCAGTTCCCAAGCGAGCGGCTGCCCCTCGGCATCGGTGACGCTTTCGATCTCCAGCCCATCCGTATCGAGGATGACGGTATCGACCCCCGGCCTGGCAATGATATCCAGCACCGCCTTGCCTGCAACCGCCTTGTTCTCGAAGTCGAGATCGAGACCGAGCGAGACATGGCTGACGCGGGCATCGAGCGGTTTGGCGAAGCTGTAGACGTCCACCGCGTCCTCGCTGTCGAGGATCGGCGCGACAGCGGGCGCGTCGGAAGGTAGCTCGCCGGAACAGGCGGCAAGCAGGAACAGGGCAGCAGCGGCAAGAAAGCGCATCGGGATACTCCGGGGAGGTCTGTGTCGGGCGCGCGTTAGCGCAGGTCGGCGTGAACGACCAGCCGCCCATCTTCGACAGCAGTGCGATAGAGCCGCAACGCGCCGCAGCGGCCTCGTTCCTCGCTCCCGCTGGCAAGGTCGAAGCGGTAGCCGTGCCAGGGGCAGGTGATACCACCGTTGGCATCGGGCTGGGCATCGTCGAGCGGGCCCAGCGCGTGCGGGCAGCGGGCGGCATGGGCAACCCATTGCCCCTGCCAGTGCCGCACCAGCACCCTCGCCCCGTCGAGCGTCGCTTCGTGCACGCGCGCGTGGTCGAGCTCTGCCTCCGGGCCAAGGTCGACAGCAGAGTTGTCGTCCGTTCCGCGCAGCGCCTTGCGCTCGTCAAGCGCTTCCTGC
The DNA here is from genome assembly GCF_030140925.1 of Parerythrobacter aestuarii. Taxonomy (NCBI): domain Bacteria; kingdom Pseudomonadati; phylum Pseudomonadota; class Alphaproteobacteria; order Sphingomonadales; family Erythrobacteraceae; genus Parerythrobacter; species Parerythrobacter aestuarii. The sequence goes on from NZ_JARBWD010000001.1 coordinate 2,615,420, forward strand.
CGCCCCAGCATCAGCGCTTCATCCTCGTCATAGAGCGTGGCGTATTGCGCCTGCAGATAGCCAAGGATCATCGCCGCCTGCTCCTCATGCTCGGGCGGCTGCGGCAGGTAGAAACGGACATCGACCGTGATCCCGCCAGCGTCATTGTCCTTGGCTTGCGTGTGGATCTGCGTCCCCTGTGCTGGCCCTGCCACAACGGTGGTCGCCCAGTAATGCCGTTCGTTGTCGACCAGCAGCTCGATCAGCTGCTCGCCGCCATTGTTCGGCAGCGCGGTCTTGCAGCGCCATCCCCAGGTGCCGCTTTCAACCTCTTCGATCGCTGCAAAGGAAGACGGATGAACAAACGGCAAGTGCTCCCAGTCGTGCGCGTTCTCCATCATCCGGGGCAGGCTAGACGGTATGTCGCGGACATAGTTGCCGAGGTAGTGCAGGTGATCTGTCGCATCGGCAGCGATATTTGTCGGGCGCACTGCGAAACTTGCGCGCTCTTCAGTCATTGTCTGCATATACTGCTCCCGCACGGGCTTGATCCGAAGCGATCTGGAGCGGGCGCTGTAACCCTGTCCATCTCTGCCTCGCTAGCCCTAAACAGAACGAAAGGCCCTCATGAAAGCAATATATGTCCTTGCCGCTGCCAGCCTCACTCTTACGCTAGCGGCCTGCCACGGCACCACCGCAGAAACCTCCGACCAAGCCCATACGGAGCGCGAGCTTATATTCTTCGACGGCTTCGACAATGGCGAGCTTGATCGCGAAAAGTGGATCGTTGTCGGCACGGATTTCTGGGTCAATCGGGAGGAGCAGGCCTATCTCGACGATCCTGAAACCATCGTTTTCCGCGATGGTGTCGAAGGTGCAGAGGGTGGCGTGCTGGAGCTGCGCCCGGTCTATCGCCCCGGCGTGGATCCGCACGAGGACCGCGAAGCCGATTTCGTGTCCGGTCGGCTCGAGTCCAAGGGAAAGTTCGAGACGACATACGGCCGCGCAGAGGCCCGGATTCGCTTGCCCGATGCGGAAGGTTTCTGGCCGGCGTTCTGGATGCTGGGCAACGGCAAATGGCCGGATACAGGCGAAATCGACATCATGGAGTATATCGGCGAGAAGGACTGGACAGCAGTCGCGCTGCACGGTCCGGGCTACTCGGGCGACAATACGCCATTCGTTGACCGCTTCTACTTCCCGCAGGGTGAGGACGCGACCGGCTGGCATGTCTATGCTGTCGAATGGACGCCGGATATGATCCAGTTCGAGATCGACGGGCGCGTGACCTATCGCGCTACCCGCAAAATGGTCGAACACCTGAGCGACTGGGCGTTCGACAATCCCAAATACCTCATCCTCAATTCCGCAATCGGCGGAGCCTATCCAGTCAAGAACAATCGGGTCGAAGAACCCTATTACGGCCTGCCCCAAGCAACTGCCGAGTTGATCAAGCGCGGCGAAGTGGCAATGGAGGTGGACTGGGTGAAGGTTTACGCGCCGCTCGACGCTGGCGACTGATCAGCTCCACACCGCCTCAGGCGGCAGGCTCATCAGGATGGCATCGATATTGCCGCCGGTCTTGAGGCCGAACAGCGTGCCGCGGTCGTAAACCAGGTTGAATTCGGCATAGCGTCCGCGCCATTCGAGCTGGGTCTGCTTCTCTTCGGGTGTAAACGGGCTTTCCATCCGGCGGCGGACGAGCTTCGGGAAGATGTCGAGAAATGCCTTGCCGACATCCTGCGTGAAGGCAAAATTGCGCTCGAACGCGGCGTCGTCCGTGCATTCCAGGTGATCGTAGAAAATCCCGCCCACGCCGCGATGCACGCCCCTGTGGGGAATATAGAAATAGTCGTCGGCCCATTTCTTGAACCGCTCGTAATAGGTCGGGTTATGCGCCGAGCATGCGGCGCGGAAGCGGGCATGGAATTCGTCGGTGTCCTCGGCATAGGGGATCGGCGGGTTGAGGTCTGCCCCGCCGCCGAACCAGGCCGCCTGCGTGGTGAGGAACCGGGTGTTCATGTGCACCGCCGGCACATGCGGGTTGGCCATATGCGCGACGAGGCTGATGCCGGTTGCGGTGAAACCCGGATTCTCTGCGCTGGCACCATTGACCTGTCCGGCGAATTCCTTGCTGAAATTGCCTTTCACGGTCGAGACATTGACCCCGACCTTCTCGAAAACCTTGCCTTTCATGAGGCCCTGAACGCCGCCGCCGGGATCGGGATTGCCCTCTTCCTCGCGATCCCATGGAGTGTACTGGAATGCAGCATCCGAGCCCGCCTCGCGCTCGATTGCTTCGAACTCGGCACAGATCGAATCCCGCAAGGCTTCGAACCATTGTCTCGCGGTGGCGGTTTGGGTTGTCCAGTCAGTCATGATGCACCCTTGCCAAACCGCATGAGTCGCGGCAAGTGACCACAATGGTTCCCCTTTCGTTCGCATCCGAAGAATTGCTCCTGACAACCGGCAACGCCCTCTATTGGCCGGCAGAAAGAGCGCTTTTGGTGGCGGACCTGCACCTGGAGAAGGCCAGCTTCTATGCTCGCCACGGGCAGATGCTGCCACCCTACGACAGTCGCGAAACGCTGGAGCGGGTGGCCGACGCCGTGAAGGCGACAGGGGCCCGGCGTGTCATTACCCTGGGCGACAATTTCCATGATCGCGAAGGTTCCTCGCGGCTGGAGCCCTATGCTGCCGGGATGCTGGAAGCCTTGACCCGGTCGCTCGACTGGGTCTGGATCACCGGCAATCACGATGGCGAGGCCATGCACCGCAGCTTCGGCGGCACTGTTGCTGAAGAACTGGAGATTGGCGGCATTGTATTGCGGCATGAGGCCCGGCGCGGCGAGACGCGCCCGGAACTATCCGGCCACTACCATCCCAAGCTCCGCGTCCGTGTGCGCCAGCGTCATGTCAGCCGACCTTGCGCAGTGCGAGCGAGCGGGACGACTTCCGACCGCATGATCCTGCCAGCCTTCGGCACCCTTACCGGCGGCATGGATGCAGGCGACCCGGCAATCCTGGGGGCACTGCAGCCCTCTGCAGCGATTGATGCGCTGGTCCCGGTCAAGGGCAGGCTCTCGACATTCCCGCTTTGGCGCGAAGGTGCCACACACGGCATTTAATTCGCGCCCGGTAACGCAACCCCTTTGCGAATCCTTCGCTCACCCCCTACATAGCGCCCAGTTCAAACGGCCATTTCAGGAGAATGCCCCATAGCCCGTCCACCACGTCGTTCCATGCAGCCGCCGGTCAAGAGCGGTCCGCGATACGACAATTTCATCCAGTCGCCCAAGGTTCGCGTCATCGACGACGAAGGGGAGAACCTTGGAGTCATGTACACCAACGAAGCGATCGAGCAGGCCCAGGAGAAGGGCCTGAACCTGGTCGAGGTCTCACCCAACGCAGACCCGCCGGTGTGCAAGTTCCTCGATGTCGGCAAGCACCGCTACGAAGCGCAGAAAAAGGCCAACCTGGCGCGCAAGACGCAGAAGACCCAGGACATCAAGGAAGTGAAGATGCGCCCCAACATCGACACGCATGATTATGACGTGAAGATGCGGAACGTGAACAAGTTCCTGGAGCATGGCGACAAGGTAAAAGTGACGCTGCGCTTCCGGGGCCGCGAGATGACGCACCAGCAACTGGGCATGAATTTGCTCAATCGCGTGCGTGACGATGTGGAAGAGATCGCCAAGGTAGAGAGTTTTCCCCGCCTTGAAGGTCGCCAGATGCTGATGGTGCTGGCTCCAAAATAAGTATTACCGCGCGTACTTGCAGCAAAAAGGCTGCAGGGCTGGCGACTTACATGAATTTGCGATACCGCCGATGCTACGGATATTTGCCGCGGCATCGGCGGTATTTGCGTTGACCATCGATGCCGCTGCATGCACCCCACCCCCAGCGGAGTCTGCAGCATGCCCAAATCCCCCCGGTTCCCAATTCGCCATTCGTTGGCTGTAGTTGCGCTTGTCGCCTCGCCCATCCCCCTTCACGCATCAAGCCAGAGCGAGGCCGTGCTCTTCGCTCCGGCACCGGCGAAGCAGGATATCAGCATCGATTACGGATACTGGGATGCCGCGCTCAAGGAAATCGTCTTCAAGATGGGCCGATCGGAGCGCAAGGGAGCGCCGAGCGTATCTGCCGGGATAGCCACCCGTTTCGTCTATGGGCATGAGTCCCGGCTTCGGCTGGAAGGCAACCGGGTGCTGTTTTCTTTCCTGGAGGACGAACAACTGGAAGCGCTGACCGCCTACCGGCAGGACCTGGAGGCCGTCGCAGCGCAAGTCGACCTCACTTCCCTACCGAGGAATGAGCAATTGGCGTTCTGGCTGAACTTGCACAATGTCGCGGTGATCGAACAGATTTCGCGCAATTATCCCGTCAAGCGACCGGCCATGCTGCGGCTCGGGGAGGAACGCGTCCCGCTGGACGAAGCCAAGATCGTTTCCATCGCCGGGGTGATGCTCAGCCCCCGGGATATTCGCATAAAGATCGTCTATCCCAACTGGCAGGATCCGAAGGTCATCTACGGCTTCTTCCGCGGAGAAATCGGCGGGCCTTCGATCATGCGGGAGGCCTTTACCGGCGAGAATGTCTCCGACCTGCTCGACGAGGCAGCCGATGAGTTCGTCAACTCCCTGCGGGGGACGGAGAAACGTGGAAAGATCATGCATGTCTCACGGCTCTACGAAGAGGCTATCCCGTTCTATTTCCCCGACCGCCAGGCCAGCCTGCGGGCCCATCTCATCGCCTACAGCGACGAGGATGTGCGTGGGCTGATCGAGCGAACCCATACGATCGAGCCGAGCTTGTGGGAAGAAGACATCTCCGACCTCGCCGGGGCAGAATTCGATCCGCAATATTATCCCAACCCAGTTCCCACCAATGGCCTGGCCCCCAATATTGCCCGGCTGGTTGGCGAACGGAATGCCAAGCTCGAGCGGATGATCCGCCGGGGCAAGCTGATTGGCAAGGTCACCGTGATCGATATGGAAAAGGAACGGAAGAAAGAGGTCGAATAGGCTGGCGTGCGAAGTCATTGGTCGAGCCCGGCCACAAATTGATCGAACCGCGACCACCTTGCCTGCCGTGTACGGCTAAGGCATTGTGCAACAAACAGTACGGTCGCCCCAGTATCCCCCTTCTCATTGGAGCTTGTCCCCCGATGCCCCGTAAGATCTTGCTTGCCGCCCTTTCTGCAGGCGCAGCCCTGTCGCTCATTGCAACCGTACCGGCTTCTGCGCAGAGCGCGGCTTCTGCCAGCGATGCCTCTTTCGCGCAGTTCACGCCCAAGGCGGATATGACGCAGACCTCGCTCGATTACACGGTATGGGACGAAGCCCTGCGTTATGTCGTGTTTCGCATGGGTCGATCCTCGCGCCAGGCCGCTCCATCCGTCGAAGTCGGGCTGTCCGGGAGGATCAAACGCGGACATCATTCGCGCTATCGCCTCGAAGGAAACCGGGTGATTTTTTCCTTCCTTGAACAGGACATCAAGGACTCGTTGCTGGCGTACAAGCAGGATCTGGAAAGCGTTGCCAGCCAGGTCGACATAGCCTCGCTGCCGCGCAACGAGCAGCTGGCCTACTGGATCAACCTGCACAACGCTGCGGTCATTGCCGAGCTGGCGCAGCAATATCCGGTCCGCTCGCCCTCGCTGGGCAAGTTCGGGCCCGACAATGTGTCGCTCGACGAAGCCAAGGTCATTACCGTCAATGGCGTGGCGATGAGCCCGCGCGATATTCGCACAAAGATCGTCTATCCCAACTGGCAGGATCCGAAGGTCATCTACGGCTTCTTCCGCGGGGAAATCGGCGGGCCTTCGATCCCGGGAGAAGCCTTCACCGCCGCCAATGTCTCGCGCCTGCTGGCGGACAATGCGCGCGAGTTCGTCAACAGCTTGCGGGGCGTCGAGAAGATCGGTTCGACCATGCATGTCTCCAAGATCTACGAAGAGGCACGGCCGTTCTACTTCGGCAATTGGGAGGCCGACCTGCGCGCCCATATCGACAAATATGCCCGCCTGGATGTGGCAGATGTGCTGGAGAAGACGACCCGCAGCGAAGCCTCGCTGTACGAGACCGATATCTCGGACCTTGCCGGCGGGCAGCGGGAGCCGAGCTACAGCAATATCCAGACCCTCGGCGAAGATGGCATGACCTCGGCCCAGAGCACGCGCGTGCCAAGCTCGGTTGCGCGGCTGATCCTTGAACATCGCCGCAAGATCAACGAACTGATCCGGCGCAAGGAGCTGACACCGCGGGTTATCGTGATCGACATGAACAGTTCGACCGGCGAAGGCTACGAAGTCGAGTAATCGACACCCGGCCCGCCTGCCCACCTTGCCCTCTGCAGCCTGAACGCTAGGACAAGCCGCAGAGGGGAAGTTTGTGACTGCACAACGGATCGGTCTGATTATCGGCGCACTCGGCCTGCTGGCCGGATTCCTTGCGCCTGTGCCGGGCAGCATGACGCGCGAGGCGCTGATCGTCGCTGGGCTGGTCGTGCTGATGGCGAGCTGGTGGATGACCGAAGCGATCCCGCTCACGGCCACTGCGTTGATGCCGTTCATCGTCTTGCCGCTGGGCGGTGTGATGGGTGCCAAGGCGACCGCGAGCGCCTATTACGCGCCTATCCTGTTCCTCTTGCTGGGCGGTGCATTCCTGGCGCTAGCCATCGAGCGGACCGGGCTGCATCGGCGGCTCAGCCTTGCCATCCTCAAGACGATCGGCAGCGGCGGTGACCAGTCGCGACTGTTGCTCGCCTTCATGGTTAGCGCGGCAGTTCTTTCCATGTTGATTTCCAACACCTCGACGTCGCTGATCATGATGCCGATGGCGCTGGCAGTCCTGCATGGCGGGGGTGTGCCCTTGGCCTCAAGCAGCGAAGCGGTAGGCCACAAGGAAGGCCTGGCTGGCGCACTGCCCATGGGCATCGCCTTTGCCGCCAGCATCGGTGGGCTCGGCACCATTGTCGGCTCACCGACAAACGGCATCGCGGTTGCCTTGCTCGATGAAATGACGGGACTGCGCATCAGCTTTGCCGAATGGATGGCCTATGGCTTGCCGGTTGTAATCGTTGGCGTGCCATTGGCCGCGTTCCTGATCTCGCGGGTGCAGCGCGTTTCCGCCCACCCTTTCGACGTAAAGGCGGCGCGTGCCACAATCGACGACCACTCTCCATGGTCCAGTGCTGAAAAGCGCCTGTTGCCGATCATCGCCATCACTTTCTTGCTGTGGATGAGTCAGCGCTGGGTTGCGCCCTACCTGCCGGAGGACAGCTGGACCGACGGCACTATCGCCATCCTCGCGTCGCTGGCGCTGTTCCTGCTGCCTGACGGAACCGGGCGGCCCATGCTGAAATGGCAGGAAGCCGATCGTGCACCATGGGGTGTCATTATGATGTTTGGCGGCGGGCTGGCGCTGGCAGCAGGCATGCAAGCCTCCGGCCTTGCCGAATGGCTCGGGCAAGCGTTGTTGCCGCTCGATGCACTCCCGCTGGTGGTGGTCGCAATCGCCATTGTCGCCATGGTCGTGCTGATCACCGAATTCGCCAGCAATGTCGCTACGGCGAGCGGGATCATCCCGGTGGTAGCGAGCCTGGTGGTGGCACTGGGGGTCGATCCGATCCTGCTCGCCATGCCCGCCGCGCTCGCTGCCAGCTGGGGCTTCATGCTTCCTGCCGGGACCGGGCCCAACGCGATCGCATGGTCCACCGGTCACATCCGCATCGAGCGGATGGTCAAGGCCGGAATCCTGCTCGACCTCATCGGCATATTCCTGATCGTTGCACTGGTTTGGGCAGTGGCCGCAATCCTGGCATAGCGACATGGGATAATTTCATTTGTAACCGGTTGCACGGGTGCCGACGCGGCGGTATTTGCCTGTGCCAGCATTCAGGCACACCGTGCAGATGCGCTCCTGCGGAGGTTAGGAGCGGGCGGCCCGTGTGCCCATTGGCTCCTGCCTTCCTGGGAGCGTGACACAAGGAAGGTCCATCACCGATGACCGATGCCGTCGACGCTGTCGATCAGCCCACCCCGCGCCGCAATCCCAAGCCCAAGGTGACCACCATCAACGGTCGCGAGATGAAGCCCAGCACGCTGATGATGGGCCATGGCTATGACCCGGCGCTGTCCGAAGGCTCGCTCAAGAGCCCGATTTTCCTCACTAGTACTTTCGCGTTCCCGAGCGCCGCCGACGGCAAGCGTCACTTCGAAGGCATCACCGGAATCCGCCCGGGCGGTGCCGAGGGCCTGGTCTATTCGCGCTTCAACGCACCCAACCAGGAAATCCTCGAAGACCGTCTCGCCATCTGGGACGGAGCCGAAGAGGCGCTGAGCTTCTCCAGCGGGATGACCGCGATCGCCATCCTGATGCTGGCCGCGTGCAAGGCGGGCGACGTGATCGTTCATTCCGGCCCGCTCTACGCTGCTTCCGAAGGCTTTGTCGCCAAGATCATGGCCAAATATGGCGTGACCTATGTCGACTTCCCCGCCGGAGCAACGCCGGCGGAACTCGACGCGGTGATGGCAAAGGCCAAGGCGCAGGCGGAAGCGCAGGGTGGCGAAGTGCCGCTGATCTACCTCGAAAGCCCCGCCAACCCGACCAACGCGCTGGTCGATGTCGAAGCGGTCAAGGTAGCGCGCGACGCGCATTTCGACGCCGACCGCTGCCCTATCGCCATCGACAACACCTTCCTCGGCCCGCTGTGGTCGCGCCCCCTCGAGCACGGCGCGGACCTGGTGGTCTATTCGCTGACCAAATATGTCGGCGGCCATTCGGACCTCGTCGCCGGCAGCGTCTCCGGCAAGAAGCGCTTCATCGATGCCATCCGCGCACTGCGCAACACCATGGGCGGGATCGCCGATCCCAATACCGCGTGGATGCTGTGTCGCAGCCTCGAGACCGTCGAACTGCGGATGCAGCGCGCGGGCGAGAATGCGGAGAAGGTCTGCGCTTTCCTCAAAAGCCACCCGAAGGTCGCCGGCCTCGGCTATCTCGGCATGATCGAGGATGCGCGGCAACAGGACATCTATGACCGGCACTGCCTGGGGGCAGGCTCCACATTCTCGCTGTTCATCAAGGGCGGCGAGGCCGAATGCTTCCGCTTCCTCGATGCGCTCAAAGTCGCCAAACTCGCAGTCAGCCTCGGCGGGACCGAGACGCTTGCCAGCCATCCGGCCAGCATGACGCACCTCTCCGTGCCACAGGCGCGCAAGGATGCGCTGGGCATCACCGACAGCCTGGTGCGCATCAGCATCGGCATCGAGGATCCGGATGATCTCATCGCCGACTTCGAACAGGCTCTGGCCGCAGTCTGATTGCCGCTCCTGTCCTATCCCGAGTCGCAATCCCGGTGTAGATGCGACTCGGAAGTGGGCAGACCCGTGGCTCAATCCGAGGCCGGTCATGGCTTCATCAATGGCGATCTGATCGGCAAACTGCGGCTGCCCCTCGCGAGAGGGAGGACCGACAATGCAAGACAACGCCATTATCCTGATGGGGGCAGGAGGATTGTCCCTGGTCGCCGCCATCGCCTGCTATCTGAAGAACACCGAACGCTTCGTTTTCCCGATCGCGCTGTTATTGATCGGGGTATTCCTGCTGGCAGCCAATGTCGTGAAGGCGGAGCTTCCCGGCGGGGTCAAGATCGAGCTGCAGAAGCTCGCCGACAATTCGTCGGAAGCGGCAAAGGCGCTGACTGAAGCATCGCAGAGAAATGGCGAGGCGATTGCCGCGCTGAACGAGTCCATGGCTGCCAGTGAAAGGGCGTTTGCCGCCTATCGCATTGAAGTGAACAAGCGATTTGCCGCGCTCAACGAACCGGAGGTTCGGCTGCCCCAATCGCAGCAAGTCCTGCAATCACGGCAAGTTGCCGCGAGCAAGATTCGCGAAGCGCGCAGCGCCAATGAGCTTGCCGTCGACAAGACCAAGATCCTCGAAGAGATGGCGAAGATGGGCGTGGGTAGGTGAGGGCTATCGAAATGCGCCGCGCGGGTGCTAGACAGCCGCATGGCAAATCCTGAACAGAAGCCCATTATCCTCGTCATCGGCGCCGGTGCCGGCATCGGCGGCCATGTTGCTAGACGCTTTGCCGACGGCGGCTACCACGCGGTGCTGGCCCGGCGTTCCGACGAAGAGGGCCTGCAACGTCTTGTGACGCAAATCGAGGAAGCGGGCGGCAGCGCCAGCGGCACGCTGCTCAACGCTAGCGAAGACGGCTCGATCGAAGATCTTGTTGAGCGGGTAGAGCGCGACATCGGCCCAATCGACACTGCGCTCTACAATCTTGGCGCGCAGATCGGGAATCGCACGCTGAACGATACACCGCACCGCACCTTCGAGCTCGGCTGGCGACTGGGATGCTACGGTGTGTTTCGCCTCGCTCATGCGCTGTTCCCGGCGATGGTCGAACGCGGAAAGGGCACGCTGCTTGTCACTTCCGCGACGGCCGCTGTGCGCGGCAATGCCGGGCAGCACAGCCATGCCGCCGCGATGGGTGGCCGGCGGATGCTGTGCCAGACGCTCAACGCCGAATACGCCCCGCAAGGCGTGCATGTCGCGCATGTCGTGGTCGATGGTTCAGTCGATGCGCCCGACACGCTGGGCAAGCTGCTCGGCGACAGGTTCGAAGCCTATAAGGCGAGCAAGGGCGAGGACGGCGTGATCGATCCCGCTGCGCTGGCGGAAACCTACTGGCACCTGGCCCAGCAGCCGAGGAACTGCTGGACACACGAGCTCGACCTGCGGCCTTTCACCGACACCCCGTGGTGGAACGACAATCCCGATCCGAAGATCAATACCGCAGGGCAGCGCCCGCCGGCAGAGCAGGAAGACTAGCCATACCTAGCGGATTTCCAGCGTATAGCTGGGTCGCTCGCCTTCGGTTGCCACGAACCCTTCCGTCAGCACCCCGGCGGCCTTGTTCACAGGACCATCACCGACGATGCCGTCGCGGGTATGCAGTTCCACAGTGACTTTCTCGGGTTCCAGACCTTCGGGAATATAGCTGTCCGCGCTCACCTTCAGCTTGCTCATGCAGTTGGCACAGCCTTCCACATTCCAGCGACTGAGTACGGGTTCGACATCGATCAACTCGCGCTTGCCGTCGCGTTCGCCATAAATCGCGATCAGCATCGAACCGCGCACCTTGGACCGGTCAATACCTTCTACGTGCGCAACTTTCGGCGCGGCAGACGTTGTCATTGCCGCGAGCGAATCGACCGCCTTGGCGGCAGGAGCATCGAGCGATCCCGGGCCGTAGGTATAGCCCATCTGCCCTTCGATATCGATGCAATCCGCGCTGGTGACAGAGGCTCCACTGGCATCGACAAACGGTAGCAAGGGAGTCTGCAGCGACATCGTCGCGTTACGGTCAGCCCCGGCCGGTGGCGGATTGTTCTCGCCATATGTGGCACCGGGATCGTTCGGATCGATGGTGAGGTTCTGGGTCGAACCGCTGCGCTGCTGCCATTTCCAGAACACATAGTCGATGAAGCAGTGGTGGAAGAAGAACACCGGATCGAGCCCGGCGGTGTTGTTCTCGCCCATGTCGCCATTGGCACCGGCGATGGGAGAGATATTCCCCTGCCCGGGCACGTCGAAACCGCCGACTGCCAAGTGCATGTAATTGTGCGGGCTTTCCAGCGCCATCACCAGCGATTGCGGGTTGGCGTTGTTGTAAGCGCTCGAGCTCGTGGTGTTGGAGAACAGCGTGTAGGTGGGTGCCGCAAGGCAGGCGACAAAGCGCTTGTGGATCAGTCCCCATGTGCCGCCGCCAACCACCACCTGGGTGTTGAGCCACTGCGTGATGTTGTAGTTCAGCTGCGTATTCTGGTCGGCTGCAGTAGGGAACTGCGCATTGTGCGCGGCGGATTCCGACTGCGCCTGCGGCGTACCGACGAGGCCGGAAAGCGGGTAGCGGACCGTCGCATACCCGGCAGGCTTGGAATACAGGGTCTGCCCGGCAACATCCTGGATCGCATCAGGCAGAGTGAAAGACCGTATCGGGTTGGGAATTTGCACGCCGTCGAGCGTATAGAACTCGTCTGTCAGGCAGGGGGGCAAGCCAAGAGAGAGGGATTGCTGGCTGGTTTCATCCCAGAACGGGAGCGTGACATCCTCGCAGCCCGGGATGGAGCGCAGCGCATTCTCCAGGCGCATCATGTAGGCCCGGTGCCAGGTCGGAAACAGGACTGTGCCATGCTGGCAATAACCGCCCCACCAGGACGGGTCAGTCGCCCCTTCGCCGGTAAATGGCTCGCCATGATACCCGCCGATTACGAAGAATGAATTCGGGTCGGTGGCCGGCAGATCCTTGATCCCCTTCCAGGCGCGCATCAGGTTGTCGAGTTCGGTCGTATTGCCATTGTCGAAATCGGCCTGGATATCCCAGATAGACCTGCGAACACGGATTGAATTAGTCATGGCAACACCCCTCCATTTCGGAAAAACACTCCGAATAAAACTCTGATGACGGACCCATATTTTTGTAAAATCTGAAATGACCACTAAATATTGCGGTTGTCAATATTCCCGGTTTGCCAAGCATCGAGAATTTTTATATTCACCTGCAGGACCAATCCGGGACATCGACTCATGCTCGAAGGGCTTTGGACATATCGCAGCTTCTTCAACCGCTACGACCGCGTGGATTCGGATGCCAATGCTGCGCTTGCGCTGCTGTTCGGCGAAGGCCTGTTGAAGCTGACCCGACTGCAAACCGGCAACTATACGGGCGGCCTGTCTTTCGGCGACGGCCTGGACCTGAATCTCGAATGCAAGATTCTGCGCGATAGTGACCCGTTCGAGTTCGCCTGGATCGGGACAGGGCTTGCCGGCAAGCCGACAGAGGGGTGGCGCTATGATTATCGAGGGTATCTTTCGCACCAGTGGCCAAATGCCATCGACCAGGTGCCGGCACTGGTGGGCACAGTGATCCGGACGCTAGCCCACGGCGACAATGCCCCGGCCGGGGTCACTGCTTCGTTCATCGCTGTAAAACACCCCGAGCGTGACGATGACGATGTCTCTGCTCCGCGCGCTCCGAGCTTCCTGACATGAGAGCGGACTGGGCGTGAGCGCAAACTGGCACAGCGTCCGCGCCCGGATCGGCGCAATTACCGCGCTCTTCGCCATGCCCGCCATCATGGCGATGCCGGCCAGCACGGCAACTATCGGTGCTATCCCGCTTTGTGCTGGCGATGGTGAAACCCGCTACATGCTACAGCCGCCGGACTCGCCGCTGCCCAGGTCTTCAAAACGCGATCAGGGTGACGGTAAATCCATGGCCTGCGCCCATGTTCCGGTGGTCCGCAAGGCCGGGGACGACCCCGAGGACGAAGCAGGATAGCTTCCTGTCCCTGGCCCACCCCTGCTATCAGGCAGGCGGTGGATTCATCCCTTCCACTCGCGACGTTCTTCGGCTGCTTTAAGCACTTCGTAGGAAAGCTGCAGTTTCTGGAACTCGTCTGCGGCCTCCTTGTCACCTGGCTTGACGTCGGGGTGCACGGCCTTGGCTTTGACACGGTAGGCCTTCTTGATCGCGGCGAAATCGGCGTCGGCATCCAGCCCGAGCACTTCAAGCGCGCGCATTTCATCGGCGGAGCGGCTGCCGTCGCCGCTGCCGGCCCAGCCATAATGCTGCGCCTCGGCATAGCCAGCGCTTTCGGCCTGCTCACTCTTGGCCCGGGCGGCTTTCTCCGCCTTGTCGAGCCCTTCGAAATAGTCCCACTTGGAATTGTATTCGGCGGCGTGCTTCTGGCAAAAATACCACCGCTCCGGGCTGTTTGGTGCCTTTGGCGCGGGGCAATCGCCCGGTTCTTCGCACCCATGCCGATCGCAAATACGCACGCTGGTCGCCTCGCGCGAGCCGCCATAGGGCCGCCAGCGGGGGAAGCCCCAATCGTCAGACCGACGCGCCTTAGGCATCGAGGAGGTTACATGCAGTTGGTCGGGCGATCATGACAGCCAATCTAGGGAGTATTGAGAGAGATGGAAAGTTCGGGAACCAGTTGCACAGTGAAATGTTGCATTGCAACAGAGTGTTTACCCCCGCCCGCTAGTGGGCACGCCAGACCAATCGACGAAAGCGCCCCCATGTTCCAAGACATGAGCAAACAACTGAGCTTTTCCGCAACCGTTTCGGTGCTGACCATGGCGCTGTTCGCGATGGCAGCGGGCCAGCAGGTTATCTCGGTCGAGCGCGCTCAGGCGCAGGCTCCGCTCGGGATATCGGCTTTCGCTCGCTAGGCGTCGGCCTGCCCCCGCCCATCGGGCAGGGGCACACCCTATTCCACCAGTCAGTCGATAACAACGGAGACCGCGCGGCGGTTCTGCGCCCATGCGCCTTCGTTCGAACCAAGCGCGACCGGACGTTCCTTGCCGTAGCTGACGACCGAGATGCGGCTGGCATCAATGCCCAAGCTGACCAGGTAGTTCTTGGCCGCATTGGCCCGGCGTTCACCCAGCGCGAGGTTGTATTCACGTGTGCCGCGTTCGTCGCAGTGCCCTTCGATGGTGATCGTCACATTGGGATATTGCGACAGGTACTGTGCCTGCGTCTGCAAGGCGGCGGCATCGGCGCTGTCGATATTGTAGCGATCGGTATCGAAATAGATGATGTTCTGCCCGTTGACGCCGCGCACGAAGTGCTCCTGCGTGCCGATCGCCGGGCCGGTGGGGACAGTCGGGCCAGGTGTCGGGGTCGTCGTGACCGGGCCCGGATCGGGCGGCAGGTCTTCAGGGGCGCTGGTCTTGCAGGCGGACAGCGCGAGGGCGCCGGCCAGCAGGGTGACAGAAGCGATATGAGCATTCATCAGGCGTCTCCTCAGTGAGAGAATCGAGTGCGGAGCGACCCGCTTCGATTTGTTATATAACACATTTATGGCAGGATCGGTCCCCATGCAGGGTCCGAGGCATCGACGGGGGTGTTGAGGCGGCGCAGGTTCTCGCCGGTCAGGTCGACCTGGTAGAGCGCGGTATCGCCGCTGTTTCGCTCGGTGCGGAAGAACTGGATGATGCGTCCGTTGGGTGCCCAGGTCGGGGCTTCATCCTGCCAGCCATTCGATAGCGTGCGAAAACCGCGTCCGTTGGGGCTGATCACTGCAATATTGAAGTCGCCGGCGATGTGCGTGAACGCGATCTGGTCGCCGCGCGGGCTCCATTCCGGTGTCGCCGCGCGTCCTCCGAAGAAGCTGATGCGGCGCTGGCTCGAACCGTCGGCGTTCATGACGTAGAGTTGCTGGCTGCCCGAACGGTCGCTCTCGAACACGATCTGGCCGCCGTCGGGCGAATAGGATCCGCCGATGTCGATCCCCGGCTCGTTGGTCAGCCGAACGCTCGGCCCGCCCGCCGCACTGACGCGGTAGATGTCGGTGTTGCCGTTAACGGCCATGGAATAGAGGATCCACTTGCCGTCCGGGCTCCAGCGCGGGGCGAAAGTGGGATTGGTGCTCTGCGTCACCAGCTGCTGCTGACCGGTGCCGATGTCGTAGATGTAGATGCGCGGGTTGCCGTCGACATAGCTGAGATACAGTAACCGGCGATAATCGGGTGAGTAACGCGGGGTGAGCGCAGTGGCGCGTCCGGTGGTGATGAAGCGATGGTTGGCCCCGTCGCTATCCATGATCGCCAGCCGCTTGGTGCGGTTATCCTTGGGCCCGGTCTCAGCGATGTAAGCGATGCGGCTGTCGAAAAACGGGCTTTCCCCGGTAAGCCGCGAATAGACCAGGTCGGAGCACTTGTGCGCCGCCCGGCGCCAGTCTGCCGGCGGGACGACCCAGCCGCTGCGCACCAGCTCTTCGCGCAGGGCCATGTCGTAGAGGTAGCAGCCGACGATCAGGTTCCCGTCGCCGCGCGCCCGGACATAGCCATGCACCAGCATTTCCGCGCCGCGATTGGACCATGTCGCCCACTGCGGATCGGTGATCTGCGGATAGGTCGGCTTGGGCAGGCTGTCGGGCCCGGTCGGTTCGAACAGGCCGTTATTGCGCAGATTGCTGGTGATGATGCGGGCCAGCTCCACTCCCAAGGCAGAGGTGCCGCTGGCATTGGCAGCGGTCGGCACGTCGCGATCGGCGGCGAAGGCCGGGATAGCGATGCCGAGATCGTCGAGATTGCCTTCGAAAGAGACCGAAACTGACAGGCCGCCTTCGTCGTCTCCTTCATCGGCAATATCCTCGACTGCGGCAGTGGTTGGCGGTGCGGAACCAAGATCTTCATTCTGCGCGAACGCCGGTGCGGCGATCACAATACTCGCAATGATCGCGAGGGTTCTCATTGTGACAATCTCCAATCCAGGTCAGCCGTGACGACTTTCCAAGCGTTATAATATTCATCGGGCAAATCGAACGGGGCAGCCCGTTGCACAGCACGGATAGCCAGTTCCTTGTGGCGCTCTGCTTGGGCACGGTTGATGTCGTTCACGCCCTTTTGATCAACCACTACCGGACGTCCTGCCAGAGAACCGTCGGGGTTCAGGCGAAACCTGACATAACTGACTATCTTTTCGACTTCCGGGCCACTCGGCGGTTGCCAGTGCGGCTTGATCTGGCGGCCTATCGCTTGTCCAATCGAAGCCTTGGCGCTGGCACCGATCTGCGAGGCGGGCAGGCGGGTCTCTTCGGTCGTCGTACTGGCACCGGAACCGGGCAGGAAATCGGCCCCGATCTGGCTGCCGCGCGGGGTCGCTGTCGGCCTGGGCGTAGGTCGGCTGGTAGGGCGCGTCACCGGCTGCGGCCTGGGCCGGGCGGCCTGCGTCGGGCGCGGCTGGGGCGAGACGACGCGCGGTTGTTCGGGCGCGGGTTCGGGCAAGGGAGCGAGCTCGGGCGCAATCGCAGCGCGGCTCTCGGACACCAGCTCGGGTGCTTCGGCCTGCAGCCCGACCTCCTCCGCCAGGCTCACTGTGACTTTTTGGACCGGCTCGAACACCGGTGCACTGCGGACCTGGACCAGCAGCGCCACCACCAACAGCAAGTGCAATACAACCGCGACCCCGAGACCGAGGCCTTCTTCGCGGCGGAGGGCGAGTGCTGTCATCTTGCCGGTGCTATGGTTGATCGGATGAACCGCCGGTGACCATCTGGATCGAGTTGAACCCGGCGCGGTTCAGCTCCCCCATCACCGCCATTACCCGGCCATAGTCGAGCGAACGGTCAGCCCGCAGCGTGACTTGCGGAGGTGTGCCGTCGGCGCGTTGCGGCACATTGGCGAGCCCTGCGGCAAACTGGCCCGGCCGCTGCGCCACGTCGTCTATGTAGATCAGCCCGTCATTGGCAATGGTGACCGTGATCTGCTCGACCTCGTTGGGCAGCGCATTGGCGCGGCTGTCGGGCAAGTCGACCGGCACGCCCGAATTGAGCAGCGGGGCGGTGACCATGAAGATGATCAGCAGCACCAGCATCACGTCGACGAAAGGCGTGACGTTGATCTCTGCCATCGGCGCGCGGCGGCTGTTGCGACCACGCCGTGAGGCCATGATCCCCATCGCCATCAGAGCCGCTCCAGCTCGCGGCCGAGGTTGGCGTGGAACTTGTCAGCGAAGCGCTGCAGCCTGGCTTCGAACAGGTTCACCCCGTTGCTGAAGCGGTTGTAGGCGATCACTGCCGGGATAGCGGCGAACAGGCCGATAGCGGTCGCGAACAATGCTTCGGAAATCCCCGGAGCGACTACCGCGAGCGAGCTCGATTCCTGCACCCCGATCTGGAAGAAGCTGTTCATGATGCCCCAGACCGTGCCGAACAGGCCAATGAAGGGCGCGACCGAACCAACCGTGGCAAGGAAATTGAGCCGCGCGGCCAGCGTATCGGCCTCCTCCGCCACTTGCCCGGCCATAGCTGCACCGATCCGCGACGAAGCAGCATCGCGGTCTTTCAGCCCCTTGGCGGTCGAACGCTTCCACTCGTTCATCGCCACGCCTGCGATGCGAGCCGAAGGTACGTCTTTCTTCTGGTATTGGCTCATTACGCTGTCGAAATCGTCCGCCTGCCAGAATTCGCGCTCGAATGCCGCTGAGCGGCGCTTGAGCGTGCCAAGCCGCATGGAGAAGCTGACGATGATCATCCAGCTCCAGATCGACGCCAGGATCAGCCCAACCATCACCACCTGCACCACGATATCGGCATCGAGGAACAGCTGCACAGGGTTGAGCTTGCCCGACATCTCGACGGGAGCAGCAGCGGCCATCAGGTTCAGGGGCGGAAAGGTCATGCGGGGATTTCCTCGGTAAGAACGGTCTGGAAGGCCTGGCGCCAGGCCTCGGGCTGGCGGCGCGGCCGACCATCGGGCGCGACGAAGCCGACCCGGAATGTCGCTTCGGTCAGCAATTCGTCTGCGCGATAGGCGCGCTGGTGCATCACAACGCTCGCTGCCTTGATCTGAGTGCACCGTGTATGAATGACGACATCGTCGTCGAGCTTGGCCGGGCGGAAATACTTCAGCGTCAGGTCGGCCACGGCATAGGCCCCCTCCCCTGCTTCGATTGCCTCGCGCTGGTCGATCTCCAAAATTCGCAGCACGTCGGATCGCGCGCGCTCGAACCAGCGCAGGTAGTTGGCGTGGTAGGTAATGCCCGACAGGTCGGTATCCTCGTAATAGACCCGCACCGCGTAGAGGTGCACGGGTCCGTCGAAGACACCGCCGGGAGGATTGGGGAGTGCTGCCATAATTCCGCAAACGCCTTTAGCGGAGGCGTGAGTCGCCTAGCAAGCGGGAACGACGGAGCGAGTCAGACGTGCGACGAAATCGGGCTGACTACTTCCAATGCTTGCAGATCATCGGCCCCAGCGGTTCACCGCCGAAGATGTGGACATGCAGGTGCGGTACTTCCTGGTGCCCGTGACCGCCAATATTGGCCATCAGGCGATAGCCGGGCTCGACCAGCCCCTTGCGTCTCGCCACTTCCCCTACCGCGCGGACGAAACCGGCGATTTCCTCGGCGCTGGCATGGGCGGAGAAATCGTCCCAGCTGACATAGTGGCCCTTGGGGATCACCAGCGTGTGGATTTCGGCCTGCGGGTTGATATCCTCGAAGGCATGGGCCCACTCGTCGTCATAGACCCGGGTCGAAGGGATCTCCCCGCGCAGGATCTTGGCGAAGATGTTGCTGTCGTCATAGGGCTTGGTGGCATCGATCGGCATTACTCGCTCCTGCTCGCTTTTTCCTCCAGGCCGGACACGCCTTCGCGGCGGTCGAGTTCGCCCAGCACATCGGCCAGCGACACCCCGCGGGCGTTGAGCAGCACCAGCAGGTGGAACAGCACATCGGCCGCTTCGCCGGTCAATTCCTCGGCCGAGCCGGTCAGCGCGGCGATCACGGCTTCGGTGGCTTCCTCGCCCAGCTTCTGCGCGATCTTGCCCAGCCCCTTGGCGTGGAGCTTCGCCACATAGCTGCTGGCAGGATCGGCCGAACGGCGCGCGGCAATGGTGCTTTCGAGGCGTTGGAGAGTGTCCATGCCGCGAGCAATGCGGGCAGCGGCGGCCCGGCGTCAAGCGGTCAATCCGCGTCAGAGCGATCTTCCGGGCGTTTCCGCCTGCGCCCAAGGCCAAACCTACCGACCAGCACGCCGGTCACGCCAAGCGCGAACAGCGCCCAGTTGGATGGTTCTGGCACACTCGTGCCGCCCGCAGCCACGGCTGGGGCGCCGGCGACGAGCAGCACGGCGGCGATCATGCGGTCCATGGGTTTGGTTAAGCAAGCTATGGGCCACTATCGCGGCATCCGCAGAACTCTGCCAAATCCATGGTTAACCAACTGTAACCGCATGTAAATGCTGTAATTTATCCCGACACTATATGCGGGCAGGCAGTCCGGCGGTGCGCAACGCGTCATGCGCCTCGGCAATGGTGTGGGTGCCGAAATGGAAGATCGAAGCTGCCAGCACGGCGCTGGCATGGCCTTCGGTCACGCCTTCGACGAGATGCTGCAAGGTGCCGACCCCGCCGCTCGCGATCACCGGTACGGAAACGCTGTCGGCGATGGTGCGGGTCAGCAGCAGGTCATAGCCGGCCTGCGTCCCGTCGCCATCCATGCTGGTGACGAGCAATTCGCCTGCACCCAGATCCGCGACCTGCTCGGCGAATTCGATGGCGTCGATCCCGGTGGGTTTGCGCCCTCCGTGGGTAAATATCTCCCAGCGGCAATTCCCCCCAACCGTTCGGGCTGAGCCTGTCGAAGCCCAGCCACCACGTTTCGCCTGCCCTTCGACAGGCTCAGGGCGAACGGAGGTTGGGACTCGTCTGGCATCGACACTCGCGACCACGCACTGGCTGCCGAACTTTTCCGCGATCTCGCGCACCAGCTCGGGCCGGGCCACCGCCGCGCTGTTGATCGCGACCTTGTCCGCGCCTGCCAGCAGCAGCGCGCGGGCATCCTCGACGCTGCGCACCCCGCCGCCGACGGTCAGCGGCATGAAGCACACTTCTGCCGTGCGCCGGACGATATCGAGCAGCGTCCCGCGCCCTTCATGGCTGGCGGAAATATCGAGGAAACACAGCTCGTCCGCCCCCACCGCATCATAGGCCCGCGCCTGCTCGACCGGGTCGCCCGCATCCTTCAGATCGACAAAGTTGACGCCCTTGACCACGCGGCCATCGGCGACGTCGAGACAGGGAATGACGCGGATCCGGACGGTCATGTCATTAGACCGAGATAAATCATTCGCAGACTGGCACCGCTCATCAACACGCTCATCAGGAAAAGGATCGCCGCGATTGCCCAATAATCGGGCTCTCCGCGATGGCCTACAAAGCCACGGATTTCCATTTTTCCCACCTTGCGCCCATGCCAGATTCCCACTGCAGGAATGCCCGCGAAGGCAAAGAACGCAAGGCCCGGCAGCAGAGAATTGTCGAAGGCTTCCTTCCACACAACCATTCCGAGAAGCCAGATTGCAAAAAACACCGTGCCGATGACGCCAAACGTGAGGATCAGCCTTTCAGCCTTGGCGTTCGCCTGAATAATCACGCTCTCGCCCCCATCGCTATCGCCGCAGCCAAGTCCAGCCGACCCTCGTAGAGCGCGCGCCCGGTAATCACGCCTTCAATCCCCTCATGCGCGTGCAGCGAGAGGACGTGGATGTCGTCCAGCCCCTTGACCCCGCCGCTGGCGATCACGGGGATATCGACCTGCCGCGCCAGCTCGACCGTGGCGTCGATATTGCAGCCCTTGAGCATCCCGTCGCGGCCGATATCGGTGAACAGCAGCGCGGCAACGCCCGCATCCTCGAACCGGCGGGCAAGATCGACCACCGGCACATCGGACACTTCGGCCCAGCCTTCGGTCGCGACCATGCCGTCCTTGGCATCGACTGCCACGACGATCCCGCCTTCATAAGCGCGCGCCATGTCCTTGACGAACTCGGGGTCCTTGAGCGCAGCCGAACCCATCACAATCCGCGCAACGCCGAGGTCGAACCAGCCCTCGACCGCTTCGCGCGTGCGGATGCCGCCGCCCAGCTGGACGTAGCCGGGGAAGGCTTCGACGATGGCTTCCACCGCTTCGCGGTTTTCCGCCCGCCCGGCGAAGCTGCCGTCGAGATCGACCACATGCAGGTGCTCCGCCCCCGCGTCCGCGAACAGCGTGGCCTGTGCGGCGGGGTTGTCGCCGTAGACGGTGGCGCGGTCCATATCGCCCTCGGCGAGGCGCACTACCTCGCCGCCCTTTAGGTCGATGGCAGGGAAGATGATCATGGGCGAGCGCTCCAGCGAAGGCGGGAGCCTCCGTCCGCAGGCAGTACCCTGGTGGCCTGAGGCCCCAGCCTTCGCTGGGGCTCGCAATTTGCAACTACACCCGCCATTCGAGGAACCTCTCCAACAGCCCCAGCCCATAGGCCTGGCTCTTCTCCGGGTGGAACTGCACGCCGACGATATTGTCGCGCGCGACCGCTGCGACCAGCCCGCCGCCGTGATCGGTCATGGCAAGGATGTCGTGCCCGTCATCGGCGTGGAAATGATAGGAATGGAGGAAATAGGCCTCGCCTTCCTCCACCAGCGCGTGACCCCTCGCATGGGGGGTGAGCGCAACATCGTTCCAGCCCATATGCGGGACCTTTACGCTCGGATCGGTCGGCTCGATCAACCGCACTTCACCCGGCACCCAGTCGAGCCCCGGCGTCTCCGCATGCTCCAGCCCGCGCGTGGCCAGCAATTGCATCCCCACACAGATACCGAGGAACGGCACGCCGCCCAGCAGCACGCGCTCTTCCAGCGCGTCGACCATGCCTTCGATGCTACGCAGGCCTTCCGCGCACGCCTTGAACGAGCCGACACCCGGCAGCACCACGCGATCCGCCTTGCGGACGAGGTCAGGATTGTGGGTGACCTTCACGCCATGCGCACCCGCAGCTTTCAATGCGTTGTGAACTGAATGCAGGTTGCCCGCGCCGTAGTCGATCAGCGCGATCCTCTCAGCCACCCAGCTGGCCTTTCGTCGAAGGGATCGCCCCGCCCTTGCGCGGATCGGTCTCCACCGCCTGCCGCATCGCCCGGGCGAAACCCTTGTAGATGCTCTCGCAGATATGGTGGTTGTTGGAGCCGTAGAGCAACTCGACATGCAGCGTGATGCCGCAGGCCTGCGCGACGGAATGGAACCAGTGCTCGATCAGCTCGGTGTCCCATTCGCCGAGCTTTTCTTGCGTGAAGCCGGCTTTCCATACGATATAGGGCCGCCCGGAGATATCCAGCGCCACCCGCGCCAGCGTCTCGTCCATCGGCGAATAGGCGGTGCCGTAGCGACCGATCCCGCCCTTGTCGCCGAGCGCTTCGTTCAGCGCCTGGCCGAGCGCGATGGCGCTGTCTTCAGTGGTGTGATGCTGGTCGACATGCAAATCGCCGTCGACCTTCATGGTGACGTCGATCAGCGAATGCTTGGAAAACTGCTCGACCATGTGGTCGAGGAAGCCGATTCCGGTGGAAACGTCATATTTTCCGGTCCCGTCGAGGTTCACCTCGATCAGGATCTTCGTTTCTGCGGTATTGCGTTCGATTCTGCCGGTTCGCATGGGCGCGGGCTATAGCTTTCAGTGGCGGATAGGCAAGCATTCTGCGCTTGACCGCAGCCCCGGCTGTCGCCACCTAGGCGCCATGAGCGAGGACACCCCCGACAGTCTCATTCCCTACGACGAGATCGTACAGGAAGCCCTGCGCGCCGTGGTTGGCCGCGTGCTGGGGGAAATCCAGCAAGGCGGCGGCGAATTGCCTGGCAGCCACCACTTCTACATTACCTTCAAGACCGGTGCGCCCGAAGTCTCGATCCCGCCGCATCTTTCCGAGCGATTCCCTGACGAGATGACCATCGTCCTGCAGAACAAGTTCTGGGACCTCGAAGTGACCGACCAGGGCTTTTCCGTCGGCCTCAGCTTCAACCAGGTGCCCGCGCACCTGCAGATCCCGTTTTCCGCCATTACCGCCTTCGTCGATCCGGCAGTTGATTTCGGGCTGCAGTTCCAGGCCACTGTCGCCGACATGGCACCGGAAGTGCATGAAGACCCGGAAAACGACGAGACCCCCAATGGCGATGGGGATGGTGACGGATCCAATGTCGTGACGGTCGATTTCGGCCGCAAGAAGTAATGGCCCGGCGCAAGCGTCTCCCTGCCAAGACCGATGCTGCCAAAGAGGGTAATGCTCCCGACCCGGCAACCAACCTCATCATGGCGGATATCGCTCTGCGTGCCGGCAGCTACCTCCTTCGTAGCGCGGTCGAACGCAGCATGCTGCGGGGTCGCTATGGCAAGGATGTCGCCAAGGACGTGCTGCAGAACCGGAGCGTGAAGCAAAATCTCGCCGCTTTCGCTGCAGCGAAGGTCGCCACACGTTCTGTCCCCGGTGCAGCCATCGTGGGCGGCGGGATCGCGCTAAAGAAGCTGTTCGATCTCAGCCAGCAACGCCGCCTGCGCCTCAGCGGCCAGAAGGCTGAAAAGGAACAGGCTGGCGAAGACTAAGCCTTCAAGGCTTGATTTCTCGCTGCCGAGCGGTGCAAAGGCCCCCATGGCCGCACGTACTCCCCACGACCAGTCCGATGCCCTCAACCGCCGCGGGCTCCTGTTTATCCTCTCTTCGCCCTCCGGCGCAGGCAAGACCACGATCAGCCACATGTTGTTGGGCGCAGACGACGCCATCCAGCTCTCCGTCTCCGCCACCACCCGCCCGCCGCGCGCGGGCGAAATCGACGGCATCGACTATCACTTCGTCAGCAACGCAAAGTTCGACGAAATGATCGAGAAGGATGATTTCTACGAATGGGCCGAAGTCTTCGGCAATCGTTATGGCACGCCAAAGGGCTATATCCGTAAGGGCCTGAAGGAAGGGCAGGACTTCCTGTTCGATATCGACTGGCAGGGCACCCAGCAGCTGAAGCAGAAAGATGACCAGGATGTCGTCACCGTCTTTATCCTGCCGCCGAGCCTCGACGAACTGCGCCACCGGCTGGAAACCCGCGCCACTGACAGCGAAGACGTGATCGACCGGCGGATGGATCGCGCCCGGGGCGAGATCAGCCACTGGGCGGAATATGACTATGTCGTGATCAACGACGACGTCGATGCCTGTTTCGTCAAGGTGCGCGAGATCCTGCACGCTGAACGCATGAAACGGACGCGGCAGACCGGGCTGATCCCGTTCGTGCGCGGGTTGATGAGCTAGCCTGCGTCCGTGGGCTAAGCAGTCATGGCCGTGGCGTTGCCGGCCTCTGTCCACACTCGCAATTGCTCGGCCGACATCGGCCGGCTCAACAGGAAGCCCTGGATGCTCCGGCATCCTTCGCGGCGCAGGATTTCCAGCTGCTGCTCGTCTTCCACGCCTTCAGCCAGCGTTTCCATTCCCAGCGCCTCTGCCAGCGTAGTGATCGCCCGGATGATTGCGTGCCCGTTTTCGCCGCTGGCAAGGTCGGTGACGAAGCTGCGGTCGATCTTGACCTTGTCGAACGGGAAAGAGCGCAAGTAGCTGAGCGAGGAATAGCCCGTGCCGAAATCGTCGAGCGCGATACGCACGCCCAGATTGCGCAGCTGGTGCAGGATCGCCATGGTCTTCTCGACTTGGGCGATGAAGATGCTCTCCGTGATCTCCAGCTCGAGCCGGTTGGGCGCGATGCCCGACGAGGCAATGGCATTGAGGATCTTCGACACCAGTTCAGGCGAGCTGAATTGCTTGGGCGAGATGTTGACCGCCACCGCGAGGTCTTCGTCCCACTGGCTGGCCTGATGGCAAGCCTCGCGGATGACCCATTCCCCGATCGGCAGGATCAGCCCGGTCTCCTCGGCCAGCGGAATGAAGTCCACAGGAGAGACCAAGCCCTTGACCGGATGATTCCAGCGGATCAGCGCTTCGAAACCTTTGAGCCGTTCTTCGGTCAGGCTGTAGAGCGGCTGGAAGTAGAGTTCGAATTCGCCTTCGCTGATGGCCTTGCGGAGGTCGAGTTCCATCTGCCGGCGCAGGCGAGCCTGCTCGTCGAGCGAAGGCTCGAAGAAGTGATAGCAGGACTTGCCTTCATGCTTCGCCCGGTACAGCGCCAGGTCGGCATGCTTCATCAGCGTGACGCCGTCCGCGCCATCGGCAGGCGCGATCGCGATGCCGAGGCTGGCCGAGCAGTCCGCCTTCTGCCCTTCGATTTCGATATCGCGCATGAAGCAGGACTGGACCGTGCGAGCGATCGTGTTGAGATCGTCATCCGGGGCGATCCCGTCGATCAATATCGCAAACTCGTCACCGCCCAGCCGGGCGATGGTCGCATCCGCCAGGTCTTCGCGCAGGAAGTCGGCCACGTTCTTCAGCAAGGCGTCGCCCGCCGGATGGCCTAAGGTGTCGTTGACGACCTTGAAATCGTCGAGGTCGGCATAGACCACCATGACCTGCCCCTCGCCCTTGCGCCGCGCCATGGACAGCGTCAGTTGCTCAACGAACAGCTTGCGATTGGGCAGGTTGGTCAGCCCGTCATGCAGGCCGACATGGACGATTTCCTTCTCGCGCTCGTCGATCGCTTCGATCATGGCGTTGAAGCTTCCGGCCAGGCGGCCGATCTCGTCGTCGGTGTCGACAGTGACTTCGACCCGCTCGCCGGCGCTGACGAGCCGGGTTGCTTCGTCGAGCTTGCGCAGCGGCGCAGTCATGGTTTTGGCGACACGCCAGCTGAGCGCTACCACCAGCAGCAATCCGGCGACGGCCAGCGCTGCCAGCAGCCAGCGTATGCCGGAGTATTCGGCCAGTGCGCGGGTCAGCGAATGCTTCAGCACCAGTTGCGGGCTGAGGTCTTCCTGCAGCGATGGCAGTTCCGACACGCGATAGAGCATGCGCTCGCCCTCGGCCCGTTCGAACACTGCGCCAAGGGGCGCGTCAGCGATGGTCGCCGGCAGGCTGGCGCGGCGCAGGACCGAAGCGTCGAGATCGATCGCAGCAAGCTCCACCAGGCGTGCCAGTGCTGCCTCGTCGAGCGGCTGCGTCACGACCAGCCAGCCAACCAGGTCGGGCACTTCGATCGGCGATGCAGCGGCCAGCGCGAGCTGGTCTCCCTGCATGATGACGCCGTACTTCCGGCCTTCGTCGAGGGCGCTCCACAGGCCCATCGGGTTAGGCATGGCATCGCCGGTAGAACCGGTAAGCGAGGCATCGTAGCCAACAACGAAAGCGGCGCTGCTGCCCGAACGCTCGCGCAGGCTATCCAGAGCGCTGGAAATGGTCGGACGGTCGTTGGTAGCTACCGCTTCACGAAAGCCGAAATCGCGCGAAAGGACGTCGGTCGAGCTGCGCATCTGGCGCGCGCGCAGGTCGAGTATCTCATCGAACACCCGCGCATTGGCGGCCAGGTCGCGCGTCGTGGCATTCTCTGCGAAACGACCAATGCCCTGCCCGACAATAACCATGATCGTAGCGAGCACGACGGCAAACAGCGCTGCGTAGAGCGCTGCCATGCGCAGCTTCAGCGAGCCGAAGCGCAGCATGTCGATGCGACCGATGGCCGTCACCGCAATTTCACCTTGTACTTGCGCGACAGGCCGCCATCGAGCGAAACGGTGTAGCGCACTTCATTGCCCGGTGCCCTTAGGCGCGGATGCCAGATTGTGACGGTAGCACTGCCGCCGGGCACTGCGGAGATGTTGGCGATACCATTGCCATTGGTCTTGGCCGCATAGGGCGTGTCCACCACCCGGACATAACCGCGCATGTTGTCATGGATATTGCAGCCAAGCGCGGCCGAACCGGCGACGTCGAAACGCTGGGCCCGGGTCTGGTCGCGGCCATAAAGATCGATCTCGAAGCGAGCGATCTTGGAGAAGCTGTAGATGCTGTGACGAACCCGGTCGAGATTGGGAAACGCTACGGTCGAACCCTTGGCCACGATCAGCGTGCCGGGCGTGAACTGCAGGTTCTTCTGCGCCATCGCGGCGCGCCAGGGAAAGCCTGAGGGAGACCTTGCGCCCCCTGCCGGGGTGATTTCCACGACGGCATCGCGGATCGGCAAGCCACGCTCGTCGACGACCTGTACACGCGCAGAACCATTGCCGGCCGCAAGCAGGTGCGCGGCAGGAACAGCGAGGCCTAGGCATGCCAGGAAGATCGCGAGCAGTCTCACGACCGTGGCAATTAGGAGAGAAACCTTAATGAACCCCTCAGACAAGGCGAATGGGTGGAATTAGCGCGGCCTTAACCATGCGATCCTATGTCGCTGAGAATGAAGCGAGTTCCAGCCCTTGCCATCATGACCATCGGCCTTGCGTTCGGCCCGGTGGCTGCCTTCGCGCAGGACAGCGATGTCAGCTCTCCAGTGGAGAGTGAGAAGACCGTATTTGAAGGCGGGAAACTGCTGCTGACCAATGCCGTCAGCTCTGTGGAAGGTGCCAGCGGAGGCGGCATCGCCACCTGGGCCACGATCGGCGGGCTCGAAACCAACAGCGGGATCGGGCTGACCGGCCATGTGACGTTGATCGAGTTGCCCGACTACGGTTGGCAGAGCCACGGCATCGCCCTCGGCATCGGCAACCGGGTCGAGCTCTCCTACGCCAGGCAGAATTTCGACACCCGCGATGTGGGTGCGGCGCTCGGTCTCGGTCAGGGCTTCACATTCAATCAGGACGTATTCGGGGCCAAGGTCCGTCTCGCGGGCGACCTCGTGTATGGCGATCCGCTGGTCCCGCAGATCAGTGTCGGTGTCCAGCATAAGCGCAGCCGCGATGCGGCGATCGTGCAGGCGGTCGGGGCGGACAGCGCCAATGGCACCGATGTCTTCGTCAGCGCATCCAAGCTGTTCCTGTCGCACAGCGTCCTTGCCTCGGCGACACTTCGCTACACATCCGGGAACCAGGGCGGCCTGCTCGGCTTCGGCAATGTCACTGACGACGACCGCGAGTTGCAGTTCGAAGGCTCGATCGCCTACCAGCTCTCGCGCCGGGCCGTGATCGGAGCAGAGTTTCGCAGCAAGCCAGACAATCTCGGGCTCGGCGAGGACGACTGGATGGATGTCTTCGCCGCCTATGCCGTGAGCGACAACATCACGCTGACGGCGGCCTATGCCGACCTCGGCTCCATCGCTACTTTCGACAACCAGCGCGGCGGCTTCCTTTCCGCCCAGATCGCATTCTGATCGCGCGTCCGGCCACGACACCAGGATCCAGCTCCATGTTCCTCCTCCCCCTCGCTTTGCTTGCCATGCAGGAAACCCCGCCGCCAGACATCGACTGGGACAAGGAATTCGGGGTCGAGGAAGAAGTCCGCGACCCGGAGACCGGCGAACTCCCTGTCGATCCTTACGAACAGAGCAATGCCAATGCCGGGGCCAGGCAGTTCTCCGGCACGAAGATGGCGGAGCTGTTCGGCGGGCAGGATGGCATCCGCCGCATTGCCGAACGCACGGTTGACCTCTCCCGCGAAGACCCGCGCATCGCGGAAATCTTCGTCGCGCATGACATGGTGCGGTTGAAGCGAACCCTGTTCGAACAGTTCTGCTACATCCTCAACGCCGGATGCGACTACACCGGCCGCGACATGGCGAAGGCGCATGACGGCATGGGCGTGGAAAAGCGCGACCTCAATGCGCTGGTCGAGAACCTGCAGCAGGCCATGCGCGAAGAAGGCATACCCTTCGCCGCCCAGAACCGCTTCCTTGCCAAGCTGGCCCCGATGTCGAAGGACGTTGTCACGCGCTAGCTTGCCTGTGGTCCCGTCATCGACCAACGGGTTCGATCCGTCGGTTGCATCAGGACTTGATAAACCACCTCAAGCAAGATGACTTTATCGCTTCGGCTGCTATGGCCATCCATAAGGCACGCGAGAGAGGATAAGCCGTGAGGTCGCCAGATACATTGCCGGAAACAGGTCACGCTACGAGTGAGGTCACGCCGGAAAGCTTCGATCCACGCCGGCTCGCGCGCGAGCTGAAGCCGTTCTACGAACCCCGTACAGCGCGCAGCTGGATCGAGCTGGCGATCACGCTTGTGCCCTTCATTGCCGTGTTCGGTACAATCTTGTTCGCCATAGATGCAGGCTATTGGATCGCGCTACTTCTGGCACCTATCGCCGGGCTGCTCTTGCTGCGGCTGTTCATTATCCAGCACGATTGCGGCCACGGTGCGTTCATGCGCCGCCGCGGGATCAACGACTGGCTGGGGCGCGCACTCGGCGTGCTCACGCTGACGCCATATGATTGCTGGCGCCGCAGCCACGCGCTGCACCACGCCGCCACCGGAAATCTCGATGCCCGCGGGTTTGGCGATGTCGATACGCTGACAGTGCGCGAGTATCTGGAAGGCAGCCGCTGGCAGCGGATATTTTATCGCACCTACCGGCATCCGGTGGTGCTGCTGGGCCTGGGCCCGGCCTACCTGTTCCTGCTCCGCCACCGCCTGCCGATCGGGCTCATGACCGCGGGCAAGGAATACTGGATCAGCGCCATGGCGACCAATGCCGTGATCGCCACGATCCTCGGCGGGCTCATCTGGGCCTTCGGTATCGGTGCCGTGTCGGCAGTGTTTTTCCCGGTGTTGCTGACAGCTGCCAGCATGGGAGTTTGGTTGTTCTACATCCAGCACCAGTTCGAAGACGCGCATTGGGACCAGCGCGAGGATTGGGAATTCCATGAAGCAGCCCTCGCGGGCAGCAGTTACCTCGACCTGCCGGCACCGCTCCGTTGGTTCACCGGCAATATCGGGATCCACCACATCCACCACCTGGCCAGCCGAATCCCGTTCTACCGCTTGCCGGAAGCGCTGCGGGCGCACCCGCGCCTGGCCGAGCTCAACCGCTTCACAATGCGCCAGACCTTCAAGCCCTTGGCGCTCGCGCTGTGGGACGAACAACAACGCAAGCTGGTGACTTTCCGCGAGGCGAAGCGGCTGGCTGCCTAGCAGCTACAATCATGAGCAAACGAAAAAGGCCGCCGGATTGCTCCTGCGGCCTTTCTTGTTCTTGCAGCCCCCTTGGAACTACCTGCCCGACGGATCGACGAAGTTCCCTGCCCCGACATTGGCGTTCACTACACCTCCGTCGATCGCCAGCGTGGTGCCAACAACATAGTCACCGGCACGGCTGAGCAGGTAAATCGCACCTGCCGCCATATCTTCGGTCACGCCAACACGGCCGGATGGAATACCGCGAGCCGATGCTTCCGGATTGTCGCGCGCGGCGCGGTTCATGGCGCTGGGGAAAGCGCCCGGGCCGATGCCGTTGACGACGATATTGTCGCGCACCAGCTCGGCCGCCATCCGGCGGGTCAGGTGGATGAGACCGGCCTTGGACGCCTGGTAAGGGTAGGTCGGCCACGGGTTCGATTTCATGCCATCGATACTGGCGATCATCAGCACCTTGGCCGGACGCTCGGGCGTCGCTGCCGCCTTGAGCAGCGGGTAGAGCTTCTGGGTCAGGAAGAACGGCGTCTTCACGTTGAGGTCCATCGTCCGGTCCCAGCCTGCCTCAGTGAACTCGGCAAAGGGCTCGCCCCAGGCCGCACCGGCATTGTTGACCAGCAGGTCGAGCTTGTCCTCACGGCTGGCGATCTCGTCAGCCAGCTGCTGGATGCCTTCGACCTGGCTCAAGTCTCCAGTCAGGCCAATGACCTTGTCACCCAGTTCGGCGGCTGTCTCGTCAACCTGTTCCTTCTTGCGGGCAACGATGTAGACACGTTCGCAGCCGGCTTCGAGCAAGCCCTCGACGATCATCTTGCCGATGCCGCGCGAACCACCCGTTACCAGCGCGACGCGGCCTTGCAGACCGAACAGGTCCTGTAGGTTCATCATAATTTCTCTCCCGCTCAGTATCCGCTGAGCTCGGCCACGCGGTTGGCGTGGTAATAAGCGTCACCGAGGAACTCCTGCAGCGCGCGGTCGCGCTTCATGTAGAGCCCGATGTCGTATTCGTCGGTCATGCCGATCCCGCCGTGCATCTGCACGCCTTCGCGAACGGCAAGCCCGGCGGTGGTGGCAACCTTGGCCTTGGCAACCGACGCCATCAGCGAGGCCTGCTCGCTGCCGGCATCGAGCAGCTGCTGGGCCTTGATGGTGGCGGCACGGGCAATCTCGACTTCGGAATAAAGATGCGCGGCGCGGTGCTGCAGCGCCTGGAACTCGCCGATGACCTTGCCGAACTGCTTGCGCTGCTTGATGTAGTCGACAGTCATGTCCATCGCCCCGCGCGCGACACCAACGCCTTCGCTGGCGCTGCCAACACGGCCAGCATCGAGCATGGCATTGAGCACGGCGCGGCCATTGTCGACTTCACCGATCACGGCATCGCCGTCGAGCTCGACCCCGTCGAACTTCGTATGCGTTGCCATCGAGCTGTCGACCAGCCGCACCGCAGCGTGGCTCATGTTGGCAGCGTCCTTGGGCACGGCGAACAGGGTGATGCCATCTTCGTCGCTGTCCGAGCCTGAGGTGCGCGCGGCAACCACCAGCATGTCGGCGCTGCCGCCGTAGACCACGAAGTCCTTCTGGCCGCTGAGTTTGAAACCGTTACCTGAACGTTCGGCCCGGCACTGAATGCTTTCGGGCCGATGCTTGGGGCCTTCGTCGATGGCGACCGCGAACACGCTCTTGCCTTCGACCAGGCCAGGCAAATAGCGGCCGCGCATATCGTCGCTGCTATGCTTGAGCGCGGTGGCGGCGAGAACCGAGGAGGTGAGGAAAGGCGACGGCGTGAGGTTACGCCCGATCTCCTCCAGCACGATCCCGGCTTCGACATGGCCCATGCCCATGCCGCCATCGTCCTCGCCGACGAGGATGCCGGTGAAGCCCATTTCGCCGAACTGTTCCCACAGCCCGTGACCGAAGCCGTCCTTGCAATCGCGGTCACGCCAGTGGCGCAGCTGCTTCGCGATGCTACCTTCCTCGGCCATGAACTGGCTGGCGGTCTCGGCCAGCATCGCCTGATCGTCGTCGTGATACAGTGGCATGGATCAGGCTCCCGGCAGTTCGAGGATGCGTTTGGAAATGACGTTGAGCATGACTTCGCTCGTTCCGCCTTCGATCGAGTTGGCCTTGGTGCGCAGCCAGTTGCGCGCAGGCTTGCCGCCCTCGGTCTCGTCGCTGTCCCACTCCAGTGCGCGGCTGCCGCCAGCGCTCATGATCAGCTCGTTGCGGGTCTTGTTGAGCTCGGTC
Organism: Parerythrobacter aestuarii; assembly: GCF_030140925.1. Classification (NCBI taxonomy): domain Bacteria; kingdom Pseudomonadati; phylum Pseudomonadota; class Alphaproteobacteria; order Sphingomonadales; family Erythrobacteraceae; genus Parerythrobacter; species Parerythrobacter aestuarii. The sequence continues at coordinate 2,647,983 of NZ_JARBWD010000001.1, forward strand.
CCGGCGTATTTCATCATGTTCGGCTGCGCGGGGTGCGCCTTGCCGACCTTGATTTCGTCGAGGAACTTCTCGCTCATCGCGGTGAAGGCCAGCGCGTCGACATCGAACATCGCGATCTCGGCGCGCAGCACCGGGTCGAGCGTCGTGTGGCGGCTCATCGCCGCGCCCAGCGACGTGGCGCGATCACCACCGCCGGTAGCGGAAATCATCTCGCGCTCATGCCCGAGCAGGTACTTGGCAACATCCCACCCGCGGTTGATCTCGCCGACGTAGCCGGGAATGTCTTCGCCATAGCTCTTTGGCACTGTCACATCGTCGAAGAAGGTTTCGCAGAACGGGCTGTTGCCGCTGATCAGCAGGATCGGCTTGGTCGACACGCCGGTGCTGGCCATGTCGTAGAGCATAAAGGTAATGCCCTGGTACTTGTTGGCCTTGTCTGTGCGGACGAGGCAGAAAATCCAGTCGGCCTTGTCGGCATAGGAGGTCCAGATCTTCTGGCCGTTGACCACCCAGTGGTCGCCCTTGTCTTCGCCGAAGGTCTGCAGGGAAACAAGGTCCGAACCAGAACCTGGCTCCGAATAGCCCTGGCACCAGCGGATTTCACCGCGGGCGATTTCGTTGAGGAAGCGCTGCTTCTGGCCTTCGGTGCCGAAGTGGAGCAGCGCCGGGCCGAGCATCCAGATGCCGAAGCTGGAGAGCGGCGGACGCGCATTGATCGCCGCCATTTCCTCGCGCAGGACCTTGGCCTCTGCCGGGCTCAGGCCCGCGCCACCATATTCCTTGGGCCATGCGGGAACGGTGTAGCCCTTCTCCACGCAGGCTTCGAACCACGCCTTCTGCGCGTCGCTCTTGAAGGTGGCGTTGCGTCCACCCCAGTAGATATCGTCTTCGTCGCGCACCGGCTCGCGCATTTCGGCGGGGCAGTTCGCCTCCAGCCAGGCGCGGGTTTCGCTGCGGAAAGTCTCAAGATCGGACATGTTCCGACTCCTCTCATCGTCTCGAACTTGACGCTTACGGTAAGGGGATTCGTACCCATGCTGCAAGCACCGTTTGTCCGCTCCGCCTTGCCGTAGCGTCAGGCCATGAGAGCCATCATACCGCGTTGACGAATACTCTCATCGGCCTAAGCTGGTTGCAAAATGAAATGGGCCAAAAGGCAAGGGAGAGATGGAGATGCGATTCTCCGGCAAGACCGTAGTCATCACAGGCGCGGCATCGGGCATTGGCCTGGAAAGCACCCGCTTGTTCGCCAGCGAGGGCGCGACGGTGTTTGCCGCCGACATCAACGACGAAGCTGGAAAATTGCTCGAAGCCGAGATCAAGGGCGATGTGCGGTACCAGCATTGCGATGTCTGCTCGACCGAGCAAATCAAGGCGCTGATGGACCGGGCCGCCGAGGAAACCGGCGGCATCGACGTGGTGTTCAACAATGCCGGGGCCGGCGGCGCGCGCGAGAAAATATTCGAGATCGAGCCTGCCGACTGGGATCGGACGATGGACTTGCTGCTGCGCTCGGTCGCTTTCGGCATCCGCTATGCCGTCCCGCATATGCAGGACCGCAAGGGCGCGAGCATCGTCAACGTATCGAGCGTCGCTGCTGTCGGTCCGGGTTACTCCCCCACCGCCTATGCCGTCGCCAAGGCGGGCGTGCTGCACCTGACCAAGATGGCGGCGGCAGACCTTGCCCAGTTCGGCATCCGTGTGAACGCAATCCAGCCCGGCTTCATCAACACCAACATCTTCACGTCCTCGCTGGAAATCCCCGACGAGGCGAAGGAGATGGCGAAAGGTGTGATCGCGCAGATGAGCTCCAACGCCCAGCCGGTCCAGCGCGGTGGCCAGCCGCGCGACATTGCCGAGGCCTGCGCCTATCTCGCCAGCGAAGCCGCCGGATTCGTCACCGGCACTTCGCTGATCGTCGATGGCGGCATTACAATCGGCCCGCGCGAGAGCTGGGACCCTGAAGCCCCTGGCGCATTCGAAGCACTGATCCAGATGGAGGAAGCCGCCAAGCAGGCTGCCGGCGAATGAGCCTTCTCTCCGGCCCGCTGCCCATGCGCCTGAAAATCGTGCACGGCTTCGGAGCGGTGGCTTTTGGCGTGAAGGATACCGGGTTCAGCTTCTTCCTGCTGCTGTTCTACAATCAGGTGCTGGGCATGGATGCGCGGCTCGCCAGCGCCGCGCTGCTGGTAGCGCTGCTGGTCGATGCCGTCATCGATCCGCTGATCGGCAACCTGTCGGACCGGACCTATACTCGTTGGGGCAGGCGGCTGCCTTGGCTCTATGCCGCCCCCATCCCGCTTGCGTTCCTGTGGGTGGTTCTATGGACCCCGCATGGTGCCAGCCCGCCTTCGTTCTGGGACCTGTTGTGGGTAGCGGTCGGCGTGCGCATCCTGCTTTCCGCTTGTGAGGTTCCTTCTGTCAGCCTGCTGCCAGAGATTACCGCCGATTATGACGAGCGCACCACGCTGTTCCGCTATCGCTACTTGTCGGGCTGGTGCGGCGGAATCCTGATGATGGCGCTCGCCTATACGGTGTTCATGCCGGGGCAGGAGGGCCTCTTGCAGGCCGAAGGATACTTCTGGTTCGGCCTGTTTGGCGCGGTTCTGATGACAGTATCGGTGATGGGGTCAGCGCTGGGGCAGCATCGCCTTGTTGCGCATTTGCCCGAGCACAAGCCCGAACCGTTTACTTTCAAGGGCGCGTTTTCCGAAATTTTCGATGCGTTCTCAGAGAAGGCCTTCCTCATTTTCGCGGCAGGCGGGCTCGCCGCATACATCAGCCAGGGCATGACCTTTTCGATGACGAATTACATGAACCTGTTCGTGTGGCAGTTCGAAGGCATCGCCCTGCGCGCCTATCCGGCGATCCTGTTCCTGTCCGTCGTCGCCATGTTCTTCATAGTGGGGCCTATGCACCGCCGGTTCGGCAAGCCGCGCAGCGCCGCCTACAGCGCCTACGGCGCGCTGGTCTTCACGGCCACCCCCTACCTGCTGTTCGTCGCAGGGGTATGGCCGGACGCCGGGACGACGGCATCCACTCTGCTGGTCTATGCCTTCCTGCTGTTTGCCAACACGCTGGGGATCGTAGTGATGATCTCCGCCTCTTCCATGATCGCGGAGATTGTCGAACTCTACCAGCAACGCGGCGGCAAGCGGGCCGAGGGCGCATTCTATTCCGGCAACTGGCTGGTGCAGAAATGCGCGACGGGTGCAGGCATTTTCCTGACCGGACAGATCATCGCGTTGTCGCAGCTCTCGACCGATGCTGCGCCGGGGACGGTGCCCAAGCAAGTGCTGGACGAGCTGGTGCTGTGGTATGCTGCCGGGATTGCGGTTCTGGCGGTCATCACGGCCTATTGGCTGGCCCGTTTCCCTATCGACCGCCACGATCACGAGGCCCGGCTGGAGATATTGAACGATGCCGCAAGGGGCGATCCCGATGCGCATGCGATAACGCCCTAGCAGGCAAGAAATTCTACCCTTGGCGCGCCCGCTATGCTCTGCCACGGTCGCGCCAACAGAATCGAGAGACGAAGAAAGAGAGAGGCAACCCCATGGATTTCGAACCCACTGAACGCCAGGTCTATTGGCGCGATCGCGTCCGCAACTTTATCGAGGATCATATCCGCCCAGCGGTGCCGACTTACAAGGCGCAGGATGCCGAAGGGGATCGCTGGAAGGTCATCCCGGTGGTCGAGGAACTCAAGGCCAAGGCCAAGGCCGAAGGCATCTGGAACCTTTTCATGCCGCCGCGCAACGACGGGCACCACCATGTCGACGAGACCTATGAGTTCGAAGGCCCGGGCCTGACCAACCTCGAATATGCGCTCTGCGCCGAGGAAATGGGCCGCATCGGCTTTGCTTCCGAAGTCTTCAACTGCTCTGCCCCCGACACCGGCAACATGGAAGTGTTCCACCGCTACGGTACGCGTGAGCAAAAGGACAAGTGGCTGACCCCGATCATGAACGGCGAGATCCGCTCCGCCTTCCTCATGACCGAGCCGTTCACCGCTTCGTCGGACGCCACCAATATCGAAACCCGCATCGACCGCGATGGCGACGAATATGTCATCAATGGCCGCAAGTGGTGGTCCTCCGGCCTCGGCGATCCGCGTTGCAAGGTCGCCATCGTCATGGGCAAGACCGATTTCAGCGCCGGTCGCCATGCCGCGCAGTCGATGCTGCTGATGCCGCTGGAGGATACCCCCGGCGTCAACATCATCCGCCATCTGCCGGTGTTCGGCTATGACGATGCCCCGCATGGCCACATGGAAGTCGAGATGAAGGACGTACGCGTCCCCGTCACCAACATGCTGCTGGGCGAAGGTCGCGGGTTCGAGATCGCGCAGGGGCGCCTGGGCCCGGGCCGCATCCACCACTGCATGCGCACAATCGGCGTGGCCGAAGAAGCGCTGCACAAGATGTGCAAGCGGCTGCAGGAACGCGAGGCGTTCGGCAAGCCGATATACAAGCATTCGGTGTGGGAAGAGCGCGTTGCCCGCGCCCGGATCGACATCGACATGACCCGCCTGCTCTGCCTCAAGGCTGCCGACATGATGGACAAGGTCGGCAACAAGTCGGCCAAGCAGGAAATCGCCATGATCAAGGTGCAGGCCCCCAACATGGCGCTGCGGATCATCGACGATGCGATCCAGGCCCATGGCGGCGGCGGCGTGTCCGAGGACTATGGCCTCGCCAGCGCCTATGCCCACCAGCGCACGCTGCGTCTGGCTGACGGCCCTGACGAAGTCCACGCCCGCTCGATCGCGCGGATGGAATTCGCCAAGCACCTGCCCGAGGCTGGCCCGACCGCCAACGCTCTGCGCGATGGCAAGGCTCCGGTCACCGGCAATGACAGCCTGAGCTCCGGCGACATGGGCGCGACGCGGTAAATCACAGATGGTGACCCCCAGCGAAGGCTGAGGCTCACCATCGACCATGCACCAAGCTGCACGAGGTCCCAGCCTGCGCTGGGACTCACACTGATGAGAGGAACAGAATGGCCAAAGCAGCTATCCTTGAGAAACCCGGCGAAGGTCTCGTCATCGGCGACATCGAAGTCGCCGATCCCGCCCCGCATGAAGTGCTGATCGACACCAAGGCTTGCGGGCTTTGTCATTCGGACCTGCACTTTATCGATGGTGCCTATCCACATCCCCTGCCCGCCATTCCCGGGCACGAAGCGGCCGGCGTGGTGCGCGCAGTGGGGAGCGAAGTGAAGACAGTGAAGCCGGGCGACCATGTCGTCTCCTGCCTCAGTGCCTTCTGCGGCCATTGCGAGTTCTGCGTGACCGGGCGCATGGCGCTGTGCATGGGGGCCGACACTCGCCGCGCCCCGGATGCCACCCCGCGCCTCGTCCGCGCCGACGGTTCGCCGGTCAACCAGATGCTCAACCTCTCGGCCTTCTCCGAGCAGATGCTGATCCACGAGCATGCCTGCGTCGCCATCGACAAGGACATGCCGCTCGACCGCGCCGCGGTGATCGGCTGTGCGGTCACCACCGGGGCCGGGACAATCTTCAACGCCGCCAAGGTCACGCCGGGCGAAACCGTGCTGGTGGTCGGCTGCGGCGGGGTCGGCCTCGCTGCCATTAACGCCGCGCGGATTGCCGGCGCGGGCAAGGTCATCGCCGCCGATCCGCTCCCCGAGAAGCGCGAGCTGGCCAAGGTGTTGGGTGCCACCCACACCGTCGATGCGCTGGCCGGCGACGCTGCCCAGCAGATCATCGAGATTTCGGGTGGCGGTGTTCACTACGGCATCGAAGCTGTGGGTCGCCAGGCCTCTGCAGATCTTGCCGTTGCTGCGTTGCGGCGCGGCGGCACTGCGATCATCCTCGGCATGATGCCGCTGGACTGCAAGGTCGGCCTCAGCGCCATGGACCTGCTTTCAGGCAAGCGGCTGCAAGGCGCAATCATGGGCTACAACCACTTCCCGGTCGACCTGCCTCGCCTCGTCGATTTCTACATGCGCGGCCTGCTCGATCTCGACACCATCATCGCCGAGCGTATCCCGCTGGAAGACATCAACAAGGGCTTCGACAAGATGCGCGAGGGTCATTCGGCGCGCAGCGTGGTGGTGTTCGACTAGTTATCGGTGAGTTCCTGCGCAGGCAGGAACCTCATGCCGCAGGCGCGGCGACAATTTGAGGGAGGCCCCAGCCTTCGCTGGGGAGCAGGTATGGAAAGCATCGATTTCGACAAGGAAATGGTCGGCACCATCGAAGTGCCCGAAGCCGACCAGCTCAACCTCGATAACCTCACCGCGTGGTTCGAAGCCAATGTCGATGGTTATGCAGGCCCGTTGAGCTATTCCAAGTTCAAGGGAGGCCAGTCGAACCCGACCTACCGGATCGACACCCCCGGTGCTTCCTACGTGCTGCGCCGCCAGCCCTTCGGCAAGCTGCTGCCCAGCGCGCATGCGGTGGACCGCGAATACAAGGCGATGACGGGGCTCTATCCCACAGGCTTCCCGGTCCCGCGCACCTATGGCCTGTGCGAGGACCCTGACGTTATCGGCTCCAAGTTCTTCGTCATGAGCATGGCAGATGGGCGGTCCCTGTGGAACGGCGCGCTGCCCGGCGTGGCGAAGGAAGACCGCCGCGAAATCTATTATTCGATGATCGACACCATGGCCGACCTGCACCTGCAGAAGCCCGGCGAGATCGGCCTCGGCGACTTCGGCAAGCCCGATGATTACTGCGCGCGCCAGATCAGCCGCTGGACCAAGCAGTACAAACTCTCCGAAACCGAGCACCAGCCCAAGATGGAACGGTTGATTGAGTGGCTGCCCGAGACGATCCCGCCGCAGCATGAAAGCTCGGTCGTCCATGGCGACTACCGGCTCGACAATATGATATTCCACAAGACCGAGAACCGCGTTATCGCAGTGCTCGACTGGGAGCTGTCGACGCTGGGCGATCCGATCGCGGACTTCAGCTATCTGATGCTAAACTGGAAGAACGAGAGCGACGGGCGCGCGGGCCTTGCCAGCCTCGACCTCGAGGAGCTCGGCATCCCGACCATGCAGGAGGCGGTCGACCGCTATGTTGCGCGCACGGGCTATCCGGTGCCGCCGATGGACTGGTATTTCGGCTATAATTTGTTCCGCCTCGCGGGGATCATGCAGGGGATCAAGAAGCGCGTGATCGACGGCACCGCCTCATCCGCCCATGCCAAGTCGATGAGCGAGCGCGTGACCCCGCTGATCGAGCGCGCCTATGACTTCGCATTGGCGGCAGGGATGCCGGAGAAGGGCTGACGGCGGCGGAATTTGCGCTGTCCTACACGGGCGGCTTTATGCCATCGCTGGCGGCATGATCGTCAGGCCGCCCCTCCTCCCGTCGCGCGTGCACCCTAAAGGGGGCCGGGGGGCTACCCCTAGCCTGACCTGTCAAGCGATCCCATTTTCTTATGTTTTTCAGATACTTGAAATGATCTCTGAAGTTGACACAGTGTCAACTTCGTCAAGCAAGTGTCAAGCTGGCAGGTCAGAATTCACGCAGCCAGCGCACCACCACACCACGGTCACTCGGCATATCGGCATAGTGCCCCGGATCGCGGCGATAGAAAGCGCTGGCGGAGAGGTCGCCACCCCACGCATAGCCGCGCCAGGCCAGCTCACCCATGATCTCGCGCCCCTCCGGCGCAAGGGTTATGCGGCGCATGCCGAAGCCAGCGGTCTCGGTGGCATAGTCATAGCTGACCGGCAGGTTCAGATTGAGCCCGCCGCGCTCGACCCTCAAGGGTTGCGAGAGTCTGAAACCCAGCGTGTCGCCCGGCTGGAACAGGCCCTGCCGCACGAGATCGGCTGACCACGCGCTGCTGGCCAGGGTCGATCCCTGCGCCACCATCCCGCCCAGCCGTGCCCGTGTGTAGCCCCCTCGGGCATTGACCCCGGCCCACCAGCCGGGTGCAAGGTCGACGCCGAGCGAAGTCTCGAGAAACAGGCTGTCGGCTCCGCTGGCCCCGAAAGCATCGTGGAAATATCCGCCGAGGATCGTGCGCTCTTCCTGCAGCCAGTCGATCCCAAGCGTCGCCTGCACCGGCCCGAACCGCCGGTCGGCAGCAAGGCCGAGCGTGGCGATGCCATAGCGTTCCCGCTCGCGTGACAGCAGGTCGACCCCGTGCCGCTGTGCGCCGAGCAAGGCGTCGCCGCTCGATACCGTCAGCGTCAGCGCCATTTCGCCAATCCGGTGGCGCAAGGCCAGCGAAGCCGTATCGGCGCGCAGGAACCCGGTATCGCCGGAGACATCGGCGGCGACCATGAAGGCCGGCTGCCGCCGCCCCTGCAGATGCGCGGCAATCCCGCTCGCGCTTTGCGAAAAGGCCATGCCGAGCTGCAAGTCTGGCGCGAGCCGCGCGGCCATTTGCCCGGCGAGGACGCGCGCCTGCTCGGCCTCCTGCCCGCCCAGCGTCAGTAGTGCTGCCTTCGTGCCCAGCCCGGCATCCTCCACTGTAAACGCCATTGAAAGCTGGCCATTGCCGACCGACAGGCCACGCACGCCTTGCTGCACGGCAGCTTCCAGCCGCGGCGCAACCGCCGCCCCGCGCAGACGGCTGGCGATGTCATAGCTATAGGCGCGATCATACTTGTCGAGCAGGACCGAGCGGACCGATCCCTTGCCCAGCGCATCGCCCATCGCGGCCGAGCCGGTGCCGGTATCGTCGCGCATCGACAGCCCGCCCTTGCTGCCGGGAATGGTGGTGGTGCCCTGCGGTGCGAAGGCTTCGCCAATATCGAGGATGCCTCGACCGAAGATCGCATCGGTCCCGGTAGCACCCGCTTCGCGCGCGGTATCGAGCAGGATCTCGACGATCTCCGCTCCGGTCAGGTTGGGGAAAGCCTGCGCCAGCAACGCGACGGCCCCTGCCACTTGCGGAGCAGAAAAGCTGGTGCCGGAAAACAGCGTCACGAACTGATTGCCATTGGCATCGGTCTGCACGTCGAGCACCCCGTCGCGATAGGTGCAGCAGATCAGCTCGCCCCGGGCAGAAAGGAACGAGGCGGCGTCGCTCCCGGCCCGGTTGCTGAAGCTGGAAAAGTCGCCGTTGGGGTCGACCGAACCCACGATAATGACGTTGCTGCCACCCGCCTGCAGGACCGCACGAGCCAGCCCGCCGGGATCGCTTGCCGCATCGTTTCCGGCGGCCACGACGATCACAACCCCCGCCGCTGCAGCATTGGCGACCGCATCGAGCAGGGCCTGCGAGGCAGAGTTCCCGCCGAGGCTGATGTTGATTACCGCCGCGCCATTGGCCACGGCCCGGTCGATCCCGATGGCGATGTCCCGGTCGAAGAACAGGCAACCGGTGAGCGCGCCGTCGTTTGCCGGGGTGCAGCTGCCGGGGCGGTCGGCGCGCAACACCAACAGGCTGGCATCGAAAGCGATCCCCATGATGCCGGTATCATCGCGCGCAGCGGCAGCCACCATGGCGACGTTAGTACCATGGTCGTCCACCGCTTCGATATCGGCATTGCCGGCGAGGTCGCCGGACTGCGGATGGATTCGCCCGTCGAATTCAGGACTGTCGGTATCGATGCCGGTATCGATGACCGCGATGACCTGGCCTTCGCCGGTGAAGCCGTCTTCCCAGGCGATGATGGCACCATGAAATTCCGGTCCATCCGAGCGGCGATACTCCTCGGTGTCGAAGTTGGTGGTCGGCGTGGGCGTTGGTGTGGGGGTTGGTGTCGGGGTCGGCCCCGGCGTGCTGACCGCGCCACCACCGGTGCCGCCGCCACAGGCCGCCAGCGCGAGGCAGATACCGAGCCCAAGCGTGTGCAACGCCAGTACTCGCCCGCTCGTCGATGAAGCCATGAACTGCCCTTCCCCGTCTGGATCGCCCTGCGCCCGTTATTGCACAGATGGAAACTACTGCCAGACCAAATCCTTCACCTTCCAATGCCGCTTGCCCTCCCACGGCCTGCCCGCTAGCAGCCAGCGCCAAGCAATGACTGGACGACGGAAGCAAACAATGAGCGATCTGCAAGCCATTATCGAGCAGGCCTGGGATAACCGGGCCGATGTGACTCCGGATAGCAAGGATGTGGTGGAGGCCGTCGAAGCTGCGATCGCCATGCTCGACAATGGTAGCGCGCGGGTCGCGTCGCTCAATGGCGACGGCAAGTGGGAAGTCCACCAGTGGCTCAAGAAAGCGGTGCTCCTTTCCTTCCGCCTGCGCGACAATGTCGTGGTGGAAGGCGCAGTCGGTGCGCCGGCCTTCGACAAGGTGCCGAGCAAGTTCGAAGGCTGGGACGATGCCCGCTTCCGCGAAGCCGGTTTCCGTGTCGTGCCGGGGGCCATCGCCCGCCGCGGCAGCCATATCGGCAAGGGCGTGGTGCTGATGCCGAGCTTCGTCAACATCGGTGCCTATGTCGGCGATGGTACCATGATCGACACCTGGGCCAGCGTCGGCAGCTGCGCGCAGGTCGGCACAAACTGCCACATCTCCGCAGGTGCCGGGATCGGCGGCGTGCTGGAGCCGTTGCAGGCCAATCCGACCATCATTGGCGACAATTGCTTCATCGGGGCGCGTTCGGAAATTGTCGAAGGCGTGATCGTCGGTGAAGGCTGCGTGGTGGCGATGGGTGTCTTCATTACCCAGTCGACCAAGATCGTCTATCGCGAGACGGGCGAAGTGATCCGCGGGCACATCCCGCCTTATTCAGTGGTGGTGCCGGGCTCGATGCCGGGCAAGGAGGGCGGTCCGGGCCTCGCCTGCGCAGTAATCGTCAAAACCGTCGATGCGCAGACCCGCGAGAAGACCGGCATCAATGAATTGCTCCGCGACTGAGGAACGGGTATCTTCCGCCGGCGTTGAGAGGTGAACCACTCGACGCAGTAATGGAGGGTAGCATGTCCACTCAGGATCCCGACGGCACAATCCACATCGAAGACGACGAAGCGACCGGCGCGGTGAAGACCGGCGCGATGCGCTGGGTTCTCGGCATCAGCCTGCTGCTGGCGATTATCGCCATGTCGGCAGTGTGGATCATCCCTGCGCTGACGAACTAGGTGCTAGCGTTCCTCGCCGGCGGGATATTCGTACGGTGGAACATCCCGCATTGCATCGCTGGCCGCTTCAGCTTCTCGCAGCACGCGCAGCATGTTGCGCGAAGCGATCTTTTCCAGCTCCTGCTGGCTGTAACCGCGCCTTGCCAACTCGGTAAATAACGCGGGGTAGCCCGACACGTCTTCCGCCCCGACCGGGCCTGAGGGCATCCCGTCATAATCGCCGCCGATACCGATGGCATCAATACCGGCGATCTTGCGAACATGGTCGATGTGGTCGGCCCAGTCGGACACGACCGATTGCGGCAGCGGATTGGCCTCGTCCCAGGCCTTCAGCCGGCTGGCGACCTCATCGGGCTGCCCTTGCCACAGCGCCTTGAGCCGGGCCTCTTCAGCCGCACGATTGGCATTCCATTGCCGCGCCCCTTCGTTGAGGAATCCCGGCAGGCCAACCACCATCACGATTCCGCCATTGTCCTTCAGCCGCGCCAGCACGCTGTCCGGCACATTGCGGGCATGACCATTGATCGCCCGCGCACCGGAATGACTGAAGATGACCGGCGCGCGCGCCACGTCGAGCGCATCATGCATCACCTTCTCGCTGACATGGCTAAGGTCGACCAGCATGCCGATCCGGTTCATCTCGCGCACCAGGTCCTTGCCGAACGCCGTCAGCCCGCCGTTCCTGGGCTCGTCGGTAGCGCTATCGGCCCAACTCAAGGTCTTCGAATGCGTCAGCGTCATATAACGCGCACCCATGGCATACATCTGCCGCAGCACGGCGAGGCTCTCACCAATCGAATGGCCACCTTCCATGCCCATGAGTGAAGCGATCTTGCCCGCCGCCAAGGCCCGTTCGACATCATCGGCGTCGAGCGCCAGAACCAGGTCGTCGGGATAGCGCGCAATCAGGCGCTTGGTCACGTCGATCTGCTCGATGGTTGCCTGGACTGCCTCGGGTTCGTCAAGCGAGGCGCTGACATAGACCGACCAGAACTGTGCCCCGACCTTGCCCTGCCGCAAGCGCGCGAGATCGGTGTGCATGACCCGCGATCCATCCGGATTGCCGGTGTCGGTCGTATCCTCGAAATCGAAGTCGGCGATGACATTGCCGAACCGCCCGCGCAGCTGGATCGGCACGTCGTTGTGACCGTCCCATACGGGCGCTGCTTCGAGCGCTGCGGCGGCAATCTCCTCAGGCGTCTGAGCGGCCAGCGGAGCGGCAGCGGTAGCGGTAGCGAGCAGAACGGCAATGGCGATCGACTTCATGGGATTACTCCGTGACAAGACCCGTTGCCGCAGCCTAGCTGGAGCAAGGCAACTGGCAAGAGGCATATGACGACAGCGCTGGACCTGATCGACACGCTCGCAATGCAGCCGCATCCCGAGGGCGGATGGTATGCGGAAACCTGGCGCGCTCCGGCGGCAGAAGGCGAACGATCAGCATCGACCGCGATCCACTTCCTGCTCGAGGCCGGGCAAAGCTCGCATTGGCACAGGATCGATGCAGCAGAGATCTGGCTCTGGCATGCAGGCGATCCGCTGCTGCTCTCCGTCAGCGAGACCGATCTCGGTCCGCCTGATACGATACATCTCGGTGGCGATGTTCTGGCCGGACAGTCGGTACAATTCGTCATCCCGCCGCATTGGTGGCAGGCAGCCCGCCCATCCGAAGGCGAGCATGGCTATGTGCTGGTTTCCTGCGTGGTCGCTCCAGCATTCGAGTTCGATGGCTTCGAGCTTGCCCCACCGGGATGGGAGCCGGGCGAATGATCCGCGCGGCATTTCGTTGGTTGCTGGCAGTGTTCTACGCTGCCGCAGGTTATTTCCACCTCGCTAACCCCGAACCGTTTCTCACCATCACACCCGAATGGGTGCCATGGCCCGCAGCGGTCATCTGGTGGACAGGAATTGCGGAGATCGCCGGTGCCGTGGGCCTGGCGCAGCCCTTTTCAGCGCCCCTGAAGCGCTACGCAGCCATTGGGCTGGCGCTCTATGCCGTCTGCGTCTTTCCGGCCAACATCAACCACTTTGCAATGGATCTGGCGCGCAAAGATAGCGGCGCGGGGCTTGTCTATCATATCCCCCGCATGGTGGCCCAGCCGATCATCGTGTGGCTGGCCTTGTGGGCGGGCGAAGTGCTCGATTGGCCTTTCGCCCGCCGCACGAAGTCGACTTAGCTGAGGTGCTTGGAAACCGCAGCAGTCATCTTGAACATGGAGATCTGCGCATTGCCGATCACCGCGCCGAGCTTGGCATCGGGATTGATCTGGCGCTTGTCCTTGCTGTCCTGGAGGCCGTTGGCCTTGATGTATTCCCAGACCTTCGACGTCACCTGAGCGCGGGTCATCGGACCCTTGCCGGTAACGGCTTCGAGTGCCGGGGTGAGATTCACCGGCTTTTGCAGTGCGTTAGCCATGGTATTTTCCTTTCCTTAGGCTATGCGAAATCAAAGTTCGAAATCGTCGTCATCTTCGTCCCAGTCTTCCTCGTCGGAAGGCTGGTAGGTGGCAGTGAGGACAGAGGCGGCGATGACGTGGCCGTCCATTTCCCCAAGCAGTTGTTCGCGCGTGGCCCCGGGCATCAGAGTCAGCGGAAGGTCCAGCGCAAACAGCTGGAATACAAAAGTGTGAGCCGGGCCATCCTTCGGCAAGGCGGGCAGCATCCATTCGGAATTGCCAAGGCTGTTCTTGCCTACTCGTGGCGGAACTTCGCCCTCGAGCAGCTTGCCCTTCTGGCCTGGCAGGCCCCACACCAGCCAGTGACATGCCGGGTCATCGGTAGTGGCATCTTCGACCACAATCGCAAGTTCCTGCGTCCCGGGTGGCGGCGCAGTCCATTCGAGTGGCGGCGCGACGGCATCTTCTTCATCTGCGGTAAAGCAGGGATCGAGTTCGCCCCCCGGCCCGAAGGCCGGACTGCTCAGTTTCAGGCCGCCCCGGTCCATCGCCTTGTCCGAACCCGCACGGCCCAACATCAGCCCGGAATGGGGCGGGCAATCAGCAGGCAATACGGATTTTAGCCAATCGGCCATGAAATTCTCTCTCCTTGGCTCTTGGTGCTAGGCCCTAAGGCGGGGCTTGGCGAGGGAGCAGGCGGCGAGTTTTCCCCAGCTAGCGCCTGATTTGCCCCCGATTTCGGGCCAAATTGCCCCTTGCTCAGCCGGGGTTCAGCACTATTCCTGCTTCTCCCGGTCCGGGGAGGCTACGGTCGCACAGCCTGAGGGAGCAGAAATTTATGTCGTTTGGTCGCACGAGCTTGTCCATGATCCTGGCGGTTGCGCTGTCTGCCTGTGGTGGCGGAGGCGGTGGCAACGGTGGTGGAAACACGGGCGGCGGGACCGGCGGTGGTGGCACCGGCAATGCGCAATGCTCGCTTTCAGCCAGGCAGGATTGGGTGTTTTCCCAGATCGACGAGTTCTACCTGTTCCCCAACCTGGTCGCGACCAACGTGAACAAGGCGAACTACACCAATGTACAGGACTATATCGACGCGCTGGTGAAGCCTGCGCGCGACCAGTCGCGCGATCGCTTCTTCACTTACATCACGTCGATCACGGAAGAGAATGCCCTGATCAGTTCCGGATCGAGCGCAGGCTTCGGTATTCGCCTGGCCTATGACACCACCAACAATCGCGTGTTCGTGATCGAAGCCTTCGAAAATGCACCGGCTTTCCCGCAAGGGTTCGACCGGGGCGTCGAGCTTATCACGATCGAGGGCCAGAGTGTCGCCAACCTGATGGCATCCGGCGGACCACAGGCAGTGATCGACGCGCTCGGCCCCAGCGATCCCGGGGTCACCCGGTCTTTCACCATTCGTGACACCAACGGCCTCGACCGCGATGTCTCTGTGACCAAGGCCGATTATTCGCTCGACCCCATCTCGGATCGTTATGGCGTGAAGATCCTCAATGATGGCGGCAAGCAGGTTGGATATATCAACCTGCGGACATTCATTGTCGATTCTGCCGGACCGCAGCTGCGCACCGCGATCCAGCAGTTCAAGGACCAGGGCATCACCGAGATCATCCTCGACTTGCGCTATAATGGCGGCGGGCTGGTGTCGGTTGCCGAATTGCTGGGTGACTTGCTGGGCGGCGACAAGGTTGGGCAGGTGTTCAGTCGCACCACGTTCCGTGCGTCGCTTTCCGCCAATAACGATACCGAGCTGTTCGAGACGCAGCCGCAGGCTATTGGCGCAACCAAGATCGCCTTTATCGGGCGCGGGGGCACCGCGTCGGCCAGCGAACTCGTCGCTAACAGCTTCATACCCTACCTCGGTAACAACACCGCGCTGATCGGAGCCGACACCTTCGGCAAGCCGGTCGGCCAGATCGCCCGCGATCTCGACGCGTGTGACGATCGCTTGCGCGTGGTCGCGTTCCAGACCGAGAACAGCGACGGCCAGGGCGAATACTATACCGGCCTCGCCAGCGTGTTTCCACAAACGTGTCGAGCCAGCGATGACATTTTCACCCAGCTCGGCGAAGCCAATGAGGATTCCATCGCCAAGGCGCTTGATTTCCTTGCCGGTCGCGCCTGCACACCGATTTCCGCAGAGAGTCCGAAAGGCCAAACGGCCCAGCGCGTCGCCCCGGAAAGGGAATTGATGAGACCGCGGCGCCCGACTGCGGCCCAGTTCCGTATTCCAGGCCTGTTCTGAGCGCGACATGGTTGAGCACCGCTACACGACATTCGCCGAGTTCTGGCCGTTCTACCTGCGTGAGCACAGCAAGAAGCAAACCCGCGCCCTGCACTACCTGGGAACGACAATAGTCGTGGCCGTGGCGATCTATGCCGTGGCTTCGCAGAGCTGGCTCTGGCTCGCAGCGATGCCGCTGGCCGGGTATTTTTTCGCCTGGCTGGCACATTTCATCGTGGAGAAGAATCGACCGGCCACCTTCACCTACCCGCTGTGGAGCCTTGCGGCGGATTTCCGCATGTGGGGCCTGTGGCTTACTGGTCGGCTCGGCCCGGAACTGGATCGGGCCGGGGTCCGCTAGCTCTCTTCCGGACCCGTGAATGGCTGGCGATCCGTATGGGCGCAGCCAAATCTCTGCTCCGCGCCAATTTGTAGCGTTACTGTGTAAGGGTAAGTCCGGTCGCTCATCCCGTCGGAGCAGTCTCCCGGGGTCACCGTCATATCGAAGGTCTCGCCTGCGAGCACGCCTGAGAAACCCAACCCGCCCTGGCCGGTAAACCTCTCGATCCTGATCGTCGTCCCCTCGATATTCTCAGGGGTGGTGTAGGTCAGCTCCTTGTCCTTGATCTCGCCGCCCCAGAACGGCTCCGTCCCGCCAAAAATGATGACCTCATCCGGTGCGATGCCGGTAAAACCCTCCGGCCTGGTATCGGGGGCGCTGCTGGCCCCGGTGCCTTGCTGGCAAGCCGTCAGCAAAAGGCCGGAGGCCAAGACAATGCTTCTAAGACCCATGAGATCAGCCCGGATTGGTCTCGAATGCGATTGCCCCTGCCAAATCGACCCAGTGCTGCTTGCTTTTGGTCCACAGGTGCATCGCCGGGGTAAAGCTGCTGGTGTCATCGAGGGTGCCCACCTTGATGAAGATCAGTCCGGGAGCGACTGCCACCCGGCTGAATAGCGGTGATCCGCAATTGGGGCAAAAGTCGCGCAGCACTGCTTCGCCGCTTTCGCCCTTGTCGTCATAGGTCTTGAATTCGCCTTCGATGGTCAGCGCTGCTTCGGGCACGCCGATGATGGTCGAAAACGCCGAACCCGACTGGCGCTGGCAGTTCTTGCAGTGGCAATTGACCTGCATTGCGACATCGCCGTCCACTTCGTAGCGAACCTGCCCGCACAAGCAGCCACCGGTCATCTTCTCACTCATGAGACTTCTCCCGTTCCATTCGATTTTCGCGCCGGACCCAGCAGGAACGCGAGGAAACCGGCAGTGAAGAACATGTCGCCGACGAGAATCCCGGCAATCATCTTGTCGCCGCCCTCTGCCAAGGCACCGGGCATCAGCAAGGCGACCATGCAGGCCTTGCCGAACACCCCCGCCCACAAGACCGGGGCCAGCCGCAGGGGCTCACGCGCAACGAGCGCGTAGACAATGCCGAAGGCGAACACCAGCAAGGCAGTGGCCTGGTTGACCGTCTTCGCAGCCGGATCGATGAAACCGCCAAGCCCGACCAGCAGGTTGAACGCAGCCGCTGTCCAGAAAAACGTTTTCCAGCCTTTCATACAGCCCTCGCCCTGGTGATGAACTGCGCCGTTTGCTCCAGCGCCTGGTTGGCTTCCGGCATCGGCAGCAACATCCAGACATGGCACATCCCGGCATATTCGTGATATTCGAAGTCTTTCTTGCCAAGCGCTCGCAGCTTGCCGGCAAGATGTCGTCCGTCGACCAACAGGATATCGCTCGTGCCTGAGAAGATGGCCATCGGCGGTAGCCCTTCGTGATCGCCGAACAACGGACTGAGGCGGGGATCGTCGAGCGCGAGACCACCGCCATAGGCTTCGCCGCAGGCGCGCAGACCCACCTGAGCCAGCATCTTGTCCTTGTCTTCGATCTCGGCCTGGCCCTCGGCGGTGGCTGTTGCATCAAGCCATGGCGACCAGAGCACCAGCGACGCTGGCATGTCGCCACCGTCCGCCTTCAGCATCTGCGCCAACGCGAGGCTCATACCACCACCCGCGCTGTCGCCCATAACCGTGGTATTGGCCGCACCGTGAAGTTGGGTAACTTCGCCATAAAGTGCGCGCATCGCTGCCAGCACTTCGGGTGCCTTGTGCTCGGGCGCGAGCGGGTAAACCGGGACCGTGGCTGAGGCCCCCAGCCGCTCGCACAGCTTGCAGACTGTCTCGAAGTGCAACCCGGCGACATCGAGCACATAGCCGCCGCCATGCAGGTATAGCAGGTGCGGCGCACCCGCCGCTGCGCCACCCTTGGGAGTAATGGTCACGACCGGATAGCCGCGTGTCGCGTCTTCGACGATATCGAAGCGCTTGTGCCATTTTGCCTTGGGTCGCTGCGGCTTCTGCCGACGTGCCTTGGCAAGGCGCTGTTCCATCCGTTCGGGCTCGGCAAAGAAGCTCTTGATGCCGAACAGTGGCAGCGCAAGGTTTATCAGTCGCGCTCTCAGGCTTGCCATTGGAATCCTCCCCCGGATGTCGCGATATCTCTAGACCGAGTGCAAGCCGGCGGTCTAGCCTGCGCTGCAAACCAGCAAGGAAGAGAAGCGATATGTCCGACCGGATCAAAGGAAAATGCCTGTGCGGCAGCGTGACCATTGCGCTCGATCAGACCCGGCCCGGGGTCGATGTCTGCCATTGCTCGATGTGCCGACAATGGAGCGGCGGCCCGTTCCTCTCGCTGCGCAGCGTCCAGCCCGAAGCCATGGATATCGGCGGCCGCGAGCATGTTTCGATCTATGCCTCGTCCGACTGGGCGGAGCGGGCCTTCTGTTCGAAATGCGGCAGCAATTTGTGGTACCATTGCAAGCCCGGCGGACACTTCAGCTTCCTCGCCGGCCTGTTCGACCTGCCCGAAGGCTACGCCATGCTCGAACAGATCTTCATCGACGAGAAGCCGCCGTACTACACCTTCGCCGACGATACGCCGACCATGACCGGGGCGGAAGTGATCGCCGAAGCGGAAGCGGCGGGCCATACGTTCGACTAGGCCAGCGCCTCGCCTCGAGTTGCGGACAAAATCTGCTCCTGCCGCGCGGACGAAAGCCAGGCGAAATTGCCCGGCAACCCCATCCGCTCGGCCGCCTGCCACGCCGGCATGTCCTTGCTGCGGGCCTTGTCGGCAAGCTTGCCCATGAGGCGCAGGGCCAGCCGATCGCCCATGGTAAGGTCGAACTCCGGCCCAAGCTCCATCCGCTCGCGCACCTTTTGCGGCAAGAGCGATACCGAGGCGCGCGCCAGTGACCGGTGCAGGACCTTGGGCACGGTCGGAGCGGCCTTGCGCGACATGATGATGTCGAGGAATTCGCGGTTGATCGGATGCGCTTCAAACCGCGGATATAGACGATCAAGCATGGCGAAGAAATCGGCGTCACTGGTGAGCGGATGCTCGACGCCATAGAGCCGGGCAACTGCCTCGCCGTCGCGATAGTAGCTGGCCCGGTCCGCCGCGCTCACCGGGCTGACGAAGCGGTGATAGGCTTCAAGAAATCCATATCCTGCCGTCGCACTCACCCAGTCCAGCAGTTCGGGATCGAGCGCGCGATACGCCTCTCCCTTGGGTGTTTCTCCCGCCACCTTGCGGTGCATGCGGTTGACCCCGCCGATAATCCGCCGGGCAGTGCTCTGCGGTCCGAACACGCCCACCAGTGCAGCCACGCCAGTCCGCTGCGAACGACCGATCGGATCGACCTTGTAGATCGAATGGTCCCACACGCCCGACCGGATCCTCGCATCGGCGAATTCGAACAGCACGGCGGCCACCCCACCAATGGCCAGTGCAATCGGGTTCTTGAACACCCGCCACTGCATCGATCCGGGCGGCACCAGCGAGGGCTCGCCCACAGGTGCGGTGAAATCGACGCGATAGGCGGATGGCAGGTCGTCCGGCAGTTTCATTCGGGCTTCTTCCAGCCATGGCTGAGCATCTTCACCGTGACCCGCCCGGTGGCGACATGCATGCCATCGGCGTCGTGCATCGGGAACTCGGCGACATAGCCCGAGCTGCCCTTGCGCTCGAGATCGGCCAGCATCGCCTCGATCTGCTCTTCCTCGAGCGTGAACTCGGCCGTCACGTCGCTCGCGGCGGACTTGTGGAAGTCGACATAGATGTCCTTGATGATCGGGAAGAAGCGGGTGGTGTCGAGCACGGCGATCCCGGGGACTGCCGCCACCGCTTCCGCCAGCACGGTATAGGCACCGAGATACATCACGTTGACGTGGTTCTCATTGCCTGCCAGCGGCATCATCAGCCTGGCATAGCCGCGCCGTTCTTCCAGCCGAGTCATCCCCGTCCGCTCGACGAACTCTACCCGATACTTGGGAACTGCCCCGGCCATACCTACACCTCTCTCCGTCTCTTCGGATGGAGTGCTAGCGCAACCCTGTTGCCCTAGGAAAGCCTTCAGTTGAGGAGTGCGGCCTGCTTTCGTCGCAACATTTCCAGTGTCTCGGCAAAGGGCTCCAGTTGTTCAGCATAGGGTCCTGCTCCGCGCGATCCCCCCTGCCCGACCACCTGTCTCACTTGAGTCGCGCTGTAGGTCGGGACCGGTTCGGTGCGGTTGGCCGGGTCGAGATAACCCGCTGACCACTCCAGGCCCAGCCAGTCGAACAGCGCCTCGCCTTCACCCGCAGGATCGGCGACGAACTGCGCGAAGTCGATCAGTCGGATGGCGATTCCCTCATCCCGCCACATCGCCAGCGCATCGAGTGCGATGTCGAGATGGTCGAGGATCGCTCCGAAGTCGTTGGCATAGTCATAGACCGGCGGGAACCGCCGCAACCAGATCGACACGGCGACATCGGCCGGATCACGCAGCACCGCAGCGAATTTCGCACCGGGATGGACCCGGGTAATGTTCCCCGCGATAGCAAAGTGCAGCGGCGATTTGTCGACAACCCACGCAGGCTTCCCCACCAGCCGCTCGATCCCGCGCCGGTCGGCTTCAGCGAGATCGCGCAGCAGCGAATCTCGTTGCCCTGCGGCCATCGCGGCGACGTCCAGTTCGCGGAACAGAAGGTGCTGCAACAGCGCGCCGCGTTCGCCCAGCGACGCTACTTGCGGCGATGCAGCGAGGATAGACTGCAGCAGCGACTGGCCCGAGCGCGGCGTGCCGAGCAGGTAGAGCTGCTTCGGCCCGTCACCCACTGCCATATCTGGCGCGCAGGCCCGGTAGATCGTGCGCTGTGTTTCCAGCGTTGCCCGCCAGTCGCGCGCTGCACCGCCAGGCGAAACCGCCTTGCCTTTACTCGCCAGTTGCCAAGCCTGCGCCGGATCGCCCGCGCGGTCGGCCGCCTGTGCCAGCGCCAGCAAGAGGTCGGCCCGCTCTGTCGCGGGAACATCGTCGCGCAGGGCCATGGCCTGCGCCTCATCGGTAACTGGTTCACCCAGCGCGACTAGTTCGACCAGCAGCCGCGGTGATTGCGCCCCGGCCGCCCGCGCGGACACCAGCACTTCGCGCGCCGCTTCCGGTCCTTCCGTCCACAGCAGCAGCTGCGCCAACACCGTTGCCGCATCGGCATCGGCGGCGTCCCGGCTGACCAGCGCGCGGGTGATATCTGCCGCCTCCCCATAGTGCATCGCCGCATGAGCGAGGCTCGCCGCCGACATCGCGTCCGCGCGGCCCTGGGCATCGGCAGCGCCGATATCCGCCGGCAGCAGCGCCTTCGCCTTGTCCAGTGCCGCATGGGTATCGCCCGCCCCCGCAAGGCATTGCACCAGCAGCCGCGTCACGACCGCAGGGGCTTGCGGGTTGGCAGCGAATTTCTCCAGCAACGGGCGCGCTTCGTCGAACTGCCCCGCCCCCATCAGCGCCTGCGCAAGCGCGATCTCCAGCGCCGCCATGCCGGGGGCCAGCCGAACCGCTTGGCGCTGCTCCGCCACTGCCCCGGCGAAGTCGCCCACGGCCTCCAGCCCGCGCCCGAGGTTGTAGCGGAACATCGCCTCGGACGGCTCCGCCGTCACTGCAGCGCGCAGGTGCTCAAGCGCCGCCGGAGCCTGCCCCATCGCCACCATCGCCAGACCCAGCATCGAGCGCGCCTCGCTCGCCAGCCGTGCCTCAAGACCACCAGCCAGCGCTTGCTCCAGCGCCGCCCTGGCATCCGCATAGCGCCCTTGCCGCAGTGCGGCCTCTGCCTGGTCGACCAGTGAACCCATGGCCCGCGCCATGCGGAGCGCGGGCTTGCAAGTCAACGGGGCAGCCAGGGAGGGCGTTGACATCGAGGCTGTATTATATATCTAATACACCATGAAACGCATCGTCGCCATTGTCATCTGCCTCGCCTTCCTCGCCTCCGGCCTCGCCCGCATAGGTGTCAGCACGCTGATGATCGGACAGGCCGAGGGCTGGTGGAACTTCGGCGGTGAAGCCAGCGAAGCGCTGGCCGACACCATCCGCTTCATCGGCGAACGTGAGATCAACCTCGTCGGCTTTAGCCCGGTCAGCTATTTCGGCTTCATTGCGTTCATGGGGCTGACTATCTCGCTGGGCGCGATTGGGGCATTGCTGCGGCGGCGTTGGGGGATGGCGCTGATCTTCACCTACATCCTCAGCCACGCTTTCCTGTTCGTGAACTTCTGGACGGTGAATCCCAAGCTGGCCTACCTTGCCGCCGCCGCTATCGGGGCGGCCCTGGTCGCCTGGGCCCAGCGCGCGGACGCAGTGTCCTAACCCACCACCACATTTTCGCGCGTGATGAATATCCGGCTGCGGGCAAAGTCGATGAATTTGGCCTCGTCCTCGGCTAGGATGCGGCTGTGGTTGGCGGCTTCGGCGGTGGGTTCCCCGTCAAAGGCATCATCGGCGAACCACAGCTCGGCGACGCCGTCGTACTCCTCTCCATCGCCCACCGGGATCCCACGCCCGGCTGCCGTGGCAGCGACCACCGCATGCTCCTCGGTGTGGCTCTGGACATAGCGCTCTATGCCGAGATGCGGCGCCGCAGCCTTCACCAGCGGGGCATGCGTTCCACGCCAGTAATGCTGGAACTCTTCGCGGCTGAGCGATGGCAGGCGGTGGAGGCAGTAGGTCAGCTTGAGCATGGCACCTTAGTCCTTGCAGGGAGGGAGGCCTTGGAAGAGTCGCCGTCTACCGGTTCCCACCTGCCTCAGGTCAATCGATGATCGTCAGCAGGCAGCCGGCGTTATACTGGTTCCACGACATCAGTCCGAAATTGAGATCGGTGTCGCCGAGGTTCTTGAAGCCCGAATAGGTACCGTCGGTGAAATAGCAGGACCAGCTCTTGTTGATATGCTGGGTAGTGTTGTCGCGGTTCGATCCGGCCCGGTCGCCCAGCGACGCGCGCCAGTTCTTGTTCGACGCGTTGTAATAGAGCAGTGTCTCCCGGCTTGCGATCCGGCCGGTGCCATCCCAGTTGTACATGCCAATACGCACCTGGCAGCCGTCGAAGTCCCCGCACAGCCGGCTGACTACATCTTCCGAGATCGCCAGTGTCTGGCCGCGCTTGTGGCGCGGAACGAAGTACCACGCGCGTTCCTGCCCGACCTGCTGGGCAATCTCAGTCCCGTCGAGCACGGAGCGCGCAAGTTCCTGCCCATCTGCCGGGGTCTTCCCCTCGGTGCCATCCGTACCGGGTCCATCGGTATCATCAGGGCGGTTCTGGGCCATGGCGGCGGCGGAAACGAGCAGCAGGGAGCCGGTCGCAAGTGTCAGAAATCGTTTCATGTTCATCCTCCCTATGGTGAGGACACTAGCTAACACCTGCACAAGCGCAAGGCCGTGACGCGGGTCACGTCCGCGCAGGATCTGCGGTCGGTTATATTGCCTTGTCGGGCCGCTGGTCGTGACCGTGCTTGCTCTCACGGCCAAAGTGGCGCTGCAGGCGCTGGGCCAGAGTCGTAGCGGCCTTGCGCGCGGCATCATCGACGGTGGCGGCGTTTTCCGTCACGCCAATCGGCCTGCCGCCGCGCGGGCGCGCCTCGATCGTGCAGGCCTTGTCGTCATGCCCGTGCTTGTGCGCGTTCTCGTCATGAACATGGATTTCCAGCCGCGTCAGCCGCTCCTCGAACCGCGCCAGCTTGCTGCGCACTCTCGCTTCGATCCGCTCGGCGACGTTTTCCGTCCCCATGACGCTGCTGTCGGAATTGAACTGGACCTGCATGGCTGGTGCTCCTCTGGCGATGACTGCTTTTATACCTTGTGACATGGGAACTGATCGCGCGAAGTCGAGCCAGGGGATGAAGATTCTTTCCTCCATCGCGTGCCGACCCATTTTGATCCAGCGCAATGACAATGCCGCGATTTACGCCGAGACAATAGCCTTTGCCCAAAGGAGCGAGGCCATGATCGATATCGACCAATCCCACCCCGAGTTCGTCATCCTGCACCCTGAAGGTGCCTTGTCGAAGGCAGACTTTGCCGAGCTGACGAAAGCCATCGACACGCGCATCAACGAGACCGACCGTGTGCCCAATCTCGTGATTTGCCTGGAGAAGGTGCCGCATTGGGACAGCATCGGCGCGCTGGCGAGCCATTTCAACTTCGTGAAGGTGCACCAGAAAGTGGTGAAGAAAGTTGCCGTGGTAGGCGATTCCCCGCTGCTCTCGGTTGCGCCCGAGATCGCCAATTTCTTCGTCTCCGCCACAGTCCGCCGTTTCCCCTCTCACAAGCTGGAGGATGCCAAGGCCTGGGCCGCGGCGACGGAGGACGACCCCGGCCATTTCGAGACCATCGATGGCTTGCCGCGCGACGTGGTGGCAGTGCGCGCGGTGGGCATCATCACCGGCGAGGACTACCGCGAGATGCTGCTGCCGCTGGTGCAGGAAAAGCTCAAGGAGCATGACAAGCTCAAATGCCTGTTCGTGCTGGACCACGACTACACCGCATACACCGGCAGCGCCGCGTGGGAGGACACCAAATTCGATCTTGCCCTGCTGCGCGACTTCACCCGCGTGGCGGTGGTGACCGATGTCGAATGGATGGTGAAAGCGTTCCGCCTGTTCGGCCCGCTGATGCCCTATGACTTCCGCCTGTTCGGGCTGGCCGAGCTGGAAGAGGCGAAGGGCTGGATCAAGCGCTAGCCGGTTTCCATTCCTTCTTTCCCATCGCCCCCGTCAAGGCCAAGGCGGCGGTGCCAGTCGATCCGCGCCAGCAGCACCAGCGCGGCGAGCATGGCGACCTGCAGGGCGATGCCAAGCGGGCTGGACAGTTCCTCGCGCAGCACCTCGCCCATGCTGGTCGACCGGATGCCCTGCGCGGTAATGCCGTAGAGCGTGTAGGAGACCAGCCGCCCAGCGAAGAAAGCGGCGGTAAACGGCACCAGCCGCAACTGCGCGAGCCCCGCCGCTTCGAACAGCTGGGCCGAGGGGACCGGCGAGAGCGCAAACAGGCCGAGCGCGAGCAGCGTGTTGCGCTGCCGCCGCTCCAGCGCCTGCCGCGCGGCGGCGAGGTTGGCGTGCACCCTGGTCGAAAGGAACCTCGTCCCCAGCGCGCGCGTGGCATGGGCCAGCAGGAACCGCCCCGAAGCCGCAGCGACCGCCCCCAGCCCGACCAGCGCGGGCAGTTCCAGCTCCGTATTGAAAGCATAGAGCGCGATGATCGACCACGTCGGCGGCCCGAATGCGGGCTGCAGGTTCACGCCGAGGACGAGAGCGAAGAAGAGGAGGTATTCGGTCATGGGTGCCATGCGTCAGGAACGCCCGGCAGGCGCATGTGTCAAGTTGCCGCGAGCGATGGGGTGAACTGCATCGACCGCCCCCAGGCGCAAGAAGACGCGATTGCGTGATGTAAGGCACCAATGCCCGACTGCGCATGGAGAGGCCCGGCGGAGAGGCTTTCCGAGGCCCCTCCATTGCCGGGCCGGTCGTTGTCACCGGGGGACGCCCGTCCCTTTCGGCGTTGCCGTTGGCGTCGGCGTAGGCTTCGCCGTGTCGCTCTTCATGGCGTCGTCCAGCGCACGCTGGCGATCGGGGTTGGCATAGACCCGATCCTTCTTCTTGGTCACCGTGGCCTGGTCAATGCCCTTCTCGACATCGCTCTTCTTGTGCCAGTCGGAGCTTTCCTTCTTCGGATCGGCTGCGGTTGCGCCACCGCTCACAGCGACAGCTGCCAATGCAATGCCAATAAAGACCTGTTTCATGGCTTTCTCCTTTCGCGGGACTGATCTCCCGTTTCGAAAGGTAGCTGCGCATGTGGAGGCTTCACGTGACCGGCATCACGCCCAGACGCTTACTCTGAGCAAACCTGGTTCCAAACCCGTCATCCCCGCGCAGGTGCATGCAACGCCTCAGCGGCAGGCCAGGCGCTCAGCCAGTCGCGATCTGCCCAGCCTCTTCGGCGGCGCGGGCCTCGGCCTTTTCCTGCACGATCTTCTCGCGCTGCTGGGCCACCGCGCGGGCCTGGTCGGCGAGGCCGCGCCAGGTCTTTTCCGCCCGCAGCTCGCGATCGCGCACATTGTCCAGCGTCGCCGCTTCGGCCGCAGCGGCCGCTTCGCTGGCGCGCGCGGAATAGAATTCGTAGGACTGGTGCATGAGCGCTCTCCGCGGGATCGGGATAGGTGCCCCCGCCGCCAGCGCTGGGCCGCGCGGCGGGGGCGTGTGTTCGTGTCGCCAGGCGATCAGTCGGCAGCCGACAGGTTGACGGCGCTTTCCTTGCCGTTGCGGCCGATTTCCACGTCGTAGTTGAGGCGCTGGTCCTTATCGAGGCCGGTCATGCCGGCCGCCTGCACGGCGGTGATGTGGACGAAGCTGTCGTTCGAGCCATCGTCGGGCTGGATAAAGCCATAGCCCTTGTCGGTGTTGAAGAATTTCACGGAGCCAGTCTTGGCCATAGGTCGTTCCTTTCAAGAACGTATGTGTTGCCCACGCGCAGGATTGCGCATGGGCCGTGCGTCTAATCGTTCAGATGAAAGGGAAATCGTCGCCTGGTTTACGCCGGGGCCCCGAATGCTTTCCAACAATCGACTGGAAAGGGGCAAGCGGCGGTATGCAAATCTCGATGTCCGTCGCAAAATTCGACGTCAGCGGGGAGCGTGTAGCACGGGTGGGCTGGTTTGCCTAATGGTTGGTCGGGCGAGGGTCTCAGGCCGTTGGCGCTCAAACGGCTTGGGACGAGCTAGTCGAAGGCGCGGGATTTTGGCTCACACAAAGGCACGAAGGCACAAAGAGGCATGCACCCCCTGTCCCACCTTGCCCGTCGCCCCGGCGCAGGCCGGGGCCCAGATGCCGTTTCATTGATGACCGAGGTTAGCTGGATCCCGGCCTGCGCCGGGATGACGAAAAAGGGTGGCAGGCAGTTAGAAACCGGTCTTCGCGCCTTGGCGTCTTGGCGCGAACCAAGCGGGGCGCTCACAGAGAGGCTTTGCATCTCGAATTGAGTATACTGTCCCCAGAACTCGCTAATAGCCCCGAAAGCAATGAAATTACTCTTCGACCAGCCGCATCGCCTTCTCGATCCGCCCGGTGTCAGGTGGGGGCAAACCATATGCATCACGAACTTGGGTCCAATATCTAACGACAAGCGGCTCCAAGGACCGGCGATCGAAGGAGACTACTTCATCCTCTACCTCAACCCGATCTTCCACCGCCTGTGGGTCTCCGTAGATGGGATTCGGGAGAGGCCAATGACTACCTAACAATCCAGTAACGCCTAGACGGATTTTCATCGGAAATTTGGTGCCAGATTTGGTCATTCTGACGAGCTGGTGCGCCAAGAAGCTGGCTACCCCGCCGAACATGTCGTCACCCTCAATCATAAGCTTATTACGCCACTGAGCAACGATGAAACGATCTATTGCCCAAACCTCGCCCGTGTCCAAAAACAGCATGGTACCGTTTGGTGAGTCGGCAAGTTCCGGTCTCACAATGCTACCTTGGTAGGTTAGGAAGCCCCCAGTAGTCCTACCCCATGAAATTCCCGAAACATGTCCAAGGAGCGATGAGTGTTCGATCTCGTGCGGTCGCACCCATTCTTTCGGCAGTATCCTTGCGTATCGAGTAGGTGCGGTTGGAAAGGATTTCTGGCCAGGACCATGTCCTGGCTCGTTTATCGTAAACTGCTCTCCCTCTTCGAACCAGATCGCTGGGTTCATGGGGTTTGCGCTTCGCCATAAAGGCCAATTCTCTTCCGGGGGTGCTACTGGCGATATTGCCCCCAACGCGTCAGACAACTTCTTGGCGAGCTTGAGCCGCTCCTCTCTTAGTGCCTCAGTCGAAGCTCCCACTGGCAGATGATAACTGAGCGGACCGCGTCGTCCACGCATATCGAACGGTAGATGTTCAATCGAGCAGTCAGTTATTGCTGTATTCCAGACCTGAATTACGCGCTCGAGACCAAGCGCCCTCTTTGCATATCCAAGTTCGATGAGCACGTTCGGATTTTGAACATGCCTTCTCCCGCCTAGCGAGCTCACGATCCCGATGGGTGTCACATCAGCGACAAACGCAGTTGCGTTCTCGATCTTCTGCAAAATCGACGCAACAATGTCGGGACTTCCAGAAAGGCCTTTGGTGTCGTGATCTATCGAAAGACTTGAATCAGGTCGCTCCGCGGGATCGACAGACGAGTTGATCTCGCGCACAGCAACTTCAAGAGCGTCCTTAATTAGACCTCTGGTCTCACGGTGAGAAACATCGCTCTGCCAAGACCAGAAAACACTGGGCATGATCCTCTCTCCAGGCCAGTCAATCAGCCGCCTTCACATACAAATCGCCACCCTCGCGGTACTTCTCTGCCATCTCCTCCATCCCCTTCAGCGCCGCCTCACGGCTCGCAGCCGCCGCCTCGGCTCCGCTCTGCACGCTCGCGAGGAACCCGTCCGCGCCCTGGTTCTGCTTGCTAGCGAAATCCCGCACGTCCTGGCTGATCTTCATGCTGCAGAACTTCGGCCCGCACATGCTGCAGAAATGCGCGGTCTTGGCGCCCTCGGCAGGCAGCGTCTGGTCGTGGTATTGCTCGGCCGTGTCGGGGTCGAGCGAGAGGTTGAACTGGTCGCGCCAGCGGAATTCGAAGCGGGCCTTTGACAGCGCGTCGTCGCGGACCTTGGCGGCGGGGTGGCCCTTGGCCAGGTCGGCGGCGTGGGCGGCGAGCTTGTAGGTCACCACGCCCACCTTCACATCGTCGCGGTCGGGCAGGCCCAGGTGTTCCTTGGGCGTGACGTAGCAGAGCATCGCCGTGCCGTACCAGCCGATCTGCGCCGCGCCGATGCCGCTGGTGATGTGGTCATAGCCCGGCGCGATATCGGTGACGAGCGGGCCGAGGGTGTAGAACGGCGCTTCGCCGCACACCTCCAGCTGCTTGTCCATGTTCTCCTTGATCTTGTGCATGGGCACGTGGCCCGGCCCTTCGATCATCACCTGCACATCCTGTTTCCACGCGCGGTGGGTCAGCTCGCCCAGCGTGTAGAGCTCGGCGAATTGCGCTTCGTCATTGGCGTCGGCGATGGAGCCGGGGCGCAGGCCGTCGCCCAGCGAATAGGCGATGTCATAGGCCTTCATGATCTCGGTGATCTCGTCGAAGCGTTCGTAGAGGAAGCTCTCCTTGTGATGCGCGAGGCACCATTTCGCCATGATGCTGCCGCCGCGGCTGACGATGCCCGTCACGCGATTGGCGGCGAGCGGGACATAGGGCAGGCGCACGCCGGCGTGGATGGTGAAATAGTCGACGCCCTGCTCGGCCTGCTCGATCAGCGTGTCGCGGAAGATCTCCCATGTGAGGTCTTCGGCGACGCCGCCGACCTTCTCCAGCGCCTGGTAGATCGGCACGGTGCCGATGGGGACGGGGCTGTTGCGGATGATCCATTCGCGGGTGTCGTGGATGTTGCGGCCGGTGGAAAGGTCCATCACCGTGTCCGCGCCCCAGCGGATCGACCAGACCATCTTGTCGACTTCGTTCGCGACGTCCGATGCCACCGCACTGTTGCCGATATTGGCGTTGATCTTGACCAGGAAGTTGCGGCCGATCGCCATCGGCTCGCTTTCCGGGTGGTTGATGTTGCTGGGGATGATCGCCCGCCCGCGCGCAACCTCGTCGCGAACGAATTCGGGGGTGATGACATCGGGGATGCTTGCGCCCCAGCTTTGCGCACCGGCGCGGTTGGCGGCGATCAGCTCCGCCGCCATTTCGCGCCCGAGGTTCTCGCGCTCGGCGACATATTCCATCTCGGGCGTGATGATGCCGCGGCGGGCGTAGTGCATCTGCGTGACGTTCTGGCCAGCCTTCGCGCGGAGGGGGCGCTTAACGACATTGGGGAACGCCGGGACGCCGCCCGAACGATCCGGCCCGAGCTGGCCGTTATCCTCCGGCTTCACCGCCCGCGCGTCATATTCCTCGACATCGCCGCGCGCGCGTATCCAATCGCTCCGCAAGGAAGCCAGGCCGGCCTGGATATCGATGTTCGCCTCGGGGTCGGTGTAGGGGCCGCTCGTGTCATAGACCCGCACCGGGGCCTCATCGCCCTCGAGGCTGATCTCGCGCATGGCGACGCGCACGCCGCTGCCGGTGCGGGCGCCGACATGAATTTTCTTCGAGCCGCGGATGGGCCCGGTAGTGACGCCGATTTCGAGCTTGGAATTGATGTCTGCCATGGGGAGGGTCGGTCTTTCTCTTGGAGGAAATCAGAGGGTGTTGAGCCGCGAAAGCGCGGCGAAGAGGAGCGCAGCGCCGAGCAAAGCGTCGAGCCCGGCGATGAGACCGGTCTTGCCGCCCAGCACCTTGCGGCCAAGGCCCAGCATCCGGTCAGGTGCAGTGATGAAAAACAGGCCCTTCGCCACTGCCAGCCCGCCGATGACGGTGACGAGCACGCTGAGCCAGTCGCCAGGATTCCACGGATTCACGAGATAGATCGCCGCGCCCAGCATGAAGGTGAACGCCCCTGTCACAAAGCACAGCGCCGGCGACGCCCCCAGACCCTCAACCAGCCGCGCCCAGCTGCCCGGTGAGCGCAGTTCGGCCACGCAGGCGGCCAGGACATAGAGCCCGACGAAAAAAGCAATCCACGCGGATGTGTCTGCTGCAGTTGCCATGGTGCCTCTCCTCATTCGCACGCCGCAGCGCAGGAAGGATAGGGAAGGTCCTGTGGCTTCTACCACCCTTCCCTCCGCCCGCGCTAACGGGATCAGGTTCGACGGGTCGTGGGGCGCTAAACCCACCTCTCAGCGCAAGCGCGCTCCCCGGGGATAGATCGGGAGATAGGCCTCAGCGACGGTCGGGTAAAGGTCCTTCGCCTGCCAAGCCGCAGATACCTTGCTCACCTAGCGGGCGCGGGTGCCTCCATTGTCGCCGTGTCGAGAGGCAAAAGCGCTGCAAGGGAGCGTCCTTGATTCGATTGACGCCATCGCAGAAGCGGCGCATCTGCTGATACGGAGAGTCGGGACAACCGACCGCTCAAGGGCCGCCCTAAACCGCACTTTGAACTCGTCTTCTGAGGGCAAATCGCGCGGGGCCACACAGTCTCCCCCGCGCCGACTTATGGGGAGATAATCGATGAACAACTCTTTGCACGCTGCACGCAGCACCCTTCTTCTCGGCGCGGCCGGGATTGCCTTTGCGCTGGGGGCTTTCGGAAGCACTCCGGCCCGCGCGGACGATTGCCTGCTAGACACCAACAACGATGGCAATGCCGATACCAATGTCGATACCGACCTCGGGGCAAACTCCGGCGGGATCGATACCCAAACTGCATGCGGCAACGGGGCCAGCGCAACCGGCACCGGAGCCACGGCTCTTGGCAGCAATGCCATTGCCAGTGGCAGTTACACCATCGCCATCAGTACAGGGATCTCGCTCTACAACGCCGAAGCGACCAGCAATTCCGCCATCGCTATCGGGACCGACAGCAACGCGAACGGGGTGTACGCGATCTCGCTGGGCACTTACTCCACGGCCAGTGCGACCTCGGCGGTGGCAATCGGGAACTACGTCAACGCCGGGCTTTACTCGATCGCCATCGGCGGTGACGGCACCGACACTGGTGCCGTGGGCGCGCAGGCAACAGCCACCAATTCGGTCGCGATTGGCACGGATTCATCCTCCAATGGCGGGTTCTCGACTGCTCTTGGATCGGGGGCAACGTCAGATTCCGCCAATGCCACTGCGATCGGGGCTAACGCCGTCGCATCGGGGCTAAGGTCCTTCGCAGGCGGGAACGGGGCGGACGCAACGGGCAGCGACTCGGTCGCTCTTGGCAACAATGCGCAAGCCACCGGCAGCAACGCCATCGGCATCGGCAATGGAGCCAATGCCAGCAACACCCAGGCAATCGCAATTGGTCAAACGGCTACTGCCAGCAGTGTTCAGAACATCGCAATCGGTAACAACGCGACCAGCACCGACGGATTCGGTGTCGCTATCGGTTCCTCCGCGACTGCTGGCGCAGAGGCGGTCGCCCTCGGGTTGAGCGCGCAAGCCACGGCAACGGGACAGACTGCTGTTGGTGGCAGCACCGTGGCGAGTGGCACCCGCGCCACAGCCATTGGTCGCGGCTCAAATGCGACCGGAGAATACTCGGTGGCGATCGGCACCGACGATACCGATGGTTCAGCCATCGGTGCGGTCGCGAGCGGTGCAAGGTCGATAGCGCTAGGCGTGGAAACCGTCTCCACGGCCAATGATGCACTAGCAATAGGCGGCTATGTGACCGCGTCCGGCCTCTCCTCGATCGCCCTGGGCAGCGACGGAGACGACGGCGACACGCTGGGTGCACAGGCATCGGGCGACCGGTCCATGGCCCTGGGCGCCGATGCTGTATCGAGCGCTGCAGATGCAATCGCGATGGGTTCGACCGCCATGGCCACAGGCACCAACGGTATTGCCATCGGTCGGCTGACCGAGGCCACCGGGGGCCGGGCCATCGCCATCGGGGTGTTTTCCGATGCGACGCAGTTCAACTCCATCGCCATCGGCGGGTTCTCGACCTCCAACGCTGAAGGCGCCATCGCCATTGGCGGTGATGGCGACGATGGCGATACGCTGGGGGCGCAGGCGACCGCCGCGCGGGCGGCTGCCTTTGG